>CAVSLB010000015.1:0-64572 GCA_963728585.1 uncultured Alphaproteobacteria bacterium
GATCGTTGTCGGCGGCATCTCCGCCCGGCGATTTCGACGAGCTGTACGCCGCGGGCGCCTCCGCGATCTTCCCGCCCGGCACGGTGATCGCCGATGCCGCGATCGGCCTGCTGAACAAGCTCGCCGAGCGGATGGGATATGACTTGAACCTAGATGGCAGCTGACGGCAACAACCCAGTCGACGAGCTGGCGGCGGCCGTTCGCAGCGGCGATCGCTCCGCGCTGGCGCGGGCCATCACGCTCGTGGAGTCGACCCGGGCCGATCACCGCGAGCAGCGCGCAGCAGCTGCTGCTGGCGCTGCTGCCCGCACGCCGGGCAGCGCATGCGCGTCGGCATCACCGGCGTCCCCGGCGTGGGCAAGTCGACCGTCATCGAGGCGCTGGGCACCCGCCTCACCGGGACGGCCACCGGGTGGCGGTGCTGGCCGTCGACCCGTCGCCACCGGACCGGCGGCTCGATCCTGGGCGACAAGACCCGCATGGCCCGCCTGGCCGCGCGACCCCGACGCCTACATCCGGCCGTCCCCCCGTCGGGGACGCTCGGCGGCGTCGCCAGGCCACCCGCGAGACCATGCTGCTGTGCGAGGCCGCCGGCTTCGACGTGATCCTGGTCGAGACCGTGGGGGTCGGCCAGTCCGAGATGGCCGTGGCCGACATGGTCGACTTCTTCGTCTTGCTGACGCTGCCCGGCGCCGGCGACGAGCTGCAGGGCATCAAGAAGGGCATCCTCGAGCTGGCCGACCTCGTCGTGGTCAACAAGGCCGACGGCGAGCACGCCGTGGAGGCCAAGGCCGCGGCGCGGGAGTTGTCGGGCGCGATTCGGTTGATTCATCCGCGTGACAGCCTGTGGCGTCCACCGGTACGGACCATGAGCGCGCTCGAGGGCTCCGGCCTGACGGAGTTGTGGGACACGGTGCTCAAACATCGCCGGGCGCTGACCGACGCGGGGGAGTTCGAGGCCCGTCGCCGCGCTCAGCAGGTCGACTGGACCTGGGGGATGGTCCGCGACACGGTGCTGGACCGGCGCTATCGAATCCCCAGGTTAAGAAGATCCGCGTCGAGGTGGAACGCCAGGTCCGCGACGGCGAGCTGACCCGGCGCTTGCAGCTCAACAAATCCTCGACGCAGGGGACGCGAGGTGATCGGATCGGCAACATAGCACTCGGCGATCTGACGTGATGGCTGCCTGGGCCGGACACCATCAACATCAAATGCGCGCCCCAACCGGGCGCAGGCGGCAAATTTCGTCCACCATGGTGGGGCGAGAGAATCGTTCACCGGCTTTCAACGCCCAACGGGGGCAAGCCAGCGCATCCACTGTTCGGGCCATTCCACGCTCCACGGCCGTGACGATGCTGGGCGCAGTTCGTCCGCCGGGATGATGGAGTGGACCGAGCCCACCTCGCGGGCCCGTTCGATGTTGTGGACGGCTTCGAACTCGGCTGCCACCTCGCCGAGCTTGTCCGACCGCACTGCCGTGCGGGTGGCGGCCAGTTCGACCCGCAGCTGGCCTGGCCGCGGCGTCCGTGCTGGCGCGAGCTGCGCCTCGAGTTCGCGTACGGCCGGGTCGGCCGCGACCGTCGGTTGACCTCTCGGGTGAACACGACCGCCGCGGCGGGGGCGCCGCCGATGACCGAGGCGAACGAGCCCTCGACGGCGAGCACCTCCATGTTGTCGTTGAGCGCGCCGGAGAACACCACGAAGGCGCCGCCGTGGTAGCGGGAGACCACGCAGAACACGATCGGGCCGTCGAAGTTGACGATGGCCCGGCCGATCTCGGCGCCGTACTCCAGCTGGATGTTGCGCAGCGACTCCGGGCGAGCCGTCGAAGCCGGACAGGTTGGCCAGCACCACCAGCGGCCGGTTGCCGCTGGCGGCGTTGATCGCCCGGGCGGTCTTCTTCGACGACTGCGGGAACAGCGTGCCCGCCGTCCACTGGTCGGGCCCGTCGGCGGGGTACCAGCCCTTGCGCGGGATGGCCCGCGACTCGATGCCGATGACGCTCACCGGGATAGCCGCCGAGGTGCGCGTCGAACACGACCGACGTGTCGGCGTCGGCCATGTCGGCCCAGCGCTCGAGCACCGCGTGGTCCTGGTCGACGACCGCACGCATCACCGTGCGGATGTCGAACGGCTTCTTGCGGTCCGGGTTGGTGCTCGCGGAGAAGATGTCGCCGACCGTGGTGAACTCGCTGGACGGGTGCACGTGCGGGAAGCTCGCGGACGTCGCGGTCGAGCGGGTCGGCGGTGTCGGCGCGGCGCGGGAACCGCTCGCCCGGCGCGACGTAGGCGTGGTCGTAGTGCGGCGAACAGGATGTCGCACGGCCGCCGGCAGGTTCGGCGCCCAGTACTGGGCCTGGCCGTTGGGGCCCATCACCCGGTCGTAGCCGCCGATGCCGAAGTTGTCCTCGGCCGACACGCCGCCGGAGTAGTCCAGCGACTGCTTGCCGGTCAGCACCATCGCGCTGTCCGGGGTCATGACCAGGATGCCCTTGGTGTGCATCAGCATCGTGGCCTCGGCGTTCCAGTACGGCTGGGCGCCGACGTTGATGCCGGCGACGACGACGTTGATCTCGCCGCCGTCCTGGGTGAACGTGATGATCCGGCGCAGCGCGCGGGACACCCAGTCCATGTTCTCGGTGCCGCTGTCCATCGAGATCTTGGCGCCGGAGGACAGCGCGAACCACTCGACCGGCACCGCAGCTCCTCGGCCAGGTCGATGGCGGCGACCACGCGGGCGCACTCGGCTCGGCGACCGTGCCCAGCGCCTTGGTCGGGTCGCCGAACAGCGCGACCCGGGTCATGCCCTCGGGGTAGCGCGTCGGTCGGGCGTGGTCACCACGCCGACGACGATGCCGGCCTTGTTGCGTCCGGCGGCCGGTCGACCGGGACCAGCGCGCCGTCGTCGTCGAGGTCGTACTCGACGAAGCTGCCGTCGGCGCCGGTCAGCAGCGGGACCAGCTCGTACGGGTAGACCGTGCCGCGGGCCCGCGAGCGCTGCACCTTCTGGGTGTAGTCGTCCAGCGGGCGCATCGGCTCGGTCGGCGGGTCGGTCACCGTCAGCGCGACGCCGGCGCCCGGCGCTGGTAGGAGAAGCGCAGCGCCACGTCGCGCGGGCTGCCGCCGCCCGGCTCCTCGCAGCCGGCCAGGATCATGATCTCGTCCAGCCCGGCGCCGACCGTCAGCGGCGCGATCGCGTCGCGCGAATCGCCGGAGCCGTCGACAGCGGCACCTCGATGCGGCGGCCAGACGTACAGGAAGACCCGGTTGTTGTCGAGCCGCTTGCTTGCCGCGCTGGGCCTGCGCCCGGCGGATGCTGTCCAGGCACGCGGCCAGCGCCGCTCGACCGCCGGGAAGCCGATGACCTCGCCGTCGCGCGTCGCGCAGCGGGGTCACGTCGCGGACCTCGGCCAGCGCGATCAGCCGCTCGTCGGTCGGGTTGTCCTTGGCGACCACGTGGAACAGGTAGGTGTCCTCCGCGGCGGGCAGCCGGGTGCCGTCGAAGTTCTTCAGCCGCCACAGGTCCAGCCGCTGCCCGGTCAGCGGGTGCATGTCGCGGATGGTCCGGTCCTCGGCCAGCCCGCCTCGGCGGCCGGCCGGAACGTCAACTGATGCACCGGTCGCCGGCGCCGACGACCGTCACGGTCACCCGGCGCCAGCCGGTCAGCGCTGGGATGCCGGCCAGCGCCTCACGCAAGCCGTCGGACAGCTCGTCGGCGTCGGCGGGCGCGTCCGGCCAGGACAGGTAGATGTCGACGACCAGGTCCGCCGGGGTCGCGCCTCGGCGATCCCGTCGACAGCACCAGGGCGGCGGGCAGATCGCGCCCGGTCGGTGACCGTCGAGACCAGGTGCAGCTGCTCGCCGGCCAGCTCGTAGGTCGCCGGTGACGAACGGCCGCCCGCCTGGTCGAAGGTCGTGACGTCCTCCAGGGCGCGGATCTGGTAGTACCGCCGGGTGAGGACCTCGAGCAACGGCGCGGCCCGGGGCGGTGATGCGTTCGGCCAGCAGCTCGATCAGCGGCTCCGGGCGTCGCGACCAGCGCCTCGATGCGTGCGGCGTAGTCGGGCGCGTCGGGATGCTCGGCGAGGTAGCTGCAGGCCGTCGCGCACGGCGTCGTAGACGCTGCTCGCGGGCCGCGCGCGATCAGTGGCTCGTCGAAGAACCGGAACCGCAGATTGCGGGCCACGTCGCCGATCACCGGGTAGCGCAGCTGGGTCGCGACGATCAGCCGGTCGAGCACCTCGCCCACGTCACTGCGTGGGCAGCCGACGGAATGTCGTCGGCGCTCAGCCAGCGCTCCAGCAGCGCGGTGACGACCGGGACCAGGTTCGCCATCCGCTGCTGCGCCAGGAACAGCCGGTAGACCGCTTCCTCGAGCGCCGGGCCGGGCTCGAGGTCCGTCGATGTCGTAGTCGCGCAGCGCGCGCACGATCTTGGCTCGGAATGCCGCCGGCAGGCCCTCCACGTCGACGTCCAGGGAATGCAGGTAGGTAGTGGAAGTACTCCCGCGGGCTGTGGACCCGCTCGTCGGTGTCCTCTTCGTCCAACGTCGGGCGGTTGCGGGAGATCTCGCAGATATCGGCGAAGGTGTCCAGCAACGCCAGTTCAGCGGCCACCAGATGCGGGTCGTCGAACGGCAGCTGCCGCGCGCAGCCGGTCGTACTCGGTGACCAACGCCCGGGCCCGGCCCGCGCTCACGTCGTACCCGGTGATCAGGGCGCGCAGTTCGTCCAGCCGGGTCAACGCCGCTGCGCGCGGGCTCACGTCCTCCACCCTGCGCTGGGTGCGGAACTGAACTCGAGGCAGCGCTCGGGCCGTCTTGCTTTCCCCGGCAGCGTCGAAACGCAGCAGCGCCGCGCCGGCATCGACCTGATTGTTCACCGTGGCGAACACCTCACGGACCCGACCCGCAGCCGGTGCCCGCACCGCGGTTTCCATCTTCATGCTCTCCAGCACCACCAGCGTGGCCCCGGCCTCGACCTCGTCGCCCACGCCCACCGGCAACGCCACCACCACCGCCGGAGCCGGCGCGCGGACCAAGCCGGCTTCGTCCTGGCTGATCCGGTGACTGATGCCGTCCACCTCGACCAGAAACCCGGTGGCACCGGCCACCGTCACGATCTGGAAGCGTCGGTCTCCGAGCGGTCAGACGACTCTCGAACTCGCCGAGCCGGTCGACGTCGACGACCAGTTCCCCGCTGTCCCCGTCGACCCGGTAGCGGCGCGGACCGATCTGCCCGACGGTGAGCGTGTAGGCCTGGCCCTGGTAGCTCAGTTCGACCGCCGGCCGATCGGCATGGCTGGCCCGCGGTCGACCCCCCCGCGCCGAGCGCCAAGAACGCGGCCCGCTCCAGACCTTCCTCGGCCTCGTAGGCGTCGACCGCGGCCGCGATCAGCGCGATATCGGCCACCGGCGTGGGACCGGTCGCGGTGGCCGGCGTCGGTACGGTCCAGCCAGCCGGTATCGGCCGAGGCCGAGATCACCTCGTCGCGGTCCAGCAGATCGAGCAGGAACGACTTGTTCGTGGTACCCCCCTCGATGACCACCGTGGTCTCCCGCAACGCGGTCCGCAGCCGCGCCAGCGCCTCGCTGCGATCCCGGCCCCACGCGATGATCTTGGCGACCATCGAGTCATAGTCCGGCGGAATCACGTCGCCCTGCGCGATCCCGGTATCCACCCGGATCCCCGGACCCAGCGGGAACTTCAACAACCGCACCATGCCCGGCGCCGGCGCGAACCCGTTATCGGCATCCTCGGCGTTGAGCCGCGCCTCCACCGCGTGACCGAACTCCGCCGGACGGCTCGCCCGTCCAGCACGCTCCCCGCTGGCCACGAAGATCTGCAGCTTCACCAAATCGATCCCGGTGGTCACCTCGGTGATCGGGTGCTCCACCTGCAGCCGGGTGTTGACCTCCAGGAACGTGAACATCTTGTGCTCCGGCTGGTACAGGAACTCCACCGTGCCCGCCCCGCGATACCCGGCCGTACGCACCAGATCCGCCGACACGCCCCGCAAATGATCGGCCTGCTCCTTGGTCAGCACGGGGAACTGGACTCCTCGATCACCTTCTGGTTGCGCCGCTGAATCGAACAATCCCGCACCCCCGGCGCCCACACATTGCCGTAATTATCGGCGATCACCTGCACCTCGACATGACGGGCATCGGTGACCAGCCGCTCCATAAACATCACCGGATCGCCGAACGACCGCTCGCGCCTCGCCCTGAGTGCGCTCGAGGGCGACGTCGAGCTCGCTCGGGGCCGAACACCTTGCGGATCCCGCGGCCCCCGCCGCCACTACGGGCCTTGATGATCAGCGGATAGCCGATCTGCCTCGGCGTGCCGACGGGCATCCTCGCGGGTCTCGACCGGGCCACCGCTCCACGGCGCCACCGGAACGCCCACCTTCTCGGCCAGCAATTTGGCCTCGACCTTGTCACCGAGCATGCGCATCGCCGCCGGCGGAGGCCCGATGAACATCAACCCCAACCGCTCGCACAACTCGGCGAACGCCACATCCTCAGCGACGAAACCCCAGCCCACCCACACCGCATCAGCGCCGGACTCGCACACCGCGCGCTCCAGAACGCGCATGATCCAGGTAGGCGATACCCTCCGAGGTCTTACGCAGCACCACCGCCTCATCGGCCTGACGCACGAACATCGCCCGACGCTCCGCCTCGGTATGCAACGCCACAGTCCTGATGCCACAGTCGAACTCAGCATTCATGACCTTCACCGGCCGTGGATCATGCCAAGAATTGTGTCGACCAGCTCGGCGACCATTCCGCCTCAGTCGCGGTTTGCGTTCATATTGGCACTTGGGTTCTCCACGGGATTACTCGCAGCGACTCTTGCAACATCGGGTCTGGCTGCTGCGGTGCCGCCTTATGATGGCATGTGGAGCGTCTCGATTGTCACAGAACAGGGTATTTGCAGCAACGGTCTCAAATATTCAATACACATCAAGGAGAGCACGCTCAGTAACGGCGGCGATGCACCGGGTGTCATTTCTGGAACGGTGACTGGCCGCGGATCACTCAGCGTGGCGATCGTTCACGGATACAACAGCGCTACCGGATCGGGCCAATTGTCAGCCAGCAATGGCCAAGGGAAGTGGAAGGCCGCGTCTTGCTCGGGTTATTGGACCGCTGAGCGAGGACCCTAAGCAAGCCTGTATCGAGATTTCCACTCCCAAAACGCCCCCAGCGTTCCAGCGCAAGCTGGCATATATCGCTCGGAAACCGTTCTGAATTAGAGGAGGCTCACGCCGTCAAGAAAACACAGTCCTAAAGCATCATCATCTAGAAGCTGCCGCGGCGATCCCGACGTTAACTGCCCCTATAACTCCGTGGGTTTCCTAGGAATTGTATGAACGCTCATGAGCTGGCGGAGAAATTCAGAATTAAAGTGGCTGCGCTGTTGTCGAAAAGGACAAGCAGGCAGCAAATGCCGCGGATCATGCCACGCGCGGTCAGATGATGCTGAGTACTGTAAAAGAGCGTTGGAAGAAAACGTGATTCCATTTTTATCGGAGCTCAAGCAGCAGTTTCCGAGCGGACAGTTCTCCTTTGCCCCACAAGTTGATATGCGGGACCATAAACCGGTAGGCGTCTGCTTCAAAATTGGGGACGGAGCCCCAATCAATATTTCTACGGCTTTCGGAAACATCATCGTGAGCCGCAGCGGCGATAGCGGCTCTTCAAAGGGTATTGGCTTCGTGTATCCTCCCGATGTTGAACCATATATCTCAAATTCAGGCGACCTCACTCGGGACAAGCTTGCTAAACTTGTGGCAATGGTAATCGACAATAGCGCGGGCTAGTTTTTACCGCATGATCTTGGCACCCCGATGCGGCTGCGCCATCCAGCAGAGTAAACAATAGGGTTGGCCGCCGTACGGCGGCCTTGACTGCTTCGGTGGTTGAAAGATCGATTTTTGCCCTCACGACCGGGCTGGCGCTACGTGCCGCCAATCCAGACGTTCCCGCCTACCGGCAGGCCGAACTCATCCAGCGCTGATTTCGGGCTTTTCGTGCAGGACCACGTTCAACAGCGAACTGTGGACCTCGATGTGCCCGTTGTAGGTGATAAGGCCCAAATCCCGAAACTTGTTCATGAAAAAACTGACGCGCGATCGCGTGGTGCCGATCATCTCCGCGAGCGTCTCTTGGCTGATCTTCGCGATGACCGGCTCGGGCTTAGTCTCCTTGCCGAAATTTGCCAGCAGCAGAAGAACGCGCGCCAGCCGCTTTTCGCTCGAATTGAACAATTGATCGACCAGATCCTCCTCTACGCGGATGTTCCGCGCCAACAGGTGCGAGATAAATAGCTCGGAAAACGCCGGCTGTTCGTGAATCACGCGGACGACGTCCGCCTTTGCCATGCGCGCGATGACGCAATCCGTCATGGCCGAGGCCGTGGCCATGCGCCGCGGCTGTCCGGCCAGGCATCCTTCGCCAAAGAAATCCCCGGGTCCCAGCAGCGCGACCACGGCTTCTTTCCCCTGCTCCGAGAGAACGGTGATCTTGGCTTTGCCTTGGTGAATGTAAAAAACAGAATCGCAGGATCGCCCTGCGCGTACACAGTTTCGTTCTTGCGATAATCGGATAGGCTATGTCCCCCGTTTACTTTCGAAAGAAACGTTTTGGGATCGAACGGGAGCTTTTTCTTCTTAGGTTTCGAAAGCGTCATAACAGGACCTCCCCTCCCGGGGCCTTATCAGAAGATGCAGAGGTGATTTTACAAAACAACGCCTCTACCGCGGAAGGGTTTCGGCGTTGCGCGCGGCTCAATTTTCGCGAAATAAGTAGGGACTACTGACCTTTTAGCCGCGTCATTTTGGTTTGTGGTCAATTTTGCTCAGTCTGCATCCGGACATATACCTAGTATTCCCCGAATCACCGACAGCGGATTTGCGCCGGGCACCGGTGACTGAGAGACGCGACCGCGCTCCCGCCTGTATACAGGGGAGGATGTTATGTCGATCACTCAATCAAAAATTAGCGAACCACAGCCCCCACTCGACTACCTGATCGAGTACACGAAGGGGGCCATCGCGAAGGAGGCGGCATCAGTTGAGCGCCTTGCAGATCAGGGTCGCGACTTCACTGACGCAGCGAAGCACCTAACCGAAATGGTTGTAAATTTGGCGGCCCTTATGCAGAAGAAAAGGAACGGTCGGTAGGCCAGCCCTCATGCGCGTTCGTACTTGGTCTCCCCCTCCCTTGAGCTGGAGATCATCCCCGAGCGACCACTACCGACAACGTGATTAGCATTTGCATGGCAGAACCATCAAACGGAGCTATTCGGGCAGCCGTCCGGGCGGAGAGGACTAGGCCGGACGGCTCCTCGGGTTCAGTGCTGGCGTAGTATCCAGTTCCCCTCCCCGATTGGTAATGCGAACTAATCGAGTCTGCTGAACATTGGGAGAAGCAGGTAGATCGTCGAAGGGCTCGATGACCTCATCTTCCTCGTCGAAAACCCCGTGCTTCAGTGCGCCGAGCGAGAGAGTGACTGTTTTTCGAACACGAAAAGCAGACGGGAGTGGATCCTGATGAATTTGTCTCGCTCTATGGAATAGCGCTGATCCGGCAGACTGCCCGTGGACGCGCAGATCGCTTTCCTCGCACGTAGCCGCGATGGCCAGGCCAATCGCTTGCAGATGTGCTCGTCTATAACAATAAAGCGCCAGTACCGCGCGAACATCGAGCGGAATGCTCTCTATCACTCCCTCATACTGGTCCGGCGTTGCTCTATACAAAGCCCCGAGAAGCGTGCTCGAGCAAGGACAGTCATCTCCCGCTAGGACATCTCGCAGAGCCAGCATCAACACATCTCCTGCTGGTTGGGAGCATCCGACAAAATTCATTAACGAAACGTAAACCTTATCGGGATTAATCCCCATTAACTAAAAACATTGGAACGAACGACTCTGGGAGCGGTTGGCTCGCAAACAGCCGCTGGAGAGTCCCGATGTTGCAGGTTCTGATTTTGGCTCCTTACGTCGCACTAGGTTCAACCTTCCTGCTTGCTTTCACCGTGGCAATAATCTGTTGGACCCAGCGTGCTCGCCCTGTAGCAAGTGATGGGTTCAACCTACGATACGAAAGGAAGGGATTGCCCCGGCGAGCAAAGCCGCGTTAGCTTGCTTCCGCCATTCTTCGAGGCCGCAAAGGAAGTGGGCGTCCCAAGTCGCCACCGCGTAGCTCTTGCCAGCAAGACCGCTGAGCCCCACTCGGCCGCTCCAATTTCCGTTGAGATCATCCTGTGGTTACAGCTCGGTTGCAGTTTCTGGCGTTCACGCGGGTTCGCGATAATTCGCTGCTGGGGTTCCGGCTTCTAACGGCAGAGTGCTGCGCACCGTCGCCTAATCCCGTCCGGACGTGCACTCCTGCGAAATTGGCAGCACTGGTGCATATTATTGAAACTGTTGGAATTCTCGTTTCGTAATGACGGGGTCGGGGGTTCGAATCCCTCTTGCGGCACCAAGAGCCCTGCGCTCCGATCCAAGGAATTCGCGAGCGGTGTTCGAGGCCGCGATGACTTTGGGCGAGTACGCGCCAATGCACCCCTTCAACGGATTTCTCCTGCCTGGCATGAGGCGCGGAGCGCCTCTCAGGGTGGACCGACCAGCAGGTTTTTGGTTAAGAGTTTCTTACCTTTTTCGGTAGAATTTGACCTGCGGCCTGACCTTACCGCGCCATGGGTTGTGCGGCGCATTTTCAAAATTGCCTGAAAAGAGGATTTGCGGAATGACAGACGTGAGGCAGCGGGACAAAGTTCGCGATCCCCGAAACCCGAGTTTTTCCAGCGGTCAAACGCATGCCTCTTTCGCGCGGGACCGGCGCGAGGCGCCGCCGCGCAGCGATGTCGGCACAATCATTTTGCATTGGGCCACGGCGATCGCTTTCGTTGTCAGTCTGTTCACAGGCATTCGTATGGCCACGTTTGGCTATGTGCTCCCAAGCTTGTCTCAATGGCTCTCGCCGATCATGCCGCAAGGCGAGATGTGGACCTGGCATTTCTTCGCCGGTCTTGGCCTATTCTTCTGTGCTTCCGCCTATCTTGTTTATTTGAACCGCGCCGGGCTCACTGCCCGCAACGCGCTCGCCAAAGTGCGCGTCGCGCTCATGCCGGTGGGAAGCAAGTTGCGCTGGCAGGGGGTCAATGTCGGGCTGCACTGGTTTGTCTACGCGCTGATTACCGTGATGACGGTAACCGGCATCATCCTCTATCTCGGCTATGGCGGCTGGTGGGTATGGGTACACTCGATCAGCGCCTTTATCGGCTTCGGTTATATCTTCCTGCATGTCCTGGCGCATTATATGGCCGGCGGCTGGTGGCAGCTCTTGCGCTTGTTCCGCCCCGCCCGGTTGGTGATCACGCGAGCTGTACGTCCCTATCCGCTGCTCATTGCCGCGGCCGTCGGCGTTGCGACCATTGCCCTCGCAGCAGGCGTCGATTGGACCACGCGCGACACCTTGGTCGTAACACGGGTCGACGGTGTTCCGCGGCTGGACGGCGTGCTTGATGACGAGGTTTGGGCAAAAACCCGGCCAGTCTACGTTCGGACCCAGCAAGGGGGGAACCTCGGCGGCACCGGCGAGTCGCTGGTCGAAGTGCGTGCCGTGCATGACGGCGAGCGCGCCTACTTCGCGTTCAAATGGGAAGACCCGAACCGTTCGCTGCGTCGCGTGCCGGTCATCAAAAAGGATGATGGCTGGCATTTTCTCGCCACCCGCGTCGATCTGGCGGACGTCAATGACTTCTATGAAGACAAGCTGGCGGTCGGCTTTTCGCGCTCGCCGACATTTGGCAGCGGAGAGAGTACTTACCTTGGCACCAAGCCGCTTGGCGACAAGCCCGCTCCGATCCACGGCATGGGCTATCACTACACCGCGCCGGGCAACCACATGGACGTGTGGCAGTGGAAAGCCTCGCGCGGCGGGCATCTCGGCTTTGTGGATGATCAATATTTCGATGTCCCGCGTGAACCGACACCCGCGGAAGCCGCAGGACGGGCGCGCTATCAGGCGGGCTACTGGAATGATCCCGGCCGCGCCTTCTACAGCTACAATTATGCAGGCGTGCCTCCCGGCAGCCCTTCAGGTCCTTTGACACTCCCACGGCTGCCAAAGGATTGGAAAGCCACGGTCGCGGCGCTCGGCGAGTTCGACCTCGATCCCGACTCCAGCGATACGGAAGGCGCGCGCTGGTGGATGATGACTGATACCGAGACCGTGCCTTATTCGCCCGAACTCGACGCCACGATCCCGGTAGGAACGGTGCTGCCCGCCGTTCTGATTGCCGGCAATTATGAGGGTGATCGCGCGGACCTGCGCGGCGCCGCCAAATGGAAAGACGGCCATTGGCATCTTGAGACCATGCGGGTGCTAAAAACTGACGGCAAGTTTGACCACAACTTGGTGCCGGGCCGGGATCTCTATATGTGGGTCAATGTGTTCGACCATACGCAAATCCGTCACTCGCGGCATGCGCGACCCATCCGGATCGTGACGCAGCGGTAACCGCGACAACGGTCGGCGGGCGGATTGCCCAAATGTCGCGACGCTCAATCTGCAGTGGTGTGTGCGGGGCAAAGGCTCGCGCTCATCACGCCACTCTTTGGGTAAAGTCACGTTGTTCTATCATCTGCCGTGCCCGCCAGGCAGGAACAGCAGAACTGAAAAGGAAACCCTGCGCTTCGGTAAAGCCATGTCGGCGTACGTTTTCCAATTGTTCGACAGTCTCCACGCCTTCTGCGGTCGTCGTCATACCCAAGCTCTTTCCCAGATCCGCCACGGTGCGCACAATCGCAGCGCAGTCAGGACGGACAAGCGCGTCGCGAACAAAAGACCGGTCGAGCTTGATTTTATCAAACGGGAAGCTGCGCAAGCCGCTGAGCGACGAATATCCCGTTCCAAAATCATCCATGGAAATCTTGATCCCGAGCTCTCTGAGCTCTCGCAACGTGGACAAGGTCTCGGGATCATCATGAAGAATTACGGATTCGGTCACCTCTAGCTCAAGTTGATGGGCGGGTAATCCCGACGCGGATAACGCCTTCATCACACAAGCGGTCAACGATCGGGTGCGGAATTGCACCGCGGAGATATTCACCGCAATCTTGAGAGGCCGTGGCCATTTCGCCGCTTCCGAACAGGCTTCAAGCAGGACGGCCTCTCCCAGCTTTTCGATCAGACCAACCTCTTCGGCAAGTGGAATGAACTCCGCCGGGGAGACGTCGCCGCGTTCCGCATGTTTCCACCGCACCAATGCTTCAAACCCGCTTATCTCGTTTTGTCCGAGATGGATCATTGGTTGAAAATGCACCTGCAGCTCGCGGTTAGTGATTGCCTCCCGAAGATCGCGTTCGAGTTGTTGCCGATATTGCATTTGGAAATGCATCTTTGGCTCGAACAGCCGGAAGGTGCCGCGGCCGGAGGCCTTGGCGAGGTAAAGGGCGAGATCCGCGTTGCGCAGAACATGATCTGGATCGGTCGCGGCATTGCCCACGGCAACACCGATGCTTACCCCGCAAGTGACTGATTGCCCCAAGATCGTGAAAGGGGCTTTCAGAAGTTCCTTCAACCGCGCGGCTAGGCGTTCTGCCGAATCCGGCTGATTGCGAGACGTATCGATAATGGCAAACTCGTCGCCACCAAGGCGCGCGACTGTATTCTCGTCGCCGGCAACGCCAAGGAGCTTTTGCGCCATTTGCTTTAGCAATTCGTCGCCGGCGTAATGTCCCAGCGTATCGTTGACAACTTTGAACCCGTCGAGGTCGAGGCACAAGATTGCGAACTGAGCATTCACATCGGAGCAATTTTTAATTGCCTCGTTCAAGCGATCGTGGAAAAGGACCCGATTAGCCAACTGGGTGAGCGCGTCGTGCCGAGCCAAAAACGCTATCTTGGCATCGGCGGCCCTTTTCTCGGTTACGTCTTCATGTGTTTCAACCCATCCGCCATTGCGCATGGGACGGTGCGAAATGGCGATGATGCGGCCATCTGTTAATTCCAGCGAGAAATCGACGGCCTGGCGCTCCCGAACAATCACAAGATGCTCGTGCGACCTTGCCAAGAGAAAATCGGTCGGGCAGTTTGCGCCCAGCGACGCCGTGAGAAGTTCTTGTGCCGTTGCGTTAGGGGGAAGCTTATCTGCGTCTATGCCGTAGATCTCCAGGAAATGCTTGTTTACCACCGCCAGCCTGTGAGTCTCGTCAAACATGCACAAGCCTTGCGACATGTTGTTAAGGGCGGCATCGAAGAAAAGATTTTGCTCCCTGAGGGCCTCTTCTTTTTGAACAAGCGTAGCATTCTGCTCAAAGACGTCGGCTCGAAGTTTGTCACGCTCTTCGACCGACTGGGCCAGGAGAACGACGGCGCGTGCAATGTCTCCGACCTCGTCTCGCCGCGCCAGACCTGGCACGAACGCCCGCCAATTACCTCGTGCGACATCGCCGACCACCGCGGTTATTTCTCGCAATGGCAAGGTCATGTGACGAGATACTGCCCATGACATAACCCCAAAAAGAAACAGCGCAATCACGACAGCGCCGATAAGCCACCATATCAGCGCAGTGGTCTGGGCCTCACCGATTGCAATTACCTGGGTGGCGAGGTGCTGAAGTTCTTCCGACGGAGCAACTGCGCAAAGGTTAGCTGTCGCCCACAGTTCCACACATTTGGCTACGTAACGTCCGGCGTCGAGAAAGAGAAGATGGGACGAATTGTGCTGATCGAACTCCGATGCAACAATAGCCGGGCCGGCACTTGAGATCAGCTTCCCGTCCTCGACGATTAGCACCCCTCTATCGGTGAGGCGCCAAAACTCTGCCAATTTCGGTTCTTCACGACGCAGTTGGCGATACCCGATAATGATCGCCGTAACATCTCGGAAGTCATCCAAGATTGGTTCGATAAACACGCCGGCTAACGGTGCTGTCCAATTGGCCGCAAGCGCCTCAGCCAGGTATTTATCGAAACGGCCGGTGATACGGACTTGGCGATCATTAAGGTCGCTGGCTAGTGCGCGATGTAAGTCACGCAGGATAGGGTGAAAACGAAGCGCTTTGTCGGCCCGGAGAATATTGGCATCCAAACGGTCGGCGCCAAGAACGCGTAATTTTTCGTCGAGAACCAGAGCACCGTCGACGTCAGCCAGCTCCAAAGCCGGCGCCAGCAATTCGCTTATTGCGACCGAATTCCGCGACTGGATTGCTTTCGAGATGTCGGAGCGCTGCGCCAAAGAGGCAAAGCGGGTAGCCACGTCATCGTACAAGGTGTTTATCCGCGCACGCGCCAGCAGCGCATCGCTCGCAAGTCGCTGCGCGAGTCGCTCTTCGGACCAGCGGGATACCTGGTTGGTCTGCTGTTCGAAACCTTTGTTAACTTGGTGCAGTACGAGAACCAGCAACATGCTGAACGTCGCCAGCGCCGTGACGAGCGTCCACGTTACCAATCGCTCGCTTAAGGAAGTGAAATGCGGCACAGTGTTTCACTTACCGGACGGGAACGCCGCCCCAATTTGTTATGAGCCGATGGGCGGTTGACGAGCTAGCGAATTTTAGAAAAGCCTCGGCTTCCGGCGTCAGCCCGCCTTTTTTATACAAAAGGGCTAGCGTGACAGCGCTGGGGTAGCCGTTGTCGAGCGGATGCTTGCCGTCGATTGTAAGCACCGAATAGGAGGCTTCGAGCGTTCGAGAGTAGGGACCATAGCCGATGGCGCCCTCGACCTCCTTGACTGTTTCAAATGCCTCTTGGGTGGTCATCGCCAGCTTGGAGCGAGGCGTAATCTTGAGATGCTTCCACCCCGGCATACTGGAACGCAACACTGCGAGCGTGCTATCTGCTTCCTCTCGGCGTACGACTTTGATCCGGAGATCATTGCCGCCCACTTCTTTCCAGTTCTGGATACCACCCGAATAGATGCCGGTGAGCTGCTCCGCCGTCAGGCCGGTAACGCCGGCCGATCGGTGAACATAGATCGCCGATGGAATGCGCATGATGGGAGCCTCGATCAGGCCCTGAGCCCTTTCTTGCTCACTCAAAGGGCGTGCGATTCGGCCAAGGATGTTTCGGTCAGCGCCGACAGCCGTAACAGCGCCGCCCGAGCCAATGCTCGGCGGGACAATGACCGTATTTCCCGGTCTGTCGGTGCTGTAAGCTGCTGCGATGGATTGGAGCAATTCCAGTCCGTCGCCGGTGCCGACAACCTCCAGGTCCGAAGAAAGCGCGCTGTGAGACCAGAAGGATGCAGCCAAAACTGCGTAGACCCAACGTCGCTCTCTCATGTCCCCTCCGGGTGCTGCGTGTCGAGCTGCCCCCCAAGAGGTAACAACGGCGTGTTTAAGGTCGACCTAATGAATATACTTTACAGAGAATGTCGCTTTTATTGCGCATTAGAATAAATCATTGATTACTGGTCGGGCTGCAAGGCCGGGTCATCCCTGAATTGGTTGCGTACCAGCGTCGCCAGTCGCTGCCGCCATGGCCGGGAAATCTCTGCGGGCAAAAAGGCATCGGCGTAACAGGTGGCCCCGGCAGATTCCGACAGAAGTTCGACCGCAGCGACCATTGCAGGCGCTCCAGCCGTAAAGACCGTGTCCGAGGCATCAAGTTTGGGTAAATGCGCCGTTGGCCGTCCCGCCCGTACATCTGGTTCGGGGCTGTCCCCGCTGCAGGTCAATATGAGACGCTCAACACCGGTTCGCGCCAGCCATGCCATAGCCTCCCGCATATAAAGATTATGAGCATAGCGGGCCCCGGCGATCACGATCATCTCGCGGTCTGGCTCTCGAAACCGGGAAGCACGTGCCACGGCCCAGATCGGTGCAAAGCCGGTACCGCTCGATACAAGGATGATCCTTCCGTCTCCGCGGCGGTGGAATGAGTTTCCAAACGGCCCTTCAATGCTGACGCGGGTGCCTGCGGAAATCCGCCGTCCGAGGTCGCTCGACACCGCCCCCCCGGGTTCCCTGCGGATGTGAAATAGGAGCGTATTTAAATCCGTGATGCCATCGGCAGGAAGCGTGGGGCTGTAGTCCCTCACCGGATAGCCCGCAAAGCTGACTTTCACGTACTGCCCCGGGAGATAGGTAAATGCTTTGTCGAGCCGCAGAGTGACCGCGAAGATGTCGGGCGTCAGTTTGGCTACCGAGGCTACTGTACCGGCACGTTTGCTGGGGCTCGGGACTTGGTCAAACTCGATCACCGCCTCGCCGGCGACGGTTGCTTGACACGCCAGGACGGTGTCGCCTCGACGTGTTCCCTGATCATCGACCTCCCCGGCATAAACCCGTATTCGGCACGTTTCGCACTGCCCCGTGTTGCAGTCGTGAGGAATAACGATGCGCGAGACAAGAGCGGCATTTAAGATCGTATCGCCGATGCGGGCGGTTATCCGTTTGCCATTAACAACCAACTCACATTTGGTTGACATGGGATTATTTCTTTCTGCGCCCGTTCGCTTTCAACCTCTGATGCCCGACATTGCAAAAGCAAAAGCAATTCGCCGGCAATCACTGCTCAGATATCGATCAGGTGGGACAGATGACCAATTCACAAGGTTGTACTTAATATTTGTTAACCACATCTGAATCACCGCCTGAAATGGGTCGATTTGGGTCAAAGGCAAGCATGCGGGCCTGGTCAGCATGCATGCGCTCGTGCGATTCTTCCCCCACAGAACGACGATCCTGAGCGGGAACGGCGATCCTGAGCTGAGATATTGAAAAGATGAAGGCCTTGTCCAAACATTGGGCGTGAGCGTGCGGTCGACGCCGGTTGCCGCAGCCGTTCGCTCTGCTTCGCACCGACCTATTGTGCCCCGAATATCTGGCGAGAAATCCGTCACGCGTTGCAGCTTTTTCCATCGACTCTGAACACCAGCCGATCGGCCTTCAGGGCAAACCCCTTGGCGAGAGCATTAGGGCATGGCTGCGATTATTCGGCATCATCCAGAAGCACCAGTTCTCCGGGCGGAAAGTACCGACATCCATCGGATGGCATGGATGCTACGTTCCGTCGCAGTGCTGTCTGGTCGCTGGAACTGTGACCGCGTTGCCCGCAAAGGGCGAGGCGATAGCCGGCGCCGATTCTAATCAGCCGAATTTACGCGATGTGGCGATTGAGCTGCTGCGCGCTTACGCACGGAAACCGCGTATTGCCCGCGTTTGCGATCCTCGGCGACGTTGGGCGCGACCACGGTTTGCCTGAACGCATCCCAGTTCTCGGCAGAGAGCTGCGTCAGGTCCCTGACCTCGTAATTCTGGAGAAATTTGTCCGAACAAACTTCTTTGCGCACCGGCTGCACCTGAAGGAATGGCACGTCCTTCCTGAATTCGATCGGCGTATCGGTTTTGATAACGCGGATATTGTCGAATAACGGGCCGAACCAGAGATCGGTTTCGATCATCCCCTCGAGCATGTGATAGGCCAAGCCATGCGAGAGATTGGCCACGCCGCGCACCAGAAGATTCCATCCCGGCGCCGTGCTGGCGATACAACCTGTCCAGATCTGCAGCCCGCCCGGTTGGATGGAAGGCGTCAAAAACGGGGGAGAAAAGCCCTTGATGTCATCCGGAGCGAATTGATCGAATGTTTTCCCAAGGCCCGGATACTGAACGGCGTCGCGCGTGAGAGGCATCCATTCGTCGCATGCTTCATGCGTCCACAGCATGTCGTGGCCGTCCCACACAATTTTGAAGGCAATGGGAAGAAAAATATACCAACCGAAGGCCGAGGCGGTGGTCAGGGCCTCGCAATAGCGCAAGGCGCGCGCCGGTATGACTCCGCCAACGGATTTGTCGGCCCGCCGCGGCGCATTGGCATTTGGCACCAGTTGGAAGAACTCGACGAGAGGTCCTTCCACTCCATCGACAGCAGACATTAATCGACCCACAAAAAAGTAAGTTGCCCGCGGAGAGTATAGGCCCTGCCGCGGGCAACCTAAAAGTCAGCGGGTAAAGACCGGCGCTGCGTCGCCAAGGCGAACTTTGCCCGCGTCCTCGCGAAGACGCATCGCGAACGACCTTGTCGCCCGCGCGGATCGGCCGCGTGAAGACCGGTGCTGCGTCCCCGAGGCGGACGTTGCCCATATCTTGGGTTTGCGCATTGCGAATAACCTTGTCACCGGCGTGGATTTTCATGATTTTTCTCCCTGTCATAAGTCGCATGATGCGACCAAAAGAGAGTTCTGAAACCTCGCGGACCAGGCAATCGGACTCTTGTACCTTTCCCAAGCCGAGAGCATCAGGACCTAAGTAGGGGCTGCCGCTTCCGGAGCGGCACTTTCGAGCTTCGGACAGGTACTTCGGGCCGATTTATTTCGCTCACGCCAGTGCGGATATTGCCGGTCGCAATTCGCAAGATGAGGACTTCGCAAGGTGAGAACAATGAAAACGCAAACAGCTCGCGGTGCAAAACTCGTCGTGGTGATCGATGATGATCCTCTGGTGCTCGAAGCGACGGCCGGACTGTTGAGCTACTGGGGATGCGAGGTAGTCACCGCCGAAACCTCCAGTGCCGCTCTCGATCAGCTGGCCGGTATTCACCGGCGCCCTGATCTGATTATCTGCGACTACCGGCTGTCGGAAGGAAACACCGGCATCGATGTTATTGAAGGACTGCGCAGCGCGTATGAGATTCCGGCGTTGCTGATCTCCGGGGATCCGCTGATTTCAAGCGAGGATGAAGGTACCGGAAACGGCTACTGCCTGCTTCAAAAACCGCTGGACGCCAACAGATTTCGTGCTGCATTGGTGGGAGCGTCCGTCCTCCAGCGTTAGACTTCTTGATGTGGATATCATGCGCGGGGCCTCATGCCCCCCTTAGAGCTTGGGCTGGTGCTTGCTGCTCGGATTCCTGTGGGGAAGTCCCTATGCGCTGACGAAGATATCGCTGGAGACGATTCCCCCGATCACGCTGGTGGCAGCCCGGGTGTCTCTGGCAGCGGCCGCGCTCTGGCTGATCGCGTTCTCACGAGGGTATAGAGCGCCGAAGGAGCGCCGCGTTGGTCGGACTCCTTTTTATTCAGGGGGTCATTACCTGCGTCGTGCCTTACACGCTCATCGCCTTCGGCCAGCAAACAGTAGAAAGCGGGCTGGCGGCAATTCTGAATTCAACGACGCCGTTATTCGTCTGCGTCATCGGCGTGCTCTGGACGCGTCATGAGCCGGTGACATCGAGTAAAGTTTTTGGCGCGGCGGTTGGGTTTAGCGGAGTCATCGCGGTCGCCGGCGCAAGCGCGCTCCTTGGTCTCGGGCACCATGCGATCGGGCAAGCCGCGATCATTCTCGCAACGATTTCATCGGCGTTCAGCGTGATCCATGGCCGGCAATTCGTCGGTATGGCGCCTGAGGTTGTGGCCGCGGGGATGCTGACAGCCGCGGCGATCACGCTCGTGCCTCTTAGTCTTATCTTTAAATCGCCGTGGCATATATCGCCCTCGGCTCCCTCCGTTGTCGCCTTGCTGATCAATGCCATTGTCGCAACCGCGTTGGGTTTTGCGATATACTTTCGGCTTATCCGCACGGTCGGCAGCCTGGCTACCGCGAGCGTGGGCTATCTCAAGCCGGCCGTCGGTGTGCTCATCGGATGCCTGATCCTTGGCGAGCCATTTACAGCTGTGATGGCGCTGGGCCTGTTCGGAATTTTGCTTGGGGTGGCGATCATCAACGGAAAAATTGCGGGTCTGGGCTCTACGGCAAGCCACGGGCGCGGATCCGATGGGCCGCATCCCATAGCTTTCATCGCTTGCGGGGCCCGCGCTAACGACTAACGCACCGCGTCAGTGGGACAGGAAAGCAGCGTCACTCGATGAGTGCTTCGGCGCCCGCGAGAAGGATTTTTGGCACCGGAAGGTTCAGCGCCTTGGCGGTTTTAAGGTTGATGACCAGCTCGAATTTCGTGGGAGCCTGGACCGGCAATTCGCCGGGGTCTGCTCCGCGCAGAATGCGAGCAACATATTCTGGTGCGCGTCGAAACAGGTCAGTGATGTCCACGCCATAAGACATCAGCCCACCGGCCTCGGCAAAGTAGCGGTACGGGTAAATGGCGGGAATTTTCCATCGCTCCGCGAGAGAGATGATCAGGTCGCGGTTTACCGTCGTGAAGTTGTCCGGCACGACGATCAGCCCGACATTGGGTTCACGTGCCAGCTCTTCCATGACTTTTTCAATATCCGCGGGTGACGCGAACATCGGCATTGATGGGTTTGACACCGAAAGAGGGTGCCGCCTCTTCAAATGCGCGCGAATAGAATAAGCCGCCCATCGGGCCGGTCTCAGGATTATACATGATAGCGGCGCCGTGAAGATTGGGTACGATCTCCTTGAGGATCGTGAGCAACTTTCCAGTGATACCAGAATCCAGGTTGGTAAAACCTGTCATGTTGCCGCCTGGACGGGGAATGCTCTTGGCGAATCCGCTGCCGACCGGATCGGCCACCACGACAAAAACAATGGGTATCGTGCGCGTTGCTTTTGCCAGTTCTCTCACGACCGGCGTGCTGTGGCCGACTATGACGTCCGGCTTAAGCTCAACCAGCTCTCGCGCAAAGCGCCTGCATCCGCTGGGCATCGCCCGCCGCGAAGCGATAATCTATTGTGACGTTGCGGCCGACGACCCATCCTTCTTCCCGCAGAGCCTCTTCAAAGGCCTTTGCGCGCCCGCGTGCCTCTGGGTCGTCTGCAAGACCCATGAGAAATCCAATTCGGGCGGTTCGTTTTGAAGGCTGAGCGAATGACGAGGTCGCCGCCCCCATCGTGGCGCAACCCAAAAGCGTCAGAAACTCGCGTCGCTTAAGCCCCATATCTGCCTCGCCCACAGCAGCCCCGCTGAGGATCATATCCCTGTCCGGGATAGTGCCCGGACACGGTCAACGAAATGATTGCAATTTGATGCGTGGAATGAATTGCTAAGTCAAAGTCTTTTCGACATCCTTCAGACTACAGCCGGCCGCCCCGATAGCCAGAGAATAGATGCCAGCCCCGTGACAAAAATCCGTGATTACGAAGATGCTTGATCAACGGGCGCAGGAAAAAGCCACGGCGACTTCGCGCATTACGCGCAGCGGACTTTTCCACAAGTACGCCACTGTCCTTATCGCCGTCGTTGCCCTTTCGGTCATTTTCACCGGCATCCTGCATGCATGGTTCTCCTACCATGAGCTCAAGGGACTCCTGCTCCGCATTCAAGGCGAGCAGGCTAAATCCGCGGCAAACAAAATTGGCCAGTTCGTAACGGAAATCGAGGGCCAATTGGCCTGGGCAGCGCAATTGCCGGTAGCGGCAAAGACCGAGGATGAATGGCGGTTTGACGCAGCGCGGCTATTCCGGCAAGCGCCGCCGGTTACCGAAATTGCGCAATTCGACGCGGCGGGCCTGGAAAGGTACCGCTCCTCTCGTCAGGCGATGGACGTCATTGGAAGCATGGCCGATTTTTCAGAAAATCCCGCGATCATGCAGGCGCTCGCACGCAAATCCTACTACGGCCCGGTCTATTTCCTTCGCGACTCCGAGCCTTATATGACCATAGCAGTCGCCGGGGCGCGGCCGGACCACGGCGTAATCGTCGCGCAGGTGAATCTCAAATTCATCTGGGATGTGGTCTGGCAAATTAAGGTCGGGAAGCAAGGGCAAATTTATTTGGTCAATTCCGCCGGCCGTCTCATCGCCCATCCTGACATCAGCCTCGTGCTTCGGAAGATGGACTTGTCTCGCCTTGCGCATGTGCAGGCGGCCCGCGCCGAGCGCTCGGGCGGAGCAACCGGTTATTCGAACGTTGCAGCCGACCTGAGCGGCCGCCAGGTCCTGACCGCGTATTCTCCAATCGAGCAGCTTGGTTGGTTTGTATTTGCAGAACTGCCGGTCGAGGAAGCCTTCGCGCCACTCTATGACCGGCTCTACCGTTCCGGATTGCTGCTTCTGTCCGGTCTCATCTTGGCGGTATTGGCCGGT
Source organism: uncultured Alphaproteobacteria bacterium (assembly GCA_963728585.1). GTDB lineage: Bacteria > Pseudomonadota > Alphaproteobacteria > Rhizobiales > Xanthobacteraceae > CANKHA01. The sequence continues at coordinate 22,967 of CAVSLB010000015.1, forward strand.
CTGTACTTTGCGCGGAAGATGGTCGTGCCGATCCAGACCCTGACCGCCGGCGCGATGCGGCTGGGAAGCGGCGATCTCAGTCAGCGGATCGCTATTGCAACGGGCGATGAGCTGGAAGAGCTCGGCACTCAATTCAACAAGATGGCCGGTCAGCTGCAAGATTCATATTCGAATCTTGAGCGCAAAGTAGAGGAGCGGACAAAGCAGCTTGAGCTCGCCACGCAGTCCAAGTCGCGCTTTTTGGCTACCGCCAGCCATGATTTGCGCCAGCCGCTGCACGCGCTCGGTCTATTCGTCGCGCAACTTCAATTCCGCAATCGTGCCGATGAAAGAAAGAAGATCATCTCGCGGATCCAGGCATCGCTCTCGGTGATGAACGAATTGTTCATCGCGCTGCTTGACGTCACCAAACTGGATGCCGGTGTACTCGCGCCCAAGCTCGTTGACTTTCCCGTAGCGCTATTGCTGAAGAGGATTGAAACGACTTTTGCCGAGGCCGCGCGCGAAAAGGGACTTTCGTTATGCGTCATGGAGAGCGGGGCTTGGATACGCAGCGACTGCATCCTGCTGGAGAGGATAGTTTTTAACCTCGTATCCAATGCCATCCGCTACACCGCAACGGGACGCATTCTTGTCGGTTGCCGCAAAAGCGGACAGCAATTGCGGATCGAGATCTGGGATACGGGTATCGGTATTGCAGCGGATCAGCACGAAAATATCTTCGGCGAATTTTACCGGCTCCGGTCATCCGACCCCGGCCAGCCTGCTCGGATTTGGACTCGGCCTGGCGATCGTCGATCGTGTGAGCAAGCTGTTGGATCATCCGGTCCATATTAAATCGATCCTCGGCAAGGGCTCGTGCTTTTCTGTCAGCGTCAACCAGGTTGCGGCGGCGCCGGAAGCTGATCCGCCCGCCATCGTACCGAGACGTCACCTCGGGTTTTCCGGCAAGAAACTTGTCGTCGTCATAGACAATGACCGGCTTGTGCTCGAGGGGATGAGCGGACTTATAAGAAGCTGGGGTTGTGATGTCGTTGCGGGAGAGAACGAAAGCGCGGTGCTAAAATCGCTTGCCGAACACGCCAAACGTCCGGACATGATTATCTCGGACTATCATCTGCAGGATGGAAAAAACGGCATCGACGCGATATCACGCCTTCGCCTCGCCCTGGATGCGCCGATCCCTGCATTTCTCATGAGCGGCGATATGGATGCAGAGCCGGCTCGTGCTGCCCGGGCGAATGGCTATTCCTTACTGCACAAACCAGTGGAGCCCATGACGCTGCGCGCGACCCTTACTCAAATCATGAGCAAGCGGCCCGCTTCCGCTGTCTGAGAATTATCTTTCTGCCTCCGCAGGCACGCGCAGCTTCCAGCCACGATTGGTTGCCGCCACGACAGCCTCGGTCCGATTGCTGACGTTTAACGTCTTCAGAATGGCCGTGACGTGATTTTTCACCGTGGGCTCGGCAAGGTCGAGGATCCTGCAGATCGTTTTGTTACTCTTGCCCTGCATCATCAGACCAAGCACCTCCAGCTGGCGGCCGGTCAGACCCATATAATGCGACGGGTCAGGGGCTTCTCCGAGCCGGTCCTGTTCGAAAGCCGTGTGCGATGTACTGCGGGTCAGAATTTCCGGCGGAACATAGATCCCGCCCGAGATCACCAGCCGCAGCGCGCTGAGGATGACGTCTCCTTGTGCGGACTTTGGGATATATCCCAGGGCGCCGAGATCGAGCGCCTTGCGGACGTTGCCAGGATCGTGAACCGCCGATACCACAACCACGGCTATCGCTGGAAACCGGTCTCGCAGGTCGGCTAGAACCAAAAATCCGTCTCTGTCGGGAAGCGACAAGTCCAGCAGTATCAGACTGACATCCGGATGATCGGCGATGACCTGCATCGCCTTCGCTGAACTCGGCGCTTCAAGCACGATCGCGTCACGCCGCAGCTTTTTCAGCATGCCGTGCATGGCTTGGCGGATCAAAACGTGATCGTCGACCACAAGAATTTTCATCGCTCACACCTTTTCCGCACTCTACTGGATTTCCGCAGGTCATGCACGTTGTAAGGGTGCGCCGCATGCCCGCAGTCGCTGCGCCATCCTGATCAGGCGCCGGGAGGGGCCGGCGAGGCGGTCTGCCGTCCGATGAGCAGGCGCCATCGCCAACGCGCTATTTGATGCCACTGGCGTGCGGCTGCGCCGCGCGCCACTGACAGCAGCCCGGGTGAAGTCAGCCCTCGGCTAGCTAGTGTGGCGGTTCAGAAGTTCCCCAATCGTTGCGGCTGGGCCGGGAGGGAACTTCTGAACCATGGGCCACACTAGAACGCTATATTTGCTTGTGTCCCGTTGAATCCGAAGTTCGCAGAATGAGTTCGCAGCATGGCGGATGCGAACTTCGGATTCGGGACACTAGGGCTTGAGCGCGGCCTTCAGGATATCTTTCGCGTCCTGCGGCGCGCTCAGCACGCGCTTGACCAGCTGATCCATCTCCTCCCAGTGAATGGGATGGATTTCCTTTTGCATCTTTGCGGCCTCGGCGAGCAATTCCGGATCTTTCATGGTCGCGTCGAAGGCGTCGCGTAACGCCTTCACACGTTCGGCGGGCACGTCAGGGGAGGTCAGGAAGGGCCGACCTAGTTCACCGGTGATGGTGACGAGTTCGAATACCGACCGGGCCGTGTCGTTGGGCGCCAGATCGACCATCAATGGCACGTCCGGCAGGTCCGGATGCTTAAACAAGCTCATCTGCATGAGCGGCACGATCTTCTTGTCTCGCACCCAATCCGGCTTTCGGGTCTTCCAATCGCTCCAAGGATTTGATCCGCGGCCTTCGACCTCACCGCGTTCGAGCGCGAGCATGATAGGTGTGCCGCCGGGATAGCCTGTGACAATCTTGAATTTCGTTCCCAACAATACATTGGCGAGCTTGGGATAGAGATAATTCATCCCGGTCGGGCTGGTGGCGCCGATGATGACTTCCTTCTTCTTGGCGTCTTCCATCGTCTTGACGCCGGTCGTATGCCAGACGACCAGCGTTTCGTCGGGCCGTACCGGGCTGCCGAGCCAGTGGAAGCGCGCGGCATCGTATTGGATTCCGCTTTCGCCCAACGCCTGACCAAGTGGGACGCTTTGCTGCAGGATCGCGATGACAGTGCCGTCTTTGGGCGCCGCGTTATAGAGGTAATTTGCCGCGACACGCCCCGACGCGCCCAGCATGTTCTCCGGCACAATGCTGGGATTGCCGGGAATGTGCTTTCCGATATATCGCGCGACCATGCGGCCGTCTGAATCGTAGGTGCCTCCGGACTCCCCGGAGATGATCAGCCGGATGCTCTTGCCTTTATAGAAATCCGCCACCGGGTCGGCATGCGTCGTTCCCGGCCCCACGGCGAGCAGCAGAATGGCTGCCAGACCTCCGACCAAATGTTTCATGCCTGCCTCACTTTGCCCCTGGAGATATAGCGTCATAGCCATTGCGTTTGCACTCATCCACATAGGTCTGCCAGATTCGGTTCCTGAGACCTTCCTCCAGATCCTTGTAGTGAATGAGCTTGCCGCCCTCCGACACATGCTTGTGCGACTTGTCGTAGAGATGGTTCAGCGGATGTTTCCGGCTGCGCAGCTTGATCGCGAGCTGGAAGGCGAGCGGATCCGTGCCGAAATGCCCGTGCCACCACATATTCGGCGGCACCACGACGCCCATGTCATCGACCGGCCAGTCATAGCGCACTTCCGGGCCGCCTTCCTGCCACATCAGGCTATATCCTCTGCTGTCACCCATCGTGAATACGAAGGCGGATGGACCGTGACGATGCGGATTAAAGAAGCGCAAGCCAGGATGCTCGGCGAAATGTACGGAAATAACGCTGCCGGCTAATTCGAAATAAGCCGTCGCGTTGCCTGTGCCCTTTTCTTTGAAGCTCGAACGCTGCACATTATAGATGTCCGGCACGAAAGTTGTTTCGTAAAGGTTCACCGCCGTCTTCTCGTGCTTGGCATCGGGCTTGTACAGAATCGAATCTGAAGCATTGAGCTGATCGCCGATGCGGTCGAAATGCCAGTCGCAACCCCCAAAGACGAATTTTGTATCCCGGAATAGGTTGTAGACGATCGGTATTGTGTTGACGCTCACGAAACGCACCGGCTCTTTGCCGGATGTGTTGTGCAGCTGATAATTGTGATTGAGCGGGATGGCGAACAGGCTGTTCGGCCCCCATTCGAACGACATCGGGCCTTTTGCCGTTTCGACCGTGGCGGTGCCGCGGCCGCTCATGACGAAGATGACTTCGTCGCAGAGTTGACGGACCGGCACGCTGGATGCGCCAGGGGACAGCTCGGCCACATACATGCCGGCCAGCAATTCCGCTCCGATCATGTCGTAGAAAACCGCGGAAATGCCGCGATCTTTCCACGGCTTTACGGCCACCTTGCGCAGATTTCCGGCGGCATAGCCGCGGTGCAGTTCGAGACCGAGATCGTCCTCCACCCATTTCTCGTAAGCCGTGCGTCCATCCCACGGAACGCCTTCAAATGTTTTTGTTGTCGCCATCGCCAGCCTTTCAACTTGATTTTTTTAACCCGCGCGCGTCCGCGCTGGACAAGCCTAGCAAACTTTGAGACGCTTACCAGAACTCGAAATTAATGTCGCTAAATAAACGACGGCGTTTAAACTGGCCGTCGGAAAGGAAGCTGCAGGAGGATGGGATGTTTGGTCGTTCGACCAAAACCAGGCGCGTCGCCACGTGGATGCATTTATGTGCGCTGAGCTTACCGGCGCTGCTTGCTACCGCCAGCAATAGCGGTTTCGCGGCCGAGCCGGTTTCCTTCAGCGGCAAGACCGTGACGATGCTGATCGGCTATGCCCCGGGCGGAGGCACCGACATCGCAGGCCGCCTGATCGCGCAATACATCGGAAAATATCTGCCGGGAAATCCGCACATCATCACGCAGAACATGCCGGGCGCCGACGGCCTGACCGCCATGAACTATTTCGCCCATCAGGTGAAGCCGGACGGGATGACCATGGCCATGGGGTCGGGCTCGGTGGCCGACCCGCACAACTTCCGCAAGCCGCAGGCGCAATACGATCCGACCAAATACCTCTTTATCGGAGGTACCGGTCGGGGCGGCAGCATGCTGATCATCAGCAAGGAGGCCGAGAAGAGGCTGTACGACAAGAGCGCGCCGCCGGTGATGATGGGCTCGCCGGGCGGAGCGCCGCGTTCCGGCGTGCAGATCGCGGCCTGGGGCATCGAGTTCCTCGGCTGGAATGCGAAATGGGTGGCCGGCTATCGCGGCACAAACGATCTCTTCGTCGCGCTGGAGCGCGGCGAGGTCGATATGACCGCCTCCAGCAACATGCACCAGATCGAGAAGCTGCTGGCGACCGGAAAGTTCAAGGTGCTGTTGCAATCCGGAGCGCTGAAGGATCTGCAGGTCAGACCGCGCTCGGAATTGCCGGACGTGCCACTGCTCACCGAAATGGTGGCGGGGAAGATCCCCAACGAGATAGCTGCCAAGAGCTTTGAATATTGGACGACGCTCCACTCGGAAGACAAATGGCTTGCGCTGCCGCCGGGCGTCGCGCCGGAAATCGTGCAGGCCTATCGCGATGCCTTCGCGCGCATGGTGAAGGACGAGGAATTCCTTGCGCGCGCCAAGGCCATGGCGGAGGATTTTTCACCGGCCTACTATCCTGACCTGCAGCTCTGGATGAAGAAGCTGGGGGAGATCCCGCCGGAATCCATCGACTTCCTGGCGGCGATGCTGCGCCGGCAAGGCGTCTGAGCGAACGGCAAGTCAACTACTGGAATATTCAGGCGGCGTGGGTAGCGCCAGCAGGTCGCGCCCCGCTTGCTTGACACTCCTTGGTACGGTTGGCACGGTTCCGTCAATAATCCCGCGTAAAAAGACGCGGAGCCACGGGAGGAGACATTTCTTATGGGCATTCTGGCAAACTTGATGCGTGGCGTCGGCGTCGTCCTTTTCGGAACTGTCGCCCTGTCCGGAATCGCCGTGGCGCAGGGCGATTTTTACAAAGGCAAGACGATCGAGCTGATTATCAGCACCGGCGTCGGCGGCGGGCTCGACGCCAACGCCCGCATGGTGGCACGTCATCTGTCCAAGCACATTCCCGGCAATCCGACGATCGTGGCCAAGAACATGCCGGGTGCCGGTCATGTGCGCGCGGCCAATTACATCTACAACCAGGCGCCGAAGGACGGCACCACCATCGGCACGCTGATCCCGGCCTTCGTCATAGCCCAGTTGCTTCACCGCACGGACGCGGTCCAGTTCGATGCGGCCAAGATGCAGTGGCTCGCTTCCACTTCTGCCAGCAACTCCACCGTCTACGTCTCGAAAGCAACGGGCGTTAACACCATCGAGGACGCGAAGAAGAAATCGGTTCTGATGGGCGGTACCGGCGCCGGCTCCTACACCACGCTGTATCCGATCATTATGAACCATGTGCTCGGGACGCAATTCAAGATCGTCTCCGGCTATACCAGCACCGCGGAAATTGGTCTGGCGATGGAGCGCGAAGAGGTGCAAGGCCGCGCCGGCAACAATTTCAACAGCCTCAAGTCCGAGAATCCCGAGTTGCTGAAGGAAGGAAAGATCGCGATCCTGGCCCAGGTCGGGCTCGAGCGCGATCCGGAATTCAGCTCGGTGCCGCTGCTGATCGACTTGGCGAAAAACGACGAGGAACGCCAAATTCTAAAACTGTTTTCCGCCGACGTGGTGATCGGACGGCCCTTCCTCACGGCTCCGGGGGTGCCGGCCGATCGGGTCGCGATCCTGCGGAAGGCCTTTGCCGACCTGACCAAGGATCCTGACTTTCTCAAGGAAACGGCTCAGGCCAACATCGACGTGTCGCTGGTCGAGGGCGAAAAGGTGCAAAAGATCGTGGAGGACCTTATTAACACCCCGCCGGAGGTTTTGGCCAAGGCCAAGCAGGCCATGGAGCCAAAGAATATGGTCGAGAAGCCGAAGGCTGAGAGCGACAAGGGCAAGTGAAGAAATTAAATCTCACGGTAGCGACCGACGACTACGACCACTTTCGCGATTTCCGCCTCGGCCTGGTGAAGGCCGAGGGGATCGAGACCACTTGGCTGACGATGGACATCCACGAGGTTTTCGCGCGCTTTGCGGCGAACCGCGAATGGGATGTGAGCGAATTATCCTTCGCAAAATTCGTCGCGCAGGCCACCGAAGACGATCCCGACATCGTCGGCATTCCGGTCTTTGCCTCGCGCATGTTCCGGATGTCGTCCTTCTACATCAACAGGAAGAGCGGCATCAAAACCGCGGCCGACCTGCGCGGCAAGAAAATTGGCCTGCCGGAATGGGCGCAGACCGCGGCGGTCTATACCCGCGGCTGGCTGCAGCATGAAGTCGGGGTGCCGCTCACCGAGATCGACTGGTATCAGGCCGGCACCGAGCAGGCCGGCCGCACGGAAAAGGTGGAGCTCAATCTGCCAAAGGGCCTGCGGCTCACCCGCATGCCGGACAAGACGCTCAGCGCGATGATCGCTTCGGGCGAGCTCGACGCCGTCATGATCGCGCGGCCGCCGTCATGTTTCGTGAAGAAACACCCCGACGTCGCCCGGCTGTTCCCGGATTTTCAGGCTGAAGAAATGCGCCAGTTCGAGCGCACGCAGGTTTATCCGATCATGCACATCATCGCGTTGAAGCGGAGCGTGCTCAAGGAACATCCGTGGGTCGCGCGCAATCTCTTCAATGCCTTCGAGGAATCGAAAAACAGGAGCGTGCAGCGCCTCACTGACATGGCAGTGTCGCGCTACCCCATCCCCTGGCTTGCCGACAATGTGGAGAAGTTGCAGGCCAGATACGGCAAGGATCTCTATCCCTATGGGATCGAGGAAAACCGCCCCACGCTGGAGACTTTCCTGCAATACGCGTATGAGCAGGGGATCGCCCGCAGACACGCAAAGCCGGAGGAGCTCTTTCCTGCCGGCATCATGGTTTCGGTGAAAGTATGACAACTGCCCGCCCGCCGGCCGCAGATGGCACGGTTCCTGTCAAGACCATTTCCTCGGGAACGACGGCTGATGCGTATCTCGCACTGCTTGCCGACCGTGGCGTCGATTACCTCTTCGCCAATGCCGGGACCGATTTCGCCCCGCTGATCGAGGCGCTGGCGAAAGCCGAGGCCAACGGCACGCGGGTGCCGAGGCCGGTGACGGTCCCGCACGAGAACGTCGCGATCTGCATGGCGCTCGGCTATTACCTCAAGACCGGCAAGCCGCAGCTCGTGATGGTGCATGTCAATGTCGGCACCGCCAATGCGGTCGCCGGGCTGATGAATTGCTGGCGCGGCAACATCCCGGTCTTGTTTACCGCCGGCCGCACGCCTTATGCCGAGGAAGGCGGAGCGACCGGCGAGCGCACCGGCGAGATCCATTGGCCGCAGGAGATGCGCGACCAGGGCGCGATGGTGCGGGAATTCACCAAGTGGGATTACGAGCTGCCGAATGCGCATGTGCTCGAAGCGACCGTGGACCGCGCCATCAACGTCGCCACCGCTGAGCCGAAGGGGCCGATCTACCTGACGCTGCCGCGCGAAGTTTTGGCGTCGCCGGTATCTAATTTCATCTATACCTCGCCTTCACGCCACGCCACGCCGTCGGTGCCTTATCCCGATCCGCGCGCCATCGATGAAGCCGCCGAGCTGATCGCGCGCGCGGAGCGCCCGGTTCTGGTCACGTCCAGCGCCGGCCGCGACGAAAGTGAGGTGGCCAAGCTCGCTGCGCTGGCGGATTGCTTCGCGATCCCGGTGACGCAGCGCAAGCCGCGCTACATGTGCCTGCCGACCGATCATCCCATGCATCTGGGCTACGAGCCGGATGCGTTACTGGCGAATGCCGACCTCGTGATCGTGGCCGAATGCGACGTGCCCTGGATTCCCGAGCAAGAAGGCGCCGCCGCGCGATGCCAAGGTGATCCATATCGGCGTCGATCCGATCTTCTCCTCTTATCCGATCCGCGGCTTCACCTGCGATCTGGCAATCTCGGGCGTGCTGGGCGCGACCCTGCCGGCACTGACCGAGGCGCTGATGTCCCGTCAGGGCGCCGCGCGCGACCGCATCGAGGGACGGCGCAAGCGCTTGGCGGATGAGCGCGCCGCGCAGCGCGAGAAATGGGCGGCCATCCTGGTGAAGGCGAAGGACGCTACGCCGATGCATCCGGCCTGGATCACACATTGCCTCAATGAGGTGAAGGGGCAGGACGCCATCGTCATCAAGGAATCCCCGATCAGCTGGGAGCATCTCAGCTTCAGCAAGCCGGGCACTTTTTACAGTTCGGGTGCTGCCGGTGCGCTTGGCTGGGGCCTTGGCACCGCGCTCGGCATCAAGGCGGCGGTGGGCGACAAGCTCGTGATCTGCACATGCGGTGACGGAGCTTATATGTTCGGCAATCCGGTTCCCGCGCATTACGTTTCCGCCGCGGAGAAGCTGCCGATCCTCACGGTGGTGTTCAATAACCAGATGTGGGGCGCGGTGAAGCGCAACACGCGCGAAGTCTATCCGGACGGATTTGCCGCCAAGAGCAACCGCGAGCCGCTGACCTATTTCGATCCGGCGCTGAAGTTCGAAAAGGCGGTGGAGGTGGCCGGCGGCCATGGCGAGCAGGTCACCGATCCGGCGGGGTTGCCGAAGGCGATCGAGCGCGCGCTCAAGGTGATCACCGACGAGAAGCGGCAGGCGCTGCTCAACGTCGTCTGCCGCGGGCCGGGCTAGCGCCTAGAGCAGCGCACCTATTGATTCGTCATGGCCGGGCATAGCCCGCGAAGACGGGCGTAAACGCCCTTATGTCCCGGCCATCTCGTTAAAGGGCGCAGTGCCTTCCTAAGCGAGATCGCCGGAACAAGTCCGGCGATGACGACGGTGAGTCACGAGGCTCACTCGTCGGTGACGTCGATCCAGATTCCGCCGGGATCGGCCATCTGATATTTGCCGCCCGCCGTGCTTGGCCAGGAAGCTCTTGCGCGCTTCGGCTTCCTTGCTGCCGCCGAGCGGCATCGGCATCAGATAGGTGTTCATCCCGGCCGTGATCTCGAACGTGCTTTTTGAACTCGTCGATGTTCTCGACCTTGAAGCCGATATGGTCCGGGCCCGGACGCTTGATCCCCATGTTTTCGAAGATCGGGATCGACCACGGCAGGATCGAGAGCGTGACGCGCCCGTCGCTCAGGTGATAACCGTCGCCGTCCTTCTTGTTCAGCGGCTTGAGCTCGAAGACATCGGCATAGAACTCCGCGCATTTCTCGGCATGCAGGGTGCGGAGCGCGAATTTGTTCAGGTGGGTACCGTTGCCCTGACCCGTTGCCGGACGACCTGCTCGGCATAGACGCCGACCAGTTTGTCGCTCTCGCTTCTGCTGCGCCAGATCGAACACGTTGCCGTCCGGATCATGCGCGCTGTATTGCGCAAACGGCCGCGTCGAAGGACGCTTGACGATGGCCGCGCTGGGGAATTTCGAGCGCGCGCGCTCCATCACCTTGTCGATGTCCTCCACCACCATGCCGAAGTGGTCGAGCCCGCCGACATAACCGTCGCGCAGCGGGTTGATATTCAATCCGACATAACCGTCGCCGACCGTCACCGCATTCAGCGGCCGGCTGGTCTTGCCCGAGGGCTTGAGCCCGAAATAGGCCTCGTAGAACTTGGCCAGCATCGGGTAGATCGGGCTGACCATCGCCATGTGATTGATTTGTGCGAACACTGTTTCTCTCCTACGCCTATTTCTTCTCTTCGCAGAGACCTGGGTCTTTTACCAGTTTCTTGCAGTCGAAGACCTCGCCCTCGGTGATGGCGGCCTTGGCGAGCGTCACCACCTCCGGCTTGGTGGCGATGACGTCGTTGATCAGCTTCTGCATCTCGTCGGCATAAAGCGGATTGATCTCGAGGTTGAGCTTCTTGGCTTCCTCCAGGAAATATGGGTCCTTCATGGTCTTGGCGAAGGCTTCTTTCAGCGCGGCGAGGCGGTCCGCCGGCACGTCCGGCGTGGTCAGGATCGGCCGGCCGACGATCACGGTCGACGACAGCAGCGCAAAGACCTGCCGCTCTGCTTCATTGCGGGCAAGCTCCGTCAGGAGCGGCACATTCGGCAGATCCGGATCGCGCTTCGGGCCCCATTGCACAAGGTGATTGAGTTTGTTCTCAGCCACCCAGTGCGGGCGCACCGGTCTTGTAATAGCTGACCTGCGCGCTGCCGCGGCCGTCCACTTCGCCGCGCTCCATGGCGAGATCAATCGAGGTGGAGGGGAAGCCGACGATCACTTTGAATTTGGTGCCGAGCACATTGTTGAGCGCGCGCGGCATTTGGCCGGATGGCGATGTCGGCCCGCCGGCGCCGATGATGACTTCCTTCTTCTTCGCGTCTTCGATGGTTTTGACGCCCTTCTCGGCCCAGGTGGACAGCACGAGGTTGCTCAGGCCCGGATTGCCCAGCCAGTTGAACTTGCTGACGTCGAATTTGGCCTTCTCCGGTTCCAGCACCTGGGCGAGCGGAATGGCTTCGCCGATCGAGGCCAGCACCGAGCCGTCGCGCGGCGCGACGTTATAGAGCCAGTTGGTGCCGATCAGGTGACCGCCGCCGGTCATCATCTTGACCACCATCGTCGGCTTGCCCGGAATGTATTCGGACATGTAGCGGGTGACGAGGCGGGCGGAGAGATCGTAGATCGAGCCGGTGGCGCCGGTGACGATGACAGTCACCTGGCGGCCTTTGTAAAATTCTTCGACGCTTTCAGCGAAGGCGTTGGTCAGCGGGACGGAAGCCGCCAACAGACTTGCGCAAACCAGGCCGAGACGCCGCATTCCGCTTCCTCCATGGTGCAAGATCCCTCCGTGATCGTCGCGTGTCCGGGGGGGTTGCGCCGATTCATGCACGAATCCACGCGGGCTTGCCAGAGGGGGCGACAGAATGCGGCGGCGAGATCAGCGCCCGAGCCTGCGCGAGATGAGAATGACGATGAGCCCCGCCAGCGCAACGCCCGCTCCGCGGTAGGCCCAGGTCATTTCGCTGATCATGAAGCTGTGGGACGGATAGGGGAAATAGCCGGTGCCCTGTCCGATCCAAAGCAGGCCGAGCAGCAGCAGCAGAATTCCAGCGACAAAAGCGGCCGTGCGCATGTTCCGCTCCATCTGTTAAGTCACCAGCACATTCTTGAACTGCCAGGCGTCGTCCTCATCCAGGTCCTCCGGGAACAATTGCCCGCGGCCGGTGAGCGGGGTCCAGTCGGTATAATAGCCTTTCACCGGCCCGAGATAGGGCATCTGGATTTCCAGGCAGCGCCGGAAATCCATCTCGTCCGCTTCCACGATGCCGGCGGTCGGATTCTCCAGCGCCCAGACCATGCCCGCGAGCACGGCCGAGGATACCTGCAAGCCGGTGGCGTTCTGGTACGGCGCGAGCATACGCGTTTCGTCGATCGAGAGCTGCGAGCCGTACCAATAGGCATTCTTGCCATGGCCGTAGAGCAGCACGCCAAGCTCGTCGATGCCGTCGGCGATCTCTTTCTCATCAAGGATGTGCCAGGACGACTGCATCTTGCCCGTTGCACCGAACATCTCGTGCAGCGACAGCACGGCGTCATTGGCCGGATGGTAGGCGTAGTGGCAGGTCGGGCGGTAAACGACGTTATCGCCGTTCCGCAGGGTGAAATAATCGGCGATCGAGATCGACTCGTTATGAGTGACCAGGAAGCCGTATTGCGGGCCGGGCGTGGGGCACCAAGAACGTACGCGCGTATTGGCTCCGGGCTGCAGCAGATAGATCGCCGCCTGACAGCCCTCGGTGTGTTTGCGGCCGTTCGCCGGCATCCATTTTCATGACGTGCCCCAGCCGAGCTCGGCCGGCTGCATGCCTTCAGAGACAAAGCCTTCCACCGACCAGGTATTGACGAAGATGTCGCGCGGCTTCGGCTGGCGTGAAAGCTGTGTGTCACGCTCGGCGATATGGATGCCCTTGACGCCGAGCTTTTGCGCCAGCCGTCCCCAATCTTCGCGGGTCTTCGGCTCGTTCCCGCCGACTTTGAGGTCGCGCGCAAGATCGAGCAGCGCCTGCTTGACGAACCAGGACACCATGCCCGGATTGGCGCCGCAGGTGGACACCGCGGTCGGCCCACCGGGATTTTTCCGCTTGGCCGCCAGCAAGGTCTCCCGCAAGGCATAATTCGAGCGCTTCTCCGGACCGATCTTCTTGTCGAAGTAAAAACCGATCCACGGCTCGATCACGGTGTCGATATAGAGCGCGCCGATCTCCCGGCAAAATTCCATGAGATCGACCGAGGAGGTATCAACCGAGAGATTGACGCAGAAGCCCTGGCCGCCGCCTTGGGTGAGAAGCGGCGTCAGCAGCTGGCGGTAATTGTCCTTGGTGACGGCTTCCTTGATGAAGCGCACGCCGTGCTTCTTGGCCAGTGTCGCCTTCTTCATGCGGATCGATGATGACGAACCGCTTCGTGTCGTAATCGAAGTGCCGCTCGATCAGCGGCAGCGTGCCCTTGCCGATGGAGCCGAAGCCGATCATCACGATCGGCCCCGTGATTTTGGCATGGATCGGGGAGAGGCGGCTCATGACTGTGGTCTCCAAAAAGATAGCTTCGGCAATGACAGCAGGCGTTGCGGGCCTGTCGCGTCCCGCAATGCCGTGTCTTGATGGTCAAATCAAGCCACTTGATTAAGCCGATTGCGGCGCCAATTGCCGGATTTTCCCGGCAACCGGCCGCGGGCGGCGCGCTGTCATCCCGGTCGGTACGATCATGCCCCACGCGCCGTCGAGGGCGCCCTGCGCGCAGTTCGAGACCGAGCAGCCGCTCGCGTTCGAACGGGCCCGGCAGGGCAAGTTCTCCAGTCTTATCCGTCGAGAAGCCAAAGCGCGCGTAGTAAGGCGCATCGCCCAGCAGGATAATCGGCGCCATGGCCGCGCGCCTTTGCTGCCGCCAAGGCATGCGCGACCAAAGCCGCGCCGATGCCGAGATTGCGGCAGCCGCGATCAACAGCCAGCGGCCCGAGCACCAGCGCGGGAATGCCGCCGGCGCTGACGTGCCACAAGCGCACGGTACCGACCAAACGGCCCCGATGAACCGCCGTGAAAGCCAGACCGTCGGCGGGTGCACGTCCCTCGCGCAGGCGCTGGCAAGTGCGCGCGCGGCGGTTCCTGCCGAAGCTCGCATCGAGCAACGCTTCGCGCGTGGCAACGTCCGAGGCTCGCTCCGCGCGGATGGCGAACGGCGCGGCGCCGGTGACAGCATCAGAGGTTTTCCGCAGAGCAGTCATCGCGCATCACTCCCCACTCCCACGGCCACAGCCCGCGGAGTGTTGTCAGCAAACTTGTTGTGACGGGATGGAAGCCGGCGAACCGGCTTCCGGTTATTCACTCCCTCGCCCCGTTTACGGGGGAGGGCTGGGGAGGGGGCATTGAACACATCGCGCCCCCACCCGGACCGCTCCGCGGTCCGACCTCCCCCGCAAGCGGGAGAGGTAAGAAAGCTCCCACCTCAGATGTGGAAGGTCTTCAGCGGCGCGAAGCCGTTGAAGGCGACCGAGGCATAGGTCGCGGTATAGGCGCCGGTGCCCTCGATCAGCAGCTTGTCGCCGATCTCGAGCGAGACCGGCAGCGGATAAGGCTGCTTCTCGTAGAGCACGTCCGCGGAGTCGCAGGTCGGGCCGGCCAGCACGCAAGGCGCCAGCTCTCCGCCGTCCCGCGGGGTCTTGATCGGGTAGCGGATCGACTCGTCCATGGTCTCGGCCAGGCCGCCGAACTTGCCGATGTCGAGATAGACCCAGCGCACGTCGTCCTCCTCCGCCTTCTTCGACACCAGCACCACTTCGGTCTCGATCACCCCGGCATTGCCCACCATGCCGCGGCCCGGCTCGATGATGGTCTCCGGGATGCGGTTGCCGAAGTGCTTGCGCAGCGCCTTGAAGATCGCCGAGCCATAGGTCTTCACCGTCGGCACGTTCTTCAGGTATTTGGTCGGAAAGCCGCCGCCGAGATTGACCATCGACAGGTTCATGCCGCGCTCGCCGCATTCGCGGAACACCGAGGCCGCCGAGGCCAGGGCCTTGTCCCAGGCATGCTGGTTGCGCTGCTGCGAGCCGACATGGAACGACACCCCATAAGGCTCCAGCCCGAGCCGGAGCGCATGCTCCAGCACCTCCACCGCCATCGCCGGCTCGCAGCCGAATTTGCGCGACAGCGGCCATTCCGCGCCCGCGCCATCGCACAGGATGCGGCAGAAGACGCGGCTGCCGGGAGCGGCACGCGCGATCTTCTCCACCTCGGCCTTGCTGTCGACCGCGAACAGCCGGATCCCCAGCTCAAAGGCGCGCGCGATGTCGCGCTCCTTCTTGATGGTGTTGCCATAGGAGATGCGATCGGCGCCCGCGCCCGCCGCCAGCACCATCTCGATCTCGGGACCGAGGCGGTGTCGAAGCAGGAGCCGAGCCCGGCCAACAGCGACGAGCACCTCCGGCGCCGGATTGGCCTTCACCGCGTAGAACACCCGCGTGTCGGGCAAAGCCTTGGCAAAGGCATTGTAGTTGTCGCGCACCACCTCGAGGTCGACAACGAGGCAGGCCTCGCGTGTCGAGCCCGCTTTCGCGGCGGTTGCGCAGGAATTCCTGGATGCGCGCAGTCATCGGCGCTCTCCCCATACAGCTCGTGAGGCGATATGCGCCTCGTAAGTGCGGATTTTCGGCCTCTCCGTGGCGCGCGGTGGATACGCGCCGGACGGTAAGGGTTCGAGAACCCGCGGAAGCTGCCTTGGCTTGGATTGGGGAAGACCCCGCACCGCACGGCCGGCAATGAAAAACAAGCCTCTTCAGTTTCGGGGCCGGCTGTTGGAAGGCCGGCAGAGACCAAGAAGCCCGTCCGTCGTTGCTTTAAGTCGCGTCCCCCGCTGAGAACGGAGTTCACCGGTTTCGCTTCCGGCTGCCGGTCAGATTTCTTGAGGAGGCTCTCGCTTCCCCAGGCGGCTGTCCGGCCTCTTGTCCGGATACCTACCGACCGACACGCGACCACAGGCACGTGCGAAATTGGGCAAGCGCGGAAATAATAGTTTTTGCGGGGAATGCAAGAATTATTTTGGCTGCCGCCGGCTCGTGAGCGCGGTGGCCGAGCGTTGGCGTTGGCGGGGAAGCCGAGCCGTCAGTCCGGTGCGCGAACCCGCAATCCAGCAACAGCTGAGTGTGTGTCTCCGGATGCCGGACAGCCACTGCGCGGGCTCTGGAAGACACAGAGCCGAGGAGCGTCTCGGAGCGCACCTCTCGTAATCGCCGCGCGGCTTCCTACATGCTGCGCGCCGACGCCGCGCCGGCGTTGCCGGAGGGAGCCATGATCTACGTCGTCGCCTTCTTGCTGCCGCCGCTCGGCCTGTTGCTCAACGGGCAGCCGTTCTCGGCGATCTTCAATCTGGTGCTGATCGTGCCCTGCCTTCTGCTCGGGTTCATCTTCCCGCCGCTCTGGCTGGTGCCGTCCCTCCACGCGGTGATCGCCGTGCATATGCGGCGCGAGGATCGCAAGCACCGCGAGATCGTGGAGGCGATCGAGAAGCACGGCCCGCCGCCATGGTGTCTGCGCTGAGCTGAAACAGCGAAAAGCAAAAAAACGGCGCTCCGCCCGCAAGGACGAAGCGCCGTTTTGACGTGGCTCCGCGCTTAGCGCGGCTGCGGCTGCTCGCTTCTGCCGGCCAGCAGCGGCGCGATGTTGCGCACCGTGACGCGCCGGTTGGCCTCGGACGGGCCGTCGGTCTGCTCAATGAGATGCTGCTCGCCATAGCCCTGGGTGGTCAGGTTCTCCGGCGGCACCTGGAACTCCTCGGTCAGCGCCACCGCCACCGATTCCGCCCGGCGGTCGGAGAGCGACAGGTTGTCTTCGTCGTCGCCGACGGCGTCGGTATGGCCTTCGATCAGGAACACCGCCTGCGGGTTCTGTTCGATCGCCCGCTTCATGGCGTCGGCGATCGGCGCCAGCTTGTCGATCTGGTCCGGCGCCAGCTCCCAGGAACCGGTTTCAAAGTTCACCGTGTTGAGATCGATGCGCGGCATCCGCGCGCGCAACGGCTCGCTGTAGCGGATCTCGTCGAGCGTATAGGGGCGCTCGATCACATCCACCGGCGGTGCCGTCAGCGTCTCGTAGATGAGCGCCGGAGGAGCCTCGCGATAGGCCACGATGTAGCGCTCGCGCGGGATCAGGATGCGCGGCGGCGGCAGCACCACGAAGAAAGTGCCGGCCGACGCGCGGCCGGTTGTCGATGATGATGATCTCCCGCCCATTCGGCAGGACGCGGACGCGCCGGAGCAGGAAGCCATTCATGTCGTAGACGTTGCATGATGCGATACCGCCGGGCCGCACGATGATGGCGATGTGCTCGTTGCCGCGCGCGCTCGAACGCGCACATTCTGCGCCCCGATGCGGAAGCGGATCGCTCTCGTCGTGGCGGATGATGGTGCGGTTGCCTTCCTTGATGATGGTGCGGTCCGGCTCGCGGATGATGGTGCGGTTGCCTTCCGCACTTCGCGCCGCTCGCCGCGTAGCTGGTCGACATTGCGGATGTCCTCGCCTCCGCCGGAGGATTGCACGGCGCGCCTTTGCCCCGACCGGCCTTTTCGATCGGCTTGGCATCTTCGTCGCGCGGCTCGGGCGTGCCAGCGCGGTTCACAGGGCGATCGCGCCGATCGCCGGTCGCATCCTGCTGGCGCTGGTCGCGCTGGCGATCCTGCTGGCCCTGCTGCGGGTCCTGCCGCCGTCTGCCGTCCGTCCTGCTGCCGTGTCGTTGCTGATCTTGCGCGCCACCGCGGAGGTGTGCCCGAGCGGTCACGCGCTGCCGGCGGTGGCGGCGGGGGCCCGGTGCAGCTGCGGCGGCGGCGGACGCCTGTCGCTGCCGGTCTTGCCGTCGGTCCTGCTGCCGCTGTCGTTGCTGGTCTTGCGCACCAGGCGGAGGTGTGCCCGAGCGGTCGCGCGCTGCCGGTGGCGGTGGCGGTGGCGGAGAAGACGGCTGCGCCGCCGGCGGTGCGGCGGCGGGGGCGGAGATGCTGCCGGCCGCTGCGGATCTTGCCGCTGCTGCTGTTGCGGTTGCTGTCCGTCTTGCCGCCTTTGCTGCTGCTGTTGTCCGTCCTGCTGCCTTTGCTGCTGGCTGCTGCTGTCCGTCCTGCCGCTGCTGTTGCTGCTGTTGTCCGTCCTGCCGTCTCTGCTGGGCTGTGCTGCTGTCCGTCCTGCTGTCGCTGCTGCGCTGCTGTTGTCTGTCCTGCCGTCTCTGCTGCGGCTGCTGCTGTCCGTCCTGCCGCTGCTGGCGCTGCCTGCGCCGGGCGTCGTCCTCAGGCGGCGGCGCGGCCTGGGCGAGCATGATGGAGGCCTGCGCGGCGTTATCAGACTTGGGCAGGGCAAGATCGTTGGCGGCATGGGCCGCGGCGAGGCCGGCAAGGCCCGACAAGACGGTACTTGCCATCAGCAAATGCCAGAGCTTTTTCATCTTATTTCCTATGAATGTGGGGGTTGGGTCGGAACCAGAACGACAGGCGGTCGGAAGCAAACGCGCCAAGGCCAGGGTTGGTTCATTATTTTTTTGCAGTTGGTCGCTCCGCTTGCAGGCTGATTTTGCATTCAGGCGGTTTGTTGACACTCTTGCGACCGCCTGCCTAGATTCCGGAACGCCGTTCGGCGCAGCGGAATACCCCGATCGCACCCGGCATCGTCATGGAAAAAAAGAAAACCGGCGCGCAAAACCGAGTCCGCGTCCAAACAAAGACGCCTGTCGTCGGTCGGCACCGCCATCCAGCTGCTGAAGGCGTTTTCCGAAGAACAGGTCGATATCGGCATCAGCGAATTGTCGCGGCGGCTCGGCGTGGCCAAGAGCACGGTGCATCGGCTCGCCGCCACGCTCGCGGCGGAGGGACTGCTGGAGCAGGACCGCGAGACCGAGAAATACCGCCTCGGCATCGCGCTGTTCCGCCTTGGCGCGCTGGTGCGCCGGCGGATGGATATCTCAAGCCAGGGCCGGCCTTATCTCTATGAGCTGCGGGAGAAGACCAACGAAACCGTGCATCTGGCGATCCTGGACGGCACCGAGATCATGTATGTCTATAATCTGGAGAGCACGCAGGCGATCCGCATGCGCTCGGATCTCGGCGTGCGCAAGCCGGCCTATTGCACCGCGGAGGGGCAGGCGATCCTCGCCTTCCAGCCGCAGGCCGTGGTCGATGCAGTGATCGCGCAGGGGCTGTCACCGCGCACCCCGCAAACCATCACCGATCCCGCCAAGCTGATCAAAGCGCTCGCGGTGGTGCGCCAGCGCGGCTGCGCGATCGAGGACGAGGAAAGCGAAATCGGCATGCGCGGCATTTCCGCGCCGATCCGCAACGACGCCGGCGAAGTGGTCGCTGCGGTGGGGCTTGCGGGACCCGTGACGCGGTTGTCGAAAAAGGCCATCACCACCTTCGTCCCGCATGTCATTGAAACGGCCGATCTGGTTTCGCGCCGCCTCGGCTACCGCTCGCGCGGCAGGAGTTGCGGCGGAGAAGGCGGCGCTTTGAAGCGGCGCGATTTCCGGCTGGCCGCAGCGGCGCGGCTCATGCAGGAGGGAAAACGATGGGCTGCCACGGGGCGCCTTGAGCGCCGGGTTTCTAAAAAGAATATCGAGGGAGGAAGTTCATGGCCAAGCATGATGGCGATATTGACCTGAAAGAGCGCAGCACCGGCGATCTCACGATCAATACCAACGGGGTTCTGCATTTCTCCATTTCAGTGCGCGATCATGTGAAGTCGGCGGAATGGTACCGCGACGTGGTCGGCGCCCGGATCGCGCGCGTCAACGACCACTTCGCCTTCATGCAGGTCGGCAAGGACTATTTCGTCCTGGTGAAGGTGAAGGACCATGTCGAGCCAAATGTGCCCGGCGACACCCAGTTCCATTACGCCTTCACGGTCACGCCACCGGATTTCGACAAGGCGATGGAAGTTCTGAAGAAGCGCAATATCGAAATCGCGAAATACGAGGACTTCAACCAGGGCGATCCGCAACCGGCGCGGCGGGCGGACTTTTCCGGGACGGCACGTCTATTTTTACGACGCCGACATGAACTGCGTGGAGATCATCGACCTGCAGCCGGGCGGCTTGCCGTAAGTTTGCGTGGGTCAAGCGCAGCGGGGCGACAGAACGCCAAGGACGCTATTTGTATTAGAACCGCGTCGATCGCATCTCTTCCCCTCCCCCGCCTACGGGAGGAGGGGTGAAGAGCGTCAGGCGCGCAGCGCCACCAGCATGGATTCGATGTAGTCCTCGTCGTCGGCGACAACGATCATCGAGGCGTAGGGCCGCAGATGCAGCAACGTCTTGGAAATCGCTTCGTCGGTTGCCGATTTGCGGTCGAGGATCAGCGCCGTGGCCTGCACGCGCTTGGCCGCGCAGGCGTCCCCGATCACCGAGGCGGCTTCTGCCTTTTCCCCGGCATTCGCCACCATCACCACGAGGTCGGCGTTATTGACCTCATCCATCAGCTTGATGGTGCGGCCGGCGATGTCGTTCAGCCAGGTCTTCATCGACCAGTCGGCGCCGGCTTGCGGCGGACTGTCGAAATGCACCGAGGCAAAAAAGGACGCCTTGTTCCAGGTCGCCTTCCGCCAGCTTCTTGACGATAGCCTGGCTGCGCTGGTCGAGCGCGATGACCTTGATCGCCCGCGGCTTGGAATTCGGGGCATTGATGCGGAATTTCGCTTCTTCCGCCGTCGTCATCCGCGCGCTTTCGCTCAGCATCCGCCATTCCCTTCACGATCAAGCGGCGGCATCATAACCAAGACGCCCGCCGCAACAAGCCGCGTCGCGTCACACCGAAGCGTGCGGCACGCCTTCTTTCACGACCAGCGCCTCCTTGGCGCCTTCCTTGAACGGCTGATCCGGCGGCAGAACGATCGAGGCCGAGCGCACATGGTGATGAGCGGGGTCGACGCCCGGCGGCGATCACGCCCTTGTCCGCCAGCGCCTTGGCCGCCCGCATCAGGCGGTGGCGCGCCATGATGATGCCGTTGTCGGTGGAGACGAGGTTCTCCTTGGTGCGGTCGACGATCGGCCCCATGCTTTCCTGCAGCGAGGAGTCCTGGATGGCGATGCCTTCCACGCCGCTATAGGTGCGGCCGGCCTTCTGCGCCTCGCGGTCCATCAGATAGTCGTTCATCTTGTTCGCCGTCGGGATGAAGTTGGTGCCCGGAATCGTCGCGGCATGGATGCCCTTGCCTTCGCGCATGGCATCGCGCTCGGCGTCGGTCAGCGGCCGGGTGGCGTGGTAGTCGAAGCTGTAGGCCCAGCAATTCTCGTCATCAATCGGGATCCAGAAATGCCCGTGCACCGGATGGTCGCCGCGCGGCGGCACCATGGTGAAGCAGGGCATCACCCAGGGCGTGATGCGCCAGTAATATTTGCCGTCCTCGGCATTGCGGCGCGCGCCGATATAGAGGCCGCCCGGCTGCTCCACCACCTCGAATACCGGCCGGGTATCGCCGAGATTGTATTTGTTGCCTTTGGCGCCTTTGAACAGCGGATCGGATTCAAGATCGCCGCTGTGCAGGAAGGAGACGTGGCTGGAGTCGATGCCGCCTTCCAGCGCCTGCAGCCAGTTGGCTTCCTGGAAGCGCTTGGACAGGAAAGAGTGGCTGTCCGGCACGCGCGCAAATTCCCATTCCGGCAGCGGCGGCTGCTTTTCCGGCGGGCCCATATAGGTCCACAGCGCAGGTCCGATCTTCACCAGCGGATATGATTTCAACTTGATCTTCTGGCAGAAGCCGCTCTCCGGCGCTTCCGAAGGCACGTCGATGCACTGGCCGGTCACATCGTATTTCCAGCCGTGATACGGGCAGCGCAACCCGTTCTCTTCATTGCGGCCGAACCAGAGCGAGACGCCGCGATGGGCGCAGAATTCGTCAATCAGGCCGTATTTGCCCTCGGTGTCGCGGAAGGCGAGCAGGCGTTCGGACAGAATCTTCACCCGCACCGGCGGGCATTCGTTTTCCGGCAATTCCTCCGCCAGCAGCGCCGGTATCCAGTAGCTGCGAAAGAGTTGGCCCATGGGCGTGCCGGGGCCGGTGCGGGTAACCAGTTCGTTTTGTTCTTTGCGAAGCACAGCGTCCTCCTACGACGGCCGCATGCGCGGCGGATATGCGTTAGGAACGCGGAGGCGGTTGAAAAGCCGGGGTCGACCCTGCTTCAAAGCTATGGGAAACCATTACCGCCATGTTCCTATATACGGAACAGCGTTCCGTAATCAAGATACGTTTCTACACCCGTTCCGAAGCAACAATCAAGAGCGTCATGTCCACGAAAATAGAACTCTGTAGCGTCGATGAAGTTGCCGAAGGCGAGGCCATCCGGGTCGAGAAGGAAGGACTTGCGCTGGCCGTGTTCAATCTCAACGGCCAATTTTACGTCACCGACGATCTTTGCACCCACGGCCCCGGCTTGCTGCACGAGGGCTATATCGACGGCGATATCGTGGAATGCAATTTCCACAACGGCTCGTTCAACATCAAAACCGGCGAAGTGGTGGATCCGCCCTGCATGATCCCGGTGAAGACCTATCGGACCATGGTGGAAGGCGACAAAGTCTTCATCGAGACTTGATCGCCGCGTTGATCGAAGGCGGTCGATTGCCGGTGCATTTGCCGCCAGCGCTTGGCTAGATTGCCGCAACGAAATACACAAGCCCTCAAGACACATCAGCTCGAGGGCTTTCTCCCAGGGAGCAATCGGGAATGACAGGCCTTTACGACAAGACGGCGGCCGTGGCTGGCCCCGGCCATAACCAGCCGAGCCATGATGAATCGCTGCCCGGTTCCGAGAAGTGGGACCGCTGGGCCAAGAAGCGCGTCTTCGTGCGCGAGCTCGCGGGCACCTATAGCGATCTCTACAAATCGCTGATGGAGCAGCCGCGCATCTATTCGGCCAGCAAGAGCCCATGGAAGGGCGGACCGGAGCTATACGGCAAGCACATCATCAGCCCGCAGCATGCCAATGTGGCGCAGTCGATCGAGACCCATATCGAGGTCTATGCGCCGGGCGCCTATGGGCAGAAGCACGGGCATCTCAACAGCGCCGTGTTCTATGTCATCAAGGGCCGCGGCCATGACGTGCATGATGGCCGGCATATTCCCTGGAAGGCCGGCGATGTCATGATCGTCGAGAACGGCTGCGTGCATCAGCATTTCAATGACGATCCGAACAACGAATGCCTGCTGCTGGTGTTCAAGGCCAAGCCGCTGTTCCACTTCATGAACCTGGTGTTCCAGAAGATCGTGTCCTTTCCCCCGACAACTCCGGCCAAGGGCAACGAAAACTTCCAGCCGCCAACCGACCTGTAAGCGAGGCGAAGCGATGGCAAAAGCTCTCGACGAAAAGGACTTCGCCCAGGTCGGCGCCGGCAACGTCAGCTTCCGCGCTGAAGACGTGGCAGCCTCCGCCGAATTCCGCGCGGATTATGTCAAGCGTCCGAACGTAATCACTTCCGAACAGATGCCGTTCGAGCAATCTGCCGACGGCTATATCAAGCATCTCATTCATCACAAGATGAACACGCCGGAGATGTGCGTCGAGGCCTATATGCAGTTCATCAAGTCGGGCGAAAGATCCGGCAAGCACCGGCATATGTGGGAAGAAGTGATCTTCGTGGCCGAAGGGTCAGGCTACGACCTGCATTGGGACTTCAAGTTCGACTGCATCGAAGAATTCGAATGGCAGTGGGAAGACACGCCAAAGAAGTTTGAGTGGAAGCGCGGCGACTTTATCTATGTCCCGCCTTTCGTTACCCACCAGCATTTCGCCGAGAGCGAAGCGCGGCTGATCGTCATCAGCAACCGCATCTTCAAGGAGATCGGGTTCGACTGGTTCGATCAGCTGGAGGACGCGCCGCGCTAATTGGCAGGTGCTGCAGGTTATGGGCACGCCGGATTGCGCCCGGATCAAGCGCTTTGACCGGGCATTCGCCAGAGCTTCCCCTAGCGCTGGACTGACTTGCCCTTGCCGGAGCTTTCTTCCAGCAGTTTGATGTTGTTGAGGATGTAGGGGCTCTTCGGGTCGAGCGCGCGCGCCTCCGCCAGTTTAGTGCGGGCGCGAGCATAGTCTCCACGAAGGATATAAGAATAACCGAGGTTGTTGAGCACCTCGGGCGACGGGCCGGTGAGCGCGACCACCTGCTTGTAGGCGCGATCGGCCAATTCGAAGCGACGTAGCCGATCATAAGATGCCGCTAGCCCAAGCCAGGCTTCTGCGTCGCGCGGATGGGTTTCCGCCGCGCGGCGGAAATAGTGTTCAGCGAGGCCATAATTTTCCTGCCGGAAATGCTGCTTGCCCAAGCTGAGATCGTCTTTCGGATCCGCGCCAAGCAGCCCCGTCGTGGCCGTTTGCCCCTCGGCGGTGGCAGCCTCCGGCGTCGTTCCGGTCGGCTCAGCTTCGGCGGACGCATTCGCTTCGGTCGCGCCATCGGCCGGCTTGAACATGTCTGCGAATTTGGCGGAGGTGCAGCCGGGAAGCCAGACCAGCGCGCCGGCGACAATGAAAAATACGCGTAGTCGTTTCATCAACGCGCCCTGGCCGGCCATCGGTTTCGCCCAACTGGCGAGCGCACGCGCGCGGCTTTCCGCGGGGAACGGAAGCAACCCGACAATCGACCCTAGGACAGGGTGGTTAATATTTTATCGCCAATGGGGGTGGGAACGGGCGCCAGACCGCTAAAAAGCTCGTCAAATCCGGGATTTAGTACTGGCCGGTGGCAAGCCGCACAACGACGGGCAATAGAATGACGACGAATATCACCGGGAAGATGCAGACCATCATTGGAATCGAAAGCTTGGCCGGCAGCGCATAAGCCTTCTCCTCGGCGCGCGAGAGGCGCTTGTGTCGCATGTCGTCGCTATAGACCCGCAGCGCGTCGGTGATGCTCGACCCGAGCTCGGTGGATTGCTGGATGAGGGTGGCGAATGAGCGTGCTTCTTGCAGGCCCAACCGGTCTGCCAAATGCTCAAGCGCTTCGGTCAATGTGCGCCCAGCGCGGATTTCCAAATTGGCCATGTGGATATTGGCGCAAAGCGACGGATAGGAATCGGTCAACTCGCTGCCGACGCGTGTCAACGCCGCTTCCATGCTCAGGCCGGAATTGGCGCAAACCACCAGCAGGTCCATGAAATCGGGAAAGCCCGACTGATGCTCCGCCATGCGCGCCTTGATGCGCCGATCGAGATAAAAGCTCGGCCCGACATAGCCGATGACGCCGGCGGCTATCACCATCATCCAGAGCTTCGACCCGGAGGCCGAGATCAATACCGGCGCGAAGAAAAAGGCGCCGAAAGCCAGTCCGACAGCGAGCCCGATACGCGCCAGAAAGAAATATCCCACGCCGCGCGGATCGTAAATACCAGCCTGCACCAGCCGCCGGCGCAGCACTTTCATGTCTTTGTTGTCGCCGGTGGAATAGTGCTTAGTCGTGTAGTCCAGCAACTGCTTGGCCGCTTTGATGCTGGAGTGGCGTAGCGATCGTCCGCCCTCTTGCTGCTCTTGCTCGCTACGCCCACCAATGCCGGCGGCGCGGCGCTTGACTTCGCCACGCACACGGAGGCCTGCCATCAATGAGAAAGCCAGCGTGGCGGTGGCGAGAAAAACCAATAACGCCAGCATCATCTGCGGACCGCCGAGCAAGCCTCCAAATAGATCGGATCCGATATCCATGGCTCAGATCTTAAAGTTGACAAGGCGGTACATGATGAAATTTCCGATGCCCATCCAGCAGCCGGCAAGCGGTCAGCGCGATCTTGGTGAGGTCCTGATTCCACACTTCGCCATAGAATTTTGGCGAGACCAGGTTGACGATCAGGAACATGCCGATCGGCAGCGAGGAAAGGATCAGCGCAGACGCGCGGCCTTCCGAAGCGAGCGCGCGAATCTTGCGGCGCATCTTGAAGCGATCACGGATAACCTTTGAAAGGTTCTCCAGGATCTCGCCGAGATTACCGCCGGTGGAGGACTGAATTGCCACCGCGGTCACGAACAGCGGCAAGTCGTCCTGGCCGACACGGTAATAGAGATTGCGCATCGCCGTCTCCAGGTCGGCGCCATAGGTGATCTCGTCGGCGACGATGCCAAATTCCGATCCGATCGGGTCCGGCTGCTCGCGCGCCACCATGGAGATTGCGATTGGCACCGGATGGCCGGCGCGCAGGCTGCGCACGATAATGTCGATGGAGTCGGGAAACTGGGACGCGAATTTCTTCTGCCGCCTCCCGCGCAAAATGCGCAGCACGAGATAGGGCAGGGCAGTGGTGCAGAACAGTCCGACCATCACGGCTTGCAGGAGGTTGCCGCGAACGATGAACGTGACGCCAAAGGCCATCAGCGCGCCGATCGCCGCGAAGAGCACAAGCTTGCCGATGCCGAGCGAAAGCCCGGATTGCAGCACCAGGCGATTGAGCCATTCGAACGACAGGCGATAATCGCCGCCGCTGGTAAGGCCGCGCTCGCGCCGCAGCTGGATCAGGATGGTTTCGCGGTCCACCTTGTTATGCATCAGCCGCAGGCGGCGATTGACATTGTCGCGGTAGGACGAGCCGGAGAAGCAGAGAAAATACACCGCCTCGAACAGGAAGATCGCGGAAGCGGCCGCCAGCAGGTAAACCAGATAGATCGGATTGAAATCGAAGAGCGAGGTCACAGCGGCTGTCCCGGGTCGAAATAGCTGCCGGGGATCTTGATGCCCTGATTCACCAGCTCGGCGAGGAAGCGCGGTCGCACGCCGGTCGCGACGAAATGGCCCTGGACGGCCCCGTCCGGCGCCGTGCCGGTGCGGACATATTTAAAGATCTCCTGCATCTGGATGATGTCGCCTTCCAGGCCGGTGATCTCGGCGATGCTGGTGACCTTGCGCTTGCCATCGGACTGGCGCGACAGCTGCACGATCAATTGAATGGCGCCGGCAATCTGTCCGCGGATCGAGGCAATGGTCATCGGCAGGCCCGCCATGCCGATCATTTGCTCCAGGCGTGAGATGGCATCGCGGGGCGTGTTGGCGTGGATGGTGGCCATCGAGCCTTCGTGGCCGGTGTTCATCGCCTGCAACATATCGAAGGCTTCCTCGCCGCGGCACTCGCCAAGGATGATGCGGTCGGGACGCATGCGCAGCGCGTTCTTCACCAGCTCGCGCTGGCGGATCTCACCTTTGCCTTCGATATTCGGCGGCCGTGTTTCCATGCGGCCGACATGCGGTTGCTGCAGCTGCAGCTCGGCCGCGTCTTCAATGGTGAGCAGGCGCTCCTTCTCGGAAATGAAGGCCGAGAGCGCGTTGAGCATGGTGGTCTTGCCGGAACCAGTGCCGCCGGAAATGATGGTGGTGACACGCGCTTTCACCGCCGCCGCCAGCACCTCGGCCATCTGCGGCCGCAGCGCGCCGACATCGATCAGCTTGTTGAGGTTGAACGGCTTCTTGGAGAATTTTCGGATAGAAACCAGTGGGCCGTCGACGCCGATGGGCCGCACCGCCACGTTGACACGCGAGCCGTCGAGCAGGCGCGCGTCGCACATCGGGTGCGATTCATCCACGCGGCGGCCTACCGCGGCAACGATCTTGTTGATGATGCGCAGAAGATGCGCCTCGTCCTTGAAGCGCACCGGGCAAGGCTCCAGCACGCCGCTGCGCTCGACGTAAACGCATTCATGGCCGTTAATCAGAATATCGGCGATGCTCGGGTCCTTGAGCAGCGGCTCGAGCGGACCGAGGCCGGTCATTTCGTCCAGGATCTCGGAAACGAACTCGTTGAGCTCCTCGGTATTGAGTGCCAGCCGCTCGACGAGAATATATTGGGTGACGAGCTGCTGGATGTGCTGGCGAATCTCGTCTTCCGAAAGCTTCTCCAGCGCGGAGAGATTGACCTCTTCGATCAGCTTGCGGTGCAGGCGCACCTTGGCGTCGAGCAGCTTGTCACTAAGCAGCGGGTTGGCGGGCGCGACCGGAACGGGCTCCGCAGCCGGCTCAGGGAAAACGTCCAAGGAAACGCCTTCCAGGCCGCGGAGCCGGTTCCTCGACCACCGGCTCCGGCGCGGGAGTGCGACGAGCTGTAAAACGACCAATCATTGTTATGTTTCCGCCGATGCCTGTTCAGCTTCTCACCGTGCGAGCGAGAGCTTGAGTTTGTTGGTTAGTGGGGCGACCAGCGAGGATGCCGGCTTTTCGGCTGCCGGAGGCGCAATCAGCTTCTTGAGCTGGAGCGTGATCTTGTTGCCGGGCTTGACGCTCTCGAGCGGAACACCGCGGTCGATCGCCTCGCGGACAAGATCGTAGTGGTTGGGAATGCACGACAGGAAAGAATCGCCCAGCGCCTGCTCGATGTCCGACGAGACGCAGGCCGGATGAGAACATTCGCTGCTCGAAGCGGTTGACGATGACCTTCGGTTGCGGACCTTCGCCCAGCCGTTCGCCGATGGCCGCGACAAGCTGCTTGGCGTGGCGCAGGCTGGGCACAGTCGCCTCGCTGACGATGAAGAGATTATTGGAGCCGAGCAGCACGCTGTCCGTCCAGGAGAACCAGGTGCGCGGCATGTCGATGACGACGTAATCGAAATGGGTGGAGACCAGATCGAGCAGCCGGGTCACCATCTCCGGGTCGAAGGAGCGCATCTCGGCCGGACGGTTGGGGGCCGCGATGACGGCAAGCCCGGAAGGATGATGCGACAGCATCACTTCCAGCAGTTGGCGATCTAGCCGTTCCGGCCGCGGCTCGATCTCGCTGAGATTCAGCCGAGGCTCCAGGTCGAGATAGTCGGCGCAGGCGCCATGCTGGAAATTGAGATCGGCCAGGCAGGTGGAGGCCTGGGCCGCGGGAGCCGCTATTGAGCAGGAGCATGGCGGTTTGGATCGCAAGCGTGGTCACGCCCGCACCGCCGACGGCCGGCAGGAAGGTATAGATCTGCGCTTCCTTGGTTTCCTTGCACGGCAGGGGCCTTGGCCACCCGCGCGCAGGCGCGCACCAGTTCGACCGGCGGTACCGGCTTAACCAGGAAATCCGCTACCCGCATCTGCAGCAGCGTGCGCGCGACTTCAGCGTCAAAGGACTGGGTCACCACCACGACCGGCGGCCAGGTCGCCGATCACCGGCATGAAGGCTTGCAGGGCCTGCATTTCCTCTTCGCGCGAAGTATCGAGGTCAATCACCACCACGGTGGCGCCCGCGACATCGAAACTCTCCGCGACGCTCCGGCAGCGTTCCCTTCACGACATGCAAATCGATCTGGGCGCTGGCGTTGAAGGTGGCGCGCGCCGATTCCTCAAAGCTGGCGTCCGCGGTGAGAACGACCACCTGCGTTTTGCTCGCGGTATTTTTGGATCCACTCATCAGCATGTCACGAACCAGTGTTCTTGCTTGCAGGTCAGGGTTTCGGCTGCAGCCGCCGCCGGAGCTGGCGTCCTGATAGCCGGCAGAGCTCGTGGTGGGATTCACCGGTACGATCACCTTGTTGTTGCGGTAGCGTTCGACCGCCGACTGCATCTTCTGGCCGTTGAAGGCGATGTTTCGGTTGGCGCTCTGTGCCGGCCATGGGTCCACCATGTGGGTGACCTGGTTGGCGTAAAGATCGTCGCCAGCCGAGAGCGAGATCGATTCCCGCCGGTCGAAATAGAGATCCGAACAGCCGGCCAGTGCGGTTGCTGCAAGGAGCGCGCAGGTTGCGAGCTTAGTTCTTGACCGAGACAATGGTGCCTCCTCTTTTCGGCAGCTCGAGAACGTGGCCGATCATCGGATGGGTGGCGCCGGAGGCCAGCCGGGAAGCTTCGCGGCGGATTTCCGATTTGCCCATCAAGAAGAAGTCGATGTCATTGGCGGGCAGCGTTTTGTCGAGCGGGGTCTTGACGACGTCGCCGGGCCGTGCCGGGCGCACAAGGCGCGGCGTCACGATGATCGCCAGGTCGGTCTCGCTCTTCTGATAGGACTTGCTGGAGAACAGCGCGCCAAGGATCGGCACGTCGCCGAGCCAGGGAAGCTGCTCTTGTGCCGTTGTGCTGTTGTTCTGCAACAGGCCGCCGATTACGAAGCTCTGGCCATCGCGCAACTCCACCGTGGTATCGGCGCGGCGGACGATCAGTGCGGGAACGGAAAGCCCGTTGCCGAGATTGACCGAATGGTTCGGATCGAACTGGCTGACCTCGGGCACGATCTTCAGATTGATCAGGCCGCCTTTCAGCACCGTCGGGGTGAAGGCGAGCCCAACGCCATAGCGCTTGAATTCGACAGTGACTGATCCAAGCGAGCCGGCCACGGGGATGGGGTATTCGCCGCCGGCCAGGAAGCTCGCGGTATCGCCCGAAAGCGCGGTCAGGTTCGGTTCCGCCAAGCTGCGCGCGAGGCCCTGTTCCTCCAGGGCATTGATGAAGGCGTCGGTGGTGATGCCGCCCGCGATCATGCGCGCCATGGCGACGCCGAAAGGCGGTGCACCGGAGAGGACGCCCGCAGCGACCCCGGCAGCGCGCGGGCAGAAAGTTAGCCGGCTGCCGCGATCCGATCACAGCAGCGCCGGATGAGCCGAACACGTTCCACTGCACGCCCAGTTCGCGGCTCGCCTGGCGAGAAGCCTCGACGAAACGCACTTCCAGCATTACCTGCTGGGGTGCATCGACACTCACCGAATTGATCACGTCCGGCCCGAACTGCTTGGCCACGCTCAGAGCTTGGTCGAGCGTGACGGCATCCGGAGCATTTCCAGTAAGCAGGATCTTGCCATTTGCGGTGCCGACGCGAATGCCGGCATGGGAGAAGCGGCGGGTGATTTCCGCCGACAGCATCGAGGTGTCGTAGGTCACCTCGACATCGAACATGCCGACCAGCTTCTTGCCTTCGCCATAGGCGGTGATGCGGGTGGTACCGCTCTTGCGCCCAAGGATCGATAGCGACCTGTCGGTCAGCACGTTCACGTCTGCGATTTCCGGATCGCCCACCGTCACATCGGTGAAGCTTATGTCGGTGCGGACGTCGGCGGATTTGCCGATCGAGACGTTCACCGTCGCGGTGCGGTTCGGCCCTGAAATCTGCACTAGCTTCTGTGCCTGCGCCTCGCGCCATCGGCAGCAGTGCGCCGATGGCGAGCGTTGCCGCAAGTGAAAGCCGGCGGATTACGCTCCCGGCATCTCTCTGTTTGTTACTCACGTTACTCTCCCCCGTCCCTTGTTTAACGTTCCCCTAATTCGTGAAAGCGCCGCTCAAGAGGCCTCCCTTTTGCTCGGTTCCTTCGAGCGGCACGCTGTATTCCTGTTTCGTCTACTCCCCGAGTGACGACGACGCGTTTGGTGTCGGTCGCGGCGGCTTTGCCGTCGAGGTCCGAAAGAGTGATGCGTTTGGTGCTTTCGGCGTTGGTTTCCCCGGCCTTCCGCAGCAAGAGCGAAAGACTGCCCACCGAGGAGGCGAGCCAGACCCGCTGCGCCTGATCGGTCGAAACTTCGAGCGTCACGGCCTTGGCCACTGCGGGCTTGTCGGCGCTGATGTCGGCGGACTGATCGACCGCAAGCACCCGCGCGTTTTGCAGGACGATCTCGGTGCTCGCCTTGTCCTTGTCGGTCTGGCGCGTGAGCACCACATCGACGCGGTCGCCTGGCAGCACAAAGCCGCCGACGCCCTCGACGTCATTGACGCGGATGGTGACGGCCTTCATGCCGTCCTGCACCAGCGACGATAGCGTCGCGCGCTGGCCGGCGCCGGTGACTTTCAGTGCAAGCACCGGCTCGTTTGCTTCGACCGGCGTCAGCACGACGCGCTTTCCGCCCGCCAGGATTTCCGAGATGCTGTTGAAGGCGCCTTTCGGCACCGCGTCCTGCGACCACGGAATTTCGCGCAACAAATCCGCGTTGAGTTCCATCCCGTAGCGCAAAGGTTTCGCCGCGACGACGATGGTCTTCGTAGTCAACGGCTTCTTTTGAGCCTGCAGATTACGCATGCGCATCTCTTCCTGACTGTTCAGCCACGCCTGCGCGATGAAGACCGCAAGCAAGCCGAACAGAACGGCAAAGCCGATCATTACGAGTGTACTGGCACGCACGGCACGTTTCCTGTTTGACGCAGCTCAACTTTTCGTTGCTGGCATTGCGTAATCGACATAGGTTGTCGGAAAGTATTGATGCGGGACGCAGAGCGACGCTTCTTTCCCTATGCTGAAAAGAAGCTGAATCGCTATTGTGTACGGTGCGTTTATGCGCTCGCTGTAAGATTGGAATAACCTTTACAAAAATTGAGAATTGATGCGCGCAAATCGAAAGACCTCGGCGACACAGCGGAAACTATGCACATGCATTCACTGCGTGCGGCTTACGCGCGGCTCGAAAAATTTCGCGATGAAATTAAGAGCTGAGAAAGGCTGATCGCAGTCAGCCGTTGTCGTGCGCAGGCGTGGTGCGCGCGACAAGGGCCGCGACCAGAAGATTGGAGGCGCCGAGCGCCATGAACAAGGCGGGCGTTCCCGCGCCCGCCTTCTGCAGCAGCGAAACGGCAAGCGATCCGCCCACCATGAAAGCGGCGTTGAGCACATTCACGGCCGCGACGACGCGCGCGCGGCGGTCCACGCCTGCCCAGGCCTGCACGGCGGCAAAGGCCGGCACGATAAAAAGCCCGCCACCAATGGCAATTCCGGAGAGGTCGATCAGGCTGCGCACACCACGGAGCGAGCCCAGCACCGCATCAATGCCCGCCATCGTTGCGCCCGGCTCGCATCGCGTAATTCGCCCATCCGAGATCAAGCGCGCAGAGGCCGAGGATAACGGCGCCGACCGGCGTCGGCCAAAGCAGGATACGCCCGCGTGCGATGAGGGCCGCGAGTCCGGAGCCGATCGCGACGGCAACGGAAAATACCGCCAGAAACGCGGTCGCTACCTCCTCGTTGCCTCCCAGCACCCTGCCCACGAGCGGAGGCAACAGCGAGAGCACGATGATGCCGGAAAGCCAGAACCAGCTCGAGACCAGCGCGCCCCACCACAGCCGCGGATCGGCCCATAAATGCCTGACCAGTGCGGCGGTTGAAGTAGCGATATTCCAGGAAATCGCGCAGGCCAGGGGCGGCTTCGCCGGTCGGCGGGATGAACAGGCTCGAGCCCCAGCACAGCAAGGCGAAGCCAATCATCAGGAGCGACAAATGCGCCGGATCGCCGCCGCCTTTGGTCGCCAGGCCGCCGAAGATAGTGCCGAGCAGGATGGCCAAGAAGGTGGCGCCTTCAACCAGCGCGTTGGCGGCAGGCAATTCCGCACGCGCCAGATGATCCGGCAGGATGCCGTATTTCATCGGGCCGAACAGTGCGGCGATCACCCCGAACAGAAACAGCGCCACGAACAGCACCGGCACCGAGTGCAAGCTGAATCCGGCCACCGCCACAAAGGCGATTCCGATCTCGATGAATTTCAGCCGCCGCGCCACCATCGCCTTGTCGAAGCGGTCGGCTATCTGTCCGCCGAGGGCAGAGAGGAAAAAGAACGGCGCGATGAAGATGCCGCCGGCCAGCGTGATCAGCGCCTCGGCATTCGGCCCGCCGATTTGGAACAGGATCAGAAAGACCAACGCCGTCTTGAGAAAATTGTCGCTGAAAGCCGAGAAGAACTGGCACCAGAACAGGGGCGCGAAGCGCCGCGAAAGCATCAGGGGAGTCATCCCCTGCCAATAGGTCCGATTGCGGGGGTGAACAAGGGATGATCCGGACAAGCAAAAGGGGCGGCCTCGACGACCGCCCCTTTCACGCTTGCCTTGCCTAAAGCCTAGGGGAGCGATTTCCGTCCGCTCACCTCCTGCAGCATGATGGCTGCGACGCTAAGACCAATAGCCGCCGCAGTAGTGATGCCGAAAAGGGAGATCCACATTTACGTCACTCCACTGGTTCCGAGCCGGAAAACGCTCGGCGGCAGGGGTTGTTCCCGTGTATATTTCAAAAACACAATCTGCGGTAGAATCCGTGATATCCGGCGTTAATGCCAAGCAGGGGGCCGGCAGCGTCCCATTTTTGGTTTATGGGCTTGGTGGGCGATAAGAGATTGCCCATATCGTCCCAATCCCGCCAAGCCACAGGACCTTGATTTGACCACCACCTCCGCGGCTACCCTTTCGCCCACGGGCGACCGCCGCCGGGAAAGCTGGCAGATCGCGCTCGTCAGTGCCGCGCATTTCGTCAGCCACTACTACATCATTCTGTTGGCGCCTCTGTTCGTCTTCATCCGGGCGGACTATGGCGTGAGCTATACCGAGCTCGGCTTCGCCTTCGTTGCCTTCAACGTCGTCACGGCACTGTTGCAAACGCCGGCGGGATTCCTCGTTGACCGCATGGGTGCAAAGCCGTTGCTCGTTGCCGGTGTGGCGCTCGGTGCCGCCGCAATCGCGGTCGCGGCCATAGTGGATTCATTCTGGATCTTCGTCGCCATGTTCGGCGTCGCTGGATTGGCTAACACGGTCTATCACCCGGCCGACTACACTCTCCTGTCGCAAGGCGTATCGTCCGAGCGCATGGGCCACGCCTTCTCGATCCATACCTTTGCCGGCATGCTGGGCGGCGCGGCTGCGCCCGCCAGCCTGCTGTTGCTGCATACATATCGCCGGTTGGCGCGGCGCCTTCCTGCGGCGCGGCCGCATTCGGCCTCGTTGTCGCTGCCGTGCTGGCATTGTCGCGCGACCTCGATGCGCGCCGAACGCCGGCGGCGAAGGCAGCAGTTGCCGCCGCGGGTGCCGGAAACTCCGGCTGGCGCCTGCTCTTGTCTTGGCCGATCCTGCAGAGCTTGCTGTTCTTCATACTGCTCGCCATCGCCAATGCCGGCTTGCAGAATTATTCCGTGGTGGCATTGGGCGCGCTGTTCGACACCCCGCTCACCGTGGCCAATACCGCCTTGTCGGCTTACCTGCTGCTCACCGCCATTGGCGTGCTGAGCGGAGGCTGGGTATCGGGGCTCACCAAGCGGCATGCCCTGGTCGCCGCACTTGGCGTGTGCGCAGCCGCGCTGGTGACCTTCGTCATTGGAATGGTCGATCTCGGCAGCGTGCTGCTGATCGTCATGATGTCGGCCGCCGGCTTCCTGACCGGCGTGATCATGCCATCGCGCGACCTGATCGTTCGCGACAACACGCCGGCCGGATCGTTCGGCAAGGTTTTCGGCTTTGTCACCACCGGCTTCAATATCGGCGGCATCGTTTCGCCACTGGTCTTCGGCTGGCTGATGGACAACAATAATCCGCGCGGCGTCTTCCTGGTGGTCGCGGCGGTTTCTCTGGTATCCGTCATCACGGTCCTCGCCATTCCAAAGCGGCGCGCCCACGCGCCACAAGCCTGAGTGCGCTTCATGCTCAAGTCGATCGTCAAATTCGTTTCCGAGCTGACCGATAGCGGCAAGGAGGGATCGCAGTTCGACGAAAGTGATTACCGGCTTTCCGCAGCCACCTTACTCATGCATGCGGCGACGATCGATGGGACGGTAGCTGAGATTGAACGCGAAAGGCTATTTGGCCTGATCAAGCAGCATTTTGACTTGGACGACGCGTCCGCCAAGGAGTTGATCGAGGCCGCAACCGACGCTGAGCACAACGCTATCGACCTCTACAGCTTCACCAGTCTGCTCAACCGCACGATGGACCACGCCGGTCGACAGCGCCTGATCGAGATGATGTGGGAAATGGTTTTTGCCGATGGCCGCGTCAGCGAGTTCGAGGACAACCTTCTGTGGCGCGCTGCGGATCTCCTGCATGTCCCCTCGCGCGAACGCATCGAACTACGCCGCCGCGCCGCCAAGACATACACGCTCGCCGGCGCCGGTGGCAGCGATTGAATCCGGCCATGCCCGCATTGCGCCCGACCACTCTGCTCACCGGAGCCTCCGCCGGAATCGGTACGGCGCTGGCGCATGAATTTGCCGGCCATGGACATGAGTTGGTGCTGGTCGCCCGGCGCGAACAGCGGCTGAACACATTGGCGGACGCCATTGCCGCCTCCGGGCGTCCGCGACCGGTGGTCCTGGCCATCGACTTGCAAAACGCCGACGCCGGCTCGCGCATCGCCGCGAAATTAACCGAGCGCGGCCTGGAGCCAAGCGTCGTGGTCAATAACGCGGGTTTCGGTCTCGTCGGCCTGGCCGCCGACCTCGACATCTCCGAGCAGCGCGACATGATCGACGTGAATGTTTCCGCACTAACCGATCTCTCGCTGCGATTTGTCGCCAGCCTGGAACGGCACAAGGGCGGCATTCTCAATGTCGCGTCCGTCGCGGGCTTCATGCCGGGTCCCCGCTCGGCGGTTTATTACGCCAGCAAAGCCTATGTGCTGTCTTTCACCGAAGCACTGCACCAGGAACTCAAGCCGCGCGGCATTCGCGTGACCGCGCTTTGCCCAGGTCCGGTACCGACCGAATTCCAGGCGCGCGCCGGAGTGCCGGAGGCCCGTGGTCCGGTACCGCTGACGCTTTCAGCAGAGGAGGTCGCGCGGCAAGGCTATCGCGGCTTCATGCAGGGCCACCGCGTGGTGGTCCCGGGTCCCGGCAACAGGCTCATCACCGTATTGTCGCGGCTTGTCCCGCGCCGGTTCCTGCTGGATGCAGTGAGCCGCCGTCAGATGCGGCGAAAAGAGCCCTAGCAGTCGACACAACGGAGCATGATCCGCCGCAAGCGCCGTTCATGCGGCCGCCTGTGCGATCACGACTTGGCGTTAAAGGTCCTGATGGCGTCCACGATCACATCGAGCACCTTGATATGCGCACGTATCAGCGTCTCGCATTTCTTGGCATCGCGGGATAAAGCCGCATCGAACATTTTCTTGTGCTCGGTATCATGGACGGCACTGCGCCAGACATGGCGTGGAGCAATCCGCTGATATCGCGTGAACTGATCGAAAAGCTGGCGCCTCAAATGCAGCAGCCGCGGCGAGCCGCATGCCGAAACCAGCGCCTCATGGAACGCCTGATGCCGCCCGGACCATTCCGGCAACATGCTGCGCGATGCGGAAGTCGCCAGTGACATGTGATGGAAAGAGCGCACCAGGTCTGCTTCCCAGATATCGCTCCCGCGCTCGACCGAGCGAGTTACCGCCAAGACCTCGATCTCCTTACGCAGCATGGTAAGATCAACGAAATCATCCTCCGTCAGCGGCGCAACGCGGAAACCCCGCCGATCTTCGCCTATGACCAGACCCTCAACCTCGAGCCGTGACAACGATTCGCGAAGCGGGCTCGCGCCCGCCTCATACTTGTCGCGAAGCTCCTCAAGCACCAGCTTCGACCCGGGCGCCAATCGAAGCTCAAGTATGTCGCTTCGCATTAACCCGAGCACCCGGGCCGTTAATGTCGTTGAAACGCCCTCATCGAGGGCGCTTACCTTGTTCGAACCAAGGGTCCCGCGCGTTTGCACAACCGGTCGTCGCATGAGTCTCCTGGCCCGCTAAGCGGATTGATAATTTCTGCAGCAAATCCATCAGTCTCGCAGATGCCTTTCAAGCGAGGGCGCGTTTGAGCGTTGCGATGGTGCGCGACCAGGCCAAATCTGCTGCCGCCTTATTGTAACGCGCCTCAGTGGTGTCGTTGTTGAAGGCGTGCTGGGCGCCTTCATACATGTGGAGCTCATGCTTTACGCCGGCCGCCGCGAGCGCGTCCTTGTAAGCCGGGATCCCGGCGTTGATGCGCTCGTCATTTCCGGCATAGTGCAGCAACAATTCGGCGCGGATTTTCGGAACATCCGCTGCCGGAGGCTGCGCGCCATAATAGGGTATCGCGACAGCAAGATCTGAGCCCGCCGCCACCGCCAACCGGTTCACCACACCGCCGCCCCAGCAGAAGCCGATGGCGCCGACTTTGCCGGTGCTTTTTTCATGCGCCTTCAGCCAGCGCACCGCCGCCACGGCCTGCTCGGTGACTTTCGGCGCTTCAAGCTTGCCGATCATGTCGCGACCTTTGTCCTCGTCGTCGGGCGTGCCGCCGAGCGGCGACAGAAAGTCGGGGCCAAATGCGAGGAAGCCTTCGAGCGCGACGCGGCGCACCACGTCGCGGATATGGGGAACCAGGCCGCGGTTCTCATGCACGACCAGAACCGCGGGCAAGCGGCCGGCCGCGGAAGCCGGCCAGGCGAGATAACCGGTCATTTGGTCGCCGTAGGTGACGAACTCCGACTTGATCCGGGAATCATTCTCGGGAACGATTCCGGCTGCCGACATGTTGGCCGAAATCATCGCAGCGATGGCTTGCGCCGCCTCGCTGGTGCCGACGAGTTCCGTCAGGCGCCGCATGAAGTCCGCCCGATCGTTCGTTACATGCGTGAACTCGTCATAGAGATTGATCATTGCTTGAGTGATTCTGGGGTGCTCTGTCATGGTAACTCCGTCACTCCTTAAGAGGTGATGCGCAATCTCGTGCTCTAGCAAATGCGGAGGCGGTCGGAAACAACCTCCGGCAATTGTTCCGGCGATCAGGCCGTCAGCAGCTTTTCAGCTTCGTAATTGCCCAGCCACCATTTCCGGACTTCGTCATGCGTGGTGAAGACGACGCCTTCGTGCTGCTTGGCGTAGCCTAGGAAATCATCGAATAACTTGGCACGGGACGGCCGCCCGGTGATGAAATCGTGCACCGTCAGCGGCATCATCACCGCTTGCTCTGCGCCTCGCTCGTAGAGTGCGTCGAACTGATCCTTCATGATCTGCGCAACGCAATCGGGGGTATTCATGTCCCAAGTGTTGAACCGGTTGATCTGCTCGATATTTCCGGCGCTCTTCGAATAGGCTGCATCGCTATAGACCGAGAACGGAACTTCCATGAAGTGCCTGCCGTGGCCTTCGATGATGTAAGGCAGGTCGTCGTTCCAGACGCTGGCATCCCATTGGAAATCAAAATTCTTGAGCAGCAGGTCGATGGTGCTGTGGCTGGCGGCGCAGGTCCGCCAGCCGCGCAGGTGATGACCCATCTTGTCTTCGAAGACACGCACCGTCTTGGCGATGATTTCGAGCTCCTTGTCCGGATGCAGGTCGCTCGGCGATTCATGCGCATAGCCATGCCCGGCGATCGAGTGTCCCTGCTTGATGACCTCGCGTGAGACTTCTGGATATTTCTCGCAGGTGGCGCCGCAGATGATCCAGGTACCGAGCACGCCGTGCTTGTTCATGATCTCCAGCAGGCGCCAGGCGCCGCGGCGGCCGCCATACTGCCGCTCATAATAGTCGCGCGGGTCGGCCGCGCCGTCCGGCAGCATCACGCAGGCTTCTTCGGACTGGTGATGCACGCTGATGATGATCGGCAGTCTGACGCCTGGCGGCCACTTGCCGGCCTTCTTCAATGCCACTTCTTTCCAGTTACCCATCGCGCCCTCTCAGTGTTTCTTGCTGGTCAAACCGGTGCACCATCCGGCGATATCGCTGCACTGCGTGAACTGCACGTCGTTGTGCGTGATCACCCGTTTCAGGAAGGTCTTCAGCGTACGCAGAGGCGTCGGCCGTCCCGCCGCCCAGGTCTGCAGACTGAGGATCAGGAAGCGCGGCGCCGTGTTGCTTTCCCGGTAAAGGATGTCGAATTCATTGTTCCAGACGGAAGCAACGCCGCTCGGCCCACCGCGCATCGGATAAGGAAACGCTACATGCGACTTTTCCGATGTGGTGGTGGTAAACGGGATTTCGATCAGCGACTTGCCGCCTTCGCAATCCAACTGATAGGGCAGGTCGTCATTGAGCATGCTGCTGTCCCAGAGCGAATCCTTCGCCCGAGAGGACGTCGAAGGTCTGCGGGCTGATGCGGTAATCCGGGCATCGCCACCCTTTGATTTCCGCGCCGCAGACATCTTTGATCGACTTGACGCTGCGGCGCACGATGGCCTGTTCGCGCTCCCGGCTGACCGTGCGGACCTTTTCGAAACTGTGGCCCATCGCCGCAATCTCGTGGCCAGCGGTATGCGCGGCCCGCACGGTATCGGGAAATTTCTCCGCCGTCGCGCCGCTGACGAAAAACGTTGCCTTGAGTCCAAGGCCGTCGAGCATTTCCAGAATATTCCAGACGCCGCGCCGCCCGCCATATTCCATCTGTCCGAAATAGTTGGCGTTAGGACGATCGCCGGGCCGCATCGGCGCGGCTTCACCGGAATTGTGCTCGAAGGTGAGCACGAAGGGGAGCCGAATCCCCTGCGGCCATCCGCTCAGTGGTAATTGTACTTCGGTCGCCATTCTCAATTCCTATCGTTGACTACGAACGCGCTGGGGCCGCAATACGCGCAACCACGGCTGCCTTGCGTGCAGAACCCGCGGCACGCGGCCTTGCCGCTCGGCCAGCTATCGACAAACCGTCATATCATCGATAAAATAGCATGTCTTCGAGAAAATGGAAAACATCCAAAATATCGGAAGAAGCCGTCAGGTTCGCAAGGGAGGGGTTAGATGAGTCGTAATGTCAAAGCTGCCTGGATCACTTTGTGGACCACCCTGTGGGCCGCGGCCTTAGCGACCTCGGCTGCGTTCGCGCAATCCGGCGACAAGTTTTATGAAGGTAAGACAATCAGGATCATCGTCGCACTGGGAACCGGCGGCGATTATGACAACTATGCCCGCATAGCCGGCCGCCATCTCGGCAAATATATTCCCGGCTCACCGACGATTATCGTGCAGAATATGCCGGGTGCCGGCGGGCTTCTTGCCGCCAACCATCTTGCCAACGTCGCCCCCAAGGATGGGACGGTGATCGGCGCACTTCATGCCAATACGACATTGGCGCAAGTCACCAATGCGCCGAACGTCGAATACGACGTGCGGAAGTTTAACTGGATTGGCCGCACCTCATCCGGCGGCCTTAATGTGCATCACACCTTCGCATCGAGTGGCGTCAAGTCTTTCGACGATCTGCTGAAACGCGAGGTTGTCGTTGGCGGCGGGGGCCCGACATCCGATTCCATCGTTGTGCCGACGGCGGTCAATCAGTTGCTGGGTACAAAGCTGAAAATCCTCGGCGGCTATTCGGGCACCGCCGAAACGACGCTGGCGCTGGAGCGCGGCGAGATCGACATGGCGATGCAGAACTGGGAGTTCCTCCGCAGAAACAATGCCGATTGGCTGCGCGACAAGAAGATCAATCTGATCGTCCAGTACGGCACGAAGCGCCATCCGGAACTGCCCGAGGTGCCGACCATCATGGAGCTGTCTAAGACGGATGAGCAGCGTCAGGTCTGGTCGCTCTTCCTGATGTCCGGTTCGATTGGCTATTCGCTGGCAATGACTCCCGGCGTGCCGGAGGATCGTGTTGCGGTCGTACGGAAGGCTTTCATCGAGATGGCAAAGGATCCCGAGTTGAAGGCGGAGGCGGCCAAGATGAATTTGCCGATCGAGCCGCTCAGCGGTGAAGCGCTCGAACAACAGATTCAGTCGGTGTTCAAGCTCGAACCAGCCGCGATCGATAAAGCCAAGGCGCTGCTGAAGCGGTGAGCCATAGCTGATGGGCGAGCACGCGGCGCGCCGCGGCGAATAGGCTCACAATGTCCAAGGTCATCGCGCTTTCGACGGCGCGGTGACCTTCCTGCGTGTCCGGCTTCGGGTATTTTCCCGGCGCGGGGGCCCATTGAACAAACGACGTCAGGTCTCCGCGGCGCGACCGG
>CAVSLB010000016.1:0-30843 GCA_963728585.1 uncultured Alphaproteobacteria bacterium
CCAAAAAGAACATATTGCGAACTGAGAACAAAAGGTGTACAGTGCGCCTTCATTCCAGGCCCAGACAGGCGGAAGAACCCCGCGTTGTCGGCCCGGCGAATACCGGCCATAAGGAGCGGAAAATGAGTTCAGCAGCCCTGCGTGTCGTCGAAGGAAATTCCATGGACAAAAACAAGGCCCTTGATGCCGCGCTCTCGCAAATCGAGCGCGCCTTCGGCAAGGGCTCGATCATGCGGCTCGGCAAGAGCAAGCTTTCGATCGAGGTGGACACCGTCTCCACCGGCTCGCTCGGGCTCGATATCGCACTTGGCATCGGGGGGCTGCCGCGCGGACGGGTGGTGGAGATCTACGGGCCGGAATCCTCCGGCAAGACCACGCTCGCCACCCATTGCATCGCCGAGGCGCAGAAGAAGGGCGGCACCTGCGCCTTCATCGACGCCGAACACGCCTTCGATCCCGCTTATGCCCGCAAGCTCGGCGTCAATATCGACGAGCTGCTGATCTCGCAGCCCGATACCGGCGAGCAGGCGCTGGAAATCTGCGACACGCTGGTGCGCTCCGGCTCGATCGACGTGCTGGTGGTCGATTCGGTCGCGGCACTGGTGCCGCGCGCCGAGCTGGAAGGCGAAATGGGCGACAGCCTGCCGGGCCTGCATGCACGGCTGATGAGCCAGGCGCTGCGCAAGCTAACCGCCTCGATCTCGCGTTCCCAGACCATGGTGATCTTTATCAACCAGATCCGCATGAAGATCGGCGTCATGTATGGCTCGCCGGAAACCACCACCGGCGGCAATGCCCTCAAATTCTACGCCTCCGTGCGTCTCGATATCCGCCGCATCGGCGGCATCAAGGACCGCGACGAGGTGGTCGGCAACCAGACCCGCGTCAAAGTGGTGAAGAACAAGCTCGCGCCGCCGTTCAAGCAGGTGGAATTCGACATCATGTATGGCGAGGGCATCTCCAAAATGGGCGAGCTGGTCGACCTCGGCGTCAAGGCCGGGGTGGTGGAGAAGTCCGGCGCCTGGTTCTCCTACGACAGCCAGCGGATCGGTCAGGGCCGCGAGAACGCCAAGAACTTCCTGCGGGCGAATCCCGAGATGGCCGCCAAGATCGAAGCGGCGGTGCGGCAGAATTCCGGCATCATTGCCGAAAAAATTCTCGCCGGCGAAGCCGAGAGAGACGGTGACGAGGCGGAGGAGGCATAGGCTTACGGTGAGCGTTGCGTAACAGTGGCGTCCTGCGTGCTGCCAAGACCCCCGGGGGCTCTCTCCCCGGGGTTTTCTTTTATCGCGCCCGGCTTGCACGCCGTTTATCCCTCCTCAGGGGAGGATAAAGCCGCTTTCCATGGACTCATGGACACCCCGCCGCTACAAACGCCGCTGGAAAACTCAATCCGGACCGGCGCTTAAGCGATGACGCCGGCGGCTGCGCGCGGGACGACATGAGCGGCGTTAACGAAATCCGATCGGGCTTTATCGATTATTTTGCCAGGGCCGGCCACGAGGTCGTGCCCTCCTCTCCGCTCGTGCCGCGCAACGACCCGACGCTGATGTTCACCAATGCGGGCATGGTGCAATTCAAGAATGTCTTCACCGGCGTCGAGAAGCGTCCCTATAGCCGCGCCGTGACCTCGCAGAAATGCGTGCGCGCCGGTGGCAAGCACAACGACCTGGACAACGTCGGCTATACCGCGCGGCATCACACCTTTTTCGAGATGCTCGGCAACTTCTCCTTCGGCGATTATTTCAAGGATCGCGCGATCGAGCTGGCCTGGAATCTCGTCACCAAGGAATTCGGCCTGCCGAAGGACAGGCTGACGGCGACCGTCTATATCGACGACGACGAAGCCTTCGATCTGTGGAAGAAAATCGCCGGGCTTCCCGACTCCAGGATCATCCGCATCG
Organism: uncultured Alphaproteobacteria bacterium; assembly: GCA_963728585.1. Classification (GTDB taxonomy): domain Bacteria; phylum Pseudomonadota; class Alphaproteobacteria; order Rhizobiales; family Xanthobacteraceae; genus CANKHA01. The sequence goes on from CAVSLB010000016.1 coordinate 1,905, forward strand.
CCGGCGTCCGACAATTTCTGGGCTATGGGCGACACCGGCCCTTGCGGTCCCTGCTCGGAGATTTTCTACGACCACGGCGACAAAATTGCAGGCGGGCCGCCCGGCTCGCCGGATTCCGAAGGCGACCGCTTCATCGAGATCTGGAATCTCGTCTTCATGCAGTATGAGCAGATGGCGGATGGACAGCGCGTGAACCTGCCCCGCCCGTCGATCGACACCGGCATGGGGTTGGAACGCATCGCCGCCGTGCTGCAGGGCACCCACGACAATTACGCTATCGACCTGTTCCGCGCGATCATCAGCGAGATCGCCGCGCTGACCAAGATCTCCTCCGAGGGGCCGCAAAAAGCCTCCCATCGCGTCATTGCCGATCACCTGCGCGCCTCCTCCTTCCTGATCGCCGATGGGGTGCTGCCTTCCAATGAGGGCCGCGGCTATGTGCTCCGCCGCATCATGCGCCGCGCCATGCGCCATGCCGAACTGCTGGGCGCGCGCGAGCCGCTGATGTGGAAGCTGGTTCCTTCGCTCACGCAGCAGATGGGCCAGGCCTTTCCCGAACTGATCCGCGCGCAGGCGCTGATCAGCGAGACGCTGAAATTGGAAGAGACCCGCTTCCGCAGAACACTGGAGCGCGGGCTGGCCATCCTCGACGAGGCCAGCAAGCCGCTGAAGCAGGGCGACATGTTCGACGGCGAGACCGCCTTCACGCTCTACGATACCTACGGCTTTCCGCTCGATCTGACGCAGGATGCGCTGCGCAATCGCGGCATCGGCGTCGATCTCGCCTCTTTCACCGATGCGATGAACCGCCAGCGCGAGAAAGCGCGCGCTTCCTGGTCCGGCTCCGGCGATGCCGCGCAGGAAGCGGTGTGGTTCGGCGTGCGCGAGCGCGTCGGCGCCGACCGAATTCCTCGGCTATGAAACCGAGCAGGCCGAAGGCGTCGTTGCCGCCCTGGTGCGCGACGGCAAGGAGGTCGCCGAACTGAGGAAGGGCGATAGCGGCGCGGTGGTGCTGAACCAGACGCCGTTCTATGGAGAGTCCGGCGGCCAGGTCGGCGATACCGGCACGATGAGCGCCGACGGCGTCCGTTTCCGCGTCACCGACACGCAGAAGAAAGCCGGCGGCGACCTCTTCGTGCATCTCGGCACCGTCGAAGAAGGCAGCTTGAAGCCGGGCGCCGCGCTGGCGCTCGAGGTCGATCACGCGCCGCCGCAGCACCATCCGGTCCAATCATTCCGCCACGCACCTGTTGCATGAAGCTCTGCGCCAGGTTCTGGGCGATCACGTCGCGCAAAAGGGCTCGCTGGTCGCGCCCGACCGGCTGCGCTTCGACTTCGCCCATCCCAAGCCCGTGAGCGCGGAAGAAATCACCCGCGTCGAGGACATTGCCAACGACATCGTGCTGCAGAACGCGCCGGTGACCACGCGCCTGATGGCGGTGGATGACGCCATCGCCTCGGGCGCGCGCGCGCTGTTCGGCGAGAAATACGGCGACGAGGTGCGCGTGGTCGCGATGGGCGAAGCCGGCAATGCCATGGGCTGGTCGGTCGAGCTCTGCGGCGGCACCCATGTCAGGCGCACCGGCGACATCGGCCTCATCACCGTGATCGGCGAAAGCGCGGTCGGCGCCGGCGTGCGCCGCATCGAGGCGCTGACCGGCCGCGCGGCGCGCAAAAGCGCCAATGCGGTCGATCCAGGTCGCCAAATCCGCGGCCGCTGAATTGCGCGCGCCGCTGGAGGAAATGCCGCAGCGGCTCGCGGGATTGCTCGATGAGCGCAAGCGCCTGGAGCGTGAACTGGCGGATACCAAGAAGAAGCTTGCCATGGGCGGCGGGCGCCGGCGCCGGCGGCGGCAGATGGGCTGCGCACAGTCGGTGACATTAAGCTGCTCGCACGCGCGGTCAGCGGCATCGAGATCAAGGATCTCAAGAGTCTGGTCGACGAAGGCAAGAAACAGGTTGGCTCCGGCATCGTCGCCATCGTCGGCGTCACCGGCGAAGGCAAAGCCGGCATCGTGGTCGGCGTTACGCCCGATCTCACCGCGCGCTATAGCGCCGTCGATCTGGTGCGCAAAGGGGCCGAAGCGCTCGGCGGCAAGGGCGGCGGCGGACGGCCCGATATGGCGCAGGCCGGCGGGCCCGATGGCTCGAAGGCGGATGCCGCGCTCGCGGCGGTGGAGGCCGCACTCGGCGGCTGATCACTCATGGCGCAGGTGCATTTCACCGCCTGGCTGCGCACATGGGCGCCGCCCGGGCCGGTGAACGCCCCCGGCGCGACAGTCGGCGAAGCGCTCAGCGCTCTGTTCCAGCAGCAGCCGCAGCTGCGCGGCTATCTGGTCGATGAGCGCGGAGCGCTGCGCAAACATGTTTGCATCTTTGCCGACGGGCAGCGGCTGGCGCGCGAGGCGACGATGGGCCATCCTGTCGCTCCAGACAGCAAGCTCTATGTAATGCAGGCTTTGTCGGGAGGCTGAGCATGAGCGAGCGCATCCTGATCGCGACCCGCAAGGGACTTGTCACGTTCGCGCGTGAAGGCGGCGAATGGTCGGTTCTCGCGCGGGAATTTCCCGGGGTGGCGGTCACGGCCGCGCTGCATGATCCGCGCGATGGCGCGCTCTATGCCGTTCTGCGGCACGGACATTTCGGCAGCAAGCTGCATCGCTCCGACGATGCAGGCACATCCTGGAAGGAGCTGCCGGCGCCCGCCTTCCCCGCCGATGCCGCCGGCGCGCCGACGCTGTTTCAGATCTGGACCCTGGAGCCGGGCAGCGCCAGAGCAGCCCGGCAGGCTCTGGGCCGGCGCCATTCCCGCCGGATTATTCCGCTCCGACGACCGCGGCGAAAGCTGGCAATTCGACAGCGCGTTATGGGACGTGCCGGAGCGCGCCAAATGGTTCGGCGGCGGCTATGACGACGCCGGCATCCATACCATCTTGCCCGACCCGCGCGACCCGGAGCAGTTGTTCGTCGCGATTTCCTGCGGCGGCGTCTGGGATTCCGGCAATGACGGCAAGAGCTGGTTTCTGCGCGGCGATGGCCTGGTCGCCGCCTATATGCCGCCCGAACAGGCGGGCACGCTTGAAGTGCAGGATCCGCATCGCGTGGCGCGCTGCGCCGGCGCGCCCGACGTGATGTGGATGCAGCATCACAACGGCATTTTCCGTTCCACCGATGCCGGCGTTTCCTGGACGCAGCTCAAGCTGCCGGCGGACGATTTCGGCTTCGCGGTCGCCGCGCATCCGAAGGATCCGCAGACCGCGTGGTTCGTGCCCGCGATCAAGGACGAGATCCGCGTGCCGCGCGACGGCGCGCTCTCGGTCACGCGCACGCGCGACGGCGGAAAGACCTGGGAAAGCCTGCGCGATGGCCTGCCGCAGCGCGACGCCTATGACCTGGTCTACCGCCACGGCCTCGACGTGGACGAGACCGGCACGCGGCTCGCGATGGGCTCGACCACCGGCGCGCTTATGGATCAGCGAGAATGGCGGCGAGCGCTGGCAATTGCTCAATGCCCATCTGCCGCCGATCTACGCCGTGCGGTTTGCGTAAAGACCTGCCCTCCGCTCCGCAAAACAAAAAGGCGCAGCCGAGGCCGCGCCCTTTTCCCCTTGCGGTCCAGACGACGCTTAGGCCGCCATCGCCTTTTTCAGGTTCTCGTCGATCTTGTCGAGAAAGCCGGTGGTGGAGAGCCATTTCTGATCGGCGCCGACCAATAGCGCGAGGTCCTTTGTCATGAAGCCGGATTCGACGGTATCGATGCAGACCTTTTCCAGCGTGCTGCAGAACTTGATGAGCTGCGGGTTGTTGTCGAGTTTGCCGCGATGCGCAAGGCCGCGGGTCCAGGCGAAGATCGAGGCGATGGAATTGGTCGAGGTTTCCTTGCCTTTCTGATGCTCGCGATAGTGGCGCGTCACCGTGCCATGCGCGGCTTCCGCTTCCACGGTCTTGCCGTCCGGCGTCATCAGCACCGAGGTCATGAGGCCGAGCGAGCCGAAGCCCTGCGCCACCGTGTCGGACTGCACGTCGCCATCGTAGTTCTTGCAGGCCCAGACATAGCCGCCCGACCATTTCATCGCGGCCGCCACCATGTCGTCGATCAGGCGGTGCTCGTAGACTATTTTCTTCTCGGCGAACTTATCCTTGAACTCCTTGTCGAACACTTCCTGGAACAGCTCCTTGAAGCGGCCGTCATACTGCTTGAGGATGGTGTCCTTGGTGGAGAGATAGACCGAGTAGCCGCGCGAGAGGCCGTAGTTGAACGAGGCCTTGGCGAAATCGCGGATCGACGAGTCGAGATTATACATCGCCATGGTGACGCCGCTCTCCGGCGCCTTGAATACTTCCTTCTCGATCACCTTGCCGTCGTTGCCGGTGAATTTGATCGAGATGGTGCCCGCGGTCGGAAATTTGAAATCGGTGGCGCGGTACTGGTCGCCATAGGCATGGCGGCCGATGATGATCGGCTTGGTCCAGCCCGGTACGAGGCGCGGCACGTTCTTGCAGATGATCGGCTCGCGGAAGATGGTGCCGCCGAGAATGTTGCGGATGGTGCCGTTGGGCGAGCGCCACATCTCCTTCAGGTTGAATTCCTTCACGCGGCCGACGTCCGGCGTGATGGTGGCGCATTTCACCGCGACGCCGACTTCCTTGGTCTTCTCGGCGGCATCGATGGTGACTTGATCGTTGGTCTTGTCGCGATATTCGACCCCGAGATCGTAATAGAGCAGGTTCACGTCGAGATAGGGATGGATCAGCTTGTCCTTGATGAGCTGCCAGATAATGCGGGTCATCTCGTCGCCGTCCATTTCGACGACCGGATTTGTCACCTTGATTTTCGCCATAGCGTTTCAGAACCTTTGTCGGGGAAGAAGCGTCGGAAAAGCCCGAGCAGAGCTGGAGCGGCGGCACTTATGGCCCGGCAAGGCGCGTCCTGCAAGTGCGCCCGCCGATGCTTCCGCCCGGGCCACAGCGCGGCTATAGGAAGGCGCGGGCTTACCCGCCGAAGGACAAACTAAGCGTGCATTTTCCGATATTTGCCAGGACGCTGGGCCAGCCGCTCCTGATGAAATATGCATCGAAGCGTTACGCGCCTTCTGATGCCGGGCGGTGGCGCGAAGTGCTGCAGCAATATTACACAAGCCTGCACCGGCTCGGACGGCATTCGCAGCCAGACGCGCCGGTCGCCGCTCTCGCTTCCATCGGCGGCATCACAGATATCCGGTGCTATAGCCAATGCCGGGCGCCGGAACCGACAAGACCAAGGCCTGGGCCGACTTGCCGGGACCGATCGTCATTCTGGTCGAGCCGCAGCTGGGCGAGAATATCGGCGCCGCAGCGCGCGCCATGGGCAATTTCGGATTGAAGCGGTTGCGTCTGGTCAAGCCGCGGCAGGGATGGCCCAACCCCAAAGCCAAGGTGATGGCGGCGGGCGCCGACGCTGTGCTCGAATCCGCGCAACTGTTCGATACCGTGGAAGCAGCGATCGCCGACTGCACCATGGTGCTGGCGGCAACCGCGCGCGCGCATGATCAGGCCAAGCCAGTTGTCGGCGCCGACGAGGCCGCGCGCCTGATGGCTGAAGATGTCGGGCGCGGCGAGCAAGTCGCCATCCTGTTCGGCCGCGAGCGCAACGGGCTTGAGAACGAGGAGGTCGCGCTCGCCGACCGCATCATTACGCTGCCGGTCAATCCTGCCTTCGCCTCGCTCAACCTCGCGCAGGCGGTGGTGATCATCGGCTATGAATACTTCAAGCATGTCACGGGCGGCGCCCTGCCCTTCGACACGCCGAAAAAATCACCGCAGGCGGGCAAGCAGCAGCTCGCGGCCTTCTTCGCCACCCTCGAGCGCGAACTGGAGAAGGTGGAGTTTTTCCGCCCGCCGGAAAAGCGCGCCACCATGACGATTAACCTGCGCAACATCTTCAACCGCATGAAGCCGACCCAGCAGGACATCCAGACGCTGCATGGCGTCGTCACCGCGCTGGTGGAAGGCCGCAAGGGCCCGGCCAAGGGCGGCATCCTCACCGGCGACGAGGCGCAGATGCTGCGCACGCTGCTGGCGGAACGTGGCGGGCAACCGGCCCCGATCCAAGGCGGCCCCGCGCGCGGACTGGCGCGGCTTCTGCGCCGCAATCCGACCGACATCGAGCGCGCCTTCTGGGAAGCGCTGGTGAAGGACCGCCGTTTCGCCGGTCACAGCTTCAAGCGCCAAATTCCCATCGGCCCGCATATTTGCGATTTCGTCTCCTTCCCGTTGCGTAGCGTGATTGAGCTTGTGCCGAAGGACGAGGCTCCGGAGGCCAGCGCCGCCCGCGCCGAACGCCGGGCTTGGCTGGAGGAGCGCGACTATACGGTAATCGAAATAGCCGTGGCGGAAGCCGAATCCGACATCGCCGGCGCACTCGATCGGCTGGCGCTGGCGATTTCGAAATGCTAGCGGCGCAGAGCTGCCATCCGTTGATCGGGGACCTGCCTGGTCGATCAGGATGATCCGCCTATCGCGCCCCGCAGGCCCGCGGCTCAAGCCAAAACAATTCGTCACGAATTGACCACGTCTCCAGCGGTTCCCTCTGCCGCATAATTACCTTTCGATTGCCCGATACCTGCCATCGGCCCACAGGAACAACGACGCGCGCAATCCATTGGCCCCGTGCAACCAACTGCAGGAGGTTCCGAATGATAAAACCCCTTACGACAATCGCGGCTGCCGGCGCATTGGCGGCGGCAACAGTTGCTGTTCCCACTCAAGCCAACGCGCTTGCGCAATGGGTGGTCCCCGCCATCGTCGTAGCGGGCGTGGGCGGCTTGGCTGTCGGCGCGGTCGCAACGGCAAATGCCGACACTTACGCCGCTAGCCCCATGTATGCTCCGTCGGGCGCCGTATATGTTCAGCCCCGCGCGGCGGCAAGCTGTCAGATCGTGCGTGAACGCACGCCGAACGGCACAATTCGCCGGGTCCAAATCTGCCAGTAGTCAGGCTCGTCACAAGAAACGCCCCGACGGAGCTTTCCGCGGGGCGTTTTCTTGCATTCAAGCGGACGCACGCGTCAGCCCGCCATCGTTTCTTTCACCGCCGCTACGAGCTGCTTGAGCGTGAAGGGCTTGGGCAGGAAGGCGAACTGTCCGTGCTCGGGTAGATGCTTCTGGAATACGTCCTCGGCATAGCCGGAAACGAAAATGATCTTTAATTCCGGATTACGCTTTCGCATTTCCTTCAACAGCGTAGGGCCGTCCATTTCCGGCATGACGACATCCGACACCACAAGGTCGACCGCGCCGCCGATTTTCTCCAGGACCGCCATGGCCTCGACGCCATTGGCGGCTTCCAGCACAGTATAGCCGCGTGACATCAGGCCGCGCGCATTGAGCGAGCGCAGGCCATCCTCATCCTCAACCAGCAGGATGGTGCCATGGCCGGTGTGGTCGGTGGTTCGCGCGCGCACCACTTCATCGGTCGCGGCTAGCGCCCCGGCGATGGCGGGCGATTCCACCGTGTCCGGCTGCTCGACGTCCTCCGCGCCCGGCACGTGGCGTGGCAGGAAAATGCGGAAGGTGCTGCCGCGGCCGATCTCTGAATCGACATAGATGAAGCCGCCGGTCTGCTTGACGATTCCGTAGACCGTCGAGAGACCGAGGCCGGTGCCCTTGCCCACGTCCTTGGTCGAAAAGAACGGTTCGAAGATCTTCTCGATGATTTCGGGCGCGATGCCGACGCCGTTATCGGAAACCTCCACCAGCACATAGTCGGCCGGCGGCATGCCCTTGGAGGGGAAGTCCTTGCTCTCATCGGCGGAAACATTGGCGGTGCGCACAGTGAGCTTGCCGCCTTCCGGCATGGCATCGCGCGCATTGACCGCCAGATTCACGATCACCTGCTCGAACTGGGAAATATCCACCTTCACCGGCCACAGGTCGCGCCCATGCACGACTTCGAGCTGCACCTTTTCGCCGATCAGCCGGCGCAGCAGCATGGTGAGATCGGACAGCGCGTCGCCGAGACTGAGCACCTGCGGACGCAGCGTCTGCCGGCGCGAGAAGGCCAAAAGCTGCCGCACCAGGCTGGCGGCGCGATTGGCGTTCTGCTTGATCTGCATAATGTCCTGGAAGGACGGATCGGTCGGCTTATGGGCATTGAGCAGGAAGTCGGTCGCCATCATGATGGCGGAGAGCACGTTGTTGAAATCGTGCGCGATGCCGCCGGCGAGCTTGCCAACCATTTCCATCTTCTGCGATTGGGCGAACTGGCTTTCCAGTTTACGGCGATCGGTGGTTTCGAGCGCGTAGACGATCGCCGCTTCGCCGTCGCGTTCTTCTTTTTCCTCGATCGCCGAGATGAAGAAATGCGCGAAGCGCTCCGGCTCGCCTTCCAGCGCGGCCTCCACCGGCGCGATCTCGCCCTGCCCTTCCGCGGCCTGACGGAATGCGGCCTCCAGCGCCGGGCGGTCGCGCTCGCCGACGACGGAGAGGATGGAGGGCTCCTCACCCTGCGAACCCTTGCCTTTGAGTACGTTCTGGAACATGCGCGCGAACAGACCGTTGCTGCGCGCGATCTTGCCCGCCTTATCGACAGTGGCGATGGCCATCGGCGTATTGTGGAAGAAGCGCATGAAGCGCACTTCCGCCGCGCGCTGCGGATCGGTGCCGTCATCCCGCGCGCGGTTGAGCACGAGCGTGCGTGAAGCGCCGGCCGCGCCGTCGGCGCCGAAAGCGACCTTGTGAAAGAGCCGCACCGGCAGCGTGCGCCCGCCGCGGGTTTTCAGGTCGAGATCGAAGACCTCGGTCTTCACATCGCCGGGCGCGGCCGAGAGCGCGGTGAGCAGCGCCGCGCCTTCACCCGACACAACATCAGCGATCTTCAATCCGCCGGAGCCTACCTGCGCCAGGTCGTGGTCGAGCCAATTCGCCAGCGTGGCATTCAGGTAGACGATGTCGCCCTGGGCATCGACGGAGAAGAAGCCCGCCGGCGCATGATCGAGATAATCGATGGCGTGCTGCAACTCCTGAAAGATATTTTCCTGCCGCTCGCGATCGCGCGTCACATCGGCGATGGTCCAGACCGCAAGCTTGGAGCCGCTGTTGTCATCGCCGAGCGGGCGAACCCGCAGGCGAAGCCAGCGTGCCGGGACGTCATTCAGTCCCGGGATACGGACCTCCTCCTGCAGCCTGCGGCCTTCGCGCGCGGCCTTCAGCAGGCGGTAGACGGATTCGGAAACATCAGGATCGCCGATGAAGACGCGCTCGACCGGGCGCACATCGTTGGCATCGACCGCGTCGGTAAGATCGAGATAGGCGCCATTGGCGTAGAGAACGTGGCCGTTTTGGTCGGTCACCAGAAGACCGTCGGCGGCGCCGTCCAGGATGGCCTTGGCCATGGGATTCCCGGACGTCTTGCCCGGAAAACGCAGGATGCCGGCGGCAAGCGCGAACAGCGAAAAAACGCCGACGCTCGCCAAAATGGCCAAGAGCGCGGTGATGTATTGCCCGGCAAAATTGCGGTCGACGAACAGAAGCCCGGTGGCGGCGCCGACCAGCGCAAGCGCCACGACAAGGACCAGCCCGATGCTGCCGCCGCGGGCGGTGGCCGGACTGCGGTCGACGGCCGCGCGCTCCGAACGTCCGCCTGTTTCCTGCGTGGCCATATTCGGCTCGAATCCCGTCCCGATGCGCGCGAAGCAGCGCCCTTCTTGAGTGCCCCAGCCGGGGCCGTCCGCGCAAGGGTTTCGCTGGCAAGCAGACTGAAAATCAACGGGAAATCGCCCGGCAAGGCGCAGCTCGCAGCCGATGGCCTCGGCTACCGCTGGTAATGGTCGATTGGGATTTGGGCCGATGTCTTCTGCCTGCTGCCTGAGCGTGCGCGGCATGGCGAAAAAGGGATATTGGCGCGCCACGCGTGTCCGGAGGGCCCGGGCACGCACACCCCTACCATGGTAGCAGGCATTGCCAGAGCTGGTAATGCCGGGTAACGCTCGTCGTGCGACGGCCTAAGTGCCGTTCTAGAAGCCACGGGCATTGACGGCCAAGCGAAGTCCAAATGTAATGATTTGTTACTATTGCAGTAAGCAAAGCATTACCGCAGCCGTTAACAAGTCCCGGCGATCCCGCCGCATCTGATCCGAGTGACCTGAAAGACGAAAAAGCCCATGTTCGACACGCTGTTCGGCGCAGACGTCTCGCCCGCTTTGAAATTCTTCATTGCCTTCGTGATCGTGCTGGCGCTGATCGGCGTTACGGCATGGCTCGTGCGCCGCTTCGGCGCGAATGGCTTCGGCGGATCTTCCGCGCGCGGACGGCAGCCCCGGCTCGCGGTAGTCGACGCCGCAGCGGTGGACGCGCCGCCGGAAGCTCGTCATCATCCGGCGCGACAATGTCGAGCATCTGCTGATGATCGGCGGCCCCACCGACGTCGTGGTCGAGCAGAATATCGTCCGCGCCATAAGCGCGCCGCGCGACAAGGCGGTGGAGCCGGCCGTCGGCCGCGCCGCTGCCCATTCCCGAAACCTCCACCGCGCCCGGTGTCCGTCGCTGAAGGCGCCATGTGGCCGCTGCAGCCGCAAGCGGAGACCAACGGACGCACGACGCCGCGCGCGGCCCCGGAAGAGCCGATGCAATGGACTTGGCCGGCGCATTCGGAACCGCAGCGCCCGCCGCGCCCGTCCCGAGCCTCGGCTCGAGAAGCCGGATACGATGACGAATTTGGCGGATGAGGTCACCGCGCGGCCTACGCCATGCGCGAGCCACAGTTCACGCGGCCGGCCGCGCCGCCGATGAGCCGCCCTGCTCCGATCGCGCCTGCGCCTGCTGCCGCTCCGGCGGCAAAGATCGAGCAATCGAAAAAAGCACCGCTGGCGACGGAGCCGGATCAGAATCTGGCGGAGATGGCGAACCGGCTGGAATCCTCGCTGCGCCGCTCAAATGAACCGCGCGTCGCCCCCGAGACTCCTGCGCCGGCTAAGGACGAACCGGCCGAGACGCCCGCAGAGCAAAGTGCCACGCCTCCGCAGCCGCAACCGGCGCGGACCGAAGCGAAGCCGACACCCTCAAAAGCTCTGTACGACAGTCTCGAAGAAGAGATGGCAAGCTTGCTCGGTCGTCCCCCGGGAAAGACCTGATGATGCTTTTTCCGACTGCCGAGTTTGTCGGATGACGGCGGCGATCGACAAGTGATCTAAAGCGCCTTGCAAGGTTGCGGCAGAGCGGCTCGCGCGATTTGTTCAGGACGAGCGCGCATCGGCAGCGTCGCCGGAGGCGCGCAGCTGCAGTCCCCTGCCCGCCGGAACGCTATTCGTCCCGGTATACACGCTCACGGCGCTCGTGCCGTTCCTGCGCTTCCACCGACATCGTTGCGATCGGCCGGGCTTCAAGGCGCTTGATCGAGATCGGCTCGCCGGTTTCCTCGCAATAGCCGTAAGTGCCGTCGTCGATCCGCTGCAACGCTGCGTCGATCTTGGCGATGAGCTTGCGCTGGCGGTCACGCGCCCGCAACTCGATCGCCCGATCGGTTTCCGATGAGGCGCGATCGGCCAGATCGGGATGGTTTTGGTTTTCGTCCTGCAAATGTTGCAGGGTGTCCTTGGCCTCCTTGAGGATTTCCTCCTTCCAGGCGAGCAGTTTGTTGCGGAAGTGCTCCCGCTGCCGCTCGTTCATGAAAGGCTCTTTATCGGATGGCCGGTAGTTTTTAGTTTTCTCCGCGGTCATCTGCACTTTGGTCGCTCCGTGCATTTCGTTTCCCTAGGCGAGTTCCTCCTCGCGGGCACGCTTATATAGCGGCGGCGAAATCCCGGACAATCACTGAATAGCGGGCGACAGCCGTTGCCGGCGGATGACGTAACTAGCTGAAATAATTGTGTGATTTTCACGAAATCGGCAAGTGCCGGTTGTGGAGTCGCGGCCGGTTCGCGGGGCCAATTCAACGTGTTTCGGCCTTTTCAGTTCCACTTTCACCCGCAAAATTGATCGTCCGGCCGCACCGCCAGCCGAATCTGCCAAAAGCCAGCTTGCGATCTCGCGCTCAAGGCGAATTTCAGGCGGCCTGAGCCGACGTGTCAGCTTCGTAACAGCGCGCCGATACTAGCTTACGCGGGTCCGGCGTCGGCCGCGGGCATGAATTTCAGCGCCACGCCGTTCATGCAATAGCGAAGCCCCGTCGGTTTCGGTCCATCCTCGAAGACATGGCCGAGATGACCGCCGCAGCGACGGCAATGCACTTCGGTGCGGGTCATAAAGAGCGATCTGTCCACCTTGGTTCCGATCGCGTTGGGCAACGGCTGCCAGAAGCTCGGCCAGCCGGTGCCGCTTTCATATTTCGTCTCCGAAGAGAACAGCGGCAGGTCGCAGCCGGCGCAGGAGTAAATGCCCTTGCGCTTTTCGCGATTGAGCGGGCTGGAGCCTGGATATTCGGTGCCGTGCTTGCGCAGCACGTCGAACTGCTGCTTGGTAAGGAGCTTGCGCCATTCCTCTTCGGCTTTCTGCACTTCAAAATTTCCCTCGGTCAGCGCGCTTGCCGGGTTCGGCCACCGCACGACTGCGAGTGCCGCGAGGCCCGCGCCTGCGAGCAAATAACGACGGGTGCATTTCGTTGTCATGGCTTGCCTGCCTTTTGTGCATCAAAGCGGTCATCCGTGAGCTATATACGGATGATAGAGACTTCCAGTTACATCCGACCGGTCAGCTGTCGGCCGGGAGACCGTCGGCCGCGGAAGCCGCGTCAGCCTCCAGCGCCATTTTAGATTCCGCCTTGTTTTTGCTGCCATCGTTGCCAGCTGGATTCGGGTTTTTCGGCGCCACCGGTTTGCGGCGACGGGCCCGCTTTTGTCCGCGTTTAGACACGATTTTGTCGTGGGCGGCCGGGGGATCGGAAGCCTGATTAGCTGCGGCTGCGGCCAATTCTGGACCTGAAAATTGCGACGCAGTCCGGTCGCTGGCCGCCCGCAAGGGATTTTCCGCGACGGCCAACGCTACTGCGTCAGCGGGAAAGCGTGAGCTCCTCGCGCAAATCGGCCGGGCGGCCGAACTGCGCATTCAGGCGCTCGCGGATGCGGCGCGTCCAATGGAGCGCCTGGGCCGCGGCGCGGCCGCCGGCGCCGCCCGCCCAAACCAGGTCATAGGGCGAGAACAGCCGCCAGGTCTGGTCGCCCTCGACGATGCCGCGCGCGATCAGATCGCCCGCCATGGCAGTGGTGTTGAAGCCGTGGCCGCCGAAACCGCTGGCCACCCAAACTCCGCGCGTTATTTCGCCAATCTGCGGCATTTTGTGCACGGCGCGTCCCAGCGTTCCTGACCAGACATGATCCACCGTCACGCGGCCGAGCTGCGGATAGGCGCGACGGATATCGGCCGCAAGCCGCCGCGCGTAGCGTTTGGGATCCGCGGCCCACATGGTCATGCCGCCGGCCCACATCAGGCGGTCGCCGTCGATAATGCGATAATGGCTATCGGCAAAGACACTGTCGCTGACGCCGCCCTTATAGAGGATTGCCTGGTTCAGCTTTTCCCCGAGCGGCGCGGTGGTCGCCACATAGGTCGTGATCGGCAGAAGACTATCCGCCAGCCGCGGCATCAGCGCGCCAAGCCCGGTATTACCCGCCAACACAATGCGCGCCGCGCGCATGCGCCCCGACGGCGTAGCAACACGCTTGCGGATGCCGGCGGGATCGAGCGAAAGCGCCGGCGTATGTTCGAAGATACGCGCGCCCGCCTGCTCGGCCGCCACCGCCAGCCCCCTCGCGTAGTTCATCGGATGGATGTGGAAGGCGCGCGGGAAATGAATGGCGTTCTGATACAGCGGACTCTTGAGCTGTTCCCGCACTTGCTCCGCAGACCACGCTTCTGCTTGCGCGCCAAATTCTTCGCGCAACAAGTTAGCCTCCTCGGAGAGCCTGGGATTTTCGCGAAATTTCGCGACCGAGAGCCATCCGTTCACCGGCTCGACGCCGGGCATGTTGGTTTCGCGGATGGTTTCGCGCACATAATCCAGGCCGCGTTCGGACAGCGCCCAAAGCTCCTTGGCTTGCTCCCGTCCGACCCGCTCAATGATTCGCTCTAGGCTTTCGAGATATCCCGGCAGCACAAAACCCAAATTACGTCCCGAAGCGCCGGACGCCACGGTGCTGAGCCTCCAGCACCGCGACCGACCATCCGCGTCGCGCAATCTCGCGCGCGGCGGTCAGGCCGGCGAGGCCGCCGCCGATCACGCAGACATCCACGTCGAGATCAAAGGTCAGCCGGGGGCGTTCGGGTGCCGGCACCGCCGCTTCCGCATACCAGCTCGCCCCGTCGGAGATCGGATCGTCCCCCTGCATTAAGATCCTTCTGTATTTCTCACGCAGCCCAGTTCGCGCTGGCTGCCTATGCCGCCAGCGGGGCGAGCCGAATTTAGCCCGGATGGCCCGGAAAATCGACGCCGGTACGGTGTTCCCGAAACCGACGAAATGCCGTTGCATTCTGGGGCGAGGCAGACACAATCTGTTAACATTGTCAAAGGGCTGCCATGCGCACTCTCATGCTGCTGCGTCACGCCAAGGCGGTCCCCGCGGACGGCAAAATCCGCGACCACGACCGTCCGCTGGCTTCCCGCGGCCGGAAGGATGCCCCGAAAATCGGCGCCTACATGGCCCGGCATCAGCTTCAGCCCGACCACGCGCTTGTATCGCCTTCAAAACGCACGCGGGAAACCTGGGAGCTGATGGCCCCCGCGCTCGGCAAGCGCACCCGCGCAACCTATGAGGAGCGGCTTTTTGACGCCTCGCCGCAAGCCATTCTCGACGTCATCCAGCAAACCGGCACCGCCTGCGCCACGCTGCTGGTCATCGGGCATAACCCCAGCCTGCATCGCGTGGCCGTGGGGCTGATCGCGACCGGCGACCTCGACGCGCGCGAACAACTGCGCGAAAACCTGCCGACCAGCGGATTGGTGATCATCGAATTCCCGTTTGACGACTGGCGGAAGCTGCACGCGCAGGCCGGGCGGCTCAGTCATTTTGTGACGCCAAACCTGCTCAAGGCTGCAACCGACTAACCGGGGTCCGGCAAGAGCACCGCCGAGCCGATCATCAAGAGCTAGTGCGCGGCGCGGTCCTCTTTCTCCGGCACCACGCTCTGCACGCGCCACAGCTCAGGGAACAGTTTTATCCATAACAGCGCGATAGCGATGGCGCCAAATCCGCCGATCAACACCGACGGCACCACGCCGAATATCGCCGCCATCACCCCGGATTCGAATTGTCCGAGCGTGCTGGCCGAACTGGTGAACATCGAACTCACCGACATCACCCGCCCCAACTTGTCGTTCGGGGTGCGCGATTGGATCATCGACTGGCGGATAACGGCATTGAGTGTATCCATCGCCCCGTAGACCATCAGCGCGGCAAGCGACAGCGGCAGCCAGTTGGAAATGCCGAACACCAGCACCGTGAATCCATAGATACAGAGCGCGCATATTATGAGCTTGCCAGAATTTCGGCGGAGCGTGGCGCGGGTCAGAAAGATCGTCGCAATCAATGCGCCAACGGCAGGCGCGGAACGCAGCAGACCGAGACCCCAGGGACCGGTCTGCAGGATGTCCCGCGCATAGACCGGCAACAGCGCGATCACGCCGCCGAGCATGATGACGCAGAGGTCGAGCGAGATCGCTCCGAAAATGATCCGGTTCTGGCGAAGGTAGGTAAAGCCGGCGAATACGGTCTCGAACGTGATTGGTTTCTTTTCGCGCGGCGGATAACTCAGCCGGATGAAACCCACCAGAATGCTCGCGGTAATGAAGGCAAGGAAGCAAAGCCCGTAAACGACTTCAGGACCGAAAATATAAAGGATGCCGCCGAGCGCCGGCCCGCTGATGGTCGCGACCTGGTTCGCCATCGAACCGCCGGCGACCGCGCGCGAAATCATTTCTTTCGGCACGATACCGGGCACCAGCGTGTTCAAAGTCGGCGTGTCGAAGGCGCGGCAGAAGCCGATTGCCAGCACCGTCGAAAAGATGACGTATACGCTCAACGTGCCGGTGAAGCTTCCGACCGTGAGCACCCCTGCGCATATCGCCTTGCCTATCTGCGCGAGGCGTATCACCCAGCGGCGGTCGTAATGATCCGCCACATGGCCGACCAGCAGCGTGCCGGGCACTGAAGGGATAAACAGAAGCAGGCCGACCAGGCCAAGATCGAGCGCGCTATTGGTCAGGTCATAAACCTGCCAGCCGACCGCCACGAACAACATCTGATAGGCAAGCGCCGTGGCGACGCGCGTCGCAAAGTAAATCCGATACTGCCCGTGGCGGAGCAGCGAGAACTGGTCGTCGGGGGTCATTTCTCCGGAATGATGCTCTGTACCCGCCAGAAGTCGGGGAAGAGCTTGATCCAGAGCACCGCGATGCCGGCGGCGCCCAGGCCGCCGACCACCACGGCAGGACCGGCGCCGATCAGCGCCGCAACCACGCCCAACTCGAACTGGCCGAGGTTCGAAGTCGTGCCGGTGAAGGTAGAGTTCACCGCCATCACCCGGCCCAGCATGTCGTTAGGCGTGCGGGTTTGCACCAGCGAATGACGCACCACGACACTGACGGCATCCGCCGCGCCTGTGATCGCGAGCATAATCATCGACAGCCAGAGCCAGGACGAGAAGCCGAAGGCCGCGGTCGCCAGGCCGTAAATGACCACCGCGCCGATCATGATACGCCCGGCGTGCTTGTCGATCCGGATATTGGAGAGATAGCCCGACATCATCAGCGCGCCGGCGGCGGGCGCGGAACGCAGCAGACCAAGCCCTCGGGCCCGGTCTGGAGGATATCGCGCGCGAAGATCGGCAGCAGCGCGGTCACCCCGCCGATCAGCACGGCGGCGAGGTCAAGCATAATGGCGCCGAAGATAACCTTTCGGGTGCGGATAAAGTGAAAGCCGGCAAATACCGATTCCAGCGTCACGGCCTTCTTCACTTTCGCCGGCCGCTGGATGCGAACCAGGCTGATCAGCGTGGCCGCGATCACAAACAGCACGAAGCAGATTACGTAGACGAAATTCGCTCCCCAGGCGAGAAGGAAACCGCCGAGCGCGGGACCGCCGATCACTGCCACCTGATGCGCAGTGGCGCCGGCTGCGATGGCGCGGGAAAGAACCTCCTGCGGCATGATGCTCGGAGGGATGGTGTGCAGCGTCGGGCCTTCGAAGGCGCGGCCGGTGCCAACGATGAAGACGACAAAATAAATTACGCCGACGCTTAGGTGTCCGGTGTAGTCGGCGAGCAACAGGATCAGCGCCCCGAGGCCTTTGCTGACCTGACAGATGGCGATCACCCATCGACGGTCATAGTGGTCCGCCACATGGCCGATGATGAAGGTGCCGGCAATGACCGGGACAAACAGCACAAGCCCGACCAGGCCGAGGTGGAAAGCGCTGTTGGTGATTTCATAGATCTGCCAGGTGACCGCGACATGGAGCATCTGGTAGCCGACTGTCGACAGAACCCGGGTCCACCAATAGAGCGCAAATTGTTTATGGCGCAGGAGGGAAATTTGAGCGGCGGCGGACTCGGCGGGCTCAGTTGTCATGCGGGGAGCAAACCAGGTTATAAGGCAGGTAGGCTTCCTTACGCGGTAATTTTGTCATCACACAAGCCCCTCGGCGGCCGGGGGGGAAAACGACGCTGCGGTGCCGCGCGGCTATGGCCGAAAAACCCCTCAGCGCCTATATCCACTGCATGCAAAAGACAGCTGTCATCCTCCCTCTCCTCGCCTTTCTGGCCGCTTCGATCTGGTTTGCTTATTATGTCTGGGCCAGCGATACCGGTCCGCCGATGCCGGCTTCCGGCTATGTGGCAATGGCGCTTGGCGTATTATTTTCGCTGGTCGTCGGAATTGGCCTCATGGCGCTTGTCTTTTACAGCCACCGGCACGGATACGACGAGCGCGGCCACGGGGAACAGGGCGGTCCCAAGGATTGAGGAATGCAAGAGGCTGGGGCATCGACGCCGTCTGAACCGCCGCGCGTCCTGATCTATACGATGGCGCTGGCCTGCGGCCTGTTCCTGGCACTGGCCGTCCATATCGGGCTGACGGCCGCGGGCCTCGGTCTCGGCACCGCGGCGCGCGGGGTGCTTTTCTCCGACAAGGATCAGATCAATACCGCGCTCGCTTGGTGGGCGATCGGGATCGCCGGCTGTTCTGGCAGTCTTGCGGCCATCGTCGTAGCCCGCCGCCTCAACCGTCCGGGTTTGAAAATTTTGCGCGTAACGCTCGGTCTTGCCTTCTTTTGTTTATTGGCGGTGGCCGGACGCAAAGCCGCAGCCCCGCCCGGGACCGGAGCCGCGATAACCACAGCAGTGAATCTCGCCGCTATGACGCTCGGCGGATTTATGGCGTTCTTCGCCGCGCATTTCGCGGCACGGCGTTGAGTTACTTCTGCCAACGTCGCCCACGGCGCGGCTTCGGCGTGCGATTCGGGACGAGTTTTCAACTGTGAAACTTAGCGGCCGGCCTCCGCGTTAACAGGAGCAACCCAAACTATTCTTGTGCGCCGACACCAAAGACCCCGGTCAGCGAAAGCTGGCCGGGGTCTTTGGTTTTGGTTGTCTTCGTTGGCCAGGCACGCCGACGTCAGCTCGCCGCCTTGCGATTAATCTTGCTTTCGGCCAGCTGGTCAGCTTCTTGTCGGTGGCTTTTTCCTCATCCAGTGTCCGCTGCAGCACTGCCGCGCAATCATCGCGGCCAAGCTGCTGCGCCCAGGCGACCAGCGTGCCGTAACGCGTGATCTCGTAATGCTCCACCGCCTGCGCGGCGCTGATCAGGGCGGCGTCCAGCACTTCCTTGTCCGCGATGTCGGCGGCTATGGCATTGGCTTCCTTGATGATGCCGTCGATGGCCGGGCAGTCATGACCCTTCGGCTCCGAGCCAAGCATCTTGAATACCTGTTCCAATCGCGAAACATGCGTTTCGGTCTCTTCGAGATGTTTCTTAAAGCCCGCGGTGAGGTCGCGGTTCATCGCCTTTTTGATCATATCCGGCAGCGCTTTCAGGATTTGCTTCTCGGCATAATAGATGTCCTGCAGTGTGTGCAGGAACAGGTCATCCATCGTTTTGATGTCCTTCGAAAACAGGCCCATGACGTGATCCTTCTGTTGGCAAATGGGTATGCGGAGGCGCGCGTCCCCTGCTCTTGAAACCAACGTGCGATGATGGACGGGGTTCCGCGCTTTGTCAGCGCGCCTCGGTTTGCGGCGATTCGGGCGCGCCGAAATTTTCCGGAAAGCGGATCAGAATCTCGGTGCCCGGATCGAGCCGGCGAATCTCCAGGCGGGCATTGAATTGCCGCACGGTGGCCATGATAACCTTGAAGCCGAGCGTCGGCGGACGCTCGGTGCTTACTTCTGGCGGGATTCCCTGCCCCCGGTCGGCCACGCTTAATTCCACTGTGCCGTCCGCGCCGCGTTTCAACCGCACATAAAGCGGACCCGCTTCATCTTCCGGATAAGCATGCTTGAGCGCGTTGGTGATCAGTTCATGCGCCAGCATTGCGAGTGAGGCGGCCTGGTTGCCGGAAACTTCCACCTTATCCGTTTCGCAGCTGATGGACGGCCGGGCGCCGCCGACGTAGGCGCGCTCGCTTTCGCGACAGATCATCTGGAGGAATTCGCCGAATTCCACGCGCGCCGCGACGTCCGCGCTGTAGAGATAGCGATACACCGAGCCCATCGCCAGAATGCGCTGCTGCGCGCGGGCAAGCTGATCGCGCACCGCCGGTTCGTCGGCATGTTTACTCTGCAGCACCAGCAAGCTCGAGAGGATATTCAGGCTGTTCATCACCCGATGCTGCAGCTCGCGCAGTAGAAATTCCTTCTGCTCCAGCAGCCGGTCCACCTTGTCCGACATGCCGGCGAGCGCGGTACTGAGGACACCAAGCTCCGAGCTTGAACGCAGCTTGGGAAAATGCGCCGACGTATCGCCGCCCTCACGGCGGCGCGCCGTCTCCACCATAGCCATCACCGGACGGCGGATAAGGATATGCGCCGCGATCCACGCGGCGATCATCGCCAGGATGATCGCAGATCACCCCGACGAGGAAACTACCCAAGGAGATCGAGCGCAGCCGCGCCAGGGCGGCGTCGCGGTCGGTGCTCACCGCGACAACGAGCCCATGCGGGGCGTCTTTCAGCGGCACGAAGCCGACGATCTCCTCCCGTCCGGATTGCTGGTCCACCAGAAAATTGCCGGCCGGAGCATCGCGCGCGCGCTCGAAGATAGCCTTGTCGCGAATGTCCGGCTCTGTCGCTGCCTGCCGGCGCGGAATGCGCAACACGACCGATCCGTTGCGATCAAATACAGTCAGGCGATGCTGCGGCGGCCACTGCCGCGCTTCGAATTCCTGCGCTATTTTTTCGGGATTGAGAATCAGCACCACGACGCCATCGGCGCCGGCATCGGCGGCACGATAGCGCGTGGACACGTGGATCGAGGTCTCGCCTGTCACCCGGCCGACGGTGAGCGTACCGACGGTAAGGCCGCCCCGCTCAAACGGCTCGCGGAAGTAGACCCGGTCGCGCACGTCGAGGGTGGCCGGAATCGGGATGGTCGAACAATGGAATTTAGCGTCGCGGTCGATGAACGCTGCCTCGCGATAAATTTCGAGATCTGCGATGACGGATTTGAAATAGGCGGCGCATTCCTCCTCACGCTCGGGCACCGCCGGATGCTTCATCATGGTGGTCATGATGCGGCGGGTGCCCTCCAGCAGCTGGCCGAACTCCGCCGAAACAAGCCGCGCCGAAGCGAGCGCCTCGTCGCCGGCGTCGGCTTCGAGGAAATCCTTCCAGGTAAAACTGTTATAGCTGATCAGCGCCATAGAGGGCGCGACCGCGGCGGCCACCAGGACGGACAGTCGGAACCTTAAACTCATAATGTCACGCCGGACTCACTCAAGCTTGACCCCGGCGGATTCGATCACCTTGCGCCAGCGGGCGACTTCCTCGCGCATATAGCTTGCCGTCTCGGCGGGCGTGCCGCCGATCGGCTCGGCGGAGAATTCCACAAAGCGTGCTAAAATTGCAGGCTCGCGCAGCGCTTCATTGATGTCGGCATTGATCTTGTTGACAATGGCGCTGGGCGTCTGCGCGGGCGCCACCACCGCATACCATGCCGCGGAGTTCGAAGCCCGGCAGCGTCTCCGCGATGGTCGGCACGTCCGGCAGCGAAGCCATGCGTTTGGGCGTCGCCACCGCAAGCAGCTTGAGATTGCCCGCCTTCACCAGCGCAAGCGAAACGCCGAGATTGTCGAACATCACATCGACCGTGCCGGCTACCAGATCCTGCAACGCCGGAGCGGAGCCGCGATAAGGCACGTGCTGGAACTTCACCTGCGCCATCATCTGGAACATCTCGGAGGTCAGATGCGAGGTGGTGCCGTTGCCCTGCGTCGCCGAGGTGATCTTGCCCGGAGCGGCTTTCGCCATGGCGATAAATTCCGCGACGTTCTTCGCCGTCACTTTCGGGATGCACGACCAGCGAATTCGGCACCCGGCTGATGATGATGATCGGCGCGAAGGTCGAAGGGTCGAAATTCAGCTTTGGATAAAGCGACTGGTTGATGACGAGCGGCGGCGGCGGCGCCGACAGTAGCGTGTAGCCGTCGGGATCGGCCTTGGAGAATTCCGTGGTGCCGATATTGCCGGCAGCGCCAGGCTTGTTCTCAATGACGACCGGTTGGCCCCATTTGCGCGACAGCCAATCACCAATCAGCCGCGGCATCACATCGGCTGTACCCCCGGCGGGAAACGGTACGATGATCTTGACCGGCCGGGTTGGGTAATCCTGTGCCCGCGCGGGCGTTAAAACCGCGAAGAGCGTTGCGGAAAGAACCAGAATATTTCCGAGCAGGACCCACGACTTGGTTTGGTTTTTGACGCCCTCCCCCAAGTCCTTGCCCATATCCAGCTCCCTGCTCAAGCGGCAAACCTAGCCGGTCCCATGCAACCTTTCCAGGGCATGCGGGTTCGCATGGTGTTATCTGCAATTCTCAGTTTTCATCAAATGATCATCGCGCTTGGAACCTCACGACGTCGCACTCGCCTGGGACAAGCCGTTTCCGTCCTTGGAGCTTCCTTCAAGACCTTCATTCGTCCGACGCTTCTCGGCCTCGGCTTTGCCACCTTGATCCCGCTGACGTCACCCGCCCATTCCATGACACGAGCGGAACTGGATGCGCATGTCGCCGCGCATGCCCAGGCCAATGGAGTACCGGTCGCTCTGGTGCATCGCGTGATCGTCCGCGAAAGCCGCTACAATCCACGCATCATCGGCAAGGGCGGCGCGATGGGGCTGATGCAGATCAAGGCTGCGACCGCGCGCGGCGTCGGCTATAACGGATCGGCCGCGGGCCTGCTCGATCCGGCAACCAATCTCACCTATGCGGTGCGCTATCTCGCAGGGGCCTATCGGCTCGCCGGCGGCAATCACGATCGTGCAGTTTCCTATTATGCACGCGGCTATTATTACGACGCGAAAAACAGGGGACAGACGGTACAGGCTCTGGCGCTGCCGGCAACCCAATCCTTCGCGCTGGTACCGGGAGCCGCGGCTCCGACAACATCGCCTGTGGGCAAGCGCCCCGCCGTTTTTGCCACGCCGGTGCCCGACCCAAAGCGCGACCGGGAACCGTAATCCAGTCTGCTCATTCCCGGAGCAAGCCGGATCAGTTCAGAATAATCCAGTTCATGGCATGCGAAGCTACGCTGTTCCCGCTTTCGCAGGGACGAGCGGGGTGTGTATCAGATCAATCGGCCGGATCCTTATCACCGGCCGCTGCGTCACACGCGCGCGGGGCGCGACGCCTCCCGGGCGTGGATAGCAGTGGGGTATCCGCCAGCCGACCGTCCTTCGCCACAAGGCGATGAACCTTTCCGCAGTTAGGGCAGAACAGGCTGACGGGAAGCTGGCGGACGTGAGACAGGCTTTCCAGATCGGTATTGATGCCGCTGATGATATCGCGACCGGTAGACGGACATGTGAAGACCAGTGCACTCATCGGACCACTCGGCTTGCAACTAGGTTGTTTCTCATCTTGCGCCCATGTCCTAGTCCGTCTGTACGCTCGCAGACAAACCCAGCCTAAATTAGCTCCGGACGAAAGAACGCACTCATTCACAAATTCCGTGAATTGTTGATAATACATTATTCTTGGCGGCATTCCCTTGGGCCGCAACACGCCGCATGTTTCCGTGGTGACTTGCGAGCATCCACAAACTTCCGCAGCCGTGCAAAAAGCGTGATATCGCTTTGCGCTCCCTCTCCTTATATGCCCCGCTCAGCCCGGGCCCGACCATGCGCCGCCTCTGGAGTTTCCTACTCGTTGTGTTTTCGCTGGGTGCCGCCGAGCCCGTCTCGGCGCAGCCTGACAGCGGCCTGACCCTGCGTGTCGACTGGGAGGTGAAGAACCGCTTCCGCCTGTTCCGCAACGAAGCCGATTTTCAGCGCCATCTGGCGGCGTATCGCGGCGACGGCATTCTGGCGGCCGAGGCGCGGCTCGAGCAGCGCAGCGACGGGCGCGGATGGGCGCGCGAGATGGTCGACCGGCTTTGCGTCGATGGCACCGGCCGGCTGACCGAAACCTGCCAGCGCGACGGCGCGCGCGAGTCCTATCTGGCGCCGACGGATCACCGCATCGGCGCCACGCTGGCCGGCATGGTGCCGCCCGGCTCGCGCTGCGTCTGGAATTTCGACGACGGCACGATCCCGCCGCAGGAGGTCACGGCCGACTGCGGCGAGGAGGTGCGCCTGCGCGTGCGCTATGGCAAGCCAACCATCGCCAGCGTCGGCATCACCGCGCCGGACGGCAGCATCCAGCAGGCAGCGACCGAGATCGTGGTGCGGGATTTTCTGATCGCGGGGCTCGGGGACTCCATTGCCGCGGGCGAAGGCAATCCCGATAAGCCCGTTGCGCTCTCCGATATCGGCTTCTGCTTTCGCGATTTCCTCGGCGGCCCCGGAAGCCAGTATTATCGCCCCGGGCGCGCGCGCTATCCCGGCGACAAGAGCTGCGGCACCGCCACGGGCGAATCCAAAGCCGACGCATTGCGGGAATGGCAACGCCATGCCGCCGGTTGGATGAGCGCCGCCTGCCATCGCTCCATGTATGGCTATCAGATGCGCGCCGCACTCGAACTGGCAGTGGAAAATCCGCACGCCGCGGTGACGTTCATCCCGCTCGCCTGCGCCGGCGCCACGATCGAACGCGGGCTGCTCGCATCCCAGCGCATCCGCGAATGTCCGCCGGCCGCGCGCGCGACCTGCGCCGGCACCGCACCCGGCCAGATTGCGCAGCTCACTGAATTACTGGCGCAGGCGCAGAAGCAGCAACCGGGGCGCAAGCTCGATCTCCTCCTGCTCACAGTGGGTGCCAACGACATCCAGTTTTCCGGTTTGGTCGCCGATGTAATCATCGAGCAAGGCGCCGAACGCGTGCTGTTCAACCGTGGCGGCGTCATCGCCACGCCGGACGATGCCGCGAAGATCGCCGATGTTGAATTACCCGGCGCCTTTGCCAAGCTGCGCGCCGCGCTCAAGCCATCTGGTCGGGGGCAATCTCGGCCGCGTGGTCTTCGTCACTTACGGCCATCTCGCGCTTGCGCCGGACGGCACACCCTGCCCCGGCGGCCGCGACGGCTTCGACGTGCATCCCACCTTCAATCCGGACGGCAGCCGGCTGCGCCGGGTGGCGAATTTGTTCACCGAAAAATTCTTGCCGAAGATCAAATCGCTCGCGACCTGCGAAGGCAGCACCCTTTGCGGTCAGCCGCTTGCGGACCGCATGACCTTCGTGGATGCCCACCAGCCCGCCTTCGAGGCGCATGGCTTTTGCGCGCGCTCGGACAGCGATCCGGTTTTTGACCGGCAATGTTTCTCGGCCACCGGCGAGAGC
This sequence comes from uncultured Alphaproteobacteria bacterium, assembly GCA_963728585.1. GTDB lineage: Bacteria > Pseudomonadota > Alphaproteobacteria > Rhizobiales > Xanthobacteraceae > CANKHA01. The sequence goes on from CAVSLB010000016.1 coordinate 26,794, forward strand.
TTCGAGAGCGACTCGTCCAGGCGGCAAACTCGCCCCTTAGCTGTGGGGTGAAGCCGAGCGAGTTCCGCCCCTATGCCTCGCGCGCGCGCTGGGTGCGTACGGCGAATGACAGCTATTTCACCGCCATGACCTATCCGGACGGTTTCCCCGCGGTGTTGCAGCCGGCGGATATCCATGACGCGATCTGGGGAATTCTCAGTGCGGTCTATGGCGGGGCGATCCATCCTACCGCCGAAGGCCATGCCGCCATGGCCGACGCCGCCCTGCCCGCCATGCGCAGCCTGCTGGAAATAACGCCGCCGCCGGCGGTGACCGCGCAACCGCTGCCGCCGGTGCGGTAGTCACGCTCGTGGCGAGAATCTGAAAGCCCGGCCGCCGAAGGGGCCGGGCTCATTCAGTGCGGGCAAAAATGCCCCTCGCCGCTCCACGGCGATCAATTGCGGCACACGCCGCTCAGACTCAACTCAGTATTCGGAGACGCGATACGAAGCTCCTCTTGCTGGTTGATCCTGCATGAACAATGCGTCGTGAACCCGCGCGGTTCCCTGGAAGTGCGCCAGTGCGGTGCAAAATAAATCTCACTCCGCCGCCCGCACGCCGGCCGTGCGCGCATCGTGACGCAGCAGATGCCCGAGGCCGGGGACGGCGTCGTAGATGCCGGCGAGCCGCAGCGATTTCCAGATCGCCGCCTGATTGCTGGTGACCACCGGCTTGTTCAGCACCTTTTCCAGATCCTCGATGGCGTCGATGCTGTGGATGTTGGCGCAGCTGATGAAATAGGCGTCGGCGTCATCGCGCTTGAGCGCCACCGTGGTATCGAACCAGAGTTTTGGCGGCATGGTGCAGTATTCGTCACTGCCGGCGAGACCGACCGCCTTGTCGGCGACGATGTCGTAGCCCGCCTCGCGCAGATAGCGCAGCTTCTTCTCGTGATCCGGCTGTTTGGTTTCCGACACGAAGACCAGCTTCTTGGCGCCGAGCGCGGTGAAGGCGGAGGTGAGCGAGGAGGCCGCAGTGGAGCACGGCTTGCCGGTCGCCTTTTCCATCGCCTCGATCACGCGCCTCTCCATGTCGAGCCCGCCCGACATCGAGGTGCCGGTGCATTGCAGGATCACCGCGTCGCATTTGGATTCCGCCAGCATCTCGGCGGCGGCGGCGATCTTCGGCAGCTGCTGTTCCAGCGGCGCCTTGTGCTTGTTGGTCATCCCGATGCGGGTGAAATGCGGGATCACGCCGGCCGGCATGTAACGCTGCATCTGCGGCTCCACCATCCGGTTGGAGGTAGGGATGATGAAGCCCAAGCGGGCGCGCGGGATGATCGGTTCGTATGGCATCTGCCTTCTCTTCCGCTGGAAGCGCTGGGCTTCTGTATATATCGTTTTGGCAACGGATCACAGCCGGGACGAGGATATGGAAACCGGAATCTACGGCTATCGCGCGCGCATCGGCTATACCGTGGCGGCGGTCACGACCGAGGTTTTCCCGATCGACTTCTACAAGATCGTGCCCGCCGGCGTATCGCTGATGATGGTGATGCTGCCGCTCGGCGAGCGCAGCGCCAAAGACGTGGAGAAATGCTACGACGCCAGCATCGAGGGCGCGAAGACCCTGGCCGCCTGCGGCGCCGATATCGTGCTGCTCGGCGGGCTGCCGATCAACATGTCGCGCGGCGATCCCACCGAATTGATGAAGCGGCTGCAGGATGAGATCGGCGTGCCGGTCACCAGCAGCACCACCGCGCAGCAGAAAGCCTATAAGGCGCTGGGCTCGCGCAAGGTCGGCACCGTGCATCCCTTCAAGCCCGACCAGAGTTTTCGGCACGACAAACAGCTGAAGGATTTTTTCGGACTGGAGCCCTGCGGGGTTTATGCCGGCGGCTATGATCTGAAGACCGTCGGCTCGATCCCGCTGGACTCGGTCATGCAATGGGCGCGGGCATTGAAGAAAGAGAATCCCGATCTCGACACCATCAACTTCGCCCAGCCGCATTGGCGCGTGGCCGACGCCATCGAGCCGCTGGAGCAGGAGCTGAAAGTCAATGTGATGACCTCGCTGCAGGCGATCGCCTGGGAAGCCATGCGCGTCGCCGGCATCGAGGACCGGATCGATGGCTACGGGCGGCTGCTGCGGGAGCATTGATTCTAAGCTTGTCATGGCCGGGCTTGTCCCGGCCATCTCGATCAGAGACGCACCGCTTCCCTAAGCGAGATGCCCGGCACAAGGCCGGGCATGACGAAAAGAGTTTGGAACGACCCTACTCCTTCAGCTTGGCCGCACGCTCGATCAGCGCCTTCGGCGTCTCGAAAGCCTGCTTGATCATCTTCTCCATCTGCGCGCCGGTGACCGGATCGACTTCAAGCCGGCTCTTCTCCGCGTCGGCCAGGAAAGCCGGATCCTTCAGCGTGGCGTCGAAGGCCTTGCGCATCACCTCGACATATTCCTTCGGCGTGCCGGCCGGCATGAAGAACGGCCGGCCCATCTCCTCCGGCGCCGCCAGCATCTCCAGCACCTTCTTGGTCTCGGCATCGGAAACGAGATCGATCAGCAGCGGCACTTTCTCCAGCCCGGCTTGCGCCGTGGTCGCCGGTCTGCACCAGCACATTGATGCGGTTGTTGATGATCCAGTCCGGGTTGGAGGCCTTCAGCGTGGAATAGGACAGCCCGCAGATGCCTTCCGCCTCGCCGCGCTCGACCGCGAGGCGGGATTCCGGCGTGGTATAGCCGGTCACCACCTTGAACTTGGTGCCGAGCATGGCGTTGAGCATCTTCGGCATGGTCGCGGAGTTGCCGGTGACGCCGGTCGCCGACACCACTATCTCGCGCTCCTTCGCCTGCTCGATGCTTTTGATCGGGCTCGTGTGCCAGGTCACGCAGATCTGCTGCTGCTTGCCGATGCTGCCGATCCATTCGAACTTGCGCGGATCGATATTTCGCCGCGGCATTATCGAACAGCGGCTCGAGCAGCAGCGCGTTATAGGTTGCCACGATGACGCTGCCGTCCCGCGGCGCCGCGTCGCTCGCCGCCCAGTTGGTCGCGATCATGCCGCTCGCGCCCGGCATGTTCTGGTTGATGATGTTCGGCTTGCCGGGAAGATGCTTTTCCAGATGCGCCGACAGAACGCGCGCATAAGTATCGTAGCCGCCGCCCGCGCCCGACGGGATGATCATGCGCAGCTGCTTGCCTTCATAGGACGGCGTCTGCGCCGCCGCGGCGCCTGCCAAGAAGATGCCGGCCAGCATGCCGGCAAAAATGCCGGAGAGCCGTTTCGTATCACTTTCCTTGTTCATCCCTATCCCCTGCGCCGTGCGAAAGCCCGAAAACGGGCCCATGCTAGCAGAATGCTTTTGCTTTGCGAGTGACCCGATCCGGCTTGGGTTGCCCCCGAATTTGTCTTAGGATCGAGTCAACAAAAACGCGGATCCACCGCGTCCTTAAGAAATGCACGTCTGGCCTGCCGGGAGGAAACCATGGCGCAGTCGAAATCGCTCAACGTGAATGGCAAATCCGTCACCATCAACATCGACGACCCCGAGCAGTCGTTGCTGGTGGCGCTGCGCGACAACCTGGCATTGAACGGTCCGTTGTTCGGATGCGGCTTGGCGCAATGCGGCGCCTGTACGGTGCATGTGGACGGCAAGGCGGTGCGCTCCTGCGTCATGCCGCTGTCGAAAATCACCGACCAACAGAAAGTGGTGACGCTGGAAGGCCTCGGCACGCCGGAGAAGCCGCATCCGGTTCAGCGCGCCTTCATCGAGGAACAGGCCGCGCAATGCGGTTACTGCATTACCCGGCATGATCATGGAATCCGCAGCTTTCCTGACGGAGAACAAGAAGCCGACCGAGGCGCAGATCAAGGAAGCGCTCGCCAGAAATCTCTGCCGCTGCGGGACGCATGCCCGCATCGTCAAGGCGGTCAAGCGCGCATCCACTTACGCCTGAGGGAGGCAATCATGAACACGCATTTCATTCCGTCGCGGCGTACCGTCCTCAAGAGCGGTGGCGCGTTGATCGTCAGCTTCTCCTTCGCCGGCCCCATCGCGGAGGCGCTG
>CAVSLB010000017.1:0-121515 GCA_963728585.1 uncultured Alphaproteobacteria bacterium
GTTCTTGATTTCTGACGCCCGCATGGCATGGTCGCGTCATGCACATGCCGATCCTGCAACCCCCCATCGACGGCCGGCAGTCTGAAACTGCGCTTGCCATCGCGCGCGGCACCGGCCGGCTCTTATTGTCGCTCGGCTTCTGCTGCGTCAGCGAACTGGCGCTGCCGTCGGGCCGTCGCGCCGACATCACGGCGGTGGATGACAGCGGCGAAATCTGGATCGTGGAAATCAAATCCTCGGTGGCGGATTTTCGCGCCGACCAGAAATGGATGGACTACCGGCTGCATTGCGACCGGCTGTTTTTCGCCACCACGCTGGAGGTGCCGTGCGAGATTTTTCCGCCCGACACCGGGCTGATCGTCGCGGATGCCTTCGGCGCGGAGATCAAATGCGAGGCGCCCGAGCACCGCTTGCCGGCGGCGACGCGCAAGAGCATGTTGCTGCGCTTCGGGCAGACCGCGGCGCTGCGGCTGCAGGCGCTCAGCGATCCGACCGGACCCTATGAACTTGACCGCTGATCGAAAGGATGGCGTGATGCGTTATCTCTTCGGAATCCTGAGCATTCTGCATTGCTGCGTCCTGCCTGGGGCCCAGCGGCGTGCAGGCGCAGGATTACGCCGCCATCGTCGCCTCGCCCGACCGCAGCGATGCCGACCGCAACAACGACAAGAAGCGCAAACCCGAACAGATGCTCGCCTTCACCGGCGTGAAAACCGGCATGAAGGTGATGGATCTCGTGTCGAGCGCCGGTTACAGCGCCGAGCTTTTGGCGCGTTCGGTCGGACCGAGCGGCACGGTCTATGCCGTGAATTCGCAGGAAACGGCGGACCGGGTAAAGGATCGGTTCGAGCCGCGGCTTGAGCAAGGTGAAGAGCCTCGTTCCTGTCGTGCGCGACTACGACGATCCGGTGCCGCCGAGGTCAGCAACCTCGACCTGGTGACGATCTATTTCTCCTACCACGATCTCGTCCACATGGGCGTCGACCGCGCGGCGATGAACAAGAAGGTTTTTGCCGCGCTGAAGCCCGGCGGCTATTTCGTCGTCGCCGATCACTCGGCCAAGGCCGGCGACGGGCTGAACGTGACGAAATCGCTGCACCGCATCGAGGAAAGCGCCTTGCGGCAGGAGGTGGAGGCCGCCGGCTTCAAGCTCGTCGCCGAAGGCGATTTCCTCCGCAACCCGGAAGACAAGCGCGACACCAACGTCAATCAGTCCACGCTGCCGAACGACGAGTTCGTGCTGAAATTCCAGAAGCCGACAGCGCCTGCGTATCATCCTGGCGGAGCCACGGGTCCGCGCAGAGCGCGGCCCGATGAGCAGGCTCGGTGAGAGCCGGAACCCAGAGGCCTTGCCGGCTCCCGGATCGACGCCAGTGGCGGCTTCCGGGATGACAGCAACGTTAGCGCGGTGCGCGCTTGGCCAAAATGCGCTGCAGCGTGCGGCGATGCATGTTGAGCCGGCGCGCCGTTTCCGAGACGTTGCGGCCGCACAGTTCGTAGATGCGCTGGATATGCTCCCAGCGCACGCGGTCGGCCGACATCGGATTCGACGGCGGTTCGATCTTGCGGTCCTCCCGCGACAACAGCGCGCTGACCACGTCGTCGGCATCCACCGGCTTGGCGAGATAGTCCACCGCACCGAGCTTCACCGCGTTACCGCCGTGGCGATATTGCCATAGCCGGTGAGGATGATGGCGCGCGCCTCGGGCCGGCTGCGTTTGAGTGCGGAGATCACGTCAAGACCGTTGCCGTCGCCGAGCCGCATGTCCACGACCGCGAAGGCCGGGGCGGCACGCTCGACCTGCTGCAAGCCGTCCGCCACGGATTCCGCCGTGGTCACGGCAAAGCCGCGGGCCTGCATCGCGCTGGCAAGTCGCTGCAGAAACGGCTTGTCGTCCTCGACGATCAACAGCGTCTTTTCGGGAGACGCAACACTGGCTACCTGAACACTCATGGTGAACCCGCTTTTGCTTGAGTTTTAGAATTCTTCCGGCGTTTCCGAAGGTTCTTGCTCCCGATCATACCAAAGAAATGGCTCCGGTCGCTCCAAATCTGCCTCCCGATATTCGAAATCGCTCCGCGCCCAACGGATGCTGACCTCGGCTCCGACGTCCAATGAGCGATGATTGCTAAAATATAATGTGGCGCCGGAGCGCTCCAGCAAGGTCTTGGCGATGAAAAAGCCGAGGCCGAGCCCGGTTTCCTCGCTGTCTGCCCTGAAGCGGTGGCGGCGGGTGGTGACATAGGGCTCGCCCAGGCGGTCCATGATCTCCGGCGAGAAGCCCGGCCCGTCGTCCCGGATGGTGATGACGACTTCCTCCTCGTCCCAGCTGGCGGTGACCTCCACGCTGCTGCGGGCGAAATCGACGGCATTCTCCACCAGATTGCCAAGGCCATAGACGATGGCCGGGTTGCGGGCGCCGGTCGGCTCCAGTGCGCGGTCGGACGGGCAGCACCACATTGATGGCGATGCCGAAGTCGCGGTGTGGTGCCACCACTTCCTCGAGCAGAGCCGACAGCTTCATGCCGCCGAACGGCTCGCCGCTCGCGGGCAGTTCGGTGATTTTCGCCAGGATTTCCCGGCAGCGTTGCGCCTGCTCGCGCAACAGCCGCACATCCTCGCCGTGGTGCGAATTCTCGGAAATCGAACGCTCCAGTTCCTTGGCGATGACGGTGATGGTCGCTAACGGCGTGCCGAGTTCATGCGCAGCGGCGGCGGCAAGGCCGTCGAGTTGCGACAAATGCTGCTCGCGCGCCAGCACGAGCTCGGTGGCAGCGAGCGCATTGGCGAGAAGCCGCGCCTCCTCGGTGATCTGCCAGGCATAGACGCCGATGAATCCCATCGAGATCAGGATCGAGAGCCACACGCCCAGCATGTAGATCGCCGGCAATTCCAGCGGATCATCGGGATCCCAAGGCAACGGATAATGCACGAAGAAGAGCACGCTGGCGCAAAACACCGCGAAGGTGCCGAGCATCAGCGTCATGCGCGGGGGTAGTGCGGTGGCGGAGATGAGCACCGGGCCGAGGAACAAGAACGCGAAAGGATTCTGCAGCCCGCCGGTGAGAAACAACAGCACCGCAAGTTGCGCGATATCGAAGGCGAGCAGCCAGGCCGCGCGGTCGGCTTCCAGCCGCTGCGTCAGGCGGAAGCCTATGCGCATCGCGACATTGAGGCAGGCCGACAAGGCGACCACCGCAAGACAAGCATAGACCGGCAGCCGAAATCCGAGGCCGTAATGCACCACGAGAATGGCCGCGGTCTGGCCGAGCACACTCAGCCAGCGCAGGCGCATCAGCGTGTCGAGCCGCACGTTGCGCTGCAGATGCCGCGGCTGGTCGAGAAGAAGACCTTCCATGGGCGGTTCCGGGTCCTTATGCGTCCCGCGGCGAAAGCCCGGGCCGCTGCGATCTTAGCGCGCGATCAGCAAAAGTGGGTACCGGTTTTGCGTCCGAGCGCGCGCTAACTTATTAGATTTCGCGCATGATCTTGTCGGCGAACCGGTTCCCACTTCGCCGGATCATGCGCATAAGCCTTGCGAAAGGCCCGCCGCAACGTCACATCTGCGACATGTCGCCTCGCGCCGCCGCCATCAGTGCCGACCAGTCTGGTCAAAGTGTTCAAAGGCACCACCGCCGTGGCGGGTATTTCTTTTCAACTGGCCGCCCGGCTCCATCACCGCGCTTCTCGGCGGCAATGGCGCCGGCAAGACCACCACCATCGCTATGATCATGGGGCTGACCGTGCCCACTTCGGGCACCGTTTCCGTTCTGGGCGCGCAGATGCCGCAGCAGCGCTATCAGGTGTTGCATCGGATGAATTTCGAAAGCCCCTATGTCGACATGCCGATGCGACTGACCGTGCGGCAGAATTTGAAGGTGTTCGCCGGGCTTTATGGCGTCGAGGACGCGGATGCGCGCATCGCGACGCTGGCGGAGGAATTCGATCTGAAGGATTTCATCGACCGTCCCACGGGCAAATTGTCGTCCGGCCAGAAGACGCGCGTCTCGGTCGCCAAATCTTTGCTCAATCATCCCGAGGTGTTGCTGCTCGACGAGCCGACCGCCTCGCTCGATCCGGATACCGCGGATTGGGTGCGCGGGCGGCTTGAACGCTATCGCGCCGAGAGCGGCGCTACCGTTCTGCTTGCCTCCCACAACATGACCGAGGTCGAGCGCCTGTGTGAGCGTGTCATCATGCTGAAGCGCGGCCGGATCGAAGACGACGACTCCCCCGAGCGGTTGCTCGCGCGTTACGGCCGCGACACGCTGGAGGAAGTTTTTCTCGACGTGGCGCGCGGGCGCCGCGAGGCGCGCGAGGCGGCGCAATGAGCGCGGCTTCACAACACGGTGAGTTTTTCGCCGCACCGGATCGGCGCCATGGTGCTGCGCTATTGGTATCTCCTGCGCTCCTCCTGGCCGAGGGTGGTCGAGCTGATCTACTGGCCGATGGTGCAGGTGCTGACCTGGGGCCTGATCCAGATTTACGTTGCGCAGCATTCCGGATTCTTTGCGCGCGCGGGCGCCACGCTGATCGGCGCCATGCTGCTGTGGGAGATTCTGTTCCGCGGGCAGCTCGGATTTTCCGTCTCGTTTCTGGAAGAGATGTGGGCGCGCAACCTCGGCAACCTGATGATGAGCCCGCTGCGGCCGGCCGAATTCGTCGCGGCCTTGATGGTGATGAGCTTGCTGCGGCTGGTCATCGGCATGGTGCCGGTCTTCATCGTCGCTTTGGCTTTCTTCGGCTTCAACGTCTACCAGCTGGGCTTTGCCTTCGTGTTCTTTTTCGTCAATCTCATCCTGACAAGTTGGTCGATTGGCATTCTGGTTTCCGGGCTGCTGCTGCGGCACGGGCTGGGCGCCGAAAGCCTGGCCTGGACGCTGGCGTTCCTGATCCTGCCGCTCTCCTGCGTCTATTATCCGGTGAGCGTATTGCCGGAATGGCTGCAGCCTTTTTCCTGGTTGCTGCCGCCGACCTACGTTTTTGAGGGGCTAAGGGCCCTGGTCATCGACCGCGTCTTCCGGGCGGATTTGATGCTGGGCGCGCTGGCGCTGAATTCTGTGTATTTCGCAGCTGCAGCTTTCGCTTTTTTGCGCCTGCTGGAGAGTGCCCGGCGCCAGGGCACGCTGATGCAGACCGGCGAATAAGGCCGTAAATCCGGAACTTTTGGCTAAGGTAATCGTTGGTGAAAACAATCATCATACAATTGACCCGATGACATATCAAGATGCGCAAAAAGCGACAGGCTGCTGCGATGCAGCAACCCGAATACGCCCCCCATCCGATCGGTGAATTTGCCGGCGAGGTCGCCGCCCCGCCGGAAAGCGGCCTTATGCTGTCGACGCCGCTGTATTGGTTCTATGAAATGAACCATGCGGCGCTAAGCCCGACACGCGCCTGGGCCGAAGTCACCCGCCTTTTCTACAAGAACCCGGTCAATCCGCTCTCGCATACGCCTTTCGGAAAATCGATGGCTGCCGCCGCCGAGGTGTTCGAGCGCGCGACGCGCCGCTACGCGCAGCCGGAATGGGACATCGAGTCCACATTGGTCGACGGGGAACGCGTGCCGGTGCAGATCACCACGGTGTGGGAGCGGCCATTCTGCCAGCTGTTGCATTTCAACCGGCTGTTCGAGCATGCGCCGAGAACGCCGCAGCCGCGGGTGCTGATCGTGGCACCGCTGTCCGGCCACTATCCGACTTTGTTGCGCGGCACGGTGGAAGCCTTCCTGCCGCAGCACGACGTCTACATCACCGAATGGGTGGACGCGCGCATGGTGCCGCTGGCGGAAGGCCGTTTCGATCTAGACGACTACATCGACTATGTCGCCGCCATATTGCGCCGGCTCGGCGGCGACACCCATGTCATCGCAGTGTGCCAGCCTTCGGTCCCGGTATTGGCCGCCGTGGCGCTGATGGAAGCGGAAAACGATCCCGATGTGCCGCGCTCCATGATCCTGATGGGCGGCCCGATCGATGCGCGCTGCAATCCGACCAAGGTCAACAAGCTGGCGCAGGAGCGCGGGGTCGACTGGTTCCGGCATCACGTCATCACCAAGGTGCCCTTTCCCAACGTGGGCGTGATGCGCGACGTTTATCCGGGCTTCCTGCAGCTAAACGGCTTTGTCAGCATGAATCTCGGGCGACACATCCAGGCGCATAAGGACCTGTTCCAGCATCTGGTGGAAGGCGACGGCGACTCCGCACAGAAGCACCGCGAATTCTATGACGAATATCTCGCGGTGATGGATCTGCCCGCCGAATATTATCTGCAGACCGTGGACACGGTATTTGTGCGTCATGCGCTGCCGAAAGGTGAGATGACGCACCGCGGCCAGAAGGTGGACCCCTCGCGCATCCGGCGCGTCGCGCTGATGACGGTGGAAGGCGAACACGACGACATTTCCGGCCTCGGCCAGACCGAAGCGGCGCATCGGCTGTGCAACAACATCCCTGCCGATCGCAAGACGCATTACCTCGCCCGCGGCGTCGGCCATTATGGGGTGTTCAACGGCTCGCGCTTTCGCGCCGAGATCGCGCCACGGATTGCGGAATTCATCCTGTCGAACAACGCGCCTCCCGCCGCGGCACGGAAGAAAAACCCCGCCATGGTCCCGGCTGCGTAGAGACGCTGATTCGCGGTCGCGGAGGTGTCCGGTTCCGGACCAAGGAGCGAAAAAGACCCGCCAATTGGCCCTTTCTCGGCGGTCGCTGTGACCAAACGCTCCCTCTGCGTATAATTAATTGATTTTACACGGTTATTTTCCATGCTTCGCCGTCGAGATTAGGCCCGCCGCGCGCAAAGCGGCGGCAAGCAAAAAATGATCTCCAATTCACCGCCCCAGCCTACAATATGTTGCGTCGGCATCCAGGCTTGGTGCCGGGTCTTGGGGCCGCACTTTCGTGATTACCGATAGACTGTGGACGGCTTTGGATATGGCAATATTTCGTCGGAGCGTTTTTTCCAGTCAGGCCATTTCCATGCCCTTGCGCGCACTTCTCTATCGTCGGCCAACCGAGCCGCAGGCGATCAGCATCGCTTTCGATCAATCCATCTATCTCGTGCGCTTGCGCCGGCATCGGCAGGCGCGCCGCTATACGCTTCGCATTCAGGCCGCCACGCGCGAAGTGATCCTCACCATGCCACCGCGCGGAAGCCTGAAGGAGGCAAAGGAATTTGCGCAAAAGCACGGCGGCTGGATCGCTGCCAGGCTCGGCCGGCTGCCGGAAGCGGCGCCTTTCGCGCACGGCGTTGTCATTCCTCTGCGCGGCACGCCGCATCGCATCGTGCACCGGAGAAACACCCGCGGAACGGTTTGGAAGGAAACCGATGCGAATGGAGAACAGCTTCTTTGCGTTGCCGGCGATGCCCCGCATATCAATCGCCGGGTAACCCATTACCTGAAACAGGAAGCGCGCCGCGACCTGGAATCCGCGAGCCGGCATTATGCGGAACAGATCGGCGTTAGGATCAAGCGCATCACCGTGCGCGATCAATCAAGCCGCTGGGGATCCTGCTCCACCGCCGGCGCTCTGTCCTATTCCTGGCGGCTGATCTTCGCCCCGCCCTATGTCCTGGACTATCTGGCGGCGCATGAAGTGGCGCATCTGCGCGAGATGAACCACTCAATCCGTTTCTGGCGGCTGCTGGCGACGGCTGTCTCCGGCGATGAAGCGGGCGAAGGTCTGGCTCGACGTGCACGGCACCGATCTGCACCGCTACGGACTTCCCACAACGAGGCCGAAGCCGACCCTGGCTGATTGAAGCCGCAGCATCAACGGCGGCCGAACAGTTTTCCTAACAGCCAGTCGTCCAGCCCGCCGGCAGCCGAAGCCGGTATCGGCGCCTTTGCCGCTGGCGTCCGACATTTGCGGGCGGCGCGCGATGTCGCCGGGCGGAAGCCGCAACCGCGACCGGAGCGCCGCCACTCAGACCGGGCAGGCCCGCGACCGGTACATTCTGGTGCGCGGTCTTCATCACCCGGCTCCAGATTTCCACCGGCAGGCCGCTGCCGCTGGTCTTGTGCGTGGGCGAGCCGTCGTCGTTGCCGAGCCACACGCCGGTCACGTATTGCGCGGTGTAGCCGATAAACCAGGCATCGCGGAAATCCTGGCTGGTGCCGGTCTTGCCCGCCGCCGGCCAGCCGGGAAGGTCTGCCTTGCGCGCGGTGCCGGTGAGCAGCGTCTCTCGCATCATCTGGTTCATCATCGCCACATAGCGTCCGTCGATGACGCGGCCGAGGCTTTCCGGCATGCGCCGGTAAAGCACGGCTGCCGCCGGCCGTGCGCACCCGCTCAACCACGTGCGGCGCCACCGCGAGGCCGCCATTGGCGAAAGCGGCATAGGCGCTGACCAGCTCGATCACCGAGGTTTCCGAGGTGCCGAGGCCGATCGAGGCATTGGGCTCGAGCTTGGATGCGATGCCAAGCCGGTGCGCGGTTTTCACCACCGCGGTCGGCCCGAATTCCAGAGTCAGCCGCACCGAAACGGTATTGAGCGACATCGCGAGCGCCTGGGTCAGGCTCACATTGCCGAGATATTCGCGGGTGTAATTTTCCGGCTTCCAGCCTTTCACCGACAGCGGCCGGTCGTCGCGCATGGTGTCCGGCGTCAAGCCGCGTTCGAGGGCGGTGAGATAAACGAAAGGCTTGAAGGCGGAGCCGGGCTGCCGTTTGGCCGAAACGGCGCGGTTGAACTGGCTCTCGCTATAATCGCGGCCGCCGACCAGCGCGCGCACGGTGCCGTCCGGCGTCATCGTCACCACCGCGCCCTGCGTCACCCCAAACTTGCCGCCCTTCTGCGCGAGTTCCTCCACCAGCGCTTTTTCCGCGATCACCTGCAAGGCCGGATCGATCGACGTCTCGATCACGATGTCCTCATCGACTCGTCCGACGATGTCGTCGAGCACGTCCATGATCCAGTCGGCGACATAGTTGACCGAACCCGCGCTGGCCTGCGGCACCACGCGCGCCGGGTGCGACATCGCCGCCTTCGACCACGTTTTCGGTGACGAACTTGCTGTCCGCCATCGCCAGCAGCACGGTCTGCGCGCGGCGTTCCGCTCCATCCGGATTGCGCGTGGGCGCAAGGCGCGAGGGCGATTTCACCAGACCGGCGAGCATCGCCGCCTCGGAAAGGGTGACCTGGCGCGCGCTCTTGCCGAAATAGCGTTGCGCGGCGGCTTCGACGCCATAGGCGCCGGCGCCGAAATAAACCCGATTGAGATAGAGCTCGAGAATTTCGACTTTGGAGAATTTGCGTTCGAGCCAGAAGGCCAGCACCAGTTCCTGGATTTTTCGCGAGAGCGTGCGTTCCTGCGTCAGGAAAAGATTTTTCGCGAGCTGCTGGGTGATGGTGGAGCCGCCTTGCGACACGCCTTGATGCATACACATTGGCCAGCGCGGCGCGCGCGATGCCGAACGGATCCACGCCGTGATGCGCATAGAAGCGCCGATCCTCGATCGCGATGAAAGCTTTCGGCAGATAAGGCGGCAGCTCTTTCAGGGACATCGCCGCGCCGCCGCCATCGCCGCGCGTCGTGAGCACCCGCCCGTCGATGCCGACAATCTGGATCGACGGCGGGCGCTTCGGGATTTCCAGCGATTGGATCGGCGGCAGATGAGCGCCGATCCAGGCGACGCCGCCAACGCTTGCGATCGCGACCCACAGCAGCACCACAAGCGACCAATAAACAAGGCGGCCGAAACTGGAGCGCTTTGTTTTGCCGCTGCGTTTGCGCGGGCTGCCTTTCTTCCCGCGCGCGGACGTGGTCTTGGACTCGGCGTCGGATACCGGCTCGCGCCGCGCGCCGTCCTTTCGCCGTCCCCCCGCCATGCCGTTGTCTCACGGATAAAGCCGGCCGCCCCAACAACAGCCGAGCTTCAATCCCACGCTAGAGCGGGCTATTTAAGGGTCAGTTAACCGACGGTGATCCGCGCAAAAAGCGGGCGGATCAGCTGGCAGCGGCGTTTTTTTGCGGGTCGGCGCCACCGCCTTCCGCACCGCCGGCGAACAAGGCGAGCAAGGCGCGTTTGATCGCCGCCTGCCGCGTCGGCGAAGAGATTTTGTCGCCCAGCAAATCGGTCACATAGAACACGTCCACCACGCGTTCACCGAACGTGGCCACGTGAGCCGACGTGATATTGAGGTTGAGCTTCGACAAAGTTGTGGTCAGCGCATACAGCAAGCCGGGCCGGTCGAGGCCGGTCACTTCCACCACCGTGTAGCGGTGCGACCACTGGTTGTTGATGGTGACATCCGGCTCCACGGCAAAGGCCTTGATCCGCCCCTTGGGCGCTGCGCGCTGGCTGATCATCTCCGGCAGCTTCAGGTCTCCGCGCAACGCGCGCTCGATAGCGGCGGCGATGCGCGCTGCGCGCCGCAACTCGTCCTCCTCCATGTCGAATTCGCGCGAGATCGAAATGGTGTCGAGCGCCAGCCCGTCGGTGGTGGTGTAGATCTGCGCATCCACGATATTGGCGCCGGTCACCGCGCAGGCGCCGGCGATGATCGACAGCAGCCAGGGATGATCGGGCGCCAGCACCGTCAGTTCGGTCACCCCGCGCTCCGGATCGAAGGCCACGCTGGTCGCGAGCGTCTGCTGCTGCTTCTCGGCGTCGCGCAGGAAGCGCGCATGCGCCAACTGATGCCGCAGATCGACCTTGAGCCAATATGCCGGATAGTGGCGGGCGACGTAGGCTTCGCGCTGCTCTGCCGTCCAATCTTTGATCTGCTCCTGGAATTCGGCCTGCGCAATGGCGACGCGCTGCGCGCGGTTGACCTCGGAGAAGCCGCCGGTCAGCACCGGCTCGGTTTCATAATAAAGCGTGCGCAGCAATTGCGCCTTCCAGCCGTTCCAGACGCCGGGTCCCACCGCACGGATGTCGGCGGTGGTGAGGATGGTGAGAAGCTTCAGCCGCTCGAGCGACTGCACCACCGCGGCGAAATTTTCGATCGTCTTGCGGTCGGAAAGATCGCGCGATTGCGCGATGCTCGACATCACGAGGTGTTGCTCGATCAGCCAGGCCACCGTGTCGGTCTCGGCGGGCGAGAAGCCGAGCCGCGGGCACATGCGCCGCGCGATGCGGGCGCCGGCAATCGAATGGTCTTCCGTACGGCCCTTGGCGATGTCGTGCAGGAACAACGTGATGTAGAGCACGGCGCGGTTCTGCGGCTGGATCTTGCGCATGAGGTCGTTGGCAAGCGCAAATTCCTCATTGTCGCCGCGCTCGATCTCCGCCAGCACGCCGATGCAGCGCAGGAGATGCTCGTCCACCGTATAGTGGTGGTACATATTGAACTGCATCATCGCGACGATGCGTCCAAAGGCGTGGATAAAGCGGCCCAGCACGCCGGTCTCATTCATCCAGCCGCAGCACGATTTCCGCTTCCTGCGAGGTCAATATCTGCAGGAATAGCTGATTGGCCTTCTCGTCCTGGCGGAAGTTGCGATCGATGACCTTCAGCGAACGGCGGATCGCCCGCGTCGCATCCGGATGCAGGGCCAGATTATGCGACTGCGCGAGCCGGAAAATCGTAAGCAGATTGAGCGGATCGCGGCGGAAGACGTCCGGATTGGCGACATTGATGCGGTTGTTGTCGATGATGAAATCGTCGGTCTCCGGCAACGTGCGGCGCCCGGCCGGCCGAAATCTCGCGATCATGCGGCTGAGCACCGGCGCGGGCGCGGCCTGCCGTTGCTCCAGTTCGGCGCAGAGGATGGCGGTAAGGTCGCCGACGTCCTTCGCCACCAGGAAGTAGTGCTTCATGAAGCGCTCGACGTCCTTCATGCCCGGGTGTTCGGTGTAGCCAAGCCGCACCGCGATCTCGCGCTGGATATCGAATGAGAGTCGTTCCTCGGCGCGCCCGGTGACAAAATGGATGTGGCAGCGCACCGCCCAGAGGAAATCCTCACAGCGGCGGAAGACCGCGAACTCCTCGTTGTCGAATACGCCTTGCTCGAGCAGTTCCTCGGGTTCTCGCACCCGATAGACATATTTGGCCATCCAGAACAGCGTGTGCAGATCGCGCAAGCCGCCCTTGCCGTCTTTGACGTTAGGCTCAACCAGATAGCGTGATTGGCCGGCGCGGCGGTGGCGTTCCTCGCGTTCGGCAAGCTTGGCAGTGACGAATTCGGCCGCCGTGCCCTGCACAATGTTCTTGTCGAAGCGCGCGACCAGCTCGTCAAATAATTTGCTGTCGCCGAGCAGGAAGCGAGCCTCCAGGATGGAGGTGCGGATGGTCATGTCCGCTTTCGCCTGTCGGATGCACTCGTCCACCGACCGCGTGGCGTGGCCGACCTTCAGGCCCATGTCCCACAGACAATAAAGGATCGTCTCGGCGACCGATTCGCCCCAGGCCGTTTGTTTATAGGGAAGCAGGAAGAGCAGATCGATATCGGACCCCGGCGCCATCAATCCGCGGCCATATCCGCCGGTAGCGACGATCGCCATGCGCTCGGCTTCGGAGGGGTTGCGCGACTGATAGAGATGCTTGCCGATGAAATCGAACAGGATGCGGATGATCTCGTCCTGCATGAAGCAGAGCCGTTCGGCGCATAGCCGGCCCTGCCGCTCCTTCAATAGCAATTGCTCTGCGGCGGCGCGGCCTTCGGTCAGCGCAAGCTTCAGCCGCTTGGCCACGGCGGCGCGCAACTCATTCTCACGCCCGGCATATTGCGCGGCGAGTTGATCGAGCGCGGCGGTAACGTCAGCCGAGTTGAAGACGTCACCATGCTTGCTGGGATCGAAAAGCATGCTCCGAGATAGCGGAGGGAGGCGGCGGTGTCACCCAATCTCAGGGCTGCAGGCTTTTCACAGGACGTCACAGAGATGGTCATTCCCCTACGCGCGACATTCTTGGACGATTTTTCCAAATCGAATCGCGCCCAGCGCTCGCAAGAGCATAAAACTAGCGCTTCTTCACGGATGCTGCTTGCCGCTGAATGACAAATGCCGCTAAGTAGCGCCGCGTCCGCGGGGACGCCGCAGTCGTGAAGCCCGCCAGATATGCGGTGCGCGTGGGAGGATTGAGATGAGTTTTGTATCGCGACGTTCGTTGCTTGCTTTCAGCGTACTGGCCTGGCTCGCCCCGGTTGCGACGGCTTCCGCGCAGCCCAAGGAAATCCGCGTCGATTGGGCTACCTACAATCCGGTTTCCATGCTGCTGAAGGAGAAGGGCTTTCTCGAGAAAGAATTCCAGAAGGACGGTATCGCCGTGCGCTGGGTGCAGACCGTCTCCTCGAGCAACGCGCTGCAATTCCTCAATGCCGGCTCGATCGATTTCGGCTCGACCGCCGGCTCCGCCGCGCTGGTCGCCAGGATCAACGGCAATCCGATCAAATCGGTCTATGTCGTATTCCCGTCCGGAATGGACCGCGCTGGTCACCGGCAAGGACTCAAAGATCAGCAAGGTCGAGGACCTCAAGGGCAAGAAGGTGGCGATGGTGCGCGGCACCGATCCGCACATCTTCCTGGTGCGCGCGCTGCTCGCCCATGGCCTGACCGACAAAGACATCACGCCGGTGCTGGTGCAGCAGCATGCCGACGGCGGCACCGCGCTGCTGCGCGGCGACGTCGATGCTTGGGCCGGCCTTGATCCGATGATGGCGCAGCATGAGATCCAGGAAGGCGCCAAGCTGTTCTACCGCAAGCCCGAGGCCAATACCTGGGGCATCCTCAACGTGCGCGAGGAATTCGCCAAGGATAATCCGGAGATCGTCAAGCGCGTGATCAAGGCTTATGAGGAAGCGCGCAAATATTCGCTCGCCAATTACGACGAGCTGAAGAAGATCTTCATCACCATCACCAAGCTGCCCGAAAACGTCGTCGACAAGCAGCTGAAGGAGCGCACTGAAATTACCCATAACAAGGTCGGCCCGGCGCAACGCGAGTCGATCCTGGAAGCCGGCATCGCCCTGCAGAAATCCGGCGTGATCCAGCCCAGCGTCGACGTGAAAAAGGCGGTCGATGGGCTGATCGACGACCGCTACGTCACGAACTGACGGCTCTTACCGTCATCACCGGGCTGCCGCGCAGCGGCGAGTCCGGTGATCCGACTGCAAGGCAGAGCCTTCCTAAGCGGGACGCCGGGAAGGCCCGGCGATGACAACCAAGACAGCATTGCTTTCCGCGGACGGGTTATGTCTCTTGCTTCCATGACAGCCACGGTTGACCAGACCCCGGCGGCGGAAAAGGCTTCGTCGAGGAGCAAGCTCGCGCGTTTTGCCCGGCCAGCGTTGGGCTTTCTGCTGCCGGTCGGGCTTGCCGTATTTTGGGAAATCGCGGTGTGGATGGGCTGTCGAATGGCCGCCTGGTGCCGCCGCCCTCGGTGATCTTCCGCACCTTCGCCGACCTTGCCGCAACTGGTGAATTGCAGCAGCACACGCTGGCCACGCTTTGGCGCGTCGCCGCCGGCTTTTTCTTCGGCGTCGTCGCCGGCACGCTGTTCGGCGCGATCGCCGGCTATTCCGCGCTCACCAACCGCCTGATCGATCCGACCCTGCAGGCGCTCCGCGCGATCCCGTCGATCGCCTGGGTGCCGCTGTTCATCCTCTGGTTCGGCATATTCGAAGCTTCCAAGATCATCCTGATCGCGGTCGGCGTGTTCTTTCCGGTCTATCTCGGCGTCATGGGCGCGGTGCTTTCGGTCGATCGCAAGATCGTCGAAGTCGGCCGCGTTTTTCGGCTTTCCGGCTTCGCCATGGTCCGCCGCATCCTGCTGCCTGCGGTGATGCCGGCCTATGTGCTCTCGCTGCGCGCCGGGCCTCGGCTTGGCTGGATGTTCGTCGTGGCGGCGGAATTTCTCGGCGCCTCCACCGGCCTCGGCTTCCTCTTGATCGACGGCCAGCAGCTCGGCAAGCCGGCACAAATCGTCGCCGCCATTGTCGCCTTTGGCATTCTCGGCAAAACCACTGACTGCCTGCTCGCGCGGCGCGACCGCCCCGTTGCTGCGCTGGGAAGACGTGGTCGCGGCGGCGATAGGATGAAGCTATGCTCGCTCTCGACCGCATCGGAAAAACCTATCCCAACGGCGTGCGCGCGCTCGACGGCGTATCGATCAAGGTCGAGCTGGGCGAGATCGTCGCCGTGGTCGGCGGCTCCGGCTGCGGCAAGTCCACGCTGCTGCGCGTGACCTCGGGACTCGATCCCGCCACCCAGGGCACGGTAACGCTCAACGGCACGCGCATTGCCGCACCGCACGAGAAGATCGGCATGATCTTCCAGGAGCCGCGACTGCTGCCCTGGCTCTCGGTCGCCAACAATGTCGGCTTCGGCCTGGCGCATCTGCCCGCCGCCGAGCGCAACGCGCGCGTGGCGCGGGCGCTGGAGCGCGTCGGCCTGACCGAGAAAGCGGCGATGTGGCCGCGCGAATTGTCCGGCGGGCAGGCGCAGCGCGTCGCCATCGCGCGCGCGCTGGTGCCGCAGCCCGAAGTGCTGCTGCTCGACGAGCCGTTTTCCGCGCTCGATGCCTTTACCCGCGTCGATCTGCAGGATCACCTGCTCGATCTCTGGGCCGATCTGAAGCCGACGCTGATCCTGGTCACCCATGACGTCGAAGAAGCCATCGTGTTGGCCGACCGCGTGCTGGTGATGCGCCCGCGCCCGGGCCGGATTTTCGATGAGATCGAGACCGACCTGCCGCGTCCGCGCGACCGGCAATCCGCCGCCTTCGATTTCGCCAAGCGCCGCATCATGGCCGCGCTCGATCGCTCGCTGGAGCGCACGCCGGCCGCCGACGGCGAAACCAAGACCGAGGCCGGCGCCGCCCTTTGGTGGTGATTGCCCGCCTGCCCGGGCAGTGACATATAAGCCGGCCAATCAGGAGAATGCCCATGGATGCCGCTGAACTGCGTGCGCTGCAGGCGCCGATCAAGGAACGTTACAAGAGCGACGCGAAAGCCGCCATTATTACCCTGAAGGCCAAAGGCACGCTCGACGACACCAATATCGCCTGCAAAGTGGAGACTGGCCGCGCGCTGGCGGTGGCGGGCTTGCATCCGGCGACCGGCGGCTCCGGCATGGAGCTTTGCTCCGGCGACATGCTGCTGGAGGCGCTGGTGGCCTGCGCCGGCGTCACGCTGAAGGCGGTAGCGACCGCCATCGACATTCCGCTGAAGGCCGGCACCGTGTCGGCCGAAGGCGATCTCGATTTCCGCGGCACGCTTGGCGTGGCCAAAGACGCGCCGGTCGGCTTCGCGCAAATCCGCCTGCGTTTCGACATCGATACCGACGCGCCGCAGGAAAAACTCGATCAGCTCCTGAAGCTCACCGAGCGCTATTGCGTGGTGTATCAGACTATCCGCAGCGGCCCGCCGGTGGCGATCAGCATGCACCGCGCCTAACTTTTCTTCTCCGTGACTTTTGCCTTCAGCGCATAAAGCGCTTCCAGCGCTTCGCGCGGCGACATCTCGTCCGGATGTAATGCCGCGAGCGCGGCAATAAGCGCTTCCAGCGCGGCATCGGCGGCGGGCGCGGCCGCCGGCCTCGGCGCGGCGGCGAACAGCGGCAGATCGTCGAAGCCGCGCACCGGCGACGCGCGATCCTCGGCTTCCAGCTTGGCCAGCACGATTTTGGCGCGGTCGATCACCGAGGCAGGCAAGCCGGCGAGCTTTGCCACCTGAATGCCGTAAGAACGGTCGGCGACGCCAGCCACCACCTCGTGCAGAAAGACCACGTCGCCGGCCCATTCCTTCACCCGCGCGGTGGCATTGAACAGGCGCGATAGTTTCGCCGACAACGCCGTCAGCTCGTGGAAGTGGGTGGCGAAGAGCGCGCGGCAGCGGTTGGCCTCGTGCAGGTGCTCGATCGTGGCCCAGGCGATGGAAAGACCGTCGAAGGTCGCGGTGCCGCGGCCGATTTCGTCGAGGATCACCAGCGAACGCTCGCGCGCCTGATTGAGGATCGCAGCCGTTTCCACCATCTCGACCATGAAGGTAGAGCGGCCGCGCGCGAGATCGTCCGCCGCGCCGACGCGGGAGAACAGCCGGTCGACGATGCCGATATGGGCTTTGCGCGCAGGCACGAAGCTGCCCATCTGCGCCATCACGGCGATCAAGGCGTTCTGCCGCAGGAAAGTGGACTTGCCGCCCATATTGGGGCCGGTCAGCAGATAGATGCGTCCGGCGGTTTCACTCGCGGCGGGGGAGAGATCGCAGTCATTGGCGACGAAGGGTTGTCCGTCCTGCGCCAGCGCCTGCTCGACCACCGGATGCCGCCCGCCCTCGACCACGAAGGCAAGCGTGTCGTCCACTTCCGGCCGCAGATAATTGCGCTCCACCGCGACCTGCGCCAGCGCGGCGGAGACGTCGAGCACCGCCAAAGCCTCGGCGGCAGCCTTGATATTGAGGGCAGCCGCCGTGACCGTGCCGGCGAGGCGTGCGTAAGTCTCAAGCTCGATCGCGAGCGCGCGGTCGGCGGCATTGGCAATCTTGGCTTCCAGCTCGCCCAGTTCGGCGGTGGTGAAGCGCACCTGGCCCGCCAGCGTCTGCCGATGGATGAAGGCTGTGTTGTGCGGCGGCGACATCAGCTTCTCGCCGTGCTGCGCCGTCACCTCGACGAAATAGCCCAGCACATTGTTGTGCCGGATTTTCAGCATGCGGATGCCGGTCTCGTCGGCGTAACGCGCCTGCAACCCGGCGACCACCCGGCGGGATTCATCGCGCAGCGCGCGCGCCTCATCGAGCGCGGCATCATAACCGGCCCGCACGAATCCGCCGTCGCGCTTGAACGCCGGCAATTCGTCGGCAAGCGCCGCCGTCAATCTCTCCGGCACCGTGGGATCCGGCCGCCGCAGCGCGGCGATGGCGCCGGTGATCTCAGCGGGCGCGTCCTTGCGGCCGTCAAGCCTTGCCGCCAGCGCCGAAGCCGCCAAAATGCCGTCGCGGATCGCCGCCAGGTCGCGCGGTCCGCCGCGATCCACCACAATGCGGCTGAGCGCGCGAGCAAGATCGGGCGATGCCTTCAGCCGGTCGCGTACCTCGCTGCGCAGGCCGGAATCGGCGACGAACATCTCGATGCAGTCCAGCCGCGCAGCGATGGCCCTTGCGTCGGTCAGCGGCGCGGAAAGCCGCTGCGCCAACAGGCGCGAGCCCGCCGGAGTGATGGTGCGGTCGATCGCCGCGAGCAGCGAGCCGCGCCGCTCGCCGGTGAGCGTGCGCACGAGCTCCAGATTGCTGCGCGTTGCTTGGTCGATGGCGAGCGTGGCGCCCGCGGCTTCCCGCAAAGGGGGCGACAGCGGCGGCCGTTTGCCGAGCTGCGTGCGCTCCACATAGGTGATGCAGGCAGCGGCCGCCGTCAGTTCCAGCCGCGAGAGCGTGCCGAAGGCATCGGTGGTCGCGACGGAAAAATAGTCTGTGAGGCGGCGCTCGGCGGTGGCGCCGTCGAACACATCGCGCGCAAGCGGCGTCACCGCCGGCAGCGAACGGAAATATGAGGCCAGTTCCGGATCGGAATAGAGCGCATCGGATAGGATGACTTCGCCCGGCTCGAGCCGCGCGATCTCGGCGGCGAGCGCGCCGGGGTCGCATTCGGCTATGCGGAATTCGCCGGTAGAGATGTCGATCCAGGCCAGCCCGAAGCGGCCTTGCTCGGCGTCGGACGACATCCGCGCGCGCGTGAGCGCAAGCAGATAATTGTTGCGCCCGGCGTCGAGCAGCGTGTCTTCAGTCAACGTGCCCGGCGTAACCAGGCGCGTGACGTCGCGCTGCACCACGCTTTTGGCGCCGCGCTTCTTCGCCTCCGCGGGGTCTTCGATCTGTTCGCAGACCGCGACGCGATGGCCGAGCGCGATCAGCTTGTGCAGATATTCATCGGAGCGGTGGATCGGTACGCCGCACATCGGGATGTCGCGCCCGAGATGCTTGCCGCGCTTGGTGAGCATGATGCCGAGCGCGCGCGAGGCTATTTCGGCATCCTCGAAGAATAATTCGTAGAAATCGCCCATCCGGTAGAACAGCAGGCAATCCGGATTGGCGGCCTTGATCTCAATATACTGCTCCATCATCGGGGTAACCCGGCCACCGGCATCGGCGGCAGGCTCCGGAACGATAGGGGTGCGGGCGAGATCCATGGTGCGCGACCGTATCAGATGGCGGGCACGCTTTCTGCCGCTTGCCCACAGCAGATTTGTGTCATCCCGATGACCCGCATGGGTCGATCCGGGACCCATGAATTTACTGGCATATGGGTCCCGACTAGCGCGCTGAGCCTGTCATCGGGCCGCGCTTCGCGCCGACCCGTTGGCGCTTGGCCGGGATGACGGGCTGGCATTTGACCCCCGGCCGCATTGCTCCCTAAATGTCCCCGATGAAACCGCGCATAACCACCCTCGCCGAGGCCGTGCAGGCCCATATCCGCGATGGCGACACCGTCGCCATGGAGGGATTCACCCATCTCATCCCGCATGCGGCCGGGCATGAGATCATCCGCCAGCAGCGGAAGAACCTGACGCTGATCCGCATGACGCCCGACCTGATCTACGATCAGATGATCGGCATGGGCTGCGCCCGGAAGGTGGTGTTCTCCTGGGGCGGCAATCCAGGTGTCGGCTCGCTGCATCGCTTGCGCGACGCGGTGGAGAATGGCTGGCCGCAGCCGCTGGAGATCGAGGAGCATTCCCACGCCGCCATGGCCAATGCCTATGAGGCCGGCGCGGCGGGTCTGCCCTGCGCGATCTTCCGCGGCTATATCGGCGGCGATCTCTCGAAAGTGAATCCGAATATCAAATTTATCCAGTGCCCCTTCACCGGCGAGACGCTGGCTTCCGTTCCGGCGCATCGACCCGACGTGGCGGTGGTCCATGCGCAGAAAGCCGACCGGCAAGGCAATGTGCTGATCGATGGCATCGTCGGGGTGCAGAAGGAAGTCGTGCTCGCCTCCAAACGCGCGATCGTGACGGTGGAGGAGATCGTCGATGATCTCGGCCCGCGCAGTTACAACGCCGTGGTGCTGCCTGCTTGGACGGTCTCCGCCATCGCGGAGGTGCGCGGCGGCGCCTACCCGTCTTACGCGCAAGGCTATTACGCGCGCGACAATGCCTTTTATAAGAAGTGGGACGGGATCGCGCGCGAGCGCGAGACGTTCCTTTCCTGGATGCAGAAGAATGTGATCGAGCAGGGGCCGGAAGTTTTCGCGACCCATATCCGGCCGCTGCGCACGGCGGCGGAGTGAAACCAATGCCGCTTGAATTTAAATATGACCCCCTCCCCGACCCTCACCCTTGCAGGGGGAGGGAGACGACGCCGCGAGTCTTTCCTCCCCCTAAAAGGGGGAGGATCAAGGAGCGGGTCAATCCCGCAGTTCGAGAAACCACGTCGGAGGAAGGATTCCTCGGTGGCTGATTACACATCCAACGAGATGATGACGATCGCGGCGGCGCGAGCGCTGCGCAACGATGACGTCTGCTTCGTCGGCATCGGCATGCCCTCGGCGGCCGCGAATCTGGCGCGGCTGACGCATGCGCCGGACATCACGTTGATCTACGAGTCCGGCACCATCGCCACCAAGCCCGATGTGCTGCCGCTTTCCATCGGCGACAGCGAATTATGCGAGACGGCGCTGACCACCGTTTCCGTGCCGGAGATGTTCCGTTACTGGCTGCAAGGCGGTCGTATCACCGTGGGCTTTCTCGGCGGCGCGCAGATCGATAAATTCGCCAATCTCAACACCACCGTGGTCGGGGCTTACGACAAGCCGAAGGTGCGGCTGCCCGGCGGCGGCGGCGCCCCGGAGATCGCCAGCTCCTGCGGTGAGATCTTCATCATCATGGCGCAGAGCAAGCGCAGCTTTGTCGACAAGCTGGATTTCATCACCTCGCTCGGCCACGGCGAGGGCGGCGACCACCGCAGGCGGCTCGGCCTGAAGACCAAAGGTCCGAGCAAGCTCGTCACCGATCTCTGCGTCTTCGAGCCCGATCCCACAACCAAGGAGATGACGGTGGTGTCGATCCATCCGAGCGTGACACGGGAGAAGATTCAGGAAAACACCGGCTGGCCGGTGCGCTTCGCGGTGAGCGTTGCGGAAACTCCAGCCCCGACCGCACAAGAGCTTGACACGCTGCGCGCGCTGCAGGCGCGCACCGCCGCCGCCCACGGCAAGGCGGCCTAGGAGAAATTGATGCGTGAGGTTTTCCTCTGCGACGCGGCGCGCACGGCAATCGGCCGCTACGGCGGCGCGCTGGCCAAGGTGCGCACGGATGATCTCGCCGCGGTGCCGATCAAGGCGTTGGTCGCGCGCAACACCAATGCCGATTGGCAAGCCCTGGACGAGGTTTATCTCGGCTGTGCCAACCAGGCCGGGGAAGACAATCGCAATGTCGCGCGCATGGCGCTGCTGCTGGCGGGATTGCCTGACAAGGTACCGGGCGTTACCCTCAACCGCCTCTGCGCCTCCGGCATGACCGCGGTCGGCGACGCTGCGCGCGCGATCCGTTCCGGCGAGATCGAATTTGCCCTGGCCGGCGGCGTGGAATCGATGACTCGCGCGCCGCTGGTGATGGCCAAGGCGGAGACGCCGTTCCAGCGCACCACCGAACTGCACGACACCACCCTCGGCTGGCGTTTCATCAATCCGCTGATGAAGGCGCAATACGGCGTCGATGCCATGCCGGATACCGGCGAGAACGTTGCCGAGGAATTCCAGGTCAGCCGCAAGGACCAGGACGCCTTTGCACTGCGATCGCAACAGCGCGCGGCGCAGGCAAGCGCGGCAGGCTATTTCGATACCGAGATCGTTCCTGTTGAAATTCCGGGAAAGGTTCGTTCTGTTGTCGTCGATCGCGACGAGCATCCGCGTCCCACCACCACGATGGAAGACCTCGCCAAGCTCAAGACGCCGTTCCGTAACCCGGGCACCGTCACCGCCGGCAATGCTTCCGGCGTCAATGATGGCGCGGCGGCCATGATTCTTGCGTCCGAAACGGCGGCGAAGAAGCATGGCCTGACGCCGCGCGCGCGCGTGCTCGGCATGGCCTCGGCCGGTGTGCCGCCGCGCATCATGGGCATTGGCCCGGTGCCGTCTACGCAGAAGCTGCTGCAACTGCTGAAACTGAAGATCGGCGATTTCGATTTGATCGAACTGAACGAAGCCTTTGCGTCACAGGCGCTTGCTGTTTTGCGCCAGCTCGGTCTCGCGGACGACGCCGAACACGTCAACCCGCACGGCGGGGCTATTGCGCTGGGACATCCGCTCGGCATGTCGGGTGCGCGCTTGTGCATGACCGCGGTGCATGGGTTGCACAAGCGCGATGGCAAGCTTGCGCTCGCTACCATGTGCGTCGGCGTCGGTCAGGGCGTCTCCATCGCATTGGAGAAAGTGTGATGACATTGGTTTACCCGCGCGACAGCCTGAGCGCCTTTTCAGGCCATCTCGCGCCCGAATATAAAAGCTCGATCAAGCGCGCGCCGTCGAAGCCGCTGATCATCGCCCCGCATACGCTTTCCGAGCTCACCGGTCCGGTTTATGGACACGAAACCGTGCAGCCTGGCGATGCCGATCTGACCAAGCAGCATAAGGGCGAGCCGCTGGGCGAGCGCATCATTGTGCACGGCCGCGTGCTCGATGAGGACGGCAAGCCGGTGGCGAATACGCTGGTCGAGGTCTGGCAGGCCAATGCTGCCGGGCGCTATGTGCACGTGGTCGATCAACATCCCGCCCCGCTCGATCCGAATTTCACCGGCGCGGGCCGCACCGTCACCGACGCCGAAGGCCGCTATCAGTTTCTTACGGTGAAGCCGGGCGCTTATCCTTGGGGCAATCACGACAATGCGTGGCGGCCGGCGCATATTCACCTCTCGCTGTTCGGCCATTCTTTCCTGTCGCGGCTGGTGACGCAGATGTATTTCCCCGGCGATCCGCTGATCCCTTATGACCCGATCTACAAATCGATCCCAGAAGGCGCCCGCGAGCGTCTGATGTCGTCTTTCGATCTCGACGCGACGGTGCCGAATTGGGCGCTCGGCTACCGTTTCGATATCGTCTTGCGCGGCCGCGAGCAGACGCCGATGGGGCTCTGAACGATGGCCGGAATCACGCCCTCACAGACCGTCGGACCGTTCTTTGCCCCCGCGCTCACCCCCGGGAAAGACTATGCGTGGCATCAGCCGATCGGAAACGACCTGATCACGCCGGATGCTTCCGGGCAGCGCATCCGCCTGGAGGGCCGGGTATTCGACGGCGACGGCGCCCCGGTCAATGACTCCATGATCGAGATCTGGCAGGCCGACGCGGCGGGCCGCTACGCCCATCCCGCCGACAAGCAACGGCCGAATGCGAAATTCACCGGCTTCGGCCGCGCCGGAACCGACGCGGAAGGCCGCTTCAGCTTCAGCACCATCAAGCCGGGCGCCGTTGCCGGGCCGGACGGCAAGCCGCAGGCGCCGCATATTCTGGTCGCGGTCTTCGCGCGCGGTCTGCCGCGGCATGCCTATACGCGGATCTATTTTTCCGATGAGGCGGGCAATTCGACCGATCCGATCCTTGCGCTGGTCCCGCCGGATCGCCGCGGCACGCTGATCGCGCAGCGGGAAGAAAAACGCGGCGGCCTTGCCTATGTCTTCGACATCCGGCTGCAGGGCGAGAACGAGACGGTGTTTTTTGATGTCTAGGGCAGCCCGCGCGGCACCCTCGGTTTTGCTTGCCGACATCGGCGGCACGCACAGCCGCTTCGCCCTGCTCGCTTCCAAGGGCCGCCCGGAACGCGTCGTTTCCTGGGACAACAACAAATACGCCAGCCTCGAGAACGCGATCACGTCCTACCTCGCGGAAGCTGATACGCGACCACAGGCGGCCGTGCTGGCGGTAGCTGGGCCGATAACCGGCCGCGAAATTTCGCTGACCAACCGCAACTGGCGCTTCAATCTCGACGAATTGGCCGGGCAATTCGGATTTTCAGATATTCACGCGATCAACGATTTCGAAGCGCAGGCTTGGGCGCTCGGGCAATTACAAAGCGGCGACTACCGTCAATTGGGCCAGGCCGCGCACGCACCAGCCGCACATGGCGTGAAAGTGGTGCTTGGTCCCGGCACCGGTTTGGGCGTTGCCGCTCTCATCCCTCTGGGCAAGGGCTGGCTTCCCCTTCCGACCGAAGGCGGTCACGTCTGTTTTGGCGCGGCCGGCAAAGACGAAGAGGCGATTTTCGCCCGCCTGCACGTCAGCGGGCCGGTTTCCGCCGAGATGGTGATCTCCGGCTCCGGGCTTCCAGGCCTGCACCGGGCCGTGAACCCGGGTACCACTTCGGTCACCGCGGCAGACATTGTTGAGCAGGCGCTCGCTGGCGATCCCGCAGCAAGCGCCACCATCAAGCTATTTATCCGCTTGCTGGGGCGGTTTGCCGGCGACGTTGCGCTCACTTTCAAGGCCCTCGGCGGCGTCTATATCGCCGGTGGCGTGACCGCCAAGCTTGGCCCATTGTTCGATGAAGAGATTTTCCGCGCGGCTTTCGAAGCGCATCCGCCCTATAACGCTCTGCTGGAGCGGCTGCCGACCTACCTGATCACTGTCGCGCATCCCGGCCTGATCGGCTGCGCCGCCTTGGCGCTGGCGCATCAGATCGTAAGCCAAGCCGAGATCCGCGAAAGCGGCGCGGTGATGCTGCGCGGATTCATCCGAGAAGCAGCAGAAGATCACGTGCTTAAGGCTGCTCGCGCCGCCCGCCAGTTCGGAGACGGTCGTTCCTACCGCGATGCGCGCGGCGCGATCGGGCGGAAAGCGGTAGACCCCCGTGGAGATTGCCGGAAAGGCAATTGATCGGAGTTGATGTTCCGCCGCCAGCGCCAACGCGCGGCGATAGCAGGAAGCAAGCAGTTCTTCCTCGTTGGCCTTGCCGCCGTTCCACACCGGCCCGACGGCATGGATCACATGCCGAGCCCCGAGCCGATAGCCGCGGGTGATTTTCGCCTCGCCGGTTTCGGCGCCGCCGAGGCTTCGGCATTCGGCCAGCAGCTCCGGTCCGGCAGCGCGATGAATGGCGCCGTCGACGCCACCGCCGCCCAGGAGGCTGCGGTTGGCGGCATTGACGATGGCATCCACATCCAAGGTGGTGATGTCGGCAACAATGACTTCCAGCCGCGCGGCGCCGGCTTCCACGGTCAGCAGGGGTTTATTGGCGGGCATATTCCGGATCGGATTCTGACGGAGCATCCATCGTGCTATGCGATCCGATAGCATCAAAATGCGCCGCCAGGAATCGCCGTGCCGCCTCCCGGCCGCGCTCATGCAGCATCTGAAAAAACTTGAAATCGTTATTCAGGCGGCTGTTGGGATCGGGCCTTTCGGCAACCTCGTCGAGCACGATGCGATGCAGCCGCAAACGCGGCGCATCCTGTTCCGCCACGCGGTCAACGGCGGCGAGGCCGCGCAATTCCGCCAACAGCGGGGCGTTGAAGCCGATCTCGGCGGTGCGTCCGACGATCTCGCGCGAGGATGTCGGCGCCCCGTCGCGCCGCAACGGAAAGATCTGCACCAGCAGCACGTCCGCGCTGCCTCTCGTTTGCAAAAATGGAAGCAGCGGCGGATTGGAGACGTAGCCGCCATCCCAATAAGGCACGCCGTCGATCATCACCGGCCGGAACAACAGCGGCAGGCAGGCGGAGGCCATCACCGCCGTGGCGGTGAGTTCATCGCGCGTGAACAGGCGCAAATCGCCGGTCTGCGCGTTGGTGACGGAGATAAAGAGCTCGCGGTCGCTGTTTCGCAGCGCCTCGAAATCCACGAAACGCTCGATCAGCTGCTTGAGCGGATTAATGTTGAGCGGATTCATGTGGCTGGGCGACAGGAAACGGCCCATGGAATTGAGCCAGGTCTTCATCGGCACGCTCGCCGCCGACAGCTGGTCCACAAAATGACGTGAGAACCCGGGCAGGCTGCCGTCGATACTGGCCGCGCGCCAGAAGTCCGCCAGCCGCTTGCGCGCTTCTTCCGGTCCGCCGCGGATCAACCCGTCGGCCAACATCACGGCATTCACCGCACCAGCCGACGCGCCTGAGATGCCATCGATTTCGAGCCGGCCATCTTCCAGCAAGTGATCGAGCACGCCCCATGTGAAGGCGCCATGCGCGCCCCCGCCCTGCAAGGCGAGGCTGGCGCGCTTTTGCGGAATGGGTTGTGCTGGCTCGTCGCCGCGCGCCCAGGAGAAGAGTTTGTTCATTTCGGATTACTGCGCTGTCCAGCCGCCATCGATCGGGATATTGGCGCCGGTGATCGGGGCCGCGGCGTCGGAGCACAGATAAAGCGCCAGCGCAGCAACCTGTTCCACGGTGACGAATTCCTTGGTGGGTTGCGCGGCAAGCAGCACGTCGCGCTTAACCTGCTCCTCGGTCATGTTGCGGGTCTTCATCTGATCCGGGATCTGTCTCGCCACCAGCGGCGTCCAGACATAGCCAGGTGAGATGCAATTCACCGTCACGCCGAAGGTAGCGAGTTCGAGCGCGACAGTCTTGGTCAGTCCGACCAGCCCATGCTTGGCCGATACATAAGCCGCCTTGAATGGCGAGGCGACCAGCGAATGCGCGGAAGCGGTGTTGATGATGCGGCCCCACTTGCGCTGCTTCATGCCGGGCACGGCGGCGCGGATGGTGTGAAAGGCCGAACTGAGATTGATGGCGATGATGGCGTCCCATTTCTCCCGGGGAAAATCCTCGATTGCGGCGACATGCTGGATGCCGGCGTTGTTCACCAGCACATCGATCGAGCCGAACTGCTTTTCAGCGCTCGCGATCATCTCGGCGATTTCGGCCGGCTTGGTCATGTCGGCGGGAGATAAGGCCGCCTTTACGCCGTATTCATTTTCGATGGCCGCCCGCGTCCGCTCAATCTCGCTGGCATCGCCGAAGCCATTGAGCATGATATTGGCGCCTTCGCTCGCCAGCGCGCGGGCGACGCCAAGGCCGATACCCGACGTAGAGCCGGTGACGACGGCGGTCTTTCCTTTCAGGATCGGCATGACCATTTCACCTGCGAATCAGGGCCTTGCGCTAAAATGGGGCGGGTTATGCTGCACTGCAATATGCAATTGAGAATACAAGCAATGCGGGCTTGCCGGCGGAATTTCCGCATATTTGCCATAGGGGGTACAATCCCTTTGACAGCAACGCCTTGAGGCCAATGTGACGCCCGTTTCCTTATTCCCCGCGCCCGACCATGACCATGCCCGGTGCTCCACCGACGCCATGGCCCAGGCCGAGACCATCTGCGCGGCGCGCGGCCAGCGGCTCACCCCGATCCGCCGCCAGGTCCTGGAGGCGCTGCTGGGCAGCCACAAGCCGCTCGGTGCCTATGAAATCATCGATGTGCTGGCAGGCCACGGTGGGCGGCCCGCGCCGATCACCATCTACCGCGCGCTCGATTTCCTGCGCGAGAATGAACTCGTGCACCGCATCGAAAGTCGCAATGCCTTCATCGCCTGCATTCATAATCACGCCACCGGCGCGCTGGTTGTGTTTTTGATTTGCGAGAAATGCGGAGCGGTGGGCGAGGCGCTGTCCGCGGCAGCAGCGGATACCTTGCGTTCCGCGGCGAAATCGGCAGGCTTCACGCCGAAGACGCCGGTGATCGAGATCGCCGGCATCTGCGCGCATTGCCGGAAAGCATGATGGTGGAATTCGCAGCGCATAGGCGGCACCGTTCCGTGCCGGTTCAGGTCGGCCGCGTCACCGTGGGCGGCGACGCGCCGATCGTGGTGCAGTCGATGACCAACACCGATACGGGCGACGTAACCGCGACCGTCGCGCAAGTTGCCGCACTGGCGCAGGCTGGCTCGGAGATTGTGCGCATCACGGTGGACCGGGACGAGGCCGCCGCGGCGGTGCCGCATATCAAGGAGCGGCTCCTGCGCATGAATGTCGACGTGCCGATCGTCGGGGATTTTCATTATATCGGGCACAAGCTTCTGGCCGATCATCCGGCCTGCGCGCAGGCGCTGGATAAATATCGCATCAATCCCGGCAATGTCGGTTTCAAGGACAAGCGCGATCGGCAATTTAGCGCCATCGTGGAAACGGCGATCAAACACAGCAAGCCGGTGCGCATCGGCGCCAATTGGGGCTCGCTCGACCAGGAACTGCTCACCCATCTGATGGACGAGAACAGCCGCATGGCACAGCCGCTTGAGGCCCGTGCGGTGACTCGCGAAGCCATGGTGCAATCGGCGCTGCTGTCTGCTGAGCGCGCCGAGGAGATCGGCTTGCCGAAAAATCGCATCATCCTTTCCGCCAAGGTATCGGCGGTGCAGGACCTGATCGCGGTTTATCAGGAACTGGCGCGGCGCTCGGACTATGCGCTGCATCTCGGGCTCACCGAAGCGGGCATGGGCTCGAAAGGCATCGTTGCCTCTTCCGCTGCCATGAGCGTGCTGCTGCAACAGGGCATCGGCGACACTATCCGCGTATCGCTCACGCCGGAGCCGGAAGGTGACCGCACCCTGGAAGTCAAAGTGGCGCAGGAATTATTGCAGACCATGGGCTTTCGCGTCTTCGTGCCGTTGGTCGCCGCCTGCCCCGGCTGCGGCCGCACCACCTCGACGACGTTTCAGGAACTGGCGCAGGATATCCAGCAATTCATCCGCGTCTCCATGCCGGCATGGAAGACCCGCTATCCCGGCGTGGAAAATCTGACGGTTGCGGTGATGGGTTGCATCGTCAACGGACCGGGCGAAAGCAAGCATGCCGACATCGGCATCTCGCTGCCGGGCACCGGCGAACAGCCGACGGCGCCGGTCTTCATCGACGGCAAGAAGGCGGCGACTTTGCGCGGTCCCACGCTGGCCGCGGATTTCAAGCAGATGGTGAGCGATTACATCGAGCGGCGTTTCGGGCAGGGCCGGACTGCGGCGGAATAGCCGATAGGTATTGACCGATCATACATTAGCTTAAACCGGATTTCGTAACTTCGCCGGCGTCCTTACGTCTCTGCACAGGGCGACTTCGTGCAGAGGACTAAATCATGCATCATGTCATCTCGGGTGGCCTTGTGGCCGCCGCGCTGGGAACGGCCCTGATCGTTGCCGGCGCATTTCCCGCTTCCGCGCAAGCCGCGCCTGCGAGCGGCAATAGCGACAGCAATCTCCTCACACTGGTGCGCGGCGGCGGTGGTGGTCATCGAGGCGGTGGCGGCGGTCACGGAGGCGGCGGTGTCCATATGGGTGGCGGTGGCCAATTTCGCGGCGGCCATTTCGGCGACGGTCGCGGCCGTATCGTCGTGCGCGGGAACCGTTTCTTTGGCTTTGGCGACGGCGGTTATGGCTACGGCGATTATGGCTACGGCGCTTACGCCTATGGCGGCGGTTATGATGACGCGCTGGCCTATTGCATGAGCCGCTTCCGGACCTACGACCCCAGCACCGGCACGTATATCGGCTATGATGGCCGCGCGCATGCGTGTCCGTAACAACTGGTTCTGCGTAAGCTCTGATATGGCCACCTTTCGGAACTCCGCGGGCCGCCCTGCGTTCTTGCAGCAGGGCGACCCTCGCGGGCAAAGCGAGATAGCCGCGCGGCTCCTCTCCATGCAGAGGAATGCGTAGCGCGCTTACGCTGTCGAACCAGCCACGCGCTTTTTCGTTTTCGGCATGCCCGCTTATGCGACGGCTTATTGGCCCAAGAGCCACTGTCCGACACCGGTCCGATCGGCTAAACTTTTCACTGACCGGCGTCCTTGCGAAAGGAACTTCGTGATGCGTCGAACCCTTTCCGGCGGGTTGGCTGCGGCCGCCCTCGGCTCAACTCTCATCTTTGCCGGCGCGCTTTCCGCCGCGGCGCAAGTCGCGCGCCCGCTGTCGCCGCTCGCGCTTGACGGCGGCGACGGCCTGCTAAGCTTCGTGCGCGGTGGTGGAGGTGGCGGCGGAGGAGGTGGAGGTGGTGGAGGAGGGGGCGGAGGCGGCGGCAAAGGAGGGGGAAGCGGCGGTGGTGGTGGAGGCGGCGGGATGCGTGCCGATCGGGGCAACGACCGCGGCGGCGGCGTGATCCGGATGGAGCGCGGCAGCGGCGAGCGCTCTGTCAGTCGCGACCGTGACCGGCGCGAATTCGTCAACCGCTCCGACACCTCGCGTGTCACGCGCGACATCCGCGACCGCGATGGCAAGCGGCGACGCGTGCACCGCCATCACAATGGGGACGGAGACGGCTTTGGTTATGCCTCCTATGCCGGCTATCGCGGCTACTGCTTGAGCCAATTCCAGGCTTACGATCCGGTCAGCGGGCTTTACCTCAGCTACGACGGCCGGTGGTATTCCTGCCCGTAAATCTCTGCTGCGGGATTTCTCTTCTTGATGGCCGGGCTTGACCCGGCCATTCCCGTTGCGCAGCGAACATGTTGGCCCCTTGTGGCGACCGCCTAAGCCCTGGATGATCGCTCCCGAACAGGGGCGCGTCTATGTCGGCGATGCTGCAAATCTTCCTCGTGATGCTGGCGATGCTGGTCGCCGTCGCTGTTCTGGCGCGGCGGACGAACGTGGCCCCACCCATCCTGCTGGTCATAGCCGGCATCGGCCTTGCCCTCATTCCCGGTATGCCGAACATCGAGCTGCACCCCGAGTTGGTGCTGCTCGTGATTCTGCCGCCGCTGATCTATTCCGCCGGTGTCGCGATGAGCTGGCGGGAATTCCGCTTCAATCTGCGGCCGATCTTTCTGTTCGCCTTCGGCGCAGTGGTCTTCACCACCTGCGCGGTCGCGGTGGCGGTGCATTATCTGCTCGGCCTGCCTTGGGCGATCGGCTTCTTGCTGGGGGCGATCGTGGCACCGCCGGATGTGGTGGCGCCGCTTGCGCTGGCGCGCAGGCTACGCGTGCCGCGGCGGCTCTTGCTGGTGCTGGAAGGCGAAGGCCTCGCCAACGACGCCACGGCGCTGATCCTCTATCGCTTTGCCGTGGTTGCAGTATCAACCGGCTTGTTTTCCTTCGGACAGGCGGTCGGCACCTTCGCCGCCATTGTCGTAGGCGAGATCATCTGGGGGGTCGCCGTCGGCTGGCTCAGCCTGCGGCTGCGGCGCTGGGTGCGCGATCCGCGCGTGGAGATCACCCTCTCGCTGATGACGCCTTATATCGCCTATTGGACTCCCGAGCATTTTGGCGGCTCCGGCGTACTCGCCACTGTCGCCGCCGGGCTCTATGTCAGCTGGCGCGGCCCGTTGCTGATCCCCGCCGCCACGCGACTGCAGGGAATCTTCTTCTGGGACTTGAGCATCTACCTGATCGAAGGTTTCGTTTTCCTGGTGATGGGCCTGCAGGCGCGCACCCTGATCATACGCATGCAGGACTTGCCCCTGCACGACCTGTTCGTGGCCGTGGCACTCACGACCCTGATCGTGATCGTGGCGCGCTTTGTCTGGGTTTTCCCGGCAGTCTATTTACCGCGCTGGCTGAGCCCATCATTGGCGCGGCGCGATCCCGCACCGCCCTGGCAATGGGCCGTCCTGCTCGGCTTCGTCGGCGTCCGCGGCGTTGTCTCGCTCGCCGCCGCGCTCGCGATCCCATATCTGACCGCCACAGGTCAGGTCTTTCCCTATCGCGATCTCATCCTGTTCGTCACCTTCGGCGTCATCATCGTGACCCTGGTGGCGCAGGGGCTGATGCTGCCCGCGGTGATCCGCTGGCTCGGGCTGTCAAAGGACGCCAAGGTGGAACGCGTCAATGAGCATGAGGCGGAGCTCGCCGCGCGCCAGGACGCGATCGAGGCGGCGCATCGGCGGATGCAGGAACTGCTGGCGAGCCGGGAAATTCCCACCGAGGTCGCCGAACTCCTGCGCCTGCGCCACGACCACCGCCACCGCCAACTCGTCGGCGACGAATTACGCGAAACTGTGGCGGAGCTGAAGCTCGACTTGCTGCGGGTGGAGCGCGAATTCCTCTTCCAGCTTTTGCGCGAAGGACGCATCACCGACGAGGCGCGGCGGCGGCTGGAGCGCGAGCTCGACCTGGAAGAAGCGGCGATCATCTCCCGCCGCGGGGAAGCATCCGTCCTGCCGCTTTAAGCGGCTCTCTTGCTGATTTTCTCGTTGGCCAACCCCAGCATCTGCATCAGCCGCAACGCGTCCATCGGCGCAGCAGATTTCTGGTCATTGTCGAAATAGACAAAGACCGTGCGCCGCTGCCGTTTCCATTTTCCGATATCGCGCGCCCAGGAGCGCAAGGTCCTGTCGCTATAATGATCCTTGTAGGCGCCGCCCGGACCGTGCCCGCGCACATAGACATGCCGTGCGGTCACCTCCCAGGGCGATGGCGCGTCACGGTGATCGGACAGACACAGCGCGATGTCATGCTCACGCAACAGATCGAGGATGTCGTCCGTGTACCAGCTTTTGTCGCGGAATTCGAAGGCATAGGTCCGACAGCGCGACAGCATCTTCAGGAAGGAAGCCAGCCGCTCGTGGTCGGCCTTGAACTGCGGCGGTAGCTGGAAGAGGACCGGCCCCGCCTTGGACCCGAGCAGCTTTAGCCGCGATTCCATCAGCGCAAGGCTGTTCTTGCATTTCGGCGTCAGCCGCTTCCAGTGGGTGATGAATTTCGAGGCTTTCCAGGCAAAGAGGAAATCGTCCGGCGTCTGCTCGCGCCAAGCCCGCACCGCCTCGACGGTGGGCGTACGGTAAAAAACGCCGTTCAGCTCGGTTGAATTGAATTGGCTGGCGTAGAAACGCAGGTGATCCTTGACCTTCAGCTCTTTGGGGAAGAACGGCCCGCGCCAGGATTGATAACTCCAGCCGGACGTGCCGATGTAAATCTTGGGCATGCGCTACGCAGGGCTGATCATGGCGACGGCTATTTCCTCATGCTAGACAACCCGCCGCATGCCCCTTTGTTCGAGCCCGCAATGTCCGCCAAAGCCCCGTCCCTCGCCGATTTCCGCCGCATCGTGGTGAAGGTCGGCTCCTCGCTCCTGGTGGACGCTTCCGCCGGGCGACTGCAGCATGACTGGCTGGAAGCGCTGGCCGCCGACATCGCCGCTCTGCATAAGCAAGGGCGCGACGTGCTGGTGGTTTCCTCCGGCGCCATCGCACTCGGTAGGAGCGTGCTGAAGCTGCCGCGGGGCGCGCTGAAGCTGGAGGACAGCCAGGCCGCCGCCGCCGTTGGCCAGATCGCGCTGGCGCGCACCTGGGCCGAGGTGCTTGGCCGCCACGGCATCACCGCCGGGCAGGTGCTGGTGACACTGGGCGACACCGAAGAGCGCCGCCGCTATCTCAATGCGCGTTCCACCATCGCCAAATTGCTGGAGTGGAAATCGATACCGGTGATCAACGAGAACGACACGGTGGCGACCAACGAAATCCGCTATGGCGACAATGACCGGCTGGCCGCGCGCGTCGCCAGCATGGCGAGCGCAGATCTGCTTGTGCTGCTGTCCGATGTGGACGGGCTTTACGACGCGCCGCCGGGCGCCGGCCGCAATGCAAAGCTCATCCCGCTGGTGCCGCGCATTACCGCTGAGATCGAGAGCATGGCCGGCGCGTCTGGTTCCGAGCTTTCGCGCGGTGGCATGCAGACCAAGATCGAAGCGGCAAAGATCGCGACCACCGCCGGCATCCATATGGTGATCGCCTCAGGCCGCATTGAGCACCCGTTGCAGGCGATTGCCGAAGGCGCGCCCTGCACCTGGTTCCTGACGCCGGCCAATCCGGTGACGGCGCGCAAGCGCTGGATTGCCGGCTCGCTGGAGCCGAAAGGCACGCTCACGCTCGATGCCGGGGCGGTGAAAGCCTTGCGCGCAGGAAAGAGCCTGCTGCCGGCCGGCATCACGCGCATCGACGGCGCTTTTGAGCGCGGCGACGCGGTGGTGATCCGCGGACCCGACGGCGCGGAGATCGGGCGTGGCCTTGTCGCCTATGACGCCGCCGAAGCCGACCAAATCAAGGGCAAACCTTCCGGCGCGATCGCGCAGATCCTCGGTTTCGATGGCCGCGCGGAAATGATCCACCGCGACGACATGGTGCTGGCGGGGCAATGATTCTTCTTCCTGCCTTCGGAATATCTAGCGCACCGGAAAATCAAAATAGGTCTCGCGGAAGGGCTCGCCTCGCAAAGTGAAGTGCCACCATTCCTTCTCATAGGGGCGAAAGCCGCGCGTGCTCATGGCGGCTCCCAGCAGCAGGCGATGACGATGCGCCTGCGCGCTCACGGCCGGGTCCAACAGGTTTGACCGCGAGCCCAGGAAGTCAAATGACGTGCCCATATCGAGCTCGCCTGAACCATCGACGAGGGTGACATCGACCGTGGAGCCGCGCGAGTGACCGGAACGCGCTGAAATATAGCCCTCGGCGAATAGCTGACTCTTGTCCAGGTCGGGGTAGTAGGTCTGTTTGTTCTTGAGGTCGTCGACCGCCTTGGCCCAGCGCATAAAATGCGCCACCGCGCGTTTCGGCCGGTAGCAATCAAAGACTTTCAGTCTCAGCCCGCGCGGCGCCAGATCGCGCGCCACCTCGGCCAACGCCTCCGCCGCCTGGATCGTCAGCAGGCACACCGGCTTTTCATAACCGTCGATCCGGCGGCCGACAAAATTATGGGCGCCAAAATAGCGCATATCGACCACGAGGCCCGGCACCACCGTCGCCGCATCGACAAAGGACGCCGGGCGCTCCTCCTGCGCCTGGCCTGGAAGGCCGGAGAGCAACAATAACGCAATGCCAATAAGACGGCGCATGCCGAAACGACCCCGCAAGCAGCACAAATCAATTGCGCTCAGGGGGTGAAGGTTAACGCTGGCAGGTGGACCTCGCCAGCGCAGGCAACGGCCTGACAAGGTAGCACGTAGTGCGGAACCAAATCGCGAGGCCCGTGTTCTTTCTGCGCGACGTGACACAGCGATGAGTCGGAAGGCGGCCGAAGAGGTCGCCCATCAACCCCAGCCCCACCGGAGGGCTGGGGTTTTTGCTTTGTGAAACACGGCAAGGCCCGCCCCATCTCCCTGGGATAGGAGAGTTCGGAGGGTCAGCTTGCGCCCGGGGCGGAAAGAACCCCCCGGGTTGCTCACGCAAACCGACGACCGTCTTTAAGCGGAGGTAAAGATAGCGAGGGCTTTGGCGGGAAAATCAGGACTTGCGGGCGTTTTGCGAAGCCGCCCGGCGGCGGCGCGGCATGGCGAGCGGCGGCACATCCGAGGGCAGTTCGACGCGACGCCCGTCCGGAAAGATCAGGTAGCGCGAGAAGACGTGTACCTCCCCCTCGCTGCGGCGCTTGCCTTCAATGACATATTTGGTTCCGACCGGAACGCGCTTGGGGATACGAGCTGCCTGCATGACCATCCTCCACCGCATAGGAAACTGCTAACCAATGCGAGCAGTCGGTCGGGGTTCCGTCATTGCCCCGCCATTGTCACGATTCGCCCACAGGAATCTAACGTGGTAGGAAAACCCCGCAGGATTGAAGGGTTATGACCGCACCCCTGAAGACCATCGAGGGCTCCGGAGACATCGCCGATGTCATGCGCGACCTCGGCCGGGGCGCCCGGGCGGCCGCGCGCGCTCTCGCGCTTGCGCCCTCCGCCCAGAAGAATGCCGCGCTCACGGCCATGGCCAATGCGGTCCGCATGCAGGCCGCAGCCATCCTTGCAGCCAATGCCGAGGACCTGGCCGAAGCCAAAGCGGACACCGCCAGCGCCGCTTTCCTCGACCGCCTGATGCTCGACGACAGCCGGGTGACGGCCATGGCCGACGGCATCGATATCGTGCGCGCTTTACCCGATCCGGTCGGCGAGGTGACCGAATCCTGGACCCGGCCTAATGGCATGACCATCGAGCGCGTGCGGGTGCCGCTCGGCGTCGTCGGCATCATCTATGAAAGCCGGCCAAACGTGACGGCTGACGCGGGCGCGCTTTGTTTGAAAGCCGGCAACGCCGCGATTTTGCGCGGCGGTTCGGAATCCTACCGCTCCACCCGCGCGATCCATGCCGCACTGGCCGCGGGCCTGCGCGAAGCCGGATTGCCTGCCGAGGCGATCCAGATCGTTCCTACCCGTGACCGCGCGGCGGTCGGGCTGATGCTGCAAGGACTCCAGGGCACGATCGACGTGATCGTGCCGCGCGGCGGCAAGGGCCTGGTCGGGCGGGTGCAAAGCGAAGCGCGGGTACCGGTCTTCGCGCATCTGGAAGGCGTCAGCCACGTCTATGTGGATAAGGCAGCTTCGCTCGAAATGGCGAAATCGATCGTGCTGAACGCGAAGATGCGGCGGACCGGCGTCTGCGGTGCCGCCGAGACGTTGTTGGTGGATCGCGCAGTCGCGGCCACGCATCTGAAACCGCTGGTGTCGATGCTGATTGAAGCGGGTTGCGAGATTCGCGGCGACGAGGCGACGCGCGGCGTGGACGCGCGCGTAAAGCCCGCGAGCGATGAGGATTGGTCGACCGAATATCTCGACGCCATCATTGCCGCGAAAGTGGTCGACGGCGTCGACGGGGCCATAGCGCATATCGAACATTACGGCTCGCACCACACCGACTCCATTGTCACGGAGGACCAGCGCGTGGCGGAAAAATTCTTGAGCGAAGTGGATTCCGCCATCGTGCTGCACAACGCCTCCACCCAATTCGCGGACGGCGGTGAGTTCGGTTTCGGGGCGGAGATCGGCATCGCCACCGGCAAGCTGCATGCGCGCGGCCCGGTCGGCGCGGAGCAACTCACCAGCTTCAAATATCGCGTGCGCGGAAGCGGACAGATCCGGCCGTGACTGGCGCATCAGGCTCGTCTTCACCTCTCCCGCTTGTGGGGGAGGAAAAGGCGGCTTCCGCCCGCCGTCTTGAAGAAGAAGAACGCCGATGCGAAGCATCGGCTATCGCGCAAAGCGCGCCGGGAGGGGGATTTCGCTACGCATTCGCGCATTACCCCCTCCCCGACCCTCCCCCGCAAGGGGAGAGGGTGAAGTGCTGCAGGCCTCGCCTCATGCTGCCGCCTTATACTGGAGGTATGCGAATCGGGCTGTTCGGCGGCACCTTCAATCCGCCGCATGAGGCTCATCTCGCCGCCTGCCTGCTTGCGATGAAGCGACTCGGCCTCGACCGGGTCTGGTGGCTGGTGACGCCCGCCAACCCGCTGAAGGATACCCGCGGGCTGACGCCGTTGAATGAACGCATCCGCGCCATTCAAGCCTTTGCGCGTCATCCCCGTATTCATGTCACCGGCTTCGAAGCCGTCATCGGCAGTCACCACACATTCAAAACAATTTCATTTCTGCGTCGCCGCTGCCCCGGCCTGCATTTCGTCTGGATCATGGGGGCCGATAATTTGCGCAGCTTTCACCGCTGGCAAAAATGGCGGGACATTGCCGCTTTGGTGCCGATCGCGGTGGTCGACCGGCTGGGTCCGAGCCTTTACGCCACCGGGGGTATTGCCGGGCAGGCGCTGGGGCGCTGGCGAATCCCTGAATCCGCGGCGAAAAGCCTACCCTTCCGCAAGCCGCCGGCCTGGACCTATTTGCACGGGCTGAAATCGCCGCTGTCATCCACGGCGTTACGGCGAAAAATCCACGGAAAAGCTTGAAACCGTTAACGATGGGGCCATATCCTGTAAAAGCCCCGGCGTGAATCGGGGCGCAAAGGCAGCGAAAGGAAAAGGACCACTGTCCACCCTTGCAACTTCTCGGGCCCGCACCCCTAGCGCGCCCGAACCCGTCTCGAAAGCGCGTCCTGCCGCCGACGAGACGTTGCGCCTAGTCCTCGCCTCGCTTGAAAACATGAAGGCCGAGGACACCCTCACCCTCGATCTCCGCGGCAAGACTTCGATCGGCGATTATATGGTCGTGAGTTCCGGCCGGTCGAACCGCCATGTTGGCGCCGTCGCGGACAACCTGCTCAAGGATCTGAGCAAGGCCGGCCTGCCGGATGTGCGCGTCGAAGGCATGCCGCATTGCGATTGGGTTCTGATCGATGCAGGCGACGTGATCGTCCACGTCTTCCGCCCTGAAGTGCGATCCTTCTACAATCTTGAAAAGATGTGGTCGGGCGCGCGGCCGGACGGTCGCCGGGCGAGCTAAGCAAGCGCATGATCCCGAAAAGTGGGAACCGGTTTTCGGACAAGATCATGCGCCAATCTCCAAACTTAGCGCGCGATCGGACGCAAATCCGGCACCCACTTTTGCTGATCGCGCGCTAGGCGACGCCGCGCCATGCGCATCGTCATCGCCGCTGTCGGCCGCTTGAAGCAGGGTCCCGAACGGGACCTGTCGGAGCGTTATCGCAAGCGCGCCGCCGATGCTGGTCGCGGCGTCGGATTTCGTGGCGTCGAAATCATCGAGATCAGGGAAAGCAAGGCGCGCGAGGCCGACAAGCGCATCCTCGAAGAATCGATCGCGCTCGCCACCGTGATCCCGGAAGGCGCCGTCACCATCGTGCTCGACGAACGCGGCGAGAACCTCGACAGCCTGGCATTGACCAGGGAAATTATGCGCTGGCGCGACGCCGGGCGCCCGGTGGCGGTTTTTTTGATCGGCGGCGCCGACGGGCTCGCTGCCAGCCTGCGCGAGCGCGCCGACCTGCGGCTGGCCTTTGGCGCAGCCACGTGGCCGCATCAGCTGGTGCGCATCATGCTGCTGGAACAGGTCTATCGTGCGGCCACGCTCCTGGCCGGCCATCCCTATCACCGCGGTCAGGCGAAAAAATAATCAGCCTCCAGGGCAAAATTGGCCTTAAATCCGTTCGATTCGGGATGTCTTTGGCCGACAACAGGCGGCGGTAACCGGTGGGAATGATCCCTTCTCTGCCCAACAAATCACTCAAAGCGGCGGCTTTCGCGGTCCCGATCGGCCTTGCTGCGGCCGCATTTCAAACAGCGCCCTTGTTTGCACAAAATCGGCCCGCCTTGCGCGGTGGCATCAACCAGGACGCGCTGTCACAGCGGGACCAGGAATACGAGGCGTTGCAGGCCGAACGCAAGAAAGCCCTCGAAGCGGAAACCAAGCTGCGCGAGGAGATCGACGCCGTCGCCGGCGACCGGCGCAAATTGAATGGGCAATTGATCGATACCGCCGCGCGCGTGCGCATGGTCGAGCAGCGTATTGCCGCAAGCGAGACGCGATTGAAGCCGCTCGATGAAAACGAGAGCGCGATCCGCAAATCGCTCGAGGGACGCCGTGCGTTGCTCGCAGAAGTGCTCGCCGCTTTGCAGCGCATGGGGCGACGCCCACCCCCCGCCGTCATCGTGCAGCCGGAAGACGCGCTGCAATCGGTGCGCACCGCCATCATGCTCGGCGCGGTGCTGCCGGAGATGCGGCAGCAGGCGGAGAATCTCGTTGGCGATCTCGCGGAACTTCTGCGCCTGCGGACGGAAATCGCCATGGAGCGGGATGCGCTCGCGCGCGATCTAGCTGCGCTGGCAACCGATCAGCAGCGCCTCGCGCTCCTGGTGGAGGGCCGGCAGAAAAGGCTCTCGGCGGCCGAGAGCGAACTCGAGGCCGAGCGGCAACGGGCTGCTGTGCTCGCACGGCAGGCCGAGAGTTTG
Source organism: uncultured Alphaproteobacteria bacterium (assembly GCA_963728585.1). GTDB lineage: Bacteria > Pseudomonadota > Alphaproteobacteria > Rhizobiales > Xanthobacteraceae > CANKHA01. The sequence continues at coordinate 39,410 of CAVSLB010000017.1, forward strand.
ATGGATCTGATTGCCAAGCTGGAACAAGGCCTTGATAGCGACACCCGCTCGGCCCGTGCCGCGGCCCGCGCCGCCCTGGAAGGGCGAACGGTTCCGGGCGGCCTGGCGGACCCCGGACGCCTTGGGCCGGCGGTGGTCTTTAGCTCCGCGCAAGGATTGCTGCCGTTACCGGTTAACGGCGTCAAAATCCGGAATTTCGGCGACCCGGACAGCCTGGGAGGGGCCGAAAAGGGCCTTGCCATCGCGGCCCGGCCCGGCGCACAGGTTACATCCCCGTGTGACGGGCTCGTCGTTTACTCTGGTCCGTTCAGGTCCTACGGACAACTCTTGATCCTGAACGCAGGCGGCGGGTATCATGTGCTGCTGATGGGGATGGAACGGATTTCCGTTAACCCCGGACAATTTGTCCTGACCGGAGAGCCGGTGGCTGCGATGGGAAGCGGAGGCCAGATCGCCGCCGCTGTGGCCACGACGACCCCGAGTCAGCCCGTGCTCTATATCGAGTTCCGTAAGGACGGAACGCCGGTCGATCCCGCCCCATGGTGGGCAACAAGCGAAAGTGAAAAGGTTCGCGGATGATGCGCAAGACCTCTCTCCTTCTCCTCGGTGCAGTTGGCGGTGCGGCGTTGATGCTGGTGGCGACGCAGCCCAAGCTCATCCTGCTCGGCTCAAGCGCCAAAGCGGCGGCAGCCGATACCTACAAGCAGCTCAATCTGTTTGGCGACGTGTTCGAGCGCGTGCGCGCCGACTATGTCGAGAAGCCCGAGGACAGCAAGCTGGTCGAATACGCGATCAACGGCATGCTCTCCAGCCTCGATCCGCATTCCAGCTACATGGACGGCAAGAGCTACCGCGACATGCAGGTGCAGACGCGCGGCGAGTTCGGCGGTCTTGGCATCGAAGTCACGATGGAGGACGGCCTGATCAAGGTGGTGGCGCCGATCGACGACACGCCTGCCGCCAAGGCCGGCATCCTCGCCAACGACATCATCACCCATCTCGATGACGATGCCGTGCAGGGCCTGACGCTGAACCAGGCGGTCGAGAAGATGCGGGGCGCGCCCAATACCAAGATCCGCCTGAAGGTCATGCGCAAGGGCAAGGACGCTCCGCTCGAGATCACGCTGGTGCGCGACATCATTCGCGTGCGGTCGGTGCGCACGCGCGTTGAAGGCGACGACATCGCCTATATCCGGCTGACACAGTTCAACGAGCAGACCACCGAAGGTCTCAAGCGCGCGATCAACGAACTGACGACGCAGATCCAGGGCGATAAGCTCAAGGGCTATGTCATCGACATGCGCAACAATCCCGGCGGCTTGCTGGAGGAAGCGATCTCGGTGTCGGACGCCTTCCTCGACAAGGGCGAGATCGTCTCCACCCGCGGACGCAACTTGGAAGAGACGCAGCGCCGCAATGCCAAGCCCGGCGATCTGGCCAAGACCAAGCCGATCATCGTGCTGATCAACGGCGGCTCGGCTTCCGCTTCGGAAATCGTTGCCGGCGCATTGCAGGATCACAAACGGGCCACCGTCATCGGTACCCGTTCCTTCGGCAAGGGCTCGGTGCAAACCATCATCCCGCTCGGTTCCGGCAACGGCGCGCTACGGCTGACCACGGCGCGTTACTTCACGCCGTCTGGCCGCTCGATCCAGGCCAAGGGTATTTCGCCCGACATCGAGGTGCTGCAGGAGGTGCCGGAAGACGTGAAGTCGCGTACCGATACCAAGGGCGAGGCCTCACTGCGCGGCCACCTGAAGGCGGAAGGCGACGAGCAGACCGGCTCGCAGTCCTACATCCCGCCGGATCCGAAAGACGACAAGGCGCTGCGCATGGCGCTCGACCTCTTGCGCGGCTCGGTCAAGAACGCCGCCTTCCCACCGAACCCGAAGGCGGCCATGCCGAACTAAAGCGGCTAGCGACGCATTCAAAGGGCGGCCTGCGGGCCGCCCTTTTTGTTTGAACCGCCTCGCCGCGGCCCGCAGGAGACAGGGATTCACCTCATGCTATCCTCGCCGCGTGATTCGCGAGGTTCCGCGCCGTGGCCGATGACCTGAACACGCCGCTGGGGCAAGGCAAAGAATCCAAGCGCGGCGGCGCTTGGCCGGCATTTCTGCCGCGTGCCCTCGCCGGGGCGCTCGGGCTTGGCCTGGTTACTTTCCTGCTCTGGGCCGCGACCGCCGACGATCCCATGGGCGGAGAGCCGGTTGCGCTGGTGGCCATCGAGCCCGCGGCCAAGGTGGCGGAAGACGCGCAGCAGCCGGTGAAGGTCGTCACTCCCTCGCCCAACGGCGGTTTTGATGCACCGAGCGGACCGGCAGCCGGCAGTAAGACCGTCACCATCATCGATGGCACCAGCGGCAAGCGCGAGGAGATAACGCTTCCGGCGACGCCTGGATTGCCGCGCGCGGCCAACACGGATGGTCCCCCCTATGAAAGCACGACGGGCGCTCTGACTCCGCGCCCGATCGAGACCCCACGCCAGGGCGGAATACCGAAAATCGGCACGGATGGCGCCCGACCATCGGAAGCCTATGCACGGCCGGAGAAGGGCGCCGCCGCAAAGCCGGACGGCCCGCGTATCGCCATCGTCATCAGCGGACTCGGCATCGGCACGAGCGGAACCGCCGATGCGCTCGCCAAGCTGCCGGCCCCGGTGACTTTTGCTTTCGCGCCCGCCAGCGTGCATGTCGAGCAACTCGCCGCCCGCGCGCGCAATGGAGGCCACGAGCTATTGCTGCAGGTGCCGATGGAGCCGTTCGATTACCCCGCCAACGATCCAGGCCCGCAGACCTTGCTCACCACCTCGGACGCCGGGCAGAACATCGACCGCCTGCATCGGCTGATGAGCCGCTTTCAGGGTTATGTCGGAATTTCCAACTATATGGGCGCCCGCTTTACCGCTTCGGAGCCGGCGCTTACGCCGGTGCTGCGCGAGACCGCCAAGCGCGGATTGATCTACCTGGACGACGGCACGTCCTCGCGCAGCCTGGCGAGCCAGATCGCCGGCGCGAACCATCTTGCCTTCGCCAAGGCCGAGGTGGTGATCGACGCGGTGCCGACAGCAACGGAGATCGATCGCGCGTTGGCGCGGCTGGAGACGGCGGCGCGTGAGCGCGGCATGGCCGTCGGCATCGCCGGCGCACTCCCGCTCGCGATTGACCGCATCGCCAAATGGGCGAAGGCCGCGGAAGCGCGCGGATTCACGCTCGTGCCGATCAGCGCCGTGGCGAACAAGCCGAAGTCAAGTTGACTTCTTTTCTTGTCATCGCCCGGCTTGACCGGGCGATCCAGTATTCGCAGACATGGCACGTTAGTGGATACTGGATGCCCCGCCTGCGCGGGGCATGACGCCCGAGGAACAATGGCCGACTACCAATCGCTGCCTTATCGTGCCTGCGTTGCCCTTGCGGTCTTCAACCGCGAAGGCAAAGTTTTCATCGGGCGGCGGCTCGACGGGCCGGAGCATGTCGATGCGACGCATTGCTGGCAGATGCCACAGGGCGGAATCGATCCGGACGAGGATACTTACCGCGCTGCGTTGCGCGAGCTCTACGAGGAAACCAGCATCCGCTCGGTGCAAAAGCTCGGCGAAATCCCGGAGTGGCTGACCTACGACATCCCGCCCGATATCGCCGGCCATGCCTGGCAGGGCAAATACCGCGGTCAGACGCAGAAATGGTACGCGCTGCGTTTCACCGGCGAGGACAGCGAAATCAATATCGTGGAGCCCGGCGGCGGCGCGCATAAGCCGGAATTCGCCGCCTGGCGCTGGGAGCGGCTGGAAAAGACACCCGAACTGGTGGTGCCGTTCAAACAGCCGGTCTATGCGCGGGTGGTGCGGGCTTTCGCGCAATATGCGCAGCCCTGAAATCGTCATGCCCGGCCTTGTGCCGGGCATCTCGCTTATGAAGGCATTGCGTCACTGAGCGGGATGCGCGGGACAAGCCCGCGCATGACGAGAGGAATTATCAATGCAGCGCCGTGGTCTGCAGGTGGGTGTCGAGCGCTTTGTAGTGGTCGAGCCGCGTGATCAAGCGGTCGAGCAGCGAGCCCTGCTCGGTTTCCTTGATGCGCTGCTCGGTCTCGCGGATCTGCGAGGCGATCACCGCGCGGTCGAAATCCTCCACCTTGTCGGCAAAGTCGGCGAGGACGGTCAGCCCCTCGGTGCTGACCTCGGCGAAGCCGCCCATCACCACCAGGCGATGATGTTTGCCGCCTTCGTGCACGACCAGCACGCCCGGCTTCAGCATCGCCACCAGCGGCGCGTGGCCGGCGAGCACGCCGAAGTCGCCTTCGGCGCCCGGCACGTCGACCTGCTCGACCGGGCCGGAGAACAGCAGCTTGTCAGGCGTGACGAGATCGAGGTGAAAGGTGGCCATGGTTTCTTTCCTTCACCTCTCCCGCTTGCGGGGGAGGTCGACGCCGAAGGCGTCGGGAGGGGGAATACTTCAAACGTTGCCCCCTCCGCAACCCTCCCCGCGAGCGGGGAGGGGAGAAGAGGAGAGGGCGAGTTCGGTTACGCCGCTTCCGCCGCCAAGCGCTTGCCCTTCTCGACCGCCGCCTCGATGGTGCCGACCATGTAGAAGGCGGCCTCCGGCAGGTGGTCATACTTGCCGTCGCACAGCCCCTTGAAGCCGCGGATGGTGTCGGCAAGATCGACGAAGACGCCGGGCGAGCCGGTGAACACTTCCGCGACATGGAAGGGCTGCGACAGGAAGCGCTCGATCTTGCGCGCGCGCGCGACCGCGATCTTGTCCTCTTCCGACAGTTCGTCCATGCCGAGAATGGCGATGATGTCCTGCAGCGACTTGTAGCGTTGCAGGATCTGCTGCACCTGGCGGGCGACCTGATAATGCTCCTCGCCCACCACCAGCGGGGAGAGCATGCGCGAGGTGGAGTCGAGCGGATCCACCGCCGGATAAATGCCCTTCTCGGCGATCGAGCGCGACAGCACGGTGGTCGCGTCCAGATGGGCGAAGGAGGTGGCGGGCGCCGGGTCGGTCAAGTCGTCGGCCGGAACGTAAATCGCCTGCACCGAAGTGATCGAGCCCTTGGTGGTGGTGGTGATGCGCTCCTGCAGCGCGCCCATGTCGGTGGCGAGCGTCGGCTGATAGCCCACCGCCGAAGGAATGCGCCCGAGCAGCGCCGACATTTCCGAGCCGGCCTGGGTGAAGCGGAAGATGTTGTCGACGAAGAACAGCACGTCCTGGCCTTCGTCGCGGAAATATTCCGCCACCGTGAGGCCGGAGAGGCCGACGCGGGCGCGCGCGCCCGGCGGCTCGTTCATCTGGCCGAACACCAGCGCGCATTTGGAGCCCTCGGTGGAGCCGGATTCTTCGGGTCCTTGTTCACGCCGGACTCGATCATCTCGTGATAGAGATCGTTGCCCTCGCGCGTACGCTCGCCCACGCCGGCGAATACCGAATAGCCGCCGTGCGCCTTGGCGACGTTGTTGATCAGCTCCTGAATCAGCACGGTCTTGCCGACGCCGGCGCCGCCGAACAGGCCGATCTTTCCGCCCTTGGCGTAGGGCGCGAGCAGGTCCACCACCTTGATGCCGGTGACGAGAATCTCGGCTTCAGTCGACTGCTCGGTATAGGCCGGCGCATCGGCATGGATCGGGCGGCGGGCGACCGCCGTCACCGGCCCGGCTTCGTCCACCGGCTCGCCGATGACATTGACGATGCGGCCGAGCAGGCCGGGACCGACCGGCACGGCGATCGCCTGACCGGTGTCGGAGACTTCCTGTCCGCGCACCAAGCCTTCGGTGGAATCCATGGCGATGCTGCGCACCGTCAATTCGCCGAGATGCTGGGCAACTTCCAGAACCAGCCGGTTGCCCTGATTGTCAGTTTCCAGGGCGTTCAGGATCGCCGGGAGCTCGCCTTCGAACTGCACGTCGACAACGGCGCCGATCACCTGGGCGATGCGTCCGGTCTTATTGGCTTGGGCTGGGGTGGCCATAGGATGTCCTCGCTACCTCTACTGAATACCTCCCCCTGCAAGGGGGAGGTCGGCAAGCGCAGCTTGCCGGGTGGGGTCGTCGGGCGGGGCGATCCCCACCCGGTCGCGTACCGCGACCACCCTCCCCTTTTTCAAGGGGAGGGACATTACAGCGCCTCGGCGCCGGAGATGATCTCGATCAGCTCCTTGGTGATCTGCGCCTGACGGGTGCGGTTGTATCTGAGCGTTTGCTTGCGGATCATTTCGCCGGCGTTGCGCGTGGCATTGTCCATCGCGCTCATCTGCGCGCCGTAGAAGGAAGCGGCGTTCTCCAGGAGCGCGCGGTAGACCTGCACCGCGACGTAACGTGGCAGCAACTCGGCGAGAATTTCCTCTTCGTCCGGCTCGTATTCATAGGCCGCGGTCGGACCGGCCTCGGCCGCCGCCGGAAACGCCGGCGGAATGATCTGCTGCGCGGTGGGGATTTGGGAGATCACCGACTTGAAGCGCGAATAAAACAGCGTCGCGACGTCGAACTCGCCCCGCTCGAACAGTTCGCGGACTTTCACCGCGATGCCGTCGGCATGTTCATAGCCAAGGGTGCGGATGCCGCGTAACTCAACGCGATCGACGATCTGCTTGCCAAATTGCCGGCGGAGCTGGTCGTAGCCTTTGCGGCCGACCGTAAGGATCTTCACCTCTTTGCCCTGTGCGATCAGCCCATTGGCGTGTTCGCGCGCAAGCCGCACGATGGCGGAGTTGAAAGCGCCGGCAAGGCCGCGCTCGCCGGTTGCGACGACGAGGAGATGCACCTGGTCGCGCCCGGTGCCCGCCAATAATTTCGGAGCGGCATCCGTGCCCGCTACCGCCGCGGCGATATTGCGCAACACCTTGTCCATGCGCTCGGCGAAGGGCCGTGCCGCTTCGGCGGCGACCTGCGCGCGCCGCAGCTTTGACGCCGCGACCATCTGCATGGCCTTGGTGATCTTTTGCGTCGCCTTGGTGGAGGCGATGCGATTGCGGAGGTCTTTGAGGTAGGCATTCGTACTCGGTCTATCCTCTTGCTCGTACGTGTCCCCTCTCCCGCTTGCGGGGGAGGGTTGGGAGGGGGCCAACAGCGCTTTCGTCATCTCCCCCTCCCGACCGGCCTTCGGCCGGTCGACCTCCCCCGCAAGCGGGAGAGGTTAAAAGAATCACGCGAAGGCCTTGGCGTAATCGTCGAGCACGCCCTTCAGCTTGGCCGCAGTGGAGTCGGTCAGGTCGCGGGTATCGCGAATGTCGTCGAGGATCGCGGCATGGTCCCTGCGCACGGCCGCCAGCAACCCCGACTCGAAGGCACGCACGCGGTTGACCGGGATCGGATCGAGATAGCCGTTGACGCCGGCGTAGATCACCACGACCTGCTCTTCCATCTTCAGCGGCGAGAACTGCGGCTGCTTCAGCAACTCCGTCAGACGCGCGCCGCGGTTGAGCAGACGCTGCGTGGTGGCATCGAGGTCGGAGCCGAACTGCGCGAAGGCAGCCATTTCGCGGTATTGCGCAAGCTCGCCCTTGATCTTGCCGGCGACTTTTTTCATCGCCTTGGTCTGCGCGGACGATCCCACGCGCGACACCGAAAGACCGACGTTAACCGCCGGACGGATGCCCTGATAGAACAGGTCGGTCTCCAGGAAGATCTGGCCGTCGGTGATGGAGATCACGTTGGTCGGAATATAGGCCGACACGTCGTTGGCCTGCGTCTCAATCACCGGCAGGGCGGTGAGCGAGCCGGAACCATTGGCTTCATTCATCTTCGCCGCGCGCTCGAGCAGGCGGGAATGCAGATAAAACACGTCGCCGGGATAAGCTTCACGGCCGGGCGGACGGCGCAGCAACAGCGACATCTGGCGGTAAGCGACGGCCTGCTTCGACAAGTCGTCATAGATGATCACGGCGTGCATGCCGTTGTCGCGAAAATATTCGCCCATGGTGCAGCCGGAGAAAGGTGCCAGGAACTGCATCGGCGCCGGGTCCGACGCGGTGGCGGCGATGATCACGGAGTAGTCAAGCGCGCCGTTTTCCTCCAGCACTTTCACGAACTGCGCGACGGTGGAGCGCTTCTGGCCGACCGCGACATAGACGCAGTAGAGCTTGATCTTCTCGTCGCCGGAAGTATTGAGCGACTTCTGATTGAGAATGGTATCGAGGACGATGGCGGTCTTGCCGGTCTGGCGATCGCCGATGATCAGCTCGCGCTGGCCGCGGCCGATCGGGATCAGCGCGTCGATCGCCTTCAAGCCCGTCGCCATCGGCTCATGCACCGACTTGCGCGGAATGATGCCCGGCGCCTTGACGTCCACACGCGCGCGCTTGTCGGTCTTGATCGGACCCTTACCGTCGATCGGATTTCCGAGCGCATCGACCACGCGGCCGAGCAGGCCCTTGCCGACCGGCACGTCCACGATGGCGCCGGTGCGCTTGACGGTCTGGCCTTCCTTGATCTCACGGTCGTTGCCGAAGATCACGACGCCGACATTGTCGGTTTCGAGATTGAGCGCCATGCCGCGCACGCCGTTCTCGAATTCGACCATCTCGCCGGCCTGCACGTTGTCGAGGCCGTAGACGCGGGCGATGCCGTCGCCGACGGAAAGGACTTGGCCGACCTCGGAGACTTCGGCCTCCTGGCCGAAATTCTCGATCTGCTTCTTCAGGATTGCGGAAATTTCAGCGGCGCGGATGTCCATCAGCCTGTCTCTTTCATCGCATGCTTGATCGCGTTGAGTTTTGTCTTCAGCGAAGTATCGACCATGCGGCTGCCGAGCTTCACGATGAGCCCGCCGATGATCGAAGGATCGACTTTGACGTCGAGATCGACATCCTTGCCAGTCACGTTCTTGAGCGCGTTTTTCAGCGCGCCGAGATGTTTGTCATCGAGCTTTGCGGCCACGGTCACCTCGGCAGTGACCTCGCCCTTGTGGCGGGCGACCAGCAGCCGGAAGGATTTGATAATCGCCCCGATGCTGAACAGCCGGCGGTTGGAAGCTACCAGCCGAAGGAAGTTCGCGGCCAGCCCCCCGATATTGGCGCTCGCGAGCACCGCGGTCAGTGCCTTGGTCTGCTCATCCGCGCCAAAAACCGGGCTGCGGACCAGCCGCGCGAGTTCCGGATTCTCATCGACCAGCGTGGCGAAACGGTCGAGATCGGACTTCACCGCGTCCACGCTTCTTCTGCTCGAGCGCAAGCTCGAACAGGGCGCGTGGCATAGCGGCCCGCTACCCCGGAAACGATGGATTTTTGGCCTGCCATGAAAACCCGTTGATTGCACAACCCGAAAGGTCAGCGACGTCCGACAACGGGCGTCGCAAACTATTGGAATCCAAGAGGGAATTCCGACGTCGCAGGTTTCGCGGACAAGGGCCGGAAAATCTCGCGAAATCGCGGTTTTGCTAACATAGGGGGCGCGGCGGCGCAACATAACCATGGGTCTCGAATACCGCAGAAAATGCGGGCTTGCGCGCGACATGCCGGTCCGACGCAGTGTTCAGGGCAGCTCAGCGGCCGCCTGCGACGATCCGAGCGGCATGCTGAAGGTGAAGCAGGTCAGTTCCGGGGTGGAGGTGACGTCTATCCTGCCGCCATGGGCGCGGGCGATCTCCGAGGAGATGTAGAGCCCGAGCCCGAGCCCCTGCTGGCTCGGCCGTAACTCGCCGCGCGAAAACGGGAAGAAGAGCCGCAGTATGGCTTCCGGGGGGATCGGGTTACCTTGGTTGCAGACCGCGATCTCCAGACGGTCCTTCGCGGTAGCTTTGACCGAGACCGGCATGCCCTTGGCGCCGTGTGTCAGGGCGTTGCCGAGCAGGTTGGACAAAAGCTGCGCGATACGGACGTGATCGGCCACCACCGGCTTGTCGAGGTCGAACTCGGTGTCGATCCGCACCTCCGGATGCGTGCTCTGCAATTCATCGACCACCTGCTGAAAGGTCGTCTCCAGCGGCATCTGCACCGGATTCAGCGCGATGCCGCCGCCCAGGCGTCCGCGGGCGAAGTCCATGACATTGTCGATCAGACTCGACATCCGCAGCACGCTTCTCTGCATCATCGTAAAGATGGAAACGTTCGCGCTATCGGCCTTGTTCTCCAGCAGGCGGATGCCCGCCGAGATCGAAGCGAGCGGGTTGCGCAGGTCATGGCCGAGGACGGCGATGAACTGCTCGCGCAGTTCGGCTTCCTCGCGCTGCGAGGTGAGAGCTGTGTCGGAGCGCAATCGCTCAGCCACGACCTCCGCCACCCGGGTTTCCAGCGCGGTATTGAGTTTTCGCAATTCGTCGCGCGCCTGCAGGAGCTCGCGCTCGTAGCGGCGGCGGTCGGTCGCGTTGAAGACCGTGAGCCGGATGAATAGCGGAACCCCGGCGGCGTCTCGGCGCTCGGCTGCATTGACCAGGACCGGCATTCGCTCGCCGTCCTTTTTCACGAGCTCGAGCGCAACCTCGTTGAAATACCCCTGCATCCGCAGCAGCGGCGCGAAGTGGGTCTCGTAATAGATGCGCCCCGCGACATTGAGCAGATCGTGGAATCGCTTTCCCGCCAGCTCGTCCGGCGCGTAGCCGGTCCACTGCGCGAACGTCTTGTTGGCCTTGAATATTACACCGCTGGACCGCAGCGACAGGTAACCGCAGGGCGCGTTCTCGTAGAGGTCCTCGAAATCTTCGGTTTCGTCAGACAAAAGCGTCGATCGCCTCGATCACCTCTTGCGGCGCACTGAGGTTCGGACAATGTCCCGTCGCCTTGAGGTACACGATGTTGCTGTTCGGCATATTGCGGTGGACATAGTCACCCACCTCCCGGGGGGCAATGATGTCGTCGCTGCATTGGAGCACGAGCGTGCGCGTCTGCACCTTCGGCAGGTCGGCGCGATTGTCCGAGGTGAAAGTGACGCGGGCAAAGGCCTTGGCAATCTCCGGGTCGGTGCGGCAGAAGCTGTTGGTCAGTTCCTCGCCGAGTTCCGGGCGGTCGGGATTGCCCATGATCGCTGGCGCCATCGCCGCGGACCAACCCATGTGATTGTCGGCCAGAAAATCCAGCAACTCCTCGATCTGGGTTTGCTTGAAGCCGCCGAAATATCCTTCGTCGTCGATATAGCGCGGCGACGGCCCCACCATGACGAGGCTCTCGAAGATCTCCGGCGCCTGCTGCACGGCGAGCGCGCCGATCATCGCGCTGACCGAATGGCCAACAAAAATCGCGTTTTTCAGGCCCAGTTCCCGGCAGATTTCCACGAGGTCGGCGGCATAACCCGACAGCGTCGCGTATTTCGCCGCATCATAAGCGGCTAGATCGGACCGCCCGGCACCGACATGGTCGAACAGCACCGTCTTGAACCGGCTTTCGAAGGCCGGCGCCACGAACCGCCACATATTCTGATCGCAGCCGAAGCCGTGCGCGAACACCATGGCCCGGTCACCCTGGCCTTTGACCTGCACATTGTTTCGTTGGATTGCCGACACCGGACCTCGCACTTTGCGTTCGTTATATAGCCAGTCTCGCGGGGCGCTGTCGTCACCGCATTCCTCGCCGGGAACCCGTTGCATGTGGTGTCGCGACCCATGCGCCGCCAATCCCGGCGGCCTCGCCCGGCCGCATGGCTGACCCGCCGCCCGCAACGCCGCCTTCGCATCGACAAACCGCTGCCGTTAAGCGATGAAACGGCATGAGCCTGTCGGATATCATCCCTTGGCTGCCGATCATCCTCGCCTGCGCCGTTGCACTCCTGCTCTCCGGGCTGGTGAAGGGCATTCTCAGCCTCGGCTTGCCGCTCGTCGGCATGCCGCTGCTCACGTTGGTCGTGGACGTGCCGAGCGCCGTCGCCATCCTGATGATCCCGCTGGTGCTGAGCAATCTGATCCAGGCGATCGAAGGCCGCGGCACGCTTGTCATGCTCAAGCGCTTCTGGCCGCTGATCATTTGCCTGATCGGCGGCACTTTTATCGGCACCGCGCTGTTCGCCGCGCTCGACCGCCAGGTATTGCTGCTCACGGTCGGGGTGCTGGCAATCGTGCTTTCCACCTTCTCGATCCTGCAGCCGCATGTGACGATCTCCCGTCGTCTCGAGCCCTGGCTCGGCCCGCCGATCGGATTTGTCTCGGGCGTGATCGGCGGCATGTCCACTTTGTTCGGGCCGCTGCTCGCGGTGTATGTGGTCGGGCTGAAGCTGCCGCGCGACGATTTCGTCAAGGCGATTTCGTTGCTCTATCTGATCGCCGCGATATGCCTCACGCTCGGCGGCACCGCGCAGGGCACCGCGGGCGCGAAAGAGCTGACCTGGTCGGCCGTCGGCATGATCCCGGTCTATCTCGGCATGCTGATCGGCCAGCGCGTGCGGCGCTATATCAATCCCGACCAGTTCCGCATCCTGGTGCTGGGCGTGGTGTGGCTCACCGGCGCCAACCTGATCCGGATGGGACTGGGATACTAACCTCTCTCCTCATGGTGGGAGCGCCGCAGGCGCGTCGCGAACCATGCGCCGGTCCTTCGAGACGCTGCTTCGCGGACCTCCTCAGGATGATGATGGATTTACTGCTCCAGCTTGATGTTGTTCTCGCGCACGATGCGCTCCCATTTCGCCGCGTCGGATTTCACCAGGGCCGCGAATTCCGCAGCGGTCATGATCGCGGGATCGACGAAATTGGCTTCCAGCCGCCGTTTGAGATCCGGATCCTCCTGCATCGTGCGCAGATAGCCGTTGAGCTGATCGACGATCGGCTGCGGCGTGCCACGCGGCGCAAACAGCGCGAACCAGGTGCCGGTTTCGAAACCCGGGAAATCCTTGCTCGGCGAAAGTGGGCGTATCCGGCAGATAGGACGCACGCTGCGCGGTGGCCGCGCCGAGCACGCGCAGCTTGCCCTGGCGGACGAATTCGATATGCGGACCCATCGAGACGAAGGTTGCATGCACGTCGCCGCCGAGCACCGCCTGCACCGCCGGGCCGGTGCCGCGGAACGGCACCATGACGAATTTCAATCCGGCGCGGCGGGCGAATTCATGCGCGGCGAGATCGGGCGTGGTGCCCGCGCCGGCCGAGGCATAGCTGATCTTGTCCGGATTGGCCTTGGTATAGGCGATGAATTCCGTCAGCGATTTCGCCGGCACATTGCTGTTCATCACCAGGAAGAGCGGCACGGTGCCGAGGAGGCCGACCGGCGTCAGATCCTTCAGCGGATCATACGGCATCGCCGGAAACAGATAAGGATTGATGACGATGTTGCCGGTATTGGCGACGCCGAGCGTGTAGCCGTCCGGCTCCGACTTCGCGAGCGCATCCATGGCGATATTGCCGCTGGCGCCCGCGCGGTTGTCGATCACCACCGTCTGGCCGGTCTTGGCCGTGATGTGCTGGCCGAGAATGCGCGCCGCCAGGTCGGTGACGCCGCCGGGCGAAGTCGAGACGATGATCTTGATCGGCTTGGCGGGATAGGTCTGCGCCGAAGGCGGTCGCGACGCTGAGGACAGTAAAGGCTGCAAGCGAAACGACCCTGGTCATCTTCATCGTGCTAGTTCTCTCGAAGTCCCGGGCAATATTGCTGCGTGCCAAGAGCCGTAAGTAGCAGTCAGCCCCTGACAAAATTTCGTGGGTGGATCGTGCAAAAAATTCATCGTTGGGTTTGGCGCTCCTAGCCGGCCTGATTTATTCCGCGCCCGGCGTTGGCTCGCGGCCAAGGATCTCAAGTGGCTGGGGTATTGTCGTGATGCACGGCAAGGGCGGGCGAGCCGCGCTCAGATGACAGCTGTTGCCTCCGCGCTGACGACCGCGGGGGCCGTGGTGGTGTCGCCGACCATGTCCTGGTGGAAGCGGCTACCGCACCTACGAGCCAGACATTGGATGAAGTAGGCCGGGCACATCGATGGCGCTGCGGGCGAAAGGCGCGACGCGCATTGCGCTGGTCGGCCAGAGTCTCGGCGCCAATGTAGCGTTAGGCTATGGGGCGCAACGCGGCAGCGTGGCGGCTATCGTCGCGATGGCTCCGGGGCACCGCCCGGAGGCTTTCGCCGACAGGTCCGCGCAAAGCCTGGCCCGCGCCAAACAATCCGTCGCCGCCGGGCGCGGCAGCGAGATCGGAAGCTATTTCGATACCAATCAGGGCCGCGATTTCGAGGTACGCACCACCGCCGCCGCCTATGTGAGCTTTTTCGATCCCGCCGGGCCTGCGGTCATGACGCGCAATGCGGCGGCGCTGAAGAGCGCTTCGCTTCTCTGGGTGGTCGGGACCGGCGACGCGGGAGCACAAGCCGTGGCGCGCGGCGGCAAGATCGTCAGGATTCCCGGTGGCCACCGCGAGATGCCGAAAGTCGGCGCCTCGGAAGTTGTCGCCTGGCTGCAATCGCTCTGAGCGGAAGCCGGAAAGCTAAAGAAAGCTCTGCGGGTCGACGTCCACTTCCAGCTTGAGATTGCCTTTGACTTTCGGCGCGGCCGCGAGCCAGTCGCGCAGATAGCCGGAGAGATCGAAAGCGCGCGGCGATTTCACCAAGAGCCGGAACCGGTAGCGCCCGCGCACCACCGAGAGCGGCGCTTCCGCCGGCCCGAGCACGCGCGCCGCTTCCTCGCGCGGCGCGGCCATCGCGAGCTTGCGCGCGAAACTTTCCGCCGCATGCTTGTCGCCGCCGGAGACGATCAGGCTCGCCAGCCGGCCGAAGGGCGGATAGCCGTCGCGCTCGCGCGCGGCGATTTCCGCGTCATAGAAGGCGTCGCGGTCGCCGGAAATCAGCGCGCGCATCACCGGATGTTCCGGCTGATGCGTTTGCACCAGGCCGTGACCCTGCCCTGCCTCGCGGCCGGCGCGGCCCATCACCTGATGCAGCAACTGGAAGGTGCGCTCGGAGGCGCGCGGATCGCCGTTGCCCAGCCCAAGATCGGCATCGACGATGCCGACCAGATTGAGCTTGGGAAAGTGGTGGCCTTTGGCCACGAGCTGCGTGCCGATGATGATGTCAAATTTGCCCTCGGCAACGTCGTCGAGTTCCTGCCGCAGGCGCTCCACCGATTCAACGAGATCGCTGGACAGCACGAGCACGCGGCGGCCGGGAAACAGCTCCGCCACCTCCTCACCCAGCCGCTCCACGCCGGGACCGACCGCGGCGAAACTGTCCTTGGCCTGGCATTTCGGGCACTCGCGTCGGCGGCGGCAGCGAATAGCCGCAGTGGTGGCACACAAGGCGGCGCCGGAAACGATGATCCACCAGCCAGGCGTCGCAGTTCGGGCAGTGCAGGCGAAACCCGCAGGCGCGGCAGAGCGTGAGCGGCGCATAACCGCGCCGGTTCAGAAACAGCAGCGCCTGCTCGCCGCGCTCGACCGCGATCTTCACCGCTTCCGCCAGCCGCGGCGCGATGAAGCGTCCGCGCGCGGGGCCTTCGCGTTTCAAATCGATCGCCTCGATAGCAGGCAGATGCTGCCCGCCGAAGCGCTCCGGCAGATGCAGCCGTTTGTAGCGGCCGCGCCGGGCATTGACTTCCGTTTCCACCGACGGCGTGGCGGAAGCGAGCACGATCGGAATCTGCGCCAGGCTGCCGCGCACCACCGCCATGTCGCGGGCGTGATAATGCGCGCCGTCCTCCTGCTTATAGGCGGGGTCGTGCTCCTCATCGACAATGATCAGGCCGAGATCGGCATAAGGCAGAAACAACGCCGAGCGCGCGCCGATCACGACCTTCACCTCGCCCGCCGCCACCGCCGCCCAGGTGCGCGCGCGCTTGCGCGGCGAGAGCTGCGAATGCCATTCCGCCGGCGGCGTGCCGAAGCGCGCGGCGAACCGGTCGAGCGCCTGCGCGGTGAGCGCAATCTCCGGCATCAGGACCAGCGTCTGCTTTCCGCGCCGGAGATTTTCCGCCACCGCCTCGTAATAGACTTCGGTCTTGCCCGATCCGGTGACGCCGTCGATCAGGGTGGCGGAGAATCCGCCGCCGCGCACGCTCTCGCGCAGCGATGCCGCGGCCTGTTCCTGCGCGGTGGTGAAATCCGGCTGCGCGAAATCCGGATCGGGCTGTTCCGCCACCGGCGGCGGCGGCAGCACGACTGTTTCCAGCGTCTCCTCGTCGATCAGCCCGTCGATCACGCCGGCGCTGACGCCGGCTTCCTGCGCCGCTTCGCCCTTGCTGCGCACGACGCCGTCCTGCATCAGCCGCAGCACGCGGGCGCGCGCCGGGCGTCATGCGCGCCGGCGGCGGGCCGGCAAGCCGCACGCCAATGCGTTCGCGCTCCGGGGAAGATGTTCGCCCATGCGCAGCGTCATGCGCAGCACCATGCCGCGCGAGGCGAGCGTGTAATTGGAAACCCAGTCGACGAAGCTGCGCAGTTCCGGCTTCAGCGGCGGGACGTCGAGCTTTTCCTCGACATCCTTCAGCCGGTTATCGAGGCCGGGCCGCGCCGTGCCCTCGCCCCAGACCACGCCGGTATAGTCGGTCGCGCCAAGCGGCACCGAGACAAGGTCGCCCGGGGCAAGCTCCACGCCCTCCGGCACCCGATAGGAATAAGCCTTATCAAGCGCCACCGGCACCAAAACATCGACAGTTCGCTTGGCCATGGCCTATGGGTGGCCGATTCCGGCGGTTAAGGAAGAGTGAAGGAAGCCGGGCGTATTGTAATATCCGACCGAGCGGGGCGGGGCGTAGGCATCCTTCTGCCACCAAGGGGCCTCCCTCGTTTCTCTCGGTCACCCCACGCGCGATCAGCAAAAGTGGGCACTGGTTTTGCGAACGCAATCAAGCATGCGCAGATTGCGTAGACTTATCTGCGGTTCGCGGGGCCAATTTTGAAGTAGCGCATGATCTTATCGGCGAACCGGGTCC
The DNA here is from genome assembly GCA_963728585.1 of uncultured Alphaproteobacteria bacterium. Classification (GTDB taxonomy): domain Bacteria; phylum Pseudomonadota; class Alphaproteobacteria; order Rhizobiales; family Xanthobacteraceae; genus CANKHA01. Next base: position 56,173 of record CAVSLB010000017.1, read on the forward strand.
CACTTCGCCGGATCACGCGACAGGCGGCGATGCCGAAGACCAAACCACCAGCCCTTACGTTCGCGCCGGATGTGGCGGCGGAGCTCACGCGCTGGCTGACACATCTCGGCTCCGAGCGGCGCATGTCGCCGAAGACGCTGGAAGCTTATCAGCGCGACATCGGACAATTCCTCGCCTTCATGGCGGAGCATCTGGGCAGCGCGCCCTCGCTCAAGGACCTGGCCAAGCTGACGCCGCAGGACGTGCGCGCCTTCATGGCGGCGCGGCGCGCCGCCGGCATCAGCGGGCGTTCGCTCATGCGCGTCGCTGGCAGGCGCCCGCTCCTTTGCGCGTTTCCTCGAGCGCAACGGCAAGGGCAAGGTCGCGGCGCTCGCCGCCGTGCGCGCGCCGAAAGTGAGCAAGACTTTGCCGAAGCCGCTGGCGGCGGCGGCGGCCAGGCGCATGACGGAAACCGATTTGCGCGCGGGCGAAGAGCGCGCGCCCTGGATCTTTGCGCGCGATGCCGCGGCACTGGCGCTGCTCTACGGCTCGGGCCTGCGCATCTCCGAAGCGCTGTCGCTGACACCCGCCTGCCATTCCGATCGCCGAAACAGAGCGGCGCGCTCGTCGTCACCGGCAAAGGCGGCAAGACCCGCATGGTGCCGGTGCTGCCGCAGATCCTGCGCCTGATCGCAGAATATCTTGCGCTCTGCCCGTTCGAGCTGCCTGCCGATGGGCCGCTCTTCGTCGGCGCGCGCGGCGGCCCGTTAAGTCCGCGCATCCTGCAGCTCACCATGGCGCGGCTGCGCGGCGCGCTCGGCCTGCCGGACACCGCGACGCCGCATGCGTTGCGGCATTCCTTCGCCACGCATCTCTTGGCGCGCGGCGGCGACCTGCGCGCGATCCAGGAACTGCTCGGCCATGCCTCGCTGTCGACGACGCAGATCTATACCGCAGTCGACAGCGAGCGGCTGCTGGAGGTCTACGCAGCGCGCATCCGCGGGCGTAGGCAATTCGTCACCCGCCTTGCGGGATCAGGTGGAAGAGATGTTCGTAGGCGCTCGGCTCACATATGGATCGCGCGCTTGGCGACGGCCATCGCGGCTTCCTTCACCGCCTCGGGCAAGGTCGGATGCGCGTGGCAGGTGCGCGCGATGTCTTCCGCCGCAGCGCCGAATTCCATCGCCACCGCGGCTTCCGCGATCATGTTGCCGGCATCGGCGCCGACGATATGCACGCCGAGCACGCGGTCGGTCTTGGCGTCGGCCAGAATCTTCACAAAGCCTTCGGTGGTGAGATTGGCCTTGGCGCGGCCATTGGCGGTGAAGGGAAACTTGCCGGCGTTGTAAGCGACGCCCGCCTGCTTTCAATTCCTCCTCGGATTTTCCGACCGAGGCGATCTCCGGATAGGTGTAGACCACGTTCGGGATCACGTCGTAATTCACATGCCCGGCCTGGCCGGCGAGAATTTCCGCCACCGCGACGCCCTCGTCCTCCGCCTTGTGCGCCAGCATCGGCCCGGCGATCACGTCGCCGATGGCATAGATGCCTTTCACATTGGTGGCGAAATGCTTGTCGACCGCGACGCGGCCGCGCTCGTCCTTCTTCACGCCGGCTTCCTCGAGCCCAAGGCCCTTCGGTGTAAGGCGTGCGGCCGACCGCGACCAGCACCACATCGGCCTCGATCGTTTCCGCCGCGCCGCCTTTCGCGGGCTCGACCTTCGCCTTCAGCGTCTTGCCGGACGCATCGACGCCGGTGACCTTCGACGACAGCTTGAAGGTGATGCCCTGCTTCTCGAAGATGCGCTGCGCCTGCTTGCGCACTTCGCCGTCCATGCCGGGCAGCACGCCGTCGAGGAATTCCACCACCGTCACTTTCGAGCCGAGCCGCCGCCAGACCGAGCCAAGCTCAAGCCCGATCACGCCGGCGCCGATCACCAGCAGGCGCTCCGGCACCTTGTCGAGCGCGATCGCGGTGTCGGACGACACAATGCGCTTTTCGTCGATCTCGATGCCCTTCAGCCGCGCCACGTCGGAGCCGGTGGCGATGACGATGATTCTTCGTTTCCAGCGTCTGCGTCTTGCCGTCGGCGCCCTTCACCTCGACCTTGCCCGGCGCCGCGATGCGCCCGGTGCCGCGATAGGTGTCGACCTTGTTCTTCTTCAGCAGGAAGTCGACGCCCTTGACGTTGCCGTCCACGCCTTCGTCCTTGAACTTCATCATCGCGGCAAGATCGAGCTTCGGCGTGCCGACCTTGATGCCCATCTTCTCGAATTTGTGGCCGGCCTCCTCGAACAATTCGGAGGCATGCAGCAGCGCCTTCGACGGAATGCAGCCGATATTCAGGCAGGTGCCGCCGAAGGTGGCGCGCTTCTCCACCACCGCGGTCTTCAGCCCGAGCTGCGCCGCGCGGATGGCGCAGACATAGCCGCCGGGGCCGGTGCCGATAACGATGAGGTCGTATTGAGGCATGAGAATACTCCACTCGCGTCATGGCCGGGCTGGTCCCGGCCATCTCGCTTATGAAGGCAATGCGCTCCAAGCGGGATGCCCGGCACAAGGCCGGGCATGACGATGATAAATCACAGATCCAGCACCAGCCGCGTCGGGTCTTCCAGCACTTCCTTGACCCGCACCAGGAAAGTTACGGCGCCCTGGCCGTCCACCACGCGATGGTCGTAGGAGAGCGCGAGATACATCATCGGGCGGATTTCGATCTTGCCCGCGACCGCGACCGGCCGCTCCTGGATCTTGTGCATGCCGAGGATGCCGGACTGCGGCGCATTCAGGATCGGCGTCGACATCAGCGAGCCGTAAACACCGCCATTGGTGATGGTGAAGGTGCCGCCCTGCATCTCATCGATCTTGAGCTGGCCCTCGCGCGCTCTGCGGCCGAGATCGCCGATCTTCTTCTCGATCTCGGCGAGCGACAGCTGGTCGGCGTCGCGCACCACCGGCACGACCAGGCCCTTCTCGGTGCCGACCGCCACGCCGATGTGGTAGTAATTCTTGAACACGATATCGGTGCCGTCGATCTCCGCATTCACCGCGGGAATGTCCTTCAGCGCCTGCACGCAGGCGCGCAGGAAGAAGCCCATGAAGCCGAGCTTCGTGCCGTGCTTCTTCTCGAACACCTCTTTGTATTGCGCCCGCAGTTTCATCACCTCGCTCATGTCGACCTCGTTGAAGGTCGTGAGCATGGCGGCGGTATTCTGCGCGTCCTTCAGCCGGCGCGCGATGGTCTGGCGCAGCTTGGTCATGCGCACGCGTTCTTCGCGCGCGGCATCGTCCGGCGGCGAGGGCGCGCGCGCCTGCATGGCGGAGGTCTGCGCCACCGGCGTCGGCTGCGAGGCGGCGCGTTCGATCGCGGCCATCATGTCGCCCTTGGTGACGCGGCCGTCCTTGCCGGAGCCGGGAACGGCGGAGACATCCATGCCGCTTTCCGCCGCCAGCTTGCGCACCGAAGGCGCAAGCGGCGCCTCAGGCGCGCCCTTGCTTGTCGGCTCGGCGTCCGCCTTCGGCGGCACCCGCGGCTTCGGCTCTTCATCGGCGGCATTGATCGGCGTGGTGGTGGAAGACTTCTGATCGGGACGGCCGGTGGCAGCGGCGGCAGATTTTGCCGCAGCCGCGCCCGCACCTTCCTTGATCTGGCCGAGCAGCGCGCCGACCGCGACGGTCTCGCCGTCCTTGGCCGCGATTTCCGACAGCACGCCGGCGGCGGGCGCCGGCACCTCGATCGTCACCTTGTCGGTTTCCAGCTCGACCACCGGCTCGTCGGCGGCCACGGCGTCGCCCGGCACGCTTGAACCATTTGCCGATGGTCGCCTCGGTGACGGATTCGCCGAGGGTCGGTACGCGGATTTCAGCCATGAATTTCGTCGACCTTTCTTTCGTCATGCCCGGCGCTTGTCCGCGGGCATCCCGCTTAGGATGGCAGTGTTGCGCGCTCCTGATCGGGATGGCCGGGACAAGCCCGGCCATGACAAGTGTTCAAACTATCCCAGCGCCTCGTCCAGAAGCTGCTTGAGCTGCGCCAGATGCTTGGACATCACGCCGACCGCAGTGGCGGCGGAGGCCGGACGCCCGGCATAGCGCACGCTGCGATGCTTGTGCGCCGATCTGGTTGAGCACCCATTGCAGGAAGACATCGACAAAGAACCAGGCGCCCATGTTGCGCGGCTCTTCCTGGCACCAGACGATCTCCGCCTGCTTGAAGCGCGACAGTTCGGCAACCAGCGCCTTGGTCGGGAACGGATACAGCTGCTCGATGCGCAGCAGATAGATGTCGTCGATGCCGCGCTTCTCGCGCTCCTCGTAAAGATCGTAATAGACCTTGCCGGAGCAAAGCACGACGCGGCGGATTTGTGCATCGGGCACAAGCTTGATCTTCTCGTCCGGCAGCATCTGCGCGTCGTCCCACAGCAGGCGGTGGAACGAGGTGTCCGGCCCCAATTCATCGAGCCGTGAGGTGGCGCGCTTGTGGCGCAACAGGCTCTTCGGCGTCATCAGGATCAGCGGTTTGCGGATTTCGCGCTTAAGCTGCCGGCGCAGGATGTGGAAGTAGTTCGCCGGCGTGGTGCAATTGGCGACCTGCATATTGTCTTCGGCGCACATTTGCAGGAAGCGCTCGAGCCGCGCGGAGGAATGCTCCGGCCCCTGCCCTTCATAGCCATGCGGCAACAGGCAGACGAGGCCGGACATGCGCAGCCATTTGCGCTCGCCGGAGGAGATGAACTGGTCGAAGATGACTTGCGCGCCGTTGGCGAAATCGCCGAACTGCGCTTCCCACAAGGTCAGCGCGTTCGGCTCGGCGGTGGAATAGCCGTAGTCGAAGCCGAGCACGGCTTCCTCCGACAGCATGGAGTTGAGCACCTCGAAGCGCGCCTGTTTCTCGTCGAGATGATTGAACGGGGTGTGGCGCTCCTCGTTCTCCTGATCGAACAGCACCGAATGGCGCTGGGAGAAGGTGCCGCGCTCGGTGTCCTGGCCCGAGAGCCGCACCGGATGGCCGTCGAGCAAGAGCGTGCAAAAAGCCAGCGCTTCGCCGGTCGCCCAGTCGATGCCCTGCGCCGCTTTCGATCGCCTGGCGGCGGTTGTCGAGGAAGCGCTGGATCGTGCGGTGGACGTGGAAGCCTTCCGGCACCGCGGTGATCTTGCGGCCGATCTCGCGCAGCTCGTCGAGCGCGACGCCGGTATTGCCGCGGCGCGGATCGTCGGCATCGACGCGCGGCCTTCATGCCGGCCCAGCGGCCGTCGAGCCAATCCGCTTTGTTGGCCTTGTAGCCCTGGCCGGCTTCGAATTCGGCTTCCAGCCGGGCGCGCCAGTCGGCCCGCATCTTCTCCACTTCGCCTTCGGTGACCACGCCTTCGCCGATCAGCTTCTTTGAGTAGATTTCCAGCGTCGTCGGATGCGAGCGGATCTTCTTGTACATCAGCGGCTGGGTGAAAGCCGGCTCATCGCCTTCGTTGTGGCCGAACCGCCGATAGCAGAACATGTCGATGACCACCGGCTTGTGGAATTTCTGCCGGAACTCGGTCAGCACCTTCGCGGCATAGACCACCGCCTCCGGATCGTCGCCGTTGACGTGGAAGATCGGCGCTTCGATCATCTTCGCGACGTCGGACGGATAAGGCGAGGAGCGCGAGTAGCGCGGATAGGTGGTGAAGCCGATCTGGTTGTTGACGATGAAATGCACCGAGCCGCCGGTGCGATAGCCCTTCAGGTCGGACAGGCCGAAGCATTCCGCCACCACGCCCTGGCCGGCGAAGGCCGCGTCGCCGTGGATGAGCAGCGGCATCACCGAAATGCGTTCCTCCGGCGGATCGCCGTGCTGGTCCTGCTTGGCGCGCACTTTGCCGAGCACCACCGGATTGACGATTTCAAGATGCGACGGATTGGCCGTCAGCGACAGATGCACCTGGTTGCCGTCGAACTCGCGGTCGGATGACGCGCCGAGGTGATATTTGACGTCGCCGGAGCCTTCGATCTCGTCCGGCGTCGCCGATCCGCCCTTGAATTCGTGGAAGATGACGCGATGCGGCTTGGCCATCACCTGCGCCAGCACGTTCAGGCGCCCGCGATGCGCCATGCCGAGCACGATCTCCTTCACGCCGAGCGCACCGCCGCGCTTGATGATCTGCTCAAGCGCCGGGATCATGGCCTCGGCGCCGTCGAGGCCGAAGCGCTTGGTGCCGGTGAATTTCAGGTCGCAGAATTTCTCGAAGCCCTCGGCTTCGACCAGCTTGTTGAGGATCGCGCGCTTGCCCTCGCGGGTGAAGCTGATCTCCTTGTCCTTGCCTTCGATGCGCTCCTGCAGCCAGGCCTTCTGCGTTGCGCTGGAGATGTGCATGAACTCGAGGCCGATGGTCTGGCAGTAGGTCCGACGCAGGATGCCGACGATCTCGCGCAGCGTGGCGAATTCCAGCCCCAGCACTTTGTCGAGGAAGATCGGCCGGTCATAATCGGCTTCGGAGAATCCGTAAGTGCGCGGATCGAGTTCCTCTTCCGGCTTTTCCGGCTCGAGCTCGAAGCGGATCGAGCTTGGCGTGGAAATGTCCGCGGATGCGATAGGCGCGGATCAGCATCAGGGCGCGGATGGAATCGCGGGTCGCCTGCTGCACCTGCTCGGAGGAAAGCTCGACGCCGCGGGTTTGCGCCGAAGCCTTCAGCTTGTCGCCGACGGCTTTGGCCGCTTCCGCCCATTCGCCGGTGAGTGCGGAGAGCAAATCGCCGCTCTCGCGTGCGGGCCAATTCGGCCGCTTCCAAGAGGGGCCGCGCGCGATCTTCGCCACTTCTTCGGGACTGTCCTTCAGGCTTTCGAAGAATTCCCGCCACTCCGCGTCGACCGCGTTGGGATCCTTTTGGTAGCGGGCGTAGAGGTCCTCGATATAGGGCGCGTTGCCGCCGTAGAGAAAAGAGGAAAGAGCAAAGGCGGCATTCGCGTCTTGGCGGGACATGCAACTGATCCTGATTGGCGGGCGAGCAGGAACACCCTCCCGATAATGATTCTGCCGCGCCAAGGCGAGGGTATTGGGCGTCACCTGCCGTTCTACCCTACTTAATGTGCGGATTTTATGAAGAAAGGGCCAAGCTTTGAACGACCGTTCAATTATTCAAGGCGGTCACGTCTGTCTCTGCAGACTGGGCTGCCGCCCTCTGCCAAGGCGACGAAGAGACGCTGGCCCTCGATGAGCGGAAGCGGCTCGGATTCGATCAGAGCGTCCGGCTGGTCACCCGGCCCCTCCGCGATGACCCAAGCGCCCGAGTCCGGGGCCTCAAGCGGGTATCGGCCGCGCTGGTTCACGCCAAGGAATGCCTGCACCGCCAGCTCGCGATTGGCGGTTTTGCAGAACAGCAGCGGCCGGCCCTCGGCCTTGGCTTTCACCTCGCGCACGAAGTCGAGCATGCGCTGGCCGGACAGATCCTTGGCCTGATCGCTGAGGAAATGAAAATAGACCGTGAGCCCGACGATTACCGCCGGCACGGCGGCGACACTCGTGCGCAGCAGCAGTTGCCCGCGCCAGCAGTAACCTGCGGCCCAGGCGCAGATGACTGCCACCAGCGGAAAGAACGGCGCGAAGCGGTCGCCACGCCGGCTTCCCACCAGGAGGAAAGGGATCGCCAGCAACAGGATGTAGAGCACGGCCGGCGCGAGTGGATGCGCGCGCCATTGTCGCCAGGGAAAAAACCAGGCGGCAACCAGCAGCAACAGCGACCAGGGCAGAAAACGCGAGATCACCCAGAGCGGCACTTGCCAGGCGGTGACAACGCCGGAATACCAGGCGCCCTCAAATTGCCCGCCGAGCTCCTGGCTCGACCAGGATGTTGCGGAAATGCTCCGGCGCCAGGACATAGACCGCGACCGGCCAGGCCAGCGCGACCGCCAGCGAGATCGGTGCGCCGATCGTGGGGCGTAAACGACGGCTCGCTTCCCAGCCGCCGTGAAAGAGCTTGGCAGCAAGAAAGGCGTAGGCCACAGGAATGAGCGCGATCGGACCTTTGGCGAGCGCGGCCAGGGTCGCCGCGAGCCAGAATAGCAAGGCCCAGCCCGCGCCCCGCGGAGGCTGCAACGCAAGCGCACGGTTGGCGGCGTAAAAGCTCAACGTCAGAAAAAAAACCAAGATCATGTCGGGGCGCGCGACGAAGGCGAGCCGCAGCGCCATGGCTGAAAGCCCGTAGAAAGTGACTGCCAGCAGCACCGCCCATTCCGCAGCGGTGAGGCCGAGCCAGCCGTCGTGCGCGGGCATCTGCCTGAACAGGTCGCGCGCGATCAGGTAAATCAAGGCCAGCGTTGCGAAAAACGCGAGCAGCGACGGCGCCATGAAAGTCCATTCGTTCGGACCAAAGGGCGCGACCAGCAGCGCGGAGAGATAATTCACCAGCGGCGGCTTGGTTGCGGGAAAGCCGTCCGCATCGGCAGCGAGCAGGAGATTGCCGTTACGGACGATGTCGATGGTGTAGGACACCGTGCGAGACTGATCGCGTGAGACGATGTCCGATGGCGACAGGATGCGGATCGCGAGGGTGAGGACGATGAGGAAAAACACCAGCCCCGCGACCAGCGCAAAACGCGGAGAGTGAGAGGAATGTCCGCGAGTCAGGCGACATGGCTATTCTTTCTTACCTCCCCCTGAAAAGGGGGAGGTCGATCGCATCGCAGGCAAGGTTACGCAGCCTGCGCAAGCTTGGCTGCGTGCGATCGGGTGGGGGTCCGTCCCGCGATCCCCACCCGGTTCTCGCCTTCGGCTCGAACCACCCTCTCCTTTTCAAGCGGAGGGATAATCATTTCCGCCTTGACGCTCAGCCTCGCTCGTTCAGAACCTCAACCAGGGTCTTGCCAAGCCGCGCGGGCGAGGGCGAAACCGTGATGCCGGCGGCTTGCATCGCCGCGATCTTGGACTCCGCGTCGCCCTTGCCGCCGGAAATGATCGCGCCGGCATGACCCATGCGGCGGCCCGGCGGCGCGGTGCGCCCGGCGATGAAGCCGACCATCGGCTTCTTGCGGCCGCGCTTGGCCTCCTGCGCGATGAACTCGGCCGCGTCTTCCTCGGCCGAGCCGCCGATCTCGCCGATCATGATGATCGCTTCGGTCGCCTTGTCGGCGAGAAACAGATCGAGCATCTCGATGAAATTGGTGCCATTCACCGGATCGCCGCCGATGCCGACGGCCGTGGTCTGGCCCAAACCCTCGCGCGTGGTCTGGAACACCGCTTCATAGGTGAGCGTGCCGGAGCGCGAGACGATGCCGACCTTGCCCGGCTTGAAGATGTTGCCGGGCATGATGCCGATCTTGCATTCGCCTGCAGTCATGACGCCGGGGCAGTTCGGTCCGATCAGCCGGGATTTCGAGCCGCAGAGCGCGCGCTTGACCTTCACCATGTCGACCACCGGGATGCCCTCGGTGATGCAGATGATCAGCGGCACTTCCGCCGCCACGGCCTCGGTGATGGCGTCGGCCGCGCCGGCCGGCGGCACATAGATCACGCTGGCGTCGCAGCCGGTTTCCGCGCGCGCTTCGGCCACCGTATCGAACACCGGCAAGCCGAGATGCATGGCGCCGCCTTTGCCGGGCGAGACGCCGCCGACCATCTGCGTGCCATAGGCGATGGCCTGCTCGGAATGGAAGGTGCCGTTCTTGCCGGTAAAGCCTTGGCAGATCACCTTGGTATTCTTGTCGATCAGGATGGACATGGGACTACGGGCGCTCGATTTTTGCACCTCCCCCCGAAAGGGGGAGGTCGGCGCGCCAGCGCGCCATGTCATGGCCGGGCTCGTCCCGGCCATCTCGTTTAGGAAGGCATTGCGTCCCCAAGCGGGATGCCCGGAACAAGTCCGGGCATGACAAGGAAAATAGAAGGCTGTTCATCAGGCGGCCCCCTTCACGGCTTTGACGATTTTTTGCGCGGCATCGTCGAGATCGTCGGCCGAGATCACGTTCAGCCCGGACTTGGCGATGATCTCCTTGCCCAAATCCACGTTGGTGCCCTCCAGCCGCACCACCAGCGGCACCTTCAGCCCGACTTCCTTCACCGCGGCAACGACGCCCTCGGCGATGATGTCGCATTTCATGATACCGCCGAAGATGTTGACCAGGATGCCCTTCACGCTCGCATCCGAGGTGATGATCTTGAAAGCGGCGGCGACCTTTTCCTTGGTGGCGCTGCCGCCGACGTCGAGGAAATTCGCGGGCGCGGCGCCATACAGTTTGATGATGTCCATGGTGGCCATGGCGAGCCCGGCGCCATTGACCATGCAGCCGATCGAGCCGTCGAGCGCGATGTAGTTCAGGTCGTATTTCGACGCCTGGATTTCCTTGTCGTCTTCTTCCGTGATGTCGCGCAGCTCGAGCAGATCGGGATGCCGGTAGAGCGCATTGCCGTCGAAACTCACCTTGGCATCGAGACAGACGAGATCGCCATCCTTGGTGACGATCAGCGGGTTCACTTCCAGGAGGCTCATGTCCTTCTCGGTGAAGGCTTTGTACAGCTTGGTCAGGAGCGCGCTCATCTGCTTCTGCTGCTTGTCGTCGAGGTCCAGCGCCTTGGCCAAGAGCCTTACATGGAAGGGGCAGACATTGGCGGCGGGGTCGATGGAGAAGCTGGTGATCTTTTCCGGCGTGTCGTGCGCGACCTTCTCGATGTCCATGCCGCCTTCGGTGGAAGCAACCACCGCAACGCGCGAAGTCTCGCGATCCACCAGCAGCGAGAAATAAATCTCCCGCGCGATGGCCGCGCCTTCCTCGATCAGCAGGCGATGGACTTGCTTGCCTTGCGGACCGGTCTGCGGTGTGACGAGCGTTGCGCCGAGCAAGCGCTCGGCTTCTTTTTTCACGTCATCGATCGATTTGACGACTTTGACGCCGCCGGCCTTGCCGCGGCCGCCGGCGTGGATCTGCGCCTTCACCACCCAGACTGGGCCGCCCAAAGCTTCAGCTGCTTTTAGCGCTTCATCGAGGGAAAACGCGGGCTGGCCGCGGGGAACTGGCACGCCGGCATCTCGCAGCAGCGCTTTCGCCTGGTACTCGTGAATATTCATAAAAAGTGGTCCGGAAGGTCTGGAATACCTTATGCCAGACGAGCTTAGCGTGACTGGCCCAGGCCAGGGGCAATTTTCTTGCAGGCATCGACCAAAGTCTGAACCGAGGCCGCGGAGCGTTCAAAAGCATCGCGCTCGGCGCTTGAGAGCTCGATTTCGACAATACGCTCAACACCTTTGGCCCCCAATACCACCGGGACACCCACATAAAGGTCGTTAATGCCGTATTCGCCATTGAGCCATGCCGCGCAGGGCAGCACGCGCTTTTTGTCGCGCAGATAGCTTTCGGCCATGGCGATGGCCGCGGCCGCCGGCGCGTAAAAAGCCGAACCGGTCTTCAACAGGTTGACGATTTCAGCGCCACCATTGGCGGTGCGATTGACGATCTCGTCCACGCGCGCCTGCGTGGTCCAGCCCATCTTCACGAGGTCGGGCAGCGGAATGCCGGCGACGGTCGAATAGCGCGGCAGCGGCACCATGGTGTCGCCGTGCCCGCCGAGCACGAAGGCGGTGACGTCTTCCACCGACACATCGAACTCGTCAGCGAGGAAATAGCGAAAGCGCGCCGAATCGAGCACGCCCGCCATGCCGACGACCATTTGCTTGGGCAGGCCGCAAGTCTTCTGTAGCGCCCACACCATGGCATCGAGCGGATTGGTGATGCAGATGACGAAAGCATTGGGCGCGTATTTTTTGATGCCGGCGCCCACCTGCTCCATCACCTTCAGATTGATGCTTAAAAGATCGTCGCGGCTCATGCCGGGCTTGCGCGGCACTCCGGCCGTGACGATGCAAACGTCGGCGCCTTCAATGGCTTCATAGGAATTAACGCCGGTGAATTTCGCGTCGAAGCCATCCACCGGCGAAGATTGCGCAAGATCGAGCGATTTGCCCTGCGGCGTGCCTTCGGCGATATCGAACATCACCACGTCGCCGAGTTCTTTCAGGCCGATCAGGTGACCGAGCGTGCCACCGATCTGGCCGGCGCCGATCAATGCAATCTTGTTTCGCTTCATGGTGGGGGATGTCCCTGAAAAAGGCCGCTGAAATGGGAAATGCGCAGGTCATTAACTGCCGGCTCGGCGACTGGTCAAGTCTCCACAATCCCCTCCCGCATCTGACCGGGTGAATCGCGCCGCCCGTGCGGCAGAGACAAATACGAATCCGAGCGCATCTCGAACAGGCGCGAAGCCGTCCGCTTGAATTCAATCGCCTCAAACCCATCGCTGGCCCGATAGAGCGCGTCGGGCTCGGCCTCGGCCGAGGCCACGAGCTTCACCGCCTGGTCGTAGAGCGTGTCGATCAGCGTGATGAAACCGCTTGGCTTCGTTGCGTCTTGGAAAATCCATGACGGGAATATGATCGATCAGCAGCGTGTGGAATTCACGCGCCAGCCTCAGGTAATCGAGCGCGCCGAGCGGGCGCTCGCACAAATCGGCGAATGAAAAACGCGCCACGCCCCTGGCCGCGCGCGGCACGTGGATGGCGCGGCCTTTGCTGATCACTTCGTGCGCGGCGCCGCGATCACCGCCGGTCAGCCGGCGCCAGGCTTGATCCATTGCGGCGTCCGCGGCGGCGTCGGCCGGCACATGCCAGACCGGAGCGTCCGCCAGCTTCTCCAGCCGGAAGTCGGTGCGGGCATCGATCCGCACCACAGTCATACGCTCCCGCAGCAGGTCGATGAACGGCAGGAACAGCGCGCGATTCAAGCCATCGCGATAAAGATCATCCGGCGCGACGTTGGACGTCGCGATCACCACCACGCCATGCTCGAACAGACGGGTAAACAGACGGCCAAGAATCATCGCGTCGGCGATATCGGTGACGTGGAATTCATCAAAGCAGAGCAGCCATGACTCCTCCGCGATGGCCGCCGCGACCGGCGCGATCGGATCGTCGCCTTTGACCTCTCCGCGTTTCAGCTTTTGCCGGTAAGATGTGCACGCGCTCGTGCACATCGGCCATGAATTCGTGGAAATGCACGCGCCGCTTGCGCGCGACGGGGCTCGCCTCACAGAACAGATCCATCAGCATGGTCTTGCCGCGGCCAACCTCGCCATAAAGGTAGACACCCTTGATCGGCTCTTTCGGCTGCTGCCGCCCGAACAACCAGCCGAGCGAGGAGGATTTGCGCGCGAGCCGGTAGGTCGCGAGCCGCGCCTCAAGCTGCGCCAGCAATGCAAGCGCGGCTTCCTGCGCGGGATCGCGCTCGATCTCACCGGCGGCGACAAGGGCCGCGTAGTGCTCGCGGACAGAACTCGGCATGGACTATTCGTGAAGATGCGCGTGAGGAGAAAGGCCGCGCGAGGCATAGCCGTCAGATACTGTCGTCTGCAAGCCGCAGGCGCCGACGAAAGCCGGCGGGCGCGCTGGCATGCCAAACATTCGTATTGGAATTCAATAGCTAAGCGCGCAATCCGCAAAACCGGATTTCCGCGTCTGCGGAAGCAATGAAGCTCGCGGAGATTGTCGGCGCGCCGGTTCCCATTTCTCCGGTCTTGCACCCGTTAGCGGCGCGCCTGACGCAGATGCGTCATGGTTTCAAGAAAGGGATACTCCGCCTCAACCACATAAGGCCCGCCGCCAACGGAATCGCGCGACGAGAACAGCACAAAACCCTCCGGCTCAAACACCGGCGCGCGGAAATGCCCGCGCGAGGAAAAAAACTCGGCCACCTGGTGGCTGGAAGAACTGCGCAGCCGCGCGAGGGTGACATGCGGCGTGAATTTGCGCCCTTCCGGTTCAAGACCAATGCGGCGCAGGAGGCGTTCATGCTCTGCCTGCAATTCCAGCAGTGGCGGGGATGGCGCGACCAGCGCGACAATCGCGCGCGGCCGGTGGCCGCCGAAAGACGAAAGCCTGTCGAGCTTGACTTCAAACGCCTCGCGCCTGACCTGGCCAAGGATGAAGGCAGCCTCGCGCGCGACGGATTCATCGACATCGCCGATGAAGCGCAGGGTCACATGATAATTTTCGGGATCGATCCAGCGCGCGCCCGGTAGGCCGCCGCGCACGGCGGAAATCGCGCTCCTCACGTCGGGAGGGATCTCCAGGGCGGTGAATAGACGCGGCATGGCGAACTCACGAATCACCTGAGGAAAGAATGCACGGATTTGCCGCCCGACGCCATGCGTCAGGCGGCGAGATTTCGCGCGCACCCGGGTAACCAGTTCCTCCACTTTGGGCAGGATACCTTGCACGATAACGCTCACGCCGTCGGCGTTGGGATGCACGCCGTCGCGCTGGTTCAGTCGCGCGAGCGTTGCGACGCCGTCGAGAAAGAACGGATAGAGCAACGCGCCGTATTTTTCGGCGAGCTCCGGATAGATCGAATCGAAGCTGCGCGTGTAAGCATTGCCGAGATTACGTGGCGCCAGCATTCCTGCCAGCAACACCTCGATGCCGCGCTCCTTCAGGCGCCGCATGATCTGGTCGAGAGCGCCACGCGTGATCGTCGGATCCACGCCGCGCAATGCGTCATTGGCGCCGAGCTGCACGATCACCGCATCAGTGCCCTCGGGCACCGACCAATCCAGGCGCGCGAGGCCGCCGGAAGCGGTGTCGCCGGAGACGCCGGCATTGGCGATGTCCACCGCGATGCCCTTGGCCTTCAGGGCGCGCGCCAGCTTGGCGGGAAAGGCCTCGCGTGCCCGGCAGACCGAGGCCGGCCGAAAGCGAATCCCCGAGCACCACGATGCGGACCGGCCGATCCTGCGCCTGTGCCGGGAAACTGGTGGCGAAAAGAGAGGCAATGCAACCAAAGGCGAAACCCGCCGCGGCGATCAGCGCCTGGACCCGCCGCCCGCCATCCCCATATGACCGGGCTCGGGCGCGGCGCTTTGCGGCTGCCGGAAAAGGTGTTACGGAATAGCTTCATGGACGATATCTCGCGCTCCCAACCGCCATTGCCGGCGGCGATCGCGCTCGCCGGGGTCAATCTCTCGCTCGGCCGCGGCGCGGCACGGGTTCACATCCTCAAGGATATAGGACTGCATATCGGCCGCGGCGAGGCCATCGGGCTGGTCGGCCCGTCCGGCTCGGGGAAATCGACCCTGCTGATGGTGATGGCAGGACTTGAGCGGCCGGACACGGGTTCGGTCGAGGTCGCCGGTACCGATCTCGGCAAGCTCGACGAGGACGGCCTGGCGCGGTTTCGCGGCCGCCATGTCGGCATCGTGTTCCAATCCTTCCATCTGATCCCGACCATGACGGCAATCGAGAATGTCGCCGTGCCGCTGGAGCTCGCGGGCGCGGGCGATGCCTATGAACGCGCGGAGCGCGAGTTGGGGAAGGTGGGACTGGCTGACCGGCTTTCGCATTATCCCGCGCAGCTTTCCGGCGGCGAGCAGCAGCGTGTGGCGCTGGCGCGCGCGCTGGCGCCCAACCCCGCGATTCTCGTCGCCGACGAGCCCACGGGAAATCTCGACGAGGGCACGGGCAAGCAAATCATCGAATTGCTGTTCGCCGGCCATGAAGAGCGCGGTACCACGCTGATCCTGGTGACGCACGACCCAGCCTTGGCCGCGCGCTGCGACCGCGTGCTCCGTTTGCGCTCGGGCCGGATCGACAGCGACACTGCGGCGGTTCTGCGATGAGCAACAGCAAGCAACGCCACCTTTCTCACCTCCCCCTGGAAGGGGGAGGTCGGTTTGCGCAGCAAACCGGGTGGGGGTCGTAACGTGGCCATCGCCTCTGACCCCACCCCGGACCGCCTGCGGCGGCCCGACCCTGCCCTTTCAGGGGAGGGAAAAAAGTATGGGTTGCTGCCGCTGCGCTTCGCCTTGCGCGAGATGCGCGGCGGCTTGAACGGCTTTTATGTGTTCATCGCCTGTCTCGCGCTCGGCGTCATGGCGATCGCCGGCGTCGGATCGGTGGCCGGAAGCCTGAACGACGGGCTGGCGCGCGAGGGCCGCGTGATCGTCGGCGGGGATATTTCGTTCAATTTGATCCAACGTGAAGCGAGTGCCGCGGAAAGAGACTTCATCGCCCAACGCGGCCGCGTTTCTGTCGCCGCTACCATGCGGGCTATGACGCAGGCCAGCGACGGCCGTTCGGCACTCGTTGAACTCAAGGCGGTGGACCGCGCTTATCCGCTTTACGGCGCGCTGTCGCTGGAGCCCGCGCTGGATCTGACCGTATTGCTGGCCGAACGCGATGGCGCCTTCGGCGCGGCCGCCGCACCGGCCTTGCTCGCGCGCCTCGGATTGAAGACCGGCGACCGCGTCACGGTGGGCGCGGCCAATCTCGAAATTCGCGCGGTGCTGCGGAGCGAACCTGACAAGCTCGCCGGCGGCATCGATTTCGGCCCGCGCCTGTTGGTAGGCGAAGAAGCCTTGCGCGCCACCGGCCTGCTGCAGCCGGGCAGTCTTGTGCGCTGGCGCTATCGCCTGCGCCTGCCGGAAAACGACGCGGGCGAGCAGGCCATCAAGACGGTCATTGATGCAGCGCAGACGCAACTGCCAGACGCCGGGTGGGAAATCCGCAGCCGGAGCAATGCCTCTCCGCAGCTTGCGCGAAACGTCGAGCGCTTCACCCAATATCTCACGCTGGTCGGGCTCACCGCTTTGCTGGTGGGCGGCGTCGGCGTCGCCAATGCCGTGAAGAGCCATCTCGACCGCAAGCGCGATGTGATCGCCACCATGAAAGCGGTGGGCGCGACCGGCACCCGCGTCTTTGCTATCTATCTGTCGCAAGTGCTGGTGCTGGCGCTGATCGGCGCCGTCATCGGAGTTGCGATCGGCGGGGCCTTGCCCTTCCTGATCGACTGGGCCTTCGGCAGCATCATTCCGCTTCCCATGGAGCCGGATATTTACCCGGCGCAGCTTGCGCTGGCGCTGATCTACGGTCTGCTCACTGCTTGTGCCTTCGCCCTATGGCCCCTCGGGCGCGCCCACGACGTGCCGGTCTCCGCGCTGTTTCGCGACGAGGTGGCGCGCCAAAGCCGCTGGCCGCGCCGGCGCTATATGGCGGGCACCGCCCTGGTGGCCCTGGTGCTGGCTGGCGCTGCGGTCTTCCTCGCGTATGACCGCCGCATTGCGCTGATCTTCATCGGCGCGGCGGCGGTCGTCTTCGTTGTGCTCCGCCTGGTCGCGGAGGCGCTGATGTGGGCCGCGCGCCATACACCGCACAAGGGCTCCGCGCTGGTGCGGCTCGCCATCGCCAATATTCAT
This sequence comes from uncultured Alphaproteobacteria bacterium, assembly GCA_963728585.1. Taxonomy (GTDB): domain Bacteria; phylum Pseudomonadota; class Alphaproteobacteria; order Rhizobiales; family Xanthobacteraceae; genus CANKHA01. Next base: position 73,358 of record CAVSLB010000017.1, read on the forward strand.
CGCCCCGGTGCGCTGACGCCGACGGTGGTGCTGTCGCTCGGGTTGGGCCTGGCTCTGCTGGTGACGCTCGTACAGATTGACGGCAACCTGCGGCGGCAATTCACCGCCGCGCTGCCGGACAAGGCGCCGTCCTTCTATTTCATCGACATCCCTGCTTCGGAAGCGGAGCGTTTCGACGCCTTCATCCGTGCCGCCGCACCGGGCGCGGAACTCGAGCGTGTGCCGATGCTGCGCGGGCGCATCGTGTCAGCCAATGGCATGAAGGCCGAGGATCTCAAGCCTGGCCCTGACGCCGCCTGGGTTTTGCAGAGCGATCGCGGCCTCACTTATACCGGCGAGATCCCAGCCGGCTCGCGCGTGGTGGAAGGCCAATGGTGGGGGCCAAATTACAATGGCCCGCCGCTTGTCTCCTTCGAGAAGAAACTCGCGGAGGGGCTCGGCCTGAAGCTCGGAGACGCGGTGACCGTCAATGTGCTCGGGCGCCCAATCACCGCGCATATCGCCAACATGCGGTTGGTTGATTGGGAAAGCCTCGGGATCAATTTCGTGCTGGTCTATTCCCCTGGCACTTTCGCCGGCGCGCCGTATACCCACATCGCCACTTTGACCTATCCCGGACGGCAGCGACGGGGAGCAGGAAGACAAGCTGCTGAAGGCCGCAGCGGAAGCCTTCCCCATGGTGACCACTGTTCCAGTGAAGGAGGCGATCGAAGCGGTGGCCAAAATCGTCGCTAATCTGGCGCTCGGCATCCGCGGCGCCAGCCTCGTCTCCCTGGCGGCCGCGGTGCTGGTGCTGGGCGGCGCACTGGCGGCTGGCCGGCGCAATCGGGTCTACGATGCAGTGATCCTGAAAACCCTTGGCGCCACGCGGGCACGGCTGCTGGGTGCCTATGGCCTGGAATATCTCGTGCTCGGGCTGGCTACCGCGGTGTTCGGCGTGGCGGCCGGCTCCATTGCGGCCTCCCTGGTCGTCACCCAAGTGATGAATCTGAGCTTCGTCTGGCTGCCCGGCTCAGCGGCGGCGGCGGCCGCCGGCGCCCTGATTGTGACAGTGGCCTTGGGTCTGATCGGCACTTTCTCGGCCCTCAGCCAGAAGCCGGCCCCGGTTCTGCGCAATCTCTGATAATTGTCAATGCGTCCCGCGTTTTTTCGCCGCAGGCAAAGCCGGAAGCTATCGCCGAATTAACCTTGCTTGGCGCCATGGGCCATCTAGCGCCGGTGGCCGCCCCGTATTAGATTCGCGCCATCGGCGCAGGCCGCGAATTGAGCCGCGCGCCTAATGCGATAACCGGCATCGTGCCGGACACAGAGAGAGGAAAAGCCATGTCGGATTTCGACCGGAACGTAGCGTCTGCCCGTCCTTACGGTGCCGACCGCGCGGTCGCCGTCGATGCGGGCCTGCGCGCTTACATGATCCGCGTCTACAACACGATGGCCCTGGGCGTCGCGCTCACGGGTCTCGTCTCCTGGTTGACCTACCAGATGGCCGGCGGCGATGCGATCCGCGTCGCGGGCGGCCAACTCGTCGGCCTGACGGCGTTCGGGCAGGCGATCTTCAACCCGATCGTCATGATCGCGCTCTTATTGATTCCGCTTGGGATGGTGTTCTTCCTGAGCTTCCGTGTGCACACGTTGTCTGTGCAAGCAGCAACAACGTTCTTCTATGTGTATGCGGCACTGCTTGGGCTCGGGCTGGCGCCGATATTCGTCGTCTATACCGGCGCCTCGATCGCCCGCGTCTTCTTCATCACCGCAGCGTCGTTCGGCGCGCTCAGCCTCTACGGTTACACAACGCAGCGGGACCTCGGGCCGATCGGAGCTTTCCTGATCATGGGCCTGTTCGGCCTGATCCTGGCGATCGGTCGTCAACATCTTCCTTGCCAGTTCGGCAATGGACTTGATGATCTCGGTCGTCGGCGTGCTGGTCTTCGCGGGCTTGACCGCCTATGACACCCAGCGCATCAAGGAAATGTATGACGTCAATGACGACGGCACCGTGGCCGGCCGCAAGGCGATCATGGGCGCGCTGTCGCTCTACCTCGACTTCATCAACATGTTCCTGATGCTGCTGCGGCTCGTCGGCGACCGCCGCTAAGCGAACTGCAAAAAAACGAAACGCCCCGGCCAAAAGCCGGGGCGTTTTTTATTTGGGTGGATGTGAAATCCGCGCGCCGCGAAGCGGCATCAGGCAATGCGCTCGGCAATGGCGAGAACAAGCCAGGCACATCCTCTCCATTGTCATGGCCGCACTTGTTGCGGACATCCCGATAAGGGACGCACGCACTTTGCCCCCTAAGCGAGATGGCCGGGACGAAGCCCGGCCATGACGAAAGTTGAATTTGTTTCCGCTCATTCCCGCGTCAGCGGGAATCCCTATCTACGCCGCGACGACGCACAGCGATTTGTCGATCGCGCGCAACACCCGATCGAGCTCAGGCCCGCGCCGCACGATCAGCCCGGTAGCGGAGACGACGCTATAGGCGCCCTGGCGGCGGGCCAGCTTGGGATTTTTTTCGATGCGGTAGATCGGCATTTCCGACGCGCGGCGGAACACCGAGAACACCGCGCGGTCTTTCAAGAAGTCGATCGCATAGTCGCGCCATTCGCCGGCGGCGACCTTGCGGCCATAGAGACTGAGGATGCGATCAAGCTCGTGGCGGCTGAAGGTCACTTGGTGGATGGGGGCGGCGGGAGAAGACCTACCCGCAAAATCGCCCCCATGGGACTTGCTTGGTTCAGTATCGCCGGGGCCAAAATCCATGGCGGCGCCTCCTTGGTTGGGGCTTCATGATCGCGCGCGCGGGCTGCCTGCGGCAAGTCCCTGCGAAAGCGATTTGTCCACGGCAGAAAAGACAAATTTCCAAGCAATTTCAATGATCACGCATTCGTTAGGCGAAACATAATACCGCCCAATTTCAGCCAATCCGGCGCCAAGCTGAGGAGTGATACAGCGACCGTTGCCTCAAGGGCCCGGTCCGAAAACGAGCTTCGGATTCCTCAGCCCCCCAGCCCCCCGGAGTTCGGTAAGGGCCGGGCCCATTGAAGTTCCGTGTACGTTCAATCCCCAAATGCTTAGGGCCGGCTTTTAGCCGGCCTTTTTTTTGTTGCATCCGAGAAAAGCTAGCGCAGCGATGCGACAGCGGCGCCGAGCATCGCGCCGGGATTGGCAGCGCTGCCGCTCTGAACCACCACGGCCGCGGTATCGACGCCACCGACGGCCAGGTGACTCACCGGCACATTCCAACTCGCTGCCTTGCCGTTCCAGTCGCCCAGCTTCTGCCAGCGCCGCGCGACATTGTGGTAGGTGACCGTGCGGCCGCGGTTCTCGCCGCGCGCCACGGCGACCGAAACCTCCTTCGCCAGCCCATAGACCCACACTTCGCCAGCGCCTTTTCCGACCGGCAGATCGACATTCAGCATTCCGTCCCTCACCGCGAGCCGTACCGGCACCGTTAGGGCATCGCGCGTCGACGCAAGTGTGCGCTGGATCGCGGCCTTGTCGCTTCCCACCACATGCGCAGTGCCGTTGATCACCAGCTGCGGCGTATAGACACCGCGCTCTCCGCGCACGCGGGCATAGGCTCGTTGCCGCTCGGAATTGCGCGGATCCGCCAGCGTATCTTTCCAGCCGAGCGAGTCCCAATAATCCACGTTCAGGCTGAAGGCGACGAGCGACGGATCCCGGATCAATTCGCCCAGCAGCTTGTCGGCCGGCGGACAAGAGGAGCAGCCCTGGCTGGTGAAGAGTTCGAGCACGCCGCGCGTCTCCGCCCGCGCCATGGACGGAGCCATCAACACGCCGGCGCAGACGCCCAGCGCCACGAGATACGCGATGCGCATGCCTCACCTCCGAGCCGCGGCGTCCCTCTATCGCGCCGCTTGTCTGCCTGTTCGCGGCAGGCCGACCGGAGGTTACGCCGCCAGGTGCCGCAGCACGTATTGCAGGATGCCGCCGTTCTTGAAGTAGTCCAGCTCATCCAGCGTATCGATGCGGCAGATCAGCGGCACGCGCTTCAAACCACCGTCTGAGGCGACGATCTCGGCCATCATCTTCTGGCGCGGCTTCAACTCGCCGTGCAGCCCGCGGATGGTGATCAGCTCGTCCCCCTTCATGCCGAGCGATTGCCAGGACGCGCCTTCCTCAAACACGAGTGGCAGCACGCCCATGCCGATCAGGTTGGAGCGGTGGATGCGCTCGAAGCTCTGCGCGACCACGGCGCGAACGCCGAGCAGGTAGGTGCCCTTGGCTGCCCAGTCGCGCGAGGAGCCGGTGCCGTATTCCTTGCCGGCCATCACCACCAGCGGAACACGCTCGGCTTTGTAGCGCATGGCCGCGTCATAGACCGGCATCACCTCCTTCGAGGGATAATGCACGGTAACGCCGCCTTCAACGCCCGGCACCATCTGGTTCTTGATGCGGATATTGGCGAAGGTGCCGCGCATCATCACTTCGTGGTTGCCGCGGCGGGTGCCGTATTGATTGAAGTCGAGCGGCTTTACCTTGTGATCGACCAGATATTTCCCGGCTGGTGAATTCACCTTGATCGAACCGGCGGGCGAGATGTGATCGGTGGTGATCGAATCCAGGAACAGCCCGAGCACGCGCGCATCGACGATATCGTCGGGCGGCGTCGGCGCCGGTCGCATGCCGGTAAAATACGGCGGGTTTTGCACATAGGTCGATTTGCGGCTCCAGGCATAGGTCATGCCGCCCTTCACCGATATTTTGCGCCAATGCGCGTCGCCCTTGAACACATCGCCGTATTTCTTCACGAACATCTGTTTGGTGATGTTCTTGCGCACGCAGTCGTCGACCTCCTTGCTGGTCGGCCAGATGTCCTTCAGAAAGACCGGCTTGCCCTTCTGATCGGTGCCGAGCGGCTGCTTGAGCAGGTCGACATTCATCGAGCCGGCGAGCGCGTAAGCGACCACGAGCGGCGGTGAGGCGAGATAATTCGCGCGCACGTCAGCATTGACGCGGCCTTCGAAATTGCGATTGCCGGAGAGCACGGCCGCCGCGACAAGGTCATTGTCGTTGATGGTGTCGGAAATCTCCTGCGGCAGCGGGCCGGAATTACCGATGCAGGTGGTGCAGCCGAAGCCGACGAGATTGAAGCCGAGCTTGTCGAGATCTTTCTGCAATCCGGACTTCTCGAAGTATTCCGCAACCACCTGCGAGCCGGGCGCGAGCGAGGTCTTGACCCAGGGCTTCACCGTCAGGCCTTTCGCCAGGGCTTTTCTGGCCAGCAGGCCGGCCGCCATCATCACATTCGGATTTGAGGTGTTGGTGCAGGAAGTAATGGCCGCGATCACCACGTCGCCATGGCCGAGATCGTGGTTGCGCCCCTTCACCGGCACGCGCTTGCCATTCTCGCCGGCTTTGCCGAATTCCTTGTCCATCGCCGTGGCGAAGCCCGTCTTAACCTCCTTCAGCGCAACACGGTCCTGCGGACGCTTCGGTCCGGCGAGCGAAGGCTCGACCGCTCCCAGCTCGAGCTTGAGCACATCGGTGAAGAGCGGGTCGGGACTCGTCTTGACGAAGAACAGTCCCTGCGCCTTCGCATAGGCCGCCACCAGCGCCACGCGGTCGGCGGCGCGGCCGGTGTCCTGCAGATATCGGATGGTGTCGTCATCGACCGGGAAGAAACCGCAGGTCGCGCCGTATTCCGGCGCCATGTTTCCGATGGTGGCCCGGTCGGCAATCGAAAGATTGGCAATGCCGGGGCCGAAAAATTCCACGAATTTTCCGACCACGCCGCGCTGCCGCAGCATCTGCGTCACGGTGAGCACGAGGTCGGTCGCGGTAACGCCTTCCTTGAGCTTGCCGTTGAGGCGGAAGCCGATCACTTCCGGCAGCACCATCGACAGCGGCTGGCCGAGCATGGCCGCTTCCGCCTCGATGCCGCCCACGCCCCAGCCGAGCACGGAGAGACCGTTGACCATGGTGGTGTGGGAATCGGTGCCGACCAGCGTATCCGGATAGGCGAGCTCGACCGGCGCCGGCTTGTCGGTGGGCTGGTCTCCGAGCTTGAGCTTTTCCTTTCGGGTCCAGACCGTCTGCGACAGGTATTCCAGATTTACCTGATGGCAGATGCCGGTACCGGGCGGAACGACGCGGAAATTATCGAACGCCTTCTGCGCCCATTTCAGGAATTCGTAGCGCTCCTGGTTCTGCTTGTATTCCTCGTCGACGTTCTTCTTGAACGCGCCCGCATTGCCGAAAATAATTCACCACCACCGAGTGATCGATGACGAGGTCAACCGGCACCAGCGGATTGATCTTGGCCGGGTCGCCGCCCAGCATCTTCATCGCGTCGCGCATGGCGGCGAGGTCGACCACGGCCGGAACGCCGGTGAAATCCTGCATCAGCACGCGCGCAGGGCGGAACGCGATCTCGTGGTCCGAGCACTTGTTCTTCAGCCAGTGCGCGATCGCCTGGATATCGTCTTTTTTGACGGTGCGGCCGTCCTCATTGCGGAGCAGATTTTCCAGCAACACTTTCATGGAGAAAGGCAGGCGGGAAATTCCCTTCAGCCCGTTCTTCTCGGCCGCCGGAAGGCTGTAATAGGCATAGGTTTTGGAGCCAACCTTCAGAGGTCGGAGGCATTTGAAACTGTCGAGCGCTGTCATAACGGCTGATCCATTCCCCATCGGGCGAAAAGGCAATAAATTTGGTATTGAGATACCAAAGCCTCGGCTATGAGGTTCCTGCCATGAGATTTTCGGCCCAGTGTCGCATAATCTGCGGCTTATAAGAACTTTTCGCGCGTTCTGCCACACAAAGGCTGTTCATCAACAAAATGCGGGCTTCTTTGCCACTATTCGGATGCCAGGACGGCCCGGCGGCGCGGCTCAGCCCGGCCGAAACCAGAGCCGTATGATGCAGCTTTCCGTGGCTGACCTCACCTGCCGGCGGGGCGGCCGGGAGCTGTTTTCGGGCTTGAGTTTTTCCTTGGCTGCCGGAGAGGCGCTGGTCGTGACCGGCCGCAACGGCAGCGGAAAATCGTCCCTGCTGCGTCTGATTGCGGGTCTGTTGCGTGCGGATGCGGGACGAATCAGCCTGAAGGGCGGAAATTCCGAAGCGAGCATCGGCGAACAGGCGCATTACCTCGGCCACCAGGATGCCCTGAAGCCTTCCCTGACGGTCGAAGAAAACCTGCGATTTTGGAGCGCCTATCTCGGTCCGACGGAGAACCCGCCGGAGCATGCGCTTGAGCGCCTTGGCCTGGGCGAAGTCGCCGACCTGCCCGCCGCCTATCTCTCGGCCGGTCAAAGGCGGCGGCTGTCGCTCGCCCGGCTCATCACCGTGCACCGGCCGCTCTGGCTGCTCGACGAGCCGGCTTCCGCTCTTGACGATGAAGGTCAAGCCCGCCTCGCCGATCTGATGCAGCTTCATCTGACGCGCGGGGGCCTGATCCTTGCCGCGGCGCATGGCTCAATCGGCCTGTCCGGCGCGCGAGAGATCAGACTCGGCGCTTCCGTTCCCTCCCCCACGGATCCCGGGCCTGCCCGGGATCCGCATGATAGTGCGCAAGTCGGGCAAGCCCGACGTGCGTCGGGGGAGAGTCAGGGAGAGGGATGAGCCTCATGCGCAAATATTTCGGATTACCCCCCTCCCGACCGCCGTCGGCGGTCGACCTCCCCCGCAAGGGGGGAGGTGACCAGAAAACCTGCGCTCACACTGCGAGGTCACTCGCATGAGCGCGCTCTTCGCCCTTTTCATCCGCGACCTGCGCCTGGCGGTCCGCGTGGGCGGCGGCGCCTGGATGGGCGTGTTGTTTTTTCTGATCGTCGTCGCGCTCGTTCCCTTCGCGATCGGTCCCGACAATGCACTGCTGCGGCGCATCGGACCGGCAATTCTGTGGCTCGGCGCCCTGCTCGCCAGCCTGCTGACGCTGGACCAGCTTTTCGCCGACGACCGCGAGGACGGCTCGCTCGATCTGATCCTGATGGGAAGCGCGCCGCTGGCATTGGCAATCCTCGCCAAAGCGCTCGCGCATTGGCTTACTGCCGGATTGCCGCTTGGTCATCGCCGCGCCACTGTTGGGGGTTTTCTTCAACATCGACTTATGGTCGATGGCCGCGGTGGCGCTCACGCTCCTGGCGGGCACGCCGGCTCTGACTTTCCTCGGACTGATCGGTGCGGCGCTTGCGGCGGCGCTGCGCCGCGGCGGATTGCTGGTGCCGGTGCTGATCTTGCCGCTGACTATTCCCGTTCTCATCTTCGGCGTGGCCGCATCAAATGCAGCAATCGTCGGGCCGGTGCCCTTCGGCACGCCCTTCACAATTCTTTGCGCGCTGTCGCTGGCGAGCCTGGTGGTCGGGCCTGCCGCGGCGGCGGCAGCCTTGAAACATGCGGAGTAGATCGGGCTCACATGACGAACGAGAAACCATGGATTGCATGCGGAAACGCGCAGTCCTAAGAAGCTGCCGATGGCCGTCACCGAACTTGCCAATCCCTCCCGCTTTCTGGCGGTGGTGCAGCCGATCCTGCCGTGGTTGACGGCAGCCGCAGCGCTCATGCTCGCGCTCGGCATCAGCCAGGCATTTCGCTGCACCCGACGACTATCAGCAAGGCGCCACGGTCAAGATCATGTTCCTGCATGTGCCATCGGCGTGGCTCGGCATGTTCTGCTGGGCGCTGATGAGCGTGGCGGCGCTCGGCACGCTGGTGTGGCGGCATCCGCTTGCCGATGTCGCCGGCAAGGCCGCCGCGCCGATCGGCGCCGCCTTCACTCTGCTCTGCCTGATCACCGGCGCGCTGTGGGGACGCCCGATGTGGGGCACCTATTGGGTATGGGACGCGCGGCTGACTTCGGTGTTGATCCTGTTCCTGCTCTATCTCGGTGTGATCGCCCTGTGGCGTACGGTGGAAGATCCGTCCCGCGCCGCGCGCGCCGCCGCGATCCTTACCCTGGTCGGCGCAGTCAATTTGCCGATCATCAAATTTTCGGTCGACTGGTGGAATACACTGCATCAGCCGGCATCGGTGTTCCGGCTGGCCGGTCCGGCCATCCATCCGGCGATCCTCACCCCGCTCATCCTGGTGGCCATCGCCTTCATGCTGCTGTTCGTTACCCTGCATCTCGCCGCCATGCGAAACGAGATCCTGCGCCGACGCGTGCGCACGCTGCAGCTGATGCAGGCGGAAAGAGCGGCGGAATAGCGACATGAGCCTTGGACCGCACGCCGCATTCATCATCACCGCCTATGCGGCCGCCGCCTTCGTCATCGGCGCCCTGATCGCCTGGGTGGTGCTCGATCACCGTGCGCAGCTTCGCAAGCTCGCCAATTTGGACGCGCGCGGAGTGACGCGTCGATCCGACCGGGCGACACCCGCTTCGCCATGACACCGGCTCAGAAGACGGAAGCGCCACGGCGGAAGCTGATCGCTTTCCTGCCTCTCGCCTTGTTCGTGGCGCTGGCGGCGCTGTTCTTCCTGCGGCTGGGAGGCGGCGATCCTTCCCGCGTGCCGTCGGTGCTGATCGGCCGTCCCGCGCCGGCCACCGTGCTTCCGCCGGTGGAAGGGCTGGAACGCGACGGCAAGCCGCTGCCCGGAATCACGCCTGAAATTTTTTCCGGAAAGGTGACGCTGGTGAATGTCTGGGCGTCGTGGTGCGTGCCGTGCCACGACGAGGCGCCGCTGTTGCATCAGCTCTCGCAGGACCAGCGCATCCAGATTGTCGGCATCAATTACAAAGATCAGCCGGAGAATGCGCGGCGCTTTCTTGGCCGCTACGGCAATCCTTTTGCGGCCGCGGGTGCGGACAGCAATGGCCGCGCTTCCATCGAATGGGGCGTCTATGGCGTGCCGGAAACTTTCCTCGTCGGGCGCGACGGCCGCGTCGCCTATAAGCTGATCGGGCCGATCACCCCTCAGAATCTGCAAACCGAGCTGAAGCCGGCGATCGAGAAGGCGCTGCGGTAGCGCGCGTCATCCGAGCCCGTCGAATGGCGGGCTTGACCCGGCAATCCCAACGTCACTGGTTACGAATGCACCCACCGAGCCTGTCATAGGCCCGCGGGTGACCGAAGGCGGGGCATGACGCATACATCAATCGCTCTTCGCTTCCGGCGCGGCGTATTTGTTCAGCAGCGGCACTTGCAGCATCGCGAAGACGAAGGTCAGCGGCAGCGCGCCGAACACCTTGAACGAGACCCAGGTGTCGGTTGAGAAATTGCGCCAGACGATTTCATTCAATACCGCAAGCGCGAGGAAAAATATCGCCCAGCGCACGGTGAGCTTGCGCCAGCCTTCCTCGGTCAGATGAAACATCTGATCGAAGACGATCTCCAGCAGCGGCTTGCGCAACACCAGCCCGCCGAACAACACCCCGGCGAAGAGCAGGTAGATGATCGTCGGCTTCAGCTTGATGAAGGTCTCATCGGCGAGCACAATGGTCAGCCCGCCGAACACGGTAACAATCACGGCGGAAACGATCGTCATGGCCGGCAGCCGCCGGATCAGCGCATAGGAGACGACCAGCGCCACCAGCACCGCGGCCATGAAGACGCCGGTCGCGTAAAAGATGCCTAGCTTGGCGTTGACGAGAAAGAACAGCACAAGCGGCCCGAGATCGAGGGCGAGCTTCAGCAGCGGATTGAGCTGGGCTTTTTCTGACATTCGTCTGTTTAACCTGCGACCTTTTCTTTGTCATGCCCCGCCAACGGGTCCGCGCTCTTGCGCGGCCCGATGACAGACTCCGGCGGGGCATCCAGTAATCGCAAACGCCACCCATGATGTCGACCGCCCGCGATTACTGGATCATCCGCATTCGCGGATGATGACGCCTACGTTTCGATCCCGGCAATCGCCCGTGCGAAATCCCGGGCGGTGAAAGGCGCCAGATCCTCCACGCCTTCGCCGATGCCGATGAAATGCACCGGCAAGCCGAACTTGGCGGCGATCGCGACCAGAATGCCGCCGCGCGCGGTGCCATCGAGCTTGGTCATCACCAGGCCGGTGACACCCGCGATCTTCTGAAAAATCTCAACTTGCGACAGCGCGTTTTGTCCCACGGTGGCATCGAGCACAAGCAGCACCGCATGCGGTGCCGAGGCATCCACCTTCTTCATCACCCGCACGATCTTTTCCAACTCTTCCATCAAGACAGCCTTGTTCTGCAGCCGGCCCGCGGTGTCGACGAGCAGGATATCAACATCCTGCGCCTTCGCCGCCGTGAGCGCTTCGAAGACGAGACTGGCCGCATCGGACCCCGGCGCGCGGGCGATCACCGGCGCGCCGCTGCGCTCGCCCCAGATTTTCAGCTGATCGATGGCGGCGGCGCGGAAGGTGTCGCCGGCGGCGAGCATCACCCTGCGGCCTTCGGCGCGGAAGCGCGAAGCGAGCTTGCCGATAGTGGTGGTCTTGCCGGAACCATTCACGCCGGAAACGAGAATGACGAATGGTTTCGCGCCCTCGACCGACAGCGGCCTGGCAACCGCCGCGAGCGTTTTTTCGACTTCCGCGGCGACCACCGCCTTCACTTCGTCGGGCGAGATCGCCTTGTCGTAACGGCCTTCACCGATCGCCCCGGAAATCCTCGCCGCCACATCGACGCCGAGATCGGCGCGGATCAGCATCTCCTCCAGCTCGTCGAGCATCGCGGCGTCGAGCTTGCGCTTGCTGACGAGATCGGAGATGGCGCCGCCGATGGATGACGACGTGCGCTTGAGCCCGCCGCTCAGGCGCTGCCACCAGGATTGAGGTTTGAGTCCATTCGCCGCAACACCCACTGATCGTCACCCCCGGGCTTGACCCGGGGGTCCATCTTCATCCCTACACTACTTCCTTCAGAAAGATGGATTGCCGGGTCAAGCCCGGCAATGACGAACAGATATGACACCGGAAGAGATGGTGGCGCGTCTGCTCTATCGCGATGGGCTGATGCTGGTGATCGACAAGCCGGCCGGCATGGCGGTGCATCGCGGACCGAAGGGCGGCGAGAGCCTGGAAGATCATTTCGACGCGCTGCGCTTTGGGCTGCCGCGCGCGCCTGCGCTGGCGCACCGGCTCGATCGCGACACCTCCGGCTGCCTGGTGCTCGGCCGCCATAGGAAGGCGCTCGCCGCGCTTGGCAAGATGTTCAAGACCGGCAAGATCGGCAAGACCTACTGGGCGGTGGTGGAAGGCGGTCCCGATGCCGACGAAGGCACCATCGAGATCCCGCTCGGCAAACGCGACGAGACGCGCGGCTGGTGGATGAAGCCGGACCCGAAGGGCAGGCCGTCGGTGACGACCTGGAAGGTGATGGGACGCGGCGTATTGTCCCTCCCCCGCAAGCGGGGGAGGGTTAGGGAGGGAGGCAAACTTCCACGCCGGAGACTGCATCGTTCCCCCACCCCGGCCCTCCCCCGCAAGCGGGAGAGGGAGGAAAGAAAAATGACCTGGCTGGCGATGGAGCCGGTCACCGGCCGCACGCATCAATTGCGCGTGCATGCCGCCGAAATGGGCTGGCCGATCGTCGGCGACAATATCTATGGAAGCGCGCCGCGGACGGGGGACCAATCCTCCATCTGCATTCGCGCGAGATCGTGGTGCCGATTTCCAAGAACAAGCCGCCGGTCGCGGTCACTGCGCCGGTGCCGGAGCATATGCGCGAGCGGCTGATGCTGTGCGGCTGGAAGTGAGGATTCGCTGCCATCCGTCGAGACGCGCGTTGCACGCGCTCCTCAGGATGAGGACTGAGTTTGCGGCATTGGGAAATTCGATCCTCATGGTGAGGAGCCGGGCAATTGCCCGGCGTCTCGAACCATCAGGCCCTACGCAGCAATCAGGTGCCGGCCGTCATGGCCGGCGACGGTCACGTCAAGCATCAAGCCGCGCGCGGCCGGGCCCGCAAGCTTCACCGGCGTGAATTGCTCGGTGCGCCCGATGCCGCCGGCCTCCGTCAGCACGCGCTTTAGCCTCCCCACCTCGCTATCAAGATGTCGGCGCAGGGCCGCCTCGCCTTTTTCGCGCAGGCGGCGGGCCCGCTCCCTGATCAGATCGCCTGGCAATTGCGGCATGCGCGCCGCCGGCGTGCCGGGCCGCGAGGAAAACGGAAACACATGCAAATGCGTCAGCCCGCATTCGTCCACCAGGTCGAGCGAACGGGTAAACATCTCCTCGCTCTCGGTCGGGAAGCCGGCGATGATGTCGCCGCCGAACACCACCTCGGGCCGCAGCCGCCGCACCTGATCGCAGAAGGCGATGGCGTCGGCGCGCAAATGCCGCCGCTTCATGCGCTTGAGAATGAGATCGTCGCCGGCCTGCAAGGACAGATGCAGATGCGGCATCAGCCGCGCCTCGCTTGCCAAGGCGTCGAGCAGTTCGGCATCCGCCTCCACGGAATCGATCGACGACAAGCGCAGCCGGTCCAGCTCCGGCACGGCCCTGAGGATTTCCCTCACCAGCCAGCCGAGCTTCGGCGTGCCCGGCAAGTTTGATCCGTAGCTGGTGATATCGACGCCGGTGAGCACCGCCTCGCGATAGCCATTCGCAACCAGGCGACGCACCTGGTCCACCACTTCCACCATCGGCAGCGAGCGCGAATTTCCGCGGCCATAAGGAATGATGCAAAAGGTGCAGCGATGGTCGCAGCCATTCTGCACCTGCACGAAAGCGCGGGTATGGCCTTTTATGGCGTCGAGCGGCGGCAACGCGATCTGTTTCGCCGCCATGATGTCGCCCACCGAGATTCGCTCGGAGCCCGCCGAACTCTGCCAGGTTCGCGGCGTCAGCTTTTCCTCGTTGCCGACGACACGGTCGACTTCCGGCATCGCGGCAAAACTTTGCGGGTCGGCCTGCGCGGCGCAGCCGGTGACTACGATGCGGGTGTTTGGCTTTTCCCGGCGCAATTTGCGGATGGCCTGGCGGGCCTGCCGCACGGCCTCGCCCGTCACCGCGCAAGTATTGACCACGGTGGTGTCGGAAAGCGCCGCCGCGTCACGCCGGATCACTTCGGATTCGTGGATGTTGAGCCGGCAGCCGAAAGTGAGGATGTCGATGGTCATTCAGCACTCCGTGTCCCGGGCGCAGCGCAGCGTGAAACGGTGCGCTGCAGAACCGGGACCGTTCCATTTGGCGATCCCGGATCTGCGGTGCATCACACGCTATCGAGCTTGCACAGATAGCGTAAACTTTTCTGCGTGTGCTGCAACCGCGTCCGGGATACGAACTAGCTCATCCCACGCCCACTTTCGCGAACAACGCCGGATCGAACGTGCCCTTGCCTTCGAACTCCACCGGCCCGGTCATCAGCACATGGTCGTCGCTGGCGCGCCAGTCGACGATGAGGTCACCGCCGGGCAGCGTGATGCGGACCTTGCGGTCGGTGCGCTTGAGCCGTGCCGCCGCCACCGCCGCGGCGCAGGCGGCGGAGCCGCAGGCCTGCGTGAGCCCAGCGCCCCTCTCCCAGGTGCGGATGACGATGTGATCGCGCGATTTGATGTTGGCGAGCGTGATGTTGGCGCGCTCGGGGAAAATCGGATGATTTTCCAGGAGCGGTCCGATCTGCGCGAGATCATAGGCATTCACGTCGTCGACCCAGAAGATGGCGTGCGGGTTGCCCATGTTCACCACCGATGGCGTGTGCAGGATCGGCTTGTCGATCGGCCCGATCTGCAGCTCGATGCCGCGCGTGTCGCGAAATTCTTCGGCGAGCGGGATCTCGTTCCAGGCAAAGCGCGGCTTGCCCATATCGACGGTCACCAGCCCGGGCGCCTCCGCTTTCCTGCAATTCAGCAACCCGGATTTCGTCTCAAAGGTAAGCGCGTTCTTGCCGGTTTCCTCGAACAGCAGCGAGGCGATGCAGCGCGTGCCGTTGCCGCAAGCGCCCACCTCAGAGCCGTCGTTATTGTAGATGCGGACGAAGGCATCGGTGCCGGGCGTGCGCGGCGCATGCAGCGTCATCAACTGGTCGTAGGCGGCGGCGGGCGGCTGCGCGGCGGCGCGCGCTTCCTCGGCAGTAACGGTCGCCTGCGAGTGGCGCAAATCCACCACCACGATCTCGTTGCCGAGACCGTTCATGCGGATAAAAGGCTGGTTGGCTAGCGTGCCCATGGACGAAGCTTATATGGCCAATCGCGGCGGGTAAGCCAGTGGCCACCGGTGTCCCGCATCCGAAGTTCGTCGCGGCATGACGCACGCCATGGTAATATCGCAATTACGGCGCGATATTTTGCGCGTGCCGATGAGGAAAGCAGAATGTCTCGCTTGTTTTTGACGGTCAGCGCCGCCGTCCTGGTCGCAGCTTTGTCCTTCGCCGCATCGGCCCAGACGCCTGCGCCGCAAACCCAGCCCGCCCCAGCCCCGCCAGCCCGCGCCGGTGACCCCCGCCGATCCCTTCGGCGCGGAGGTGACGCTGGAGCCGAAGACCTTCATTTACATGAAAGGGACCGCGACCTGGGAAACCGCCTTCGAGACGCTGATCGAAGCCTTCAAGACCATCAACGACTACCTTGCGAAGCAGAAGATCACGCCGTCCGACAAGCCGCTGGCGATCTACACCCAGACCGACGAATCCGGTTTTCAGTATCAGGTCGGCATCCCGGTCGCCGAGGCGCCGAAGAACCCGCCGCGCGGCGATCTCGCCGTCGCAAAATCGCCCGGCGGCAAGATGCTGCAATTCGTCCATCGCGGGTCCTATGACGCGATGGACACGACCTATGAGGCCATCACCAATTATCTCGACGAAAAGCGGCTGGAGTCGGAGGACATGTTCATCGAGGAATATGTCACCGATCCGGTGAAGACGCCGGAAGACAAGCTCATCGTGAATGTCTATGTGCCGCTGAAATGATGCGCTGGCTCGCTCTGATCGCGTTCCTTGTCGCGGGCGCGTCGTCCTGCGGGCGCGCAGATCGAGAAACTGCCCAATCGTCATCACGGTGACGGGCGAAGGCGAGGTCGCGATCGTGCCCGATCTTGCGATCCTCGGCGCCGGCGTGACCACCACCGGCAAGACCGCCCGCGAGGCGAGCGAAGCCAATGCCAAGAAAATGACGAGCGTGATGGCGGCGCTGAAAGCTGCCGGCATTGCCGAGCAGGACGTGGAGACATCATGGCTGTCGCTGCATCCGGTGCGTGACAATACGCGCAACGAGCTGCGCATCACCGGCTTTCAGGCCACCAACCAGGTGACCGTCAAATTGCGCGAGGTAGCGAAGACGGCTGAGGTCGTCGACCGGCTGGTGTCGGCAGGCGCCAACGATATCGCCGGCATCCAGTTCGTGGTGTCCTCGCCATCAAAGCCGCTCGATCAGGCGCGCGAGGCCGCGATCGCCGACGCCCGGCGCAAGGCGGAGGTCTATGCCAAGGCCGCCAATGTGCAGCTCGGGGCGCCTGGTGAATATCAGCGAAGAAAGCAGCGTCGTGCCCGGCCCGATCCCGATGCGGCAGGCTCGAACCGCCGAGGCCACTCCGGTCTCTCCGGGCGAGCAAATGCAGCGTATTTCGGTATCGGTCAGCTACGAGCTGCAGCCGCGCTGAGACCCCGGCCGCGCCGGTCACAGCTCCAGCACTTGCCCCGGCCGCAGCGCGCGAAATTTTTCCTCCGGCAGATTTGCCGTCTTGCGTGCTTCGGCCAAACGCGCCAGCGGCTCGTCAATCGCCTCATCGGTAAGCTGAAAAGTGCCGAAGTGATGCGCCAGCGCATAGTCGGCGCCGGTATCGGCAAAGGCGCGCACGGCTTCTTCGGGGTCCATGTGCTGATCGCGCATGAACCAGCGCGGCGCATAGGCGCCGATCGGAAGTATCGCCAGGCGGAACGGGCCATAACGCTCGCGCGCGTGGCGGAAATGGTAGCCGTCGCCATAGCCGCTGTCGGCGACATGCAGGATGCGGCCGGCCGGCGTCTCAACCATGAAGCCGGCCCAGAGCGCCTTGTTGCGATCGAGCAAGCCGCGCGCCGACCAATGCCGCATCGGCACCATCGTCAGCGCGACATCGCGGCTTAACGGCACGCGTGCATGCCAGTCATAGGCCTCGATGCGCACCGAGGGATCATGACCACGGATAATGGTGTCGTTGCCGAGCGGGGCGATGACCCGCGTGCGGTGCGGCGTCACCAAAGCCGACAGGGTGGCAACGTCGAGATGGTCGTAGTGGCAATGGGAGACCAGCGCCACGTCAATAGGTGGCAACGCATCGAAAGCGACCCCGGGATCGTTGACACGCAGCGGTCCCGCGAAACTCACCGGCGAGGCACGCTCAGACCAGATAGGATCAATGAGGATATTCAAGCCGCCGACTTGGAGCAGCAGGCTTGCGTGTCCGATGAAAGAGACGCGCCAGTCACGCGGATTATCCACCCGCTGCGGCGGCTTGTCGGCATAGGGACTCGGATCGCGCGCGGGCCACGCCGCACGCTCTCTGGTGAGTTGCCAGCGTAGGAGGTCGGCAAGACTTTTGGGAGCGGAACCGTTGGGATCGAAGAAACGCAGGCCGTCGAAATGATCCGACATCGGGCCTTCGTAATATCGCGCACGGTGTGCGAGCACGCCTGCTCCGCCCCCGGCTGCGGCGGCGAAACCAGCTATTCCGGCGATGATGCGGCGGCGGGAAATCATCGCGACTCTTATAAGCCCGGAACGGGCAATTTTGGGCCGTAACGAGCCTAATACCGGCGGAATCACATCGCAGCAACCCGCCCACAAACCTTGACTTTTCGGGCCTGAACCTCCAGTTTCCGGCCGTTCTCGCAAGAGATGACGATTACTGACCCGCCGACCGGTCCCATGAGGCCGGAGGCCCCCGCCCGACAGCGCGATGCGCCCTCGGGCGTATTTTTGTTTTCCCTCGCCCCGCTTGCGGGGAGAGGGGTGGCGAGCGAAGCGAGCCGGGTGAGGGGCGCTTCGCAACACGGAAATACCCCCTCACCCGGACGCTGCGCGTCCGACCTCTCCCCGCCCAGCGGGGCGAGGTGAAAAAAGGAAGAAACATTTGTTCGAAAGCCTATCGGAGAAACTTGGCGGCATTCTCGATCGCCTGACCAAGCGCGGTGCGCTGTCGGAAGCGGATGTGGACGCCGCGCTGCGCGAAGTGCGGCGTGCGTTGCTGGAAGCCGACGTGGCGCTCGACGTGGCGCGCGCTTTCGTCGACAAAGTGCGCGAACGCGCGGTGGGCATCGACGTCATCAAGTCGGTGACGCCCGGCCAGATGGTCGTGAAGATCGTGCATGACGAGCTTGTGGCGACGCTCGGCGCGGATGGCCAAGGCGTCGATCTGAATGCGCCGGCGCCGGTTGCGATCATGATGGTCGGCCTGCAGGGCTCCGGCAAAACCACCACCACAGCGAAGCTCGCCAAGCGCCTCGGCGATCGTCTCAAGCGCAAAACGCTGATGGCCTCGCTCGACGTGCGCCGCCCCGCGGCGATGGAGCAACTCGCCGTGCTCGGCCGCGACATCGGCGTCGATACGCTGCCGGTGGTCGAAGGCCAGCAGCCGGCGCAGATCGCGCGCCGCGCGCTCGAAGCCGGCCGGCTCGGCGGCTATGACGTTGTGCTGCTCGATACCGCCGGCCGCACCACGCTTGACGAGGCCATGATGGCGGAAGCCGCCGACGTCAAGCGCGCCGCTAATCCGCATGAGGTTCTGCTCGTTGCCGACGCGCTCACCGGCCAGGACGCGGTCAATCTCGCGCGTTCCTTCAACGAGCGCGTGGGACTGACCGGCATCGTGCTCACCCGCATCGACGGCGACGGCCGCGGCGGCGCTGCGCTCTCCATGCGCTCAGTCACCGGCAAGCCGATCAAGCTGATCGGCACCGGCGAGAAAATGGACGCGCTGGAGGATTTCGACCCCGCGCGCATCGCCGGCCGCATTCTCGGCATGGGCGACATCGTTTCGCTGGTTGAGAAAGCCGCGGCCAATATCGACGCCGAAAAGGCCATGCGTACCGCCGAACGCATGCGCAAGGGCGCCTTCGATCTCAACGATCTGCGCGATCAGCTCGACCAGATGGCGAAGATGGGCGGCATCGGCGGATTAATGGGAATGATGCCGGGTGTCGCGAAGATCAAGAATCAGATCGCCAATGCCAATCTCGATGACGGGCTGCTTAAGCGGCAGAAGGCGATGATCGATTCCATGACGCCGAAAGAGCGGCGCAACCCGGACATCCTGAAGAACAGCCGCAAGAAGCGGATCGTCGCCGGCTCCGGTACCAAGGTGGAAGAGCTCAACAAGCTGCTGAAGATGCATCGCGGCATGGCCGACATGATGAAGGCCATGGGCGGCGCCAAGCGCGGGCCAATGGCGGGCCTTGCCAATATGCTCGGGATGGGCGGCGGCATGCCGAGCCCCGAGCAGATGGCGGAAATGGCGAAGAACATGCCGGGCGGCGGGGCCGGCGGGCTGCCGCCGAACATGCCGAAACTGCCGCCGAATTTTCCCGGAATGCCGGGCGGGCTTCCCGGACTTGGAGGTCCTGGCGGCAGGCCGCCGGGCCTTGGTGGATTTCCCGGATTGGGAAAAAAGAAGTGAGAAAGCTCGCGAACCATTCTTACTCGTCATGCGCGGGCTCGACCCGCGCATCCATCTGTTCGCGAAAGATGGATTGCACCGGACCTGGGCTTGCCCAAGGTCCGCAGCTTTTATGAAGCCACAAATCGGGTAAACCGCGATTTGTGGTGTCAAGCCCGGCAATGACGACAACAACGACTGATCGAAGAAAGGAAACCAAATGCCTCTGAGAATTCGTATGTCCCGGGCGGGCACCAAGAAGCGCCCGTTTTATCATCTCGTCGTCGCCGACTCGCGCTTTCCGCGCGACGGGCGTTTCATCGAGCGTCTCGGCTTTTTCAATCCGCTGCTGCCAAAGGACAATGCCGAGCGGCTGAAGCTCGACCTGGAAAAAGTGAAGGCCTGGATGGCGAAGGGCGCGGTGCCGACCGACCGCATCATGCGTTTCCTCGATGGGGCGGGCGTCGCAAAGCGCGAGAAGCGCAACAATCCGGAAAAGGCGATCCCGCGCAAGGAACGCAAGGCCAGGGCCGAAGAGGCGGTCAAGAACGCCGAGGCCGCAGAGGCCGCCGCCAAGACGGCAAAGGCCGCCAAGGCTGAGGAAGCCAAGGCTGAGGCCGCCAAGGCTAAGGAAGCGGCAGCGAGCTGAGGCTGCAACCGCGCGAGGGCGCGATGGCCAAGCGGGTTTGCGTGGCGCAGATCGGAGCGCCTCATGGGGTTCGCGGGGAGGTCCGATTATGGACCTTCACTGCCGACCCGATGGCCGTGACGCGCTACGGAGCGCTGGAGACAGAGGACGGCAAGCGCGTCTTTGAAATCGATGCCGTGCGCGCGGCCAAAGATCACCTCGTTGCCCAGCTGCGGGGCATCGCGGATCGTGACGCGGCGGAACGGCTGACCAACATCAAGCTGTTCGTGCCGCGCGATCGTCTGCCGGAAATCGAGAGCGATGAGTTCTACCACGCCGACCTCATCGGGTTGCGCGTCGACGACGAGGACGGCAACGAGATCGGCGCGGTGATCGCCGTGCATAATTTTGGCGCCGGCGACATCCTGGAGATCCAGCCGCTGGGCGGCGGCGCGATGCTGCTGCCTTTCACCGAGACGGTGGTGCCGGAGGTGGATCTGAAGGGCGGGCGGCTGGTGGTCGTGCCGCCGGAAGAAACGGAAGTTGAGAATACACGAAGATGAATCCTCTGCTTCACCTCCCCCCTTGCGGGGGAGGTCGGCGCCGAAGGCGCCGGGTGGGGGGTAAGTTGCAGCACTTTCGCTCCTATCAACCCCCCTCCCCAACCCTCCCCCGACGCAAGTCGGGCCTGCCCGACTTGCGCACTATGATGCGAAACTCGGGCAAGCCCGAGGTTCGTGGGGGAGGGAGAGCAGGCGTTTGAACATGTGGCGCGCCAGCGTGCTGACGATTTTTCCCGAGATGTTTCCCGGGCCCTTGGGGCAGAGCCTCGCTGGCAAGGCGCTGGTGTCAGGCCTCTGGTCGCTCGATGTCATCGACATCCGCGAACATGCCACCGACAAGCACCGCAGCGTCGACGACACGCCGGCGGGTGGCGGCCCCGGCATGGTGATGAAGGCCGATGTGCTCGCGCGTGCCGTCGACGCCGCCGAGGCCGCCTCCCGGCCTCGCATCTTGATGAGCCCGCGGGGCGCACCGTTGACGCAAAGCCGGGTGGAGGCGCTCGCCGCCGGCCAAGGGGTTTTGGTCCTCTGCGGCCGCTTCGAAGGCATCGACCAGCGCCTGATCGAGGCGCGGGAACTCGAGGAGGTTTCGGTCGGCGACTATGTGCTTTCGGGCGGAGAGATCGGCGCCATGGCCCTGATCGACGCCTGCGTGCGCCTGCGGCCCGGGGTCATGGGCAAGGAAGCCTCCGGCGCGGAAGAGAGCTTTTCCGCCGGCTTGCTGGAATATCCGCACTATACCCGCCCTGCGGTCTGGGAGGGCCGGCCGATCCCCGATGTGCTGCTTTCCGGAGATCATGGCAAAATCGGCCTCTGGCGGCGGGCCGAGGCGGAAAAGCTCACCCGCGAGCGCCGGCCTGATCTCTGGGCGGCCTATCGGGAACGCACCGGCAAAGGCGTAAAAAAGCCGCCAAAAGCGTGACAAATCCGCCGCTATGCATTAGAAGCTGCCCGACCCATACAGGATCGCAGTGAGAACCGCGCGCCGCTGGCGCTGCTGACGGAGAATTCCCATGGACCTCATCAAAACGCTCGAAAAAGAGCAAATGGCGAAGCTTTCCGCCGGCAAGGAAATTCCGGATTTCGCGCCGGGCGACACCCTCTCGGTGAATGTGAAAGTCAAGGAGGGCGAGCGCACGCGCGTGCAGGCCTATGAAGGCGTTTGCATCGGTCGCTCGGGCTCGGGCCTGAACGAGAATTTCACCGTGCGGAAGATTTCCTATGGCGAGGGGGTTGAGCGAGTTTTCCCGCTGTATTCGCCGATGATCGAATCCATCAAGGTCGTTCGCCGCGGCACGGTGCGCCGCGCCAAGCTTTACTATCTGCGCGGTCTGCGCGGTAAGGCGGCGCGCATCACCGAGCGCCAGGACCAGCGCGAGCAGACCGGGGCCAAGGACGCCGCCGAGTAATCGGCTTCTCCGCTGGTACGACGATTTTAGCAGGGCTGCATACCGCATGCCGGTCACTCTGTCCCATTGCCGGGACTTGACTTCCGGCAATCCATCTATAATCAAGCATGATGGATGCGCGGGTCGGAGCCCGCGCATGACGACGGAGTAAATGGATGGCCAAGCCTCGCACCCTCTACGACAAGATCTGGGACGACCATCTGGTCGATCAGCAGCCGGACGGCACGAGCCTCATCTATATCGACCGGCACCTGGTGCATGAGGTCACCTCGCCGCAGGCTTTCGAAGGCCTGCGCATGACCGGACGCAAGGTGCATGCGCCGGAGAAGACTTTGCTCGTCGTCGATCACAACGTGCCGACCACCGACCGCAGCTTGCCGAACCCGGACCCGGAAAGCGCCGAGCAGATCGCGACGCTGGCGCAGAATGCCAAGGATTTTGGCGTCGAATATTACAACGAGTTCGACAAGCGCCAGGGCATCGTCCACATCATCGGCCCCGAGCAGGGCTTCACCTTGCCCGGCACCACGATCGTGTGCGGCGACAGCCATACCGCGACGCATGGCGCCTTCGGCGCGCTCGCCTATGGCATTGGCACCTCGGAAGTGGAGCATGTGCTGGCGACGCAGACGCTGATCCAGTCGAAATCGAAGAACATGCGCGCCATCGTCGACGGCAAGCTGCCGCCGAACGTCACCGCCAAAGACATCATCCTCGCCATCATCGGCGAGATCGGCACCGCGGGCGGCACCGGCTATGCGCTGGAATATGCCGGCGAGGCGATCCGTTCGCTCTCGATGGAAGGCCGCATGACGATCTGCAACATGTCGGTCGAGGGCGGCGCCAAGGCCGGCATGATCGCGCCGGACGAGAAGACCTATGAATTCCTGAAAGGCCGCCCGAAGGCGCCGAAGGCCGGCGCCTGGGAAACCGCGCGGCGCTATTGGGACACGCTGCGTTCCGACGACGGCGCGCCTTTCGACCACGAGATCAGGCTCGACGCCGGCAAGCTGCCGCCGCTGGTCACCTGGGGCACCAGCCCCGAGCAGGTCGTTTCGATCAGCGGCCGCGTGCCGGTGCCCGCGGAGATCGCCGACGAGCATAAGCGCCGCGCGGCGGAACGTTCGCTCGACTATATGGGGCTGAAGGGCGGGGAGAAAATCACCGACATCGCGCTCAACCGGGTCTTCATCGGCTCATGCACCAACGGGCGGATTGAAGACCTGCGCGAAGTCGCGCGCGTGGTGAACGGCAAGACCGTGAACGCCAATGTCAATGCGATGATCGTGCCGGGCTCCGGGCTGGTCAAGGAACAGGCCGAAGCCGAAGGGCTCGACAAGATCTTCATCAAGGCCGGCTTCGAGTGGCGCGAGCCGGGCTGCTCGATGTGCCTGGCCATGAACCCCGACAAACTCGCGCCGGGCGAGCGCTGCGCCTCCACTTCGAACCGCAACTTCGAAGGCCGCCAGGGCTACAAGGGCCGCACGCATCTGGTCTCGCCCGCGATGGCGGGCGCGGCCGCGATCGCCGGCCATTTTGTGGATGTGCGGGAGTGGCACTGAGTTCATTGCATCGCGACATGCGATCGGGGAGTTATCTGCTTGTCATGCCCGGCCTTGTGCCGGGCATCTCGCTTAGGAGGGCACTGCTTCCCTAAGCGAGATGGCCGGGACAAGCCCGGCCATGACGAACAAATAATGTCTCGCGATCTACGCCCTTCCGCGCACCCAGGCGCAGCGCATGCGCGGCACGATCACCGTGCCGCTCGGGCGCGGATCCTGTTCCAGCCAGGACACGCAATCGCGCACATAGCCGGGTCCCGGATAGGCCGCGCCGGGCAACGGATAGGGCGTCGCGCCGGGTCTCCGCGGGGTGATGATGATGCGCGGCGGCACGCGGCGGGGCGGATCGGCCTGCGCCAGAGCGGAAGCCGCAGCGGAAGATGGCGCTACCGGTTCGGCCGCAACCGGGCCGCTTGTGAGCAGCCCCAGCACCACCACCGCCGTCATCAGTGCCGCCCGCATCGTCACGCCTCCCCAAGCCAGAAGCGGCAACGCTCTCTTATTGCCGGCTTGGCGTCAACGCCCGCCTCGCCTAGAACCTGCCTATGAACAAAAGCCCACCGATCGACTGGCGCACCGCCACCGCGCCGTCGCTTGCCGAAATGGAAGCCATCGCGGAAAAAGCCTATGAGCGGCTGCCCGCCACCTTTCGCGACTTGTGCCAAGGACTGGTGATCCACGTCGACGACTTTCCGAGCGAGGAAGTCTTGAAAGACATGCGCTGCGAGACCGAGTTCGACCTGCTCGGGCTCTTTCAGGGCGTCGGCCTGCCGTTCCAGTCGATCAGCAATCCGAACCAGATGCCCAACATGGTCTGGCTCTATCGCCGGCCGATCCTGGATTACTGGGCCGAGCATGAGGAGACGCTCGGCTCCATCATCACCCATGTGCTGGTGCACGAGATCGGCCATCACTTCGGTTTGTCGGACGAGGACATCGACGTGATCGAAGCCAGCGTGGAATAGCGGGGGAAACGACGATGCGCACCAAGCCGAGCCTGACGGCGAGCGACGCCGCCAAGATAATGCTGGCCTGCAAGGCGGAAGCGGCCAAGCACCAATGGGAGGTCTGCATCGCGATCGTCGATGAGGGCGGATACCTCATCCACCTGGAACGCATGGACGGCGCGAAGCTCGTCACGCCGGAGGCAGCGATCGGAAAGGCGCGCACCGCCGCGCTGATGCGCAAGCCCAGCCGCTCCATGGAGGAACAGGTCGACAGCCGGCCGGCGTTTCTGCGCTTTCCTTACATCATGCCGGTGATCGGCGCCGTTCCGATCATGTATGAAGGCGAATGCGTCGGCGGCATCGGCGTTGCCGGCGTGCAATCGGATGAGGACGAGCAGGTCGCCCAGGCCGGCGCCGACGCGCTGACCAAGGGCTGAGGAAGCAAGAAGGAGGACACGATGAAAGTTGACGGCGCATGCCTGTGCGGAGCCATCCGCATCGAAGCCGAGGCTGATCCGGAAAAGACAGTGGTTTGTCATTGCACCGATTGCCAGACCGGTACCGGCACCGCGTTCCGTGTCTCGGTCCCGGTGCCGGGCGAAAGCTTCAAGATGACCGGCAAGCCGGCGATCTATATCCGCACCACGGCGGAAAGCGGCAATCCGCGCGCCCAGGCCTTCTGCCCCACCTGCGGCACGCCGTTCTACGCGACGACGCCCGGCGAAGGACAGCAGGCGGTCTACATGCTGCGCGTCGGCGTCCTGCGCCAGCGCGACGCCTTCACGCCCAGGCGGCAGATCTGGTGCCGCTCGGCGCGGGAATGGACGACCCAGCTGGATGCCGTTCCGAAGGCCGAGAAAGCCAGTTGAGATCGGACTTTCGCAAGCGGGCCGGTTGCGCTAAACCCCCGCCACCCGGCAACAGTGAGACCGCAATGGACAAGTTCACCACCCTGGACGGCGTGGCCGCGCCGCTGAAGATGATCAATGTCGATACCGACATGATCATTCCCAAGCAATATCTGAAGACGATCAAGCGCACCGGCCTCGGCACGGGCCTGTTCTCGGAGCTGCGCTATCGTGACGACGGCAGCGAGAATCCGGATTTCGTGCTCAACAAGCCGGCCTATCGCAACGCCAAGATTCTCGTGGTCGACGACAATTTCGGCTGCGGTTCTTCGCGCGAGCATGCGCCCTGGGCGCTGCTCGACTTCGGCATCCGCTGCGTGATCTCCACTTCCTTCGGCGACATTTTCTACAACAACTGCTTCAAAAACGGGATTTTGCCGATCCGCGTCACGCCCGATCAACTGGAAAAGCTGTTCGACGACGCCGAGCGCGGCGCCAATGCCACGCTCTCGATCGACCTGCCGAAGCAGGAAATCCGCGGGCCGGACGGGGGCATGATCAAGTTCGAGGTCGACGCCTTCCGCAAGCATTGCCTGCTTAACGGGCTGGACGATATCGGGCTCACATTGCAGAAGAAGCCGGCGATCGAAACCTATGAGTTTAAGCTGAAAGCCGCGCGGCCCTGGATCTAGGCACCGCGCGTAAGCTCTACTGGCTCCTCTGCGGGCCGATCGTCCGGGATCATCAGCCTTCCGGTGTCCGTTCTCCCGAATTCCTTTTGGGCGGCGTGCCCCGCGGAATCTCCAACCGCCCATTGGCATTGAGCTTAATCGGCACGCTCCGGTATTTCAGAAGCTGCACGGTCCGCGGATGTTCGGCGGGATCGATGCCGGTCCAGTTGTTCTGACGGCACCGGTTGCAGATGTTGACGTCCCAGGCCGGGATATAGTGGCCGTCGTAAATATAGCGCCCAAACTGAAACCGTCGCTCACACATAAAGCACTCGTAGAAGATTTTCTCTTCGTCATGCTTCATCGGCCGCGACGTGCCCGCTGCATGCGCAGACTTCTGGGTTGGCGACCGCTAAAAAGGATGCATGCCTTTGGGCAACAGCAATACAGATTTAACGTGCGCATCCCGTCGGAAGCACCTTTTATCAACCACGCCTGAATGGACAGGCTAAAGAGAAGGCCTTGCGGCCAAGCTGTCCATTACTTGCTGCCGTATGACGTTTGGATCTCGTTCACCTGTTTGAGCGGCTTCAATAATCTTTAGCGCAAGCGTCTCGGTAATCGGATCCCTGCGATCCGTGAGGCGCAAGTCTCGGCAGGCCGTCTCAAACACCTCAGTGATAACGAAAACGGTTTCCGTATCGAACGAACAGCCTTCCAGCAGGTCAACGAATGGCATGATCCCCCCGCCCCAACCGCGGTGTGGCCCGCGCTATCGGTAAATGACGCACCCTTCGACTGATTGAAGCTTAGTGGTCATCAAGGCGTGATCATGGCAAACTAGGGCGCTCCACAAACAATTGGCTCCCCTGAGCCAAGCTCGCCCAGCCGAAGCCAGGCCCTGGCTGTAACGCCAGCTATTTCTTCTTGTTGATGCGATAGAGCTGGAACCGTTCGCCCTCATAGAGCAGCGTCAGCCGCTCAGGGTCCGGATTGTCCGCCTCATCCTCGGTGAAGAGGACATAGAGGTAGTCGAAGTCCGTCCAGCGGTGCCAAAACGCGGGAAAATCATCGCTCGGGCGGGTGGCGGCGACGATCAGCTGGGCGATCGACGGTGGTGTTCCGTCCTCGGTGTCGACCATGCCGCGGTATTCCGGCCGCACATGCATCACCTGCTTGCCGACCACGGTGAAGGCCGTGGTCACCAGCGCCGAGCGGTCAATCATGGCGATGCAGGGGGCGTGAACAAGGCCGAGGTCGCGGACATCGCTGCCGGCGTCGTGCGTAGCATAGGCCACGAAGACCGTGGAGCCAGGCCGGATGCGGCGGGCCGAGGCGCGCAGCTCGTTCTGCTCGTTGGTCAGGTCGCTCCAGGATACGTCGACTTCGATCATGCGCGCGGCTAGCAGCACCAACAGCATGACGATAAAGCCGCGGCGGACCATACGCAGCCGCATGTCGAGGTCAACGCAGGCGATCAGCAAATAGGCGAGCGGCACGGCGATCCGCTGATCCGCCATATAGCTGTCGAACATCACGCGCGGCAAAGCGAGATACACCACCATGCCCACGCCGGCGATCCACCAGCCGTAGGGATGAAAACTCAGCAGGCGGTGGCGGACGGCCCAGATCGCGGCGGCAATGATGATCGCCAGCATCCCGACCGTCACGATGTCGGAATAGACCGCCATCACACTGATCAGGCCCTCGAGCTTGCCAAGCGGTTCCCACTCGTAGCGCGCCGCCAGCTGCATGGTGGGGCTGGCGGCGAGAAGCGGCGCCGCCACCAGAAATGGAAAGCCGGACAGCACAAATTCCGCAAGCGCCGGTTTCCAATTTCTCTGGCTGCGGCGCTGCCACAGGCGCATCAGCTCGACGGCGAGCACGCCCATGCCATAGACGCCGAGCGCGGAGAGATGGCAGAAAAACAGCACCCCCACCGACAGCGAAGACAGCGCGAAGCGCAGCGGCCAGGGCCGGTCGCGCAGCCAGATCCAGCCCGCGAGTGCCCAGAGCGCGATGCCAACCCCGAACAGGTAATTGATCAGGCCGACCAGGAAGACGTAGTTGTAAAGCAGCGGCAAAGCCAAAAGCGGCAGGATCGACCAGCGGCCGGTCAGCACGCGGTTGAGCACAAGCACGCCGGAGCCGATCACGGCGAACATCGCCACGGTGAAGATCTTGCCCGCGACATAGACATTCACGAAGCGGGTAAGCCATGGCACCACCAGGTCCATGGTCAGGTTGGGGATGATCGCCCAATCGATCTGGTAGAACTTTGCGAGACTGGAATTCTTGTCGATCGTCGCAATCACATGCATGCGCGCGAGGTGATTGACGTAATCCGACAGCGGCGGAAGCAGATGCGTCCAGACCGGAACCGAAATCAGCAGCAAAAAGACCAGAAACATAACCAAGACCTGCGCGCCGGTGAATGCCGACGCGCGTTGCTGCCTGGGCTTCGTATCAGCTTTCATCAAAAACGATCTTTGCTAAGGCAACGCGACACGCTGCCTGCCGGCTGGCGCATGATCCGGTTCGTCGACCAGACCATGCGTCAATCGAATAACCTTGGCGCGAAGACCGGAGAACTCCCCCCTCCGTAACCGCAGCGCATGATCCGGCGAAGCGGAAACCGGTTCGCCGATAAGATCATGCGCCATTTTATAAGCTAGGCCGCCTTCTTCTTGGCTTGAATGAGCTTACGGTTAATCAGGCTTTCCGCGATTTGCACGGCGTTCAGCGCCGCCCCCTTGCGAAGATTATCAGCCACGATCCACATCACCAGACCGTTGTCGACGGTCGGGTCGGTACGGATGCGGCTGATATAGGTAGCGTCCTCGCCGGCCGATTCATGCGGGGTCACGTAGCCGCCGGGCTCGTGCTTGTCGATCACGATGCAGCCGGGCGCGTTGCGCAGGATATCGCGCGCCTCATCCGCAGACAGCGGCTGCTCGAATTCGATATTCACCGCCTCGGAATGGCCGATGAAGACCGGCACGCGCACGCAGGTGGCGACCAGCTTGATCTTCGGATCGAGGATCTTCTTGGTCTCCGCCACCATCTTCCACTCTTCCTTGGTGAAGCCGTCTTCCATGAAAACGTCGATCTGCGGAATGAGGTTGAAGGCGATGCGCTTGGGAAACTTCTTGCTCTCGATGTCCTCCAGCGTGAATACCGCCTTGGTCTGCGAGAACAATTCGTCCATCGCGTCCTTGCCGGCGCCGGATACCGATTGATAGGTCGCCACCACCACGCGCTTGACTCTGACGCGGTCGTGCAGCGGCTTCAGCGCCACCACCAGCTGGGAGGTGGAGCAATTCGGATTGGCGATGATGCCCTTCTTACGGAAGCCGGCAATGGCATCTGCATTCACCTCGGGCACGATCAGCGGCACGTCCGGGTCCATGCGCCAGGTGGAGGAATTGTCGATCACTACCGCGCCTTGCGCGGCGATCTTCGGCGAGTGCTCCTTCGACACCGCGCCGCCGGCCGACATCAGGCAGATATCGACGTCGGAGAAGTCGTACTGGTCGAGCGCCTTTACCTTCAGGACCTTGTCGCCATAGGAGACTTCCACGCCGGTCGAGCGGCGGGAAGCCAGCGCAACGACCTCGTCGGCGGGGAATTCTCGCTCGGCCAGGATATTGAGCATCTCCCGGCCCACATTGCCGGTGGCTCCAACGACGGCGACCTTGTAACCCATTGTTCACTCTCCGGTGAAAATCCCCCCGGGCCACGCCATCCGCGGCACCCGGAGAGGAAGCGCTTCTAAGCGAGAAAAGCTGCAAAGACAACGCCGCGCCTGAACCAAATGGCGACCGGGCCCATAGGCTGCGCGACCGAAGCGGCTTTTTATGTCTATCACGGTCATGGCGGCGGGACGAATGGCAGACGCCGGCGCGATCTCACCCGCCGCCTGCCGCCCGCTCAGCCTCAGCCCAGCCGGCCGTCTCGTCGGTTCTGCAAACCGGCTTGGGCGCGTCATGGGTCCGCGAAGGGGCACGGGTTTGGCCGATAAAGCCCAGCAAGTTGGCGCGCCCGCCCGGGACGCTTGGCACGGCCGGCTGAATTTGCGCTGATCCGATGAAATCCTGCCTATCCGGCTTGTTGCACTGAACCAAAGCCGCCTAGACTGCGTTGTCTTATTGATTTGACGTCCATTGATTCGACGAGGAAGCCATGCATTTGAAGTCAGCCGCCGCCCTTTGCTTCGGGCTTGTGATCGTCGGCCTCGCTGCCGCGCCTGCGGATGCGCAGACCAGGCAGCGGGTTGTCAGCGACGGTACCCGCTATGTGGAACGCGGTGAAGACGGACGCACCCGCACCAGAATCGTGATCCAGCGGCGCTCTTTCCTCGACGGCGGCACCGAGGTACTTCCCGGCCAGCGTAAATTCACCGACTACGTTCATCCCTACGGCACTTCGCCGCTGAACGTGGTCGAAGGCACCAATATCGGCCGTTCGCGCTGGCCGCTGCCCGGCCCGCACGACCTGGCCGGCAGGGATAATCCTTATCTGTTCCAGTGATCTGATATCAGATCGCAAAAAAATGGCCGGACATCAGTCCGGCCATTTCGTTTTAGCGGCAACGACAGGCTTATGATTCGCTCAGCCCGCAAGCTTCTCGAACTCACCGACGATCGCTTCGCCCATCTGCGTGGTGCTGGCGATGGTGCCGCCGGGTGAGCGGATATCGGCGGTGCGCAGGCCCTTGGCCAGCGTCGCCGCAATGGCCTGATCCAACAGGTCGGCTTCCCTGATCATGTTGAAAGAATAGCGCAGCGCCATTCCGAATGACGCCAGCATGGCGATCGGATTGGCCACGCCTTTGCCCGCGATATCGGGCGCCGAGCCGTGCACCGGCTCATACATCGCCTGGCGCTTCTTGGTCTTTGGATCGACCTCACCAAGCGAAGCGGAGGCCAGCATGCCAAGCGAACCCGTGAGCATGGCCGCGACGTCCGACAGCATGTCGCCGAACAGGTTGTCGGTGACGATGACGTCGAACTGTTTTGGGTTGCGCACGAGCTGCATGCCGCCGGCATCGGCCAGCTGATGCTCGAGCTGCACGTCCTTGAATTCGCGCTCGTGCACCTGCGTGATCACTTCGTGCCAGAGCACGCCGGTCTTCATCACGTTGCGCTTCTCCATCGAGGTGACCTTGTTGCGGCGCTTGCGCGCGAGCTCAAAGGCCACGCGCGAGATGCGCTCGATCTCGTAGGTGTCATAGACCTGCGTATCGACCGCGCGCTTCTGGCCGTTGCCGAGATCGGTGATGGTCTTCGGCTCGCCGAAATAGACGCCGCCGGTGAGCTCCCGCAGAATGACGATATCGAGGCCTTCGACCAACTCGCGCTTCAGACTGGAAGCATCGGCCAGCGCCGGATAGACCACCGCCGGACGAATATTGGCGAACAGCGTCAGATCCTTGCGCAGCCGCAGCAGGCCGGCCTCTGGCCGCACGTCATAGGGCACCTTGTCCCATTTCGGCCCGCCCACGGCGCCGAAGATCACCGCGTCGCAGGCCTGCGCCTTTGCCATGGTCTCGTCGGTGATGGCGACGCCATGGGCGTCATAGGCGCAGCCGCCCACCAGGCCATCCTCGGTTTCGAAACGCGCGTGGCCATTTTTATTGATGAAGTCGATGAGGCGCCTCACCTCCGCCATCACTTCGGGACCGATGCCGTCGCCGGCCAGGAGAAGAAGTTTATGTGTCGCCATGACGATGTCTCGTTCCTTTTGTTCTGCCCCCGCGGGGGCTTATCCAGTAATCACCGCGTGTATGGATCGACCGGGGTGGGACCTTGACGCTTGACGTCATGACGCCGAAGCGGTCTGGCAGGGCCGGGTGAATGCGGCTCAGCGGGCGCTGTCAGGCAATACTGAAGCCCGCCCACGTTGCCGCAGCGCCATGTTCATCCAGAGCATTTGAAGCCGTACCGCGACGGGTCGGCAAAGATGGCTTCTACCGTCTGCGAGGCTCCTTCCAGATCAATCTCGACCGAACATAATATCTCGATCAATTTCTCTTTGTCGCCGCGTGTGACCGCGGCACCAAAGTCGTCGAGCAATCCAGCAGCGTAAAGTCTCTCGTTGACGGTCATACCGGCATATTCCGACATGAAAGCAACTCCTCCAGTCCCCGCGTCCTATAACTTTAGTTTTTTCTTCCGCTGGCCGAGCGTGCGCAGCCGCAGCGCGTTGAGCTTGATGAAGCCCGCCGCGTCGCGGTGGTCATAGGCGACTGCGCCTTCCTCGAAGGTGACCAGCTCCTGGTCGTAGAGCGAATAGCGGCTCTCACGCCCGATCACGATGGCGCTGCCCTTGTAAAGTCTCAGCGTCACCCGGCCGGTGACATAGCGCTGGCTGTGGTCGATCGCCGCCTGCAGCATCTCGCGCTCGGGGGAAAACCAGAAGCCGTTGTAGATCAGCTCGGCATATTTCGGCATCAGCTCATCCTTCAGATGCGCCGCGCCGCGGTCGAGCGTGATCGATTCGATGCCGCGATGCGCCGCCAGGAGGATGGTGCCGCCCGGCGTCTCATACATTCCGCGCGACTTCATGCCGACGAAACGGTTTTCCACAAGGTCGAGCCGCCCGATGCCGTGTTTGCGGCCGAGCTCATTCAGCCTGGTGAGCAGCGAAGCAGGCGACAATTTCCTGCCCTCGATCGCGACCGCGTCGCCCTGCTCGAAATCCACCGTGATGACGGCCGGCTTGTCGGGCGCCTTTTCCGGATCGTCGGTGCGCGAATAAACATAGTCCGGCACTTCCTGCGCCGGGTCCTCCAGCACTTTGCCTTCGGAGGACGCATGCAGCAGGTTGGCGTCGACCGAAAACGGTGCGTCGCCGCGCTTGTCCTTGGCGATCGGGATCTGATGCTGCTCGGCGAATTCGATCAGCTTTGTGCGCGAGGTCAGATCCCATTCGCGCCAGGGCGCGATCACCGTGACGTCGGGCTTCAGCGCATAATAGCCGAGCTCGAAGCGCACCTGATCGTTACCCTTGCCGGTGGCGCCATGCGCCACCGCGTCGGCCCCGACCTTTTCCGCAATCTCGATCTGTTTCTTTGCGATCAACGGGCGCGCGATCGAGGTGCCGAGCAGATATTGCCCCTCATAGACCGTGTTGGCGCGGAACATCGGAAACACATAGTCGCGGACGAATTCCTCGCGCAGGTCCTCGATGAAAATGTTTTGCGGCTTGATGCCGAGCAGCAGCGCCTTCTTGCGCGCCGGCTCCAGTTCCTCGCCCTGGCCGAGGTCGGCGGTGAAGGTCACCACCTCGCAGCCATAGGTCTGCTGCAGCCATTTCAGAATGATCGAGGTATCGAGCCCGCCCGAATAGGCGAGCACCACCTTTTTTACGTCGCCTTTGGGCATGAAACGCTCCAAACAAAAATTTTGCCATGCCCCGCGCAGGCGGGGCATCCAGTAAACGCAAGCGGTAGCGAAAATCACGAAGCTCGCGGAATACTGGATCGCCCGGTCAAGCCGGGCGATGACCACGGCGCGCGGACTATAGGGAGAATGGACGCGGTTGCAAGTTTAGCTGCGGCGCGGCTCGTGCCAGGCGCCGGCCTTGCGCCCCGCCACCAGCCAATAGGCCAGCCCGAAAACCGCACCGGCGGCGATCGCCAGCTCCAGGCCGCGGTTGATCGGCCCAGCGTGGTCGATCGATTCCTCATAGGGATTACCGAGACCGGTGCCGTAATAGGCCAACAGCGCTATCGCCACGCCGGCGAGCGCATAGATCAAGAACGAACGCAGGCGAAAGGCTTCCGTCAGAATAGCCAAGAGCAACAACGGCAGGAAGGCGGCGGCGCCGGCGAAGCTGGTGCCGAAAAAGCTCGCGATCAAAAAGCCGCCGCGAGCGGCGACCGGGTCCGCGTGCAGGAACTGCCACTCCGATCCGAGCAGCCCGAACGCAATGGTGATGCCCGCCGCCAGGCTGGCGAAGAGGAAGGCAAAGAAGATCACAAAAATGCGGCCGATCAGTCTCATGGGGATGTCAAAATCAGCGCAAAGATTTGCGTGCGGGCGGTTCGATCAGCGGTAGTCGACAAGCGACCGGTCTATAGACTCTTCGCGTTCGGTAAACCAGGTGGGAAACGTATAACGCAGGACTTCCCCCCGTATGGGCCGCACGCCATGGCGATGCCTTGGCCCGCAATGGAAAGCGACAAGCATTCCCGCCTTAGGCTTGATGCTCTCATTGATCTCGGGGAAATAGATCTCGCCGCCCTCGTAATCGTCATTGAGATATCCTACGGCCGCGAACATGCGTTGCGCAAAGCCTTTGTCCTGATCGACATGCGGCGCCATTTCGAGATTTTCCGGCCAGCTCACAAGATTTGCCGTTTCCGGATAAAGCGGGCCGGAATATGCGAAGTGCCGGTGCAGCAGTTCTATTTGTCGATAGATAAGCTCGCGGATACGCAGCTTGATCGTCGCGGTGCTGTTCAGGCATGCGATTAAAATACAGCACGCGGTCGCGCCAATATTCATGCGTGTCGTGACTTAGGTTCGGGCGATTTTCCTCATAGCAAGCAATGAAGCTGCGGCAGTCTTGCGCGGTCAGAAAGTTCTCGCGGATCAAAAGTTCCGTCACCAGCAACCTCCGCGCGATGAGCGCAGAAGGCTCGTATTCTTTAGGGTTGGTCGAAAATTGCAACCCGTAAGGCAAAAGAGGAATTTCACGGCATTACCGGCTTTCCGCGCCCCGAGACACCACGGCAATGGAGGGCCATCGCCCGGCGTTGTGGCCCGCGATCATCCAGTAAGCAATTCCGGCCGCGCCGCTCGCCGTTGTCGCGATGGCGAGCGCTTCGACCCAACCGAGGAATTTCAGCCCCGAGGGCATGTCGGCTAGTCCGGGCCAAAACAGCGCGAGCAGAAGAAGCAGCACGACCTGCCAAACCGCTCCGACCGCAGCGCTCGACAATGCGTAAAACCGGAAAGAACGCAGCTGCCGAACCTCGGAGATCACAATAACCAGCATCATCGGAATCGCGGTCACCGCGCTGGTGGCAGGGAACAGAAGCCGCGCGAGGTAGATCCATTCTTTCAGCGTCAAATAAATATCGGGCCCGGGAACTTGCCTGTAACCAATGATGATCGGATTGGCGAAGGTCGATGCCACAACCACCGTCATCGTGGCAACGATACAAGCGGCAACAAGCGCGACGAGAATGACAAGAACGCGCCTGGCCGTCTGCATGCACAATCAGTCCGTCATGGCCATGGCTCGCAGCGCCAGCCGCTCGCGGGCGGATAGCTTTTCCGTCGCGCTCTTGAGCTGGCCGCAGGCGGCCAGGATGTCGCGGCCCCGCGGGGTGCGCACCGGCGAGGCATAGCCGGCGTCAAACACGACTTGGGAGAATTTCTCGATCTGCTCCCAGTCCGAGCACTCGTATCTGGTGCCCGGCCAGGGATTGAACGGAATGAGATTGATCTTGGCCGGGATACCCTTGAGCAGGCGCACCAATTCCTTGGCGTCGGCAATGGAGTCGTTCACGCCTTTCAGCATCACATATTCGAAGGTGATGCGGCGCGCGTTGGA
The DNA here is from genome assembly GCA_963728585.1 of uncultured Alphaproteobacteria bacterium. Classification (GTDB taxonomy): domain Bacteria; phylum Pseudomonadota; class Alphaproteobacteria; order Rhizobiales; family Xanthobacteraceae; genus CANKHA01. The sequence goes on from CAVSLB010000017.1 coordinate 108,995, forward strand.
GACGCCCGGATAATTGCGGCAGGCCTCGAGCAGTTCTTCGATCGGATATTTGCGGTTGAGCGGCACCAGCTCGTTGCGCAGCTCGTCGCGCACGGCATGCAGCGACACCGCAAGCATCACGCCGATTTCCTCTCCCGCACGCGGGATCATCGGCACCACGCCGGAAGTCGAGAGCGTGATGCGCCGGCGCGAAATGCCGAGCCCGTCGCCGTCCTGCGCCACCAAGAGCGCATCGCGCACCGCCTCAAAATTGTAGAGCGGCTCGCCCATTCCCATCATCACGATGTTGGAGACCTTGCGGCCCCCACCCTTCCCTCCCCCGCTTGCGGGGGAGGGATCAAGGGAGGGGGCGTTCCAGTCATCCAGGCAATCGCGCGCGATCATGATCTGGGCGACGATCTCGCCCGCGGTCAGGTTGCGAACGAGCCGCTGCGTGCCGGTGTGGCAGAACGAGCAATTGAGCGTGCAGCCGACCTGGCTCGACAGGCACAGCGTGCCGCGGTCGGTCTCGGGGATATAGACGCACTCTACCTCGTGCGGATTTGCGCCGGCGTGCTCGCCCGGCAGCCGCAGCAGCCATTTGCGCGTGCCGTCGGCGGAAACCTGCTCGGCCACGACTTCGGGCCGCGCCAGCGTATGACGCTCGGCCAGCCGGGCGCGCAATTCCTTCGATACGCTGGTCATGGCGTCGAAGCTGGTCACCCCGCGCACATAGATCCAGTGCCAGAGCTGCTGCACGCGCATCTTCACCTGCGCGGGCGGCACGCCGAGCGCTGCAAGCGCGGCGCCCAGCCCTTCGCGCGAGAGGCCGACAAGCGACGGCTTCTCCGGCGCGACATAGCGCTCCAGCGCGGATTTCTCGATGGCGAGGTTCAGGGCGGTCATGGTCCGGTTTCTAGCACAGATGTAAGACGTAAAAGCAGAGGGGAAAGAGCCGCCCGTGGCCCGAGGAGCGCCGCGCATTTACCAACGATATTGGGCAACCCCGGATAGCGGCCGGGAGCCTCCTTCACCACAAGGCGGAACTGACTCAGTTCATCGTCATGAGGAGCGAGGACGTAGTCCGAGCGTCTCGAAGGATGTAAGCCCGCTTACTTACACTCCCGCCCGACGCGATCGAGCGCCTGGATGATGCCTTTGAGCGAGAACGTGTCGGTCGTCTTGGTGCCCTTGCCGGACTCGCCTTTGATTACGACGTCGCTGCCCTTGCGCATGGCATCGACCATCTTCGCCTCGTCGGGCGCGTTTTTTACCCAGGCGCCGTCTTCCTGGGTGGAGAGCGCGAAAGTCGCCGGGCCGACCGCAGCAGTGACTTCCGTATTAGGCTTGATCGGATAGCCGATGATCAGCGAGATCTCGTCCTTCACCTTGTCCGCTGGCCGCGTTGAAATGAAGAGATAGGCCGGATCGCGGGGACGATTGGGCGGATCGGTCTGCGAGGAGCCCGGCCTGGCCAGCGCGAAGCAGAGCTTCTTGCCGTTGGGGGAGGCGGTAAAGGCGCGCCACTCGCCGTATTCCCCGAGCAGCTTCGGCTCGTCATCCGCCACCGGCTTCACGGCCGCCGGAGTTGGGGCGGGCTTGGCGGCGGCGGGAGGCTTAGCGGCGCAGCGGCAGGCTTGGCGGCAGCAGGAGCCGCGGGCTTGGCTGCCGTGGCTGCCGCAGGTTTCGCAGCGGCGGGTTTTGCCGGGGCGGGCGTTGCCGCGGCAGGCGCTGCCGGCTTTGCGGCCTGAGCGGGCGCCGCGGGCTTTGCCGGCGCGGCAGCGGGCTTTGCCGGCGCAGCAGCGGGCTTGGCTTGTGGTTTTGCTGGCGCCGCAGGAGCCGCCGGTTTCGCAGGAGCCGCCGGATTTTCTTGCGCCATGAGCGCGCCCGGCAAGGCAATGACCGCAACGACAAGTCATGGCCCTGGCGGCGGAAAAAATGCTGGTCGGGGTCATCGCTTGCTCGCGGCTGCGGAGGATTGTGCTGGCTAACGATTGAAACATAACGGCTATTCCGGGCAGCGTTAAATCGCGAAATCGGCAATGTAAAGGCGGCGCCAGCGCGGATTGCCGCAGGCTGGCGGGGCGCAATCTTGCGCGCGGCGGGTTAATTAATAACGCCTAGCTTTCCCGGGTAAGTCTTTCCAGCGCCGCGTCAGCGGCATCGCGGTGCGCCGGCTGGATATGCGCCGCCACCAGCCGCAGGGTGGCCGCAAGCGAAGCGGCGTCGTCGGCAAAGCCGAGCGCGGGCAGAAAATCCGGCACGAGGTCGGCAGGCAGGACAAAATAAGCCAGCGTGCCAACGAGCGCCGTCTTCACATGCAGCGGCGTGTCGCGATCGAAGGCGCAGTAATAGGCGGCAAGCAATTCACCCGCAAAAGGCAACTGCGCGGCCAGGCGCTGGCATTTGCGCCAGAAGCCGCGCCGCACCAGCGTCTCGTCGTTCGCTGGGTCCGACCGGTTCCAAAAGATGGCGTCCTGAAAGATCATGGCGGAAAAGATGGTCATCGAAAGCGGCGGCGGCAAGGCGCCGCTCACCCCTTCCTTCTGTCTCGCCTTCCGTCGAATGCTTGGCACCTCTCCCGAGCACAGGTTGGCGACCTCCAACTTGGGGCACTGGATTAGCGCCGATCTCCGGTAAATCCGGGATCGGATGGGCAGGAAAAACGCATCAGCCGCCCGCCAGCTTGTCCATCGCCTGCGCCAGTTTCACGTCCAGCTCGGTGACCCCCCCGGCGTCATGCGTGGAAAGCGTGACCTCGACGTTTTTGTAGACGTTGAACCACTCCGGATGATGATCCATTTTTTCCGCCACCAGCGCGGCACGGGTCATGAACCCGAAGGCTTGGTTGAAGTCCTGAAACACGAATTTTTTGGTAATGGCGTCGCGGCCTTTGACGTCGCTCCACCCCGAGAGCTTGGCGAGGACCGATTGGCGTTCGTGAGCGGCGAGTTTCTGCGTCATCGTTAGGCTTCCCTGCTGCGGATTCTCGATCATCAATCGCGCGAATTGAACATTGCCCGGCTCGCAAATGCGCTGCACCGTACCTAGCTATTTAAGGTCGCGATTGTGAGGATTGCCATGGGCTGGTCGCTGAATATCGGAAGAATTGCCGGTACCGAAATCCGTGTCCACATCACTTTCCTGCTATTTCTGATCTGGATCTTTGCTGCCAGTTACGCCTCGGGCGGCGCCGACGCGGCCTGGAGCAGCGTCGTGTTCATCCTGCTGGTCTTCACCTGCGTCGTCGCCCATGAATTCGGCCATATCTTCACCGCGCGCGCCTTCGGCGTGCAAACGCCCGATGTCACTTTGCTGCCGATCGGCGGGGTGGCGCGGCTCGAGCGCATCCCCGAAGACCCCTGGCAGGAATTCCTGATCGCCATCGCGGGGCCGCTGGTCAACGTCGCTATCGTGCTCGTGCTCATGGCCTTCGCCGGCGCGACGATCGGCAGCGGCATGGCGGTCGAGGATGGCAAGGTCTCGCTCGTCGACCGGCTGGCCGCGACCAACCTGTTCCTCGCGCTGTTCAACATGATCCCCGCCTTCCCCATGGACGGCGGGCGCATCCTGCGCGCGCTGCTCGGCATCCGTCTCGGCTTCGTGCGCGCCACCGAGATCGCGGCGCAGATCGGGCAGGTGCTCGCTTTCATCCTCGGCTTCATCGGCCTGTTCTACAGCCCGATCCTGATCTTCATCGCGATCTTCGTTTATCTCGCCGCCACGTCGGAGGCGCACATGGTGGCCTTGCGCGCCATGTCGCGCGGCGTGCCGGTCAGCGCGGCGATGATGACGCAATTCGCGACCCTCAAACCCGAGGAACAAATCGAACAGGCGGTGCAGACCTTGCTGCAGACTAGCCAGGGGGAATTCCCGGTGGTGGATGCCGCCGGCAAACCGGTCGGGCTTCTGACCCGCGCGGATATCATCCGGACGCATGAAAGATCTCGGGCCAAGTACTTCCGTCGCCAAAGCCATGTCCTCCGATCTTCCGACGATCGGTGCCCGCCGCTGCCTATCGGAGGCCTTGACCTTGCTGCAGGAGAAGACGGCGCCGGCGGTGGCGGTGGTCGAGCCGGATGGCCGACTTGCCGGCCTGATCACCTCGGAAAGTGTCGGCGAAATGCTGATGTTGCAAAATGCGCGGCCCGACAGCTTTCGTCTCGGGCCGTGGAGCCGCACCCCCGCATCGAGCAGCCATTAACTTCTGCTGCCAAGGGCCGGTTGATTTCGCCCTATTGGTGACTATATTGCGGCGCAATAACGCGGGCCTTTAGCGCAAATCAGCATGCGCCAGAGGCCCGCGCTCCCATTTTCAGGACAAGTTATGAACCTGCGCAATGTCGCGATCATCGCCCATGTCGACCATGGCAAAACCACCCTGGTCGACCGGCTACTCCAGCAGTCGGGCACCTACCGGGACAATCAGCGCCAGGTCGAGCGGGCGATGGATTCCAACGACCTCGAGCGCGAGCGCGGGATCACCATTCTGGCCAAGGCCACGTCGATCATGTGGGGCGAGACCCGCATCAACATCGTCGACACGCCGGGCCACGCCGATTTCGGCGGCGAGGTGGAGCGCATCCTCAACATGGTGGACGGCGCGCTCGTGCTGGTCGATGCCGCCGAGGGTCCGTTGCCGCAGACCAAGTTCGTTGTTTCCAAAGCATTGAAGATGGGACTGAAGCCCATCGTCGTCATCAACAAGGTTGATCGAGCCGATGCGCGGCCGGTCGAGGTTGTGAACGAGGTATTCGATCTCTTTGCCGCGCTGATGTTCGTGTCCACGACGACCACGTCGTCCGCGTTGATGATGAAGACCGTGTTCGCCTCGGCGGCGAGGCCCGGCGAGTCTTTGCGCAACGTCGCGTAGACGCCCTCCGCGACCTTCACCACGTCGAACTTCTCGGACTGCGCGGCGGCGGCGAGCGGCGGCAAGAGGAGCAAAGCGAACAGGCAGGCCCGGAACAGAAGCATGGATTTCCTCCGAATCTCGGCACGGCGGGTAGTGAACGAGCTTGTGCTTTGACGGCGCGCGGCGAGGAAAAGGTTTCTTCGCGAGTGAGGGTCGTCGTCGCCGCCCGCTAGTCGCCGAATTGGAGGCTGTCGCGGAGCGGCGCGTCGCCGATGGGTTCGCGGCGCGAGTCGTCGGCGTATTGGAGTTTGTAGAGGCGCCAGTAGAGGCCGCGCTGCGCGAGCAGCTCCTGGTGCGTGCCCTGTTCGCGCAGCTCGCCGTGGTGGAGGACGAGGATGCGGTCGGCGCGCTGGACGGTGGAGAGGCGGTGCGCGATGACGAGCGAGGTGCGGTCGCGCAGGACGCGTTCGACGGCGCGCTGGATGAGCTGTTCGGTCTCGGTGTCGATGGAGCTGGTCGCCTCGTCGAGGATGAGGAGCGCGGGGTCGAAGGCGAGGGCGCGGGCGAAGGAGATGAGCTGCTTCTGGCCGACCGAGAGGCCGGCGCCGCGCTCGCGCACTTCGGCCTTGTACTTCTCGGGCAGGCGCTCGACGAAGCGGTCGGCGTTGACCTCGCGCGCGGCCCACTCGACGCGCTCCGCCGACACGTCTTCGCGCCCGAGGCGGATGTTGCCCTCGACCGTGCCGCTGAAGAGGAACACGTCCTGGAGGACGACGGCGAAGTTCTCGCGCAGCGACTTCAAGTCCCACTCGCGCACGTCCACGCCGTCCAAGAGCACGCGCCCGCGCTGCACGTCGTAGAAGCGCATGAGGAGGTTGGTGATCGTCGTCTTGCCGGAACCCGTGTGGCCGACGAGCGCGACGGACTGGCCCGGCTCGACGACGAAGGACACGTCCTTCAAGACCCAGTCCTCTTCGTTGTAGGCGAACCAGACGCGCTCGAACTCGATGCGCCCGCGCGCGCGGCCCCGTTTTTTCGGCTCCGCGGGCGAGGCGACGGCGACGGGCAGGTCGAGCGTTTTGAAAATTCGGTGCGAGGCGACGAGCGCGGCCTGGAAGACGTTGTACTTGTCGGAGATGTCGCGGATCGGCTGGAAGAGCTGCTGCGAATACTGGATGAAGGCGACGAGCGCGCCGATGGAGAGCACCTCGTAGCCGGGCGTGTTCTGCATGACGCGGTAGCCGCCGTACCAGACGATGAGCGCGACGCCGACGGTGCCGATGAAATCGACGAGCGGGAAGAAGACCGAGTAGTAAAAGATCGTGTCGATGTGCGCGCGGCGGTGGTCGTCGTTGATGGTGTGGAACTGCGCGCTCGATTCGCGCTCGCGGTTGAAAATCTGGACGGTCTGCGCGCCCGAGAGGTGCTCCTGCAGGAAGGAGTTGATGCGCGCGAGCCGTGTGCGTACGGCGTCGTAGCCGCGGCGCGCGTTGTTGCGGAACCACGTCGTGGCGGCGACGAGCATCGGGATGGTGACGAGCGTGACGAGCGTCAGGCGCCAGTCCATCCAGAGCATGACGGCGACGATGGCGAAGATCATGACGAGGTCGCCGAGCACGTCGATGACGCCCGAAGTGAACAGCTCGTTCAGCGCGTCCACGTCCGACGTGAGCCGCGTCATCACGCGCCCGACCGGGTTGCGGTCGAAGTAGGCGACCTCCTGCCGCTGGAGCTTCGCGTACAGCTCGGCGCGCAGGTCGTACATCACGCGCTGGCCGACCGATTCGAGAATCACGGTCTGCACGTAGGAGACGACGAACTGTAAGAGCTTCGCGCCGAGGAAGGCGAGCGCGATCCACACGAGGACGGAGTGGGCGCTCTTGAGGATGCCCTCGTCAATCGCGTACTGGACGAACTTCGGCTGCACCACGCCGAGGCCGTTCGCCAGCAGCGTCAGCAGCAGCGCCGGCACCAGCCACCACACGTACGGGCGCAGGTACTTCAACAGCCGCCGCGCCACGCCCGCGTCGTACGTCTTGCCGATGGCCTCCTCGTCGTGAAACTGTTTGACCGCTGTGGACATAAAATTCAAGAGACTGAGGACGAGTCCGGTGAGTCCGAAGCCGTGGAGTCAGAACCAAAACGTCTTTCTGACTCCAGACTCACTCAGACATCTCAGTCCTCATCACTTTTAACTGGCTGCCAGTTCCTCCTCCAACAGTTGCCGCTCGTAGAGGTCTGCGTACTCGCCGCCGAGGGCGAGCAGTTCTTCGTGCGTGCCGCGCTCGACGACGCGGCCCTCGTCGAGGACGCAGATCAAGTCCGCCTCGCGCACCGTCGAGATGCGGTGCGAGACGATGAGGCTCGTCCGCTCGCGCATGACGCCGCGCAGCTGCGCGAGGATTTTCTCCTCGGTGTAGGTGTCCACGGCGGAGAGCGCGTCGTCGAGGATCAGAATTTGGGCTGGCGGATGACGGCGCGCGCAATCGCGGTGCGCTGCTTCTGCCCGCCGGAGAGCGTGATGCCGCGCTCGCCGACGAGCGTGTCGAAGCCGTCGGGGAAGTCGCGCACGTCGTCGGCGAGTCCGGCGATCTCCGCCGCCCACTCGATGTCGGCGCGCGACGCCTCGCCGACGCCGAAGGCGATGTTCTCGGCCAGCGTCTCGCTGAAGAGGAAGGTCTCCTGCGGGACGTAGCCGATTGGCGGAGCGGAGCTGCCGGAGCGGGTAGTCGCGCAGCTCCACGCCGTCGAGGAAGACCGTGCCGGGCGGCGCCTCGACGAGGCGCGGGACGAGGTTGATGAGCGTCGATTTGCCGGAACCCGTGCGCCCGACGAAGGCGACCGATTGGCCCTCCTCGATGACGAGGTCGATGTCCTTCAGCACCGGCTCGGTGTGCTCGCTGTAGCCGAAGGTGAGGCCGCGGAACTCGATGCGCCCGCGGACGGGCGGCTGCTCGCGCGACGCCCGGACGGTCCGCAATCGCCGGCTCGACGGCGAGGATCGAGTTCAGCCGCTTCAGGCTCGCCGTGCCGCGCTGGTAGAGGTTGACGACGTAGCCGAGCGCGATCAGAGGCCAGATGAGGCGCATCAGGTAGAGGTTGAACTCGACGAACTGGCCGACCGTAATCTCGCCGCGCACGGCGAGCATGCCGCCGTACCAGACGATCAGGACTTGCCCTAAACCGATGACCAACTGGATGAGCGGGCGCATCACCGCCGAGACGCGCACCAGCCCGAGGTTGCGCTCGGCGTACTGGCGGTTGAGGTCGTTGAAGGCCGCGACCTCCGCGTCCTCCTGCGCGTAGGCGCGCACGACGCGCACGCCCGAGAAGTTCTCCTGCGCGCGCGCCGAGATGTGCGAGAAGAACTCCTGAATCTTCTCGAAGCGCGTGTGCACCTGCTGGCCGAAGTATTTGACGGTGAGCGAGACGAGCGGCATCGTCACCAGCAGCATCAGCGTGAGGCGCCAACTGATCCGCAGCATCAGCGGCAGGATGAAGAGGACGACGAAGAAGGTCTGGAGCGTGTACATGACCATCGGGCCGGCGAGCTGGCGCACGGCGCTCATGTCGTTCGTCGCGCGCGCCATCAAATCGCCCGTGCGGTTGGCGTGGAAGAACGAGAGCGGGAGCGTTTGCAGGTGCGCGTAGAAGTCGCGGCGCAGGTCGTACTCGACGTGGCGCGACATGCCGATCAGCAGGCGCCGCTGGAAGAACAGGAAGAGGCCGCTCACCACGCTCAGGCCGAGGATGACTAAAGCGGCGCGCGTGATGTTGCCCCACGTCGGCGCGGCCCGCAGCTCGTCCACCGCGCGCCCGACGTACAGCGGGACGAACAGCCCGACGATCACCGAGACGAGCACGCACAGGATGCCGAGCACCAGCGCCCGCCTGTAGGGCCGGAAGTAGCGCGCGAATTTTCTGAAGTCGTTCATGAACGTAACTGTCTATGATGCGGGATTCCATGCGTAAAGCCAAACGCGGAAGGCGGGGGGAAGAGCGAAGGGGAAAAGGTCGAAAGGGCAAGAGGCGAAAAGGGATGACGAGAGGCACGCTGCTTCTCATCATCTACTCGATGAGAGGCACACTCCCCTCACTCCTTTTCGCCTCTTGCCTTTCCCTTTGCGCCTTCTAAATCGTTGACGGCGTGCTCTGCGTCCTGCTCGTCCGCTCCGGCGTTCGCGGCGGCGAGGTCGCCGAGGTCGAGTTCGAGTTCGGGGATTTCTTCGGCAGGTGCGGCGGACTCTTCGGGCGCGTCGTCGGCGAGGTCGAGCGGCGAGCAGACGCGGTTGCGGCCCGTGTGCTTGGCGCGGTAGAGGGCGCGGTCGGCGGTCGTCACCAGCAGGTCGCGCGAGCTGGCGTGGGCGGGGAAGGTGGCGACGCCGAGCGAGGCGGTGATGGGCCGGACGCCGGGCACCTCCGTCGCCTCGACGCGCGCGCGCAGGCGCTCGGCCACGACGAGCGCGCCTTCGAGCGTGGCCTGCGGCAGGATGATGGCGAACTCCTCGCCGCCGTAGCGCGCCGCCGTGTCCACGCCGCGCAGCTCCTGCCGCAGCGCGTCGGCGATGACGCGCAGCGCCGCGTCTCCGGCGTCGTGGCCGTGCGTGTCGTTGACCGACTTGAAGTGGTCGATGTCGAGCATGATGAGCGAGACGGGCTGGCGCATGCGCGTGGCGAGGTGGAGGTCGCGCTCAAGCTGCATCTCGAAGGAGCGGCGGTTGACGCAGCCCGTGAGGCCGTCGGTCAGAGCCTGCTGCTGCGTCTCGTGGAAGAGGCGCGCGTGCTTGACGGCGACCGAGACCTGGTCGGACACCGTGCGCATGAGCAGTATCTCGTTCTCCTGCCAGACCCGCTGGGGGTCGTCCGAGCAGGCGAGGAGCGCGCCCATCGTGCGGTCGCCGTAGATGACCGGCACGACCGCCACGGGCCGCGCGCCCCCGTCGTCGGCGCCCGCCGCGCCGTCCTGCACGTAAGCCTTGACGTGGCCGCGCAGGCGCACGACGTAGGCGTTGAGGTCGCTGATCAGCTCGGTGCGGAAGGACTCGTCGCCGTCGCCGTCGCGGAAGTGGAAGGTCGTGAGCGAGGGCTGGCCGTGGTCGCCCGCGACGCTCAGGGCGGTGTGCCGTGCGCCGAGCGCGCGGCCCACTTCGTCCACGGTCGTCTGCAAGACGCTCGGCAGCTCAAGCGAACTGCGGATGGCGGTGGCGATGCGGTTGACGGCGATCTCTCGGCCCGCCTGCTCCTGCAAGAGCCGCGCGAGCTTCGTCGTCACGGAGACGGTGAGCTGGAGCGAGGTCGTCTTCGGCATCGACGTGCTGACGGCCTTCGAGAAGGCCGCGGCCTGGAACGGGTGCTCGGCGGTGACGCGCGCCATCAGGTATTCGAGCGCCGAGTAGACGATGTCCGGCTCGAACGTCCAGATGACCTCGACGCCGCCGCCCGCGTCCTGCCCCTCCTCCGTGTGCTCGCGCACCGACGCGAGCAGCGCCGAGAAGCGCGTGTCGGCGATGACGACGAAGCGCTCGTCGAAGGGCGTGCTCGTCACCTTCTTCATCAGGCAGGGCGCGCCGCCGGGGTGCCGCTGCTCGTTCAAATCGAGTTTGGTCAGGCCGTCTTCGGGCGAGACGAAGAAGAAGGCGTAGCGCGCGGAGCGTCCCACCTGCCGCACGCGCGCCACGTCGCGCAGAGAGCGCTGCGCCTCCGGCAGGAGTCCTTCGACGACGAGCGCCGAGAGGTTGTTCTCAAGCACCACGTCTTCGAAGTAGCGATGCAGTTGCGCGATGGTCTGCTCCGCGCAGCGCACGGGCGTGAGCTGTCGGGGATGCTGGGCGAGAAGCGCGCTGTAGAGTGAGAGCATGGGTGGCAGATGGGAACGGGGAGACAATCGCGTTGGGCGAAAGACCGATTTGGAGACGCTACCGGGTCGGGAGCCTGTAGCGGCAATAGCATTTTGACATAGGCCAACAATGTTTGTCTATAGGATTTTAACAGTTCGGACACATCTTCCGGACGCGCCCCTCGTGCCGCCGAAAATGGGTCTCGAGGGGTTAAAGTGAATTCAGACCTGTTTGCTGTAAGTCGTTGAAGCGATGGCGATAAGCTGGCCGGACTCGTCTTTCGCTTCGATTGTCGAGGATGACGAGCCGCCGACCGTTGCGGACGACGCGGGCGTGGGCCGTGAGCTGGCCGCTGCTGGCGGGGCGGAGGAAGTGGAGCGTGAGATCGACCGTGACCGTCCACTGTTCGGGTTCGAGCAGCGTGTGGACGGCGAAGGCCGCCGCCGTGTCCATGAGCGAGGCGACGGCGCCGCCGTGGAGGATGCCGCGCATGCGCGTCAGCTCTTCGCGGACGGTGAGGCGGTAGACGGCGGCGCCGCGGGAGGCCGAGACGAACTCCAGGCCGAGCAGGCGCGCGTAGGGGACTTGCGCGAAGGCTTCGTGGATGCGCGCGAGTTCTTCGTCGGTCAGCGCGTCGCCGCTCATGAGTTGTAGATGCCCGTGTCTTCGAGCGGCTCGACGACGACCGCCGTGCCGTAGGCGAGGACTTCCGAGGCGCCGCTGGCGATCTCGGTCGCGTCGTAGCGCGCGCCGATGATGGCGTTGGCGCCGAGTTCGGTGGCGTGCTGGATCATGATGTCGAAGGCGTCTTTGCGCGTGGACTCGCAGAGGTTCGACCAGGCGGTAATGTTGCCGCCGACCACCGTGTTGAAGAACGCGCCGATATTGACGAAGAGGTTGCGCGAGCGGACGACGATGCCGCGCACGACGCCGAGGTTCTGCCGGATGCGGTAGCCCGGCAGCTCGAAGGCGGTCGTCACCATCTGCGGCGAGACCGAGTATTGCGGCTCGCTGATGTTGTACGGGACTCGCTTTTGCAGTTCGTTGCTCATCGGTCGGTGCCTCGCGTGTGGGAGGGAAGGTTCAGTCCGTGAAGAGGCTCGGCTGCGGCTCGTCGCCCGCCGCCTCTTCGCCCTCGAACTCGGGCGGCGTCCAGCGGTAGCGACCGAGGTCGCAGCGCCCGCGCGCGTCGAACACGACGCCCTCGGCTTCGAGCATGCGCTGCTGCTTGTCGGGCGGCAGCACCACGCGACCCGTAGAGCACGCGCCCTGCGCGTTGATGACGCGGTGCCACGGCACGCCCTCTTCAGCCGCGTGCATGACGAAGCCGACGGTGCGCGCCGTGTAGCCCTCGCCGAGCAGCTCCGCGATCTGCCCGTAGGTCATCACGCGGCCCGCGGGGATGCGGCGCACGATCTCGTAGACGCGCCCGCGGTAGCGCGGCGAGTCAACGTCCAGACGGCCCTCGTTCGGTTCACTCATGATGTGTTCGACCTGCTCGGCGGACGTTCAGGCGCGGCGCGCGTCAGACGCGTTCGAGTTCGGGGCGCGTCCGCTCGTTGGTGACGTTGCCGGTGTTGAGGACGGTCTTCGGCTCGAAGAGGACGACGTGCGCCTCCTCATCGGCGACGGGCATGTGCTCGACGCCGCGCGGGACGATGATGAACTCGCCCTCGCCGACCTCGATGTCGCGGTCGCGGAGCTTCATCGTCATCGAGCCTTTGACGACGAGGAACATCTCGTCTTCGGCCTCGTGGTGGTGCCAGACGAACTCGCCCGTGAACTTGACGAGCTTCACGTACGAGTCGTTGACCTCGCCCGCGATCTTCGGGCTCCAATGCTCTTCGAAG
>CAVSLB010000018.1:0-23097 GCA_963728585.1 uncultured Alphaproteobacteria bacterium
AGCGGCTCGGGCGACGATGACATTGGCGATAACAAAAGATTGTAGCGCCACATTTCCGAGTAAAATCAAGGGCCGGCTACACGCTCACGCGAAATTTTCCCCTGTGGCGCCGGCGCCGCTTGGCCCGGCCGGCGTTATTGCTAAGCTTGCCGGGTCGTCACAAGCGGGAGGCACGCAGGTGGGCGTCACTTTAAGACTCGATACGCTTGCGATTTGCGCCGTATTTCTTTTCCTCGGTGCAATCATTCTCGGAGCATTCTGAAATTTAGGCGTCAGCCGCCGTTATTGGTTCACACGGCAGATCAAATAAAGGCACTGCAGAGCGAACCTCTCCGGTGTTTTATTTTGCTGTTCAAATAGGCGTCTTGGAGGAACGCTGGCGCGGCCCGCCGCTTGCTGGTATTCCAGCCAAAGGCTACAAGGTACGCGGAATTGGGGCAGTTATCTTCTCGACCTCGCGGCACAAGCCCCGGGCTAAGTGCCGTCCGACCAACAACAAGAACACTTGCGCGGACGGCTCAAACAAAGGGGGGACTTCATGAAGATCGCGACAGGAATTTTTGCCGCCGTGGCGGCACTCGCCATGGCACAGCCGGCACAGGCCGCCGCGCCGAAGTTCCAGGGCGTTTACACCCTTTCGCTGTCGACCATATGCCAGTTGCGGCTGACGATGACGAAGGACGGCGCGGGTAAGGTAACAGACCTCAATCAAACTTTGTTCGACAACAGGCTCGAAGAGGACCTGGCAACGGCCACCTTCAATCCCACAACCAAAAAAGTAACGCTCAAGGGCTTTGGTGTGTTTGGAACCGCGCTTCTAATCTCGGGCAAGCCGGGAAATCTGCTCAAGGAGCAAGTTATCGACTTCACCAACATGCCCTATTCGAACACGGACACGACACCGACTCTCTTTAGCGAGCCGTCGAAAATCATCTATGGCAGCGTCAAAAACGGCATCGTAAAACATGCCGTCTTCCAGAGACACGACGAAAATTGCGCGCAAAAAGGAACGCTGTTCCAGCCGTGAACGGCCGGCGGTATCCGTAAAAGGAAAATACCAGCGGGGGACGTTATGAAAATCGCGACGATGATTTTGGCCGGCGCAGCGGCGCTGGCCATGGCGCAGGCCGCGCAGGCACGCCCAAGGTGTCGGGCAAATATGCCTTTGCCTCCAACGTGAAGTGTCTAACGCTGGTTACGGTCACAAAAAATGGCCCGCAGGTCACTGGAATACACACCCCTAATGGCGGCATCATCGCCAGTGAGGTGGGCTACATCCAGTTTCCCGCTGCGCCCGCATCTTCCGGCAATGTAACGATTAACAACAACGGCTTCGAAGCCAGTGCCGTCCGGATCAACGGCAGCGGCTTTGGCGTGAAGCCGCTTTCCAATTCGCTGACAGGCCAATTCACGCTGACCATCGACGGGCTTTCACCCGGCGCTGACGGTCGGGCTCCGCTATCGTTTCGCGCTGCGCTTGCTGCGTGTTTTGGCGCTGGCGGCACGCCTCGGCAACTTCTTGCGCTTGGCGCTGGCCATCCTCTCAAGCTCGTCCTCGCTCATCGACTCCACCATCTGGCGGGACGCGCCGCGCAGTTTCGACTTCGGCTGCTCGCCGCGCTTGGCGGCGAGCGCGGCGCCCGCGGCCTTCTGCTGCTGCTTGGATTTGGCTGGCATGGAGACGACTCCTCGTATGTGGGGAGTCAATGCAGGGGCACGCACCACGTTCCATCCTGGTCCTGAAGAGCGCGCGTCTCGAAGGACGCGACCGGAGCGGATGGCCCGATACGAATGGTCGCTTGATGCGCATGGCGGTGCGCTGCGAAAACCAACATCAATAGGGAACAACGCAGTTGGTCTCCTGAACGCTGGGCACCATGACGTGATTGCCAATTCCAAAGAAAAGCCCCGCCGAAGCGGGGCTGAAAACCCATCCAGCACGTTCCGGCGCAGGGACTAGCGTTGAGCGTGCTTTCTTTTGACAACATTAACGTGTCGCGGCTGCTTCGCTCTGTGGTCGACCCGAGCAGTCTTGGACCTGTTGTGGACCTGGGGTTTCTTCGACCTGACGACGACCGTAGTTGTTTTGGATGTGCGCCGCACGTGGGAGGAGTTCGGCGTATGACCGACCAGGACTCGCGGCGCCGGCGGGCCACCGCCAGTCCTGATGACCACTGGCGCCACGGGGGTGGGGCCTACGACAACCGGGGCGATCGGCGCTGGCGCAACGGGGGTGGGGGCTACGACAACCGGGGCAACAGGCGCCGGCGCCGACGCGAAGCCCGCCCATGTCGCGGCTCCCAGCGACGCGCAAGTGGCGCCCGCGGAGGCGAAATCCGAAAAACCCGCCGAAAACAGCATCCAACCATCTACTGCCGGCGCCGGTTGGCCGCATTGATGCACGCTGCATTGGAGCGGCATGGCGCCGGGGCTCAAACACCCAGGGCAGCTAAACTGTCCGCCGCGCACAGAAACCGCCAAGCATGTCTGGGCGGAAGCTTGCGAACTGAACCCGCGAGTGCCGTAAAGAGCATTGCCGAGAGCACGATACGAGATAGTTTCATGATCACCCCCCCTCACATCTCTTGTTGTTTGTCCCGCGCGGCTTGACCGCGTCTATCAGCAGCGCATGAGCGGCAACTCCGCTGCAGGCTCAAGATGATGGAGCCGCCCCTCAGACCGGGTAAGGCTATACCTGTCGTTGACGGGCTACAATGGATTGGGGGCAGCTTGTTTGTGGCATTTAGCCGATGCGCTGAGCCTAATCGGATGGCGTTGGCGATTGTACGCGGCGGCTAATGCCCCGCCTTAAAGCTCCGGCTCGCGGGTCGCGGAAATCTACGCCACCGCCTCGACGGGCTTCGGATCGTAGTTGAGGATCGGCGCCAGCCAGCGCTCGGCTTCCTGCACGCTCCAGCCCTTGCGGCGGGCATAGTCCTCGACCTGGTCGCGCTCGATCTTGCCGACGCCGAAATAATGGCTCTGCGGATGGCTGAAATAGAGCCCGCTCACCGCGGCGCCCGGCCACATGGCGAAACTTTCCGTCAGCTGCAAGCCGACCTTGTCCGCCGGCAGCAGCTTGAAGATGGTCGCTTTCTCGGTGTGCTCGGGCTGCGCCGGATAGCCGGGCGCCGGCCGGATGCCGCGAATATTTTTCCGCGATCAGCTCTTCGTTGCTCAGCTTCTCGTCCGGCGCATAGCCCCAGAATTCCGTGCGCACGCGCTGATGCAGCCGCTCGGCGAAGGCCTCCGCCAGCCGGTCGGCCAGCGCCTTCACCAGGATGGCGGAATAGTCGTCGTTCTTCAGCTTGAAGCGGTCGGCGATTTCGTCTTCGCCGACGCCGGCGGTGACCGCGAAGGCGCCGACATAATCCGGCACGCCGGAGACGCGCGGCGCGATGAAATCCGACAGCGCTTCGTTGTAGCGGCCTTCGCGCTTGCTGAGCTGCTGGCGCAGGGTATGCAGCGTGGCGATCGGCGTTTTACGCGCCTCATCGCCATAGAGCAAAATATCGTCGCCCTCGGCGTTGGCCGGCCAGAAGCCGATCACGCCGCCGGCGCGGAACCATTTCTCCGCGATGATCTGCTCCAGCATCTTGCGCGCGTCTTCGTAGAGCGGGCGCGCGGCCGGGCCGAATTTCGGATCTTCCAGGATGGCGGGGAATTTTCCGGACAGTTCCCAGGTCTGGAAGAACGGCGTCCAGTCGATATAGGGAACCAGTTCTTCCAGCGGATAATTCTCCAGCACCTTTGTGCCGATGAAGCTCGGCTTCACCGGCTGTATGCGCCTGCCAGTCGAGCTTGAGCGCATTGGCGCGCGCGGCGGCAAGCGACAGCCGCTGCTTGTCGGCCTGCGCGCGCGCATGCGCGGCGGCGATCTTGGCGTATTCGGCGCGGATATCGGTGATGTAATCGTTCTTGGCCTCGCGCGAGAGCAGCGCCTGCGCCACGCCGACCGCGCGGCTGGCGTCGTTCACATAGACCGTCTGCCCGCGCTTGTAATGCGGATGGATCTTCACCGCGGTGTGCACGCGGCTGGTGGTGGCGCCGCCGATCAGCAGCGGCAGCTCGAAGCCTTGCCGCTCCATTTCGGAAGCCACATGCACCATCTCGTCGAGCGAGGGCGTGATCAGGCCGGAAAGGCCGATCAGGTCGGCCTTCTCCGCGATCGCGGTTTCCAGGATCTTCGCCGCCGGCACCATCACGCCGAGATCGACCACCTCGTAATTGTTGCACTGGAGCACGACGCCGACGATGTTCTTGCCGATGTCGTGCACGTCGCCCTTCACCGTGGCCATCACGATCTTGCCGGCGGAATTGGACTGCGTGGCGCCGCTGAGCCGCTTCTCCTCCTCCATGAAGGGAAGCAGGTAAGCCACCGCCTGTTTCATCACGCGCGCGGATTTCACCACCTGCGGCAGGAACATCTTGCCGGAGCCGAACAGGTCGCCGACGACGTTCATGCCGTCCATCAGCGGGCCTTCGATCACATGCAGCGGGCGCTCGGCTTTCTTGCCGCGCCTCTTCGGTATCGGTTTCGATGAATTCGGTGATGCCGTGCACCAGCGCATGCGACAGCCGCTGCTCCACCGGCCAGCCGCGCCAGGCGAGATCGGCTTCCTTCTGCTCGCGGGTCTGGCCGCGGTAGCGCTCGGCCAGCGCCAGCAGCCGCTCGGACGCATCGGCGCGGCGATTGAGCACCACGTCTTCCACCGCCTCGCGCAGTTCCGGCTCGATGTCGTCATAGACGATCATCTGCCCGGCATTGACGATGCCCATGTCCATCCCGGCCTTGATGGCGTGATAGAGGAAGACCGAATGCATCGCTTCGCGCACCGGCTCGTTGCCGCGGAACGAGAAGGAAAGGTTCGACACGCCGCCGGAGACATGCGCGTGCGGCAGGTTTTGCCGGATCCAGCGCGCCGCCTCGATGTAATCGATGCCGTAATTGTTGTGCTCTTCCAGGCCGGTGGCGACCGGAAAGATATTCGGATCGAAGATGATGTCTTCCGGCGGGAAGCCGACTTGATTGACCAGGATGTCGTAGGCGCGCTGGCAGATGCCGGTGCGGCGCGCCAGCGTATCGGCCTGGCCCTGCTCGTCGAAGGCCATGACCACCACCGCGGCGCCATGGCGGCGCACGATCTTGGGCGTGATCGATGAAAGCCGCCTCGCCTTCCTTCAGCGAGATCGAATTCACCACCGGCTTGCCCTGGATGCATTTCAGCCCGGCCTCGATGATGTGGAACTTCGAAGAGTCCACCATCACCGGCACCTTGGTAATGTCCGGCTCGGAGGCGACGAGATGCAGAAAGTTGACCATCGCCTCCTGCGAATCCAGCAGGCCTTCGTCCATATTGACGTCGATGATCTGCGCGCCATTGTCCACCTGCTCGCGCGCGACATCGAGCGCGGCGGGGAAATCGCCGTTGGTGATCAGCTTGCGGAAGCGCGCGGAGCCGGTGACGTTGGTGCGCTCGCCCACGTTGACGAAAGGAATTTCCGGCGTGAGCGTGAAAGGCTCGAGACCCGACAGCCGCAGCATGCGCGGGATTTCCGGGATCTGCGCGCGGCGCCTTGCCGGCGACCGCCTCGGCCATCGCACGGATATGCGCCGGCGTCGTGCCGCAGCAGCCGCCCACGATATTGACCAGCCCGGAGGACGGCGAATTCGCCGATCAGACGCGCCATGTGATCCGGCGTCTCGTCATACTGGCCGAATTCGTTCGGCAGTCCGGCATTCGGATAGGCGCAGATCAGCGTGTCGGCGACGCGGCCGAGCTCGTCGATATGCGCGCGCATCTCCTTGGCGCCGAGCGCGCAGTTGAGCCCGATCGAGAGCGGCGCGGCATGGCGCACGGAATTCCAGAAGGCTTCCGGCGTCTGGCCGGAAAGAAGGCGGCCGGAAAGATCGGTGATCGTGCCGGAAATCATCAGCGGCACGTCGATGCCGCGCTCTTCGGTGATCTCGGCGATGGCATAGATCGCCGCCTTGGCGTTGAGCGTGTCGAAGATGGTCTCGATCAGCAGCATATCGACGCCGCCGTCGAGCAATCCGCTCACCTGCTCGCCATAAGCTTCGCGCAGCGTCATCGAAAGTGGTGGCGCGGAAGCCGGGATTGCCGACATCCGGAGAGATCGAGGCGGTGCGGTTGGTCGGGCCGATGCGCGCCGGCGACAAAGCGCGGCTTGCCGTCTTTTTCCTCGGCCAGGCGCGCGGCGTCCTTGGCGAGCTTCGCGCCTTCGACATTCAGCTCATAAGCCAGCGCCTCCATGCCGTAATCGGCCTGGGCGATGCTGGTGGAGGAGAAGGTATTGGTTTCGACGATGTCGGCGCCGGCCAGGAAATAGGCGAGATGGATGTCGCGAATCGCGGTCGGCTGGCTGAGAATCAACAGGTCGTTGTTGCCGCGCACGTCGCGCGTCCAGTCGGCAAAGCGCGCGCCGCGATAACCGGCCTCGTCGAGCCGCAACGCCTGGATCATCGTCCCCATGGCGCCGTCGAGCACCAGGATGCGTTCGGCCGCGGCCGTGCGGATGGCGGAGGCGACGGGGGACGCGGGAGGCTTGTTACTCACGCAGCCTCCCTCGCCACCGGCCGCAATCCCAGCAGATGGCACACCGCGTAAACAAGATCGGCGCGGTTCATGGTGTAGAAGTGGAAGTTGCTGACGCCGCGATCGACCAGATCGACCACCTGCTCGGCGGCAACCGCGGCGGCGATCAGCTTGCGGGTGGCGGGATCGTCGTCGAGCCCTTCGAAGCGTTCCGCCAGCCAGTCCGGCACCGAGGCGCCGGTGCGTTCGGCAAAACTCTTGGCCTGCTTGAAATTCTGCACCGGCAGGATGCCGGGCACGATCGGCACGTCAATGCCGCGCGCGCGCACGCGGTCGAGATAGCGGAAATAAAGATCGTTATCGAAAAAGAATTGCGTGATGGCGCGCGTCGCGCCGGCATCCACCTTGGCCTTCAGCATGTCGATGTCGGCATCGACCGTCGGGCTGTCGGGATGTTTTTCCGGATAGGCAGCGACCGAGACTTCCACATCGCAGCTGCGTTTGATGCCGCCCACGAGATCGGCCGCGTTGACGTAGCCGCCGGGATGCGGCGCGTAATGCGCGCCCGACGCCGCTGGTCGGATCGCCGCGCAGCGCCACGATATGGCGCACGCCGACGGCGCAATAATTGCGGATCACCTGATCCACTTCCGTCACGGGTGGCGGCGACGCAGGTCAGATGCGCCGCCGGCGTGAGGCGGTTTCCTCCAGGATGCGCTTGACGGTGGCATGGGTGCGCTCGCGCGTGGAGCCGCCGGCGCCATAGGTCACCGAGACGAAATCGGGCGCGAGCGGCGCAAGCCGCGTGATCGCCTCCCATAGATTCTTTTCCATCTCTTCCGTTTTGGGCGGAAAGAATTCGAAGGAGACGCCGATGCGGCGCCCGCCATGGGTATCGATGCGGCTGGCGCGGTCTTGCGGCATCACGCCACCTCGCGCGAGGAAGCAATGCACGATGCGCGGGTCGCGCGCGAGCCAGAGCGAGACCGCGATCTTGCCGTCGCTGCCGGGCTCCGGCGGAAAGCGTGCGATGCAGAACGGGATCAAGCCCGGCCGCTTCCAGCCACTGCGTCACCGTTTCCGGCGCGAAGCCGAGCCGGCGATGCGCATGCTGGTCGCGCAGGAATTCGAGGTCATGCGGCGCGAAATCCACCACCAGCAGGCGGCCGCCGGGACGCAGCACCCGCGCCGCCTCGCGGATGGCGCGAGCGCCGTCGTCGAGGAAATGCAGCACCTGATGCACGATCACGAGATCGAAGGAGTTCTTCGGCAGTTCGAGATCGTAGATGTCGCCTTGGCGCACGGTGCAATGGCGCAAGCCGGCGCGGTCAAGCCGCGCGCGCGCCAGCGCCAGCATGTCGAGCGAGAGATCAAGTCCGAGCCCGCGCGCGATGTCGGGGCCGAACAATTCCAGCATGCGGCCGGTGCCGGTGCCGAGATCGAGCAACGCTTCGACCGGCCGGTCGGCGACCGCGGCCTTGATCGCTTCCTCCACGGCGGCGTCGGCCACATGCAGCTTGCGGATGCGGTCCCATTCCGCGGCATGGCTGCGGAAATAGGCCTGCGCCGCGGCCGCGCGCGCGGCGCGCACCATCGGTCAGCCGTTCGCGGTCGCGCGCGACCGACGGGATCGTCCGGCGCGAGCCGCGCCAGCAAGGCGCGCATGACTTCGGCGCCGGCGCCCTGCTCGGCGATGCGGAAGAAAGCCCAGGAGCCCTCGCGGAAACGCTC
The DNA here is from genome assembly GCA_963728585.1 of uncultured Alphaproteobacteria bacterium. GTDB lineage: Bacteria > Pseudomonadota > Alphaproteobacteria > Rhizobiales > Xanthobacteraceae > CANKHA01. The sequence goes on from CAVSLB010000018.1 coordinate 8,289, forward strand.
GACCAGGCCCGCTTCGCTCAGCAGTTTCAGATGGCGGGAGATGCGCGGCTGCGACTGGCGCAAAATCTCGGTAAGGTCGGAAACCGTCAGTTCGGCCTCGGCCAAGAAGCGCGAGAATGCGCAGCCGGGTGCCTTCCCCGGCGGCCTTCAGGGCAGCCGTTCAAAGTGGTGAAAGCCAGATCGGACTGTTGCGACATCACAAACTCACGTAGCGACGGGCGGCCCGGCCTGGCCGAGAACATATAAAGATATCTTTATACCTTTAAACCAGTGACTTCAAGGCCCAAACCGGACCCGCCGAGAACCAGAATGGCCGATGATGGTTACGGAATCCGCCCCGGCGAAGCAGGCGGTCGGAACTGCCGGCGAAAGCCGATGCCGGAGGTCTATTTCATCGGCCGCATCCACACGCCCTGGAACCGCCGGGAGGACTGCCCGAAGAACGCGCGGGAATCCGAGGCGGTCTGCACGCATCGAAGTCGATCCGCGCTGGGCGCCGGCGCTCAAGGACGTCGAAACCTGCTCGCATCTCGTGGTGCTTTACTGGATGGACAAGGCGCGGCGGGATCTGGCGCTGCAGGTGCCGCGGCATTATGGCGAGCAGCGCGGCACATTTGCCTTGCGCTCGCCGGCGCGGCCGAACCCGATCGCCATGAGCGTGGTGAAGCTTGCTGAAAGTGGAAGGCACGCCAGCTGTCGGTGCAAGGGCTGGATTGCCTCGACGATACGCCGCTGATCGACATCAAGCCCTATTTCGCTTCCACCGACGCCGTGCCGGATGCGGTGACCGGCTGGCACGCGGAGAAGAAACAAAGCTAATGCTGTCATCCAGGACGGCGCGAGCCGATCCGGGACGAGTTTATTCGATATCTCTTATGAGGGTCCGGCTCTCGCTTGGCTCGGCCGAGATGACAAAACGGGGATTGCACAAGAGGCGGCGCCTAATCTCTGTGACCGCTCGACGGCTCAAGCATCTCGACAGCGGGCATCTGCAGATCCCCGGACGGCACCTGTCCAGTCTTGTAGGGGTCGGGCTGGCCTGCGGCTGCAAAAATGCGCCCGACGCATTTTTCGAACCGCATGGCATTGCCGGCGCGGTCGAAAAAGGTGATGCGCGGCTCGCCCCTTCGATCGAGTGGGCATGTGGCGCTGACTTCATACGCACATGAAGCGAACGGACCCGTGCACTGTTGCGCCGCAGCAGGCTGCTCGACTGCTGAAAACGTTACCAAAGCAACGGCGGCCGCCTAATGCCGCCTTGAATTTCATTCTCATCGGGACGTCCAGAGAAAAGCCCAGATCGATCGTTGTCGTAGCGCCAAGGCAGGCAGAATTAAACAAAAGGACGCATTGCCGCGCACGTTACCGTCACGCGGAAGAAGCGTCTTATCCAAAGCTGTAATGCCTTTCCTGGAAATTGGTTCCCTCCCGCTCGACCTCCCCTCAAGGGCCAATCTCCGGAACCATCCGCCTCTCTCTCGGCTTGATTGCTACGAATACGGAAACCGAGAGAGGGTCTCATGCACGTCTCCGTCAGGTCTTTACGTTCCGTCGGTGCCGTTTTCGCGACCGCCGGAGCGGTCCTTGGGATGCAGCCAGCATCCGCACAGACGCTGGCCTATAGTTCGACGTCTTCGGCGCGCTATCCGGTTTCCATTTTCGATTCGATGACGCCGCGCGCGTAGCGTGCGCGCGACAGGCACCTTATGAATCCGTCGTGCCGGAGCCGGCAGAAAACGCCGCCGCGGTGCCGGAACATCTGCGCCGGCAGATCGTGAATTATCCGACGCGCGAAGCGCCCGGCACCATCGTGGTCGATACGCCGAATACGTATCTCTATTACGTGATCGGCGGCGGCAAGGCGGTACGCTACGGCATCGGCGTCGGCCGCGAAGGCTTCACCTGGTCGGGCGTGCGCTCAATCGAGCGCAAGGCGGAATGGCCGGACTGGGTGCCGCCGCCGGAAATGATCCAGCGCCAGCCTTATCTGCCGCGCTTCATGGCGGGCGGTGAAGGCAATCCGCTCGGCGCGCGCGCGATGTATATCGGCGGCACGGTCTATCGCATCCACGGTACCAATGCGCCTTCGACCATCGGCCAGAACGTATCGAGCGGCTGCATCCGCATGCTGAACGAGGATGTCGTCGATCTCTACAGCCGCGTGCAGGTCGGCACCAAAGTCGTGGTGCTGCCGGCCGGACCGCGCGGCACCGCGGCTTATGCCAGCGCGCCGCCGCGCCTGCCGCAGCCGGCCATGGCGAACAGCAGGATCAGCGGCGTTTATTAGACGTTTTCGTCATTGCCGGGCTCGACCCGGCAATCCATCATCTTTCGCTTGAAAATGGACCCCCGGGTTAAGCCCGGGGGTGATGCTTCTATTTTGGAGCACGCATGCGCATCGCGGCGATGGCGGCGGGAGCCGTCGGCGGTTATTTCGGCGGCAGGCTGGCGGCCGCCGGCCATGACGTGAGCTTCATCGCGCGCGGCGCGCAACTCGAGGCCATCCGCAAGAACGGGCTGAAGATCGAAAGCCCGCTCGGCAACCTGCATCTGAAAGATGCGCGCGCGACCTCCGATCCGAAGGAGATCGGCCCGGTCGATGTGGTGCTGTTCGCCGTGAAACTCTGGGACACGGAGAAAGCCGCGGAGCTCGCGCAAGCCGCTGGTCGGCCCGCAGACGCGCGTCATCACCTTGCAGAACGGCGTCGACAGCGTGGAGCGCATCGCGCCGATCATCGGCGCGGACACAGGTGGTGGGCGGCACGGCCTATATCGCCAGCGTGATCGGCGCGCCCGGCGTCATCAGCCATACCAGCCAGTTCGCCAGGATGGTGTGCGGGCGCATCGACGGCAGGCCCGACGCGCAGCTCGCCGCCTTCGCCGCCGCGGCGAAAGAAGCCGGCATCGACATCGCGCAGTCGGACAAGATCAACCGCGAGCGCTGGGAGAAATTCGTCTTCCTGGTCGGGCTCTCGGGCGCGACCGGCGCGATGCGCTCGCCGCTCGGCGCCGATTCTGGCCGACCCCGACACGCGCGCTTTCTTTCACAAGCCTGATGGCCGAAGTGATCGCGCTCGCCCGCGCCAAGGGCGTGACGATCGCCCGAGATTTTCTGCGAAGGCCGGATGAAATTCGCCGACGCCGCGCCGCCCGGCATGAAGGCGTCGCTGCTGCACGATCTGGAGCGCGGCAACCGCATCGAGATCGACTGGCTGGCGGGCAAAGTCGTTGCGCTCGGCCGCGAGCTCGGCGTGCCGACGCCGGCGAATGCGGCGGTCTATGCCATCCTCAAGCTGCACCGGATAGGGCGGAAGTAAAAACCTGCCACGTCATGGCTGGGTTTATTCCGGCCGTCCCGCTGGAACGGCATGCATCCTTAGAGAGATGCCGGGAAATAGGGCGTTGACGCCGCGACGAAGGGAAATGCCCGGCCATGACAGATTGACAGAGTAGCCCGGCACCGCAGCGCAGGTACATGGTGTGTAAACCTGTCTGCGTGCCGGGCTGACGAAGCAAAGGATTATGTCAGCTAACCCTTTTTCCTCGCCGATTCAGCCACCGTTTTGCCGCCGACATCCGTCGCCAGCTTCAAGCGTGAGCAATTCATCCTTCTTGAAAGAATACAGCTTTTCCTTCGGCGTTTCCATGGCATGGGTCCAGACCTGCAGGTCGACCCCCATGTCGCGCAGATATTTCTGGCAGATCGCGGAGACGCGCTGGCGCTTCGGCCATGCCGCCCGCGGGCGCGCCGGCGGGCGCGAGCGCCGAAACCTGATGCACGCCGATAACCGCTTTTTCGCCCGCCCGCCGTTCGACTCCGCCGGCAAAGATCAGCGGACAGGAGGAGGCGCAATAGCGGCCGGCTTCGACCTGGGTGCCAAAATTCTTTTTGCGGATCAGCCGGCCCATTTCCATCGCGTCGGTGACCGAACCGCCGGGCGAATGCAGCACGATCGTTTTGATATAGACGCCGCGCTTTTCGACTTCCTCGGCGAAGATTTTCGCCGTGCCGGGCTGAATGGTGCCGGTGGCGCGCAGGCGGCCGTCGGCGACGAAGCTCGAAGGTCATCTTCGCCGCCAGCGGGCCGTCCGGCCGCCGCAGCGGACCGACATGGGCCTGTCGTCAGTCCGGCAACGCGGCGCGGAACGGCATCGGTCGGGAAATCCGGCAGATATTCGCGGCGACCTGCTCGCGCAAACCGGAAAGCTCGAGATAGTCGAGCGCCAGCACCGTGACCGTGCCGGCGATCATCACCGCGAACAGCTTGCGCAAAATGCTGTCGTCGGGCCGGTCGCTGCAGCCAGGCGTTAAAGCGGGCGCGCTACTCGGGGGTCAGCAAAGCCATGGCTCGTCCGCCGCGTAATCCGCAGTTGCCACGCGAAAGGCGTCGGCGGCTTCTTCTCGAGCAACGCGTCCACACTTCAGCTGGTCGACGGATCGGCCGCGCGTCGCTTCGGCATCCACATCGCGGGCGAGCCGCAGTGCGGTGATCAGCTCCGACGCCGTCATGGTGGTGGAAGGCTCGACTGGCGCGTTGTCCTGCCGGATGCCCGCATGCACGACGCAGAGGATCAGCACCAGCACGGCGGGAAGCAGATCGATGGAGATGGCGCCGGCCCAGCTCGGCAGGAAATCGCCGGCATAGACCCAGCACCGCTTCCGCGGGCGAGAGCGGCTGAAAACGCGCCGGCTCGACCGGCGGCAGTTCGACGATCTTGTCGGCCGCGGCGGAGAGCGCGGCGGCCTGCGCGGCAACCGCCGCCGCCACCTTGCCTACCACCGCGTTCTGCCGTTCGCCGAGGTCCCGCGGCCGCCGGCGGCGGGCGCGATGAAGCCGGAGGCAAGGCCATCGGCGGCGCGCTTGACCGCGGGCGCGACCGAGCGCTGCTGCAAGGTGGTGATGGTGCCCATCAGCGCGGTGGCTTCCTTGCCGAAGGCGTCGATGCGGGCATTGATCGGGCCGCGGTCGGAGACGAGCTCGCGCATCTTCTCCAGATGCTTGCTGCCCTGTTCGAACAGCGTCTTCTGGTTGCCGGCGGATTGGGTGACTTCCTGCGACAGCCCGGCAAGCTGCGTCGACATCTGGCCGAGCAATTGCACGACCGTGCCCGAGCCCGAGGTGCCGGTGAGCGAGCCGCCGCGCTCGGATTCGGCCAGCTTGGCGAAGCGCGCGGAAGCCATCTGGATGTCGGGCAAGAGGCCCTGCACCGCGAGGCCGTTGCGATAGGCCTTGTCGAGGTCGCGGGTGTAGTTTTCCACGGAGATGGCGAGGTGCTGCTGGATCGCGGCGGCGCCGGCCAGCGCGGAAGCATTCAGCCAGGCCGACATGGCGACGATCATCGCCGAGCCAAGCAGCATGCAGCCGAAGAGCAGGCCGCGGCTCTTGGCGTCGCGCACATGCGGCATGAAGCCCATCAGGAAGGACCAGAAGGCGTAGATGCCGACCGACACCGCCACCGCGTAGATCACCGCGGCAAAGAAGACGACCGTGGCATTGCCGTTGAGCAGGTCGCGCACGCCGAGATAAGTATAGACACCGCTGCCGAGCGCGAGCACGGCAAGCGTGACGCGCAGCGTCACTTCGAGGCGCTGAACGCCTTCGCGCAAAGCTATCGACATAGGACTCCCTTGCGGCCCGACACCGCCCTCTTCCGCGCGCCCCTCAACGGATTCTGGGATATTCCATCGGGCCGGATTCCGCCGACAATATGGCCCCTTAGTGCCGGTCTTGGGGCGCGCGCGGTTTGCGCCGGGGGCTTGGCCCGGCTAACCCTTGCCGGAACCCATTCCGGTTCCGCCCATTAGATAAATCGCCTGCCGCCGCCTTCGCCCCGGAGCCCCGCATTGATCCGCATCATGACCTACAACGTCCATCGCTGCCGGGGCCGCGACCGCCAATATTCGCCGCAGCGGATCGCGGACGTGATCGCCTCGGCCAAGCCGGACGTCGTCGCGCTGCAGGAATTGGACGTCGGCCGCGCCCGCAGCGGCGGCGTCGACCAGGCCGAAATGATCGCGGCCGCGCTCGGCATGCGCGCGCAATTTCATCCCGCGCTGAAGGTGATGGAGGAGCTTTACGGCGACGCCATCCTCACCGCCTGCCCGTCGCGCCTGGTAAAGGCGGGCGCCGTTGCCCGGCCTTCCGGGCCTGCGCGGCCTCGAGCCGCGCGGCGCGGTCTGGGCGGCGATCACAATCGGGGGCAGTGAGCTGCAGGTGATCAATACCCATCTCGGGCTGGTGACGCGCGAGCGGCGGAAGCAGATCGACTGCCTGCTGAGCAAGGAATGGCTCGGGCATGCCAGACTGCCGCGACCCGGTGATGCTGGTGGGCGACTTCAATATGCAGCCGCGCTCGCGCAACTATCGCAAATTGATCGGCCGTCTGCACGACGCGCATCGTTCGCGCAACAGGCACTATCAGGCGACTTTTCCGGCGCGCTTTCCGACGCTGCGCATCGACTATGCCTTTGTCGGGCCCGGCATCCATGTGACGCGTGTCGATACCCTGCGCACGCCGCTGGCGCGCATCGCCTCCGATCATTTGCCTCTGGTGGTCGATCTCGAGGTTGAAGTCGGCGGCGGCTCCAGCAGGCGGCGCAATAATGGCCACCAGCAAGCGCCTCGCGCGCCGGCGCGCACTGAGCAGCCAGAAGGCGCAGCGCGAGCGCCGCATGACCTGGCTGAAGCGCGGGATCGCGGTCGCGGTGATCGCGCTCGCCGCCGGGCTGCTCTACAATACGCTGAGCGGCTATAGCCTCGATCAGATCCTGCAATCCATCAAGGCGATTCCGCTCCCGCGCCTCGCGCTCGCGGCAGGCTTTGCGGCAGCGAGCTATTTCTGCCTGAGCTGGTTCGACTTTTTGGCGGTGCGCTATGCCGGCACGCCGCTGCCATATCGCCGATGCGCGCTCGCTTCCTTCTGCTCGCTCTCGCTCGGCCACAATATCGGCTTCGCGGCGCTGTCGAGCGGCGCGATCCGCTACCGTTTCTATTCGCGCTGGGGGATGAGTGCCGGGCAGATCGCCAAGGTGATCATCTTCTGCGGCGTGACGGTCGGCCTCGGCCTGCTCACGCTCGCGGGTATTGCGCTGCTGTTGCGGCCTGATCTCGCCGCCAAGATGCTAGGGCTGGCGCCCTCGCTCGCCATGGCGCTCGGCGCGCTCTGTCTCCTCCTGTCGGCACTCTATTTGGTCGCGGCCGCCTTCCTGCGCCGCAAGGTGAAGATCAAGACCTGGACGCTGCCGATGCCGGAGCTGAAGCTCGCTGCCGCGCAGATCGGCATCGGCTCGGCGAATTTCGCCTGCGTCGCCGGTTGCCTGCATCAAACACTATCAGCTGTCGGCGACCTGCCCTATTTCGCCGTGGCGGCAGCCTATGTCATCGCCAACGCCAGCGCATTGCTGACGCACGTGCCCGGCGGGCTGGGCGTGATCGAAAGCGTGGTGATGTTCCTCATTCCGGGCGGCGCGGTCATCGGCGCGCTGGTGATGTTCCGCGTGATCTATTTTCTCCTGCCGCTCTGCATCGGCGGCCCGCTGTTCGGCCTGACGGAGATCTATTTCCGCGGCAAGCAGCGTGTGCGTTGAAAGCGAATCGCCAGCTTGCAGTTTTCCCTCCCCTTTCAGGGGGAGGTAAAGAGCGGCAACTCCTCACAGATCGCCCACGTCGAAAGGGTGCCTTATCGCGCCGCTGTTAGCTCCTTACTTGCGGAATCTATGGCTTGAACCATCGCGGCGACAGCAGCGCCCTGTTTCAACCCGCTCTCGCGCGTCAGCGTCCGCCAGGTGAAAAAGCTGAGCGCCAGCCGTAGCAACGCGCGCTGTTTCGCGTTGAGCTTTGCACCGAGCACTTCGCCACAGGCCGCCATGGGCGGTCCGAATCGCAACTCTGCGACCTCTCTCGTCAGCGCATGATATTCGGCATCGCGAAGCACAGCTGCGACCAGGTTGGCGTTGCGCTCGTACCAGTCATAAATCGCCCGCAGGCCGACACGCAGCCGCTCGCTCGGATTCTCGATAGCCCGCCATGGCTCGGCATCCGGCAAAGGGTCGCGCTCGAAGAGCCAGCCCGGAACAAGCCAGATAGAGGCTCCGCTCATCCGGAAAATGCGCATAAAAAGTGTGCCTTTGAACGCCGGCCCGTTCCGCCACCATGCTGATGGTGGTGAGCGCGGGACCGATGCTGCCATGCAGATCGACGGCGGCTTCGACAATCCGTTGTCGGGTCTCTGCCTGCTGCTCGGCGCGGCGCTTGAGGGTGTAGGTCCGGGTCATATTATTTCATTGCACTCCTATGTGCACCCATATTGACACCTTCCCCAATTTAGGTACACATACCTGTACCATGAAATATGGCCAATGTCCATCGCATGGCCAGCGGCCAAGGGTCACGGCAACGCCGTGGAGAAAACCATCGCTGAGCAAATGGAGGAAGTCATGGAAACCAGGATCGACGAAATCGCCGACGGCATTTATCGGCTCTCGACCTTCGTGCCGGCCATCGCGCCGCCGGCCGGCTTCACCTTCAACCAGTTCCTCATTCTGGGAGATGCTCCGTTACTGTTCCACACCGGCCCCCGGCAGATGTTCCCGCTCGTGCGTTCGGCGGTCAGCCGTCTCATTACCCCCGAACGGCTGCGCTGGATCACCTTCGGCCACTATGAGGCTGACGAGTGTGGCGCGATGAATGAGTGGCTGGCGGTGGCGCCGCAAGCCGAAGTGGCGCACGGACAGACCGGATGCCTGGTATCGCTGAACGACATGGCCGACCGCCCACCTCGCGTTCTGCAAGACGGTGAAACCATCGACCTCGGTAGAGGAAAGCGAGTGCGCTACCTCGACACGCCGCATATTCCGCATGGCTGGGAGGCCGGGGTTCTTTACGAAGAGACGACCAGGACCTTGCTGTGCGGCGACCTGTTCACCCAGCTCGGCAACGGGCCTGCGTTGACGGAGAGCGATATCGTCGGACCCGCGATCGCCGCCGAAGACCTGTTCAAATATTCCAGCTTGAATCCTGGCATGGGCCCGACGATCCGTCGGCTTGCGAAACTCGCACCGCGCACACTGGCGCTCATGCACGGGCCATCCTTTACCGGCGACAGCGCAACTGCGCTTTGTGCCTTGGCTGACAATTACGACCACCGTGTCGGCACCGCGCTGATCGATGCCCGGATCGCGGCTCGCGATCAGAGCAGAGACGAGCAACGGGCAGCGGGGTCTGCCGCCAACATTGCCAAGCCTGCCCCAGGCCGCGCCGATTATCAGTACACGGCCTAGTCCTTTTTGCGCGGGAACAGGAAGAACGGGCGCTTGGGATCGAGCAGCCAAGTGCCGAACACCGGCTTGGTCGGCAGATCACCCATGTCTGCGACCTTTCGCAAACAGCGCCCGTTACAGCCGAGCTTCTCGATCGTGCGCAACAACGAGCCTTCGGCCTCGAAGGTCTCACGCACCATCTGCGGCGTGGAATCGAGATGTTCGGCGATCAGCTTGTCGCGGAGAGCGACAATGGTGCGACAGCGCGCATCGTCTTCGACCTCGACGGCGAGATCGAGCTCGGTGTCGAGGGCGGTGGAGCGGTTGTTGAGGTTGGAGGACCCGACGCGGACGAAATTCTCGTCGACGATGATGATCTTGGAGTGCACCGTGATCGGGCAATCCTCGCCTTCCTGCTGCACCACTGGATAATAGGCGCCGAAGCGTCCATGACGGTCGGCCCGGAGCAGCCGCTGCACCAGCCTCCACTGATTGCCGCCCATCACGAAGCCTTCCATTTTGCTGGTGAAGACTTTGCGTACGATGACCACGATCTCGGGCCCTTCCGGCCGCGAAAGCAATTCCGTCAACAAATTACCGACCCGGGGCGCGCTGAAATACTGCGCCTCCATGTAAATCGAGCGCCGTGCCGCCCCGAGCGCATCAAGCGTGAGCGTCATGCCTTCGGTAACCTCCGGCAGGCCGCGCCAGGAAGCCAAGGTGCGCACGATGGCGACTGCCGTATCGGTGAAATCCGGATGCAGGTCGTCGGGCCACAGATCGTGAACGGCGATCACCGGCGGAATGTCCTCGCGGATGGCGCGCCGCCAGCGCTCGCGCGCCACGTCGGATACCACCAGCGCCGCTTCGCCCTCCACCACCATCTGCACGTCATGCACCGGCGGATAGGGCACGCCATCCGGTCCCTTGCGCAGCGCGTGCTTCGCCTGGTGCTCGGCGGTGTCCCACCGGCGGATGGTGAGATCCATGCCGCCGACAAAGGCAACGGTGTCGTCGACGCAGACGACCTTCTGATGGTGCGCGCCATACAGCGGGTGCTCGCGGTCAAGCCGTACCTGGATGCGCGGATGCCTTTCCCAGGGCGAGCCGAGCAACAGCGGCAGCGGGGCGCCGGGCGCGTGCAGCACCGCCACGCTCCAGACCAGCACGCGGATCTGCAACTCGGGATTCTCCTCCACCAGCGCGCGCAGGAAATCGCCGAGCATGGGGGAATCCGGTTGATCGGGAAGCAGCCTGATGCCGGCGTCGAAATCCCAGCCGACGATAATGATGGACTTGCGCGCCTTGCGCAGCGACCTTCTCCAGCGCCGCGTAATAATCGGCACCGTCGATCAGCACGGCAGCGCGCTTGGCTGACGCGATGCGCCAGCAATTACGCCCTTCTTTCAGGATCGGACCGGGGGCCGGCGTCACATCGCTCGCCCCCGCCCGGTGCAACGTTTGATCCAAAATAGACCCCAGCAATCAACAAAAAGCCGATTGCATAGAACGGGCGAAGTCCCCGGTCGGTTCCCCGCAATCGGGGATTATCGGCCGGGAAGGCTAGGCGGCCGCGGCCTTTGTATCGATGCATGACGCGCAGATCTGCTCGACATGGCGGTGATCGGTGCCGCAGCAGCCGCCCAGAATGGTAAGCTGCGGCAAGAGCGCGCGCAGCCTGCGGTAGTCCTGCCCAAGCTCCACGGGATTGCCGATGTCGAGATCCGGTGCGACGTCAAGCTCGGCATGGCTGCGCTTGGAGGAATTGGCGCGCAGGCCGCGCAGGCGCGTCACCCAGGCGCCGCCCTTCTCCAGCTCTTGCGCGAAATGCGTCGGATGCGCGCAATTGATCATGTAATAGGCCGCCGCCTTGCCGGTCTCCCAGTCGCATTGCTCGATCGCATCCATAAGGCTCTGCCCGCTCGGCAGCCTGCCGTCGGTCTCGAGCGTGAAGGAGATCACCGCCGGGATCTGCGCCGCTTTCGCCGCGCGCACGACGCCGATGGCCTCATCCACATAATTGAGGGTGAAGGCGCTTACCATGTCGGCCTCGCTGTCGCGCGAAGACGCCGATCTGAAAGCTGTGATAGTCCTCCGCCTCCTGCGCGCTCATGGCGCTGTCGACCTTATAGCCGTCGCCGCGCGGGCCGATATTGCCGGAGATCACGATCGGCGTTTGCGGCGTCTCATGCTCGCGGCGCAGCTCGGCCATCATCGCGACCGCGGCCCGGTTCGCCTTCGCCAAAGCTTCGCGCGAATAGCCGAGCTTCTCCGCCCAGTCCGGGTTGGCGCGCCAAGTGGGGCCTTCGAGGATGAAGCCGATGCCGGCGCGCTTGGCGAGCGCGATATAGCGCTCGTTGTAACTGCGCAGCCGCGCCACGCCCGCCTCCGACTTCAGCAGATCGAAGCTGGCGAAATGCGGAAGCTCGATGCCGTCGTGGAAAATAAGGGTGGTTTCCAGACCGCCGTCGGTGAGGAAAAGCCGGTCCGACAGCTGCGGAAGGTTGTTGCGGTATTTGCTCATGGCGATGGTCCTTCTGGTCCGCGCCAAGGAGCGGCGCCCTGCGCGCAGGACCTAAGGCTTTTCCGGCGCCAAGGTTAGCCGACTCATGGTGCAGTCCGGGCGAATTAATTTTGCGAAGCAAATTCAATGTTTTGCTCAAAGACTGTCGGGCCGATAGCCTGCGGCGAGGCGCCGTAACCACGTCAACTGGACTCATGGTACAGTTCGGCCATGCTCGAGAAGTCGCCCAAGCGTACCAATGAGACGAAGGAACGCCTGCTGGCGCTGGCGGAAGCCGCTGTCATGGCGAAAGGCTTCGCCGCCACCTCGATCGAGGAGCTGATCGCGGCGGCCGGCATCACCAAGAGCGGCTTCTTTTATCACTTCAGGGACAAGGGCGCGCTCGCCAGGGCACTGATCGAGCGCTACCTCGTGCAGGACAAAATCTTGCTGGAGGATATTTTTCGCCGCGGCGACGAGCTCAACGAAGACCCGCTGCACGGATTTCTGGTCGGACTGCGCCTCTTCGCCGAGCTGATGGCCAATCTGCCGGCGAATTATCCCGGCTGTCTGGCCGCCTCCTTCGCCTATCAGGACCAGCTGTTCAACCGCGAGATCCGCGAGCTGAACGCGGGCGGCATCTTGGCCTGGCGCCAGCGCTTCCGCGAGCGGCTGGAACTGATCGCGCAAAAATATCCGCCGAAGCAAGAGGTGGATTTCGAGGCGCTGGCCGACATGGCGGCAACGCTGGTGGAAGGCGGGTTGGTGCTCGGGCGCCTGTTGAAGGACCCGACCATTCTGCCGCGGCAGATTTTGCTCTACCGCGATCTCGTCCGCTTCATTTTCTCGCCGGACTAGTGACCGGTGACCGGCCTCCTCGTCATTGCCGGACTTGATCCGGCAATCCATCTTATCGCGAAGAGTGATGGACCCGCGGGTCGAGCCCGCGGGTGACGAATCGACAAGGGGGTGCGTTGACACCCCCGCCACGGTACTACATTAGCGCCGTTCCCAGGGGTGCCTCGCAGGAGGCTGAGATACCGACGGCCTGGCCCATGCGGGCATAACAGGCAGCGCGGTGACCCTTCGAACCTGATCCGGGTCATGCCGGCGAAGGGACAGGACACCATGCGATTCCATCTTCCTTGCGCGAGCTGCATCGGCCCGGCGCTGCTCGATCGTCGGCGCTCGGCGATGCTGCTCAACCAGCGACTGTTACCGCGGGATGACGAGCGAATTCGTCGCCAGCCGCGCCGCTGATCTATCTCGCCGCGCATCATCGGCGTCATCGGTCGGCCTCGCCATCGTGCTGGTGCATAATGTCTGGGTCGCTGAACTGGCGCGTGCTGATCACGCTCTTCGGCTGGATCCATTAATTCGCGGCGTCCTCATCCTGTGGTGCCGCGCAGCGGCGTCTTCGAAGGATGGGCGCATCGGGCCAGCAAGAACATGCCGATGCTTCGAGACGCGTTGCTGCGCAACGGCGCCATCCTCAGCATCTAGGTAGTGATGAAAGACCTGGACAAGCCATGAACAAGCCGATCCCCGCCGCCGAATTCGAGACGCCGAAGGTCACCACCGGCCCGCTGCCCGCCTCGCGGAAAATCTATTCCGTGCCGGAGACCGCGCCCGACCTGCGCGTGCCGCTGCGCGAGATCGCCGTCTCGGATCCGAACGAGCCGCCGCTGCCGGTCTATGACACCACCGGCCCCTACACCGATCCGGACGCCGACGATCGACGTGGAGCGCGGCCTGCCGCGCACGCGCATCGAATGGGTGAAGGAGCGCGGCGGCGTGGAAGAATACGAAGGCCGTCCGATCCAGCCGGTCGACAACGGCAATGTCACCGGCAAGCATCTGGCGCGCAATTTCCCCAACACGCCGAAGCCCTGGCGGGCTTCTTCCTCTGCTCTTTTCACCTCCCCTGTGGGGAGGCGCGAAGCGGAGCCGGGGTGGGGGTAACGTCGCCGCTAACCCCTCCGTCCCGCAAGGGGCAGGGGAAAGCTGCGGCAAGCGCACCCCATCACGCAATACGAATGGGCGCGCGCCGGCGTCATCACCAAGGAAATGATCTACGTCGCCGAGCGCGAGAATCTCGGCCGCAAGAAAATGCTGGAACGCGCGCAGGCCACGCTCGCCGACGGCGAGAGCTTCGGCGCGTCGCTGCCCGCCTTCATCACGCCGGAATTCGTGCGCGAGGAAATCGCGCGCGGCCGCGCCATCATCCCGTCCAACATCAACCATGCCGAACTCGAGCCGATGATCATCGGCCGCAATTTCCTGGTGAAGATCAACGCCAATATCGGCAACTCGGCGGTCACCTCCTCGGTCGAGGAGGAAGTCGAGAAGATGGTCTGGGCGATCCGCTGGGGCGCCGACACCGTGATGGACCTCTCCACCGGCCGCAACATCCACAACACCCGCGAATGGATCTTGCGCAATTCGCCGGTGCCGATCGGCACCGTGCCGATCTATCAGGCGCTGGAGAAGGTGAACGGCGATCCGGTCAAGCTCGACTGGGAATGCTACAAGGACACGCTGATCGAGCAATGCGAACAGGGCGTGGATTATTTCACCATCCATGCCGGCGTGCGGCTGGCTTATGTGCCGCTCACCGCCAACCGCGTCACCGGCATCGTCTCGCGCGGCGGCTCGATCATGGCGAAGTGGTGCCTGTCGCGGCACAAGGAGAGCTTCCTCTACGAGCGCTTCGACGAGATCTGCGACATCATGCGCAAGTATGACGTGAGCTTCTCGCTCGGCGACGGCCTGCGCCCCGGCTCGCAGGCCGACGCCAACGACCGCGCGCAATTCGCCGAGCTGGAGACGCTGGGCGAGCTCACGCAGATCGCCTGGCAGAAAGGCTGCCAGGTGATGATCGAGGGCCCCGGCCATGTGCCGATGCACAAGATCAAGATCAACATGGACAAGCAGCTGAAGGAATGCGGCGAGGCGCCGTTCTACACGCTCGGCCCGCTCACCACCGACATCGCGCCGGGCTACGACCATATCACCTCCGGCATCGGCGCCGCCATGATCGGCTGGTT
>CAVSLB010000019.1:0-469050 GCA_963728585.1 uncultured Alphaproteobacteria bacterium
GGGATTGGCAGCACTGATCGGCTGCGCCGCCGCACTCACGTTTACGATGCTATTCGTCGTACTGGCGCAGCGCGTACGGATCGTGCCGGCTCTGATCATTGCTCTCTTTTCGTACAGCCTTGTAGCTTCGCATTTTTTGGTGCGCCCACACATGCTGTCGTTTCCGCTGTTGGTGCTCTGGGTGGCAGGGCTTGTACGTGCGGCGGAAACGCGGACCACGCCGAGCCTCCTTCTATTGCCGGTCATGACTCTCTGGGCAAATCTGCACGGCGGCTTCACATTGGGATTGGCGTTTGTAGTGCCGCTTGCGGTCGAAGCGATCCACGCTAGCGATCCGGGAAGCAGAGTCAGGGTGGGCGCCCGGTGGGCGATGTTTCTGGTGGCTGCCGGCCTTGCCGCCCTCGTGACGCCTTACGGTTCTTATCCGCTCTGGGCCACATACCAAATCTTCGGAAGCCACCGGGAGGCACTGAATTATATCATTGAGTGGCAGCCTTTCAATTTTGCCAAAGAGAAATATGCAGGCACCCTGCTCCTCCTTGCCTTGTTTGTGGGCCTGCTGAGCGGATTCAGGCTCCCACTGATCCGGTGCCTGCTCGTGACCGGCATCATCTACATGGCGATGATCCATGTGCGTTTCACTGCACTGGCAGCCATCATCATCCCGATCCTTATCTCCGGTCCTCTCGGCAGGCAGTTTGTCTCGCTCAGTAAAGACAGTCCAGACCACGCGTTCGCGTTAGTGCGGGACCTCGTGAGGAGACCACTGTTATTGGTTATCCTCGGGGCCTTTACTGCTGTCGGGATCATCTTTTTGCTTTCTCTTCCCGACCGCCGTCCGGCTCGTTTCATCACGCCCGTCGGGGCAGTGGATCACATCGAAGCGAACGCAGGAAAGGGTAAAGTTTACAATGACCATCTTTTCGGCGGCTACTTGATTTTCAGAGGGATACCGACGTTTATCGACGGTCGGACCGAGCAACTCTTTGGTGGAGGCTTCCTTACAAAGCTTGACCGCACACTGAAAGGAACTGGGCGGGAGTTCCTCCAGCTGCTGGATGAGCATCAAGTCTCGCTTGCCTTGGTCCGGCCGAACTCCGCCGAGGCGCACAGACTGGAGGAGTCTCCCAGGTGGCGCCTTGCCTACGCCGACGACGTAGCAGTTCTATACGAGCGAGTTCCAAAATGATCACGCGGACCATATCCGCGACAGCGGCTTGGCCGGCAATAATTTCTGACCCGCGGTGAACGATTCGCTTTGGCATCTCACCGTTAACGATTTGTATTGAGGTCAGTAGTTACGAACCTTCCGGTTGCATCCGCCTGCGGAACGAGGAGTCATAGACTTGTATCGGCGGGTGAAGATCGGTACCGAGGTCGTGGTTTTGGCTGCGAATTCTAGCCGAGAACGCCTGAGCTCGTGAGCGTGCGTGTGGAACGTGTTTTGGGCTGGCAGCGGTGGGTACGCAATACATCTCCACACATCTCAATCGGCGAGGGCCGGTTGGATCAGCAAGATGCTGCCGCGTAACCAGCGGGCGGGCTCGGCAACAGCAGTGGATGATGTGCCGGCAACCATGACTGTCGGCGCTTCCCCGCGCTCCGGACCGGCAGCGGAATTTTGGTTTGTGCCGATTGCCGTCTTTGTCACGATTTCCGTTATCTTCCTGAGCAACACCGGGGGCAGTTTATTCAGCGACCCGGACCTGTTCTGGCACATTGCGGTCGGCCGCAAGATCCTTGAGACCGGATCTTTTCCCTGGACGGACGAGTTCTCTCACACCTTCCGGGGGAATCCCTGGATTGCGAAGGAATGGTTGTCGCAGGTTGTTTTCGCCGTCACTTACGAAACCTTCGGTTGGAAGGGATTGGCAGCACTGATCGGCTGCGCCGCCGCACTCACGTTTACGATGCTGTTCGGCGTGTTGGCGCAGCGCGTACGGATCGTGCCGGCTCTGATAATTGCTCTCTTTTCGTACAGCCTTGCAGCTCCGCATTATCTGGTGCGCCCACACATGCTGTCGTTTCCGCTGTTGGTGCTCTGGGTGGCAGGGCTCGTACGTGCGGCGGAAACGCGGACCACGCCGAGCCTCCTTCTATTGCCGGTCATGACTCTCTGGGCGAATCTGCACGGCGGCTTCACATTGGGATTGGCGTTTGTAGTGCCGCTTGCGGTCGAAGCGATCCACGCTAGTGATCCGGGAAGCAGAGTCAGGGTGGGCGCCCGGTGGGCGATGTTTCTGGTGGCTGCCGGTCTTGCCGCTCTCGTGACACCTTACGGTCCTTATCCGCTTTGGGCCACATACCAACTCTTCGGAAGCAACCGGGAGGCGCTGAATTATATCGTTGAATGGCAGCCTTTCAATTTTGCCAAAGAGATATATGCAGGCCCCTTGCTCCTCCTTGCCTTGTTTGTGGGCCTGCTGAGCGGATTCAGGCTCCCACTAATCCGGTGCCTGCTCGTGATCGGCATCATTTATATGGCGATGATCCATGTGCGTTTCACCGCATTGGCAGCCATCATCATCCCGATCCTTATCTCCGGTCCTCTCGCTAGGCAATTTGTCTCCCTCAGTAAAGACAGTCCAGACCACGCGTTTGCGTTAGTGCGGAACCTCGTGAGGAGACCGCTTTTATTGGTTATCCTCGGGGCCTTTGCTGCTGTCGGGATCATCTTTTCGATTTCTCTTCCCGACCGGCGTCCGGCTCGCATCATCATGCCCGTCGGTGCAGTGGATCACATCGAAGCGAACGCAGGAAAGGGTAAAGTTTACAATACCTATTCTTTCGGTGGCTACTTGATTTTCAGAGGGATACCGACGTTTATCGACGGTCGGACCGAGTCTAGTATTTGGTGGAGACTTCCTTACAAAGCTTTACCGTACACTGAAAGGAACTGGGCGGGAGTTCCTCCAGCTGCTGGATGACCATCAAGTCTCGCTTGCCTTGGTCCGGCCGAACTCCGCCGAGGCGCACAGACTGGAGGAGTCTCCCAGGTGGCGCCTTGCCTACGCCGACGACGTAGCAGTTCTATACGAGCGAGTTCCAAAATGATCACGCGGACCATATCCGCGACAGCGGCTTGGCCGGCAATAATTTCTGACCCCGCGGTGGACAATTCGCTTTGGCATCTCACCGTTAACGATTTGTATTGAGGTCAGTAGTTACGAAACTTCGGGGTGCATCCGCCTCCGGAACGAAGACGTCATAGACTTGTACCGTCGCGTGAAGATCGGCGCCGAGGTCGTCGTTTTGGCGGCGAATTAGTAGCCGCAGAAGGCCTCAGCCCGGGCACTGGAGAAGCCTTACCCCGCATGCCGAGGGACTAACAAAGGGCGCCGGCCGCCTTCGGGCTGGCGGAATGGGCCGAACCGCAGCCTTAAGCTTTCCATTTTCCGGCGTAATAGAATGCGAATGCGCGTCCTCGCTTATGCAGCATTGATTGTGCCGTTGCTGTCGGCGGCATTTGTCGGTGGCATCGTTTTTGAGCGACATCGCGCACAGCTTTCGCCACTAGAGCGGCCGCCGCCTTCCCGATCCGCAACATCGTCTCAGGGCGCGCCCGCCCCGCAGGCCGGGGACCTCTCGCGTGAACAAAAGATCAGGAGGGCCATGCAGACCATCGAAACCGCGTGGCGGACGGCGATCGAAAGGGAGGATCTTTTTGCTGTGCGACATAGCGCGAACTGCTATTCGGCACGGTTCCTTCGTCGCGGCGCCAATCTCCGGGCGGACATCAAAAACGCCGGCACGAATGGTGATGTCGGGATCATTCAGATCAGTGGAATGACAGCTACCACTGGAAAATTTGCGTGCTTCAAATCTTTTGCCGAAGCTTTAGCAGCAAACAAATCCGCTGCCGAAGATGTCGAGCGGGTCGAGGCAACATTTTCATACGTGATCAGCGGTGATGAAGTTCGCCTGGAACGGGCCAATTCCGATCCCGAATGGTTCGCCAGAGTTCTCAAGTACAACCTGACTGATCACCCCGCCTCATGGAGCGCAGTGGCAGCGCAGCCGATCTAAACGGTTCTCACCGTGCCTTGCTGTGGTCGCCCCTTTCTGATGGCCGCGCAGGAATCTGGAGCTCTCGCTTCGAGGCGGGCCGCGGTGGTCGACCTCCTGATCAGGCCCAAATATGCCGCTGTGATCGCGCCTCGCGGAACCTGGACGGCGGTTCGTCGTTACTACCCTGGAAACAAACGGAACGATCAACCATGGCCGCTAGTCGGTCCGAGCACACAGCTCCCCGCAAACGTAAACCGGACCCGGGCTTAATTCTCGGTGCTTTTGCATCGCTCCTGGTGCTCGGTGCTCTGATCTTGATTGTCAATTGGCCCACCAAGACTTCCATTACAGAAACCAATGCTTCGGTCTCCTCCGAGGCTAAGCGGCCAGCAGATACGTTGCCGGCGCCTACGGGCTTAATGCGCTAGTTGTCACTCCAATTCCCGTGCACCGATTGAAAAAGCCGTCTCGCGAACGCTACGCCCGGTTCGTCGATGATGCTGTCGAGCAGGCCCTTTTCCCAGTCTAAATACTCCCGCATGGCGTCTTCAGCCCCCGACATCAAATCGTAAGGACGATAGAACACATCGGTGGGAGGCTCTAGAAGGTTGCCCGGACCCGATTCCACACGCAGGCCAGCCGCGATCCACGCAGCCGTGCCGCCTTCGATTGCAAAGGCTTGAAGCCCTTGCTCGCGGAATTCGCCCGCGACGAGACATGCGAGTCGTCCATCCGGCGAGGTGAGAACCACCTTGCCGCCAGTGCTCGCAGCGGTGGCCTTGGCGTCGTGACGCTCTGTAAAGAGCGCGTCCGCAATGTGCGCGTGTCGATAGTCCTTGCTCGTGCCGAGATCCAGCACGCCGAAGCCCGCAAGCCGCAATGCTTCCGCGTCATTGAGACCGACCACTGGCGCGTCTTTCAGCAAGGCTTCCGCTTTCGGAGTTACCGGGACGCCGGTGCACGTGGGGACATCGTCGCAAACCGTGAACACGTCCCGGATGCCCATCTGCCTCAGCCACGCCGCCGTCATCGGCGCGCGGACGCCATCGCTGTCACACAGGATGAAGCGTGCGTTATGGACGGCAGCGAAGGTATCCAGCGTCTGGACAAGTTGTCCACCCGGCGCGGAAACCGCGCCGCAGCGATGACCTTCTGCATAATCAAGCGGATCGCGCACATCAAACAGATAAGTTGTCCGCCGGTCGTCTCGTGCAAGAACGGCATTGCATTGTTCGGAACTCAGGCTTTGTACTCCTACGCGCTCCGCCCGCCGCGAAGCGAGCGCGCGCGCCTGGGAAAGGCTTTGCGGCCCAGGCCGTGCCGCGCGGCGATTTTCGCCGTGATCAAGCTTGAAGCCGGCGAGATGCCATCCCATCGTTCCGTCACGCAAAGCAATGACGCGATTGGGGACGTTAGCGTCTATCAGCGACTGCGCTCCGATAATACTGCGCGTGCGCCCGGCGCAGTTGACCACGACTGTCGTCCGTGGCGAGGCGACATTCTCGAAGAACCTATAGACCAATTCTGCGCCCGGACAATTGATGGCGCCCGGAATGCTCATGACCTGGTATTCCGCGAACGGCCTAGAATCCAGCATCACGATGCTCTCGCCGCTGAGCAGCAATCGGTCAAGATCTTCGGGCGAGACACGGGGCGTGTCCGCCTCGATCTCGACGAATTCACCGAATGCCTTACTTGGAACGTTGATGCCAGAGAAAAGCTGGCCGCCCGTTGCGGTCCATCCGTCGTTCTCGCCTTCGAGAATGCACACGTCGGAGTACCCAAATCGTGCGAGCAGGTTTCCGACATCCTCCGCATGTGGTCCCTTTGCAGCGATGGTGATTGGCGTGTCGGCGCGAGGCACAAGCTGTTCGATTCTCAGCTCAAGAACAGAACGAGGAATGTTGCATGCAAAGAACAGGTGACCTTTGGCATAATCGCCCTCCCGCCGAACGTCGAGAATGGCGTGCTCCTGTTTTCCGCGCAGTCTGGCGCGCAACATATCGGGCGAAATGAAACGCATTCCTTGCAGGCCTCCAAGAATTCCGCTCGGCACGGTTACAGCACCGCCGCGGAAGTAGTAGTCTCAGGTAGAAAATGAACTGTCCATCTTCAATGCAACAACACCACGGACCTAGCACTTCAAATGGCACATACAATCGCATTTCTCGGCACCGGTATCATGGGCGCACCTATGGCTGCCAATCTCATCAACGCCGGATTCAAGGCCACGGTCTGGAACCGTACTCCTTCCAAGACCGATCCGCTCGCGGCGCTGGGCGCTCGGGTCGCTGAGGGACCCGCCGATTGCGTCGACGGGGCCGACTACATCCTGTCTATCCTTGACAGCGGTCCAGTCGTTCGCGAGGTCTTCTTCGAGAGCAAGGCCGCTGACGCAATAAAACCCCGTGCCATCTTTATCGACATGGCGTCGATCCCTCCGCAGATGGCCAAGGAGCATGCGGCCTGGCTCAAGGAGCGCGGGGTCGGCCATCTCGACGCTCCAGTTTCGGGTGGCAGCCGCGGCGCAGCCGAGGGATCACTGGCAATCATGGCCGGTGGTGAGCGGAGCGATTTCGATCGCACAGAGAAGGACGGTATCTGGAAGGCAATGGGCCGGGCGAGCTATATTGGCCCCGCTGGAAGCGGACAGATCGCCAAGCTCGCTAATCAAATTATGGTAGCCTGCAACATCGCTAGTGTGGCGCAAGGCCTCTTGTTCGCGGCTGCAGGTGGTGCCGACCCTGCGCAGATCCCGTTCGCGCTTGCCGGGGGTCATGCCGACAGCCGTGCTCTCCAGGAGCACGGACAGCGAATGATCAAGCGCGACTTCCGTCCGGGTGCCCCCATCCGTAATTTCGTAAAGGATCTTGATACGGTCCTGGCGACGGCCAATCAGATCGGTTTGCCGCAACTCTCGATCGTTAAGAAGGTTCGCGACGTATTCAAGGACCTGTACGACCAAGGCTACGAGCGCTGGGACCACAGCGCCTTCCTGTTGTATCTGGAAAAGCTAAATGCACCGGCGCGACTGGGGGACAAGACAGATACGCCACCTGCATCTTAAAGCCACCCGACGCTGCACCGAATGGCCAAAGGTTGTGCAGATTTGCATAATGACACATTGTGGAATGGCAGCGCGCTGGCCTGACGCGAAGGCATCGGACGTGGTATAGTTGGGAGGCCGATCTCTGCGTAATGGTACGCCACATGATCCGCCTGATCACCGCAGCCGTTCTGGCTCTCATTGGCTATTCCGCTTATGCCGCCGAGGCGCCTCCCGGGGCAGCTTCGTGCTCGGGTTGTCATCCCGCAAGCAAGTCGGTTGCAACGCCGGTGCCGCGTCTGAACACCAGCGACGCGGCGCAGATCGTGACCGCGATGCAAGACTTTCGTTCGGGACGACGTCCGGCGACGGTGATGGATCGCATCGCTAAGGGTTTCACAGACGAAGAAATCCATGCGATCAGCGCTTGGTACGCCGCGCAGAAGGATTGATCGCGATGCAGCGCAGCAGCCGCCGTGATTTCCTCAAAGCCATGACCTCGGCAGCGCTGTTCCCGCTGCCTGCTTTCGCCCAGGGCGGCGCCGGCCGTGTCATTGTTGTGGGCGGCGGCTTTGCCGGTGCGACTTGCGCCCGCGCGCTCAAAAAATTGGATCGGCGCCTCAGCGTGACCTTGGTGGAAGCGACCCAGACGTTTACGGCTTGTCCGTTCAGCAACAATGTCATTGCCGGGCTGCGCGACCTTAAAGAGCAGCAGTTTGGGTACGACAAGCTTGCCACTGACGGCGTGGAGCTGGTCTTCACGGTGGCCTCCGGCATCGACCCGCAGGGCCGCTCGGTGACGCTAACGAACGGCGCGCGTATGCCTTACGATCGGCTGGTGCTCGCCCCCGGCGTTGATATGCGCTGGGATGCCATTCCTGGGTACAATGAGGCCGCCGCCGACCGCATCCCGCATGCCTGGAAGGCCGGCGCGCAGACGCTGCTGCTGCGCCGCCAGCTCGAGGCCATGGACGATGGTGGTCTGGTGATGATCTCGGCTCCGCCAAATCCGTTCCGATGCCCGCCCGGCCCCTATGAACGCGCCAGCCTGATCGCGCACTACCTCAAGACAAAGAAACCGAAGTCGAAGCTGATCGTCCTGGACGCCAAGGATGCTTTCTCCAAGCAGCGGCTGTTTCAGAATGCCTGGAAGGAGCTCTATCCCGACTTGCTGGAGTGGGTCCCGCTTTCCGCCGGCGGCAAGGTCACGGCGGTCGAGCCGGAGTCGAATACGCTCATCACCGACTTCGGCCGCCACAAGGCCGCCGTCGCCAATGTCATCCCGCCGCAAAAAGCTGGCCACATTGCCGAGCTTGCCGGCGTCACCGATCGCACCGGCTGGTGTCCGGTCGATCCGGTGACTTTCGAATTCGAAACAGCAGCCGAACATCCATGTCATCGGCGACGCCGCGATCATGGGCGGCATGCCGAAATCCGCCTTCTCGGCCAATGCCCAGGCGAAGGTTTGTGCTGCCGCGATCGTGGCGATCCTGCGCGGACAGGCGCCGGCGGAGCCAAGGCTGATCAACACCTGTTACAGTCTGGTTGCCCCCGACTACGGAATTTCCATCGCTGGTGTGTATCGGCCTAAAGATGGCCAGCTTGCGGATGTGGAGGGTGCAGGGGGCGTGAGTGTTCTCGATGCACCCCGGGCGACGCGCGCCTTGGAAGCGGATTTCGCCAATGGCTGGTTCAACACGATTACCGCCGAAGTGTTCGGCTGAACGCCTGGCTCTTTTCGGCTGCGGGATCGCACTCATGATTGCCGTGGTTGTTCGTCCTGCGAGCGCCGAAGGCCTGCGGTCCTATACCGTGGTCGGGGATGCGATTCCTGTCTCGCTCACGGGCGCCAAAGGCGATCCGGCGCGCGGCCGCACGATCGTCGCCAACCGGCAGGTCGGGCTTTGCCTGCTCTGTCATAGCGGGCCCTTCCCCGAAGAAAAATTCCAAGGCAACCTGGCTCCCGAGCTGCAAGGCGCTGGTTCACGCTGGTCGGAAGGGCAATTGCGGCTGCGCATCGTAGATTCCAGCCGCCTCAACCCTGACACCATTATGCCGTCTTATTATCGCGTCGAAGGGTTCGTCCGTGTGGCGCCGGCGTTCGCCGCAAAACCTGTGCTGACGGAGGAGCAGATCGAGGACGTGGTGGCCTACCTTGCCACCCTGAAGAATTAGGATGCCATCGGATATGGTCGCCCATCACGATACGAAGCGCGCGACGCGGCGCGGCTTTCTTTTAGGCGCGGCGCAACTTGCCGGCGGCGTCGGGCTTCTCTCTATTTTTCCGTGCAGCGAAAGCCGCGCATTGCCTGACATGCTGCAGGCGGCGATCAAGAAAGTTGCAGGCGACGCGCCGTTGCGCAAGGGCAGGGTAACGCTAGGTCTTCCCCCGATGGTTGAGAACGGCAATGCCGTTTCGGTGGAAGTCTCCGTCGAAAGCCCGATGACGCCCGGCGATCATGTTAAGGCCATTCACGTCTTCAACGAGAAAAATCCGCAGCCGAATGTGCTTAGTGTGCGGTTGGGACCACATGCCGGCAAAGCCAGAGTGTCCACCCGGATGCGGCTCGTCACCACGCAACAGGTCATTGCCATCGCGGAGATGAGCGACGGAAGCTTCTGGTCCGACGCCGCCGACATCTTCGTTGCGCTCGCGGCCTGCCAGGAGGACCCCGGATGACGGCGCGTGCTTTGATTAACGCTCCCAAAGAGGCCAAGCGCGGCGAGGTCATTGCCATCAAGACGCTGATCTCGCACGAGATGGAAACCGGCTTCCGTTACGACAATAGCGGCAAGCTGCTTCCGCGCGACATTATCAATCTGTTCGTCTGCACCTATAATGGCGTCGAAATCTTCCGTGCCGAGCTGCATCCCGCCGTTTCCGCCAACCCGTTCATCGAGTTTCATGCGGTGGCTACCGACAGCGGCAAGCTCGAATTCAAATGGTCAGGCGACAATGGTTTCTCGGCGACCGAATCGGTCACCATCACCGTCATATGAGCAAGCTGCTCCGCCTTGCCGCTTTAACCGCCGTCCTGTGCAGCATGCTACCGGCGTCGGCCGACGATATCCCGCTTGCCGACCGCAAGTCCGGCTATGCGCTGATGGGTCGCGAAATCCAGACAATGCAGGACGATGACAGCGCCAATCCCGGAATGCTCTCCGTGCTTGATGGCGAAGCGCTGTGGAGCAAAAAGGCCGGGGCCGCGGAAAAGTCCTGCGCGGATTGTCACGGCGACGCGCGCGCCAGCATGCGCGGCGTTGCGGCACGCTATCCGGCGTATCATGTCGCGCGAGCACGCCCCATTGATCTTGAGCAGCGCATCAACATCTGCCGGGTCGAGCAGCAAGTAGCGACGCCGTTGCAATATGAGAGCAAGGAGTTGCTGGCGCTCACTGCCTATGTGGGGCAGCAATCACGCGGTATGCCGCTGCAACCGACTGACGAACGCCTGCAGCCCTTCATCGAGGCAGGCCGCGACTCCTTTAATCGGCGACAAGGCCAGATCAACCTCTCCTGCGCGCAATGCCACGACGAGCGCTGGGGAAAACGTCTGGCCGGGAGCGTGATTCCACAGGGACACGCGACCGGATATCCGCTCTATCGCCTGGAATGGCAGGCACTCGGGTCGCTGCAACGCCGGCTGCGCAACTGCCTGACCGGCATGCGTGCGGAGCTCTATCCGCCCGGGGCGCCGGAATATGTCGATCTTCAGCTTTATCTGATGTGGCGTGCCCGCGGCCTGGCCGTCGAGACGCCAGCCGTGCGCCCCTGAGCGACAGACGCGGGGAAAATTCCGCGCGCCTGTCTCAGCTCCGTGCCACCCGTCGCGTTAAACCATCTTCAGTTTCTTCAGCGGCAGGCTGCGCACCGGCTTGCCGGTTGCGGCATAAATCGCATTGAGCACCGCGGGCGTCACCACCGAGATGGTGGGCTCACCAACGCCGCCCCAGAAGTCATAGGTCGGCACGATTACCGTTTCGACCTTGGGCATTGCGGCCAACTGCAGGATCTCATTGCTGTCGAAGTTGAGGCTGGTCATCCGCCCCTTGTCGACGGTGCACTCGCCATAGAATGCGGCGCTCAGGCCATAGGCAACAGAGCCTTCGACCTGTGCTGCGATCTGGGAGGGATTGACCGCATGGCCACAATTGAGCGCCAGCACCATGCGGTGAACCTTGACCTTGCCTTCCGGGCTTACAGAGACCTCGGCGGTGGCCGCGGAATAGGAACCGTAGCCCATGAACTGCGCAATTCCGCGATGAATGCCGGGAGGCAAGGGCTTTCCCCATTCGCCTTTCTCCGCCGCGGCATTGAGCACGGCGAGATGCTTCGGGAATTTGCCCATAAGCGCCCGGCGGAATTCGAGCGAGTCCTTGCCGGCCGCCCGCGCCACCTCTTCTATGAAGCATTCCTGGTAAACGGCGTTTTGGTTGGTATTGACCCCGCGCCACGGGCCGACCGGCACGTGCGAATTCCGCATCGCGTAGTCGATCAGAAGGTTCGGCACGCTGTAGCCGAACTGCGCATCCCCGGCATCCTCGTAATAGCCCTGAAGCTGGCGCATGTCCTTGCCTTCCTTGATCGCTGACGGATTGGAGAAGGCATTAATCGACTGGCCGGACACCCGCATATGCAATCCGACCAAGTTGCCGTCGGCGTCGAGGCCGGCAGAGCCCTTGAACATGGAGATCGGCCGGAAGAAATCATGCGCCATGTCTTCTTCCCGGCTCCAGATCAGCTTGACGGGGATACCGGGAAATTCCTTAGCAATGGCAACGGCTTGATGCACGTAATCCTGTGCACCGCCGCGGCGGCCAAAGCCGCCGCCAAGGTCGCTTCGATACACCTCGCATTTCTCCAAAGGTAGCCCCGATGCTTTCGACAGTGCCGCAAGCGAGGCCTCGGCATTTTGCGTCGCTACCCAAACCTCGCCTTTGTCCGCCGTGATCCTGGCGGTGCAGTTCATCGGCTCCATACAGGCATGCGCGAGGAATGGCGTGCTGTAGACCGCTTCCACCTTCTTGGGAGCTTCGGCGATAGCTTTGAGCGCGTCACCGTTCTGGCGGCTGCCGTTGGTTTCGGTCGCGGTGAGGCCCTCTTTGAGGCGGGCCGCGATCGTCGCATCTGACTCGTTGGCATTTGGGCCTTCGTCCCAGACAATCGGTAGAGCGTCGAGCGCAGTCTTGGCATGCCACCAGGTATCGGCGACGACGACAACTGCATTGTCATTGTATTTCACGACCTTACGGAAGCCGGGACGGTTGGCGATCGCGGCTTCCTCGTAGCTCTTCACTTTGCCGCCGAAAACCGGACTGTCCTTGATCGCCGCGCACAGCATGCCCGGCAAGTTCACGTCGATCGCAAAGACCTTGCTGCCGTTGAGCTTGGCGGCCGTATCCAGCCGATTGACCGGCTTGCCGGCAATCTTCCATTCCTTCGGATCTCTGAGCTTGATGCTCTTCAGATCCGGCGCCTCGAGCTTGGAGGCGGCCTCGGCCACTTTGCCGTAGGTCGTTGAGCGCTTGGACGCGTCATGCGTGATGACGCCCTTGGAAACCGTCAACTCGCTGACGGGGACGTTCCACTCGTTGGCTGCCGCCTGTATCAGCATCATGCGCGCGGCGGCTCCCCCGCGGCGGACATAGTCCTGAGACCCGCGGATGCCGCGGCTGCCGCCGGTGCTCATATCTCCCCAGGGGCGCTTGCGGGCAAGATTCTGACCGGGCGTGATCTGCTCAGTCGTTACCTTTTGCCAATCGCAATCGAGTTCCTCGGCGACGAGCTGAGCGAGGCCAGTCAGCGTGCCTTGTCCCATCTCCGAGCGCGCGATACGGATCACGCAGGCGTCGTCTGGCTTGATGACAACCCAGGCGGTCACCTCGGGACCAACACCGGCGGCGCCTTGAGCTTGGGCGGAATTCAACGCCGGCAGACGAAAACCGAGCGCCAGACCACCTCCCGCGGCTGCGGTGCCGACGATAAATTTACGGCGCGAAACTTTCGCGGCATTG
Source organism: uncultured Alphaproteobacteria bacterium (assembly GCA_963728585.1). Taxonomy (GTDB): domain Bacteria; phylum Pseudomonadota; class Alphaproteobacteria; order Rhizobiales; family Xanthobacteraceae; genus CANKHA01. The sequence continues at coordinate 13,070 of CAVSLB010000019.1, forward strand.
CCAATCGTAGTTTTCACGGCGAACCTCCCTGGAGGCTAAGTTCTGGATTTGTTGTTGGCGTCAACGCCGCCGCCGGCGGCCATGTGCACAGCCTGGCGGATACGCTGATAGGTGCCGCACCGGCAGATATTGGTCATCGCGTTGTCGATGTCCGCATCGGTCGGCTTCGAATTCTTCGCCAGCAGCGCCGCGGCCGCCATGATCTGCCCGGATTGGCAGTAGCCGCATTGCGGCACGTCGACCGTGGCCCAGGCCTTCTGCACCGGGTGCGAGCTATCGGCGGACAGCCCCTCAATAGTGATGATTTTGTCAGTCGCTTTGACACTTCCCACGGGGATGGAGCAGGAACGCGCCACTTCGCCATTGATATGGACGGAGCAAGCTCCGCACTGCGCCACGCCGCAACCGTATTTGGTGCCGGTAAGGCCAACCTGTTCACGGATGACCCACAAGAGCGGCGTCTCCGCCTCCACTTGCACGTCACGCACTTGGCCGTTGATGTCGAGCTTTGCCATAGTCTTCCTCTCTCAAGCGGACCTGAATACCGAATTTTATTCGGCCTCGTGACCCGGGCGCAACACGAAATGGACGGCCTGGAGATCACGGACTCGTGCTAATCGCCAAAGCCGTTTGTCCGCCAATGCCGGACACCCGACAAAGGGTAAATCGGAGCATTTTGCGCGTAAGGAGCATGCCGCGCAACGCCGTTGGCGCCTCTGCCGGGCCAAGTCGAGCTGGCGCCTGGCGGACGCCATTCAACACCACACGCTACTCCGTCTTACTTCGCGTGGAGGGTACGATGGAGGCAATCACAGCCTTGGTAGCTAGCCGAGAGGGGTCTCTTTCCTCCCTTGCCAGGACAGCTAGCCGCAGGGCAAGGGTTTCGCGCGTTACGGGACTTTTTATACTTTGCAAATCGTCCCATGCTTTTTCGAACGCCTCATCCAAGATGGCCAAAGTCTCGGGGTCAAACGCCGCATCTTCGGCGAAAGGCGGCGGGTGAAACTCGGGATCAAGACGCCAGTTGCTTCCATCCGTCGCATGTTCGATCCGCCGGGCGAGGCTTACCAGCTTCCACGGCATATGATGCAGGAATTTGCTGTAGGCCGCGCGAAGTTTCCCACCCAGCGCAATCTGTACGTCGCGGGGCAGACCAACTTTGCCAGACGGTTTCATCGATGAGCCTCTCTTAGGACGAGAGATTGTGCTGAGTAGGACCGTCGTGGCGACGCCCCTTCGAGTATCACCTAGCGCTCAGCATTTACTCATAGATTTACGCGACCAGTATTGTGGACGCTGGCTGGGCATGCGCAGCTACTTTCGGGCGCAAACACCGCTGACCGGGCCAGCGCACTTAGGACCGTCGCTCGGGCCGCTGGCACAGACCAGCGACACCAAAACCTCATCGTCTCTGCAGGTAAGCGTATCGGTTCCACTGACGACGCGCAGGGTAGGTCCCTGAGCTGCGGCTCCGGCGGGACCTGTGTCGCCCCTCGGGCCTGCTGGGCCAGGAGGTCCGGGAGGTCCAGGCGGACCGGGTTCGCCTTTTTCTCCGGCGGGTCCGCCAGGTCCCACCGGGCCTTGCGGGCCTGCAATGCCTTGCGCCCCCTGCGGGCCAACCGGCCCCTGTGCTCCTTGCGCCCCCTGCGGTCCGGCAGGTCCCTGCGCACCTTCCTTTGGGGCCTCTCCGCACGCCGCCAGCGACAAAGCGGCAGCGAAAGTCATAACGCTCCATGTCGTCGAACGCATAGGTATCTCCTAGGGAGACTCACGGTCTCCCTCCAGTGCAAATGTCAATAACAATGCGCAATTTCCGCCTGAATCATTTGCGATCAGACGCTCCGGCGTTTTCCCGTCGGAGGGGGCCCTTGGCCTTAAGTAATTGCCTTTCCGCGCGCCGACGCGCGAGGTCAGAAGCAGCCAACGCCGTCTCGGCATCCCTGCGGTCGCTCAAGTGTCGGGCAAGTTCGCGATATAGCTTTGCCTGCCTACGGTAATAAGCTGCACCCGGCATGAAGCTTCTCGCGAGTCGCTGGTTATCGTCAATTACTTAAGACGGTAAAATCTGTAGCAACCTGACAGTTCCACCATAGCTATTCAGTTTCTTGTCTTTTTGGCGCCGGCCCAGCTGTTAGCCCCGAACACTACGGGAGCGGGCTCAACGGTCATGGCGCCGCAAGCCTTGCACTCGAAATGACTCCTGCCGGTGCGCTCGATGCGAACGAGCCACATCGGCACGTTGCAGGCCGGACAGCTGGGGTGGCAATCAGGAGGGGCCGCCTTGTCTTGCATAGGAGAGCGATGTGCCTGCCCGCGGCTGAACCTTATATGAACGAAGGCTGGAAGCCGGCTTCCCTGCTTCGCTTTCCAAGCCGCAGCCAAAGGGAACAGAATTCGTTGCGGGGCCGTTTAGTGCCTAACCAGTAGGTGTGCCTTGGCAAATTTGCGACGGGAGATATACGCCAGTGCGAACGGAGACAGCTGGTATCTCTGTCGCGAGGACTAGGTCGTGTATTTGTGGAGCATGAGCCGAACGTGCCATCAGGAGGGAAGTCATCTTGCATTGAGCTCAGCGCGTTTCTGCAACGTCCGCAAGGACCAGAGCATCAGGCGCTGCTCCGCCTAATCGGATCGCTTGTCGACAAAGACGGCCCGCCTCAGCACTCGGTCCGCACGGTGTGAGCGCCCGCATCTGCCGGACCCCGAAAATTTTGATCCCCGCCGGAACTCCCCCTAGCGGGCTGGCGTCGTGCAACTGCGCAGGTAGTTCATCGCCAGTGGCTCTGATGACCGGGAAAGCACTCCCCCGTGATCGCTTGGAGAGAGCGGCTGTCTACGATGCCAGCCGGCACAGGACGAGTTCGTGAGGTCCTCATGCTTGATCTTTGGTACAAGAATGCAGTCATCTACTGTCTCGATGTTGAAACCTTTATGGATTTAAACGGTGACGGCATCGGCGACTTCCCAGGCTTATCCGACAGACTCGATCACATCGAGGCGCTCGGCTGCACTTGCGTCTGGCTTCTGCCGTTTTATCCATCGCCAAACCGCGACAACGGATACGATATAACTGACTTTTATGGGGTCGATCCCCGGCTTGGTACTCTTGGAGACTTTGTGGCTTTCACCCACGCGGCTCACGACCACGGCCTGCGCGTGATCGTAGACCTAGTCGCGAACCACACGTCCATTGAACATCCCTGGTTTCAGGAAGCACGACGCGACCCGGATTCCCGTTTTCGAGACTGGTACGTCTGGTCGAAGGAAGAGCCGGAGGACTTGAGGGAGGGGCTCGTATTCCCCGGCGTTCAGGAAACGACTTGGACCTACGACGAGCATGCGGGCGCATGGTACATGCACCGCTTTTATCCTCACCAGGCCGATCTCAATATCACCAACCCTGCGGTGAAGGCTGAAATCGAGAAGGTCATGGGATTTTGGCTGCAGCTCGGAGTGTCAGGTTTCCGAGTTGATGCCGTGCCGTTTTTAATCGAACACCGAGGGGTGCCAGATGAGCACCGTCCGACGGAAGCGCCTCACCGCTATCTCACGGACATGCGGGATTTTCTCGCCTGGCGAAAGGCGGAAGCGGTGCTGCTCGCGGAGGCCAACATTCCGATGGATGAGGTCAATGACTATTTCGGGGTCGAAGGCGACCGAATGCACCTTATTTTCAATTTTTTGCTCAACCAGCATCTCTTTCTCGCATTCGCGCGCGAGGATGCGGAGCCAATCCGCCGGGTCATGATGTGCACTCCGAACATTCCGCCTAAGGGACAGTGGGCAAGTTTTCTGCGGAATCACGATGAGGTGGATCTCGGGCGGTTATCGGAGGCCGAACGCGCTGAGTGCTTCAAAGCCTTCGGACCAGAGCCGTGCATGCAGCTCTATGACCGTGGCATCCGTCGCCGGCTCGCTCCCATGTTAGGCGGCGACCAGCGGCGACTGCAGCTTGCCTATAGCCTGATGTTCGCCCTCCCGGGGGCGCCGGTCTTCTGGTATGGCGAGGAGATCGGCATGGGAGATGACCTCTCGCTCGACGAGCGCAATTCCGTTCGCACGCCGATGCAATGGGCTGATGAGCCCAATGCTGGATTCTCCACAGCCGAGCCGGCAGCGTTGGTCCGTCCGGTTGTAAGCGAAGGCGAATTTGACTACCGCCGGGTGAACGCAGCCGACCAACGCGATAAAGCGGACTCCCTGATGCAGTTTCTCGAGCGGCTCGTGCGGATCCGTCGCAGTTGTCCCGAAGTCGGATGGGGCCGCTGCGTCGTGCTACCGACCAACGAAACAAGCGTGCTCGCTCTCCGATATGACTGGGAAGGAACTACGACGGTGATCGTGCACAACGTCGCTGATCGCGCCGTTGATTGCACATTACCCCCCGATTTCGAACACCTCCGACACTTACTCTCCAATCAGAACGATCGCAAAACGCACGACGGAAGAACGCCGATCGCCCTCGACGGATTGGGCTTTCGCTGGATGCGCGCGACCGGAGTCAGGCGATAAGCCGGCTAAGCGGTGCGCAGGGCAGGCAGAACGTGCTCCCCGAAGGCATCGATGAACGCGCGTTGATTGCTCCCCACGTTGTGCAGCGAGACTTCATCAAGGCCGGCCGCCAAATATTCCCTGATCCATTCGGCATGCTGCGGCAGATCACTCGATACCCGGACCGATTTATCAAGGTCATCGGGCCGCGTGCAGGCCGCCGCGGCCTCGAATTGGGCGGGCGAACGGAGCTCCCAAGCTGCGTCCCCCTCGATGAGATTCGTGCGCCACTGGCGGAATGCATCTAGTCGCGTCGCCGCTTGGTCGGGACCCCAAGCGAGCTTTACCTGCGCTATAACGGGTTTGTGCTCGCCGCCGCCGTCGCGGAAGGCCTCGATGACGCGCCGCAGCTTTTCAGCCGGACCACCGGCCACCGTAATAAGGCCATCCGCCCAGGAGCCGATCCAGTGCGCCGTTTCCGCTGTCACCGCGGCCCCAATGAGACGGGGAGCACGTTCCGGCCGAGAGTAGAGCTTGGCTTCTTCGACGACGATGCGGCCGCGATGCGTTACCGTTTGGCCGGCCCACAGCGCCCGTATGATATCGGCGCATTCTTGCAATCTCGCATTGCGTTCGGCTTTAGCTGGCCAATATTGACCCGTGATGGACTCATTAAGTGCCTCCCCGCTACCGAGCGCCATCCAGAGCCGATCCGGGAACATTACGGCGAGGGTCGCACCAGCCTGTGCGAGCACAGCCGGATGATACCGCCACCCCGGGGCTGACACAGTGAGATAGCCGAGCCGCTCGGAGGTGACGGCCATGGCAGCGCCAAGCCACGACCAAACGAAGCCTGATTGCCCTTGCGCCTCGCTCCAGGGATGGAAGTGGTCCGAAGCTGTAATGCGCTCGAAGCCTGCAGTTTCGGCCAGCCGCACGCACGCGAGCAGTTCGCGTGGATTGAACTGTTCATGGGACGCATGAAAGCCGATCGTGGTCACTTCGTCAGTCTCTGCAAAAATTGGTGAGCTCGCCGTCTGCATCTAGGACTGGAACTATCGAAATGCAGCTGGCTAAACGCATAGCACGGTTGTCGGTTGCATGAACTCGAGCGCTTCAACGACTCAAGGCTGGCGGCGCGCGTCAGCGCGAAACACCTAGCGCTTTGGCATTCATGGATCAAACTTACGCCTGCGGCGTTTACCTCCGCATGAAGATCCCGCTGCTAATTTTGGTTTTGGTCCTCGGGAGTACGAATGCTGCAGGTGCACAGCCTCGACCAGCTGTCATCCCTGCGGGATGGGTTCAGCAACCTAGGCACTCAAACGCCGAGCCACTGAAATTTACCTCTCCGGATGGAACCGCCTCGCTAACTCTGTACGCAACACCTGCCGACAACAGCAGGCGAAGCAAAAACGCATTCGAAATCGCTGATGGAGAGCGCGTTACCTACAGACGCTCAACCCCTCGCTTCCTCGCCGTTTCCGGGTTCAGAGGTGATCGCATCTTTTATCGCAAGAGCAACTTAGCGTGCCGTGGAACACGGTGGCACCACATCGCCCTGGAATATGCGGCCGAGGACAAGCGCAAAATGGATGCGCTGGTTACGCGGGTCGCGCATGGGATGAACCGATTTGATCATGATTGCAGGGGGTCGGCATCAGAAACCTCTGGCGGCTTGATTCGCAACCGCTAGGTGAGAGTTATTCCACCAGCTCGTACAGCTTTACTACCGCCGAGGACCCCTTAAGCCGGCGGGTGTGTTGTACGATTTCCTTGTGAGCATCGCTGCTTTCATAGGCTTCGATATCCGCTTCGCTTGCCCACTCTGAATAAGAGATGAGTTCGTGCGCCTCGCGACAACGCAGCAATTTTTCGGAGATGCAGCCTTTTTGCTGGATCATCAGGGGCGCGCATTCCATCTTCCAGACCTCAAGAGCCGCTTCGATCTGAGACGAATCAATTTTGATGTGGATGAGACGAATTACCGACATGGGCTTGTCCTCACGGAAATGGGGTCGGAAACGACTCCGCCGCTGCCGAAGAAGGGTCCAATCAGCAACACGCGCGCCCAGGTGGAACCTGGCGCAAACAGCGCCCCAAAATGGGTCCGAACAGTCTTCTGCCGCTGCGCCTTACTCGTAGACTTTAATGACCTGTCGTGTCGTCGGCTCTACGATGACCCGCCTATCGTTGACGATGGCGTACCCGTATTGCGGATATTTGGGAACCGGTCGCACCTCGATCGTGGAAGCAAGCGGTTGCCCTTCCACGATTGGATCAGCCACCCGCGCGGACGGAACGCGTTCCTGCATTACGTAAGTTCTCACTTCAGCGGGGGGCTCTGCGGCGGCTCCAATGCTGCCGCCTATAATTCCGCCTACGACGGCCCCAACCGGGCCGCCAACCACAGCGCCGGTTACCGCGCCGCCAACGACTCCGGTCGTTGTCGTGGTGCCGGGAGGTGGGGAAGACTGGGCAAGGGCAGCCGCCGGCACCGAGAATGTCGCGACGACGGCCGAAATTAACAGGTTTGTGCGCATGTTATCCTCTGTCGATTGCCTAACGAAACGTGCTTGTAAGGCAGTGGTTCCTTGTGAGGGATTGTCTGCGCCGGCAAAACTTGCTCGATCAGTATCCCTGGAGCTTCAAGTCGTTGTCTGGTGGAGAGAAACCGAAAGGACCTTCCTGCGTTGGCAAGAGAGGAGGCAGCTATGTTGCATCTTCGCGCAGTCGGGCCTTCCCGTACTGCAACGGCTGATTAACGCTCGATTTGGATGGACTAACGGCAGCAAACCCCGGCTAGGATTTGCATCAGGTTTTATTCGCTTCGAAAGGAAGGTTGATGGCTGACAACACACGGGAACGGGTACCGGCAGACCCGGCAGCGGTCAACCTACGCGAGACTTGGGAGGTCGCCTATTGGTGCGAGAAGTTCGGGCGGACGCAGCTCGAATTGGAACTGGCCATTAAGGAGACCGGCAGCGTCATCGTTGACGATATTGGAGCGTATTTTGAGACGAGGACTGCTGCCGCCGGCAGGCTTGATAATTCAAAATAGCGTTGCCCAGGAGCCAATCGGCCAAGCATTGGACAAGCAGCGCTCCTGGCTTTGCAGTCAGCGGGCCGACCACAATCTCTGCCCAAAGCGATGCTGGACCCATTTCGGCAGTTGCTTCGATCGCCGGTCGCTGAACTGCTCGGCGGGGATGGCCGTGCGCTCAGGTCGTGCTTTTGTTTGAAGACTTTGCGAAGGCCGAGCCCCGTCGCGGGAATCCAGCCCGCCCGGCCGGGCCGGCGGAGGCATTAACATAAGGTTGCCGAACGGGCAGCAAGTGCAAGCAACTGTGTTTTGTTACCGGCTGCCGCCCCATTTAACTTCAAAAAAACCTTTCAGAGGCTACCTTCCGTTAATACTGGGACGCCCCAACGATGTTGAGACCCCTCATTTCAGTGGCGGTCAAGCGCGGCTGGCTGCTCATCCTGTTAACCGGGATAATTTGCCTTGGCGCCAGCCTGGTTACTCTGAGCGCCACCAACGCCCGATTCTTTTCTTTTCTACCAGCATCGGCGGCCGACAGCGTAATTCTGACGCTGCTCGGGCTGAGCGCCGCCGGCGCGTTTGTGATCCATGGCTTGCGCCAGCAAAATAGGCTGTTGGCGGCAGCGGTCGAGAACATGCCGCAAGGCCTGTGCATGCTCAATTCTTCGGGGCGGCTCATGCTGTGCAATGACCGTTATCTCGACATCTACGGTTTGAGCGCAAAGCAAATCCTGCCGGATTCCTCGCTGCGTGATCTGCTCGAGCACTGCCGAGCGGTGGGAACCTTCTCAGGCGACCCCGATCTCTACGCAAAGGAGTGCATGGACCGAATTGCGCAAGGAAAGACGACGAGCACCGCGTTTGAGATGGCAAATGGCCGCATTATTGCCCTCGCGAGCTGCCCGATGCCCGATGGCGGATGGATTGACACGCACGAGGACATAACGGAGCGGCGCCGCGCCGCATTGCAACGTAGCTCGATGCAGGAAAACGAGCAGCGTCGCATCGCCCTGGAAGAGGCGATTGGCGTTTTTAGGCACCGCGCCGAAAATCTTTTGAAATCTACCTCCGAAAGCGCGACGACGATGCGGACAATGGCGAGCGCTCTGGTGGGTGCATCCGGCCGGACAGCACAGCGCGCCGAGAGTGCGGCGAAAAGATCGCATCAAGCGTCGAAAAACGTAAAGTCGGCTGCGGTGGCGGCGGAGGAAATGTCAACAGCGACCGCCGAAATCAGCCAGCGCCTGGGGCACACTGCCGACATAGTGTGTGTGGCAGTGAAGGAAGCCCAGACCACCAATGAACAAGTTGCGGGCTTGGCGCAAGCCGCTCAGAAGATCGACGACGTTGTCCAATTGATCCGTGACATCGCAGGCCGGACCAATTTGCTCGCGCTCAATGCCACAATCGAAGCCGCGCGCGCCGGCGAGGCAGGGAAGGGCTTTACCGTGGTCGCCTCCGAAGTCAAATTGCTCGCGGTGCAGACCGCGAAGGCCACCGAGGACGTCGCCGGCCAGATCGCCGCCGTACAGAAATCGACAGCCATGGCGGTCGCCGCCATCGGCCGTATCGCCGAACGTATGCGGGAAATTAATGAAGACACCTCGTCGGTCGCAGCCTCGGTGCATCAGCAGGACGCCGCAACCGGAGAGATTTCGCACAATGTGGGCAGCGCGGCGGACGGTACCAAGGTGATTGCGTCTGAACTCAACGACGTCGCTGGGGAAGCCAGCGAGGCGCGCACGTCGGCGCAGACGCTACTCGATGCGTGCGAAGGGGTTGCCAGCGTTGCCGCAAGCCTTCGTGGTGAGGTCGAGAGCTTCCTGGGGAAGGTAGCCGTTTAGCTGGGTGATGACGGCACAACGCGCGGTCATACGCCACGACCATTCAGGCCGGTGATAACCAGAGTCTCCCGATGCGGACCGTCAGGTCACCTGACGTGAGCCGCGAAGATCGTCCGGCTAAAAGTTCTATCCTCCCGCCGAAATCGGCAGCTTCCTGGAAAATATCCGCGCCGCCTAGCGGACGCGAATACTGAGCAAGCCGCCACCGTCAATGCAGCCTCCAGTCGTTGGAAGCTTCTCCCCATACGAAGCTGTTGTAATACCTCTGCTTTTGTTTAGTCACGCTTAACCAAGCGTTATCCGCTGCCCGGCATACTCGTTCCAGGATGGCTCATCCCGGTTAGGTTAATGTCCATTAAATACTGTGCAGCTTTAGCGGTGACTGTATCGGCCGCGGCTCCCCTCGCAGCGGGCATTGTGAGCATGGCCCTCGGCGCCGCCGTAGTAGGCAAGCCAACGCGGTCTGCGCCCATTTCCAGCCCGAGCGCCAGCGTCAGCGAACTGAAAGCGCTCTATCGTCGTCCCGATTTCATCCCCTTTCCGAAGGACAATCCTTACACCTTCGAAAAAGCCGCGCTCGGCAAAAAGCTGTACTTCGACACGCGGCTTTCGGCTGGCAACCTGTTGTCCTGCGCAGCATGCCACAATCCGGCCTTCGCGTGGGGTGATGGCCAGCCAAAGGGGGTGGGGCATGGCATGAAAGTGCTGGAGCGCCGCTCGCCGTCGATTATCAACGCTGCTTTTGGGCAGATATTCATGTGGGACGGGAGAGCTGCCTCGCTCGAAGAGCAGGCGCTTGGACCTATTGTATCCGTCGCGGAGATGAACCTCACGCTCGACCAGTTGCTACCGCGTATCCGTAATAATGCGGAATACGTCCAACATTTTACCAAAGTTTTTCCTGGCGAGGGAGTTACAGCCACGACCATCGCCAAAGCGATAGCGACGTATGAGCGCACGATCGTATCAGGTCGCGCTGCGTTTGATGCATGGATCGACGGTAACGAGGACGCCGTTTCAGTCAATGCGAAACGAGGGTTCATGTTGTTTAACACGAAGGCAGGCTGTTCATCCTGCCACAGCGGTTGGAATTTCACCGACGACAGTTTTCATGACATTGGGCTTCCCGGCAGCGATGTCGGCCGCGGCAAATTTCATCCTGACGTTGTTAAGATGCAGCACGCTTTCAAGACGCCCGGTCTTCGGGAAATCGGTCGACGAGCGCCCTACATGCACGATGGGAGCTTGCCCACGTTGCGTGCCGTTATCGACTATTACGATGAAGGCGGGATAGCCCGCGAGAGCCGGTCCGATGATGTGCAGAAGCTGGGTCTGTCTGAACAAGAAAAAGGAGATCTGGAAGCATTTCTGAACACGCTGACTGCAGAAACCAATCCGACTTCCGTTCCGCTCTTGCCGAGATGAGACCAACCAGCAGCGAGGTCCGATGAAACATATGGTTGCTATCTGCGCGTTAGCTGCCTTCCTATTGGGCAATATCGTCGCGCTTGCTGCCGCAAAAACCGTTCTCCAGAAGGGAAAGGTCTTTTCGGAAACCGAGGTTGTGATCGCCAAAGGCGACACCATTACCTTTGTTAACAACGACACGGTCACGCACAATGTAATGTCGAAAAGCCCCGGCAACGAGTTCAACATCGGTGCGCAGGCACCGGGGATGTCGGCTCCTGTTACGTTCGACGCAATTGGAACCGCAACCATTATTTGCGCTATTCATCCGCAAATGCGGATGAATGTTCAGATCACGAATTGACCGGACTAAGGTAGAGTCGATGTCAATCCGAACCCGATTGTTGCTGGCGTTTGGTATCGTCCTGGGGTTCTGTGCGATAGTCGCTCTGCAGGGTATCAAGGCCGTCTCCAGCGCAGGGGACTTGGTAGTTGCGCTTTACGACGAGCCTTTTATGGCCGTTAGCCACGCCAGGTCTGCGGAGGCCAAATTCAACATCGCACGGGCAAAAATGGAACGAGGCATCCTTCTCCAGGACGCCAACGTAGCCAACATGGGTGCCCTTCAAAATGCAATGCAGGATATTGTTCGTGACTTAGACATTGTTCAGGAAAGAATGAGGACTGCGGAGGTCCGCGCAAAAACCATAGTCGAAGCAAAAAAGCTCCTTCGCAACTTGATTGCTACTGTAGCTTCCGTTTTGGATCCGCCGTCGGCGGGCGTAACACAGCTTCCTTTTCCCGACAGCATCTCGCAAAAGGCGGCTGAGGTTAGCTCGGCTCTCGATCAGGTCACTGAGGCGGCAAGCGCGTATGGCTTCGAATTTCGTTCTCAAGCCGAAGCCAAAGTCGCCGAAGCGCGGTCCAACTTGATCGTCTTGGCCGTGATAACCGGACTGGCCGGGCTGCTGCTTTCGATGGCGACAGCGTTTTCTTTCATCCGGCCAATTCGCCAGGCTATGGCCGTCTCGGAGCGGATCGCCAACGGAGACTTGTCGAGAGATGTTTCTGATGGCCGGCGTGACGAGTTCGGCCGTCTTCTGATGTCGCTGAGGAAAATGCAGGACGCCTTGCGCTCGCAAAGCGCTGACCTTGACCGACGGCAGGGTGAGAAAGAAGGCGCTTTGGCAGCCGAGACCCGTCGTCGAGAGCTGCTCGAGCAGGAGGTAGCGAGCTTCCGGGCGGATACCGAAAGCGTGCTGGCTCAAGTTAAAGATACATCTGATCTGTTAAATGCGACCGCCCGCACGCTTTCAGAAATTGCGCTGGAGGCGGATCAGCGAATAAGTGACGCGGCCGGTGCGGCAGACGAAACGTCACACAACGTAGCGACTGTAGCCGGCGCGACGGAGGAGCTTAGCGGATCGTTTGGCGGCATAGTTGAACAGATAATGAAGACCAATTCGGCGATTGCGCGCGCGAGCCACACGGCAGAGGGCGCGGTAGAGGTTATCAACACCCTTTCCATCTCGGCCAAGGAAATAGAAAGTGTGATCGAGCTCATTCAGGAGATCGCGGACCAAACCAATCTTCTTGCGCTCAACGCCACTATCGAGGCCGCGCGAGCCGGTGCAGCCGGTCGCGGATTTTCCGTGGTTGCGTCCGAAGTAAAGACCTTGGCCACGCAAACCGGCAGAGCTACGCACGAAATTAGCGTCAAAATAACGGATGTGAGAAATGCCGTAACGCATTCCGTCGAAGCAATCAGGAGCCTTTCGGACCTCATGTCTGACGTGGGGACATTAACATCAGGCATGACGGCCACGATCGACCAGCAAAGCCTCTCGACCTCAGAGATCTCCCAGAGTGTTCAGAGCGTCGCATCTGCTACAGAGCATGTGGCTAAGAACATCCGGCGCACCGCGGCAACGGTAAGTGGCACAAGGCGGTCCGCTTCGGATCTGCTGTCGGAGGCCGGAAGGCTGTCTGAGCAAGCCCAGGTCCTGAGAAGCTCAGTCGATCAATTTCTGAAGAATGTAGCCTAAGCCTTGTCGAAGACAGCCAAGAAGCTAGACGTCGACCTCGAATACCGAGAGGTTTATGGGCTCAGGAGGGATGTGTAGATTGTGCTAAAAACATTTCGGAGCTTTTGTGGCCCATGGGATGCGCGCTAATCCCTGCCACAATCCGGCCAGGCATATTCCGACCGCACCTGCAATTATCGCGCTCAACGCTCCGGCCATCCCGAATCTAATCCCGAGCGCGACGGCGAGAGCTCCAGAAACAGCCCCTGTTATCACCAGAACGAGCGCGCCTGGCGATTCTGTTTGACGGATTGCGCAAACGGGTAGCCTTTCCGAATATCTCATTGCCAGCTCCGTGCACGAGGTTCGGCCATGGCGTCAGGTGCGACTCAATGTGGGCCGAAACAGGCTCTAGCCCCAGCAACATCTTCGTGAAGGGGAGGCCACCGGCGGCGATCTGGGCGCGGCTGGGATCATCAGCGCTGGATCGGCCCGCTTGATCGTGTCGGGGCTGTGACGTGGCGCGCCGACGGCCGAGCTGCGAGCCGCGGTGCTACACCCCAGGGGCTGGTCCGCTGTGGAAGGGAAGGGACCAAGGTCGGTTAAGAGTTGATTAACTCTCAGAAAAGCACGCACCTTAGGCGAAATGGCGCCCCCGACCGCTAACTGGCACGTCGGGTCAGTACCTGCTGATCGTGGTGCTCGGCGTCGCATTGGCCCCAAGGCCGCGCTGCGGAAGCCTGCGGCCTTCCCGGGCAAAATGCACAGCGCAATAGTAACATCAACTGTGCGACGTTTAAGTTACCGATTTTCGGGTGGAGATGTCGCTCCCGGACGGTGTTGAAGGACTCGGCCCAAAACCCGCAGCCGCCACAATGGCACTCTATCTGAGTATACCCTTGGGCCTCTAAGGCGGTGATGCTAGGCAATTCGTCGCTCATGCTCAGATCCGATCCAACCGGTTCGAAAAGGGATGGAATGAGACATCCTCTCCTCACCGATAACAGCAGATAGCGAACAATGCGTTAAATCGCGGGCGCGGTCGGGCGGCCACGGAGGACTCGCGAGAGGGCAGAGCATGGCGGGGCGCGTCGCCGATGCCCCAACCAGTAATGACAGTCTCTTTCCAATCGCTAAGCCGAAGGTCAAATACCGCGCTAAGAGCCGCAAAAAATATTTCAGTTCCGCCGGATCGGCAGAGTGCTGCGAGGGATCGGCAGGATATTTCCTCCGTAAACGTTCACACCACCCAATTCCCCGGCGGGGAAGTCCGCGGCGAGGTCAGGGTCGTGCCCTAGCATCATTCTCTTACGCGCGTTCGCCCGCACTTATCTTTGGAACCAGTCTTTGGACTGATCCGTTTGCAAAGGTCGTTCCATCGTTTCGCGGCCCGTCCCCGTATCACGAGCATGATGAAGACTTTAAAGAGAGACTACCGGTGAGCATTGGACTGATTGCACTTCTTGATGACGTTGCAGCGATTGCAAAAGTGGCTGCAGCCTCTCTTGACGATGTGGCTAGCCAAGCCGCCAGGGCCGGAATCAAGGCAGCTGGTGTCGTGATCGACGACGCAGCGGTCACTCCCCGCTATGTGGTGGGTTTTGCGGCTCAACGGGAACTGCCGATCGTGGGTAAGATCGCCGCGGGATCGCTTCGTAACAAGCTCATGATCCTGCTGCCGGCCGCGTTGCTGCTCAGCTATTTCCTCCCTTCGGCAATCACTCCGCTTCTGATGCTTGGCGGAGCCTATCTCTGCTATGAGGGCGTCGAAAAAATCTACCAAGTCATCGTGCCGCAGCAAGCGCATTCGCATGAGGCGCACCTGGAAGCATTAGCGTTGAACGCGCGAACGCTCGAGGAGCAGAAAATTGCAAGCGCGATCAAGACTGATTTCATCCTGTCAGCCGAGATCATGGCGATCACCTTGGCGGCTATTCCGGAGAGCGGAATTCTGATCCAGGCGGCGGTGCTGGCAATTGTCGGGATCGGCATCACCGCGGCGGTATATGGCGTGGTGGCTCTCACGGTGAAGGCGGATGATGTCGGGGTAGCGCTTGCGAAAAATGATAGCGACTCAGCCATGGGCGGTCTGAGCCGGGGGCTCGGGCGCGCGCTGGTCCGCGGTATGCCAGTCTTTCTGATCTTTCTCAGCGCCGCGGGCACGGCAGCCATGATTTGGGTTGGCGGCGGCATCATTTTGCATGGCCTGGAGGCATATGGCCTTCCGTCAATCGCCCGAATTATTCACGGCGTCGCGGAGACCGCAGCTCACGCGCTGCCACCCCTCGCTGGCGTGGTGGAATGGATCGTCACCGCCGCCGGGTCGGGAATCATCGGGCTGCTGATCGGCGCCGTCCTGATCCCGCTGGTCGGCTCCGTTTTTGCGCCCGCGTTGCGGCTGGTCAAGCGCGTTCTCCGGCGCGCGCAAACCGGATTTAAGAGCTAAGAATCCAGGCCGATATTGACTGCAACAAGCATAGATCGCACGGCGGACACGTTACGGGATGTCCGGAGGTCTGCGCCGCGCTCTGGCTGGAGTTATACTCGGATCCGGTTGACGCTCGCCTGTTCTTCCAACGTCTGAATCCGCTCGAACAGCTCGTCTATTTTCGCCCGCGGAATTTCGCGCATAAGAATCGCGTATTTTTCGTAGGTTTCCTCGCGGTTCGCCTGCCGCCATGGAACGTCCGGCTCAGGAAGAGTCAGTTTGAACATGCCGCCGTTCTTCAAAGTCACAGTCATTTGGCACGTTCTTTTATCGGCGATGTCGCCGACTTCATAACGGACGCGCTGTAGGACCGCATGAATGGCGGGGTCGGTCAGGGCGCTTTCGTCGAACGAGCGTGGGTCGCGCACATCCCGGACGCAGGCGAGGGCAATGCAGAACGGAACGCTGTACTGTGCTTGCATCAGATCCATTGGTGACAAGTTATCGTGATGCTCGACCGCCTCGCGGGCGGCAAAGATGTGAATGGATTCTATCTCGTCATGAGCGAAGGGATGGCTGTTGCGGATGTCGAGCAATGTCTGCAGCGGAATCTGTGAGGATCCATGGGTGCCAAAGCGCTTCATCGCGATCTCGCGCATGATAAAGGTCTTGCCGTCCAGGCCGCGCGTCAGTTCCCCGACATCGTAGTGATCGCAGAAGACTTTCAGAAACCCGGCCTTGCCCTCCAGGATGTCGTGCGGGCCGTCGAAGCCTTCCGCCGCGAGACCTGCAGCGAGAACGCCGCCCTCTGCCGCGCGGCCGAAGTGCAAGCGCTTCACCATCGACCCGGTGTCGGAGACGGAGAATTGCCGCAGCCCGCACGCGACCGAGCCCGCAATGCCAATGGCATTGAGCAGGCGCTCGGTGTCTAGGCCCAACAGCAATGCGCAGGCAATCGCGGCGCCGAAAGGCCCGGTTGTCCCCGGCGCATGAAATCCGCGGTGCTCGTTCGAACGGCCGGTGGCGCGACCGATCCGCAGCATGACTTCGCTGCCAGCGATGAATGCGGTGATCAGCTGTTTGCCGCTCAGGCCTTTGTCCTGCGCGACAGGCAAGGCGGCGGTGAAGACAGTGCCGAACGGATGGGCACCGACGCCCACCCGCGTGCCCGCGTCCAGTTCGAAGGAGTGGGCGAGGGCGCCGTTCACAAGCGCCGCAAAAGGCGGCGGAAGCATCGGGGCGCCTGGTCCGAGCACGGCGCTCTTGCCGGCACCGGACTGCTGCGCATATCTGATGATCGCTTGGCTCCAGGGGAAGCGATATCCAAAAACGCAAGCTGCGATGCCATCCGCGATCGTGTTCTTAGCCGCATCAACAACGTCAGCCGGAATATCTTCGAAGCGCAAGGCGGCTGCGTATTCTGCCAGCTGGATGGTTTCACGGCTCACCGCCTCGGCCCTCTCGATTTCACGGTTGAATGGATTCGACAAACCATTCAGCCGGCACTTCGTGGCCGAGGCCCCGTTCACGGCAGCCACTGTAGATGAGATGTGCGAGCGCGGTAAATTGCGCCCCTACGCCGGTGCTATTGAGAAAGAAGGTGCGTTGCTGCGGGGTCTGTCTCCCGTTGACCTTTCCGGCCACAAGCTCGCCAAGATCGGGAAAGTCGTTCCAGTCGAGATCGCGCGGAGGATGATCGCGGATGACGAAGCCGAAGCGCTTCTCGATTGTTGCGAAGTCCGTGGACACGTATTCGTGCTCCTTCATGCGCGTGTGAAAGACCACAATGTCCGCTTGCTTGAAGCAATCGTCCATTGGCTCGTCACGCTGCATGCAGCTGAGGTGCATGCCCGGCTTCAGCCATGCTGCTGGGAAGAAGGGGGCGCGGCTGTTAGTTGCCGTCACGGCGATATCCGCGCCCTCAACCGCCACCTCGGCGCTGGCTACCGCGGTGATTTCGAGCCCGAGAGCGGCTGACATGGATACGGCGAATGCATCGGCCTCGCCCGGCGTCGGGCTGTAAACACGGACCTGTCGGATTGGCCTGACTTCCTTCAGTGCAGCCAATTGCGGCCCGGCCTGTCCTCCCGCACCGATGAGCCCGACAACGGACAACTGCAGGACGGGAAAGATACTTCGCGCCAATGGCATTGATGGCGCCGACCGTAAAGCGTTGCAGCATTCCGTCCTGGATGATGGAAATGAGTTCGCCCGTAGCAGAGCTGAATAGAAAAACAAGTCCCACGTAGGACTTGCCTGTCGCTGCCGGAATCTTGATTCGTCGGCGGAGGCCGTTCACTTCGGGAAACGCCACCACATCCGAGGTAACGCGGATCGACGCCGCATGCAGCCGAGGAATTGCGCCGTCCAAGGTTTTGAACTGATGCGCCGCCGGTACGTCGGCCCCGATTTCCGCTACGGTGGGGACGAAGAGGTCCGTACGTCCGCGGTAAACGGCGGCTCCAGCGCCCAAGTCCTGATATAATTGCTCCAGCGCCGCGATGGTGTTGGACATCGTCAACACCTTCGCGGCGTCATCGTTGGACAGCATTAAAGCCATTCTAACCCTCTAATAGCTCTTTAATAATGGGGAGGCTTTACTGGTAATCTTCGACCCCAGGCACGCGCCGCCGCGCCTGCCGGCAAAGAGTTGCAAATATTAGCAGAGCCAAAAGTTTCTTCATCGTTACTACTCCCGTCGCGTAGTAGCAACGAAATACGTCCTTTATCGTTGCGGCAGGGTCAGCCCTTGTTATCGATCGCGATGACGCCGATCCCGTTATCGTTGCGAACGTCGACGCCATAGACCCCTGACAATTCCCCCACGCGGTCAATGACGCGGCTGGCGATGGCGCCGGTCGCGAGCATGGGGCGTCCGCGTTGTCCGAGCGATGCACCGAAGCCCTGCTCGATGGGATAGATCCGGATCTCGGCGGCAGCGCCATTTCTGAACTCGCACGTCACTGCGATATTCTCCCAAAAGCCAGCTTGGGCAATATGGCCTTTGCTGCCGCCGCCGGTGCGGGCGTCGAGAAAATCGCTCGGGGTGGCGTCGTGACCAAGCCCGAAGCGCGCGTAGGCTTCCGCCGGGAAGCTGCGAACGCTTTCGTTCTGAAAAATGAAATTGCCGACCGAGTAGAAGATCGGCTTGCCTCGGTAGATCTCGATGCCGAGCGGGGTATGCGAGCCGTGTCCGACGAAAATGTCGGCGCCCGCATCAATACACTGCCGCGCGAAGGCGGGCACAAAATCCGCCGGCTCCTTGAGATCGATCTTGGTGGCAGCGGACGCGACGCTTTTGTACGAGAACTGGTGGCTATGGAAGCTGACCAGCACCCAATCGGCTTGCCGCCTTGCCTCCCTGATCCAGCGCAGGTTGTCCTCGACATCGGCAATGTCTGCGCTGCTGGTCGCGCCGAATGCGTCGGCCTTGACGACCCGCGTGCCAAACATTTGCAGTTCGCCACTGGCTTCGTCGGGCGCCTCCGCATCGGAGTAAAAGTGCGTGCGGTTGCGCTTGCGGGTCTGCTCGAAGCCGAGACCCTCGGATATCCTCTGCAGGGCCTGGAAGGCCGCTTCGTCAACGGTATAGGTCGTCTCTGAATTGAGCGGATTGATGCCGGGCCGCCCCCGCATGTCAGGCCGCTGCGGGCTCGCCGCATTCCATGGGCGGTAGGTTGCCGTCGTCGCGACCAGTGCCACGCGGCCGGCCGCGGGTGTCGAGATAGCCGGGCCGCCGGGCTTCTGCCAGGTTCTGCCCGCTGCCGGCGAACATAATGCCGGCCTGTTCCAAATGCCGGACTGTAGCCATCAACCCGCCTTCGCCGTAATCGTAGGCATGATTGTTGGCGGTCGACACCATGCTGACGCCGAGCCAGGACAGATCGGAGAGCAGTTCCGGAAGGGTCGTCATGTAGGTGCCGCGCGTGACGCCCGGCGTGCCTTCGTCCGGCCGCCGCACGACGGACTCCAGGTTGACGAAGCCCGCATCGCATCCCCGGAACAGGTCGCGCAAAGCTAGAAATGCAGGCTCGCCGAAAACCGAGAGCCGCCGCGTCAGCATGCAATCGCCGGCGAGCGCGACGCGAAAATTTCCCTTGGCAGCATCGTAGGTCATCGGCGGCGATTTCCTCAAAAGGCGAAAGTTTTCAGCTTTGCGTGATCGATCTCGGCGCCAAATCCCGGTGCGTCTGTCGGCGTGAGCGTGCCGTCACGGAAGTGGAACTCGCCGGCAAAGGCGTCGTCGGCGAGCTTGTCGAAAAAGTGCGTCTCGGCGGGGTAGGGCGCCAGCCACGGCAGCGCCGCCCTGAAATGCATACGCGACAGCGATCCGATCCGGCTCTCGGAGTCGGTGCCGATCACCACCGGCAGGCCCGCCGCTTCCGCCAGCGCGGCGATCTTCAGTGATTGCGTGAAGCCGGTGCGGCGAAGCTTGATGCTGATGGCGCCCACCGCACCGAGCCGGATGTGGAGCTGAACATCCTCGAGTGACTGCAGGCATTGATCGCCGAGCAGCGGGAGCGGCAGGTGTGGCGCGAAAGCGGCTTGCCGAAGCGGATCGGAAAATTTGCAGGGTTCCTCGATAAAGGTGGCGTTGTAGTCAGCGACCCGGGCCAGGATCGTCCGCGCCTCGCCTTCGGTATAGCTGCCGTTGCCATCGACATAGAGGAAAGCGTCATCGCCGAGCGCCTTACGCACGTCTTCGACCAGTCGCACGTCCTCCATGCTGCGCTTCCAGGTCTTCAGCTTCATCGAGTTATAGCCACGCTGCTCGTGCTGCAGCAGCGCATCCGGCACCATCGCCTCCCGGCTGGTTTTGCCGTGTACCAGCCAGGTGAGCGGCACCGGCTTTGGCGTCGCGGCACCGAGCAGCCGCCATACCGGCTGATTTCAGGATCTTGCCTTTGAGATCCCACAGCGCGATGTCGATCAGCGCCTTTTCTGTGCGGCAAAATTTGACGCGGCCGATCGCCGCGAGCGCGGACAAGTGCGCGAGCGGATCGAGCCCGATCAGCCGTGGCTTGAACAAGGTATCGATTGACATGGCGACCGCTGTCGCGTCCTCGCCATGCTGCTCGGGACGGCACACCGCTTCCGCAATACCCTCCTGGCCGTTATCGGCAAGGATGCGGATTAGCACGTACTCGCCGCGGTCCTGGGTCACCGACCGAAAATTGACAACGCTGCGGTACGGCAGCCGCAGCTTGTGGACAATGACGTCCTTAATCCTGAGCTCGCTTGGCCCGCTGTCGGGAAGTGTTTGCCTCGAGGGCGATGCCATGGTTAGCGGTCCTTTTTTAGCCGTCCTTCGCGCGCGTGACGCGATCGAGCGCCAGCAGCATCATAACAAGACCAAGCTGAATGAGTGAGGTAGCCGCCAGGGTGCCCATGTCCCCGGTCTCGTAATAATGCAGTAGCGTCACCGTGAGGGTTTCGGTGTCGTCGCGATAGAGCAGCAGGGGGATTGTCAGATCGCGTGATGCGATCGCAAATACAATGACGAAAGCAGCGAGTGCGCCGCGGCGCAGCAGGGGGGCCAGGATATGCCGCACGGTGCGCAGCCAGGAGCCGCCATGCACCCGGGAGGACTCCTCAAGCTCCGGGCTGATCTGGTGCACGGCCGACTGCATCGTTGCCGCCCCGAGCGGCAAACCCTTGACGATGAATCCGATGATGATGACGAGCGCGGTGCCGTACAGATTGAAAGGTTGCGGCGGCAGCGCCCAGGCCCACAGCAGGGCCAGCCCCATCACCACCCCGGGCAGCGTCCAGGGCGCCCATGCCATCAATTCGAGCGCGTAGCCGAGCCAATGCCGCGTGCGCACCCGGATATATCCGACAAGGCCGCCGATGATGACGACGGCAAATGCGGCAAGCGTGGCATAGATGATCGTGTTTTTGAGGCCGTTCAGAGCGCGGCTGTTGTTGATCACGTTCGTCCAGTTTTTCAACGTCACATACTGCCAGCCATAGAGGCCGAAGATCTCAAAAAAAGAATTGAACACGATCTGCGCCGATCGGGATCACGACCGCCAGCAGAAAATAGATGACAAAGAGCGCGAAAATGCTCCAACGCAGCGCGACCGGGCAGACGCAGACGCGTTGGCCGATAGCCTTTGCCGGTTACCACGGTGAATCGCCGCCCGCCGAGTTTACGCCACTGCACCACGAGAAGCGCGAATGTCACCACGATCAAGATTACCGAAAGTGCCGTCGCCGCACCGTATTCCGGCGGGTGACGGTAAGACAGCATCCGGTAGATTTCGTTGGCGAATACATAAACGCCTCCGGGATTGCCGAACAGCAGCGGATTCTCGAACAACTCAAGCCCGTGGATGAAGACCAGCAGTGAGATGCTGAGGATCGCTGGCGCCAGCATTGGGAAAGTGATGGTCATCATCACTTTGAGCTTGCTCGCGCCGCTCGTGGTCGCGGCCTCCTCGTAGGACGCGTCCATTTGCTTGAAGAATCCGACCAGCATCAGAAACATGAAGGAAATCGTATTCAGCGAAGCATGGAAGATAAGGCCGCCCCAGCCGTAGAGGTTGATGATCGGCCCCTGGGCGCCGAAAAACTGCTGCGCCAGCTGGTTGATGATCGCCGTTTTGCGGGTTGCCCAGCATCAGCCAGCCGAACGCCGGTCAGCAGGTCTGGGATGAAAAACGGAATCGGTATCATCCAGCCCATCAGGCCTGCCAACGGCACGTTGGTGCGCGCCACCGCCCAGGCGAAGAGCAGGGCGAAGAACAGCGCGATTGCCAGTCGTGAGGCGGAGAAAATCACGCTGTTGAGCATGATCGGCAACAGCTCCCAGGAGCCGAACCACACCGCATAATTGGCGAGCGTGAAGCTGCCGAGCCGGCCCGGCTGTCCGGTGAAGAAGCTGGACGTCAACAATACGGCAAAGGGGTAAAGAACGAGCACCGCGAGAAGCATGGTAAGCAGCGCATAGAACACCCCCGGCGGAATACCGAGGCGCGCCGAGCCAGGGTGCTCGGAGTACCCCTACGCCGATTGTGCGCCGCTCGCCCGGCGTTGCGGCAACCACGGCCGGAGCGTTCATTGCGGGCTCGGCCGGTAGAGGACCATATCTTCCGGGGCAATCGAGAGCATCACCTCGGATGCCGGCGCCGACGGTCACGTCGGTCGACGCCTCGACCTTCAGCGACGTCGCGTCGTTGATCATCACCAGATATTCCGCACGATTGCCGACATAAGCGCGTCCGAGCACCCGGCCGGCCAGTTCCACGGCTTGTGCCGATCCGGTTCCGGCTCTTGTGCCGTTCCCGATTTCGACCTTCTCCGGCCGCACGAACAGACTGGCGGCAGGCGTCGCCTTGCCATTCGCTTGTCGCTGTTGTCTTGCGCGCAGGCTCGGTGCGGATCGAACTTGACGGGATGTGCACTTCCGTCGTCCCGGCGCCAGACTTCAGCGTCAACCGCGCGCCGGATGGCTCCCACGCCACGCCGCTTGCAACGTCGATCATGTTCCCCTTGCCGATGAACTGGGCGACGAAGCGGGTCGCCGGATCGCTCGTAGACCTCGATCGGCGTGCCGATTTGCTCGATCTCACCGTGGTTGATCACGACCAGGCGGTCCGAAAGCGTCAGGGCCTCCTCTTGGTCGTGCGTCACGTAGACCGCGGTGAGGCCGACCCGCTGCTGCATGATCCTCAATTCGAAGCGCATCTGCTCGCGCAGTTTGGCGTCGAGATTGGACAATGGCTCATCAAGCAGCAGCAGCGCGGGCTCGAACACCAGCGCACGCGCCAATGCGACGCGTTGCTGCTGGCCGCCCGACAGCAATGTCGACGGCTTGTCGCCGAGCCCGGCGAGACCGACGAGATCAAGCACTTTATCGACGAGCTCCCGCCGCCCCGCGCGTCCGACATGCCGCATACGCAACGGATAGGCGATGTTCTCCGCCACCGTCATATGCGGCCAGATCGCGTAGGATTGAAAAACCATTCCGAGACCGCGCATCTCGGCCGGCACGTCGATGCCGCGCGCGCGGTCGTAGACGACGCGCTCCCCAATGCGGATGCTGCCGCCGCTCGGCTCCTCAAGTCCGGCGATCATGCGCAAAGTGGTGGTCTTGCCGCAGCCGGAGGGACCGAGCAGCGTCAATAGCTCGCCGTCAGCCGCCGTGAGCGTCGCGCCGTCGACAGCAACCAAGGTCCCGAATTTTTTGGAGAGGTTATCGAGCGCGATGTCTGGCACGGTTATTCCTGGGCGTCAGCGGATGCCGAAGACTTTCTCCATCTCCTTGAAGAAGAAGTTCGGCTGGTCGAGTTGCTCGTCGGGAATGCGCGGCATCAGCTTCACCCCGGCGAGGCTCATCTCCGGGATAGGCGACCTGACGTCAGGATGCGGTATAGGTCGGCCCTGATTGGTCCACAGCTGCATCTGCTCCACCTCGTAGAGCCAGGTTATAAAGACCTTGGCGGCGTTTGGGTTGGGCGCGCCGTTGATGAGCGCGATCGAGGACGGAGTCCAAGCCAGCCCCTCCTTCGGAACGACCCAGGCGAGCGGTGCGCCCTTCGGCAGATTCTCGAAGAAATCGCCGCGGCCGGAGAATCCGATGGCGAACTGGCCGCGGACCACGGCGTCGCGGATCACGTTGGAGCCGCCCGACAGGATAAACGGCTCGACGGTGGACTTGAGCTTCACGATGTAGTCCGGCGCCCAGCCCCTGCGTGTTCTGGATGCCGAGCATGTGCCAGGCACCGCCTCCCGACGAACGCGGGTCGCGGATTGCCACCTTGCCTTTGAACTTCGGATTGATGACGTCCCAATAGGAACTGATCTCCTTCGGATCGACCAGGTTGGGGTTGACCACCAGCCCCTGCGCGCTCACGTGCGTCGGCCACCAGAAACCGGCCGGTTCGACCACGAATGACTTCCTTGTTGATGCGGTCAAGCTCGGGTGCCGGCGGCTTCCATTTGGCAAGGGCGTCGAGCCTATGCAGCTCGAGCATGTACTGATCGTTGCCCTCGAAGATATCGGCGACGACCCTGCCCACCGAAATCTCGGTGCGGATGCGGTCAACCAGCTTGCGCAGCTCAGACGTCAGCGGCTTGATCTTAATACCGAACCGCTTCTCGAATTTTGCCTGGCCGCCATTCTGGAGGAAGTCGCGGGTGGTCGTTCCGGAGTAAAGATTGACGGTGCCCTCTTTCAGCGCGGCATTGATGACGGCGGGCCCGAGCGCCTTGGCGACGGGGTCATCGGCGAACTCCGCCGGCAGTTGGCCTTGCGCGGTCGCCGGCATGACAAGCCAGCTCGTGAGCAAAACGGCGGCAAGAACTCGCAGATGCGGCAGACATGATCCTGAGCATGAGATCCTCCCGCCGTGCTCTTACGGCAACTGGTGAGGATCTTGTTCTTCGGCGCCCTCACTCGCTAAGAATTAAAACAGAAATGAAATGGTGCCGCCAGTCCCCATGCGTCTGGACTGGAATGTGCAGTTGAAGCAAGATTGATGAAGAGAAGGTGCTGCCAATGCGCAAATATGACCGAATTGATTGACAATTTGCGAGGCGCAAATACGCTTTCAATAACGTTGAAAAATGGCTGTGGCGGCAGAAGCCGTTCCTGTCCGCATGAGGAGGAAAACCGATGCTGAGGAGCATGTTGCGAACGCTGTCACTTGCGGTAGTTACCTCCTGCCTGTTGCTCTCACCGAGTTTTGCCCAGGAGGAGTTCTACCGCGGTAAAAGCATAAAGCTTGTGGTCGGCGGGTCTCCAACAGGCGGGTATAATCTGAATGCGCGGACTCTTGCGCGGCATATGCCAAAGCATATCCCCGGAAATCCCAATATCATTGTCGTAAACATGCCCGCGGGTAACGGTATCGCGGCTACAAATCATTTGTTCAACATCGCCGAGAAAGACGGAACGGTGTTCGGTTTGTTCAACCGCTATACCGTTCTACTTCCCATACTCGGCAACGAGCAGGCGAGATACAAATCCGAGGAGTTCAATTGGCTCGGCACCACCGCGAGCTATACGGATAACGCTTATCTTTTTGTCATTCGGGCCAAGCTTCCGCAAACGGATGTCGAGGCGATGCGAAAGGCTAATCCACCTCTGAACGTGGGAAATATTGGCGCATCGCCAATCGAGGTTATCAACGAAGCGCTCGGGCTGAATTTGAAGATCATCCATGGCTACACGGGAGATAATCTCGACATCGCGTTCGAAAATGGCGAAGTAGATGGCCACACCATTGGCTATCAGACCTTGCTTGCGCGAAAGGCGTATTGGCTGGAGAAGAACATCGCGCGCCCGATGATTCAGTTCGGGCGCACGGGCAGGCATCCGGCGTTGGCAGACGTGCCGACGGCACGCGAGCTCGCCAAGACCCCAGAACAGCTCGCGATGATCGAATTCGTCGAGGCCCCTCTTATGATCGGGTACCCTTTCGCGCTGCCGCCCGGCGTACCGGCAGATCGCGTTGCGATCATGCAAAAGGCTTTCCAAGACACGATGAACGATCCGGAATTTCAGGCCGAAATGATCAAACAAAAATTGGAGTTTACGCCGAAAGACGGAAAAACCATCGCGGAGTTAGTGGCCCAATTGGCGAAGACCCCAGAACCCGTCCTCAAGCGCTATAGGGCTCTTGTGGCCGACAGGTCCCCAGGCTGAGGGCTGCACGACGTAGGACCGCCGCATCCTGGCGAGGTTATTTAATGCATGACACGCCGACCCAAGTTCATTGGCATGAACCGACAGGAAGCGAGAAGGCTGGTTACGGGAAGTTCAAACGCCGGCCGCTGCCCTATGACCGGTTCATGGACGCCGAAGGCATTCCCGTTTATCGCGGCATCGGCGTCCGCCGGGTTCAGGATCTGCCGCTCGCGCCATGGAAGCGGCTGGGCGGGCGGGGCAGTTACATCCAGCTTTACGGCACCGAAGGGCTATGGGGCAGTTACGTTGTGGAGGTGCCGGCGGCAGGCGCGCTGAACGTCGAGCGCCATATGTACGAGAAATATGTCCTTGTTATCGACGGCCGCGGTAGCACGGAGGTTTGGCAGGAAGGGCAAAGCAAGTCGCAGGCCTTCGAGTGGCAGCCGTTTTCGATGTTTTCTATTCCACTGAACGCCTACCACCGGATCGTGAACGCCACGAATTCGCCAGCGCTGCTGTTATGCGGCACGACCGCTCCGCCGATGATGAACCTCGTGGACAGTCTGGAATTCGTGTTCAACTGCCCGTTCAATTTCACCAACCGGTATTCCGGCGCCGCCGACTTCTTCAAACCAAAAGATGATCTCGAGCCTGATCCGATCCGGGGACTCGCGATGCGGCGCACCAACTTCATGCCTGATATCCGGCAAGCCGAACTGCCGCTCGACAATAGGCGCTCGCCTGGATACCGGCGCGTCGAGCCGAATATGGCGGGCAGCCGCTTTTATGTCTGGCTCGCCGAGCATGAAACCGGCCGATATTCGAAGGCGCACAAGCACGCCTCGGCGGCGGTACTGATATGCATTAAGGGTAAGGGCTATACCTATACCTGGCCGGCTCTCCTTGGCCCGACGCCCTGGAAGGATGGCCATGCTGACAAAGTGCTTCGCCAGGATTACGAGCCGGTCGGAATGGTCTCCGCCGCGCCCATGAGCGGCGATTGGTTTCATCAGCATTTCGGGGTCAGTAAGGGCGGATTGCGCCTAATGGCCTGGCATGGCGCGAATAATCAGCGCGCCAACCGCGCTGGCGTGCCCGGTGAGCAACTGATGGATTATGGCGCGATCGATCTGAAGAAGGGTGGCAGCGCGATCCCTTATCATGAAGAGGATCCTTCCATCAGGAAGGAATTTGAAGAGACGCTGACAAAGGAAGGAACGGCTTCGCGCATGGAGCCCGAACTCTACCTTGAGCCGAAGGAATACGCTGCCAGCGAATGAGCGAAGGAACAACGGATGCATGACACCACCAGCCAAGATCACTGGCACGAGCCGAGCGGCAATCAGAAGGCAGGCCTGGGCACGTTCAAGCGGGTCACCACGCCCTACGACAAATTCATGGAGGAGCAGGAGATACCGATCGTCCGAGCGGTCGGCGTCAGCAGGGTGCAGGATCTTCCACTGAAGCCCTGGAAGCGAATGGGCGGGAAGGGATCATTCATCCAGCTCTGGGGCACCGAGGGCCTGTGGGGCTCTTATGTGGTCGAAGTGCCCGGCGCCGGTGCGCTGAATGTCGAGAAGCATCTGTATGAAGAGCAATATTTGGTCGTCGAGGGGCGCGGGAGCACGGAAGTCTGGCAGGAGGATGGAAAGAAGCACGTGTTCGAATGGCAAAAAGGATCGCTCTTTGCGATTCCTTTGAACACTTATCATCGCATCGTGAATGCCTCCTCTGCGCCGGCGCTTCTGCTTGGCGGCACGACCGCGCCACCGGCGATGAATCTCTATGACAACAACGATTTCGTTTTCAACAATAGCTACGTGTTCACGGATCGCTTCGACGGCAGCCAGGATTACTTCAAACCGAAGGATGACCTAGCGCCCGATCCGGTGCGTGGCCTGGCAATGCGCCGCACCAACATCGTTCCGGACATCGTCAAATGCGAGCTGCCGCTCGATAACCGGCGTTCACCGGGATATCGCCGCATCGAACCGCATATGGCGGGCAACCGTTTCTATATGTGGATCGGGCAGCACGAGACGGGGCGGTATTCGAAAGCGCACAAGCATGCATCTGCCGCTGTGCTCATTTGCGTCAAGGGGAAGGGATATACCTATACCTGGCCTTCTGAGATTGGGCCGACGCCCTGGCGGGACGGGAAGGCCGACCAAGTTTTTCGGGTCGACTATGAGCCGGTTGGCATGGTCAGCGCCGCCCCTATGAGCGGGGACTGGTTTCACCAGCATTTCGGCACGAGCAAGGAAGCTCTGAGACTGACGGCCTGGTTCGGCGCCAACAACTCACGTTCACGCAAGCCCGGCCGTCCGGGCGAGAAGCAGAAGGATTTGGGCGCAATCGATATCAGAGACGGTGGCTCCGCCATCCCCTATGACGAAGAGGATCCGTACGTCCGGCAGGAATATGAGGCGACGCTTGCCAAAGAGGGCGCCGTGTCACGGATGGAAGGCTGGCTTTACGAGAAACCGAAGCCGGGAGAGGATCGGCCGATGATGGATTTTGTCGGCCTTTAAGGTAGCAACCGGCTGCGCAGCTGCTGGAAGGTCGACACCTGCGACGGTCTCGGCTAAATCATCATAAACACCCAGCATAGAGAGGAAACGCAATGCCGGACGTTATTGAATCGCTCAATAACCTCGAGACTGTGAAAATCGAACGCGAGGAGGGGGTCACCTTTCTTATCTTGAACCGCCCGGAGCAGCGCAACGCGATGAGTCCGCAGCTGCATCGTGAAATGTATCTGGCGCTCGAAGAGCTTGCAGAGGATGACGAGACAAAGGTGATCGTGATCACCGGGGCCGGCAAGGCGTTCTGCGCCGGCCAAGACTTAAAGCTTTACTTCCGAGCGAATGAAGACAACCCCAAGGCGCGCGCCCGCGCGCGGCGCGAAGTCTCACGGCTGGCGCTGGGAGAAACTGTCGAAATACCCGAAGCCGACCATCGCGATGGTGAACGGCTTTTGTTTCGGCGGTGCCTTTACCGCCGTCTGCGCCTGCGATTTTGTGATCGCGGCAGACGAGGCGACATTCGGCCTCTCGGAAGTAAACTGGGGGATCATCCCCGGCGGCGTCGTTGCCTGGAACGTGGTGCGCGTGCTCGGGTATCGCGATGCCATGTGGTACGCGGCCACGGGAGAGACTTTCGACGGCAAAAAAGCCGTCGAAATAAAATTCGCCAACAAATCGGTGCCGCTGGCAAAATTGCGGCATGAAACGATGGAGCTTGCCCGCTCACTGATGAAGAAGAGCCCGCACGCGCTGCGCTATACCAAGGAAGCGATCCGTGCGGTGCGTGACATGAGCGTCGACCAGGCCGCCGATTATCTGGAGGCGAAGAGCGACGCGCTAAAATTCCGCGATCCGGAAAAGGGGCGTGACAAGGCGATGAAGCAATTCATCGACGAGAAAAGCTTCAAGCCGGGCTTTGGCGACTTCGCGCGGCGCTGACGCGGATGGCGGCACAGGGGGCACAGGCGGCAGGGGCGACGCCGGCCGACCGGACAGCGCAGGTTCGCGCGCTGCTCAATCCGCGCAACATCGTCATCCTCGGAGCGACGGACAAGCCGGGAAACTGGCCGCAGCGGGTGTGGCGCAATCTCAATCGTTATGGGTTCAAGGGACCCGTATTTCCGATGAACCCGAGCCGGGACACGGTTTGGGAGACGCGCTGCTATCGCAGCTTCGGCGAACTGCCGGAGCCCCCGGATCACGTCATCATCCTGATTCCCGCGCGCTTCGTTGCGGATGCCGTCCGCGACGCTGCGCGTGCCGGTGCGCGCAGCGCTACCGTTATGACCTCCGGTTTTGGCGAGGTGACGGACGAGGGATCCGCCGAACTCACGGCCGAACTCCAGCGTGCGCTTGACGAAACAGGGCTGGCGATATCGGGGCCCAACTGCCTGGGCAATTTCAACGCGGCGAACAGCATGGTGACCATGCCCGATGATCGGGCGCACCGGCTGGAGCCGGACCGGTGGCGATCGTGGGCCAGTCCGGCGGGTTGTTGATGGCGGTCAAGCGCACGCTCGAGGAACGCGGCTTGTTCACCGGAGCGCTCGTGACCAGCGGCAACGAAATGAATCTCACCACCGCCGATTACATCCGCTATTTCGCCGAAGATCCCGCGACCAAAGTGATCGTCTCTTATCTCGAAGCGGTACACGATCCGGAAAATTTTCTGTCGGCCTGCCGCGCGGCCAAAATTGCAGGAAAGCCGGTGCTGGTCGTCAAGCTGGGTGCCTCCGATGCCGGCCGCGCCGCGGCGATGGCTCATACCGGGGCGCTTGCCGGCTCGATGCAGGCCTTTGATGCGGTGGCGGGCGAAGCCGGGGCGATCCGCTTGCGCAATCTTGATGACGTGGTGGAAGCTGTGGAGTTTTTCGTTCACGCGCGGGCGCCGCGCGGCCCGAAGCTTGGGGCAATCACGTTTTCGGGCGGCATGCGCGGCCTGATGCTCGATCTGGCTTCGTCGCACGGGCTGGAATTTGCCGAGCTTGGTGCTGATACGCGTGCCAAGCTTGCGGACGGACTTGCCGTCGGCACCATTGTTGGCAACCCGCTCGATGCCGGCTTTACCGCGGTGACGGGTGGAGACGCTTATCTGCGTTCGGTCAAGGCGATGCTGGACGATCCGGCGATTGACATCTTGCTCCTGCAGGAAGAGCTTCCGCGCGCACCGGCATCGAAAATCAAGGACAGCTATCTGCGCGGCGTCAACGCGCTGGCGGCGGCTTCGGACAAGCCGGTCGTCTATGTGACCATGATCAGCCATGGCCTCACCGATTACAGCCGGGAATTGCGAGGCGAACTCGCAAACGTCGCCTTCTTGCAGGAAATGGACAAATCGCTCCGGACCCTGCGGGCGATTACGGCCAACCTGATGATCCCGAGAACAGCACCAGCTCCGCGGCGTTCTCCGTCGCCAGCGACGCGTGAACTGCTGGACGAACTGCTCAAACCCGGTGTGGCGCAGACCCTGAACGAGGTCGATTCCAAGCGCCTGCTGGCGGCCTATGGAATCACAAGTGTGCGTGAGCAAATTGCCACTGATGCGGAGCACGCCGCGCAGGTCGCCGAGGGTATCGGGTTTCCCGTGGTGGCTAAAGCGGTGAGTGCAGCTTTGCCGCACAAGTCTGATGCCGGTGGCGTTATCTTGGGTTTGAACTCCGCCGATGCGGTACGAAACGCGTTTCGGGACATCGAACAGGCAATGGCGCGCCATCCTGCCAAGCCCAAGCTCGATGGCGTGCTGATCGCAGAGCAGGCTACCGGCGGCCTGGAACTCGTCCTCGGCACGACGCGCGATCCGGAAATGGGGCTCGTTATTCTGTTCGGCTCGGGGGGTGTCGACCTCGAGCTGCGGAAGGATATTGCATTGGCGGCGCCGCCGCTCGATGCGTCACGCGCATTGGCACTGATCGAACGCACCCAAGCCGGGATTTTGGTGAAAGGTTATCGGGGGCGTCCGGCGCTTGACTGCGATGCACTGGTCGCCGCGCTGGTGGGAGTTTCCAACCTCATTCTGGACGCCGGCGAACGCATCGCGTCCATCGACGTGAACCCGTTCCTGCTGCGGGAGAAGGGCGGCGTCGCGCTGGATGCGCTGGTGGTGCTGAACGACCAGCGCGCCACCAAATGAATTCCGGCACGGCGTTCGTCAGACCCGCTTTACGAAATCGGAATAATCGAGCTTCGGCCGGGGATAAGTGATGGCGCTCTGCGTCATGCCAAAGGCCACGCACATCTCGGCGAAGCGAATGCCGATAGCCTTGGTGTTGAGCACTTGCACGCCGGTGGCTTTGGCCAGATCATCGGGATCGACAACGTAAGGAATCAGCGCGCCTCCGAGCGGCAGGATGATTTCCGCCCCGGTATCGTCGACCAGCGAGCGGATGAGCCGTTCGGTGATGCCGAAGATCTCGTCCTTGCGCTCTTTTATGTCCTTGC
Source organism: uncultured Alphaproteobacteria bacterium (assembly GCA_963728585.1). GTDB lineage: Bacteria > Pseudomonadota > Alphaproteobacteria > Rhizobiales > Xanthobacteraceae > CANKHA01. The sequence goes on from CAVSLB010000019.1 coordinate 44,903, forward strand.
CGTAGACGCCGATCGGCTTGATATCCGAGACAAAGCGATCGAGGCCATAGGTACGCAGGATGCGCCAGGTATAAGGAACATGCGGCGCCAGCGGCACCGTGACGCCCACCTTGTCGGCAAGCGTCAGCGCGGCGTGCATTGAGGTTCGCAACAGCCCGATCACAGGGATGTCCACGGCCAGCCGTCCGCCGTCGACGCCGGGATCGAAGGTGTTGCTGGAAATCACCGCGTTATAGCCGTTCTGCGCCGCCCAGAAAATTTTCCGAATAATGCTGGGGGCCTCCATCATGTGATGCAGGCCATTCAGCGCGCTTTGCTTGCCGATCGTGTCGAACAGCTGGGATCCCTCATAGTCGTCGGGGAAGCCAATCTCCACTTTGGTGCCGGGCGAGGCGTAGCCATTGAGCTGAGCCTCGATTGTGGCCACGTCATAGGCCTGATTCTTCGGCGCCTGGTTCAGGAACAGGATGCGCATGGCTTTCATTTTGTCATCTCGCGCATCTTCTCCACTAATTCCGCCGGCGTGCTCATCAGATCGGCGATGAGCTTTTCGAGCTCTTGGCCCGATACATAGGTCATTTCCATCCCTTGCTTTTTTGCCTCGTCGAGCAATTCCGGATCCTTGAGCGTGTCGGCCAGCGCCTTGCGCAATGCTTCGACCCGCTCTTTCGGCACGTTCGGAGGCGCCACGATCGGCCGGCCGAATTCAACGCTCGAGGTATAGAGGGCGAGGATCTTTCGGTGTTCCTCCGATTTGACGAATTCGAACACGGAGGGCGCATTCAGATCAGGCACCGGCTGCCGTTCGGTGTTGAACAGCACTTTCAGCTTGCCGGATTCGAACCAGTCAGGACGACTGCCACGAAGCGAGCTGAGCGACTGACAAATTCCCTGCACCTCGCCGCGCTCAATGGCCAGCAGGATCGCCTGGGAGTTGCCATAGCCCTCGACCAACTTGAACTTCATTCCAAGCAGGCGTGACAGCAGCGTAGGCGTGTTGCTGACCGCGGTGCCGGCGCCCGCGCCGCCCACCAGCAATTCGTGTTGAAACAGATCCTGCGCTTTTTGCACCGGCGCGCCTTCGATCGCGACGCAGACGCGGTTGGTCAGTTCCGGGCTGCCCAACCAGTTGAACTTTACCGGATCGAAGCGCACGCCTTCTTTCTTGACCAGCGCATCGTTCGGCAAATTCCGGCCGATCATTCCGATCACCGTGCCGTCCTGCGCCGCCGCGGTGAACAGGTGATTGGTCGCGATGATCTGGCCGCCGCCTGGCATATTCTGCGGCACGATAGCGGGATTGCCGGGGATGTATTTGCCGAGGTAGCGGGCAATCAGCCGGGACCATTGGTCGTAATCGCCGCCCGTGGCGGATGAGATGATAAACCGGACCTGTTTTCCGCGGTAAAACTCTTCGACTGGGTTTGCGGCCACAGGCGACCAAAACGCCGCCAGCATCGACGCTGCAGCGACAGCGGTCTTGAGCGTTATTCTCAAGCGCATCCTCCCTGATTTGTATTGTTGGCCGGATATTAACTGGAACGGGAAGGGGTGCAAGCTCAACAGCCTAGGCCGCCGTTGCGAGTGCTTTCAGCAGCGCCGCGAGTGAAGGACTGTCGTCCAGTGCCATGACCGCGTCGATGATCCGGTCACGTGCCGTTCGTGGCACACGGCTTTCCGTGAGGCCGTGGAATTTGCCGACTACTGGTTGCCGCGCCAGCGCGCCGCGTGACAAGCCGGGCGGATAGAGGACTTCGGCACGATAGCTGCGCCCATCCTTTGCCGTAGCCTCAAGCAAGCACGGATAGGATCCGGGCGCCCGTTGCGCCAGTTCAGCGTCGGTTGTCATCTGTATGCGTTTCATCACGGCGCGCACGTCAGCATTGTTCCAGCGCTCATCCTGGAATTGGGCGAGGCCAAACGTCCCATCCACCAGGGCCGCCGCGACCAAGAAAGGAAAGCTGTGATCCGCCGCCTCGTGCGACTTCGGATCGGCCCGGTCATGATCTTCCTGATGCGCACGCACGGTCGGGGTATCGGCCATGACCACCCGGATGCTATTGAGCGCGCTGGCGTTACCGCCGATCAGCTTGTGCAGCTCGAGCGCCGCGCTGACCGCAGCTTGCGCGGTGGCCACGCAAGGATAGGCCTTGACATTAGACCTCATCACATAGCTGTCCGCTTGCAGCGGCAACGTCAACGCTGCAGCGTCAAGCTTGGGAAACACCGCCTGCATCCCACGCGGATGATCGAAAACCGCCCTTGGCCCTGTCACGCCGTGGCGGGCAAGCAGTGCTGCCTGCGCACCGTTCTGGGCGACCAAAGCATTGGCGAGCGATTTGGCCGCCGACATTTCGCCCCATCGTACGGCAGCGGAGGTCGCAGTGCGGGCAACGCTGAGTGCGACCGCATGCGACAGTGCTTCGCGATCAAGCCGCATCAGCCAACCCGCCATCACCGGAGCAATGATGCCGGAAATGGACGACCCGTCCCACGGGGAACGCCGCTGCAGGAAGCTCTTGCAGCGGCCGTAGAGTTCGTAACCGATAACGATGGCCGCAAGCACATCGGGGCCGCTCCGGTTATCGAATTCACCGGCCGCCAAGGCGACAGGAATATTGTCGCTTGGGTGTCCGCCGATGGACCCGTCGGGCTCGATCACATAGTCATTGAAGTCGAGCACACGGATCAGCAGGCCGTTCGCCAGCACCGCATTGGAAAGGCTGGTCTTGGCAGCGCCGCCGATCACGGTGCACTGCGGGGCTCCGCCCGCGTTTGCGACAGCTGCAAGAACATTGCGGGCGGCATGTTGCTCACAAGCGGCGAGACCGCAGCCGATGGTGTCGAGCAGCAACAGCTTCGCCTGCTCAATTGCGGGGCGCGGGATGTCCGAGGCACGAATGGATAGGGCCCAATCGGCGAGGCGCTCGACCGTGCTCGGTTTTCCCGTCGAAGTAATCGGGCGCGGCGTCATAAGCCCGGTCAGTTCTGCAGGGCGGCGGCGCTGCGGCCGGCCAGATAGCTGAACACGACGTTGCGCGTCTGGCCGGTGCAGGAGGGATAATTGTGGAAGAACAGGCCGACCACGTCGCCGGAAGCGAAAAGTCCGTGAATCGGCCGGTGCCCCGTGTTGATCACCTGAGCCTTGGTATCCACCTGCAAGCCCCCGAATGTGAAGGTAACACCGGCAGTGATCGGATAGGCGCGGAACGGTGCGCGCCGGATCGGCTCGGCCCAATTCGATTTGGGCGGCGAGATACCGACGGTGCATTTGCCGTCGAGCACACGCGGATCGAGCGGCACATCGCTTCGACACGCTGCATTGAATTCTTCCACGGTATGCACCAGCACGGCGGGCTCGATGCCAATCTTCTGTGCGAGCTCGGCGATGGTCGGCGCCTCGAACATCGTTGCCTTATAATTAGGGCCGCGCCGGAACAATTCGACGCCGGTCTGATCGTAAATCTGGAAAGCAGCTCCGCCGGGCTGGGCGAGGACAGCCCGTCCTGTCTTGGCATAAGTATATGAGTGCTTGGCCTCACCTTCGTCATAGAACCGCAAACCCAGGGAATTGACCGTAATGCCGTAGGGATAATCGTAGCGGTTCATGGAATTTCCCTTCCCGCCTTCCAGCAGAGGCGTTTCCACGGGTGGGGCCGCGCTGTCGATGGGAGTCATATGCGCACCCTGCCAATGGCCGGCGGCTTTCGCTCCAATCGCCAGCATGGCCTGCAGTACCTCGCCGGTATTGTGCTTGCTGCCGCGCACCCGCAGGAGGTCGGAATTAGGACCAAGGTAGCGCGCCCGCATCTCGGCATTGGCCTGGAAGCCTCCGCTGCAGCAGATGATCGCACGGCCACTGAGATCGTATTCTCCAGCGGGACCGGAGACGCGCACGCCTTCAACTTGCCGCTCGTTGCCGTGCACCGCGCGCACTTTGAAATCGTAACGTATCTCGATGCCGTGTTTCAGGGCGATCTCCCGCAAGGAGAGCAGAAGCCCCAGCCCGCCTCCGATCGGGTGGATGTTGATGCCGGGTTCGAAATACAGCTTGTCCCCGACCTTGATGGTTTTCTCCATCTCCCATTTGATGCCGATGTCCTTCATCCAGTGAACCGCGGCATTCGACTGCCCGACAAAGGCGTCGGCGAGAACGGGATCGATCCGGTTCTGCGTCACGCGATTCAAATCCGCCAGGAAGTTCTCGCACGTATAAGGCGGGACATGCATCCGCCGATAGGTTTCCTCGTCGAGATCGGGCACGAATTCCCGAACTTCCTCGGCGCCGGAATGCACGAAACGAAAACCGGTATGGGAGAAACGGGCATTGCCGCCGAATTCGGCTTCCGGGGCCTTCTCAAGCATCACCACGCGCTCGGCACCCGCGGTCTTTGCCGAAATGGCAGCCTCGAAGGCTGCGCTGCCGCCGCCAATCACGATCACATCGTAAAGCTCACTTGGACTCATACTGCCCCCAATCCCCCAACAAACGAGTTGTCGTTTCTCGTATATAAATACGCATAAAGCGCCAGCGCAATCTTGCCGTGCCGCCAAGCGAATTCAAATGCCGTGTATCCGGTATCTTATCGCCGCTCTTGGCGCGGCGGAGCGGTCCGGCTTAAGCTGATACAAAGACCGCGACTGATCTTCTAATCGTGCCATATTTCGTTAGCAATGCTTCATTCTAAAATGTCGAGGTCAGTAAGGAGGCCGACTTGGATTTCCATCTGCCTGAAGAGTTGCGCATGTTAAAAGAGACCGTTCGTCGTTTTGTCAATTCAGAAATGATTCCTGTTGAGCGGGAAACTTGCGTGGGCGATGAGTTGAAACCAGAGTGGCGTGCAAAATTTACCAAGCGGGCCGAGGATCTTGGAATCCGCGGTTTGGAGGTTCCTAAGGAATATGGCGGGTTGGGGTTAGGTGTTTTGGCTCGGGTTGTGGTGTGGGAGGAATTGGGTCGCACAATCGCGCTTCCCTCGCGTGGGGAAACCATCACCGGTCCCAACGTACGCGCCATCCTTTATCAATTGCAGGGTGAGCTGAAGGAAAAGTATCTGCTGCCGGTGCTTCGCGGGGAGAAGCGCGCCTGTTTCGCGCAGACTGAGCCGGACGCGGGATCGGACCCCGGGTCAATGCGCACGACCGCGGTACGCGACGGCGAGTTCTACGTGATCAATGGGGTGAAACGCTTTATCAGTCATGCCGATAAAGCAGACTTCGCTCAGGTCATGGCGGCAACCGATCGTGCAAAAGGCTCGCGCGGCGGCATCTCGTGTTTCCTGGTTGATATGAACACGCCGGGTGTCAAAATCTCCACCAGATATGAAACGATGATGGGCGATCGGCCCTGCGAAATCGTCTTCGACAACGTTCGGGTTCCGGCAACAAACAGGGTTGGGGCGGAAGGCGAGGGATTTAAGCTCGGTCAGCAATGGATAGGTATCGGGCGCGTGAAACACGGTGCGCGTGCGCTTGGCGTCGCCGAACGCTGCCTTGAGATGGCTACCAGCTATGCCAAACAGCGCGTTACTTTCGGTAAGCCGCTGGCGGATCGTCAGGCGATTCAGTTCATGTTGGTCGATTCTTATGTGGAACTGAACGCGGCGCGTCTCATGGTCTATCAGGCTGCGAGCAAGATGGAGGCGGGCGAGGACGCTCGGGTCGAGGGATATGTCTGCAAATCTTATGCTGACGAGATGGCCTTCCGCGTGGCCGACCGTTGCATGCAAATTCACGGCGGCATCGCGCTGACCACCGATCTGCCGATCGAGAAATTCTGGCGCCAGCAACGCAGTTATCGGATTACCGAAGGCGCCACCGAGGTGATGAAGATGGTTATCGCCCGGCACGTGCTCAGGACGTATTCTTGATACCTATTTGGCAGCTTTCGAATCTCGCCACACCGCCCGAATATCCACCGCGACCGCTCCCTTGCCCTTGCGGCGGACGATCAGCGGGTTGATTTCGATGTCCAAGAGCTTTTCGCGGTGATCGAGGAAAAAACGCGACAATCCGGTTGCCGCCCTGACCAAAGCGGCTTCATCGGCAGCCGGTTGGCCGCGAAAGCCTGCAAGCAAGGTTTTTAGCTTCAGCTCGCCAATCATTGCGTGCACGTCCCCGGCACCGACCGGAAGCATGCGAAGTGCGATGTCGCGGGCGAGCTCCACCAGAACTCCGCCGGAGCCCACCAGCAGGAGGGGCCCGTACATTGGATCAATGCGCGTGCCCACGATGGTTTCGACACCATCCACCATTTCCTGCACCAAAAAACCGCTGATGCGAGCGGTCTTTTTGTAGCGTCGCGCTGCCGCGGAAAGCGTACGCACGGCAGAGGATACTTCGGCCGCACTCTTCAGATTGAGAACGACCCCGCCGGCTTCGGTCTTATGCGCAATGTCTTCGGAAATAATTTTGACGGCGACCGGATAACCAATTCGTCGAGCGACCCGGGCCGCATCCGTTGCGTTTTTCGCGACCCCCGACCTGGGCAGCGTAATGCCATAGGCAGCGAGCGTTTTTTCCAGTGTCTGAGGCGTCAGATCGGATTTCTTTGGCCCGGGGATTGGCTTGATTTTGCGGCCCGCGCGCCCGCTATAGAAGGCGAGCGCATTCAAGGCGCGCAATGTGGGCTCCAGACCCTGCAAGAACGGGATGCCGATGCTTTCCTGAGCATCCAGGCCTTCCTGCGTCACTTGATAATACATGCGACCGAAGCCCACGAACGGCTTGTCGGTGATGCCCAGCAGGCGCCGGATCGGCGTCACGTCGTCCCACTTCGCCTTGCGACCGGGCAATTGGCTGGCCCAGGCGACCATGTCGACGTTCGGATCAGTGAGCACGGCCTCGCACATCTTGGCGGCGTTTTCCATCCCGGTTGGGATTCCGGCATCCAGGGGATTGGTTGGCAGAATACCGTCCTGCATCATCGGCTTCAGCGTCGTGACCGTAGGCTTGGCGAAAGGGGGAAACACGGCCCTCTCGCTTTCCGCATAGTCCCACAAAAGGTCGACCGTCCCGCCGGATGTGGTGACAAAACCGATCCGGTTTCCCTTCGGCAGCCTGCCGGCCTGGAACGCCAACACCGTTTCGACCATGTCGTCCAGATTGCGGCAGGAGACGATTCCGTAGCGCTCGCACATGGCTTCATAGGCGGCGAAATCACCAGCAATGGCACCGGTGTGCGACAGCGCCGCTTCGCGAGATTGAGCGGTCCTTCCGCTCTTGATCGCGATGATCGGTTTGCAAGCGGCAAGCGCCTTGGCTGCCGCGGTCATGAAAGCTTCGGGTCTGCGGATTCCCTCAAGGAAAAGAACGATGATCTTGGTGTTTTCGTCTTCCACGAAGAAGTTGAGATAGTCGGCAATATCGAGATCCATTTCATTGCCGGTCGAAACCGCGTAGGAAAACTTCACGCCCCGGTCGCCCGCAGATTGCACCCAAAACTGCAATGTGCCTCCCGATTGAAAGGCGACAGCAACGGAACCCGCCTGCAGCTTGGCGATACTGCTGTTGGGGTAGAGAAACAGCTTCTCTCGCCACGAATGGGCGCCCATGCAGTTGGGCCCGGCAACCACGAAATCATTCGCAGCGCATATGGCTTTCAATCTGCGGCCGCGTTCGAGAGATTTTGGATCAATACCGTCACCGACTCCCGCAGCGTAGACGGTGGCGGACTTCAGGCCGTGTTGAACCCCGTCCTCGAGAATGGAAATGACGTGGGGCGCCGGCACGATAACGGCCGCGTGTTCAACAGGTGAGGGCAGAGCGGCGAAATCCGGATAGCAGGGAATTCCCCAAACCTCGCGATATTTTGGGTTGATTGGATAGACTTCTCCCGCGTAACCGCCGTCACGAAGGCTGGCGTGAATGTCACTGGGCCACTTCGCCCGTTCCGACGCGCCAACAAGAGCGACCGAGCGCGCACGCAGCGTCCTTTCTGCGGATTTGAACACTCGCAGGATCTACCTGGTTTGCTGGTGACGCGGCAAAAAGTTTACTGGCCTGTTATTTCCTTGGCGGCGGCCACGATATCCGGAGGCGTTTGATAGAGCTTCTTGATCGCGGCCTCAACCTCTCCGTCCGTCATAGGCAAAACCGTCATCCGCTGTTTCTCGGCATCTGCGAGAAACTCCGCATCCTTCATGGTGGCATTAAACGCGGCTTGCAGGGCGGCGATGTCGATCAGCCGGGACGCTCCTGGGCGCGATGAAAGGCCTGCCGATCAAGGCCCCGCCGTGAGCAGATTGAACGTTTCCTTCTTTTTTTCGTCATCTAAAAGATCGCTGGCATAAGCCATTGTCGCGGGCATCGCGGGAAGGCGCGTGCGAGAAAAGCGAACGAGCAGGGTAATCTTGTTATCCTTTATCCAGTCATCCGGTACGCTGGTCCAAGAACCGCAATCGCCGTCGAGCTCGCCGCGCTCGATGGCGAGGCGCTTGTCTGCGCTTCCGGGATAGCCCTGCACCTGATGGATTTTCGCGCCGAGGAGTACGCTCAGTATCCGGTTGTCAATGTAGGCCGAAGTGCCGGCCCCGGTATTGCCGAACCGTAAAGTTTCTTTGGCGAGGAAGTCCTGCCAGTTTTTGACGCCGGTCGTGTTCCAGGTATAGCAGACACGAAAATCTTCGCTGATATTGCCGACCCAGGCATAATTGAGAAACTTTACCGGCACCTTGTCGGGCGTCGTAATCGATTGGGTGATCAGGCCGGGATTGAAGGTGGTTATCACGGTGCCGTCGGCCGGCGCTCCGGCATCGAGATATTGCACCGATTTCAGGCTCGCCGAGCCCGGCATGTTCTGGACGATGACGGTCGGGTTTCCAGGTATATGGCGACCGAAATGGCGAGCCAGCAGTCTTGCGTATAGATCGTAGCCGCCCCCGGGCGAAAAGCCGACGATGATCCGCACGGTTTTTCCGTTATAGAAGCTCGCGGCATCCTGGGCAAAAGCGGAGCCGCAGAGAAGGATGATGGCGCAAGCCGCCAATGACGCCAGCAAGGAAAAACGACGCCGTGGCGAGGGGTCAAACGATGAGCGCATCACTGGTAATTCCATAATACAGCCTTCCTGTATGGTTCCTATTGGACGCAGGCTTACCGGAAAAAATACCTGAAGATGACGTTGCCTTCTACAGTGTCGATCCATTGCTCGCCTTAAACTCCCGCGGCGGTTCGACGCTTGCCACTGGCATGACCATAGCTGCGCCCGTAGGATCAGGCGGAACATCAAAGCTGGAAGAATTGGCGCATGCACAAATTTTCAATTTCCTCGGATGTCATTGACCGAGTCAAAGCGCGGTCCGGCAAAGCCCATCCTTTCGATAATTTGGACGCGCACCGTACCGCCTTGCTGGTGATCGATCTGCAAAATTACTTTCTCAAGCCCGGGGCGCAAGGGGAAACCGCGTCAGCGCGCGCGATCGTCCCGACAGTCAACGAACTGGCTGCAGCACTGCGCAGCCGCGGCGGACATGTCGTCTGGATCCGGAACGGTACGGCCGGCACGCGCCAAAGCTGGTCGGTATTTCACGAGTGCCTGATGACGCCGGAGCGCCAGCAGCGCCGCTACAAGGAAATGAAAGCGGATGGCGACGGGTTCGAATTTTGGCATGCTCTCGAAATCCGGCCGGGCGACGGCAAGATCGAGAAAAAAAGATTTAGTGCTTTCATCCAGGGCTCGTCGCCGCTCCTCGATTATCTGCATGGCCGCAACATCGACACCGTGCTGATCGCCGGAACGGCGACCAATGTCTGCTGTGAAAGCACCGCGCGCGACGCCATGATGCTGAATTTCAAGACCATCATGGTCTCCGATGCGCTTGCCGCGCGCTCGGATGAACTGCACGCGGCGTCCCTGACCGCGTTTTACTCGAATTTCGGGGATGTGCAGAACGCGGCAGAAGTTCTGCAATCGCTGGACCGCGGGGCGCAGGCGAGGAAGGCCGGATAACCGCATAACTTCACCGCCGTTCCGACGATTTCTCGTGACGATGGTCGAGATTCCCGCTAGCAAGCGCGCATAAATCGCGGCCTTCAAGAAACTTCATGACCTTTCTAACCGACCAAGCCTCCACGCGGCCCGCTGTTGTCCGGATTCCCGCGCTCATCAAACGCAACATGGCGCTGTTCGCGCTCTCGCAGTCGTTTACCGGCGCGGGGATGCAATTCGCCTATGGACTGGGCCCGCTGATGGTCATCGGCCTTACCGGCTCCGCGAGCCTCGCCGGGCTGTCGGTCAGCCTCATAGGCTTCAGCCGGTTTCTCGTTTCCTATCCCATCGGGAAGATCACCGATACTTACGGTCGAAAGCCGGGCATCCTTTTAGGCCTTGTCCTGGCGCTCGTGGGTTCGGTTGTCCTCGGCCTTTCACTGACGTTCCGAAGTCCGGCGCTGTTTGTCCTCGGCATGCTCGTTTTTGCGATGGGGATGTATGGGGCGCAGCAGCTTCGCGTCGCCGCCACTGATATGTTTCTGCCGCATATGCGCGCGCAGGCCCTCGGCTATATCGCTACGGGCTCGCTGGTTGGATTGGTCATCAGTCCTCTCGTGGTCTACGGCGCCGAGCACTTCGCGCACCGCGTCGGCATGGATCCATTGAGCCTGCCGTGGTTTTTCCTGCCGTTGCTGATTTTGGTGGGCATGGCGCTGGTCGGCTTCATCCATCCCGACCCGAAGGAGATAGGGAAAAATCTTTCTCACTATTATGAGGGCTATGTGCCGCCGCCGCGGCCGCCCATCGAAGACACATCAACTTTTCGGGCCAGCACGCTTTTGCGCCAACGCCCGATACGGCTCGCGATCGTCGCGAACTGTGCCGCGCAGGGCAATATGTCAATCGTCATGGTGCTGACCTCATTAGTGCTTGATCACCACGGACATGGCATCGGGGCGATTGCCGCCTCGCATACGTTTCATACTGCCGGAATGTTCGCTTTCACGATTCCGCTCGGCAAGCTCGCGGACCGGATCGGCTATGGCAAGGTGATGTACCCGGGTGTGGCGGTTGCGCTCATTGGCGCTGTTCTCGTCACCTTCACCGACTTTTATCTATCGATCACGCTTGGGACCTTTCTCGTGGGCCTTGGCTGGGCCGCCGCCAATGTGGCGGCAACCGCGCTCATCGCCAATCGGACCGAGACAGTTCAGCGTGGCCGTGCGATTGGCATCAATGACAGCTTCGCCGGCGGCATGAGCGTCGCGGCGGCGCTCGCGACCGGACCGCTGATCGAATGGCAGGGCCTGCCCGCAGCGGGGATTGCCGCAGTCGTCATCGCGGCAGTACCTTTGGCGATGGCCTTGTGGCCCAAAAAAGAAGCGGTCGGCTGAAGCTTCCGCACAACGGCATAACCGAGCTCGTCCATCGGCCTGGATTCGGGCGCTTCGCCCGCATCGCGTCAGTGCTCTTCCTGGAACGCCTTTTCGCGCGTCCTCCGCAAGGCGGGCGTGATCACCATCACGACCAGACCGGCCGCGATGATCAGCATCGCGGCGCTCACCGGGCGGGATACCAGGACCAGAGGGTCGCCGCGCGAGATCAGCAGGGCTCTGCGGAGAAACTCTTCCATCATTGGCCCAAGCACAAAGGCCAACAGAAGGGGCGCCGGTTCGGCGTCAAGCTTGCGGAAGACATATCCCAGCAGACCAAAAAGCGAGAGCAGGTAGACGTCGAAATTCGTGTTGTTGAGACTGAATACCCCGATGGCACAGAATAGGATGATGGTCGGATATAACAGGTGATACGGAAAGCGGATCATCATCACCCATATTCTGATCAACGGCAGGTTCAGGATCAGCAACATGAGGTTGCCGATCCACATCGAGACGATCAGCCCCCAAAACAGTGCCGGCTGTTCACCCATGACGGAAGGACCGGGCTGAATGCCCTGGATGATCATGGCGCCGACCATCAATGCCATCGTCGGATTAGATGGTATTCCGAGCGTCAGCATCGGGATGAAGGACGTCTGCGCGCCGGCATTGTTCGCAGCCTCAGGCGCGGCCACGCCCTCAATCGCGCCGCGTCCGAATTCGCCCGGGTTTTTCGACAATTTCTTCTCCAGCGTGTAGGCGCCGAAAGCGGCAAGTAGCGCGCCGCCTCCCGGCAGCACGCCAAGCAGGGAGCCGAGCGCGGTTCCCCGCAGGATCGGTCCGACGATGCGCTTGCAGTCCTCACGGGTCGGCATCACGCGCTCGATGGCGCCGACGCTGACCCGCCGCTCCGAGCCATGCTCCAGGTTCGCGATGACCTCGCCCACGCCAAACAATCCCATCGCGAGGGCGACAAAGCCGATGCCGTCAACAAGCGCCGAGATCCCGAAGGTGTATCGGACAGCGCCGGAATTCACGTCGGTGCCGCTGATCCCAAGCAACAGCCCGATCAGGATCATACCGAAGGCGTGCAGGAGCGAACCGTGAGCGAGCACGATCGCCGCCACAAGTCCAAGCACCATGAGCGAGAAATACTCCGCCGGGCCGAAGGTCAACGCCACCTCGGCGAGCGGTGGTGCGAACAGCGCGATGATCAAGGTCGCCACTGTTCCGGCGAAGAAAGATCCGATGGCCGCGGTGGCGAGCGCGCGTCCGGCCTTGCCTTGCCGAGCCATCTGGTAGCCGTCGAGCGCGGTCACGACGCTCGAAGCCTCGCCCGGCATATTCACCAGAATGGCCGTCGTCGACCCGCCGTATTGCGCGCCATAGTAAATGCCCGCCAACATGATCAATGCCGCGACCGGCGGGAGCCCGAAGGTCAGTGGGAGGAGCATGGCGATCGTGGTGACCGGGCCGAGGCCCGGGAGCACGCCGACCGCGGTCCCAAGACAGACGCCGATGAAGCAATACAGCAGGTTTTCCAGACCGGTTGCCGTCTGAAGACCGAGCGCCAAATTGGCGAAGACCTCCATGACCTATTCTCCGCTCCCGCTGAACCAGGGACCGATCAGCGGCATCGGAATTCCCATGCCGATGACGAATACGATCACGCAGAATGCGATGAGAGCCGCCATGCCCAGCACGGGCAGCCATCCGAGGCGAAACCGTTCGCTCGCTGCGGCACATCCGAGCACAAGAACAACGGCAGCGAGCAGAAGGCCGGCACGATTGATGAGAATCCCGAATGCGACGATGGAGCCGAGCACGAGCAGCATGGGCTTCCATGCGAAGCGATCGACGAACTCGCCCGGGCGAAAGAACGAGCGCACCACAATGGTGACGCCCACTGCCGTCAGCAGCAAAGCAACTGCCGTGGGAAAATAGCCCGGACCCATCCGCGCCGCCGAGCCGAGCGCGTAGTTGCGTGCGATCACGAGAGCGGAGAGGCCGATGACGATGTAGATGACGCCCGTCCAGAAGTCCTTGCGCGTCCCGACCGCAATCCGCATTTCCGGCGTTCCCTACATCGCGCGTTCACGTTCAAGCTCGCACGGCCGCCACTCGCACGTGGAGCGCTCGGGAGAGAGCTGGCGGAACGCGTTCCAGCTTGCAGGGGCAAGCTTATTCCGGCTTCAGGCCAGCCGCCTTTACTGCTTTCTCGACGCGCTCATTCTCCGCCTTGATCACGCGCCCATACTCTTCCGGTCCGTTCCAGGCCGCTTCGATGCCCGAGGCCGTGAAGCGTTGCAGCACATCGGGCTGCTTGAGGACGGCGTTCATCTCCGAGGCGATCTTCTCGATTGCCGCCGTGGGCGTACCGGTTCGGGCGAGCACGCCGATGATCACTGCAAAGTCGAATCCCGGAATGACATCGGCGATGGGCGGAACGTCCGGCGCCTGCGGCGAGCGTTGGCTTGCATTCGTGGCGATCAATTTGACCCGGTTGTCCTTCAGAAATTGCGCAAGAGAGGGATAGGCGGAAATGAGAACTTCGACTTGTCCGCCGATCAGCGCAGGAACGGATTGGCCTGTGCCTTTGTAAGGGATATGGGCCAGGTCGAGACCGAGAGCGGCTTTCATCGCTTCCATCGTGAGATGGTGGGAGCTGCCGATCCCGGAAGATCCGTAGTTCAGCTTTCCGGGATTGGCCTTCGCATGGGTGATGAATTCATTCAGCGTCGATACCGGAACTTTCGGATGGACCGCCAGGAACAAGGGCGCGCGTGCAACCATGGCGACAGGCTGAAAGTCCTTGTCTCTGTTGTAAGTGAGATCCCGGTAGAGCAGGGGGTTGATGGAAAACATCGATCCATCCGTCACCATGAAGGTGTAGCCGTCGGCAGGGGAGTTGGCGATGACCCCGGCCGCCACATTGCCGTTCGAGCCCGGCCGGTTCTCCACGACGACGGTCTGGCCGATCCGCTCCTGAAGCGCTTGGCCGACGACACGCGCGACCGTGTCTGGCAGCCCTCCCGGCGAGTAGGGCACGACCAAGCGAATCGGTTTGTTCGGGTATGGCGCCTGCGCCTGGGCCGGCCAAGCACAGAGCGCCGTTGCGGTAACGGCGAAAGCGGCGGACAGGATCCGACGGCGAGAGACCATGTTCATCTGTGTTTCCTCCCCCACGAAATTGACACTCGGGAAGCGCCCGCTTTTTCACCCGATCGCGCGAGATTTCGCGCAGCTTTGCTTGGCCCGGATCCGCCCTGGCGGCGGATTCTTGGTCCGACTGTAAAACTTAGGTTGCTTATTAATCGGGGTCAACGAGGATTGGCGCCCGCTTAGCGGCAACAGCCTGCACGCCAAGCTCAAGAAATATCGAGTTCGGCCTCCCCCGTCTCGTCGACGGCGACAGGCTCCAGGTTGCGTTGAACCGCGGAAAGGAATCCCAGAAATAATGCCACCTCCCGCTCGGAGAATCCCATGATAGCCGTGTTTACGACCTCTCTTGCGAGCGGGAGCAGCTTACTCTTTAAGCGCTGTCCCTTGGCAGTGAGAAATACGTTCTGCTTCCTGCGATCGGCGTCATTTCTCACACGTCTGACCAGTCCGCTTGCCTCCATCGCGAGGATAGCCGTCATAGTCGTCGGTTCGCGCGTGCCAATTCTGCGCGACAGCTCCCGTTGCGTGAGGCCGTCTTCGTGCCAGAGCGCGCGAAGGAAGTACCAGGTGCCCAATGTGACGCCGTGCGGCTTGATCTTGATCTGCAGGTACCGTTGCAAAGCCCGGTGAGTCATTCGGACCTGATAACCGACGCTGCGCTCGAGCGGCAAAGCATCATCGTCTTTGATCGCTGTCCGAGAAGGCGAACCCGGGAGTGCCATGCCGTCTACTCCGCCGCCGCCGCGATCTGGTGCTTGAGAATGATCGTCCGGCCTTCCTGTGCCGAGCAAAGGATAGCGAGGCAGACCTCCAGCGTGGCGCGCGCCCATTCGCCGCTGTGCAGCGGCGGCTTTCCGGTAGTCGCGGCCTCGTAGAGTTCATCGATCACTTCCGAGCGCGGAATTTGCGGCGGTGGCAGCGGGTCGAGCCGCTGGGTTTCGTCCGTATAGATCATCACGCCGGAGGGCAGCGGACGCAGGTCGGCCTTCTCGCAGCTGGCGACGACGAAGCCGAAATGCTGATGCTGCAGGCGGGATACGGGGGCGGGGGGCTTGTAGTCCGCTCCGCCGTAATTGCGGGCGCTTTTCAGCGCCGCCTCAACGTCCGAATTTGCAACGGAACGAAGCGCCCTGCGCGCCCCGCCATAACGGCCTGGCTCTTTTTGCTGACCCATTTCGTCAATTCCCCCCATCAATTCATCGCTATCGAAATGGCCGTAACCGCTGTAGGTGACCGAGGCGAAAGCTCCGGTTTCGAAGCTTAGCAGGGCGGAATAAGCGCCCTCGGTCCGCCGCGCCGGATCCCATGAGCCTGTGGCCGCGCTCACGCTCTTGACCCGGCCGCCGCCGATCAACCGCACGATATCGATCTGGTGCGCGGCCTGACTGAACACGACCCCGCCGCCCTGCGCGGTGACAAGCTCCTCCGGCCGCCGGGGACGGTAGAGAAAATCGGTATAGTTCAGAGCGCTGATCATCCGCACAGCACCGAACTCGCCGCCTCGGATCAGCTCACGCAGGCGCAGTATCGGGCGGTTGAAGCTGTGGCTATGTCCGACGATCAGATGCGTGCCGGCTTTCCGAGCGGCATCGATCATGCTGTCGCATTGCTCGATGGTAATGGCCATCGGTTTTTCGACCAGCACATGCTTGCCGGCCTTGGCCGCTGTCTGCACGTGCTCCGCATGCATTTGATGCGGAGAGGAAACGTAGATCGCCTCGACCTCCGGGTCGGCGCAAAGCTGTTCCACCGTCTCATAGGCCGGCCCGAACTCGGACGTGAACAGCGCTCTTGCCTCCGGCCGCGGATCGGCCGCCGCGCACAGCTTCACGCGCCGATCGGCGGTGAAGGTCGGCAGCATGAGCGTAAAGGCACGGCCCAGGCCGATCACGCCCAGTTTCAGGACCCGCTTCTGCCTGCTTTCATCGGTCAATGGTGATCTCGTCGGATTTTGCGCGGGACACGCAGATCATGATGTGATCGTTGCGCTCACTATCCGTAAGCACGAGGTCGCGGTGATCCGCTTCACCGCCAAGAAGCCTGGTCTTGCAGGTGCCGCAGGTGCCGCTTTCGCAGGAACTCGGCGCCTCGTGGCCCGCTGCCCTGATGGTTTCCAGGATTGTTTTCTCGGCAGCCACTTCGACGATGGCCCCGGAACGCGCCAGCTTGACCCGAAAGGGCCGGTCATTGGGCTTGTGGGCTTCCGCGTCGCTGAAGGCCTCGAAATGGATTTGCGGAGGCATTCCAGTGGCCCGTCATATCCCGCACCGAATCCATCAGTCCACGCGGTCCGCAGCAATAGACGTGACCACGGGGATTCTCCAGCACGGGCCACAGATCGAGTGCCTTATCGAGATCGCCGCCGTCATGATGCATCACGACCTGACCGCGAAAGTCTGGCGCGGACAGATGCTGATAGAATGCGGTTTTCTCTTTGGAGCGCGTGCAGTAATACAGCTTGAATTTCGGGCCGGCGCTGCTCTTGAGGTGGCGCATCATCGAAAGGATAGGGGTAATGCCGATGCCGCCGGCGATGAAGGTGTAACCCGCGGGGCTCGGCACCAGAGGGAAATCGTTCCGCGGAGCAGTCACCAGGACCTCGTCGCCTTCCTTGACCTCGTCCACCATGCTGACCGAACCGCCGCGCCCGCCCGGCTCGCGCAATACCGCGATTTCGTACCGGTCCCGCTCGGCCGGGTCGTTGCAGAGCGAATATTTCCGGATCACGCCGTTCGGGGCGCGCACCGAAATATGCGCGCCAGGTGAGAATTCCGGCAACTCCGCACCATCCGCGGTCGTTAATTCGAACAGGCGGATGTCCGGCGTTTCGGCCGACACCCGGGAGACCCGCAAGGGCAACGAAGGAATTTCCGGTTCGGCCATTATTCTTGCGCTCTCCACACGGGATTGACAGCAACCAGCCGTTCCAGGGTAAACTTAGGGACCTAAGTATTTCAAGGTCTACCGCCGAGGCAATTGACGGGAAGCGTGCCATGCTGACAGCCGAAGAAAACGACCTTCTGTGCCGCGTCGAGGGCGATGCGCCCATGGGCCAGCTCATGCGGCGGCACTGGATCCCAGCCTGCTTATCGGAAGAGGTGACTGAGCCGGACGGAACCCCGGTTCGCACCAGGCTGCTGGGGGAAGACCTTGTGGTGTTCCGCGACAGCGACGGCCGGCTTGGCGTGCTGGATGAATATTGCCCGCATCGCCGGGTTTCGCTCGCCTTCGGGCGCAATGAGGAATGCGGCCTGCGTTGCCTCTATCACGGCTGGAAGATGGACGTGGAAGGCAATGTGCTGGAAATGCCGTCAGAGCCCGCCGCGAGCGGCTTTGCCGAGAAGGTGAAGCACAAGGCCTACCCCGTGCGGGAGTGGGGCGGCTTCGTCTGGACCTATATGGGACCGGCGGAGACCATGCCGGAATTCGAGCCGCCAGCTTTCGCGCCGACCGAGCAGACCCGCGTCAGCGTGGTCAAGATCCACGTGCCCTGCAACTGGGCGCAAATCCTGGAAGGCCAGATCAACTCCGCCCATTCGTCCACCTTGCATGCATCGGACATGCGTCCGGCCAAGGTGGAAAAAGCCAAGGCCATGGATACCCATTGGGTGCGGCCCTCGACCGACAAATCGCCGCGCATGGAGGTGGAGCGCACCAGCTTCGGCTTCCACTACGCCGCCATCCGGCGGCCGATCACCAATGCGCAGACACACGACTATGTCCGCAGGACCGTCTACATTGCGCCGTTCACGGCGCTGATCCCGCCGAACGAGAGCTATAACGTTGCGACGCTGCTCGGGCCTACCGACGATACGCATACGGCCTTTTACTTCATCGCCTGGAGTGAAGGGCGCGGCATCGATCAGGAAGCGTGGCGCAAGTTCAATGTGGCGCGCCCGGGCATCGACCTGGATGCCAACTTCAACAACTTGCGCACGCGCGAAAATAACTACCTGCAGGACCGCAACGCGATGAAGCTCGGCAACTCAACCGGCATCAGCGGGATTCCCAATCAGGATATCGCCATGTGGGTCACCATGGGGCCGATCGCCGATCGCTCGCGCGAGCGGGTCGGCGCCAGCGATCTCGCGGTCGTGGAATTCCGCCGCCTCATGGTCGAAGCCGCGCGTCAGATGAAGGCCGGCGGAGCCGCATTGGGCACCACCGAGCCTCATATCCCGCAGGCCTCGATCAGCGCCTACGAGGGCGTCGTGCCGAAAGGCACCGACTGGCGCAAGCTGAGGCCCGGGCAGGACGTAGCCGCAAAGGAGCGCGTCGCCTGAGGGCGCGAACGAATTTCCGGAGTAACCGTCAGAAATAAAATATCGGTGAGGAAGTGAGATGAGCGAAGCGACACAGCCGCGCTATGGGGTCGATCCCTATTTGGATTGGGTGAAGAAAGAAGGTCTTCCAATTGCCGAGGACTATGCACTCGACCTTTTCGAAGTCGAGACCGCGGAATGGCCACGCTATGGGGTCAAAGGCGCCGCCGCTCACCTGAAAGGGCGCGGCGACTTTTGCAACATGTTCGTGCTCGAACTCCCTCCGGGGAAATCGACAATACCGCAACGGCATCTCTATGAGGATGTGTATTACGTGCTGGAGGGCCGCGGCAGCACGCAAATCGAATTTGAGGACGGGCAGAAGCGCAGCTTCGAGTGGGGTCCCAAAAGCCTGTTTTCAATTCCACTCAACGCGAAACATCGGCATTTCAACGGCAGCGGGACCGAACGCGCCTTGCTGGCGACGACTACCAACTTGCCGATGATCATGAATGTCTTCCACAACGAGCGTTTCGTCTTCGATACGCCGTTCGACTTCATCGATCGCGCGGGCAAGAGCGAATATTTCGCCGGCGAGGGCGATCTCATCACAGTGCGGCCGGGCAACCACATGTGGGAAACAAATTTCGTCACGGATCTCGCGGCGATCGAGCTCAAAAGCTGGGGCGACCGCGGTGCCGGCGGCACCAACATCATGTTCGTGCTCGCCGACGGCATCATGCATGCGCATATTTCCGAAATGCCGGTCGGAACCTACAAGAAAGGCCATCGCCACGGGCCGAGTTTCCACGTCATGTGCGTGACCGGCCACGGCTATTCGCTGCTGTGGTTCGAAGGACAAAAGGATTTCCTCCGCGTGGACTGGAAGCACGGGACCGTATTTCCGCCCGCCGACCAGCAATTCCATCAGCACTTCAACACCAGCAGTCATCCGGCGCGTTATCTGGCGACTGCGGTGGGCGGCCTGCGTTATCCGCTGATGGTGACGCAACGGCATGCGCTGCTTGGCAAAGACGGCCAAAAGCAGGGCGTGTCGCTCAGCCTGAAGGAAGGCGGCGGGCAGATCGAATATGAGGATCAAGATCCGCGCATTCATCGCATCTGGCTTGAGGAAATGAAAAAGAACAACGTGACGCCGCGGATGGAGCATCTTATTCCATCAGCCTCGCCCCAAGCGGTGAGCGCATAGGGTACGACAACGGCCAGGAACCAGAATCGCGGAGCTGTGTTGAGACGCTCATTGCGAGTTCAGACTTTGCCCCGTGCGATCCAGTGATCGAGCGAAATAGATCCCGGCCCCCACGCCATGATAGAGAGCGCCATCGCGGCCCAGGTCACATGTATCGGCCAACCACCCGGCTCGGTAACCTGCACCACGAGCGTCATCACCAGAAGTCCGAATGCAGTTAGTCGAGTCGCCAAACCAAGAACGAGGAGGATGGGAAAAAGGATTTCCGCGGAAGCGACGATGAATGCCATCATTGCGGGGGCGGGGAAGGGGTAAGGGCCGCCTGGAAGGTTCAACTTGAATTCCGAGGTGAAAAGCAACACGGCGACATCGTTCAGCTTAAGGAAGCCGTCCCATTTGTTGATACCGGACCGCCAGAAAGGGACTGCGAGAGCGAAACGCAATACGGCCTGTGTAAGAGACGGCTGAGCAATCGAACAAATGCCGTGATTCACCTGTTCGACAAACCGGCTTATCCCCCGCCCTCGTCCGCTACCGGCGACCTGCCGTCCAGGGCCCGTCGCCATTCAACCCTCCTGATGAAACGCGGTAAAGACGCCTGCCGCGAGCATTCCGGCGATGTTAGCGGAGAGATCGAATGCCGGACAGTCTGCAAGAGCGGCGGCCGCGGCCGCGCCGAGCGGTTCACTTTCGATGAGGCGCGTTAGAAAGACCGCGCCTCCTGATGGAAGGCGCCGCACCATCACCTCTAGAGCAGGCCTGGTCGTCAGTGCATCTTCTGGCTCCGTTGCCACAATACGGCCTACCGGATCCTCGCTCCGGTTTGCAGCAAAAATGGTCAGGGCGGGAAAGCGCGAGCGCACAATCCGCGTCGCGGGATGTGGCGTGAAAACGACATCGGCCAGCCGCTCTCCCGCGATGGAGGCAAGGGCTTGCGGCCCCAGCGGCTCCGCGTTGGCGGCGTGATAGGCATCGAGCCAAGCTCGCTCGATTCGCGCCACATCCGCCAGCCAGGGCATCGACTGGGCATATTCATAGCGTTCGATGAAATCGGGAAAGTCGCGGCCGTATTCGAATAGCAGCGGTGATGTCGGCGGCGTCGCACGAACATGGAAGCGCGCCATGGCACGGAAGAAATCCGTCCCCGTAATGCGCTGTGTCGCCGGGAAGGCAGCCACGAGAGCATTGATGAGACTTACGGTGACGTTGTTGCGATACACGTTGTAGCGTTTATTTGCAGTCTTGCCGTTCGGCCCAGCCACCACGTCTGGCGTGGCGCGTTCAGGATCAAGCAGCGCAGACACAAAGCCAACCGCATAGGAATGCTGGTCCACGAGGCCTTGCACTTTGAAGTCAAAGGGCAGCATGGGTTTTTCCCCGCGTTAGATTTGCAAATGTCTATTGAGGATTTCTTGCGCAGCGGCAGCCTCGGTCCGAAGCACAGGCCAATCAGGTATGTCGCTATCCCATTCGACAATTGTTGGAACGGGTCCGCATCGCCCGATCACCATATTGAAGAGTTCCCAGACCGTATCGGCGACCGGGCCGTCATGGCTGTCGATGAGCAAAGTATCCCCCTCGTCGTCCGCCTGTTCGGCATGTCCGGCCAGATGAATCTCGCCTACATGTTCGAGCGGAAAATCGGCGAGGTAAGCGATAGCGGAGCGGCCGTGATTGGTGGCCGAAACGAAGACATTGTTTACGTCCAGTAACAAGGCGCATCCGGTGCGCCGACTAAGCTCGCGGAGAAAATCCGTTTCGCTTATCCTCGATTCCCGAAAAATTAGATAAGTCGACGGGTTTTCGAGCAGGATAGGTCGGCCGATCGTCTCTTGTACCTCGTCGATATGGTCAGCGACGCACGCAAGCGTGGTCTG
This sequence comes from uncultured Alphaproteobacteria bacterium, assembly GCA_963728585.1. Taxonomy (GTDB): domain Bacteria; phylum Pseudomonadota; class Alphaproteobacteria; order Rhizobiales; family Xanthobacteraceae; genus CANKHA01. The sequence goes on from CAVSLB010000019.1 coordinate 66,721, forward strand.
TGTGTAGGGCAGCGGTAGCAGATCGTTGAAGTAAGTCGTCTCACGGGTCGACCACGCGAGGTGCTCGGAGACAAGCGCCGGCTCGTATCGATCGATAAGGGACTTGAAGCGCCCAAGATGAGTTTTATCAATTGGCTGCGGGCCGCCAATCGACATGCAAACGCCGTGGAGCGACACTGGATAGTCGCGGCGTATTCGCATTAGTGCATCGTGTACCGGACCGCCGTCGCCCATATAGTTTTCAGCATGAACCTCAAAGAAGCCGGAGTGCCTATCGTCGGCAAGGATCGCTGGCAGATGTTGATGCTTGAAGCTGGTGCCAGCGAGGCCGGCAATAGGATAGGCCGGAAAGCGGAGCGTTCCGGACGCGCTCAAATCTGGAGGCATCGCCCGCGCGTTCATCTTGGCCTGCGCTTTCCGGCGGTTTTGTTGCTTACCTTGGGACGTTACGTGTCAGCGCCGTAAGCGAGCCTTTCAGGCCTCCGGGGAGTTCCATCGTCGTGCAGGTGCCTCTTCGCGCGAACTTCCACGCGTTACCCTGGAAGTCGACGGTGGAGGTCCCCTGACAGGTAGTCCCCGGTCCGGCGGCGCAATCGTTTTGCCCTTTCAGCGCAATGCCGTAGCACTTCTCTTTACCCGCCGCGATTGCCGCTTTTGCTTCCGCGTCCGTCAGCGGTGCTGCGGCCGCGTAGGAGGCAATGGCGGTTGCGAGGCGCCGGCCAGAGTGGCCGAACTCACGGTTGATCTTATTGACATGCTTCACCTCCGGTTGGTTGGTCAGCGCGCCGTCACGCGCGCAATGACCGCTCGAGCCGGACGGACCATGGAAATCCAGCAAAACCGGTTCCATGCCCGACCGCGGCGGACCGGATATGCCGGCCCTCCATCGCCTGTTCGGCATGGGACGCGAACGGGTTACGCCGCCGGAAACTTTTTTACGGGCGCTCCGGCTCGGTGGTCAAATTCGGCGCCACCTCGCGCATGAAACGGTCCATCTCTTCCTTCTCTCGATCCTGCGATGCCGCTTCAGGCCGACACTAAAATGGAGATTGATCCCTCGCTACCACCATAAGGGCTCGACCGGCATCGGTACCCGCATCAATCGGATGAACAGTCCCCAGGTCACCAGCAGCGATGCGCTGGCGATGATCGCGGATAGTCGCCAGGACGTGCCGTTGGCGAGCAGATAGGCCAGGAGATAAAGCGCCGAGCCAAAAACAAAACCAAAGGCGATGACGAAAGGCACCAGCGCGAAGGCCCATGCGACAGCCGTCCATGACAACGGCTCAAGCGGTGTGTCGTTGGCCGGCGGTTTCGGCTCGTGCCCGGTCAAACTCATGGCCATATCGATCAGGCACATCAGACAGACGAAGACGCCTGCGCCGAGCGGGAAGCCGATTACGGTCAAAGAATAGCGATAGACGAAAAGGCCTGACGCCAAGAGCGCCGCGACGACGGCGAAGATCAGGCAGGGAAAGATAATCTGCCCCCGGCTCATCATGCCGGCCTCCACAGGCGAGTGATGCGGCGGCGATTGGGCCACAGCAGTCCAAGTAGCACGAGCGCTACGATTAGTCAGCGCGATCGGCCGCATGAAGAAGAACGGGCCATGCGCCTTCAGCGATACCAGGAAATAGCGCTCGATCAGTTCGCCCAGCACGAAGCCGAGCAGGAGCGCGGCACGGCTGTAATAGAACCGCTCCATGGCGATACCCAGCAGGCCAAAGATAAAGACCCAGAGCACGTCATAGCTGTTGTTCTGCGCGGAATAGGTTCCAATGATGACCAGCACCAGCAGGATCGGCGCCAGGACACGTCCGGGAATCCGCGTAACCTGCATCAGCGGCTTCGACAGCATGAACATGCTGGCGCTCGCCACCACGTTGCCGAAGGCGCAGATGATCGCGAGGGCAAAGGCGATGTCGAGATGCTTGGTGAGGAATTCCGGGCCCGGCTGAAGGCCGAGGATGACAAAGCCGCCGAGCAGGAGCGCCATCGATGAGCTACCGGGAATCCCCAGCGCCAGTGTCGGCACCAGCGCTCCGCCCTCTTCGGCGTTCTTCGCGGCTTCCGGCGCTATGACGCCTTCAATACGGCCGCGGCCGAAGGTTTCGGGGTTGCCGGCAGTCTGTCGCGCCATGGCGTAAGCGACAAAGGTGGCGGTGACGCCGCCGATGCCAGGCATCACGCCGATCACCGCGCCCAGCGCTGATGAACGCAGTGACGTGCCCCAGTATTTCAGCACGGCGAGCGCGCCTTGAAAGCCCTGGCGATAGGAGATCGGCTCGATACTGTCTCCGCGCGCGATTTGCTTGCCGCTGGTCATCAAGGCCAGTACTTCGGGAATAGCAAATAGGCCGAGCGCAAGCGGGATCAGCCGCACGCCATCCAACATATATTCAAAATGGAACCAGAAGCGCGGTATGCCTTCAGTCGGGTCATAACCGAACAGCGACAGGAAAACCCCGAGGCCGCCCGCGATCAGTCCACGTACCGCCGCACCCGAGCTCAACACGCCAATGAAGGCGATGCCGGCAAGGCAGAGAAAGAAATTCTCCGGCGAAGCGAAGGCGAGCACCACCGGCTGCATCACCGGCAGCAGCAGGATCAAAATCAGGCAGCCGAATACGCCGCCGAGCGCGGAGGCCAGCAGCGCTGCACCGATGGCGTAGCCCGCGCGTCCCTGCTTGGCGAGCGGATGGCCGTCCAACACGGTGGCGGCATTCGGCACTTCGCCCGGGATGCCGAGCACGATGGCCGTCATCGATCCGCCTTGCGACACCGCCGTGTAAGAGCCGAGCAGGAAAGCCAATCCCACCAGCGGCTCCATGCCGAAGGTGAAGGGGATCAGGAAGGCGAGGGCGCTGATGCCGCTGATGCCGGGGAGCAGGCCCACGATGAGCCCGATCGGCAATGCGAACAGCATCGCCGCCAGGACGGTAGGGTGAAAGACCTGCCCACCGGCCGAGAGGAAAGCATCAAGCATGTCTTCCTCGGGACGCGCGAGATCCTAAGAATATTTCTTCTGCAGCACTTCGTTGATGTCTTTGATCTTGTCCGGTGACAATGATTCCAGGATCTCTTTGATGGTCTTATTGAGCGTCTCCGGTGCCTCGTAGCTCAAGGGCCGCTGGCTCTTGTTGGCCTCGGCCAGCACCGCCGGATCGGTCAAAATTTCCTTCCAGACCTGCTGCAGATATTTCAGGCGGTCGGGCGCCATGCCGGGCGGCGCCACCATCACCCGGCCGTAGTCTTTGATCGACAGCCGGAAGTCCATGTACCACTTGCGATCGGGCGCGAGCTGGAATTGCTCGTAGACGGTCGCAACGTCCGGCTTGAACGGCGAGCGGGCGTTGCCGATGGCAGCAATCACCTTGGCCTTGCCGCCTTGGGCGTATTCGTTGCCGGAGCCGTCGGAGATGGCAAGCGCGTCGACTTCGCCATTCATCACCGCGAGACCGGCTTCCTTGCTGCCTTTATAACCGACGATGATCTGGCAATCCAATTTCAGCGCTTCGCAGAGAACGGCGGCATAGTCGCTGAGATTGTCGATGCGGCCGACCGCGGAGAATTTGATCTTCTTGCCGCTGGCCTGAATTTCCTTGAGCGTGTTGGGCATGTCCGGGCGGACCAGGACCAAATGCTGCTCATGCGCGACACGGGCGAGCGTGTTGACCTTGGTCATGTCGTAGGCAACGCCATCCTGCTTGACCAGCTGCGCCATGATAGCGCCCTCGCCATTGAGCATCATCATGCTGGTGCCGTCCGGCTTGGCGCGTACAAGCTGATTGAGAGCGGTCAGGCCGCCGCCGCCGGGACGGTTTTCCACCACGACGGTGGCGCCGGTCTTTTTCTCGAAGTGCGGAGCAAGCATGCGCGCATAAGCGTCATAGCCGCCGCCGGGAGAGAAACCGACATAGATACGGACGGTCTCGCCCTTGAGCGGCATGCTGGCATCCTGCGCGCTCGCTGGTGCAAAAGAAGCAAACACCCCGCAGCTAAACGCGAGGCCGAGCAGCGCACGGCGGCTGATGCAAGCAGAACGCATGATTTCCTCCCAGAACGTGTTTTTGGGGGTCTTTGTTGCCCCTTGTGAAGCATTCGATCAGCAACACCCGTTAGTTTAATACCATAAGCGATATTATCGCCAGCCTCGACCCGATGCATGGAGCCCGGCGAAAAGACGCAGGGCCTTTTGCAGCCCGACGGGCATCGGGTGGATTTCCCTGCGTTTATGCCGGTAGAATTGCGCCTTATTCCGCGTGGTGTCGAAGCTCAATCATGATTGGGCAAGGAGGAAAAATGCTTTCTCTTTCAGCGCGCCTGCAGACCTGCGCCTTGGTCCTCACACTTGGCGGGCTCGGTTGTTCCGCGGCCTGGGCGGAAACCGTGGCCGATTTTTACAAAGGCAAAACCGTGAACGTGCTGATCGGCGTCGGGGCGGGGGGCGAATACGACCTGCAGGCACGCCTCGTCGCGCGCTTTCTCGGTAAGCACATTCCTGGCAATCCGGTCGTGGTGGCGCAGAACATGACGGGCGCCGGCGGCCTTAAGATGGCTAATTACCTTTACGACGTGGCCCCGAAAGACGGCACCTATATCGGGATGATCGCGAACAGCTTCCCGGCGCTTCAGGTCGTCGGGCTTGAGGGCTTGCAGTTCGACGCTAGCAAATTCGGATGGCTTGGCACCATTGCCGCTACGGTCGAAACAATGGCGGTCTGGCACACTGCCGGTGTGAATTCGATCGAGGATGCCCGCAAACGTGAGATTGTCGCCGGCGCATCCGGCAAGGGCGCCATTACCTACACCTTGCCGGCGGTCATGAACGAGGTGCTGGGCACCAAATTCAAAATCGTCACCGGCTACACCGGCGGCAACCAGATAAATCTGGCAATGGAACGCGGCGAGGTGCAGGCCCGGAATAATACCTGGTCGAGCTGGAAGGCTACCAAGCCGGACTGGCTCCGGGATAAGAAGCTCTCGATCATCGCCCAGGCCGGGCCGCGGGCTTCCGACCTTGATGTGCCTTCAATCGAGGACTTGGCGAAAAGCAACGAGGATCGTCTGCTCGTCGAATTGATCGTCTCGGGAACGCGATTGGGCCGCCCGCTGGCGACGACCCCGGGAGTGCCGGAGGAGCGACTTAAAGCACTGCGCGAGGCTTTCGCCGCAACGATGAAAGATCGCGAATTTCTCGAGGAAGCGAAGAAGCTGAATTTCGAGGTCGAGCCCGTGCTCGGCGATGCCTTGCAGCAAGTCGTCGCCAAGGTGTTGAGCACACCGAAAAGCGTAGCTGACCGCGCACGTCCGATTTTGCAAGAGTGAGATACCGCGATGTTTCCGGTTCCCCAATGCGTGTTCCTGACCCGTGGTGTCGGCATTCATCGCCATCAGCTCACGGCTTTCGAATACGCGCTTCGCGACGCCGACATAGAGCAGCAGAATCTTGTGAGCGTTTCATCGATCTTGCCGCCGGGATGCGAATTGATCCCGGCTCAACTCGGAATAGCGACCTTGCAACCCGGCGAGATCACCTTTTGCGTCATGGCGCGGGCGGAGACAAATGAACCCGGCCGGCGCATCAACGCCAGCATTGGTTTGGCGCGACCAAAAGACACCTCAATCTACGGTTACGTATCCGAGCACCACGGATTCGGCATGACAGAAGCGGAAAGCGGAGAATATGCGGAAGATCTCGCGGCAAGCATGCTGGCGTCGACGCTCGGGATAGAGTTCGATCCCGATGCAGCTTGGAATGAGCGTAAACATCTATATGCGATGAGTGATCTGTTCGTAGACAGTCTCTCGATTACCGCCGCCGCCGAAGGCGCGCCGGATGCCAAGTGGACCTGTGTTTTGGCTGCCGCAGTTTTTCGTTTCACAAAGCCGGATGCTTCGATCCCATGAGCGGACCCGCGACTTTCGCGATCGAGCCAACTTTCCTTGGCATCAAAAACCGAAATCGCAGCGCCCCACTGTGCATCGCCGGTATACCTCTGGACATCGGTACGACGAACCGGAGCGGGGCGCGATTTGGACCTGCGGCAATCCGACAGGCGAGCCGCATGCTTGTCGACGGCGCGCATCCGGTGCATTGGACCGATCCAGCGGCTTCGCCTTTTGCGGACATTGGGGACTTTTCGATCGCGCTTGGTGACATCCCAGCCAGCCTGAAGCTAATTGAGCAGCAGGCAATGGGCGTCGAACATCTCCTGGCGCTCGGAGGCGAGCACGGGATCACGTTGCCGCTGCTTCGCGCTCTGTGCAAAAAAACCGGGCCGGTGGCGCTACTGCATTTTGATGCTCATGTGGACACATGGCCCGACAATTTCGGGCAGGTCTATGCGCATGGCTCGGTGTTCTATCATGCTATTGAGGAAGGCCTCGTCGATCCCACACGGATGATTCAAATCGGAATCCGCTCGCCGGTCGATCGCCAGGTCTTCGAATGGACAATTGATAAGGGCGTAACCATCATTTCGGCGCCGGAAGTGCACGAATTGGGTTGTGCCACCGTGGCCAAACGCATCAGCGATGTAGTCGGCACGGCGGCTTGTTACCTGAGTTTCGACATTGACGTGCTCGACCCGGCCTTCGCGCCGGGGACCGGAACCCCGGAGGTGGGAGGCCTGGCGAGCTGGCAAGCGCAGGCGATACTGCGCCGCCTTGGGGGCTTACGCTTCGTAGGAATGGACGTTGTTGAGGTGGCTCCACCTTACGACGTTGCGGAAATTACCGCTCTCGCCGGCGCAACGATGGCTTGGGAATACCTCGCCTTGATAACGCATCGGAGCGACCAATAGGCAAGCCGCCGTTATCTCTTAGGGCTTCATCCCCTCATACTCATACGCCCTTCTTAGCTCTGGCAGGAACCACTTGTCGCCGAGGCCGACGGCCTCGAGCTCCTTCTTGCCCTGCTCGAGCACCGGCGCGTTCGGGCGCTGGTGGCTCGGGATCACCTGCTTGAGCTTCGGATTGTTGGTCGACATGAGCTTGGCCACCTGCGCGAATTCCTTCGCGGCGTTGGTGATGCCGAGGATCGCAACGTCGGGCTGATAGAGCTGCGCATAGAGCGCGAGGTCGGCGATCAGCGTCGAATGGCCGTTGTAGAAAACGGTAAAGCCGTTCTCGAAGATGGACGAGGAAGGCCGCGGCCGGGCCGCCGTCGGCGCCGTTCGGCAAGGTGTTGTCGTGATGGCTCGGCGCGAACTTGAACTTCAGGCCCTTCTGCTCGACGAGGTCGCCGACGCCGGCTCTCCGGAAGCTCTCCTGCTTCAGCCCCTTCTCGGCGATCAGCCAGCGCCCGAGCGGGCCGGGCGCGAAGACCATGGCGCCGGAGACAAGGTGCACCTCTTCCGGGTTGCCCATGTCGTCATTATGCGCATTCGGCACCAGAATGAAGTCGGTGCGCGCCAGCGACTCCTTCGGGACGGGGCCGTCGGGATTGCCGAGCCAGGGACTGGTGACGACGACGACGCCGTTCGGCGAGGTGAAGCGGTAGAACTCATGGCCGAGCCATTCCAGCTTGACCTTGCCAGGGGCGGGCGCGGGCGCCGGGATCTGCCGCTGCAGCTGCTGGGCGAGGGTGGGCGGGGCGAGAAGGAAGGCAAACGCAAGAGTGACAAGGCTGCGGCACAACATGGTGGCTTCCCCTGTTTGTTGCCGCCGACGCGGCGGACGAAACTTCCCTGAGATAAACCCCGCGCGTGGCCCCGGCTTCCCTGCGAGTCGCCCCGGCAACGGGATTGCTTGTGGCAACTTCGCCTCGGTGCAAGCGTGAGCGCGTTTTGCACCCCGGGCGGCGGCTTGCGCCCGCCGCCAGCGCCTTCTAGCATCCGATCAAGGCGAAGAAAAAGGTGCGTAAAATCAAGCACCCCGATAACAAATTCTAGGAGAAACGTCGGTGCGGATGGCTGCGTCGGCCGAAATCTTTTCGATCCGGTCGGCGCCGCGATGACAGCGATCCCGACGGCCAGCAGTATTCGACGGCCGCTAGACGGCTCACGGTTCCTGACGTGGTTCCGAGAGCATTGGATCAGCCTGGCCGCGGCGGCGGTCCTGGTCTGGATCGTGGTCATTCCGCTGGCCTACCTCATCGTCTTCAGCTTTCGGTCTGGCACTGCGGCGGCCCCCGGCGATTGGACGCTCGCCAACTATGCGTTCGTCTACACCAGCCATCTGACATACGAGGCGCTTGGCAACACGCTGATCTACACCACGATGGTGGCCACGCTCAGCATGGCGATCGCCGGGGGCCTGGCGTGGCTCGTCGAACGCACGGACATGCCGTACCGCGGTGCCGCCTGGGTGATGATCCTGCTGCCCATCGCGATGCCCGGCATGCTCTCCTCTATGGCCTGGATCCTGCTCCTCGGCCCCCGCACCGGACTGATCAACGTCGTCCTGCGCTGGTTTCTCGCGCCGCTCGGCTACGATGCTCCCTCTGGTCCGATCAACATCTACAGTCTGGAAGGAATGATATTCGTCGAAAGCGTGCGCGGCAGCACGACACTGTTCTTGATGCTGGTCGCGGGCTTCCGCCTGATGGATCCCGCGCTCGAAGAAGCCGCCTCGATGTCCGGCGCGCGGAACAGCTTCACGCTCCGCAAGATCACCCTGCCGCTCATGCTCCCAATGCTGCTGGCGACGTGGATGTACTCGTTCATCGGAACGCTCGACGACTTCGAAACGCCGCTTCTCATTGGCCTTCCTGCACAAATCTATCTGCTTCCGACTGTCATCTACTTCACAGCCTATCTGAGCTCGGCTTGGGGCCTCGCGGCGGCCTATGCGACGATATTCCTGCTTATTTCGGTGTTCATGGTCGTTCTCTACCATCGGGTCGTGCTGCGCCGCACCAGCCAGTTTGCGACTGTCACAGGGAAAGCCTTCAGGCCGCGGCAGATCGAGCTGCGCAGAATGCGCTGGCCCGCGCTGGCGCTCGTGATCGTCTACTTCTTCCTGGCGGTGGTCCTGCCCCTGCTGATCCTGCTTCTGGCTTCCCTGCTGCCTTTTTACCGGGTGCCGTCGCTGGACATGTTCAACGATCTGACCCTCGCCAATTACGAGCAGCTGTTCTCCAACACGCGCGTGCTGCGGGCCGCAGGCAATTCGCTCTGGGTGTCGTTCTGGGTTGCGAGCGGAACCATGATCCTGGCCTTCCTGCTCGCCTGGGTGATTGTCCGGCAGCGCGTGCCTGGCCGGATCATACTGGACTCGATCGCGTTCATCCCGCACGCCATTCCGGCAGTGGTCGTGGCCGTCGCCATGATCATGTTTTACCTGTCGCCGGCGATGCACTGGACGGGCCTTTACGGCGGTTTCGTCGTGCTCTCGCTGGCGCTGGTGACGCGGTTCATCGCTTTCGCGAGCCGAACCTCGAACGCGGCGATGACCCAGATCGACGCTGCGCTGGAGGAAGCCGCTTATGTCAGCGGCGCGAGGAAAGCACGCGTGCTCGCACGCATCCTGTTTCCATTGCTTCTGCCGACATTCGTCGCCGGATGGATATTCGTGGCGGCGAATACCTTTCGCAACCTGAACGTATCGCTGCTCTTGTCGACGCCCCAAAACGAGTTGATCTCCGTCACGCTCTACGACTATTGGGAGCGTCAGGCGGACTTCTCGATGGCGGCGACACTTGGGGTGGTGCTCGTTGTCGGGCTAGCCGTGATCACCATTCTAGCCAGACAGATGATCGCGCGGGGCTACTCTGGCACTGATTAGCCCGCATGCAACAAGGCGTAACAATACCTCAGGGAGGTTGATATGAATGCGTTGAAATGCCTACTCGTCGCGGCCTGTAGCACGGCGCTGTTGGCGCCCGCGGCAAGCTACGGCGCGGAGAAGAATGCGGCCGGCTTCCTCAGCTACGCCAGCCACGACGAGCTCGTAAAGGCGGCCAAGGCGGAAACCGGAACCCTCCAGCTGACGATCGCCCTGACGCAGCCCGGCATTGACGAGATCGTCAAACTCTTCACCGCGACCTACGGCATCAAGGCCGTGGGGCAGGATGTGGGCCAGTCCGAACTCCCGGATACTCCTGGAGATCAAGGCCGGAACCAACAAAAGCGATATCTTGCACATGGAGGAGGAGCTGGGCCTCGATAACTACTACCCGCACCTCTACAAGATGAACATCCTCGGCATGGCTGAGAAAAAAGTCATCGACCTGCCGGTCAAGATGATCAATCCGAAACAGCCGAATGCGGTCGCTCTCGGCAGTGCGCTGGCCGGGGTGTCATACAACTCGAAGCTTCTGCCGGCTGGTTTCGAAATCAAATCCTACGAGGACCTGCTCGATCCCAGGCTGAAGAATGGTCAGATCTGGGTCGACGTCTCGCAGGCATCAGGCCTCGCCGCGCTCGTTCGTCGTGTGGGGTAAGGACAAGGTCATCGACTACACGACAAAGCTTGCCGAGCAGAAACCGGTGTGGACGACCGGCGCGACGCGGTCGATCACTGCCATGGCGGCGGGCGAATACGCCGCTGGCTCGCTCAACCACTACCATTCGGTCATCCGGGTCCGGGAGCAGCGCAAGGCGCCGCATGTGCATGCGGTATTGCTCGAACCCGTGCCGGTTCGGCTCAACAACATCTGGGGGATCAACGAAAAGTCGACCATGCCGGCAAGTGCGGCGTTGTTCATCGAATTTGCCGCGAGCGACAAGGCTCAGGAGATCTTCGACCGCGAAGGCCCGATCAAGGCCTCGGTTTTCAAAGCCGGCTCGCTGCCCAACAAGCTGGTTGAGGGCAAGAAGATCGCCTTCATCGGCTGGGACGATGTCGACGAAATCGAGCCGATGCAGAAGCGGATCTTCGAGTCGTGGAAGTTCCCGGTCGCGAAGAAATGACCGATCTCCCGCTTAAGGACCAGGACGGATCGGCAGGGCCGGCCCGTCCCGGACAACTGACAGTCAGGAACCTCGAAAAGGCGTTCGTATCGCGTCAGGAAGCCGTCCAGGTGATCAAGGACGTCTCCTTCGCGATCGAACCGGGCCAGTTCTTTACGTTGCTCGGCCCGTCGGGCTGCGGAAAGAGCACGACCCTGCGGTGTATCGCAGGTCTGGAAAGAGCCGATCGGGGCCACATCGCCGTGGGCGGCCGGGTGCTCGCCGATTCCGAAACGCGCCAGTTCGTCGCGGCGTCGGAACGCGACTTCGGCATGGTGTTCCAGAGCTACGCGATCTGGCCGCACATGACCGTGGCGCAGAACGTGGCCTTCCCGCTCCACGCCAATCAACGTCGCCACAAGCTTTCCCGCAAGCAGATCGCCGATCGGGTCGAGGAGGCGCTCGACATGGTTCGACTGGACCAGTACGGCGGCCGTATCGCCACGAAGCTGTCCGGTGGTCAGCAGCAGCGGCTGGCGCTCGCGCGGGCGCTGATCACGCGTCCCGAAGTGCTGTTGCTCGATGAGCCCTTGTCCAATCTAGACGCCGGCTTGCGCGACCATATGCGAAGCGAGCTGCGGGCGATGCAGCTCCGGACGGGCGTGACGACGCTCTATGTGACGCACGACCAGGCGGAAGCATTCAGCATGTCGGACGTCATCGCCGTGATGGATTCCGGTATCTTGGTTCAACAGGGCGCTCCGCGCGAAATCTACTCGCGTCCCGCCACCACATTCGTTGCCACCTTCGTCGGGCGGACAAACCTGCTTTCGGTCGTGCGGCCACCGGCGCAGGCCGGGACGGGGATCGTCTCGGTCGAGACCAGCATCGGACCGGTATTGGTGAATGCCGAAAGCAACCGGCAGATCGGCGCGAGCGATTCCATCGTCATCCGGCCCGAGGATTTGCAGATCTCGACCGAGGCGCCACCCGCTGGACGCGGCAACGTGTTTCTCGGGCGCGTGCGCCGCCCCATCTTTCTCGGTGAGAACGTCGAGCTGGAAATCGAAATCCGCGGTGAGATCCTGATGAGCCGGCAGCACCCGCGGTTCGTGTTCGCTGCGGGGGATGAGGTCCATGTCGAGCTGCCGGTAGACCGCTGTGTCGTCGTGTCCGGTGCCGCGGCAGGGGTCGGGTCCCACATTCGCGCGCCGGGCGAGCACGCCGGATCGGACAAGAACGCAGCCGTATAAAATTTCGAAGGGAGAACTGACAGTGAAATTCGCGACCTTGAGCACGGGGCAAGTGGTTGCCGGGACAAAAGACGGCTATCGCATCGTCAATAACCGGAAGTCGATGATCGACGTGATCGAGAACCCGTCCGGGCTGACGTTCTCCGGCGATCCGATGGAATTGCCCGAGACGCTGTCGCCGCCCGTCCCGAGGCCATCGAAAATCTGGGCCGCGGCCGGCAACTTTTATCGCGGCGTCAATGCGAAGGACCCGGACGGCAAAAGCAGCCGGGGCGAGGCGACGACCTTGTCGAAGGAAGAGCTCCTACACTCCATCTTCCTGAAGCCACCGTCCGCCATCATCGGACCCGGCGACAGCATCGTTATCCCCGAAGGCGCCGGAGGCGTGTTTCCGGAGGTCGAACTCTGCATCGTCATCGGCAAGCGTGCCGAGGGACTCGCCGTCGAGCAGGCGCCGTCGGCGATTTTTGGCTACTCCATCCTGCTCGATGTCACCGCGCGCAATTACGGCCCGAAGCAATCGGGCAAGTCGATGCGCTGCATCCGCAAGGGCTACGATACCTTCGCGCCGTTTGGGCCGGGCATCACCACGCGTGATGAAATCCCGGATTGGGCTCGGACGAAAATGAACCTGTGGGTGAACGGTGAGCTGCGCCAGAGCGCGACCAACGAAACCATGATCAATGGCGTGTATGAGCTGGTGAGCTTTCTGTCGCGCGTCGGCACGCTGGAGCCCGGCGATCTGATCTCATGCGGAACCCCCGACTCGCCCGAGCATCAGCAAAAGCTGGTGGCCGGCGATGACGATGATCGCCGAGATCGAAGGTATCGGCAGAATGAAGCTCGGCATCCGCGCCGCCTGACAAGCTGAGCGGCGCCCTTTATGGAACGGATGCGGCGGCCTGTGTTGCACGCCGCCCGCTGCAGCGGCCTCGACCGCCCAGCTGCTCTGTTACCTGACCAGATGAACGACGATGCCGTCCCACTGCTTCAGGCCCAAGCCGGCACAATTCTGCTGTGTAAAATCGAGCCTTACCGAGCCGTTGGTGACAAAGTTGTTCATCACGAACTTGGTGCATCTCGAGTTGGCACTTGCGGTGTTCCCATCAGTGACAACATTGGAATTTCCGAGATAGACGAGCCCATCGGCATTGAGTGCGGCTCCCGGACCCCATTTATTGTTCACGTCTCTGGTCAATTTTGGATCCAAATAGAGCGACACCGCCTGCCAAGGGTTACCTGCGGTGGTTGGTGGAGACAAAGTCAGCGTGGCCTTTTTGCCTGCGCCGTTCGGAAATTGAAGTGTCGCCGGCCAATTATTGTCGCCTGTCAGGACGATTGCCGTCCGTGCGGTACTGATAGATGCCTTGTCCTCAACGATGAGGCTGCCGTTCTCAACGATGATGACGACGTCTGTAGCTGGCGTGCTGCCTGTGAGATAACCGGATCCGGACAATGTTAGATTGCCGCAAATGTGATATTCGATATAGCCGGTTTTATTGACGGTTTTTATGCCCGCTCCGATCGGGAGCGAGCCTGGAGTCCAGGTCACGCCAGGCCTTGCCACGCCACATTCGGTGCTGATGTTTTTTGCCAAATCTGCGAAGGTATCGGGCACGGGTGGTGCACCGGAGGTCGGCCGACTGCAGCCCGCCACCGAGCCGTACCCATACGATTTTGTCAGGTTACCATCGTGGCCATTGCAGTCTATGCTCGTGTTCGATCTGATCGAGCAGCCGGACAGGTTAACAACGGGCGCGCCGTTGAGTGAAAGTGAGACATGCGACTTCGACTGTCCCTTATCGAGCGTTAGAATGCAGGAATTATCCGCTTCAGCTGCCGTTGCCCGCCCATGAGCAGTCACACCCAACGAATTAACGCCAATGATGCCAAGCAAGGCAGTGGGTACAGATGCAGTCACACTGCCGGCGTAGAAGGTACTTTCGATCTTTGTAAAGGCGGGCGTTGGAATCGAAAACTGTCTTGCGGCAAGATTGCTGGTGAAAACACTTGACGCAATAGAGGTCCAGGTCGAACTACCGTCTTTGGCCCCCGCGAGCAGCGCGCTATCGAGAGCCGATTGCACCGCCTCTTTGGTTGCATTTGCGCGTGAATAGTCAACCGCGGCGCCCAGCCCCGTCATTAGTGGGACAAGCGCGAGCGCAAAAATAATTGCAATATTGCCGCGCTCAGTTGTGCGCAGTCTTTCCAGTCTGCTGTACAGTTCCCGGAGGAACGATTCCATCCTGCCCGACATTGCTGTCTCCAGCCGCTTCAGGGTGATAAGACAAGCTGGCGCTGGAAATATAAAGAACGTTTAAGAGTGGGGATTATTAAATTATGAAATCAAAAGAGATTACTTGATTTAAATTTTCGCTGCTTCTGTTTCTATGGCTGGTGCCAGGGCCCCTTGGTTCGGGCACCACCAGCCAGCCGGCCAACACGCGGTAGTTGCGACACTCCCCCTGCGGTGAAGCCGAAAAAAGGGGCTTAGGCAATTCTGTTTCGCCGCATGCCGGCTGGGAAGGGGGCCGCCGGTGCCGAACTCCCGGTAAAGGTTAGCGAAATTGCCCGGGGGCCCATGTCATTGCCGGATTTGCCTTGCCACCATAGAGTCAGCGCATAAAGAGTCAGTGCATAAGACGGCAATGCGGATAGCGCCAATTCTAGTCCTGCTATCGCCTTAACCATCTTTGAGGATCGACGGAGTAGCGATGCTGCCGCGACTGTTATTGGTTGTGGGATTAAGTGTCGCCGTGATGCTGCCCTTGATTTGGGTGGCATTTGCGCCCGTACCAGATTTACGCGAAGTCTCGAAAACTGACGCTGATCCCGTTCACAACGGGTCGGCTGGAGCGGACTGGCGCAGGGTTTCGACACCGGAAGCGATGGAGCCGTCAAATTCGACTGCACGGTCGGACGAGACCACTATAGGAACCGCGCCTGAGAGTGAACGAGAGGCATCGGCAGCGCGCTCCGATGACTTGCCTGGTGCGGGCCATTCGGAGCCGGCTGCGATTAAGCCAAGCCTTCCGCGGGCCTTTGACAAGAACGCGGCACCGGAGCCGTTGGTAACTGAAGAGGCAAAACGCCTGCCTGAAGAAGCAAAGCCTCTGCCCGAAGAAGCAAAGCCTCTGCCTGAAGAAGCAAAGCCTCTGCCTGAAGAAGCAAAGCCTCTGCAAAAAGAAGCGAAGCGTCCGCCTGAAAAAGCCAAGCCTCCGCCTGAAGAAGCTACAACTCCGACTGTAAGTGAACGGGAGGCATCGGCAACGCGCTCCGATGACTTGCCTGGTGCGGGCCATTCGGAGCCGACTGAGATTAAGCCAAGCCCTCCGCGGGCCTTCGACAAGAACGCGGCACCGGAGCCGTTGGTAACTGAAGAAGCAAAACCCCTGCCTGAAGAAGCAAAGCCTCTGCCTGAAGCAAAGCCTCAGCTTGAAGCAAAGCCTCTGCCAGAAGAATCAGAGCCTCTGCAAAAAGAAGCGAAGCGTCCGCCTGAAAAAGCCGAGCCTTCGGCTGCAGAAGCCACAACTCCCGCCGTCAATGTTGAAAAGCCTCCGGAGGTCAAGCAAGGGAACTCTGCGCCGGTTGCCACTCACAACGGCCGAGCGCGCGCACGCGCGCACGGCACCGAGCGTCAAAAGACCCATCGCAAAAAGCAGAGAGACCATTCCGGTTGGGTTGGCATCATGCGTGAGGCAGGCTGGCTCGCACCAGGCCAACGGCGGTAATCCTCCTATCAAGCAACAGCGACCCGGCCCGGCAGCTGCCGGGAATGCTGTTGGAGGCCAAACAAATATCAGCGATGCGGAACGCAGGCATTCCAGCCCGCCCCAGCCCGCCCCAGCCCGACGCGATATATCACTTTCTCCAGGGAGCGGCGCGGCGGCTGAAATCGCGAATAATTTCCCGGGCAGCGTTAAACCCAGGCGCCCCGCTGACACCTCCGCCTGGATGAGCTCCCGAACCGCAGTGATATAAGCCATGGATAGGCCCGCGGTAATCCGCATAGCCCAGCAGCGGCCGGGCTGAAAATAGCTGATCAAGTCCCAAGGCCCCGTGGAAAATATCACCGCCCGTCAACCCGAACGTTTCTTCCAAATCGACGGGACTGAATATCTGGCGGGCCACAACGCTTGACGAAAAGCCTGGCGCGTACTGATCCACAGTCGCAATCATTAGGTCCGCGACTTCTTCGCGGCACTCACTCCAGGGTCTTCCATGCGGAAGATCGTAAGCGGTGTGCTGGCAGAACAGACTTGCGACGTGGCCTTCGGATGCAACCAGGCTGTCATCGATGGTAGATGGGATAAGCATTTCGATTATTGGCTCGCGGCTCCATCCATGCAGCCTTGCCTCGCAATAAGCGCGGTCCATGTATCCGAGACTTGGCGCGAGGATAATGCCGGACGTGTGATGATCGTCCGCCGCGCGCCCGGGTAAAGCTGAAAAGCTCGGCAACTCCGACAGTGCGAGGTTCATTCGAAACGTCGCGGAGTGGCAGCGATAGGCGTCTATCCTCGCCATAAAGTCTGGCTTCAGAATTCCTGCGGGGACGAGCTTGCCATAGAGCAGCTTGGGTGTGACGTTGGATGCGACGGATGCCGCCCGCACGGTAGTCCCGTCCGCGAGAACCACACCCGCGACCCGATCCCGTTCGACCACAACTTCGTTCACAGGAGAGTCAATGCTGATCTCCGCCCCCGCTGCCATGGCTGCCTTTGCCATTGCTTGCGTGATAGCTCCCATTCCGCCGATGGCATGACCCCAAACTCCCCGGCGACCGTTCACGCCTCCTATCGTGTGGTGCAACAGCACATAGGCTGATCCGGGTGTGTAAGGGCTGGCGTAATTTCCGACCACGGCGTCAAAACCAAACAAAGCTTTGACGAGGTCGGACTCAAACCAGCGGTTGAGGTAATCCCCGGCGGACTTGGTCATTAATTCATGGAAGGCAATCAAACCCTCCTTATCAAAAGAGCGAAGTTCCCTGCCCATGCGGAGCAATTTGAGCAGCTCGGGGAGGCGGGCTCTGTTTTCAAAAAGCGTCACGTTCGGTGGCGTTCGCAGCAGAAGCGACCGTACAAAATCTCCTACCCGTGTGACCTGAGCTTCATACGCCGGATAGCTTGCCGCATCGGCCGGCGAGATCCGGGCGATGCCCTCCCGGATCTGTCCCGCTCGGGTAAGGAGATAGCTTCCGTTCGGGCTGGGCAGGAAATTCAGTGCGCGGCGTTCAACGATACGCAATCCGTATTCGTGGAGCCTGAGATCGCGAATAACCTCCGGACACAGCAAGCCAACGGTGTACGCGGCTACTGAATTCCGGAAGCCTGGATAGAACTCCTCCGTGACGGCGGCTCCTCCCACCACCTGTCGACGCTCCAGCACGCGGACCTTCAGACCCGCGCGGGCAAGATAGGCAGCGCAGGTCAGACCATTGTGACCGGCTCCGATTACGATGACGTCATAACCGCTCATCCACCACTCCAGCCATCCGGCCGTGCGCTTCCCAGCATAGCCCCTTAGCCCTCCGTATAGTTTACGATCTCAGCTTGCGTGGCGCACTGTATGCGCCGCAGCGCCTATCTGATACGGAAGTCGGCTGCAAGGATGTGTTGGGATGAAGGTGCACAAAGTCAGGACTTACAAGTCAATCGAAGGTCTGCCGCGCGAAGAACAGCTCGCCTGGAAAATCGCAGCGGCCGCGTGCGATCCCGTCCCGATCGAATCCGACGTCGTGGAAATGATCGGCAATCGTATCATCGACAATGCGGCCGTTGCCGCTGCCTCGCTTGCTCGCGCCCCGGCGGCTGCGGCGCGCGCTCAGGCTGTCGCCCATGTTCTCAAACCTGGGGCGACGGTGTTCGGTCTGCCGCAGCACCACCGTGTGTCTCCGGAATGGGCCGCCTGGGCGAATGGCGTGGCGGTTCGCGAACTGGATTTTCACGACACGTTTCTGGCGGCGGACTATTCGCACCCCGCGGATAACATCCCGCCGCTTCTCGCAACGGTGCAGCATTGCGGCCGCTCCGGCACCGATCTGGTCCGCGGGATCGCGGCCGCTTACGAAATTCAGGTCGATCTCGTAACGGGCATTTGCCTGCACGAGCATAAGATTGATCATATTGCGCATCTCGGCCCATCTGCAGCGGCCGGTATCGGGGCAGCTCTCGGCCTCTCCATCGAAACCACCTATCAGGCCGTGCAACAAGCGCTGCATGTCACGACGACGACACGCCAGTCACGCAAGGGCGCTATTTCGAGCTGGAAGGCATATGCACCGGCCTTTGCCGGTAAAATGGCTATTGAATCGATCGATCGCGCGATGCGAGGGGAAGGATCGCCTTCGCCTATCTATGAGGGCGAGGATGGTCTTATTGCGTGGATGCTTGAAGGTCCGAACGCGGAATATGAGGTCCCGTTACCTGATCCGGGTGAACCCAAGCGGGCAATTCTCCAGACCTATACCAAAGAGCATTCCGCGGAATATCAAAGCCAGGCGCTGATTGATCTTGCCCGCCGAATGGCGCCTGCTATCGAGAATATGGACCGGATACGCGATATCACGATCCTTACCAGCCACCACACACACTTTGTCATCGGGACCGGCGCCAACGATCCGCAAAAAATGGATCCGAGTGCCAGTCGGGAAACGCTCGACCACTCCATCATGTATATTTTCGCGGTAGCGCTCCAAGACCGCGGCTGGCACCATGAGCGGTCATATGCGCCAGAGCGCGCAGCGCGCCCGGATACGATCGCGTTATGGCACAAGATCCGCACGGTGGAGGATCCGGAATGGACGAGGCGCTATCACAGCCGGGATCCCAGCCAGATGGCATTTGGCGGTCGCGTTGTCGTTACCTTTGAGGATGGCAGCGTGCTGGAGGACGAGATCGCGTTCGCCGACGCGCATCCCCTGGGGGCAAAACCGTTTAGACGCGAAAACTATATTTCGAAGTTCCGCGAACTTGCCGACGGCATTGTCACGCGCTCAGAGCAAGACCGTTTCCTCAGCCTAGTGACGAAATTACCAAAATTGACGGCTGACGAACTTATTGGTCTTACTTTCGCAGTCGATCCGGTTCGCTTAGGGCAGGTCGCCTCACGCGGGATTTTCGATCAATAAAGGCAACGGGCGCGATCACGCGGGAATTCCCAAGAGGGAGAGACGATGAACAAGATTATACAGCCCACTCAAAAAAAATCCGTCGCGTTGTCCGGCATAGTGGCAGGCAGCACAGCCCTGTGTACCGTTGGGCATAGCGGAAACGACCTGCATTATCGTGGATACGATATTTTTGACCTCGCCGAACAATGCGAGTTTGAGGAAGTTGCGCACCTGCTCGTTCACGGCAACCTGCCGACGCAAGCGCAGCTCATCGCCTACAAAGCCAAACTCAAGACACTGCGCGGCCTGCCGACCGTGCTACAACGGGCGCTTGAGCTCATTCCGGCATCGGCGCATCCAATGGATGTTATGCGGACGGGGGTTTCGATTTTGGGATGCGTGTCCCCGGAGGCTTCCGACCAAAATCACGCCGGAGCTCGAGACATCGCCGATAGGCTCATGGCTTCGCTCGGCTCCATGCTGCTCTATTGGTATCATTACGCTCATAACGGACGCGTCATCGAGGTGGAAACCGACGACGATAGCATCGGCGCTCATTTTCTCCACCTTCTGCATGGCGAGCCGCCTTGTGAAAGTTGGGTGCGCGCCATGCATACGTCGCTGATCTTGTATGCCGAGCACGAATTCAACGCCTCCACTTTCACCGCCCGCTCGATCGCCGGCACGGGTGCCGACATCTATTCAGCGATTACCGGGGCGATCGGTGCATTGCGGGGACCAAAGCATGGCGGCGCCAATGAGATCGCCTTTGAAGTTCTGAGCCGTTACACGGATATTGATGAGGCAGAAGCCGATATCCGTCGCCGGTTAGCAGCGAAGGAGTTGGTGATCGGATTTGGCCATCCTGTCTATACCGTTGCCGATCCTCGCAACAAGATAATCAAGGAAGTCGCGCGTCGGCTTTCAAAAGAGGCGAATGCCGACATGTTGTTCCGCATCGCTGATCGTATCGAAAGCGTGATGGACGATGCCAAAAACATGTTTGCTAACCTGGATTGGTTCAGCGCCGTGTCGTACCATTCGATGGGCGTGCCGACCTCAATGTTTACGCCCTTGTTTGTCATCGCGCGAACCTCGGGCTGGTCTGCGCACATCATTGAGCAGCGAATTGACAACAAGATCATCCGCCCGGCGGCAAACTATACTGGCCCGGAAAACCGTCGTTTCGTGCCGCTTAAGGACCGATAACTGATGTCCATCCAAATTAGCGCGATGCCACGACAATGAGTTATCTGTCTGCCTCCGAACTGCCTTCCGTACCGGCGGGGGAACGCTTTCGCGCCCTGATCAGTCGGCCTGGTATTGTGGAAATTCCAGGCAGCCACAACGGGATGGCCGCGCTTCAGGCAAAGGCTGCCGGATTCGAAGCGCTTTATCTTTCGGGCGCGGCGATCAGCGCCAGCATGGGCTTGCCCGATCTCGGCGTGATTACGGTCGATGAAGTGAGTTTTTTTATTCGTCAAGTCAGCCGTGCAAGCGGCCTGCCTGTTTTGGTGGACGGAGATACGGGCTATGGCGAGGCCCTCAACGTCATGCATATGGTGCGGGCTTTTGAAGATAATGGCGCGGCGGCAGCGCACATAGAAGATCAGCTTCTTCCCAAGAAATGCGGCCATCTGAATGATAAGAAACTTGCCGACCCCCGCGATATGGCGGCCAAGATCGCAGCCGCTGCGCGCGCGCGGCGGCATCTTTACATCATAGCCCGCACCGATGCCGCGGCCTCCGAAGGAATGGATGGCGCCGTCGCGCGGGCAAAGGCCTACCTGCAAGCGGGTGCCGACGCGATCTTCCCGGAGGCCTTGACCAGCGCTGACATGTTCCGCGAGTTTGCACGGCGGCTGCCAAACGTGCCGCTGCTCGCGAACATGACCGAGTTTGGCCGCACACCGTTTTTCACCTCGGCCGAATTCGAGCAGATGGGGTACAAAATGGTCATCTGGCCCGTGAGCTCGCTTCGCGTCGCCAACAAGGCGCAAAGCCGATTGTTTGCCGCCATTCGGCGAGATGGCGGAACACATAAACTGCTGGACGAGATGCAAACCCGGGCCGAACTTTACAGCACCATTGGCTATCAGGATTACGAAGCGCTCGATGCTTCCATTGTCGCCTCTGTGCTGCCGGAAACGAAAACCTGAATTAGCCCTCAGGAATAGGGCCTTCGTGTTCTCCTTCTCGTGGTGGAATCGCGTCCATTGCGGGGGTAGGGGCACTCGCGATAGAGTTTTCTGCTGGCTTGCAGCTATTCTGGAGCGGTGCCGTGCCGCTCAAGTTTCGAAGTCAATCTACGAAAGCGGAGTAGTCATATGGACGCCCGCAGCAGCCGCTACCACGAAGTCTATGCACGCGCGAGCCGCGATCCGGAAGGGTTCTGGGGCGAAGCCGCGACCGACATCGATTGGTATGAGCCGGCGAAGAAAATCTTCGATCCGTCGGCTGGCGTTTACGGTCGCTGGTTCGTGGGTGCGTCTTGCAATACCTGCTTCAACGCGCTTGATCGTCATGTGCTGCGGGGGCGGGGGAAGCAGGCGGCGTTGATTTACGATTCGCCGATGACCGGCGCCAAGACTGTCTTCACTTATGAGCAATTGCTCGCGGAGGTGAAGACGCTCGCTGCGATCCTGCAAAACTTCGGTGTCAGCAAAGGCGATCGTGTCGTCCTCTATATGCCCGCGGTGCCGGAAGCGGTCATGGGCATGCTGGCCTGTGCGCGCATCGGTGCCATCCACTCGGTGGTGTTCGGCGGCTTCGCGGCCAAGGAGCTCGCGACCCGCATAGACGACGCCAGGCCCAAGCTCGTTCTATCGGCAAGCTGCGGAACTCGAGCCCGGCCGCATCGTGAAATACAAGCCCTTGCTCGATGAGGCGATTGCGCTCTCCCGATCCAAGCCGCAGGCCTGCTTGATTTTACAGCGACCGCAGGAGCAAGCGTCGCTAACCGAGGGCCGCGACCACGATTGGGCCAAACTGCGGAGCGCTGCCCTGGCTGCCAAACAGTCCGCCGATTGCGTGCCCGTAGCGGCCACCGATCCGCTCTATATTCTCTATACCTCGGGTACGACCGGCATTCCCAAGGGCGTGGTGCGGGATAATGGCGGCCATCTGGTCGCGCTCAAATGGTCGATGCAATATCTTTACGGCATCGAGCCCGGCGAAGTCTGGTGGTCAGGCTCCGACGTCGGCTGGGTCGTCGGCCATAGCTATATCGTCTATGCCCCGCTGTTTCACGGCTGCACCACTATCTTGTACGAGGGTAAGCCGGTCGGCACGCCCGACGCCGGCGCGTTCTGGCGTGTGATCTCCGAGCATGGCTGCGTTGCCCTGTTCACCGCCCCGACAGCGTTCCGGGCTATCAAGAAAGAGGACCCAAAAGGACTGCAGATCGGCAAATACGACATGTCGAAATTCCGCGCTTTGTTTCTTGCCGGTGAGCGCGCCGACCCCGATACGCTGAAATGGGCGGAGCGGATGTTAAAGGTTCCGGTAATAGACCATTGGTGGCAAACCGAAACGGGCTGGTGTATCGCCGGCAATCCGGTCGGGCTCGGACAGCTGCCGGTGAAACACGGCTCGGCCTGTGTACCGATGCCAGGCTACGCGATCGACGTCGTAGACGAGCAATGCCAGAAGATGCCAGCCGACAAGATCGGGTCGATCGTCGTTAAGTTACCGTTGCCGCCAGGATGCTTTCCGACGCTTTGGCAGCAGGATGAGCGCTTCAGGGAAAGTTACCTGAGTGAGTTCCCCGGCTACTACAAGACTGCCGACGCAGGTTACCTGGATGACGACGGCTACGTCTACGTGATGAGCCGCACCGACGATATCATAAACGTTGCCGGCCATCGGCTCTCCACCGGCGGCATGGAGGAGGTGCTCGCTTCCCACCAGGACGTGGCGGAATGCGCGGTGCTGGGCATCAAGGACGATATCAAGGGCGAAGTGCCGTGCGGCTTCGTCGTGCTCAAGGCCGGCGTCGACCGGCCGCCGGGCGAGATCGAGAAAGAAGTCGTGGGGCTTGTGCGCGAGAAGATCGGCACGGTAGCGGCATTCAAGTTGGCGATTACGGTAGCGCGGCTGCCTAAGACGCGCTCTGGAAAAATTCTTCGTGGCACGATCAAGAAGATCGCCGATAATGAGGAATGGATTATGCCGCCCACTATCGACGATCCGGCGATTTTGGATGAGATAAAGGAGGCGATGAAGGCAAAAGGACTAAGAGTATAGCCATGTGCGGCAGACAGACCCGCAAGTGACGATATTTTCTCCAAGCGTGAGCAACGGAACTCCGATCGGAATCGACCGGACAAAAAGCGGTAAACGCGGCGGATGGTAAAGCGCTCCGTGAGCGCAGGGGCGGTGTGGAGCTCCTGATGACAACGGTTCTTGATCGCGATCAACATGACGCGGGCGCTATCGCACCGTTCCACGCAGACTATGCACCTCCTGACGAGGAGCTTGCGGCGGAATTCGCTAAGGGAGCGCCGCGCGCCGCGGCGGCGGAAGAGCGCATTGACGCCCGGGCGACTCGACTGATCGAGGCGGTCCGGGCGCGTTCCGGCGGTCTCGGAGGTATCGATGACCTCCTCCACGTCTATTCGCTTTCGACAAAAGAGAGCCTGGCCTTGATGGCGCTTGCCGAAGCGCTCCTGCGCATTCCCGATGCGACCACGGCCGATCGTCTCATTGAGGACAAGCTTGCAGCAGGCGATTGGCTGCGCCACGAGCGAAAATCGACCGCACTGCTGGCTTCGGCCTCGGCGTGGAGCCTGGGACTCACTGCACGTATCGTTCAGCCCGGCGAAACGCCGGACAACATCATTAGTAGCCTGGTGAAACGGCTCGGCGCGCCCGCTGTTCGCGCGGCAATTCGGCAAGCGCTGCGATTGCTGGGCTCGCATTTCGTCCTGGCGCAGACGATCGAAGAGGCGATCGAGCGTGCGCGGTCGCACCCGGAATTGCTTTATTCTTTCGACATGCTGGGCGAAGCAGCGCGCACCTCCGCGGACGCCGAGCGCTATTTCGAATCCTATGCCGCCGCGATCAGCGCGATCGGCCGGAGCGCCGGAACCCGTGCGCTGCCGGCGCGTCCCGGGATTTCGGTTAAGCTTTCGGCCCTGCATCCCCGTTATGAGGCGGTCTCGCGCGAGCGCGTGCTGAAGGAGCTGGTGCCCAAGGTGCTTGAACTTGCGCGCAAGGCAAAGAAGTTCGACCTAAACTTCACGGTTGACGCCGAGGAAGCGGATCGCCTGGAATTGTCGCTCGACATAATCGCGGCCGGCTTTTCGGATGCATCACTTGCCGGCTGGGACGGCTTCGGCTTGGCGGTGCAGGCCTATCAGAAGCGCGCGCCGCAGGTGATCGATTGGATCGCGGAAGTGGCCAGTTCACTGAACCGGCGGCTGATGATCCGGCTGGTCAAAGGCGCCTATTGGGATACTGAGATCAAGCGCGCGCAGGAGCGGGGACTTGCGGACTACCCGGTATTCACCCGCAAGCCGATGACGGATCTTTGCTATCTCGCCTGCACACGCAAGCTTCTTGCAGCGCGGGCCCGGATTTATCCGCAATTCGCCACACACAATGCGCTGACCGCGGCGGGTATCATCGAGGATGCAGGCGGCATAGCCGGATATGAGTTTCAACGCCTGCACGGAATGGGCGAAGTGCTCTATGGGGCGCTTCGCGAAGAGTTTTCTGACGTTGCATGCCGTGTCTACGCACCGGTCGGCGGGCATCGTGACCTCCTTCCTTACCTGGTGCGGCGGCTGCTCGAAAATAGCGCGAATTCGTCTTTCGTCTCGAATGTGCTCGATCCTGCAGTGCCGGTTGCATCCCTGCTCCGGCGGCCGCAGAGCCTAATCGGTGTTCCGACGAATGCGCGCCATCCCAGAATTCCATTGCCTCGCGATCTCTATCGGCCCGGCCGCCGCAACTCCGAAGGCATCGAGTTCGGTCACCGCGCGAGCGTCGAGGGGCTCCTCGCGGAGCTGCAGCGTTCGGCGGGGGCCAAAGCCGAAGCCGGTCCGCTGATCGATGGCGTCGTGAGGGACGGCCAGTCAACGGCCGGTTCGCTCGCCCATCGACAGTGTCATCATCGGAACCGTCGCGGAAGCGGACGAAGCAAGCGTGCGCTCGGCGATGGCCGCGGCCGGGGCCGGGTTTCCGAACTGGAACGCGACTTCGATCGAATCACGCGCTGCCGCCCTCGACCGCGCGGCTGATCTTCTGGAACTCCACCGCGCACGCCTGATCGCGTTATTGCAGACTGAGGGTGGCAAGACGCTTGATGACTGCGTGTCGGAGGTACGTGAAGCGGCGGATTTCTGCCGTTACTACGCCATGCAGGCGCGGCATTCGCTGGTTCCGGAATCGATGCCTGGTCCGACGGGCGAGAGCAACGAACTGCGTTATCGCGGACGCGGCATTTTTATCTGCATCAGCCCCTGGAATTTTCCGCTGGCGATCTTTACCGGGCAGATCGCGGCTGCGCTCGTAGCCGGAAATGTGGTCATCGCGAAGCCGGCTGAGCAAACGCCATTGATTGCTGCGGAGGTCGTCCGTTTGCTGCATGCCGGCGGGATTCCGGCAAGCGCGCTGCATCTCGTCCCCGGCGACGGTGCAATCGGATCCATGTTGGTAAGCGATCCGCGCGTTGGCGGCGTCGTATTTACCGGCTCGACCGAGGTGGGTCGGAGCATCAATCGCACGCTAAGCGAAAAGCCTGGCCCGATCGTGCCGTTAATTGCAGAAACCGGCGGAATCAACGCCATGATCGTCGATGCCACCGCGCTGCCGGAACAGGTGACCGATGATGTAATCGCATCGGCATTCCGCTCGGCTGGCCAGCGCTGCTCGGCCTTGCGGCTCCTATGTCTTCAAGAGGAGGTGGCCGAACGCATGCTCGACATGATCATCGGCGCGGTCCAGGAACTAAAGCTTGGCGATCCACGCGATGTGTCGACTCACGTCGGACCAGTGATCGATGCGGAAGCGAAGAGCAAGCTCGATAACTGGCTAGCAATGATGCAAGAGCGCGGCGCACTGCGCTTTCGCTGGGATGCCAGTAGGGCTTTGCCGGACTCGGGCACCTATGTGCCGCCAGCAATCATCGAGCTCGCAAATGCGCGCGAGCTCACGCAAGAAATATTCGGCCCGGTGCTACATGTGGTTCGCTGGCGCGCCGACAAGCTTGGCGAGCTGCTCGATGATATTGCCGGGAATGGCTATGCTCTCACCCTTGGCGTAGAAACCCGCGTGGACACGATGGTGGGGCAAATCACGGCCCGGCTGTCCCACGGCAATGTTTACGTCAATCGCAATATGATTGGCGCCGTCGTCGGCACCCAGCCATTTGGAGGCGGCGGACTTTCCGGAACCGGGCCGAAGGCCGGCGGCCCGAACTATCTACGCCGTTTTGCACTCGAACAGGTTGTGACAGTCAACACCGCCGCCGCGGGCGGCAATGCCGCGCTGCTTACCGAAAAGGAATAGCGGAAATTTTAGCCGGTGGCGCAAGCGGGCGGCGGCAACCGGGCGATCCCCGCGACCTCCGGCTGAGTAGCCCCACAGCTCCCGGCACCGCTATCGTCGCCGCAACAGGCAGCCCTGGGGCTCCGACCGGGACTGCCTTTGCACGCAGCCGGTCTGCTTCCGGCAGATGCAACCATTGCGTCTGCTCAGCGTTCTACTGGGGACTGAAATCAGGAGATCAGCAAACAGGTCGCTTTTTTTCAACAACGCACTCAGGTTTCCTCCGAGCATCGCGGCGCCGTCGTCGCGCGTGATCGCAACCGCAACCGCTGCTGGAATAACTTCGCAGAGCAAAAGCGGATGCCGGTCTTTGGCCTCCGACAAGCGAATCGATACATGCGGATTGCACAGGTTGCGCCATTAGCAGAAAGCGTTCCGCCCAAGCTTTACGGGGGTACAGAGCGTGTGGTGGCGTGGCTCATTGATGAGCTGGTCGAGCTTGGGCATGAGGTAACATTATTTGCCAGTGGCAATTCCGTCACGCGCGCAAAACTTATTCCGGCCTGGCCTCGGGCGCTTCGGCTTGGCCGGCCTGCCACCGACCCCATGGCAGCGCAGGCGGCCTTGCTGGAAGCGGTGGCCAGACATGCCGGCGAATTTGATGTGATCCATGCTCATATCGACTGGGTGCATCTGCCTTTGCTTAGCAGGCTTGGTGTCCCGTTTGTTACGACCTCGCACGGACGTTTGGATCTGCCAGGCTTTCCGAACCTTGTTCGCAGCTTTCCCGCAGCTCCCTTCGTTTCGATATCTGATAACCAACGTGTGCCGCTGCCCGGAGCGAACTGGCTCGGGACGGTCTACCACGGCCTTCCCGCCAATGCGCTGCGGCCGTCCTTTGAACCTGGAGCTTATCTCGCGTTTCTCGGCCGGCTAACGCCCGCCAAAGGGCCGGATGTTGCCATTCAGATCGCACGGGCGGTGGGAATGCCGCTTCGCATCGCAGCGAAAATGCCACGGGCCGAAGGACGCTATTTCAAGGAAAAGCTTCAACCGCAGATCGATGGCGATCGGGTCAAGATTATCGGTGAGGTCGATGATGGAGCTAAACAGGAGTTTCTCGCCGATGCCGCGGCTCTGCTGTTTCCGATCGATTGGCCGGAACCTTTCGGTCTGGTGATGATCGAAGCGATGGCCTGCGGCACGCCGGTGATCGCATTCAGATCGGGTTCAGTACCGGAAATTGTGGAAGACGGCCTGACCGGATTTGTCGTGGAGGGGGAGGAGCAAGCCCTTGAGGCGATTCGGCGTTTGGGCGAGCTTGACCGCCGAAAGATCCGCGCCCGCTTTGAGCAAAAATTCACAGCCAAACGGATGGCCGAAGACTATCTTCAGCATTACGAGAAATTGGTCAAAGCCAAGCCGCAGGTGCTTAAACCGGAGCTGGCATCCAGCGATTGACTGCGACACCGGCGCTCCGCCCGTCATCCTGTGGCCGTGGTGCAGACAGGGATTAACAGGGCAGGCAAGGTGCTCCACAGCACGCCGATCATTGCCAAGGCGACAAGCGCGATCGACAGATCACGCAGGAATGGAGATCCATTGGTTTTATTCATTGCATTGCGATCGTGTCGTCTCAGCGCAAGCTGCCAAGCGACGAAGCAAAGCAAGGTGATCAGGGCCACCGCAGTCAAGCCCAACGCAATGAGCCAAAATTGGCTCTCGAGAGACGACCTGCCAAGGCCGGAGCAGATGGCGGCCTCAAGTCCATACAAGAGAGAGAAATGCGCCGCCCACACGATTGGGCCACTCAAATAGAGCCACAACGCGCCGACTGATCTGGTCCTGATATTCCTAGCGCCTGTCGGCCTCGCCATTATCCAACCAGTCGTGGAAAACCATGCACGAGCAAGAGCCCGAATAAGCCCTGGCCCACAGAGTATTGCCAAAAAAGATGGAGATTATCGAAAGTGACCCGCCGTAGGCTATTCAACCGGCCGGCCAGCCAGCGTGCCAGAACGAAACCCATCATGATCACGAGCGGCAAGACAAGCTGCAGCTGTAAGAACGAAGCCAGATAAACCATGGCACCGTAGCTGCTGCCATTGGCGCGAAGCCCAGTCTCCCAGTGCGCGACGATCTCGACGCCCAGCGACGTCAACATTGCGCCCGTGGCGAGAAGGATTAGCGGCACGAATAACCACCCAGTAAAACGACGCTGTGCGAGTACGCGACTTGCGACAAACATCATCGCGCTGCTGGAGAGTAAAAGGATGCCGGAAACCGCGGACCAAGCCAGGGAGGGAATAGCTTGCCCGTTGGCTGCAGGCCAGGCCTGGGGCGACACGGTCCAAAGATAAAGATAGGAAAATAAGTAGGAGAGATAGAGCGCACCTGCGACGAGAAGCAATATGACCATTGCCCACCAAGAATGCGATGAGGACCCCGAAACATAGGTGGGTAGCCGGGCTCCACCGCCGACGTCGACGGGTGCAACGGGCTCCGGATCGCTATCCCACATCCAGGCGAGGATCATGATGACCGCGAGCACTGCGCAAATCGCCGCGAGCATCACAAATTTGACGGTCAACAATAGAAAGAATGCCGCTGTGAACACCGCCGCGAGAACGGGAGTCCAGCCGGGACCTGGTAGACGCGCCAGGTATTGCGGTGCCGCCTCGATCGGGGATGTGATGATGGTCTCACGCCGGCCGGTTAGTGCGCCCGGGAGATAGTAGCGTCCAGCATCCACGTCCTCCTTTAGCCCGGGCTGGTCCCATAACGGGTCGCGGCTCGTGATGTAGGGAACGCTGCGCGCCGAGAAGGCCTCGTTGTTCAGCCACTCCAGCGTCGCGGCGTTCCAGACGTTGCCGGCTGATTGCGACAAGGTAGGGCGAAAATTCCTCATGACGTCGATAAGGAAGACGAGGATGCCCGCCGCGAGCGTGAATGCTCCTATCGTCGATATCAAGTTGAATATGTCCAGGCCAAGTCCGGCGGGATAGGTATAGACGCGACGCGGCATTCCCATCAGGCCGGCCAGATGCATCGGGAAAAATGCAACATTGAATCCGATGAACATCAGCCAGAAAGTCCACCTTCCGAGCCGCTCGGATAGGGCCCGCCGGCTGAATGCCGGCGTCCAATAGTAAAAGGCGGCGAATAAGGGAAACACCATGCCGCCAACCAGCACATAATGAAAATGCGCCACCACGAAGTAGCTATCGTGCGCCTGCCAATCGAACGGCACCATCGCCACCATCACCCCGGTGAGACCGCCCAGCGTGAAGATAAACAGAAAGCCAAGCACGAACAGCGATGGCGTGGTCCATTGCAGCCGCCCTGAGGCGATGGTTGCGATCCAGGCGAATACCTGGATTCCGCTCGGCAACGACACCGCCATGCTGGCAGCCGAGAAAAAGCCGAGCGACAGATGCGGGATACCGGTCGTGAACATGTGGTGCACCCACAGACCGAAGCTGAAGAATCCGGTCGCGATCAGCGCCACGACGATCAGGTTGTAAGCGACAAGCGGGGTGCGGGCCATGGTGGGCACGATCATCGACACCATGCCGGCGGCTGGAAGAAAGATGATGTAAACTTCCGGGTGCCCGAAGAACCAGAATAAGTGCTGCCACAGCAGCGCATCGCCGCCTTTGGCCGGAATAAAGAACGGCCAGCCGAGGGCGCGCTCCAGTTCCAGCATGATGGTCGCAAGAATCACCGCCGGAAACGCAAACACGATCATTCCGGCGAACACCAACATGGTCCACGCGAACATCGGCAGCTTGTCGAGCGACATGCCGGGTGCGCGCGTTCGGAGCACGCCAACAATGATCTCGATCGCGCCGGCAATGGCGGATATCTCGATAAAGCCGATGCCAAGCAGCCAAAAATCCGCTCCGACACCGGGTGAATATTGTGCGCCAGTCAGTGGCGGATACATGAACCAGCCGCCCGAGGGCGCGAGATCGAAAAAAAGAGTGCTAAAGAAAACCAACCCCCCGACAAAATACGCCCAGAATGCAAAAGCGCCGAGACGGGGAAATGGCAGGTCGCGCGCGGCCAGCATCTGCGGGAGCAGCAGGACCCCCATGGCCTCGACGGCGGGCACGGCGAACAGAAACATCATCACCGTGCCATGCATGGTGAAAACCTGATTGTAGGTTTCCTGGCTCAGAAACGTATTGCTCGGCACGGCGAGCTGTGCGCGCATCAGCAGCGCCAATATGCCCGCCAGCAGGAAGAACAGCAGGGCCGTGCCAATATAGAAGTGACCGATCACCGTATTGTTGACGGCGCTGAGAACGCGCCACTTTTTCGGCACCGCCCACACCGCGCGGAGTTGGTCGAGTTCTCCCCTGGGGCGAGGCAGTGGATTGGGATAGGTGACTCGCTTGGCCATGGCTTACTGCAGGCTCAGCAGATAGGTGACGAGTGCCTCACGATCCGCTTGGGAGAGGACACGGAATTCCGGCATGGTATTGCCGGGCTTGACGCTCTGACCATGGAGCAGGAAACGCTCCAGATTGGCGGCCGTTAGCGGCATAGTGTCGAGCGCAACCGAGCGTCGCGCCCCGATCCGCGTGAGATCGGGCCCGATCGTTGCGTGCGCCTCAGTGCCACGGATAGCGTGACATCCACCGCAGCCGGCGGCGAGAAAGATCGATTTCCCGCGCCGTTCGGTTTCGCTCGCCGGCTCCCGCGCCGGGGCTGCCTCGCGCGTCAACCAGATCGCGTGCTCGGCCGCCGGCATCGCGACAATCGGCAGAGCCATCAGCGCGTGCGGCCCGCCGCAATATTCGGCACACTGGCCTCGATAGACGCCGGGCCGCGCAGCCGCGAGTCGTAGCCGTGTCGTACGGCCCGGGATCATGTCCACCTTGCCGCCGAGGCTCGGTACCCAGAAACTGTGAATAACGTCAGCGGACTTAAGCGCGAACTCGACGTTGCGGCCGATGGGAATGCGAATCTCGTTGGCGCTCGCAACGCTTCCATCCGCGGCGATATAAGCGACGCGCCACCACCACTGCTCACCGACCACTTCGATGCGCAGGACATCCTCGCCGGAGAATCCCGGCGGCTTGGCTTGCATGAGCCAAACGCTATAGCCCAGCAATCCAGTCAAGGTGACCGCGGGAAAGACGATGCCCGCCACGATGACGGTGCTGTGTTCGGCCAATCTGGCACGCACTCGCATTGACCCTCGCACGGCCAGCCAGAGCGTGACGAGTACGACGGTCAGCACGGTGACGCTGATTGCAATCAGAACCCAGGCGAGGTGAGCTATTTGGACCGCCTGCGGGCCTTGCGGCTGCAGAACGGACTGCTGGTTCTGGCAGCCAGCCGCAAGCCCCATCAATACGGCTACAAGCAGAGCAAACCGCAATCTCATGGCGCTACTTTCCGCCACGAGAGATGGCTGGTTGCGCGCTAAAATAGGCTGAAACCTCCTCGATCTGCTGATCGCTTAGCAATCGCGCGATCGGGGCCATGATGTCGTTTGTCTCAGTATGGGCGACATAGCCGCCTCCCCATAGCCGCAGCCGCCCGGCCATGTAGCCCGCGTTTTGTCCCGCAAGGCGGGGATAAACGGGCAATGCACCGCCCGCATGACAGCCTATGCATGCTGGTATCCGTTTATCCGGCGCTCCCTCCGTCGCCAGCACCCGTCCGCGCTCAATCCCGGCGTGCTCTGGGGTGCCACCGCGTGGCGGCGGCGGCAACCGAGCATAGAATCCGGCGAGCCGCTCCATGGCGCCCGCCGTCAGGTCGCTTGCGACCGGTTGCATGATGCCGCTCTCGCGCTTGCCGCTGGCAAACTCCTGCAAAGCCGCGAGCAGAAATTCGCGCGGCTGTCCATGCAGGACAGGGACGAGGTTGCTGGCAGGACCCTGACCCTCCGCGCCATGGCAGCGGGCACAGGCGGTAGTGGCTTCAGGCGCGGCTTCGGAGACCGCAAGGTCGCGGCCACTCTGAGGCGCGATCGTCAGACCGCCCACCGCTATCTGTCGGTAGCTTTGCGCGTCCAAATGCGGCAGACGCTTGAGAAAAGCCACGACAGCCCAGACCTCATCGTCCCGCTGCTGCGAAACCCAGGCCGGCATACCGGTATATTTGATGCCATGCTTGACGATCCAGAACAGCTCCAAATCCTTCCAAGCTTCGGTCGCCGCGGCAAGATCGGGCGGCGGCGGCAGCATGTGCCGCGCTATCGGGCTGATCGTGACCCCGGGTGCGCCGTGGCAATAGGCACAGCCGCCGTGGAAATGACCCGCACCGAGCGTGACCAGATTGGGATCGTCCAGTGGCGGCGTCTCGATGAAGCGGGCTCGCGCCTCAACGGAATTCTGCATACTGAAGGCAAGAGCCCATTCAATAATCCGCCAATGGCCGCGGCTCGCCGCTACGCTGTAGGCGCCGGACCAGGCTATCAGCGACGCGGTCAAAGCGAGCCCGCCGAGGGTGCCAAGCACACCGGCTGCCACCCACCGCATGCGCCTGCGAAGCGCGATACGCATCACGCGACCTTGCGGCCGGAAGAGGTCATATGCCGCCGTGGGACGCCCAATGCGGCGAATGCCTGTGCGGCAAAGACCACGCCTGCAACGAGATAGCTCAGCGGGCAGGCCGTGATCATCAGCAGCCCGGCAAGCTGCTGGTCTTCCAGGGTGGTGATCGCCCAGTGCGCGGCTTCAGCGTGGGGTGACGTGTAAAGCACGCGCGGTGCGAAGATCAGCAGAGCCGCCAGCAGGCAAGCGAGCTTTCCGGTCAATAACAGAACGGGGATGGCTTGCCAGCGGACAGCAGCTGGCAATCGCAGTAAGGCGTGCCAGAAGCACAGCGCGACGAGGAAGAGAGATCCGTGCATCACCCACTGCAAGAGGTGCGAATGCGCGGTCTGCTGCTGGAGTGCCGGCGCGTGCCACGCCCAGAGCAAAATAATCTGAACGGCCGCGATGAGCCACAGCGCCGCCGCGCGTCCGGAGCCGGAGCCGGTCCTGTGCACCAGGACAGCCGCCAATAGCGGCGCCGCCACATTCATCAGGCCTATATGCAGTGCCATGTGCATCGGCAGCGGATGAAACTCGAACAGCGGCGCGAGCAGAAGTCCGGTGATCAGAACCACCGTGGTACTTACTGTCGCCGGCAGTATCGATTTCGACATGGAGTGCCGTTCCAATCGCGCACTCAAACCGGGGTACTGCTTCTGCCGATCCCGTGATAGGTAAAGCCCGCTTGCATCACCTGCGCGGCATTATAGGCGTTGCGCAGGTCCACCATGATAGGCCGGGCCATCTCGCTCTTAAGGCGTCCGAGATCGAGGGCGCGGAACTGCTCCCATTCGGTAACGATGACCAGCGCATCGCCACCTTTCGCGCAGTCATAGGCATCTTCGCAATAGGTGACGTTCTCGAGCACCTTCTGAGCTTGCTGCATGCCGGCCGGATCATAGGCACGAACTTTGGCTCCCATGTCCTGCAACGCCGTAATCAGCGGGATGGAAGGCGCCTCTCGCATGTCATCGGTGTTTGGCTTGAAGGTCAGGCCGAGTATTGAAATGGTGCGGCCACGGAGCTCGCCATCCAAGGCATTGGCAACTTTACGCGCCATCGCACGCTTGCGCTGATCGTTTACCGCGACGACGGTCTCAACAATGCGCAGGGGCACGGCATTATCCTGCGAGGTCTTGACCAGAGCCACGAGGTCCTTCGGGAAGCAGGAGCCTCCAAAACCAGGACCTGCATGCAGAAACTTCGAGCCGATGCGGTTATCGAGCCCGATGCCGCGGGCAATTTCCTGGACATCGGCACCGACTTTTTCCGCCAGATCCGCGATCTCGTTGATGAAGGTGATCTTCGTCGCGAGGAACGAGTTGGCCGCGTATTTGATGAGCTCCGCGGTACGCCGGCCGGTATACATGATCGGCGCGGCATTGAGATAAAGCGGCCGGTAAAGTTCGCCCATGACCTCCTTTGCCCGGGCGTCGGTTGTGCCGACGACAATACGGTCGGGAAGCTTGAAGTCGCGAATGGCCGCGCCCTCGCGCAGGAATTCGGGATTGGATACCACGGCGAATTCGGCATCCGGCCGTTCACTGCGGATGACCCGTTCCACCTCGTCGCCGGTGCCCACCGGAACCGTCGACTTCGTCACCACGACAGTGAAGTCCGCGATTGCCTGCGCGATCTCCCGCGCCGCGGCGTAGACATAGGAAAGGTCAGCATGCCCATCACCGCGGCGCGACGGCGTGCCGACGGAAATGAAGACGGCCTGCGCGCTGCTTACCGCGGTCTTGAGATCTGTCGAAAAAGAGAGCCGGCCCTGCTTGACATTGGTGGCGATCAGCTCAGTGAGGCCGGGCTCGTAGATCGGCGTCTCGCCGCGCTTGAGCGCCGCGATTTTGCTCTCGTCCTTGTCAACGCATGTCACATGGTGGCCGAAGTCTGCAAAGCAGGCTCCGGAGACCAGCCCGACGTAACCACTGCCTATCATCGCAACATGCATCAGCGTTTCCTAGTTGTGTCAGGTCTTAAACGCGGAGGAGATTTGACAGAGGAAATATGGCTCCGGCGTTATATACGGTGAACTTTCATTGTCCATCGAGTAATTCGGCCACGCGATCCCCGGTATGCCATTACAAGAGCCATTCGTTTCTGTCGTTGATTGTTCGACTTGAGAAACATTGTAGAGCCAATGCATGACCAGACAGCAAGTACCTGCGGTTTTTGTGGCAGCGACCTGCCTGATCTTTTTGTAGACATCGATTTCGATTTTTGCGATCCTGCCTTGTCTTAAGAAAAACTGAAGTACTAGGGAAGACCACAGTTGCGAGAATAGGACGTTTGTTCTTTGCCGTAAGTGCTGCGGCCACTTGTCCAAATCGAAATTAGTGGGACAGCGATGAAACAAGCAGAAAATGAGATGCTTAGCCGGGTCGGGCGAGGGACACCGGCCGGGGAGTTGCTGCGGCGGTACTGGCACCCGGTGTCGGCCGTCGGCGAGCTTACCGAGGAAAAGCCGATCAAGCGGGTGACGGTTCTTGGCGAGAAGCTGGTGGTTTTTCGGCTGCCGCTCGCAGCGGGTGAGACGCAACTGCGCTACGGTCTTGTCCGCGAGCAGTGCCAACACCGCAATGCGTCGCTTTTCTACGGCAACCTCGACTGCGAAGGGATCCGCTGTCCCTATCACGGCTGGAAGTACGATCTGAAGGGCAATTGCCTGGAGACGCCGCCGGAGCCGCCGGACTGGGCCTATAAGAATGAAATCAAGCAGCCGGCTTACCCGGTGAAAGCACTCGGCGGATTGCTATTCGCCTACCTGGGGCCGGATCCGGCTCCGGAATTGCCGCGCTGGGACTGCCTTGCACGCGAGGACGGCAAGCGTTGGGTCACCGTTGAATCCATGCTCGACTGCAATTGGTTGCAGCCGATGGAAAACTCCGTCGATCCTTCGCATGTCTATTGGCTGCACGGCGATAGCGCCTATCTCGGCCGCAGCAGCCGCCAATATCACGAAAAGCACGAGTTCATTCCATTCGAGTGGGGCATCATGAAGCGGCGCATCAAGCCGCCGCTCACGCCATCGGAACCGACGCTGGTCGACGAGCATCCGCTGGTCTTCCCGACGATGCTGCGCCTGGTCACGCTCGCGGATCGCGGCAAGAAGAACGGCCGCTTCCGGCACGCCCTTCAATTCCGGCTGCCGGTGGATGACACTCATACGCAGGTCTATCGCGTCAATTTCATTCCATCGGCCACCGACCGTTCGCCCGCCGATCAGGACGTGCCCTACGAATATCGTCCGTTGAAAGACGAAGAGGGCAATTATTACATGGACGTCGTTTCCGCCCAGGATGCGATGGCGTGGGAAACCCAGGGCGCGATCGTCGACCGGACCGAGGAACATCTCGGCCATGGCGACCGTGGCATCGTGATGTTTCGGCGCATGCTGAAGGAGCAGATCGAGATCGTGCAGAAGGGCGGAGATCCTTTCGGCGTCATCCGCGATCCGGCGAAGAACACGATCATCCATATCGACGTTTATAACGACACGATCGGTCTGCCCCAAGGCGCCGGCAGCGATGAGCAGGTTCGCGCAGAAGCCTCTTGATGCATGCAGGGCGCTAACTCTGCGGGGAGGAAACGGCCGTGCGCAGAGCGTTTCTTGCCGGTATAGCAGTCTTGCTATCGTCTCACGCCGCGCTAGCGCAGTCCGGTGAGCAGAAGAATTGGGACCAAACGCTCGCTGCAGCGAGAAAAGAAGGCAAGGTCGTCGTCGTCGGTCCGCCTGACACGCAGGTGCGCCAGGAACTGCCCGCCGCTTTCGAGAAGCGCTACGGCATCAAGGTCGAATACATCAGCGGCCGCGGCAGCAATTCCGCGAGCAAGCTGCGCAATGAGCGCAATGCCGGGATTTACTCGGCGGATGCGATGCTGGCCGGCAGCCAGACCATGTTCACGGTGGTGCATCGCGAGAAGATGCTGGCGCCGCTCAAGCCCGAGTTGATCCTGCCGGAAGTGACCGACGGCAAATACTGGAAGCGCGGGAGCCTATGGTTCATGGATCCCGAGCAGCAATACGTGCTGCGGCTTTTCAACACCGTGCGCGAAGGATTCACCATCAACACCGATGTGGTGAAGCCGGGCGAGCTTCGCAAATTCAGCGATCTGCTCGATCCGAAGTGGAAGGGCAAAATGGCGTTTCTCGATCCCGCGCGATCAGGGACGGCCAGCAACCAGGCCGCGATGCTTTACAAGCAGTTCGGCGAAGATTTCATCAAGAAGCTGCTCATCGAGCAGAAGCCGATGTTCACCCGCGAGCGGCGGCAGCTGACCGACTGGGTCATCCGCGGCAACTATCCCATCACCTTCGGCGCCGAGGATGGCGAGATCGACCGCTTGCGCGATGAGAAGATGCCGGTCATGACCGTCTACGGTCTTGAAGACCTGCCGGGCTCGGTGTCCGGCGGCAACATGCTCGGTCTGATGGACAAGGCGCCGCACCCGAACGCCGCGCGCGTCTTCGTCAACTGGATGGCCTCGAAGGAAGGCAGCGAAATCTACGGCCGCGCGCTCAACATGGTGCCGGCGCGCGCCGACGTGGATGTGTCGGACTTTCCGCCCGAGACGATCCCCAAGCCGGGCGCGTCTTACTTCGACATGTACGACTACAACTTCACCGTCACCGAGAAAGAGCAGTACCGGCTGCGCATCAAGGAGATGCTCGGTCGCTGAGCGAGGCAGCCGCGGGAACAAGCATGGACCAGAAAAATTTCGAAGGCGATGTCAGGCCGCTGTACAGCAACAAGCCGCTCTACGACCAGTGGGTTGAGGCGCAGAATGTGCCGGTCATCCGCGAATTTTACATCGAGGATCTGCGCACGGTGAAGCTGGCCCCGTGGGCTTCCAAGGGTGGAAACGGGGCGATCCTCAACCTGATCGGCACCGGCGACGTCAACGACGGCTATCTCTCCGAGATCCCGCCGGGACAGAACCTGAAACCTCAGCGCGCGATGTATGAAGAGTTGATCTTTGTGCTTGAGGGGACCGGCTCCACGGCGATCTGGAATGACGAGAATAAGAAGGTTACGTTCGAGTGGGGCCCGGGCAGTCTGTTCTCGCCTCCGCTCAACACCTGGCGCCAGCATTTCAATGGCAGCGGCGACAAACCGGCGCGTTTTCTCGGCGTGACCTCGGCCCCGCCGCTGATGAATCTATTCCGCAATCTCGACTTCATGTTCAACAATCCGTTCCCCTTCAACGATCGCTTTGATCCCGATGCCGACAGCTTCTCCGGCAAGGGCAAGCAATGGATGGCGAAGAACCGGCCGGTGTGGGAAAGCAATTTCATCCCCGACGTGCGCGGCCTGGAAGTTTTCGCCTGGAAAGAGCGCGGCGGCGGGGGCGGTAACATCATGATCGAGTTGTCCGAGAACAGCATGAGCGCGCATATCTCGGAATTTCCCGTTGGCACCTACAAGAAGGCGCACCGGCATGGCGCCGGCGCCCATGTCGTCATCATCGGCGGCGAGGGTTATTCGCTGATGTGGCCGGAAGGCGAGCCCATCAAGCGCTTCGACTGGCATGAAGGCAGCGTCGTGGTGCCGCCGGAGAACTGGTTCCACCAGCACTTTAACACCGGCGCCAAACCGGCGCGCTATCTCGCGCTCAAAGCGCGCGGGCGCAAGCATACGCGGCCCTGGGGTTCGAAGGTCTATGCCGTCGACCAGAGCGCGGCGGCCGGCGGCGACCAGATCGAATACGAGGATGAAGATCCGAAGATCCGGCGGATGTTCGAGGAGGAACTCGCCAAGAACGGCGTCAAGAGCCGCATGCCTCCTTTGGCCGCGAAAGCCAGCGCGTAAAAAAATGCGCCGGCGCAGAGGAGACGTCATGAAAACACTGCTCACTCTTCTGCTTCTCGCCGCCATGGCGCCGGATATCGGCTCAGCTCAACCAGCCGATTGGCAAAAGACCTGGGACGAAACGCTGGCCGCGGCGAGAAAAGAGGGCAAGGTCGTGGTCGCCGGGCCACCCGACGCGCAGGTGCGGCAAGCGCTGCCGGCGGCCTTCGAGGCGCGCTACGGCATTCGCATGGAATATATCAGCGGCCGCGGCACCGACCAGGCCAACAAGTTGCGCAGAGAACGCGGTGCCGGGGCTTACACGGTGGATGCCGTGGTTGCAGGTAACCAGACCATGTTCAGCGTGCTCTATGCTGAAAAGATGCTTGCGCCGCTGAAGCCGGAATTGATCGTGCCGGAAGTGACCGAGGGCAAGTATTGGACGCGCGGAAGCCTTTGGTTTGCGGATCCGGAGCAAAAATACATCCTGCGCATTTTCAACACGGTCCGCGAAGCCTTCATCATCAATACGGACATGGTGAGAGAGAAGGATCTGCGTAGATTTAGCGATTTGCTCGACCCGAAGTGGAAAGGGAAGATCTCGTTCCTGGACCCGAGCATGGCCGGCACGGGCGCTAACCAGTGCGCGTTTCTCTACAAACAATTCGGCGAGAACTTCGTCAAAACATTATTCGTCGACCAGAAGCCTCTGATCAGCCGCGAGCGGCGGCAACTGACCGACGCAGTATTGCGCGGCAGTTATCCTATCACCTTCGGGGCCGAGGATGGCGAGATTGAGCGGCTGCGCGCAGAAGGCATGCCGGTGAAGGCGATCTTCGGCTTGGACGACATGCCGGGCGTAGTTTCCGGCGGCAATATGATCGGCATGTTGGATCAGGCGCCGCATCCGAACGCCGCGCGGGTTTTCGTCAATTGGATGGCGTCCAAGGAGGCGGGCGAAATTTACGGACGTGCGCTCAAAATGGTGCCGGCCCGCACTGATATCGATGCAGCGAGTTTCATGCCGCCAGAAGTCATCCCGAAGCCCGATGTCGATTATTTCGACATCTATGACTACCACTTCACCACCGTCATCAATGCGGAGTCGCGGCGCCGGATGAGGGACATCCTGCGTCAGCAATAGCGTAAAATCGGCGTCTCCCTGGAGGAGCGGGCCAGCATCGATGGAACACACGGCGGAGGGACAATCGTGAAAAGACGACACGTTCTGCTGTTTCTCATGCTGGTGGCGCCCGCTGTCGCGCATGCGCAATCCGCCGACTGGCAGAAGACCTGGAACGAAACCCTCGCCGCCGCCAGAAAGGAAGGCAAGGTCGTGGTGGCCGGGCCACCCGACGCGCAGGTGCGGCAAGCGCTGCCGGCGGCCTTTGAGGCGCGCTACGGCATTCGCATGGAATATCTCAGTGCCCGCGGCACCGACCAGGCCAACAAATTGCGGCGCGAAAAGGAGGCCGGCGTTTTCTCGGTGGACGCTGTGATCGCTGGCATTCAAACCACCGCGACCGTGCTGTATGCGGAAAAGATGCTCGCGCCGTTGAAACCGGAGCTGATCCTGCCGGAGGTGACGGATGGCAAGAATTGGAAACGTGGAAGTCTGTGGTTCCTCGATCCCGAGCAGCAATATGTTTTGAGGATTTTCAACACTGTCCGTGAAGCTTTCATGATCAACACCGAGCAGGTCAAACCCCATGACCTGCGCAAGTTTACCGATTTGCTCGATCCCAAATGGAAAGGAAAGATTTCGGTTCTGGATCCCACCCGATCCGGCACCGGCAGCAACCAGATCGCGCTTCTGGAGGAGCTGTTTGGCGAGGATTATGTCAACAAATTGCTGGTGGATCAGAAGCCGGTCATCAGCACCAACCGGCGACAGCTGACGGATTGGATGGTGCGCGGCATATATCCCATCAGTTTCGGTCCGGAGGACGGCGAGGTCGAGCGGTTGCGGCAAGAAGGCATGCCGGTGAAGACGATCTACGGCCTGGAGGATATGCCGGGCACGGTCTCCGGCGGCAACGTGCTGAGTTTAGTTGCGGGTGCGCCGCATCCAAATGCGGCCCGCGTCTTCGTCAATTGGATGGCATCCAAGGAGGCGGGTGAAATCTACGGCAAGGCGCTTCAGATGGTGCCGGCCCGCAGCGATATCGATGCACATAAGTTCCTGCCGGCGGATATCATCCCAAAGCCGGACGTCAAATACTTCGACACCTATGACTGGAACTTCACTGTCACAAAAAAAGGGGAGGTAAGACGCCGAATGAAGGATCTACCAAAGGCGCAGTGAGCGCGGGGATTTGGCGTCGGAGTTGAAAACGCATGCTTAAAGGTAGAGAAATTGAACCGATCGCGCTGCAAGACTCCCTATCAAAAATGGGCCGAGGCGCAGGGCGTCCCGATTATTCGCGATTTCTACATCGAGGACCTGAGAACGGTTCCGCTCCAGCCGTGGGAATGGCGCGGTGGAAACGGCGCGATCATCAACCTGATCGGCACCGGCGACATCAATGAAGCGTATCTGTCGGAGATTCCGCCCGGCGCGACGCTGAAGCCGCTGCGCATGATGTATGAAGAAACTATCTTCGTCGTTGAAGGCAACGGTTCGACCTCTATCTGGAACGACGGGAACAAGAAGGTCACTTTCGAATGGGGGCCGGGCGCTATTTTCGCGCCGCCGCTTAACACTTGGCGTCAACATTTCAATGCCAGCGGCAAGAAGCCGGCGCGGTTGCTTGCAGTGACCTCGGCACCGCCGGTGATGAGCATGTTCCGCGACATGAATTTCATCTTCAACAATTATTACACATTCAACGATCGCTTCGACGCGGAGGCTGAAAGCTTCTCCGGAGCGGGCGTGGCCTATGAACGAAGGGGACGGCGGGTCTGGGACACCAACGTTGTTTCCGACGTACGTAAGCTCGAATTGTTTGCCTCGAAAAAGCGGGGTGCGGGCGGCAGCAACATTCAGATCGAGCTTGGCGAGAATGCCATGGCTGTGCACATCTCGGAATTTCCGGTCGGCACCTACAAAAAGGCACATCGTCACGGCCCGGGCGCGCATGTCGTTATCATCGGTGGCGAAGGCTATTCGCTGATGTGGCCGGAGGGCGAAGAGCCGAAGCGCTTCGATTGGCACGACGGCACCATCATCGTTCCGCCGGAACGCTGGTTTCACCAGCACTTTAACACCGGCGCCAAGCCGGCCCGCTACCTCGCCATCCGCGCGGGTGGCTCGAAATTCGGCCGGCCCTGGGGCAAAGACACCAATATGAGTCAGGAAAAAAGCCTCAAGGAGGGCGGTGATCAGATCGAATACGAGGACGAAGATCCCAAGATCCGGCAGATGTTTGAGGAAGCGCTGAAGAAAAGCGGCGCAAAATCCGGCATGGAAGCGGTGATCGCGAAAGAAAAGGCGAAAGCGGAAGCCGCCGAGTGAGGCGAGACTACGTCCGGATCGGATTTGGGCCTGTGGACTTAGTGCTCAGCGCTCGATGAAATCCGCGCAGCGTTGAAGCTGGTCGCTTGCTCCCCAGGGCATGATGGGGACCGAGGAGGTCGAATTTTTCGGGGACCCTTCGATTATCCGGTCGGAATAGACCATATAGACCAGGACGTTTCGCTTGGCGTCGCAGCCACGCACGATCTGCATTTTCTTGAAGAATAGGGACCGCCGTTGCTTGAACATATCCTCGCCCTGCTCGAACTTGGCTTTAAAGCGTATCGGCCCTATCTGGCGGCAGGCGAGAGATATATCGGACACTTCCTCCGCCACGCCGATCCAGCCTTTGAAGCCGCCTCTCTCCGGGACGGTGAAGTGACAAGCGACGCCTTCCACCTCAGGGTCATCCAGCCCATAGGTCGCCAGCTTGTCGTTGGGCGAAATCCATTTGAATACGGTCGAGCGCTTAAAAATCAGGTCAGGTTCGTCAGCAGCGTGAGCGAGGCTGATGGCGCCGAGGACGCCCAGCAAAATTGTCAGCAGCCT
Organism: uncultured Alphaproteobacteria bacterium; assembly: GCA_963728585.1. Taxonomy (GTDB): domain Bacteria; phylum Pseudomonadota; class Alphaproteobacteria; order Rhizobiales; family Xanthobacteraceae; genus CANKHA01. The sequence goes on from CAVSLB010000019.1 coordinate 109,763, forward strand.
GTAACTTTCCATCGAAACCTCCGTCTCGGAACCTACGTAAACGCGCGCTTATGGGGATGGTTCACCCGGAAAAATGCAACGGTTGGTGCTCGCGTGCCCGGATTGCAAAACCCACGATATTGTCATGTAGGCTTCGGTAATCTGACGTCCGAGCTGGGATATCCATTTCCGATCAGAGCGCACTGAATGACGTTGATCCTGTCCAACAAGGATGTCGAAGAGCTGCTGACGATGCGCGAATGCATTGACGCGCTGGAAGTCGCCTATGTGGAATTGGCGGCGGGCCGCGGTCTCGCGCGCACGCGGTCGGATTGCCTGACGGCCACGGCCCGGCCGGATGCGCATTACAGCCTCAAATCGATGGATGGCGTGATTCCGAAATTTGCAATCAGCGCTGTCCGTATCAATTCCGACATCATCACGATGCCGAAAATCGGCAACAGCGTCCGCCGCGTGAAAGTGCCGGCGGCGCCGAACGACCGTTACGTCGGATTAGTCCTGTTGTTTTCCACCGAGAACGGCGAGCCCCTGGCCATCATGCCGGATGGGGTGATGCAGCGAATACGCGTTGGCGCCACCAGCGGACTCGGCGTCAAATACCTGGCCCGCCACAACGCCACCAATATCGGCCTGCTTGGTTCGGGCTGGCAGGCGGGCACGCAGCTTATGGCAGCCTGCACGGTGCGCCCTATCCAGTCGATCCGCTGCTTCAGCCCCCGCCGCCAACGGCGTGAAGCTTTTTGCAAAGAAATGAGTGCCGTGTTGAACACCGAAGTGATCCCAGTCGACCAACCGGAGACCGCGATCGCGGGAGCCGACATCATCATGTGCGCTACCAACAGCGAGGATGCGGTCTTTTTCGAAAGCTGGATCAGGCCGGGCATCCATTTGAGCTCGATCAAGAAGCCGGAGATCGATCCGCCTGCGATAAAGCGGGCGGATCAGGTTATCATTCATGCCCGTGACAACCGGCCGATCGTGGAGTTGAGCACCGACCTGCCGGAGGCCGTCCTGCATGCCGAGGGCAAGCGATGGCCGGGCGCGGACGAAACTGAATTCAATTTTCCCACGCTGCCCGACCTGATTGCCGGCAAAATAACGGGCCGGGAGAAAGAGCAGGACGTCACCTGTTTCCTGAACTATCTTGGCCTCGGCTATCAATTCGCCGCCGCCGGCTCGGTCGTCTATCGCAAAGCCAGGGAGCGCGGCCTGGGCCACGAGCTCCCGACCGACTGGTTCACGGAAGACGTACATCCTTAAATGATTAAGGCGGCAGTTAAGATTGAAAAGCAGACAAGTTGTCTGGCGCGCCTAAGGCGGCTAGTTTTGCTGCTTGGCAGTGTGGCGAAAGCTGCCGCGTCGGGCGCGAGCTGAACAAGCCCGCCATGTCAGTGCAGTCTAGGGAACACGATGGATCAGCAGAAATTTGAAGCAGACGTCAGGCCTCTCTACAGCAACAAGCCGCTCTACGAGCAGTGGGTCGAAGCGCAGAATATTCCGGTCATCCGCGATTTCTATATCGAGGATTTGCGCGAGGTGAAGCTCGCGCCTTGGGCCGCGAAGGGAGGTGATGGTGCCATTCTCAATCTGGTCGGCTGTGGCGATGTCAACGACGGCTATCTCGTCGAGATTCAGGCAGGACAAAACCTCAAGCCACAACGCCTGATGTATGAGGAAGTGATCTTCGTGCTCGAAGGTCAGGGCTCTACGTCGGTCTGGAATGACGAAAACAAGAAGGTCACCTTCGAGTGGGGCCCCGGAAGCCTGTTCTCCCCGCCGCTTAATACCTGGCGGCAGCATTTCAATGGCAGCGGCGAAAGGCCGGCCCGGCTCCTGGGCGTCACATCCGCGCCGCCGATCATGAACACGTTCCGCGATCTCGATTTTGTCTTCAACAATCCATTTTCGTTCAAAAGCCGCTTCGATCCCGATGCCGATAGTTTCTCCGGCAAGGGCAAGCCATGGATGGCGAAGAACCGGCCGGTCTGGGAGAGCAACTTCATTCCGGACGTGCGCGAGCTGGAGGTATTCGCCTGGAAAGAACGCGGCGCGGGCGGCGGCAATATCATGATCGAGCTTTCCGAAAATTGCATGAGCGCGCATATCTCGGAATTTCCGGTCGGCACCTACAAGAAGGCTCACCGGCACGGGGCAGGGGCGTTTGTCGTCATCATCGGCGGCGAAGGCTATTCATTGATGTGGCCGGAGGGCGAAGCGCCGAAGCGCTATGACTGGCACGACGGAAGCGTGGTGGTGCCGCCGGAACAATGGTTCCACCAGCACTTCAATACCGGTGCAACCCCCGCGCGCTACCTCGCGATCAAACCCGGTGGACGCAAACATGTGCGTCCCTTTGGTTTGAAGCATTTCGGGGTGGATCAGAGCACCGAGCAGGGCGGCAGCCAGATCGAATACGAACAGGAAGATCCGGTCATTCGCCGGATGTTCGAAGAGGCCCTCGCCAAGAACGGCGTTGCCTGCCGCATGCCGCCGATCGGGACGAGGAAATCTGCCTAATAATCGGCGGCGATGCGGCGGCTTAGGGAGAATGGAATGGAGACTGTGAGTGCAACGGCGCTGGCTGGTGGCGCGCGGCGAATGGGCAAGACCGGCTTCGTTGTCAGCCGTCTCGGTTACGGTGGCATGGAACTGGCCGGCGCGCCGTTAGCGCGGGATCTGAGTGAGCAGCAGGCGATCAAATTCATTAACCGCGTGATTGATGCCGGCATCAATTATATCGACACGTCGATCGATTACGGCCTGAGCGAGCGGCTCATCGGCAAAGTTATGGAGCACCGGCGGGCTGACGTTGTTCTGGCCACGAAATGCGGCTGCCAAGTCGGTGTCGAGGGCGTGGAAAGGCACCACGGCGAGTCGCACACCTTCACCGGTGAGAACGTCATGGCCGGAATTGAGCAAAGCCTGCGCCGGTTGCGAACCGACCATCTCGACGTGGTGCAAGTCCATGGCAGGCCCACGCGCAAGCAATTGGAAGACGGTGGCGTGATCGAAGCCATGCTCGAGGCTAAAAAGCAGGGCAAGGTGCGCCAGCTTGGGATCTCGTCACGGTTGCCAACATTGGCAGACTACATCGACGTGGATTATTTCTCCGTCGTCCAGGTACCGTATTCCGCCCTGCAACGGCACAACGAGGATGCGATTGCCGCCCTGCGGCGTTCCGGCAAAGCCGTCGTTTGCCGTGGCGTTACTGGCCGCGGCGCGCCGGCCAAGAACTGGTCTACCCGGCCGATCGGCACGACGGATGGCGAGGCCCGGGATATTTGGGAGAAGGCGAAGCTGGATGAGTTGCTGCACGGTCTGTCGCGGATCGAATTCATGATTCGCTTCGTGCTCTCTAACGAGAACGTCGATGTTGCGCTCGTCGCCACGACCGACGAGGCGCACCTGCTTGCCGACGTTGATCACGCGGCCAACGGGCCGCTCGACGTGGAACGGCTGGAAGAAGCCAAGCGGCGCCTTACGGCCGCCGGCAGCATGCCTGGAGCGGGAAAATACCGGGGCGGTGGTCCGACCCCGGTCCTTTAGAATTCGGCGTCACACAGTGGCGGCTATTGGAGTTTTCGAGTGGCATCCAACGAAGCATCCGCACAAAAGATACCGATCTCCCTGCTGACCGGCTTTCTTGGCAGCGGCAAGACCACCGTGTTGAATTACCTGCTGCGGCAGCCAGCCATGGCGAATGTCATGGTGATCATCAACGAGTTCGGGGAAATCGGCCTTGACCATGAACTGGTCGAAAGCGCCACCGACGATCTGATTCTGCTCCAAAGCGGATGCCTGTGCTGCACCATCCGCGGCGATCTCATCGAAACGCTACAGACCTTGTTTTTGAAGCGCTCGCGCTCGGAAATTCCTGCATTCGATCGGGTTGTCATCGAAACGACCGGGCTCGCCGACCCCGCACCCATCCTGCAGGCGATCATGACCGACGGGTCGGTGATGAGGCGTTTTCAGCTCGACGGGGTCATTGCCACTGTCGACGCTGTGGCCGGAGGTGCGACCCTCGACCGGCATATCGAGGCCGTCAAGCAGGCGGCGGTTGCCGACCGGATCCTGCTGACCAAGACGGATTTGGTTGAGCAGGAGGATTCTCAGGCGATGGAGCATCGCTTGCGCGCACTCAATCCGGCGGCGCCGATCCAGCTCATCAGCGGCGGCAAGGTCGATCCCGGTCAGCTGTTCGACGTCGGCCTCTATAATCTGGCCACCAAGAGCATCGACGTGCAGCGCTGGCTGCAGGAAGAAAAATATGCGCAGGCGCAGCACAGCCACCGCCATCATGGGCACGCGCATGACGGGGAACATGCCGGCAATGACGTCAATCGTCACGACGATCACATCAGGGCAGTGAGCCTGGTGGTGGACGAGCCGCTCCCTGGCGAGGCGCTTGATCGCTGGCTGAAATCACTGCTCCAGTTTAAAGGGCCTGATCTGCTGCGCTTCAAGGGCATCATCAACGTCGCCGGCATGCAGGGCCCGATCATCGTGCACGGCGTGCAACACGTCATCTATCCGCCGGTCGCGCTCAAGAGCTGGCCCAGCAGCGACCGTCGCACGCGGATGGTGTTCATCACCTATGACATCGACGAAAAAATGCTGCGCGATTCGTTGAACGAGTTGACCAAAGAGGCGAACGCGGCGTTTCCCTGAGAGTTCAAGGCTCGCAGCGGTCAATCTTGCGACTTCATCGCGCTTTGCAGAAGATCGATGAAGGCGATGGTCTTCGCGGGCAGATATTTGGTCTTGGAGTAATAGGCCCGCATCCGTTCCTGCGAATGCGTCATGTCCTCAAAGATCGGCTTCAGCTTTCCCTTCGCTAGCTCGGTCCGCACGGTATAGCGTGGGACTTTGATGATGCCGACGCCATCAAGCGCGGCCTGAGTCAAAATGGCGGAGCTGTTTGAGGAGAATGAACCCTTCACCTCAATCATGATTTCCCGCGAGCCTTTCTTAAACAGCCATTTTCTCGGGGAAAAAGACGAATCGGCCAAACAATTATGTCCTCGCAGGTCCTGCGGCTCGACCGGCTTGCCGCGTCGGCGGAAATAACCCGGTGAGGCACAGACAACGTGCCTGATCGGTCCGATATCCCGCTCTACCAGGCCGGGTGCCGCCGGCTTGGTATTCGCCACAATCACATCGCATCCGTCCTCGATCGGATCGCGGGATGGGGATTCGGTAATGAGGTCGACACGAAGCTGGGGATAGCGGCGGATAAAATCCGGCATCAGCGGCGCGAGTATCCAGCGGGCGTAGCTGGTGGTCGCATGGATGCGGAGCGATCCGTAGGGACCGGTCTGAACGTTACGCGTCTCGGTAACGAAGTCGTCGAGGTTTTCGAGCAGCTGCAGACAGTTTCCAAAGAGGTGCTTGCCCGCCTCGGTCAGCGTCACGCCATGCGGTGAACGGTTGAGCAAGGAAAATCCGAGCGTATCTTCCAGTTCGCTCATGTGCTTGCTGACAACGGAGGGGGTCGTGCGCAAGTCGCGCGCGGCCTGGGTGAAGCTGCGCCGTTCGGCCACGCGTACAAATGTATTGAGCTTGTTTAAGTCTCTGAGCGTGGGCATCGAAGACATGTTTTATCCGAACTCCGCATTCGGCTGACCCGCCTTCACCGGGGATAATTAGCACAAACGAACCTGAACAGCGAAACACGCCAAAGGGTTAGCTCAGCCGTGCAGCGGGGACGGCTGACTGCACAGGCGTTGGGCCGCTGCCGCGACAATCCATCGCGCTCGCGGAAACACCATTGTTCCAGGAACATGGATACCGCCGCCACCTGCTAGGGGTTACGATCTCGTCGTTTCGGGAAGAATGGCCAGAGAGTCGAAATATGCCGGGTAAGGTTTTGGCGATTAAGGGCGGCACGCTGATCGACGGTACCGGCCGGCAGCCGATCGAAAATTCGGTCATCCTGATCGAGGCGGGCAGATTCAAGGCGGTTGGCGCGGCGGGGGCCGTCCCGATTCCGCCCGACGCCGATGTGATCGACGCCGCCGGGCTGACCGTTATGCCGGGCTTCATGGATGGGCATGGCCATTTGGAAGACTTCCACGGCGAGCTCTACCTCCATCTCGGCATCACCAGCGTCTTTTCCATCAACACCTTCCAGGACGGGCCTTGGAATCTGGCGCAGAAGCGGGGAACCGAGCTCGGCAAGATCCGCGGACCGCGCATTTTCGTGGCGGGCCGGGCGATCGGCGGCGAGCGCGCTATTCCGGAGGGGGCGTCCGACAGCCGGACCAGCCGCGGCAACATCACCGTAAGAAACGCCGAAGAGGCGCGTCAGGCGGTGCGTAGAAAGAAGGAACTGGGCTGCGACCAGATCAAGCTCAACGAGTTTCTGGAATTCGACCTGGTGAAAGTCGTCGCCGACGAGGCGCATAGCCTCGGCATGGGGGTGACGACCCACAGCGTGGACGCCATCCAGTCCTCGAATGCGGGCGTCGATGCCATCGAGCACATCTGGTCGATTGGGAACACCACCATTCTTTATCCACCCTCGCGGATGAAGTTGCACAACGACCGTCTGCAAGGCCTGATCGATCAAGAAACGGTCTGCGGCTATTACCAGACCGAGAATTACCAGCCCATCATCGATGTGATGGTACAAAACCAGACCGCCTGGACGCCGACGCTTGCCAAGATCGTCCGGCCGTTGTCTTCCTACGCCGAGCGCTTCCGCGAGAAGGAAAAAGAGATCCTGGACAATCCGAAGAACGGTTTGCCCGCATCGGTGCGTGCCATCACGGACAACGCCTACAACAAGCTGTTCAAGCGCTACTCGCCGGCAGAGCTCGACCTGGCCAAGCTCGGATTGGAAAAGTCATATGAGTTCACGCGCCGCTTCGTCGAGGCCGGCGGCAGGCTCAAGGAAGGCTCCGATCCGCCGCGCGGCATGGCCGCGCTTCTGATGCATCAGGCCATGGCGATGGATGTCGAGGCTGGGGTGCCGAATATGACGTCGATTGTGTCCGCCACGCTGAACGTCGCCAAAGCCTTCCGCAAGGACAAGGACTACGGCAGCGTCGAGGTCGGCAAGGTCGCGGACCTTTCCATCGTCGCGGGCGATCCGTTGCAGGATATCTGGACGACAACCAACGTCAAACTGGTGGTTAAGGACGGCAAAGTGATCGACCCCGCCTTCACCGGCTACAAGAATCCGATCCCGTCCTTCTACGCCTACCAGACGCATCCGGCGGATCTTGAGATCTCGCCCTTCTCGACCTTGCAAGGCCAGCCGACGACCATCCGCGTGAAAGGCGAGGGGATGTGGCCGTTTCATCGGGTCATGCTGAAACGGGAATTCGGCAGCCTGTTCAATTTCAATTCCATCGAACTGCCGACAAAATACATCTCCAAAACCGAACTCGAAGCGACGATACCACCCGAGCATATCACGGAGGCTGGAACCTATACCGTGACGGTGAAAGCTGACGGTGAAATTATGCCCGAGTCCAATCGAGCTCATCTGATCGTCGGTTTCCGGCAATAGGAAAGGCGGCGACTTAAAGAAGATCCCAAAGAAGGATCAACAAGCATCCGAACTCTGGCGCAAAACGGCAGGAGGATTGCATGTCCGGGAGGAAGCGAACGTGGAATATTCTGGCGGCTGCGGTGAGCCTTTCGCTCTGGCTACCGTCAACCGCGCTGGCACAGTCTGAGGCGGATTTCTTCAAGGGGAAAACAGTCACCTACATCATCGCTACCGCTCCGGGCGGCGGCTATGACTATTACGGTCGTCTGGTTGCGGAATACATGCAAAAGCATCTTCCCGGCTCGACCTTCGTGGTCAGGAACATGCCAGGCGCCGGTCACATTATCGGGGCCAATTACCTTTACGCCAGCAAGCCGGACGGCTTGACCATCGGCACCTTCAATACCGGGCTGATCTATAACCAGCTGGTTGGGCTCGACAGCATGAAGGCCGACCTGACCAAGATGTCCTGGATCGGCAAGGCTTCGACGGACCCGCGCGCTGTCATGGTAAGCGCGAGCTCGCCGATCAAAACCTTCGCTGATCTGCAAGCTTCCAAGCAGATCATTTTCTCGACGTCAGGCGTCGGCAGCGGCGGTTATGCTGAAACGAAGGTTCTCAGCGAGATGCTGAATCTGCCGATCAAGCTTGTTACCGGTTACAACGGCAGTGACGACCAGCTTGCCATGCGGCGTGGCGAAGTCACCGGGAACATCAACACTCGGTCTTCCAGCGAGCCCTTCGTCAAGAACGGCTATGGCCGTTTCATTGCCCAGATCGGCGGAAGGGAGAAGGATGTTCCGCAGCTTTCGAGCTTTGTGACAGGGGACGACGCCAAGGCTGTGGTCGCGCTTATCGCATCGCAGGGGGAAATCGCCCGCCTGACAGCGGCACCTCCGGGGATTCCTCCGGCGCGGTTAGAGGTCCTGCGCGCCGCCTACAAGGCAGCCATGGAGGACAAGGAGCTGCAGGAAAAGGCGGCGAAGGGCGGGCGTCCGGTTGAACCCCTGTATGGCGCCGACGTAGAGAAGCTGGTGAAAGCGGCGCTCGTCCAATCCCCGAAAACCGTCGCCACTCTGAAGGAGGCCCTCACGGAGGTCGAGGATCCCGGAACGCTCAAGGCGGTTGGCCCCCTGATGAAAATTGAGGATGGGAAAAAGATCACCTTCAACGGTGCGGATGGCAAACCCGTGAGCATGGAAGTCAGCGGCTCCCGCACCAAGGTCACCATCTCTGGTCAGGAAGCTCAACGCAATCAGCTCAAGGTTGGACAGGATTGCGAGATCACTTACGTAGCGGGCGCTCCGGAGCCCAAGACGGTCGCCTGTCAATAAACACCCACACGTGAAACCGACAGCCGCCGGAGTTCATCCGGCGGCTTTTTTTGACGCTTGTCGCGCGTGGTGAGCACTCGCCGTGTCACGGAAAAATCCTGTAATCTTGCCTCGCGCGCGAACGGGAGGAGGCCACGTTGATACCAGTGAGACGGCTCGGGCATGTTACCTTCGAAACGCCCGACATTGAGAAGCAGATCGATCACTACACCAGGATTGTCGGTCTCGCTGTCGCGGCGCAGGAAAAAGACCGCGCTGTTCTGGCCACGCATTTGGGAGAAGAGGCTTTGGTATTGGAGCGCGGACCGCGCGAGCGGACCACGGCTGTATCATTCCAGCTGGATGCGGACTTCGAAATGGCTCGCGGCCGCAAGGAATTGCAGGACCGCGGCATTCGGAGCGAGGCCCGAACCAATATCAGCCGGGGCATTGAAAGCGCCACGGTCTTCAATGATCCGAACGGAACGCGCATCGAGCTATTCTCGGAAAGCCAGCTGCTGTCCCCCTCCGACAGAATCGGGGCAGCCCCGATCAAGATCGGCCATGTCGCCTTCGTGGTTCGCGACGCCAAGCAGATGGTGGATTTCTACACCACCGTGTTGGGATTCCGGGTCTCCGACTGGGCGGGCGACTTCTTTGCCTTTCTGCGCTGCGGGCCCGATCATCACACCGTGAATTTCCTCACAGGCGACGAGCAGCGCATGCATCATTTCGCCTTCGAGCTGAAGGACTGGGCCCATGTCCAAAGCGCCTGCGATCATCTCGGTCAGAAGGATGTGCGGATCATCTGGGGGCCGGGCCGCCACGGCATCGGACACAATATCTTTGTCTATCATTTCGATCCGGATCGCCGGGTCGTAGAATTTTATACCGAGCTCGACCAGATGAAGAACGAAGCGCTCGGTTATTTCGAGCCGCGTCCGTGGCACAAGGATCGGCCGCAGCGGCCGAAAGTCTGGACCGATTTCGAAGCCGCGCGGCTCACCTGGGGTCCGCCGCCGACGCCGGAATATCCCGCCAAGAAGAAGATTTCATAAGCGCTGTTGCGAAGTCATTTCGGCCGCGGATCGCGCAAATTATCGTCGGGCTGTTTTATTTCGCCGCGCCGGAGCTGTTTGACCGCCTGCAGCAGCGCGCGCGCGGCATTGCGCGTCTGTTCCTGCACGGCCGTATCGCTGTCGAGCGCATCGTGGCTTGTCGCATAGGGCTCCATGTATCCGATATAGGTGCCAAGTTGCGATAAATGCCCTGCCTCGATCAGGCCCATATCGGTGAGCCAACTGGCCAGACCGGTTCTCACCGCGCGCGCGCCGGTGGCATCGCCATGCACCACCACGGAAAATACTCTGCCGGCCAGATGACGTGGATAATGCCAGCCATCGAGCTCCATTTTTTTCGCCAATTCCGGTTTCTTACCTTGCGTCGATGTCGGGTCCGGATTGCCGCCGTCGGCGCAGACCAGACGGTCGATCATCAGCTTCAATACGCTTGATGGATGATACCAGTTGACCGGAGAGACAATCATGATGCCATGCGCCGCCGCCCACATCGGATAGATGTCGTTCATCCAGTCTTGCACCTGCCCTAGCGCATGGTTGGGATAGCAGGAGCAGGGCCAATGACAGAGCGGCATCGCCGTGGAGACGCAGGTCTTGCATGGAAAGATGCGGCGGCCGTATTCGGAAATCAGCCGACTTAAATCCAATAGCTCAATTTCCAAGCCTTTCTCCCGCTCGAAAACCTCGTGCGCAAGGGCCGCGAGGCGCCAAGTCTTAGAGGTTTCGCCCGGACAACTATGCTCGCTGCGAGCGGCACCATTGATCAGCAGGATGCGCGAAGGTGAAGCGGGATCTTTCTGCCTGCGCTCTGCTTCCTTTACCCTGCGGCTGGCCTCGATCCATTCGACCGACAACTGATAGTTAGGATCAGCATAGCCAGGACCTGCGGGTTGGGTGTGCGGAGCCTTCCGGTAGTTGCTGTAGCCCTGCCAGGCGGCTTCGATAATCCTATCGACATCTCTTCGGATGCCGTCGAAGGCGGGGTCGGAGAACTGTTGCTGCATACGCTGTGAAAACTGCTCGCGCGTCAGTTCAACGCCGGGCATTTCCTTGCGAATGTCGAGTTTCGGCATGGCAAGCGCTGGCCTGAAAGGAATGTCCTAAGACCATAAGTCGGGAAGAAACCAAACAGTTGCTACCCTTCTTTCGCCGCGCCGGCGTCTTGCCGTCAGAAACGTCTAACCATTCGGAATCAAAGGTGGAACCGAACGAAAGCGGGCACGTTTAATACTGCTATTGATGCGCTGTGAGGTAGCGGCAGATGCCCGAGGCCGGCGAAATCCAGCCGAGTCGACAGCTTTCGGAGGCGGAGGCACAGGCAAACGAGCGCCGCTATCTATTCCGGCGCTTCTGGTCCAGCGGGTTGAAGTTTTGGAGCACGCGGCGTGCCTGGATACTTACCATCGGGCTTGCCGCGGTCATTACCGTCAATATCGGTGTGCAGTACGGACTGAACGTCTGGAACCGGCACTTTTTCGACGCGCTGGAAAATCGCGATACCGCCGCCGCCATTAATCAAGGTTTGCTCTTTCCCCTCTTGGCTGCGGCCAGTGTTTTTCTGGGTGTATTTGCAGTCTATCTGCGGATGGCGACACAGCGCTCCTGGCGTTTGTGGCTTACCAACACGGTGGTGGACTACTGGTTGGCCAATGGCCGCTATTTCCAGCTCAACCTCATCCATGGTGATCACGGCAATCCGGAATATCGCATCGCCGAGGATTTGCGTGTCGGAACCGATGCGCCGGTGGATTTCGCCGCCGGCTTTTTCCAGGCTGTGCTTTCCGCGCTGACGTTCATCGTCGTGTTGTGGACCATCGGCGGCGCGCTCACCATTGAGCTTGGCGGCAGGGAAATCACGATACCTGGGTTTCTGGTTATCGGTGCCGTCGTCTATGCGGTGATTGCGAGCGGCTCGATGGTAATCATCGGCCGCCGCTTCGTGTCAGCAGCAGAAGCCAAGAACCAGTCGGAAGCGGAATACCGCTATGTGTTGACGCGGTTGCGCGAGAACGGCGAAAGCATCGCACTGCTCGGCGGCGAGGATGAAGAGCGCGCCGGCCTGGACAAGGCTCTCGGTAAAGTGCTGCGCGCCTGGCGCGACCTTGCGGTTCAGCACATGCGCACCACGGTGGTCTCCCAGGGCAGCGGACAGCTCGCGCCGGTGATTCCGGTATTGCTGTGCGCGCCGAAATTCCTGGCCGGCAGCATGTCATTGGGCGAAGTCATGCAGGCCGCCTCGGCTTTCGTCATTGTGCAGACGGCTTTCAGCTGGCTGGTGGACAATTACCCGCGCTTTGCTGACTGGACCGCGTCGGCCCGACGTGTGGGCTCGCTGCTGGTTTCACTCAACTCGCTCGAACGGGCGGAAGAATCCGGCGTCGGATATATCCAGCGCTCTGACAAGGGCAAGGCCGCGCTTCGGTTGCGCGATGTGTCTGTGACACTCGACGACGGAACGCAGGTGATCAACGAAACCGACGTCAGCATCGAGCCGGGCGAAAAAGTGCTGGTGGTGGGCGAATCGGGAACCGGCAAGAGCTCACTGGTGCGCGCGCTCGCCGGGCTGTGGCCATGGGGCGGCGGCGAAATACAATTTCACAAGGGTGCAAAGCTATTCCTGCTCCCGCAGCGGCCGTACCTCCCCGTTGGTACGCTGCGGCGCGCGGTGAGTTACCCGTCGCCGGAAGACGAGTTCGAAAACGACAAGGTTGCGAAGGCGATGGAGCAGGTGGGTTTGAAGGACTTTGTAGGCCGGCTGGATGATGACGAGCCGTGGGAGCAGATCCTGTCAGGCGGTGAAAAGCAGCGGCTGGCTTTCGCGCGGCTGATCCTGCAGGAGCCGGATATCGTTGTTCTTGACGAGGCGACTTCCGCGCTTGATCCTTCCAGTCAGGATCAGCTCATGGAGTTGCTGCAAAAGCATCTGGAGAAAGCGACCGTCCTCAGCGTCGGTCACCGACCGGAGCTTGAAGCGTTCCATGACCGCAAGCTGGTGATGGAGGCGCGAAAGGACGGCGCCCGTCTGACGCGCGACATAAACATCATGTCGCCGCCGCGTCGCCGGCGGTCGCGCTGGAAGTGGCGTACGCGCCGTAAGAAGAAACTGGTCAAAGCTGAGGCCTAGATGAAACTGGTCCGCATCTACCTTCGGGTGTTGGGAGCGTTACATCGCGAGGCACGGCTCGCCTGGATCCTCGCGATCGCCAATCTCGCTTTGGCGGCGGCGCAGTTTGCCGAGCCGGTGCTGTTCGGCCGCGTGATCGATACGCTGACTGGCGCGTCGGGAAACGACGCCGAGGTCTGGCCACGGCTCATATTGCTGTTAAGCCTGTGGGTCGCGTTTGGGCTTTTCACCATCATCTGCGGCACGCTCGTGGCACTCTATGCCGACCGGCTGGCGCACCAGCAACGCCACTGCATGCTCAGCGATTATTTTGAGCATGTGCTGCAGCTGCCGCTTGCCTTTCATGGCGCGCGACATTCCGGCCGGCTGATGAAGATCATGCTGCAGGGTACGGATTCCCTTTGGGGTCTTTGGGTCGGGTTTTTCCGGGACCATCTGGCGGGTTTTGTCTCGTTCTTCGTGCTGCTGCCGTTGTCCGTCTTTATGAACTGGCGGCTCGCTCTATTGCTCATCGCGCTCTGTGCCATTTTTGCCGTGCTGACGGTTTTCGTAATGCGGAAAACCGAGGACCTGCAGGGGCGGGTGGAGACACATTATTCGGAACTCGCGGAGCGCGCGTCCGATACGCTTGGAAATGTAGCACTGGTGCATAGCTTTGGCCGGGTCGAAGCCGAGGTACGCGGCCTCAAGCACATCATCGACAAGCTGCTGGCGGCGCAAATCCCGGTGCTGTCGTGGTGGGCGGTTATTTCAGTGCTCACGCGCGCTTCCACCACCATTACGATTTTGGCGATTATCATCGTCGGGGCGCTGCTGCATTTCCGCGGTCTGGCAACCGTCGGCGAGATCGTCACATTCATGGCCTTTGCCACCATGCTGATCCAGCGGCTGCAGGACGCGGTATCGTTCACCAACCGTATTTTCACCGAGGTGCCTCGGCTGCAAGAATTCTTCGAGGTGATGGATACGGTCCCGGCCATGCGCGACAAGCCGAATGCGGTAGATCCCGGGCGGGTGCGCGGCCTGGTAGAGTTTAGGAAGGTGACCTTCTCCTACGACGGACGCCGGCCTGCGGTAATCGATCTGGATTTTACCGCCAAGCCGGGACAAACGGTCGCCATGGTGGGTTCCACCGGTGCCGGAAAATCGACCGCACTCGCGCTGTTGCACCGGGCGTTTGATCCGCAGTCCGGACGTATCCTGATCGACGGCATAGACACGCGGGAGATGAAAGTAGCGGCGCTGCGCCGGAATATTGGCGTCGTGTTCCAGGAAGGCCTTTTGTTCAATCGCTCGATCGCCGACAACTTACGTATCGGCAAGCCCAATGCGAGCGATACCGAGCTTCGCGACGCCGCAACGCGGGCGCAGGCCATCGGCTTCATCGAGGCCGCCCCCGACGGTTTCGAGGCGCGGGTAGGCGAGCGCGGCCGCATGCTTTCGGGCGGTGAGCGTCAGCGGCTTTCCATCGCGCGTGCTCTGCTGAAAGATCCGCCTATTCTCATCCTTGATGAAGCTACCAGTGCGCTGGATGCCAAAACCGAAAGCCAGCTGCTCGCGGCACTGGAAGCGGTGATGAAAAACCGAACTACCTTTGTGATTGCCCACCGTCTCGCCACCATCCGCAAGGCAGACTCGATCCTGATGTTTGCTGAGGGAAGAATTGTGGAGGCGGGCACTTTCGATGAACTGGTGGCCAAGAATGGGCATTTTGCAGAGCTAGCGCGCGCCCAATATTTGGCGCCGGAGACGGCAGCTGCCGAATAGCGCAGCCGACGTCTTGCGGTCATTTCAATGAACCTGACCTGCAATCGAACCTGGCGTAGGTAGGCCGACCGATTTCCTGGTGCCACGCTCGATATCAGCGAGGAGGCGTCTGATCGAATCGGGCTCGCGGAACTTGCTCCACGCTTGCGCGAACATTTGCCGGGCACGCCATGTGAGGCCATATGCGATTCTGTGGCGGCTTATATCCCACCGGCGAAATAGCACCACGCGCTGGATTGATCAGCCCTGTCCTGACGGCTATCGTCCGCCTGCCTCCTATCGGGGGACCAGCGCCGATGGAAAAGTGAATGAATAAGCTGAAGTGGATTGCGTTCTACCAGTGGACGGGGGGACTCTGGAACGAATCGCTGCATCGCCTCGACCCCAAGGGCGTATTGCGGAACCCTATACAGGATGAAATCAAAACGGCGGCTGGGCGCAGAATACGTGTTTTGCTTGCGCCGCTCGGCAAAGATCCCCGATCCCTCTTCTTTGGATTCCTGCTGCGCCGGTCGATCAAGCATGCGTTTGGGCATGCCGCGGTCATTGTGTCGGAAGCCAAGGCGGTTACGTGGAGCGAAGACGAGTTATTCGATCTCGTCAGCCGTCAGCGCGCGCAGGCGCAGCAACTCTTGCACGATCATAATTGCGACGTTCTTGTTGTGCGGCAGCCGGATCCGCGGAACGCGCCTTTGCTGCGTTTGGTGAGTAACGACAGCAAGAGCCAGACCTCCTATTCGCAATTCGAGAAGAACAATCTGCCAGTCTTCCTTCACGGCCGCTCGCGTCACGTTTTTGCCGCACGGCTTTTCGTTGCCGTCTCGCAGGCCGTCCACATGGGCGACGATCTGCGCATCGCTGTATTGAGAAAAATGATTGCCCGTTTAGGTCCGGTCACGGCGACGTCGCCGCAGGTTCGCGGCGTGACGTTTGCCAACTGCGCTTTTCTATACCGGATATTCGGAGAACAGGCTGGATCAGATGAAGATCTGAAAACCGCCGTGCGGACCTATCAAGACGCGTTGAAGGAATTTAGCCGTGAACACGATCCGCTGGCATGGGCCAGCCTGCAAGATGCACTCGGTGGTGTGCTTCGGATCATCGGGGAAAGGGAACATGACGCTTCGACATTGCAGCAGGCAGTCGCGGCGTACAACGAGGCGCTGTCCGAAAGAACGCGTGAGCGAGCGCCCATGCAGTGGGCTGCCACGCAGGCTAATCTGGGTTCGACGCTTGCCAGCCTTGGAGCTCAAAAGCAACCAGTCCGCCTGGAAGAAGCCGTCGTTGCCTTTCAGGCCGCTCTGACCGAATGGACACGAGAACGAGTGCCGCTCGATTGGGCTAGGCTCCAGCACGAGCTTGGACGTGCCTTATTGCTATCGAGCGATCAATCAAAGGACACCGCGCGGCTGGAGCAGGCGATCACTGCGTTTCGTGCTGCACTCGAAGAAAGGCGGCATGAGCTTGTGCGGACACAGTGGGCGAGCACGCAACATAATCTCGGCAACGCGCTGTTGCGCCTTGGAAATCGCAGCAAGGGTACCACCGAATTGCACGAAGCGGTAACAGCCTTTCGCGCTGCGCTGAAGGAAAGAAATCGTCATGTCTTTCCGCAGCAGTGGTCCGCCGTGCAAAATAGCCTCGGCGTGGCACTGGCGGCGATTGGTCAGCGTGAAGCGGACAGGGTCTATTTACAGCAGGCGGTCGACGCCTTTCGCGAAGCTCTCAAGGTGCGGACTCGCAAGCGCATGCCAATTGAATGGGCAGGGACCCAAAACGAGTACGGCACGGCATTACTGCGATTGGCTGAATTGGAAAATGATCCCGTCATTTTGAAAGAGGCAATCGCGGCCCTTGAGGCGGCTTTGCTGGAGCGGACCCGCGAGCGCAGGCTGCTGCAATGGGCGGCGACCCAAAGCAACCTTGGAGCGGCACGGTTGCGGCTCGCCGAATTCGAGGCCGGAACGACTCGCCTGGAAGAGGCGGTCGCGGCCTATCGCTCGGCTTTGGAAGCCTACGAGGAGGCTTCGGTGCCGCATGCCGCGAAGACCGTACGGGCCAAACTGATGGCGGCAGAAGCCAGGCTTAAAGCAGTCGCTGCCGGCTAGTCAGCCGCCCGAACCAGAATTAACAACACGTGTGACGTTATTGAAATCACTGTGCTATTCCAGCCGGGTCACGGGCTTGCCGCACCCGAAAAAAGCCTAAAACAAAGGCTGTTATGATTGCTGCGGGCTTGAGAGGCAGCATGATTCCTTCCGACAAATCGGTGCACGCATTCCAGAGATTTGGGCTGGGGGCGCGTCCCGGGGATCTCGATCGCGTCCAGCGCGATCCGGTCGGCGCGCTTCGGGCGGAAATCAGTCGGCCGCGGGTAACCGTTGTGTCGAAACCAGGTCTGCTTTCGACTTCCGAGGCACTTAAGGCCAGCGACGAATACAAAGTTGAACGTCGCAAGCGTCTTGCCTCCGAACCCAGTCCCGCCGAGAACGCTGCGGCCATGAGCGCAGCGGCGCCGCGTGGCAAGGGCGGGATGGAAGGCCAGCAAAACGGCCTTAGCAACGCGCAGGAAATCTATCGCGACGAAGTGGTTGCGCGATACGAAGCCGCGCAGAAAGCGGAGTGCGGATTTGCCGAACGTCTGGTTTGGTTTTGGTCAAATCACTTTGCGATTTCGGCTGCCAAGGGCGCGCGACTTCGCGACACCGCTGGCGCATTTGAGCGCGAAGCGATCCGGCCCCATGTCTTTGGGCGGTTTGCCGATATGCTGCTTGCCGTCGAGCAGCACCCCTCGATGATCATGTTTCTGGACAACCACATCTCCATTGGCCCCAATTCTCCGGCGGGCTCGCGGCGCGGCCGCGGGTTAAATGAGAATTTGGCGCGTGAAATTCTCGAGCTGCATACTCTGGGTGTGAATGGCGGTTATACCCAGGCGGACGTGCTGGCCTTGGCTAAGATCATCACCGGCTGGACGATCGGTGAGAAGCAAGACGGCAGCCGCGGCACCTTCACCTTTAATGCAAACAGGCATGAGCCCGGTGTGCACAAGGTGCTTGCGCGGAGCTACGCGCAGGCCGGTGTGCAGCAAGGGCAGGCCGTCCTTGCCGATCTCGCCCGGCACCCCTCCACGGCCCGTTTCATCGCAACCAAACTGGTCCGGCATTTTGTCGCCGACGACCCGCCAGCCGGTTTGGTTGAAAATCTTGCGAAAACGTTTGAAGTAACCGACGGCAATCTTGCGAAGGTTTCCCGCGCGCTGATCGACGCACCGGCCGCTTGGGATGCGCCGGCAACCAAGATGCGCAGCCCGCAGGAATTACTCGCCGCCATGCTGCGCGCGACAAATGTCTCGCTGGAAGGGCCGCAACTCGTCCGCTTGCTGATGACCCTTGGTCACCGGCCGTGGAGTCCGGGAGGACCGGACGGCTTTCCTGATACGGCCGCCTACTGGATCTCAGCCAGCGGAATGCGCGCGCGGGTCGACGTCGCTTCGGTTGTCGCGCGGCGAGCGGAAGCTAGCTCCGATCCTGCAATCCTCGTCGACCAGATCCTCGGGCCGATTTCCTCCAAAGAAACGCGGTCGGCGATCGCTGCGGCGGACAGCCGGGCGCAAGGGCTGGCGATTTTGTTCGCTTCCCCCGAATTCCAGCGGCGGTGAATGTCATGATCTACGCACCCATCTCATTCTCGCGGCGTGCCGTGCTTCTGGGCGGTGGAGCGCTGTTCACATCCGCCTTCGTGCCTCGCCTTGCCTCCGCGGAATCGCGCGATCCGCGGCTGATCGTCCTTATCCTGCGCGGCGCACTGGACGGACTTTCCGCGGTAGCGCCGATTGGCGATCCAGCCTATGCACCTCACCGGCAAGACATTGCCTTGTCGGCATCGGGCAATTCGCCGGCGCTGCAGCTCGACGGATTTTTCGCGCTGCATCCGAAACTTAAGACGTTGTCTTCCATGTATGCGGCGGGCGAAATGACCGTCGTGCACGCCACTGCCTCGCCCTATCGCGAGCGGTCTCATTTCGACGGACAAGACGTGCTGGAAAGCGGCTATGAGCGGGTAGGGCGCGTCAATTCCGGCTGGCTCAACCGCCTGTTCGCAGCCGTGCCTTCGGGGCGGCCGGTGCCGGGCCCGCGTGTATTGGGCGTGGGATCGTCCGCGCCGCTGATCGTTCGCGGCCCGGCGCCGATCATCGGCTGGGCGCCTACCACGCTCCGCCAGCCGCATGACGACCTTACTGCGCGTGTGCTCGATCTCTACCGGCATTTGGATCCGCCGCTCGGCGATGCTTTGGCGGCCGGCATTGAGGCGGTTGACGTCGTCGAGAACGCGGAAGGCGTGATGGGGAAAGTGCAGACCGAAGGGATGCTCGCGAGCGAGAAGTCGATGGTGGAAACGGCGACGGGAGCGGCGCGTCTCCTGGCGAGTGCTGGCGGGCCACGGCTCGCATCCTTGTCCTTCAACGGCTGGGATACCCACGCGCGTGAAGGCGGGGCAGAGGGCCAACTCGCCAACCTGCTCGCAGGCCTGGATCAGGCGATCGCTTCAATGAAATCCAATCTTGGACCGGCCTGGAGCGATACCGTGATCATGATAGTCACCGAATTCGGCCGTACCGTGCATGTTAATGGCAGCTTTGGAACTGACCACGGCACGGCCACCGTCGCGTTTCTGGTGGGCGGCGCCATAGCGGGCAAGCGGGTCATCGCCGACTGGCCCGGGCTGGGGTCCGCCCAGCTCTATGAAGGCCGCGACCTCAAACCGACTATCGATCTGCGGAGCGTCTTCAAGGGCGTTGCAAGGGATCATCTCGGCGTACCTGAGAGCGTGCTGTCGTCCAGCGTTTTTCCGGGATCTGAAGCGATCAAGCCGAAACGGGACCTGCTGAAAGCCTGAATTTCAGTGTGGGCAGGCGATCCCGGCTGAAGAAGCGCGACCGGACGGTCTGGCTTTGAACTCCCTTCCAACGGGCCATGTGGTTCGACAAGAAAGCTTGACGGTTGAGCGCTACTTAGCGTTCCTTCGGGGGGTCGGAACTGTCTGGGGTAAACGCTCTTGGCGGGCGCCCCCTGCCTTCGGTAAATATCGCAGGAACCGTCGCTCCGATTGAGGTTCGAAGCGTCGTTTTGAGCGCAGGCCGGATGACGCAGTGTCACTTTGCATGTTGGAAACACGCTAGATCATGACGCAACGCATTTTGATTACCGGTGGCGCCGGTTTTATCGGATCGCGGCTGGCCAAGTCACTTTGCGCCGATCACGAAGTCATGGTCTTCGACAATTTTCATCCGCAAGTTCATGGATATGAGCGGGTCGAAGAGGCGACCGGATTGATCGGCAAGTGTCAGATCCTTCGCGGCGATGTGGCAAACGCAGAGGAGCTTCGCTTCGCCATCCGTTCCTTTAATCCCGATCTGATTTACCACTTCGCCGCCGAGACTGGCACCGGTCAGTCCTACGACGAGCCAACGCGCTATAACTTGGTGAATGTGATCGGAACCAGCAATCTGATCGAGGCGGTCCGCGCGCACGGTAGTAGCGTGAAACGCATCGTGCTCGCGGGCTCCCGCGCAATCTACGGCGAGGGCGCCGCGCGCGATAAGCTGGGCGCGTTGCGCAACGCGCCGCCGCGACGGATTGAGGACATGCGGCGCGGTGATTTCGGTTTGCAGGACGAGCAGGGCCGTCCCCTCACGCCGGTGCCTACACCCGAGACCCTGCCAGCCGCACCGGCGTCAATCTACGCCTCCACCAAATTGATGCAGGAATATCTCTGCACGCAATGCCTGGCCGGGACCGATATTGACGTCGTCATCCTGCGTCTGCAGAACGTGTATGGCCCAGGCCAGTCACTGCGAAACCCTTATACCGGTGTCGTTTCGATATTCTGCCAGAAGGTTCAACAGGGGGAATGGCTCGATGTGTTCGAAGACGGCGAGATCATCCGGGACTTTGTGTACATTGATGATGTCGTGGAAGCTTTTCGGAAAAGCGCTTCTTTGACATCGCCGCCGGCATTGCCTATCAACATCGGCACCGGATCTCCTGTTTCTATCCGCTCAATGGCGAAGTCGGTATTGACGCTTTACGGACGCAGCCCGGACGAACACCACATCACCGGTAATTTTCGCGCAGGCGATGTCCGTTATGCTGTAGCGGAGATAGTTCTGGCGCGCGATCTTCTGGGCTGGCAGCCGCGCGTCGCTTTTGCCGCGGGGCTGAAGCGCTTCGTCGACTGGGCGAAGGAAAGCCAAGCAGCCTTAGCTTGAGAGGGCGCTGGCGATGCACCAATTTTATGACACGCTCGGACCATTCTGAATGAAGCGGCTGTGTATCTATGCGACGCTCGGGAAGGAAACGGAGCAGGTGCGCGGGCGATACGTCCCCTACGCGCTAAAAAAGTACCGCGACGTCGCCGATTGCATTGTTGTGGTCACCGACATTCGCGCCGACCATCCGAACTTCCACGAGATTACTGAGGTTGCCGATCGGATGGTGCGCTCTCCATCCGGCCAAATCCGCACGTCGTTGGAAGGATATCGATTGGGGCTGGCGGCAATTGGCTCTGAAGAATTGCAGACATACGACGAAATAATTTTTGTGGATAGTGCTTGCTACGGCCCAATTTTTGCGTTGGGCCCGATCCTCGACGATCCGCGCAGATCATCGGCTGATTTCTGGTCGGTCGGGTACTTTACCAAAAAATCCAACATGCCCGGTGCCGACAAGATCAAGCTAGGTCGCGTAATGACGTTGAACTTCTTTACGGTAAATCGTCGTGTTGCGATGTCGCCGGCATTTCAAAATTTCATGCAGGCCAACACTGCTTTTCGCAATTCAACTGATTATCGAGTCAAAGGCGAACATGGGCTTCATCTTGCGCTCGACAGGGCAGGATTCAAATGGAACTCCTTTATCCAGCCTGACCAAGTTCATACGGCAGAACCGTTGGTCTATGAGGCGGCTGAACTGGTGTCGCTTGGCTGCCCCATTATTTACAAGGATATTTTTACTCTGAACCCGCTAACGGTCGACATGCAGGCGGTCGATTGCCGCGCGGCATTGGAAGCAATCCAACAGAGCAACTCCGATTTTGACGCGAGCATGATTTGGGAAAGTATTTTGCCATACCACCCCTTGCGTTTGATTCAGAGCAACATGGACGATTTGCGGATTTTTAAATCCAAGCCTGCCGAGGTGGCAAAGAGGAGATGGGATTTTGGCGGGAAAATCGCAGTCGTCGCCCATATCTTCTACGTCGATGCGCTGCACGAATTTGTCGACCTGGCCGCAAATATTCCCTGCGACTTCGATTTTTACGTTTCTACCTCATCGCAGCAACACAAGAAGCGTATCGAAGAAAGACTGAAGGCCTTCAACTCCGGAGGCAGGATAGAAGTGCGAGTGGTTGAACAGAATCGCGGCCGCGATATGTCCTCGCTCTTCATCACGTTCCGGGACGTGATGCTGAGCGGAGAATATGCTTGGGTTCTCCGGCTTCACTCCAAACGTACGCCACAAATGCCGTGGCAGGTTGGCCAATCGTTCAAACGGCATTTGATCGAGAATTTGGTTCCCAGCAAGCGATTTGTGGCAAGTCTGTTCGACCTGCTGGAGCAACCTGAATATCGAAACGTGGGTATGGTTGTGCCGCCTGTCGTGCACATCGGCTTCGGTACTCTCGGCCACTCTTGGTACAGTAATAGAAAGCCACTCGAAAAGCTTGCCAAAGAGATGAAGATAGACGTGCCCTTAGATCGGGACACTCCGGTCGCGGC
Organism: uncultured Alphaproteobacteria bacterium; assembly: GCA_963728585.1. GTDB lineage: Bacteria > Pseudomonadota > Alphaproteobacteria > Rhizobiales > Xanthobacteraceae > CANKHA01. The sequence goes on from CAVSLB010000019.1 coordinate 132,324, forward strand.
CTATGGTACGATGTACTGGTTCCGTCCCAAGGCGTTAGAGCTCATGTTTCGCTATGACTGGAAATGGGAAGATTACAACGTCGAACCAAATCATATCGACGGCGGGATGGCGCATGTGCAAGAACGACTTCTTTGTTATTGCGCCCAGCAGCAGGGATTCAGAACTCTGGCTGTGATGTCGACCGGTCAGGCTGCGAAGAATTATCTCAAGCTCGAATACAAGCATCAGATCCTGTCGAGTTGCCTGCCCGTCCGCGATATTCGTCTGCAATACCGGCTTGCGAAAAGGGTAAATTGGCAAAAAGCGAAGAGCTACTACGCCCGGTTCCTGGATCTTATGGAACGGAATGATGAGCGCTTCCACCGTATCGCTCCAAAGCTTTGGGCGCGATCCAGACCGGCGGTGGATGTTGTCTGGCCGATGCTGAAACGATTAGAGAAATGAAGATGGCCGCCGCGCGGATCGAAGATTGGCCTCAGGAAAATATCGTGATCCGCGAGGAAGACTGCTCTGCAAGTTCGTCGTGGAAGGGGTAGTAGAGAAATAAACTAGCAGCGAGTGCGTAGCAAGGAGACGGAAGTTGGTGAAGATACAAGCAGCGGATCAGGCCGACAGCGCGGAAGATATGCCGACGTGTGTCGTCGGACTCTATTCATTCCCGCGCTCCGGAAATACCTGGCTTCGTCAAATCGTCGCCTCGGCGCTCGATATTCCAGCGAATATGCTGCAGCGGTTCGTTTCGGACATGGCCTATGGGCCGATCGTAACCCACCCGATCGTCTACGAGGATCGGCAGTGGTATTTCTACAAGTCGCACCACAAGTCGCTCGTCACGGAACATCGCGGTCAGACGATCAGGACCGACAAGATCGTCTACATCTATCGGCATCCGCTCGACGTGTTTCTATCATATCTCAATTTCGCTTCGAAAAATGTGAATTCGAAGATCGGAGAAGTCCTGCAATTTCGAGATCGACAGCGTCGAAAAGCTGTCGAAGGAAGAGCTGGCGGCGCTGTTCTCGGTTTACATGAGCTACGGCACGATCACGCCGCAAAACCGCGCTTATGGCGGATATTTCGAGCATGTGGGCAATGCCTTCGCACTGCGTGACAGCGGTGCCGACATTCACATCATGCGCTATGAGGATCTGCTGAATAATTTTGCGCCCACGGCGGGTAGGATGTTCGAGTTCCTCGGCATACCGGTCGCCGACATCGAATCCGTCCATGGCGAAGCCGACAAGCGTACGGCGCAGGACGGAAAGTTCTTCTGGAAGCGACAATCCAAGGTACACGAGGAATTCCTGACGAAGGAGCAGATCTCCGCTTTCAACACGACCTTCCACGACAAGCTCGTCGCCATCGGCTATCCGCCGGAATAACGGCCCAGAAGCTTCAGGCGCGGGGGCGCCTGGGCTTTCATGCCACCATCGCCCCGACCACGATTTCGTGACCCTCTGAATTGCCGCACTATGACGCGGGTTCGCGCCGGAAAGCCTTCGTCAAGCCGGTTGTCTAGCGACCGGTCGTCGCATTATGTTTTGTCAAGCCATGTGTCGATCGCAACTGCGCGGCATGCGGCGTAAGCAAGAACGGCCCTGGGAGGGACACGGTGACCAGCAAACTGACTTCGACTTTGTGTGCGGGGGTTTTCTGCCTTTCGGGGCTTGCTTTCGGGCTTGCGCCGGCGACGGCGCAAGCGCAGGCGCCTTCCTGGATCATTCCGGAGCTTCTGCAGGCTGCCAAAGCAGAGGGGACGCTGACGATCTATTCCTCAATGAACGAGCAGGAGGGTCTCCCGCTCTGGAAGAAATTCGAGGAAGCCACCGGGATCAAGACAGAATACGTCCGCGCCAACGACAACGCCTTGATGGCGCGCACCGCCATCGAGCGGCGGACGCAGCAGCGCACGTGGGATGTGGTTGTCAGCACCGTGGTCAGCCGTTTGCCGCAGGATTTCCTGCTGCCGATCGAGCCGCCGCAAGCCAAGCAGATCAAGCCGCAGGCGCTTGATCCGAACAAGCGCTGGTACGGCGTCTATGCCAATTACAACACGCCCGCCTACAACACCAAGATGGTGAAACTGGAGGAACTGCCGAAGAGCTACGAGGAATTCGCCAGCAAGAAGGAATGGGCGGGCAAGATCGCCATCGACGTCACCGACGCACATTGGCTGAATGCCATGTATATCCATTATGGCGAGGAGAAAGCCCGCAAGATCGTCAGCGACATCGTGGCCGCGCTCAAGCCGGTGACGGTCGACGGCCATCTCGCGCTCGCGCGCTCGGTCGGCGCCGGCGAATATATGGTCGCGCTCAATAATTACGCCTCGCTAACCTCCAACGTGAAGCTGGCGGGCGGCGACACCGACTACTGGGTATTGGAACCCGTGGCGCTGTTTTACGGCCAGGTCGGGGTCAATACGTTGGCCCCGCATCCCAATGCAGCCAAACTCGCCGCGAACTTTCTCCTGAGCAAAGAAGCGCAAGAGATGCTTCCGCGCGCCGGCCGGCTGCCGGTGCGGGCGGACGTCACGCCGAACCCGCCGGACTCCTTCACGCGCCTGGAATCCAAGAAGGTCATTCTGATTCAATTCTCCGGCGAAGAAGAAAAGAAGTGGCTGAAGCTCTTCCAGGATCTGTTCAGGCCGAGATAGGGTGTTTGAGCCGACACGTCTTACAATCGGACTGTTCGGGAGTCACCGCAGTTGAGTTTCGCAAGTCCTAGCATGCCCTCGCTGGCGGGCCTGCCGTTCGGCTGGCTGGCACGGCTTCGCCTTTCGCATCTGCTGCTCTTGATCTGTGTCGCGGTCGTCGGCTGGCTGGTCTTTGTGCCGCTGTCCGCGCTGCTTTTGACGGCATTTACCGAAGACAACATCTACGGTTTCGGCCCCCCGACTTTCGATAATTTCATCGAGGCCTATTCGAGTTGGCACATCCTGCGGCTGTTCGGGAACTCGCTGCTCTTTGGCTGCGGTACGGCGATTACCGCTTTGGTCATGGGCGGTCTTGTTGCCTGGGTGGTGGAACGCACCGACGCTCCCGGCGGTGAGTTCTTCCATAGCCTCGCGCTGCTGTCCTTCGCCGTACCCGGTTTGCTCACCGCCATGGCCTGGATTTTCGTCCTCAGCCCAAACATCGGCTGGCTGAATACCGGTCTGAAAAATTATCTGGGCTTTTCGTCCTCGCCGATCAACATCTACACGATGGCTGGAATGATATGGGCGCTGTCCAGCCATTACTTTCCGCTCGCCTATCTTGCGCTTGGGCCGGCTTTCCGTGTGCTGGACGTGCGCATGGAAGAGGCGGGGCTGGTATCCGGCAGCAGCTATTGGCAGATCCTATGGCGCATCACTTTTCCCTTGTTGCGGCCGGCGATCCTATCCGCGCTGCTCTTGCTCTTCATCCTCGGCATCTCCTCCTTCGAGGTGCCCCGGCTGATCGGCCGGCCGGGCCGCATCGACGTCTTCACCACGGAAATCCAGGCCGCAACCAGCGGCGCGCCGCCGTCTTTCGGCATCGCCAGCGCGCTCAGCATCACACTTCTCTTGGTCTGCCTGGCGGCGATCCTTTTCTACCGGCGCGCCACGCGCGACGCCGAGGCTTTCGCCACCATCACCGGGAAGGGCTATACGCCCACCCGTATCAGACTCGGCCGGTGGCGTTGGCCGGTAGCGCTTGTCACGGGGCTCCTATTCCTGGCTGCGCTTGGCCTGCCGCTGTTGACCCTTGTCTGGCAGTCGTTCTTCCGCAACCTGGCGCCGTCACTGTTTGCGTCGGACCTGCCTTTTACCCTGGATAATTACAAATTCATTCTGAGCTATCCGATCTTCCTATCCGCTGTGAAAACCAGCGTGACGTTGGCGGCAATGTCGGCCACGGTCGTGGTGGGGCTTACTTTTGTCATGGCCTGGATCGCGCAACGTTCGGCGACGCGGTACGGCTGGTTGCTCGACGCGCTGGCTTTCATCCCAATCGCTATCCCGAGCGTGATTATCGGCGCCAGCGTGCTCTTCGCTTATCTCGTGGTGCCGATCCCGATTTACAACACGCTCTGGATACTGCTGGTAGCTTACGTCACGAGCTATCTGCCTTATGGAATGCGTTTTGCCTCCGGCGGAATTGCGCAGATCCACAAGGAGCTCGAAGAGGTAGCGGAAGTCGCCGGCGCGCAATTGCACCAGATCTTCTTTCGCATCCTGCTGCCGCTGCTCGCGCCTTTCCTTCTGGCGGGATGGATTTACGTTTTCGTGCTGGCCGTACGCGAGCTGGGTGCATCCATTTTCTTGGTCGGTCCCGGCACTCACGTGCTTGGCACCATCAGCCTGACCATGTGGGAAGAAGGCGGGAGCTATGGTGCGGTGAGCGCGCTTGGTGTCATTCAGATTATTCCGCTGATTTTTATTGTGGCCGGGCTGCGCTGGATGGAAACTCGCCTGCAACGGCGGGCGGAGACCAGCGCGCCGATCGCACGACCATGATGAGGACCGATGTTCGTCATTGAAGATCTGCGCAAGACCTTTCAGGCGGGGCAGACCGAGGTCCATGCCATCGACGGCATCAGCTTGAATGTCGAAACTGGGAAGCTGCTTACCCTTCTGGGACCATCCGGCTGCGGCAAGACCACGACGCTGCGCTGCCTGGCCGGACTCGAGCGCCCGGATCGCGGCCGCATCGTCATCGAGGGCAGGGTCGTTTTTGATTCTGAGCAAGGCATCTTCGTGCCGCCGAGCGAGCGCGCGCTCGGGATGGTGTTTCAGTCTTATGCGATCTGGCCGCATATGACGGTGTTCGAGAATGTGGCCTTTCCTTTGCGTGTGGCACGCGACCGCAAATATTCTGCCGCTGAGATCAAACAGGAAGTCGGCCGTGTGCTGGAGATGGTGCGTCTGAGCGGATACGAAAACCGCGCCTCCACCCGGCTTTCAGGCGGCCAGCAGCAACGCCTGGCCTTCGCACGCGGCCTGGTCCGCAAGCCGAACCTGCTGCTGCTTGACGAGCCATTGTCGAACCTCGACGCCAAATTGCGCGAGCAGATGCGGGTCGAATTGAAGCGGCTGCAGCGCACGCTGGGCGTGACCACCGTTTATGTCACCCATGACCAATCGGAAGCGCTGGCTTTATCTGACGTGATCGCAGTTTTCAGCGCTGGCCGTATCATCCAGCGAGGCAGCCCGCAGGAAATTTATCGTCGGCCGAGGAGCCAATTCGTCGCGGACTTTGTCGGTTCGGCCAATTTCTTTCACGGCACCGTTGTCGAGCGAAGTGGTGACGCCACCACCGTGAATACGCCGCATGGAATGATCCATTGCAGCTTCGTGGAGCCGGTGCAGCCGGGCCAGGCCGTCATGGTCACGGCACGGCCCGAGGACCTGACCATTTCGGAAAAGCCTCCCGGCGACGGGCTGAATGTTTTCGCAGGTAAGGTCGCGCATCGGGTTTTTCTCGGTGAAGTCAACGACTATTTTGTGGACCTGGGTGAGGGTCGGGAAATTCGGGTACGGGCCGCGCCGGAGATTGAGATCGGCATCGGCCGTGCCGTGCATGTGGGCATCCGCCCGCAGCAATGCGTGGGATTGGCGTCTTGAGCCGGAACCTGTCCGATACAGCCCATCGGTTTATCGGGTGAAGGTTTTGTGAAATTGGGTAACGGTCCTTCGGAAGGATTCTCACATGCAATCTATGAAATACAGGCAGCTTGGTAGCAACGGCCCGCGTGTTTCCGCCATCGGTTTGGGCTGTTCAGGCATGAGCGGCGATTACGGCGTGCCTGATGACGTCGAATTTATCGCAACCCTGCATCGCGCGATCGAACTCGGCATCAACCTGTTCGACACCTCGGATGCTTATTCGGCCGGCAAGAACGAGGAACTGATCGCCAAGGCAATCAAGGGCAAGCGCGACAAGGTTTTGATCGCCACCAAGTTCGGCAATGTGCGGGGACCGGACGGCCAGCGCGGCGGCACCAACAGCAGCCCGGAATACGTGCCGGTCGCCTGCGAGGCGAGTTTGAAGCGGCTCGGCATCGATGTCATCGATATTTATTTTCAGCACCGGGTGGATCCCAAGGTACCGATCGAAGATACGGTCGGCGCGATGGCCAAACTGGTCGAGCAAGGCAAGGTCCGCTATCTCGGCCTGTGCGAGGCGGGAACCGACACCATCCGCCGCGCCCACAAGGTACATCCGATCGCTGCGCTGGAAACCGAATATTCGCTTTGGTCGCGCGACGTGGAAGCCCAGATCCTGCCAACTATCCGCGAGCTTGGCATTTCCCTTGTCGGATATTGCCCACTCGGGCGCGGCTTTCTTACCGGATCCTTCAGGCAGCGGGATGACCTCATTGCTGCCGACCGCCGGCATGCCCATCCGCGTTTTCAGGAGGGCAATTTTGAGCAGAATCTCAATCTGCTGCGGCCAATCGAATCCATCGCCCGCCAGAAGGGATGCACGATGGCTCAGGTGGCACTTGCATGGGTGCTCGGACGAGGAGACGACATCGTCCCGATCCCCGGGACTAAAAAACGAAAATATCTGGAGGAAAATGTTGGCGCGCTTGGGGTTAGTCTCACCGAGTCCGAGATGGAAGCGCTGGATGTGGCCTTGCCGCCCGGCGCGGCTGCCGGCTTTAGATATCCGGAATTTCAGCTTAAAGCCCTTGGAATTTAGGAATTCAAGGGCCGAGGATGCGACCTTTGGTGAGGTTCCGCGGTTTACCTCAGCATGACAAGATCGACTTTGAGCTGCGGCCTTCAAGAACCGCTGCCCAGCAAGCATCAGGGAGAGAAAGCGATGATGAGCAAGCTGCCCATTTTGACGCGCCGGACCTTTTGCGGCGGCGTCGCTGCCGCCGCGGGACTGCCGCTTGTCTCGACGAAAAGCGCTTGGGCGCAGACACCCTATCCCTCGCGGGCCTTCCGCGTGATGATCCCAACCGGCCAGGGAGGCGGGGCGGAGCGCCTGGCACGCTCCTTCGACGGCCCTTGGTCCAAGCTGCTCAACAACCAGCCGTTCGAGTATGAATTCCAGGCTGGTGCCGCCGGCCAGGTCGGCTACACGCTGTTCGTGCAGAAACGGGAGCACGATGGCTACAATCTGCTGTTCGGCAACATGGGTCCGGAAATGATCATGTATGCGACACAGAAGCCGGACTACAAATTCCCGGACGACTTCATCTATTTCTGCCGCACCGACATTGATGACTCCTGCGTCTTCGTGCGCAAGGATTCGTCCTATAAGGACATCAAGGCCGTGGTCGAGGCGGCCAAGAAGAAACCCCTCAATGTCGCGCTCAGCCGCATTCCGCATCCCGCCACCATCGGCATGCTGGCGCTGGGAGAGACCACCGGCGCGAAATTCAACTTCATTCCCTACGGTGGCGGCAACCCGACCTATACCGCGCTGCTGAGTGGAGAAGCCGATGTCGGAGCGCTGCCGATCACCGGCGTGCTGTCGCTGAAAGATAAGTTCCGGGTGCTCACCGTATTCAATGATAAGAACATCTTTGCCTCCGCGACGGAGAATGCTCCGCCGGTCAACGCTGCCTTCGGCAGCAGTATCCCCGAGCTGTCGTCTTCGCGCTCCTGGGCCGTGCATGCCAAATGGGCGGATGCCAATTCCAAGGAGTTTGGCTTGCTGGAAAGGACAGCCAAGGAAGTCACCTTGTCTCCGGAGTTCAAGGAGGCCTTCATCAAGACCGGCGCCCCGCCTGAGGCTATCGTTTACGGCGATCGCAAGGTCTGCACTGATTATGCGTTGAACATGGTCAAGCTGGCGCAGAAATACGAGAAGCAGCTCACCGCCAAAGGCTAGAACAAAAAACGACGCTAAGCGGAGGCGCCTCTATGAGCCACGCGGATCCGGAGGCCGGGCGCGGAATAAAACCCGCGCTCGGCGCGTATTTTATCATTCCGCTGCTCGCCTGCGGCTTGACGCTATATTTTCTAGTTTCAACCTGGAATCTCGTTTGGGAGGCCAGATCCACCGGCACTTTCATCGGCGTGATTCTGCTCCTCCTCTGCTTCGCACAATTCGTACGGCTGGGGCTGAGGGTCGCCAGGGGAGAAGCCACGCTTGGTTTCGGAGATTTGGTTGAAAACACCCTCTACAATCGGCAACGGCTCGCGCTCCTTGTGCTCACCGCGGTCTTTATTGCAGCGCTGCCCTTGACCGGTACGACCGTCGGATTGTTCCTGGTTATCATCGCCATGACTCGCCTGATGGGCGTTCATGACTGGCGTGTTTTGGTCGCCTTGGCGTTTCTGGCCGCAGCATCGGTGCATTTGCTCCTGATCTATGCGCTCGGCAGTAAGCTTCCGCAGGGCGTATTTAAGTCTCTCTTTTCCTTCGGCGGCGGCTGACCATGGAAGTTTCCAGCGCCCTGCTGTTCGAGACGTTCCTCCGCTCGATCGCGCTGTGGTGGATCATCATTCCCGGTATGCTGCTCGGGATCGTCGTGGGTATCCTTCCGGGCTTCAGCGCACAGAACACGCTGATCATCCTGTTGCCGCTGACGCTGTATCTTCCGGTTGAGACCGGGATGGCGTTCATGATCGCCCTCTACTGCACGACGCAGCTTGGCGGCGGCATACCGGCGATACTGTTCAACATGCCGGGGGAGGGCGGAGCCGTCGCCACCACGCTGGACGGCTATCCGATGACCAAGAAAGGCCAAGGACAGCAGGCGCTGGTGCTGTGCTTTGCTGCTTCGGCGTTCGGCGGCATCGTCACGACTATTACGGTCATGGCGCTGCTGCCGGTGCTGGCCAAGATCGGGCTGTATTTCCGCAGCGTCGAGATGGTGGTCGTTATCGTCTTCGGCCTGACGCTGATCGCGGCAATCGCGTCGAAGGATCTGCTTAGCGGACTCGTTGCAGGCTTTGCCGGACTGATGATCGGCACCATCGGTGTCGATCCGGTCTTTGGTACGCCGCGCGCCACCTTCGGCATCCTCGAGCTTTATGACGGAGTGCCGCTCATTCCGACGCTGATTGGCCTCTTCGCCATCTCCGAAGCCTTCGTGATGCTGGAGGAAGAGACCATCGTCCGCAAGGAAGACCTGGAGAAGGCAAAAAACGCCAAATGGGCCGATACGCTGGAAGGTCTTTACATGAATGCCAGATATTGGTGGCAGACAATCTGGACCTCGCTGATCGGGCTGATCATCGGCATTCTCCCGGGCGCAGGTTCCACGGTTGCGGCGTTCCTTGCCTATCACTACTCGAAGTTGATGTCGAAGACGCCGGAGCTCTACGGCACCGGCCATCCGCCCGGCGTGATCGCGCCGGAATCCGCCAACAACGGCGTCACCTCGGGCACGCTGGTGCCGGTCTTCGCGCTCGGCATCCCGGGAGGCACCACGGGTGCGATCATGACGATCGTGCTGACTTATCACGGCATCATTTTGGGTCCGCGCCTCTTCATCGAGCACGCGGACCTGGTTTATGCCGTCTATATGCAGATGCTCGTTTGCTATTTGCTGATGGCGCTGATGATCCTGCCGCTGGCGCGCTACATGAGCCGGGTGGTGCTGATACCGACGCGCTTCCTGGTTCCGCTGATCCTGTCGCTGGTGACCATCGCCGCCTTTTCCGAGCGGAGCTATGTCTTTGACATGGGACTGGCGCTGTTCTTCGGCGTGATCGGCTATATCGCGAGGAAGACCCGTTACGACGTCACCGCCATGCTGATCGGCGTCCTGATGGGCCCGCTGTTCGAGCAATATTTCCTGCGCGCGATGCGTGTCGGTCAGGGCGACCTCACCATCCTGTTCTCCTCGACGCTGGCCAATGTGCTGTGGGTGATGGTGGTGGCCGCGCTAGTGCTGCCTTACTGGCGAAGCCGCCAGCAGGATGGCGTGCTGGCGCAGAGCGCGCGGGCTGGTACTGAATCATAATCGGATAGTGCAAGGAGTTAGCGGACGATGAGTGAGATGGAGTTGACGAAGGGGCTGAAGCGGATTGGCGCGGCTCGATCTCATCGGTGGCGGGCAGGTCGTGGTCGAAGGCAATTACGCCTATGTCGGCCACATGAAGCCGCCGCACGGCACCAGCATCATCGACGTCTCGGATCCGAAGAACCCGAAGACTGTCACCACCATCATGCTGCCGGACAACAATTCCCATACCCACAAAGTGCGAGTCGTCGGCGACATCATGATCGTCAATGTGGAGATGAATGACCGCCATTTCCTGCGCAAGGGTGAGAAGATCCCCGCGGTCACCGCGCAGCTTGAGGAGAAGCTGAAGCGGCCGCCGAACGACGCGGAGGTCGCCGCCGAGCTGCACGTGAAGGAAACCGATCTGCCGCGGCTGCGGGACTACCTGCAGAACGGCTACAAGGATGGCGGCTTCCGCATCTATGACGTCAAGGACCGCGCCAATCCCAAGCTGCTGGTGCATCACCGCACCCACGGCTTCGGCACCCACCGCTTCGACATGGACGAACGCTATGCCTACATCTCGACGGAGATGCCGGGCTATGTCGGCAACATCCTGATGGTCTACGACATCAAGAATCCCGCGAAGCCGGAGGAGGTGTCGCGCTGGTGGATGCCGGGCCAGCATATCGCTGGCGGCGAGAAGCCGACGTGGCGCGGCTATTCCCACCGCCTGCATCATGCGATGCGCTTCGGCAGTGAGTTCTGGGCTTCGGTGTGGTTCGCCGGCTTCCGCGTGCTCGACTGCTCCGACATCACGAAGCTGAAGGTGATCGGCCAGCACAATTATCACCCGCCATTCCCGGAGCCGACGCATACGGTCGTGCCGCTGCCGAAGAAGTTCAACGGCCGCCGCTACGCCGCCGCCGTGGACGAGGAGCACGAGCACATTCCCGGCCAGCCGCACGCCGGGCTGTGGTTTTTCGACGTCGAGGATGTTGCGAACATCAAGCCCGTGGCGATGTTCCATCTGCAGGAATCAGCGTCCCCGTTCAGCCGCGCGACCTCGCGCTTTGGCGCGCATCAGTTCCAGGAGCGGATCGCCGGCGATACCTTGTTCTGCACCTGGTTCTCCGGCGGGCTGCGCATGATCGACGTCAGCGACCCGACCGCGCCGCAGGAAACCGGCTGGTACATCCCCGAGCCGGCCGCCGGGCTGAAGGGCCCCGCCACCAACGACGTTTTCGTCGACAAGCGCGAGCTGATCTACATCATCGATCGCGACAAGGGATTCGACATCATCGAACGGACGGAAGGAGCCGCGCCCGTTGCAGCACGACGACAACACGAGCACTGAACGGCCGGTCTTCGTCACGCATCTGGAGTGCTCCTATACCGGAGAGCGGCTGCCGGCCGACACGGTGCAGAACCTGTCGCCGGCAGGCAAGCCGCTCTTGGTGCGCTACGACCTCGCCGGTGTGAAGCAGGCGCTGACGAAGGAAGCGCTGGCTGAGCGTCCCCCGGACCTCTGGCGTTACCGTGAGCTTCTGCCCGTACGCCGCGCGGCCGACATCGTCAGCCTCGGCGAAGCGATGACACCGCTCATTGCCTTGCCAAAGCTGGCCGCCAAGCTTGGCGCGCGCGAGATCATCGTCAAGGATGAAGGCCGCCTGCCCACCGGTTCGTTCAAGGCGCGCGGCTTGGTGATGGCCGTGTCCATGGCGAAGGCGCTCGGCATCAAGCATATGGCGATGCCGACCAACGGCAATGCCGGTGCTGCCCTTGCCGCCTATGCCACCCGCGCCGGCATCAAGAGCACGATCTTCTGCCCGGAAGATACGCCGGAAGTGAATGTCAGCGAGATCGAGCTGCAGGGTGCGACCGTCTATCGCGTCAACGGCCTGATCGACGACTGCGGTAAAATCGTTGCCGAAGGCAAGTCAAAGGTCGGCTGGTTCGACGTCTCCACGCTAAAGGAGCCCTACCGGATCGAGGGCAAGAAGACGATGGGCCTCGAACTGGCCGAACAGCTGGGCTGGGATGTCCCAGATGTGATCCTCTATCCGACCGGCGGCGGCACCGGCCTGATCGGCATGTGGAAGGCATTCGCCGAGCTGGAGGCGATCGGGTTTCTTGGCCAGAAGCGCCCGCGCATGGTCGCGGTGCAGGCGGCCGGCTGCGCGCCCATGGTGCGCGCGTATGAGGAAGGCAAGGAACACGCGCCTCGCTGGGAAGATGCCCATACGATCGCTTCCGGCATCCGCGTGCCGCAGGCGATCGGGGATTTCCTGATCCTGCGCGCGGTGCGCGAAAGCGGCGGGTTCGCTATCGCGGTGACCGACCAAGCCATTAGCGAGGCGGTCTCGGAAGTGGCGCGGAGTGAAGGCCTGCTGCTGTGCCCGGAAGGGGCTGCCACCTATGCCGCCTACAAGCAAAGCCTGGCCGACGGCCGCATCAAGCCGGACGAACAGGCGGTTCTGTTCAATTGCGCCACCGGCCTGAAATATCCCCTGCCGCCTGTCACCCGCACGCTCGATCGTCACGCGCCGATCGACTTCGCCGCGCTATGAGCGGCCAGCGCCGTGGCTCGGCTGATGCGGAGCTTAACCCAGGCGTTCGAATACCGAGCGGCCGATCAAGAGGCCGATCAGCCAGACGATCAGCGCCAGGCCTGCGATCGTGACGATCGTCAGAATACGCCGCGGATAGAGCGAGCTTTCCGGCAGGCTCGGCCGCACGAAAGGCGTAATATAGAGGTGCTGCGATGCCGCGCTGGCACGCGCAGCGTCAAGTGCTGCCATCGTGCTGGTGAGCATGGCCTGCGCAAACTGGCGTTCAAGCTCGAGCTGCTCATATTCGGCAATCACGGCTGAAAGCGCGGCGCCGCTCTTGTTCCGGCCCACCGACCCTTCGATGGCCGCCAGTTGCTCCTTGGTGGAATTAATCTGGTTCTGCAGCGTGACGACGGCCGGAGCGTTCGGTTGCAGATTTTGCAGACGCAAGGTCTGCAACTGAGTCTCCAGCTGTGCGACCGTGCCGCGCAGCGCCTGCACCAGCGCCGAATTGCTCGCAATTACGCTGGTGGCGGGATCGATGACGCCGACCCTGTTGCGGTATTCGGTCAATTTGGCCCGGATAGCTTTCAGCCGTTCTTCCGCGCGTTCCACTTCTCTCTGCGCGAAGCGGACGGCGTCGTTCTGCGTCCGGTTAGCGATCCGATTCACCAGTTCTTCGGAAAGAGTGACCAGCGAATTAGCAATCACGAGCGCGTCTTCGGGCGTGAAGGCGCGAACTTGCGCGATCGCTATGCCGGTTACTTGGTCGTAATGCGCCGTCACCATGTTCTGCCAGTAGCTTTACGAATTTCTCCATCGGCTGTGATGGGTCGAAACGCGCCCACCAGTCGGCCTCTGGCCGTGCGTAAAGCTGGGTGACATTAATGCGCTGCTGCAGTTCTTCTGTGGCTTGACGGCTGAGCAGGTAATCGGTGACCAGATAGTTATCATAGCTCAGCGACCCGCCGCTGCCGCCGATCATCGATATGATGTTGCTCGTGGCAGCGCTGGTGCTCTGCATTGTCGCGTCTTTCACGGTAAAGCGGAATTCCGCGACGTATTGATTGGAAGCAAAAAACGCAAAATAAACAGCTGCGACGGCAACCGGCAGCACGACGCTGAGCACAAACCAGATCTTTTCGCCGTAGTTTTGCCGGACCTTCGCCCGCGGACGCGGCGGCACGATCTGTCCGTCGACCGCTTCGTCTGATCTGGGGTACCTGGCGAAGGGGAGTGACCGTCAGTCGCTGTTCGATGCGTTCGGAAGTCGAAATGATCGTTGGCCGCTCGCGACGCGTCGCCGGCAGTTGGTCGATCAAGCTTTGCGGCAGACCGGCCGATTCAGGATGCGCCTGCGCTCGTGCGGCGATCCGTTCCCGGCGGCGGGCGATGCGGTCGGCGTTGGCAGGCGTCTCCCCGACAGGACCAGGCTGGGTGCTGCCCGGCTCGGGTTTAGGCTCATTGTTCAAAGGGTTATCCTGGTTACCACTGCCCAGTTTGAATGATAATTGTACTCGATCCGTACCCTTTTGGGAACCCTTGTTTGAAGGCTCGATTACCTGCGAGATAATGCAGCTAAATGGCTTACCGTCATGATGCTTTTCGCGACACGGGGCGGCTCAGGCTGCGCTATTTGCTAATGTATATCGGCGGCTCGCTTCAAATCATAGGCGATCCCCGAGAACCCGCGAATGATGGCCAGAGACTTCTGCAACTGCGTGGCTTCCGCATTCGTAATCAGGATCACGTCCTTATCTCGCATCTGCAGTGCTTGTGCATAGAAATAGCCTTAGCTCCATCCAGCCCGATCTGATAGAGGATCGGCACGAAGTCAGACCCGGTCCCAGGCTGCCCAATATCGATATTCTGGGCCGCCAAGATCTCTTTGGCGATCGCCCTGGGCTCATAGCGGAACAGATAAATACCGGACGGGTCACCAATGGTGTCGATCGGGCCGCCCGCGCGCGCGATGGCTTCGGCAAGCGAAACGCGTTCCGTATCGAACGGGAATTGGGCCACTTTCTGCGTGGCGCCGAGAACGGCGAAGCTGCGAGGGTTGCGGGTCAAAAATATCTGGTCGTTGGGGCGGATCACGACGTTGTCGCCGGCGTTCCTGACGACCGATTGCAGTAATGCCTTACCGGTAACGTCTCCGCGAACGATCTCAACGTAGGTTTCATAAGGGGGAAATTTTGCGCCTCCGGCCGCGGCGATCACGTCCAAAAGCCGTTCTCCCCGCAAGCTCAGAGGTACCGGCCGCGGCGAGTTGACGTCTCCGCCGACCGTGGCGGTGTTGGTCGCGTTATTGACCAGGCTGACGACGACCTGCGGTTCCACCGCCTTGCCGCGCAATTCTTGCTCGATCAACCGACCGACTTCGCCTGGGGTGCGGCTGGCGACCTTTACGCGGCCAACAAACGGAACGCTGATCGTTCCGTCGGCTTCGACCACCTGCGGGGGAATGGTGCTGTTCCCGGCCTGGACGGAATTTGTCTGCCCCTGCCCCAGACTGGCACCGAAGGTTCCCCCGGAACCCGAAGGAGGCGGAAAGAGTGTCGAGCCGCCGCTTTCGTAGACGGTCATGCTGACAATGTCGCCCGGGCGCAGCGCATTGCTGGCCGCGTAGCGGCTGCCCCGGCCGCGGAAACTGGCGCCGAAAGTAGTGCCCCGGACGCCTTGAAGAATGGAGACAACCTGCGCATCAACCCTCACGAGGTGGTAAGGGAAGTCGGCTTGGTTAATTGAACTTTCAAGCTGTACTGAGGTCGGCGCTGCTCCGGCAATGCACAAGCTGCCAGCATGGAGCCAAGCGCAAGGACCAGCCCGGGAGACAACCAAGAGTGTTTTCTTACGCGCTGCCTTAGACCGAACGGCAATCCCAACCCCCCAAACCGACGTAAACGACCCTCTGGTACAATTGCACGTCGGCTTTGCTAATAGATTAAGGCGCGTCGCAACGTTCCCCGAACCCGCCTTTTACGAGAGGATTCGACCCCCCGCAACGTGGGAAAAGGCCCCTCAGCCGAATGCGCCGGATTGAGCCTTCCCAGCCACAGTAGGGGCTTTCCCTAATCCCGCCAATACCATAGCGCACCCCGGGTCAGGCGCAACGGGCAGGGGTCTATTTCAGGATTTTCCTACAATTGCGGGGCGGTAAGCGCATCCAACTCGGGTTCGAGCAGGGTATCCCAGGAAGGCGGGATTATTCCGAAACCTTCCCGCAAGCGGGTCAGATCAAGCCGGGAGTTCAGCGGCCGGACTGCTTTGGTGGGGTAATCCTTGGTCGCGATCGGGCTGATGCGTTCCACCGTCAGAGCAACGTCCAGCCGCCGCAGGCCATCGACAATTGCCGAAGCAAACCCATGCCAGCTCGTCTGCCCGCCAGCTGCGACATGCAGCCTGCCGCCTACCGCCGCGAAGCCGGAAGCGGGGTTCGCCAGATTCTTCCGGGCGATCGCCGCGAGCGTCTCGGCGACAAAAGCCGCTGACGTGGGCGCGCCGATCTGGTCCGCGACGATCTTCAATTCATTGCGTTCGCGCGCCAGCCGGGAAATGGTTCGCAGAAAATTCGCTCCGCGTGCCGAATAGATCCACGATGTCCGCACGATAAGATGCGGGCCGGCTGCGGCGCGGACCTTCTCCTCGCCGGCCAACTTGCTGGCGCCATAGACGCTTAGCGGCGCCACTGGATCGTCCTCGCGCCAGGGCCGCTCACCCGACCCGTCGAACACATAGTCGGTGGAAAGATGCACCAAGGGAACACCATGCGCCGCAGCCCATTTGGCCATTACGCCCGGGCTATCGGCGTTGACGGTGAAGGCCAGATCGCGCTCGTCCTCCGCTCGATCCACGGCTGTATAGGCTGCCGGATTGATGATGATATCGGGCGCTATCGCGTCCAGCTTTGCAGCGAGGGTGGAGGGTCGCGATAGATCCAGCAGGCTGCGATCGGCCGCGATCACATGGCCCAGTTCCCTAAAGCGCCGTGCCGCCTCGCTGCCGATCTGCCCCGAAACGCCGGTGACCAAAAACCGCATGATTAGGCGTCAAAAGAGGGTAGGCGGGGGACGTCGGCGAGCAAGGGGGCGGCGGCATCGCGCGGGCCAAGCACAGGGTCCGAAATGCGCCAGTCGATGCCGAGTGCCGGGTCGTTCCAGCGCACGACGATTTCGTCCTGCGGGCTGTAGTACTGGTCACATTTGTAGAGAAAGTCGGCAGTTTCGGAAAGCACAACGAAGCCATGGGCGCAGCCCCGCGGCAAAAAAAACTGAACTCCGTTCTCCTCGGACACCTCCACCGCGACGTGGCGGCCGAAGGTCGGGCTGCCTACACGCACATCGACGGCGACGTCGAGAACCTGCCCGGTAATCACGCTCACCAGCTTGCCCTGGGCGTTCGGGTTTTGCAGATGCAAGCCGCGCAGGACGCCCCGCCTTGATCGTGACCAATTGTCCTGCACAAACGGGTAAGGCATGCCCGCGGAAGCATAACGCTCGGCCTGGAATGTCTCTGAGAAAAATCCCCGGGCATCTCCTATACGCCGCGGTGTGATGATCAGAACGCCGGGAATTTCCGTTTTTGTTACTTGCATTGAAGATATACAGGGAATTGATGTCTTGTTATTCAATCAGATGCGGCAGTGTATTATGCGGGGTCAAACGAAGGCAAGGCGAGTTCCTTTGCGTGAGCAGGTAAGTAAATGAAGGGGATTATTTTGGCGGGGGGCGGCGGAACAAGGCTTTATCCCGCGACCGCCGTCGTTTCAAAACAGCTGCTGCCGGTATTCGACAAGCCGATGATCTACTATTCGCTGTCCACTTTAATGCTGGCCGGCATCCGGCAGATATTGATTATCTCGACCCCGCAGGACTTGCCGCTGTTCGAGCGACTCTTGGGTGATGGCTCACGATTCGGTTTGCAATTTTCCTATGCCGCGCAGGACGAGCCGCGGGGGCTGGCGGATGCCTTCATTGTGGGAAGGAATTTCGTGGGCAGCGATAATGTCGCGCTCATTCTCGGCGACAATATTTTCCACGGCCATGGCCTTCCGCCTGTTCTCGAACGGGCGCGGCGAATAACCTCCGGCGCTACAGTCTTTGCCTATCGGGTGCACGATCCGGAACGCTATGGCGTGGTGGAGATCGATCAAAAAGGCCGCGCGCTCTCGATTGAGGAAAAGCCGCACCAACCGAAATCGAACTATGCCGTTACCGGACTCTACTTTTATGACAACAAGGTTTTGGATATTGCGGCTTCGATCTCCCCGAGCGAGCGCGGAGAGCTGGAGATTACCGACGTAAACAGGGTTTATATGGAAGCCGGCGAACTATCGGTGGAAGTGTTGGGACGCGGGTTCGCCTGGCTCGATACCGGCACGCATATGTCGCTGATCGAAGCCAGCACTTTTGTTCAGATTCTGGAGCAGCGCCAGGGACTGCGCATCGCGTGTCCGGAGGAGATTGCATTTCGTCTGGGATATATTTCCAGCGAGGCTTTCCTTGAGCTTGCTCAGCGCTCGTCAAAAAGCAGTTACGGGCAATATCTTCTCTCAGTCTACGCGTCCATGGAGGATGCGGGCGAATTAACAGCAGGTCCCTAGATGCTTCCAGCC
The DNA here is from genome assembly GCA_963728585.1 of uncultured Alphaproteobacteria bacterium. Classification (GTDB taxonomy): domain Bacteria; phylum Pseudomonadota; class Alphaproteobacteria; order Rhizobiales; family Xanthobacteraceae; genus CANKHA01. Next base: position 150,367 of record CAVSLB010000019.1, read on the forward strand.
AATGCCTTTGCGGACCAAACAATTGTGGTGACGGGTGGCGCCGGGTTCATCGGCTCTGCGGTCATCCGCTATCTGCTCGAGGAAACCCAAGCGCAGGTTGTCAATGTTGACAAGCTGACCTACGCGGCAAATCTCGCATCGATACCGCAATCGCGGGGTAACGCGCGCTACAAGCTTGAGAAGGTCGACATCTGCGATGGGCAGGCGCTGCGTCGGATTTTCGAGCAATACCAACCGGCCGCAATCATGAATCTGGCCGCTGAAAGCCACGTCGATCGCTCTATCGATGGGCCTTCCGCCTTCGTGCAAACGAATCTGGTGGGGACATTCACTCTTCTGCATGAGGCGCTTCGTTATTGGCAAAAACTCAACGGTAGCGGCCGCGATCAATTCAGAATGCTGCACGTTTCGACCGACGAGGTATTCGGCTCGCTTCCGGAGAGCGGGCTATTTTCCGAAGAATCCCCCTATGCGCCCAACTCGCCCTATTCGGCCACCAAGGCGGGATCCGATCATCTCGTGCGTGCCTGGCATGAAACTTACGGGCTCCCCACGCTCATTACCAACTGCTCAAACAATTACGGCCCGTACCATTTTCCGGAAAAGCTGATCCCGCATATGATCCTCAAAGCGTTGGCCGATGAACTGCTTCCGGTTTACGGCGATGGGATGAATGTTCGCGATTGGCTCTATGTCGAGGACCACGCGCGCGCTCTGGCGCTCGTGCTAGCGCGCGGAAACGTCAGCGAGACCTACAATATCGGCTCACGCAACGAACGGACCAATCGTGCGGTCGTGGAGACGATTTGCGATCTGCTTGACGAGCAAAGTCCGTCAAAAATCGGATCGCGCCGCAGCCTCATCAGCTTCGTGTCGGACCGTCCTGGTCATGACAGGCGTTATGCCATTGATCCTTCCAAGATCGAGAATACGCTAGGGTGGCGTCCGCGTGAGTCGTTTGAATCGGGCTTGGCGCGGACCGTGCGGTGGTACCTGGAAAACAGGTCCTGGTGGGAAGACATTCTGCATCGCGGCTACCGGACCGAGCGAGCCGGCCTCGGCAGGGTTTGATAGCAGCGTGGATCGGACGCTTGGTGCGGCTTCACAAGAATGACCCCCGAATAGCTGATGGCTCTAGCTCGCGCGCTTCGCCGTTACTTCGGTATCCTAGGCGCGCTTTTGCGCCGTGAGGAGGAGAGCCGCCGCCAGTCTCCATTCGAATTCTATCGTCAATTTGCTTGAGCCGATTTTTCTGATCATGCTGCTCAGCTTTCTGTTCTACGTCCTTCAGCGCCGGCAAGTCTCGCCGCTCGGCGGCCCGCCGGTATTGTACTACGCGACTGGATTCTTCCCGATCTACTTCTTCATTTATATATCACGACGCATGCGGGGTTCGATCGATGCCCCGAGCCGGCGGTTTCCGATCGAACAACGGCTCGACCATATCTTCGTGCATATTATTTTGCGGATCATCGATTACTCGATCCTTGGCATTCTCCTGTTCGGCGCCATCTATTTGCTATTTACCGATGAAGCGATTCCGCAAGACATGACAAAAATCGTGGCATCGCTTGTTGCGATTGTCGGGCTTGGTTTTGGATGGGGAATCTTGAATCTGGTCTTGAGCAGGGAATCGCGCGTATGGAATTTTATATTCCCGAGCGTATCTCGGATCCTTGTTTTATTCTCTGGCGTTTTTTTCGTGCCGGATTTCCTCGCTCCCGATTTTCGATACGTGCTTGCTTTCAATCCCCTCATGCATGCGGTGCAGTTGTTCAGGCTGGGCTTCTATCCGCAATATACCGCGCTCCTCCTGGACGTGCATTATCTGGCCTATTTCGCAATTTCGTCGGTGTTTCTCGGACTCATGGTTGAGCGCGTAACACGGCGGTTCGAAGCACGATGATCATTCTCGAAGGGGTAACGAAAGTTGCCGGCGCCGGCGACAAAAGAAGAAACGTACTGAGAGCGGTGCGGCTGAGCTTGCCGTCGGACCGCAGGATCGCAGTGCTCGGGCCGGCCGGGGAAGACACCAAAGGTCTTTATCGATCTGCTTGCCGGCATTGTACTGCCTACCGCCGGACGTATCGTTCGACACGCGCGATTATCCTTTCCCCCCGGCCATCTCGGAGGATTTACCCGGGAATTGTCCGTGCGCCTGAACGTGGCGCATGTCGCGCGGCTCTATGGGGCGGACGTTGAGACGATTGTGAATTTTGTGGCGCAAGGTGTCCGATCTCGGAAAGGACTTTGACCGGCCGTATGGCGATTTATCGAACGCCAGGAAGCGGTACCTCAGCGACATACTCGCTTTCAGCATTCCTTTTGACGTGTATCTGCTCGGCGATGCTGTTGTCCGGTTGGGTGACAAACGTTACAACCGGGAAGCGCGAGCCTTATTCGAAGCCCGTGCCAAGACCTCGGGCATGATCATCACATCTGAGGATCGCGGCTTTGCGCGGGAATTCTGCGATATGGGTCTTGTCTTGGCCCACGGCCAGGCGTGGCTTTTTGAAAATCTTGAGCAGGCCCTCGCCTTCACCGACCAGGCCGCGCGTCCGGGCAAGACGCGGGAAGAACGGCGCGCGGCAAGAAGAAAAGGCAGAAAAAGGCGGGCGCGCAAAGCCTCGGACGAGTAAGAGGCAAACTATTTCTGAGCGAGTATCGTGAGCCGTACGATCAAATTGGCCGCCAGCCACGGGTCGGCAAGTTTGAAGGCCCGGGATCGGCCTTGTGGCTGCTCGCAAGTGACCTGGATGCCGTCCGCGTGCGGCTGCAGGGCGGTGATCTTCGCCATTGGTATGCGTCTCTGACCGTCTCCAAATATGAAATAGATATTTCGGTCGGTGACCACGAGATCGCCGGTAGCTTCTTCAAGCAGATCATCCGTCGGGATTGGATCGTTGATGAAGGCACGCAGGCCGCAATAGAGGTCCTTCTCGGTCGCCGGAAATACGATGCCCGTCCCTTCCGACGGGGGTGTAACGGCGGTGCGCACGGCGAAAGCCGATCACCCGGTTAAAAATCCAGATCACGCGTTCGTGCTGGCGTAACTCGATCGGCATCGGCCCGACCACAGTCACACGGTCCGGCAGCTGGCCCGCATTAAGCTCCCGCAGCATGCTGATCTTGATCAGCTTCTCGTTTAGCTCCGTCACGTCCGCGATGCCGGGACCGAGTGCATCCTTGATCTCGGAGATACGCTCTTCCTCGGCGGTCGTCAGCAGGCGCTCTTCCAAAACAGAATCGATCATGCTGCTGATGCCCCGCACGCATAACGACCCAAGATCCCGCGGTTTAATGAATGAGGCCCCTGCGGCATCCTTCAGCAGCGCGCCAAACCGCTCCGCGGGCAGCGAACTGTGCAAGGCCTTGGTGAAGAGCTCCGGGATCGTGGCGAGCGCGCGCGTATGTCGTTCCCGGCATTCGCGATGCCGCCTACGCAAAAATCCCGCTGGCTGGTCGCAATAAACACAGCGCCCCATCTTGAACCGTTTCCGTCCTAACCGTTCAGGCGCAGCGACCGCCAGCGACACGAATGAGTGAAATTTTCCCGCCACCAAAGCAACCTGCTAGGCCTGCATACTGCCTGAAATACCCGCCGGAGGAGGCTGGCGCTCGTTATGCCAAAACAGGGCGATGAGCGGACAGGGAAAACCCCGGGTGAAAGTAGGGGTCGTCGCGAATGGCCTCAACCCAACGGTTGATGAAGTAACTTCGTTCCTGGCGATACTGGTCAAATGGATTTCTTTCAATTCCACGGCTGGCCGACTGCATGTGAATGAGGATGGCATCGGCCGCCCATACATTCGTCCAGCCTCGCTCCGCCACACGCAGGCAGAGGTCAATATCGTTGAGATCGACGGGCAGGTTCTTCGCATCGAACCCGCCGACCGCTTCAAACTTCCTGCGTTCGATGGCAATGCAAGCGCCCGTGACCGCTGCCATTTCGCGCGTGTTCGCCGCCTGCTGTAAATAGCCATACACGCGCGCCCGCCGGCGCCTATAGATATGCCCGCTGATGCCGCCCATGCCTAGCACGATCCCCGCATGCTGGATCTTCCGGTTTGGAAACAACAGCTTCGCGCCGACCACTCCGACCTGGGGCTTCATCGCCAGGCGCACGAGATTTTTGAGCCAGTTGGCGTCAATCATCCGAATGTCATTGTTGAGAAAAACCAACATGGGCGAATTGGTGACGCGCGCGCCGTCGTTGCTGAGCTTGGCATAGTTAAATGGCTCCGGGCGATCCAATACACGGTAGCCGGGATCGGCGCGAAGTTTCTCCAGCAATGCGCGTGCTCGGGGTTGCCTGCTGCCGTTATCTACGACGACGACGTTGAATGACGGATAGTCGGTCTTTTCCTTAAGGCCCCGGGTGCAGGCTGCAAGAAGATGTGCCCGGTTCCGCGTCGGGATGACGATGGAAACTTCGGGCCAATCCGGCTCGCGCTCGTTGCTCTTATGCGCTGCCGGCGCAGCAGGCGACACCTTTGTGGTTCTGCGGCTACAGAGGATACGGCGAATATGGCCGACGGTCGCTGGCTCGACCGCGGCGAGGAGGCGCCGCAGCGTGGCCTGCTCATCCCATAGAAGATCAACAGGGCTTAGGCCGGTGGCAGCGAGATTCCCATGTCGCAGGAATGTAAGTCGGCCAACGTAAGGTATGGCGTCATAGAAGATCGGACTCCAGTCCGGTTTCAAAATCGGAGCTTGGAGCGTGTTGTCTGGTCCAACAGTATCTTCGTCGGAATACAGCGCAGTCAGCTGCGAGCGTTCCAGCAAAGTCTCGGCAACTGTCGCAAGAGCATAAGGGGGCATAACATCGCCCGGCTGAATGACGGCGATCCAATCGTCGTCCGCGAAAGTCTGCCGTGTGAAATCAAGAGGAACAACGGCTGAAAGGCGCGGATCCTTTCTCATTTCGTCGTGAAAACGCGTCAAAACTCTGGGGTCGTTGTCCTCGCCCACTATTGCATGCAGTGACCAGTGTTCATGCACCTGCGCGCGCAGAGAACGCAGCGTCGCCGTTAGTTCGCCCACTCGTCCCTCGAGCGACATAAGCAGGTGCAGTCGCGGTGCGGCGCCCCAATCTCTGCGCGGCTGGTCGAAGCCTTCGGCGTCAAAAGGGCGCTCCATGCGCGCCGACCATTTGTTGTATTGCTTAAGGGGAGTTCCACCGATCGCATATTTTACCGATTGCCAAGCCTCTTGGCGCGAATTGACCAGGAGTGAGCGGAGGGCCCAGAATGCCCAAAGCGGATCGCGGAAAAATCCACCCTGCAACAATCTCGGGCGTGACAGAACGTCGATCCGATCAATGCGGAAGGAAAATGGCCCGAGACGCCGGCCTGGGCTGATAAATAAAGACACAGTTTCGTCGGGGACCCGTCCGATCCATTCGGCGCTTCCTAGGATCGCCCCATTCATGGGCTGAACGAAAGAGGCGCCGGACCGGGTATCGAACCGGATCAGCGGCCGGACCGGCTCGTCAAAAAACCCGGCGGAATAGCGGATTCTGATCCACCTGCATTTGCGTACCCGCTTCACTGGTTCCAGCCGCAGCCAGAATGGAAGTGAGACGGCATGGGTGGTGCCACCCTTTATCACCACGCCGCTTTCCGGTTCCAGTCGCCAGGATTTTTCCTGACCGGGACGCAGTTCGATCCCTATCTTGCTTGCCGGTATCCTCACGCTACGGCCTCGGATCTTCCCTCAATGCACACGGGGTGGATCTTCAACAGCGAGGCGGCGGAGGTCGGAGCGCATGCTCAAGGCGAACGTCGCTAAGGTCACCGAGCTCCAGGTCAGCGACAGCCAGTTGGGATATGTCATCTGCAAACCTAGCAAGGTTATTGGCTGCGGTGGGAAGAAATACATCGCGGCGTTCAGGATAATGAACATCGCGCGCATTTCCGTCGGACCGACGCCGCCGTAGCTGAGCTGGAAAACTCCGGAGACGTTCGCGCGCAACAAGCTGAGAAGGGACATCATCAAGAAAACGGATAGCGCGAGGAAGCATAACTCCCCATAGATGTATCCGGACAACGCGATTCCGGCGGCAAGGAGAAACTGCGTGACCAGGTCAATCGCGTTATCGAGGAAATATCCATACCTCGGTCGCTCGATCCGGCGGTAACGCGCCAGCGATCCGTCGAGCGAGTCGCCAAACCAGTTCACAACGAAACCGAGCGACGCCACCCAGAGCCAGGCCGCATCCCAGCCGGCGAGCACATAGGCGCCAAAAGTAATCAGCGCGCCTGCGAAGCCGATCGTAGTTAGAAAATCGGGGGTAACCCATGACGGCATCCTCGCGGCAAGCGCCGCGAGCGCCCGACGCTCCAAAGGCTCGAGCCATCCGTTGTTGGTTCGCTGTTGCGTGGCGGCCGGCATGTGGTCCTCCTGCTTAGAGCCACACGGCGTCCAAGCTCTCAACTATTTACGGAAAAGGCTCGATGATTCCACGCAACTTTAAAGGGAAGTCTGCACAAACTGCCGACAAGCAGAAGCAAGATGGCCATAATGCTTGCGGAGGTAACCTTTGCCGTGGAATACACCGATACCGTGAGGATTTCAGTAGTTTAGCGGATTTGTCCGAATGCCGGGATTCGCCGATGATCATCTTGCAGCCGCATTCTTCCGTTTAGCTTTATCTGCGGCCATCTTGGCTAACAAATCCCTTTGTGGGCAATATAGGTTGTGGGGACGGCCAAGATCGGATCCACGTGCGGGGTGGGGGTATAAACGTGAATTCTATTCACTACTTGCGCGACGAAATTGCCGTCGTGGGTTGGGCTTGTCGTTTGCCGGGTGCCAAGTCTGTAACGGAACTCTGGTCCCTTCTCCTGGAAGGGCGTTGCGCGGTCACCCAAGTCCCCCCTGACCGATTCTCCCTCGATCGATTCGGTCATCCGCGCCGTCAGGAGCGGGGAAAGAGTTATACCTGGGCGGCCGGGGTCCTGGATGATCTCTGGGGCTTCGACCCTGGCGTTTTTGGTATCTCGCCGCGCGAAGCAGAGCAGATGGACCCGCAGCAACGCATCCTGCTGCAACTGACATGGGAAGCGCTGGAAGACGCCGGCATTCCACCATCCGCCATCGCCGGGACCAATGTCGGGGTTTTTGTCGGCGCCTCTCAAGCTGACTATGGACACAAATTCTTCGGCGACCATGCGGTCGCCGATTCGCATTTCGCCACCGGGACCGCGCTAGCGGTCGTCGCTAACCGCATTTCCTACATCTACGATCTGCGCGGTCCGAGCCTCACGGTGGACACCGCCTGCTCCTCATCCCTGGTCGCATTGCATCAGGCCGTCGAAGCGTTACGTTCCGGCCGCATCGAGACCGCCATCGTCGGGGGCATCAACGTAATCGCCAGCCCGGCATCCTTTATCGCCTTTTCACAAGCCTCGATGTTGTCGCCAACCGGCCTGTGCCAAGCCTTCTCCGCAAAGGCCGACGGTTTCGTCCGCGCAGAAGGCGGTACCGTCTTCGTGCTGCGCAAAGCCGCTCATGCGCATGGCAGTCGCAACCCGGTGCGCGGCCTGATTCTCGCGACCGACGTCAATTCTGACGGCCGCACCAATGGTATCTCGCTGCCATCCGCCGAAGCGCAGGAAGTATTGCTCCAGCGCATTTATTCGCGTGCGGCGATCGATCCCAATCGGCTCGCCTTCGTGGAAGCGCATGGCACCGGCACGCCGGCCGGCGATCCGCTTGAAGCGACCGCGCTGGGCCGCAGTCTTGGCCATGAACGTTCCGATCCGCTGCCGATTGGTTCGATTAAGACCAATATCGGGCACCTTGAGCCGGCGTCCGGTCTCGCGGGCGTGCTGAAGGCGCTGCTCTCCCTTAATCACGGGATTCTGCCGCCGTCCCTGCATTTCAACGAACCCAATCCCAATATCGATTTCGACCGGCTCAATCTGTCGGTTTGTCATCAGTCCCTGCTGCTGCCGGATTCTCCGCTGCGCTGCGCGGGCATCAATTCATTCGGCTTCGGCGGAACCAATGCGCATGCCATCGTTGCTGCCGGCCGGAAAAATCCGCTGCCGGTGGTCGGCCATGCGCCGAATTCAAGCCTGTTCGCGCTTTCTGCGGAGAGCAAATCGGCGCTGGTGGCGCTGGCGCAAAAATACGCCGAGCGCGTCACGCATCTGTCGAATGAGGATACCGCGACGCTCGCCAGCGCTATCGTCCACCGCCGCGATCACCTGTCCGACCGCATCGTCATATCGAGTTGCAACAGCCAGGATGTGATCGAAGGGCTCAATGCCTACGTTGCCGGCAACGACAATGCCCATCTCACCGCCGGTACGGCGGTTGGGCACGATATGCCGGTCGCCTTCGTCTATTCGGGCAACGGCAGCCAATGGGTTGGCATGGGCCACTCCGCCTACCGGCACAGCGCGCCGTTTCGTGCGCATTTCGGCGTGGTCGACAGCCTGTTCCAGCAGATCGCCGGATGGTCGCTGCAAGAAGCGCTCTTCAGCGACACCTTGCAGGATCGCCTGCCGATGACCAGCGTTGCGCAGCCGCTGCTCTTCGCCATCCAGAGTTCCATCACCGCGGCGCTGCGCGCGCGCGGCATCCGCCCCGCGGCGGTGCTCGGCCACAGCGTGGGCGAAGTCGCGGCCGCCGAAGCGGCCGGCATTCTCGACCTGCGTACGGCGGTCGAGGTAATTCATTTCCGCAGCAAGCATCAGGAAGTGATCCGCGGCCTCGGCCGCATGATGGCTGTGCTGGCGCCGCAGGAGAAAATCGAAGAGCTGATTGCTACGGTCGGGCGAATCGAGCTCGCCGCGTACAACAGCCCGCGCTCCGCAACAATCGCCGGACCGGCCGATGCTCTCCGCGAATTCAAAGCTCTGGCCGAAAGCCGCAATGTTGCGGTCGTTGATCTCGATCTGGAATATCCCTTCCACTCGAGCCTGATGGCCCCGGTGGAAACGCGTCTACGCGTCGACCTGAAGGAAATCACACCGCGCGACGGCGACGTTCCTTTCGTCTCCACGGTAACCGGCGCGTGCTTGCCCGGATCGCGACTCGGCGGCGGCTACTGGTGGCGCAACGTACGCGAGCCGGTGCAGTTCATGGGTGCCGTGCGCGCGGCGGCCAAATTGGGCGCGCGCTATTTCCTCGAAATCGGGCCCGCGCGGCACCTTGGTGAAACATGTCTCCGATAGCCTGCAGGGCGAAGCTACTGGTTTTGCCACGATGGCGGTGCTCGACCGCAACGACGAGGCGGTCGATCCGTTCGATAAGGCGCTCGCCAAGGCGATAGTAAGCGGCGCTCGCATTGATCTCGGCACCGTCTTTGGCCAGGATCCGGGGCCGGCAATCTCGCTCCCGCATTATCCTTGGCAGCAAACCGAATTCCGTTACACGCCAACATCGGAATCCGTCGGCATCGAAACCGATTGGCATCTCTTCGCTGGCGGACGGCACACCAGCGAGGGGCTGGAATGGCATGCCCCAATCGATACCGTTCGCTATCCCGACCTGGTCGACCATAAGGTCGGCGAGCAGATCATCTTCCCCGGTGCGGGCTTTCTGGAGATCGCCTTCTCCGTCGCGCGACAATATCTGAAGACGGAAAATGTCGTCATCGCCAGCTTCGAAATACTCAAGCCGCTGGATTTGACCAACGGTGAAACGCGTGAGGTGATAACCCGCGTTTCGGCCGGCTCGAATACGATCGAGATTTTCAGCCGTCCTCGGCTCTCGCACGTCGCTTGGCTGCTGCATTGCCGCGGCAAGATCGTGCATGGCAATGCGGCGCAGGAGGTTACCAGCCCGGTTGCGCCGCCGGCGGACAGACAATCTCACAAGAGGAAATTTATCGAATCGCGGATGGCAGCGGCCTGCATTACGGCCCGACTTTCCGGCTGGTACAGCATGTCGTCATGCACGACGACAAGCACATGACCGTTCAGCTGTCGGTCCCGGAGACGCAGGAGACGCCTTTCGCGCTCGATCCGATGCGGCTGGACTGCTCGACGCACGGCTTGTTCACGGTGTTCCCGGAACTGCGCGTCGAAGAGCGAGGTGTCACCTATATCCCGGTGCGTCTCGATGAGGCCGCCTTGTACAAGCCCGGCGCGTTGCCGGAAAAGGCCTATATCGAAATCATCGTGAAGTCTGAACGCTCGATTCTGGCCAATTATTATCTTTTCGGAGCGGACAACGAGATCGTTGCGGTTCTGCGCGGCGTTCGTTGCCAAGCGGTTCCGGTCAGGCGCGCGGCTGCGCTGGAATCCATTGCGCTGCTGGAGCTTCCGCAGCTGTTCGACGGCACGATTGGCGGAAAGACCGGCGTGGCCGCGACCGCGCGCGACGTGCTCGCCAAGGCGCAGGCGATGGAATCCGCGCCGGAGGAGGCGGTCTCCAACGACGGCACCATGCTTGTGGAAGGCTGGGCCACCGCGGCTGCTTACGAAATTGCCTCGGGTTTGGCCGAAGGCCTCGTTGTCGATGTCGACCTGCTGGTTGCCAGCGACCGTCTGCCGGAAGAAATGCGTCCCTGGCTGACCAAGCTGATGCTCAATCTGGAAGCCGCTGAACTTGCCAAGCAGGAGGAGGGGGCCTGGGTTCTGCTACGGGATTCCTTCGCTGCCGAGCTCGGCCTCGGTGATCAAGGCGCTAGCCTCGGAATATCCGGAACGTGCCGCAGAAGTGCTGCTGGCCGGGGCGGTGACCAGTTTCGCCGAGCATGTCGAGGAAAACCACGCCGTTCGCCTGCAGCCGGATTCCATTATTCCGAAAGCCGCGTTGGAATTCTATGACAGCACCAACGTGGCGCTCACGGAATCGAGCGATGCGTTCTGGCAGCTGCTGCGCGACATCACAGGTCTTTGGCCCACCGACCGCACCATCCGCATCCTGCAAATCGGCTATGGCCCGCTGACGCATGCTCTGACTGAGCAGGCGGAATCTCGCAATCTCCAGCTCACGCTACTGGAGCCGGAGCGGCGCCGCTTCGAGCGCGCCGAGCTGCGGCTTCCGCGAAATGGTGACGTGACTCTGTTGAGTGCCGAGCAAAAGGACAAGCTCGCGACCTACGATCTGATCGTTTCGGTCGAGGGATTCCATCGTCTGCCGGGCGGCCTCGGGCTTGCCGAACTGAAGGGCATGCTGGCGGCCGGCGGCCTAGTGATAGGCATCGAGTCGCGGCCTTCGCTATTCAAGGACTTGGTGTTCGGCCTTGATCCCAAATGGTTCCTGACCGGCAACTCGGATTATCCGATTAAGTCTTTGCACACGCCGGATCAATGGACGCTCGCCTTCGAGCAGGCCGGCTTCGACTATTCTGAGGCACGGCCGATCCAGTACGGATCGGATTCGGCTTCGCTGATCGTCGGCGAGGTGCGCCGTCACATCGGCAACGGTCATGATACCGACGCGGCGAAGCGGATGCAGTCTGCACTCGTGGTCGCGCCGTCCGCCGATTCCTTGCTATCCGAGAAGATCGGCGCGGCGTTGCAGGATCACGGGAGCCTGTCGACGATTGTCGGCTTGGCGGATTTCCCCGCCGTGACGCCGAAAATTGTTATGCTGATGCCGCCGCAAGCAGGCGAGCATCAGGATCCCGCCGCGGCGCTCACCCGCCGCTGCATGGAGATCAAGACCTGCGCCGAAAAGATCGGCGCGGCGCAGACCACTTTGTGGCTGGTGTTCTCCGGCGCCCTCGGCGGCAACACGTCCGAGGTGCGTCCAGTGGAAACCGGAGCCTGGGCCTTCTCGCGCGTGCTGGCGAACGAGTTCCAGAAGCTCGACGTGCGGCGCATCGACATCGCGCCCGGTGTTGCGCCCGATATGGCCGCCCAGCAGATCCGCAACATCATCCTCTCCGGTACCGCGGAAACTGAAATCCGCATCGACGGTTCGGTCATCCGCGTGGTGCGAGTCGCGCCGATGCAGCGACTTCGCCAGGACGCTGGATCAGCTGCCGCGCCAGCTGCGCGGTTGCAACGGCAGGCGAGCGGCGGGCACCGCGTGGCTTGGAAGCCGCTCGAACGCACGCGTCCTGGCGCCGGCGAAGTTGAGGTCGATGGTTGAGGCAACTGGTCTCAATTTCCGCGACTTGATGTGGAGCCTGGGCATGCTCCCGGACGACATGCTGGAAGATGGCTTCAGCGGTCCTACGCTCGGTCTCGAATGCGCCGGTCGCGTTTCCCAGATTGGGCCGTCGGTCAAGGACCTCGAGGTCGGTGACCGAGTCGTGACTTTCGCGGCATCCGCCTTCTCTACTCACGTCATCGTGCCCGCGACGCAAGCTGCCAAGCTTCCGGCCGAGATGCCGTTCGAGAGCGCCGCTACCATTCCGGTCGCTTTCCTCACCGCCTATTACTCGCTCGTATCGCTCGCACAGCTAAAGCGGGGCGAATGGGTGCTGATCCACGGCGGCGCCGGTGCTGTCGGCATGGCCGCAATCCAGATCGCGCTGGCGCGCGGCGCCAAGGTGATTGCGACTGCCGGCTCCCGTGCGAAGCGGGGCTTGGTGCGCTCGCTTGGCGTTCGCCACGTGCTCGATTCCCGCTCGACAGCCTTTGTTGAAGAGATCCGGGCAATCACGGGTGCGGGCGTCGATGTCGTGCTCAACAGCCTGGCCGGCGAGGCGATGGAACGCTCGATTGCCTGCCTGCGTCCGTTTGGTCGCTTCGTCGAACTCGGCAAGCGCGATTATGTGACGAATACGCATATCGGCCTGCGGCCGTTCCGGAAAAATCTCAGCTATTTCGGGGTTGACGTCGATCAGTTGATGATTGGCCGCAAGGCGCTGGCGGAACGCGTTTACAAAGAGATGATGCGTCATTTCAACGAAGGCACTTATACGCCGCTGCCTTACAGCGTGTTTGAGGCGGGCGCGGTGGCGGAAGCTTTCCAGCTGATGCAATATTCCCACCACATTGGAAAGATCGTGGTGCGGCCGCCGCGTGCCGGCGATGGTGCGGGCTGCAAATAAGCCGCTCTCGATCAGCGCGCAGGGCACCCACGTGATCACCGGCGCTTTCGGCGGCTTCGGCCTTGAGACGGCCAAATGGCTGGTCGACCGGGGCGCGCGTCACCTGGTGATGGTCGGCCGCAAGGGTGCAGCCGATCCGAAATCCAAGGAAGTGTTGCAGCGGTTTGCGAAGCGCGGCGTGAAAGTACTCGCCGAACCCTGCGACGTCTCTGATTTGCGCTCGGTTGAGAAGCTGTTCGAAAAAATCCATGCAACCATGCCGCCGGTCGTAGGCGTCATGCATGCGGCAATGGTGCTCGATGACGTCGTGATCACCGGCCTGGATGAGGAGCGGTTTGCCCGCGTGTTTGCGCCGAAAGTCACGGGCGCGGAAAACCTCGATCTGGTCACCCGTGGCCTGCGGCTCGATTATTTCGTGCTGTTCTCCTCGGTCACCACGCTGATGGGAAATCCCGGTCAAGGCAATTACGTTGCCGCCAATGCCTATATGGAGGGCCTGGCGCGCCGCCGCCGCCGCGAAGGATTGCCGGCTCTCGCCATCGGTTGGGGCCCTATCACCGATGTGGGCGTCGTGGCACGGAACGAGCGCCTGCAAAGCAATCTGCAGAAGCTGACGGGTGTTTCCGGCCTGAAAGCGCGCGAAGCGCTCGATCTGATGGGCCAGGCGCTGCGGCAACCGTCTGATGTCGCCGAGCTCGCGGTGATGACCATCTCGCCGAGCGAAGGCGCATTCAATGTCGATCGCCTCGCTATCCTGAAGTCGCCCACTTACGCCGCCATGGTCCGCTCGGATCGCGATCACGGCAACAGCGAAGCCGGCAGGATCGATCTGCGCGCGCTGGCCAAGACGGAAAGTATCGATTCCCTGCGGCGCAAGGTCTCCGACGTTATCGTCACGCAACTCGCTCGCGTTCTGCACTCGCGCGAGGAAGACATCAGCCGCGTGCGGACGCTGGGCGAGATCGGTCTGGATTCGCTGATGGCTATCGAACTGGTGATGAACCTGGAGGAATGCTTCGGCTTCCACTTCTCGCTTGCCGGCTCCGCGGGACAGCTCACGATACCGGGCGTGGTCGACGAGATCCTCGGTCAGCTCGACGTCGCCCATGGCGCGGACGATGTTGCGCTCACGACACTTGCCGAGCAGCATATGCCTAAGGTCGAGCCCAGCCAGATCAAGGCGTTCAAGGGCATGATGACCGACGAAGCACAAAAGGCGAAAAGGTTGCTCTCTTGAGCAAGAACTCGCCCCTCGCCGAGGAGGCACGCGAGCGGCTGCTCTCTCGCGTCGATACCATGCGCAAGTCGACCCCGTCGCAGCTGTCCAAAGCAGCGACGGCAGTTGCGGTGGACAAGCGCTTTACCGATTTCTCCACGCTGCCGGGCTATGACGAGCTGCGCCTGCAGCGATCGATCGGCGACAAGTTCGGTTTGGAGAATCCTTACTTCCGTATGCACGACGCCCGCGCCGGGGCGGTGACCGAGATCGGGGGGAAGCCTTTCATTAATTTCTCCTGCTACGATTATCTCGGCTTGAACGGCCATCCCGAGGTAGTTGAGGCCGCCAAGGCCGCGATGGACCGCTACGGCATATCCTGCTCCGCCAGCCGCATCGTGGCAGGCGAGCGCATTGCGCATCGCGAGTTGGAGCGCGCGCTGGCCGAACACTACGGCGTCGACGACGCGGTCGTGTTCGTCAGTGGCTACGGCACCAATGTCAGTGTCATTGCCAGCCTCGCCGGCGCTAAGGACCTCGTCGTCAGCGATGCTGTTGTCCACAACAGCGCGGTCGTCGGCAGCGTGCTTTCCGGGGCGTCGCGCCGCAGCTTCGCCCATAACGATCTCGACAATCTTGAGCAGATACTGGCAGCCAACCGCAGCAAATACGAACGTGCGGTGATCGTGGTCGAGGGTCTTTACAGCATGGACGGGGATTACCCCGACCTGCCTCGGCTGATTGACATTAAGACACGTTATCAAGCCTGGCTGATGGTAGACGAAGCCCACGCGCTCGGCGTTCTGGGTAAGCGTGGCTACGGCATTGCCGAACATTTCGGCGTTGATCCGCGGCAAGTCGACGTCTGGATGGGCACCATGTCCAAGACGCTTGCCGGTTGCGGCGGCTACATCGCGGGCTCCGCTGCTCTTATCGACTATCTGAAATGTCTCTCCAATGGCTTCGTCTACAGCGTCGGCATTCCACCGCTGCTTGCCGTCAGTGTCGCCAAATCGCTGGAGATCATGCATCGCGAGCCGGAACGCGTGGCGGCGCTGCAGCGAAACGGCGCATATTTTTATAAGGCCGCCAAGGACAAGGGTCTCGACACCGGCAACGGCTGCGGCACGGCCGTCTCGCCGATCGTGGTCGGGGACTCGCTTTCCGCCGTCATTCTGTCGCAGCAATTGTTCCGACGTGGCATCAATGTGCAGCCGGTGCTCTATCCCGCGGTGCCGGCAAAGTCCTCACGCCTGCGGTTCTTTCTCACTGCGATGCATACCGAAGAGCAGATCGAGGCTGCGATCGACGCTATGGTCGAAGAACTGCAAAAGATCCCCGAGAGCATGCGCTCCCTCAAATTTCCGGGCAACGCCTGACCGACGGCGCAGGCCGCAAGGCGTTCATGCCGCGACGTATTATCATCACCGGAGCATCGAGCGGCATCGGCAAGGCGCTCGCGCTGCGCTATGCGCGCGAAGGAGCCAGCCTCGGATTACTTGGTAGGCATAAGGAACGGCTTGAAAGCGTCGCCAAGGAGTGCCGCGCGCTTGGCGCCGAGGTCGCTACCGCCGCCATCGACATACGCCACCGCGCGGAACTCATGCGGTGGATCAATGAATTCGACCGCGTTGTACCGGTCGATCTGGTCATTGCCAACGCCGGGGTGATGGAGGGCACACCGCCCGGCGGGCAGATCGAAGCGCCTGATGCTGCTTACGCATTGATGGAAACCAACGTGCTGGGTCTGCTCAATACCGTGCAGCCGCTGCTGCCGGCGATGATGGCGCGGGGAGCCGGACAGATCGCCTTGATCAGTTCGATCGCAGGCTTCGTTCCGCTCGCGGATTCACCCAGTTACAGCGCCAGCAAGGCCGCCGTCCTCAGCTACGGCTTGTCGTTGCGCGATCTGCTGCTGCCGCATGGTGTGGGCGTATGTGTGATCTGCCCGGGCTATATTTCCACCCCGATGATGCAGCGGGAATCCGGTCGCAAGCCTTTCGTCATGACGGCTGAAAAGGCTGCTGAACTGATTGCTCGCGGTATCGAGCGCAACAAGCCGATGGTTATTATTCCGCGGTTCTTCGGCGCCGTCACACGCATCAGCGGTTTGCTGCCGGAACGCGTGCGGCGCTGGAGTTCGCAGTCATTCCGCTTCACCGTCGGGGATCCGGAATAGCCGGCGTCTCATGTCGCCGGCGTTTCGAATTCGAAATCCAGCGCATAGAACCATTGGTCAAGATGCGCCTTGATGATCGGCTCGATGCAACGCTCGATCGCGGCCACGTTCGCGGCCAGGTCGGCATCACGGTCTTCGCTGCGGACCGTCTTGATGGGCGGCTCCACCACCAACTTAAAGCGTGCGGCGTCGCCAATGCGTAGAACGTAAACCGGGAGGATATTCGCATCGGTCATGCGGGCAAGCCGCGCTGTGTGCGTGATATTTCCTTCGAGCTTACGGGAGCCGCCAAACGCGGGCGCCGATACTCGGCCTTCGAAAATCTCGTCAACATGGATGACGAAGCAAAGTTTCTTTTCCGCCAGAATCCGCAATGCCTGGCGCGCAGCGGTTCTGCTCGGGGTGACCAGATCGGCTCCGTAACGGCGACGCACCTGGTCGGCGATGCGGCGGTCGAAGCGGTTTTCCTGCAGCTCAAAAAATCCGGCGCCCGGAAAACCCAAGGCGGTGCCGGTGACGCCGATGACCTCCCAGTTTCCCAGATGCAGCGCGGCGATCAGGATCGGCCGGCCGGCCGCGCGCTCGGCCTCCAGATATTCTATGCCTTCGGTCTCGACACGGCCTTCGGCGAAAAGCCGACCCAACACGGAATATTCGGCCATGGTGCGGCCGGCATTGCGCCAGATGCGGGTGACCGCGGCGTCCACCTCGCTGGCGGCTTCCGGCCGCAAGGTCTTCCAGAGATGGCGGGCGCGCGCATCACTGGCCGGGAAGCGGTGGGGGGATAATCTCGATGCGAGAGCGCCGAAATCGGAGCACCAGTCGGTCGGCAAGAACCGCATACCGGAATGCAGGACGCTGTTCAGCAGTCCGATCGCGCTGTCGTGCAGCCAATAGCGCCGAGCGATGCGTCGCTGCCTTCGGTTGCCGAACAGCCAACGGACCGGGGGATTTTGCGCGTCAAGCATGAGTGACGGGACAGACCGGATTCTCGCGTGGCGAAATCCGGCCCGGGCTCGCGCGGCATTCCGCGTTCGCGCGGATGCACGATCATCGGCAATCCGCCTGCAGGGCGCAAGGTCAGACGGCAGACTGGCCGCACCTCATGCCCTGGCTGCAGCCGCAATTTGAATTTCTGCGCCAGCGTGGCAATGCAAAGAATGGCTTCCGTTTCGCCAAAGGTCGCGCCGGCGCAAATGCGCGGGCCGATGCTGAAAGGCACATAGGCGAACTTGGAAATCTTGGCCGCATTTTCCGGCATGAACCTTTCCGGAATGAAGTGGTCCGGCAGTTCCCATAATTTCCGGTGCCGATGCAGCAGCCAAGGCACGACAAAGAGCAATGACCCTTTGGGGATGCGCACCCCCTGGAATTCTTCTTCCTTTATCGCTTCGCGCGGCAGGATCGGGACCGGCGGATAAAGCCGCAGCGCTTCGTCCAGAACGGCGCGGGTATAAACGAGCTGCGGCACGTCCGCCAGCGTGGGTGTTCTGTCGCCGAGCACGCTGTCCAGCTCTTCATGCAGCCTGGCTTCGACCTCCGGCGCCTGCGACAGCAGATACCAGGTCCAGGCCAGCGTATTCGCCGTGGTCTCGTGGCCCGCCATGAACAAGACCGCGATCTCGTTGCGCAATGCCTCGCTGTCGAGCGGGGCGCCGTTCTCGTCGCGCGCTTCAAACAGGTGATTGATCACCGAAGGCTCGCCATCGCCGGCCCGCGCACGGGCGCTTGCCACCACTTCATCAAGAACGGCATGGATCTGCTTCACATTGTGACGCACGCGCCGGCCGTGCCAGCGCGGGAACCAGTCCGGCAGCCCCAGAAAGGAGATCAGATCGATCTGATCGATGGCGCGCTGGTAGTTGCTGAAGCCGCGCACGATTTGTCCGGCGTAGCCCTCGCCGAGCTTGCGGCCAAACAAGGTGCGGCAGATGATTTCCGCGGTCAGCTTCGCGGATTCCGCCAGCACGTCGATGGTCGCGCCTTGCGTTGCGCCCCAGCGCTCGCGTGTTTCGGTAGCGGCCTCCACCATCACCGGCGCAAATTCCGGAACGCGCGAGATGTGGACAATGGGCGCCACGATCCGCCGGCGGGTTTTCCAGGTCTGGCCGTCGCTGACGAACAGGCCATCGCCCAGGAGCGGGGCGAGAGCGTAGCGCATTTGCGGGCTTTTACGTTGGAAGCTCGCATTCTTCTGGCTAAACGCGAACTGCACGGATTCCGGGCTGTTGCAGAGAAACGTCTGCCGCAAGAACATCCGCGAATGTGAAAATTCAAGCTCGAAGGCCTCGTCCTCCCACATTTCCAGGAAATCGCGCCGCGCGATCAAGAGCCGCTTCAAGGTGGAAGGCGACGACGGCAATCGCGGCGGGAACGGCGGGACGAAGGCGCGGCTGCCGGGGCCGGTATCCGTCGAGAAAAGACTCATAAAGCAAGCGCCTTCCTTAGGGTGACCGCGATTTGCAGCTTTGGGTCCAATCTAGCGTCATTTCGCCATTCTTGCAGCGTCAGGACGAGCTTGCGGTCTTACGCTTCCGGAACGGCGAATTGACCCAGCATTTCAGCCTGTTAGGAGCCCTTGGCGGCGCAGGATTCAAACCCGATCTGTAATGCGTTTTGGTCCAGATTGCGGCCGATGAAGACCAGCCGGCTGTAGCGCGGCTCATCCGGCTTCCATGGCGCGCTGCAGATCGCCTTCCAGCAGCATATGCACAGCCTGGAAGACCAGCCGCCGGCTCTCCCCCTTCACGTCGATGATGCCCTTGGCGCGCAGGATGTCCTGACCCTGCGATTGCACGACATAGGCGAGCCAGTCGCTCGACCTTGCCGCCATCCATCGGAGTATGGGAGGTGAGCGAGATGCTGGTGATGCCGGCATCGTGCTCGTGGTCGTGCGGCCTCGATGATCGTGGTGATCATGCTCGCAGTGTTCGTCATGCACATGCCCGGCTTCGCCGTGCGCGGGCTCGAGGAAATCGGGTTCCAGTGAGACGATGCGGTCGATGTCGAAGCCGCCGCGTCCGAGCACCTTGTCGAGCGGCACATTGGAGCGTTGCGCGCGATGGATCGGCGCCAGCGGGTTGAGCTTCCGCAGCCGGCCTTCGATCTCGCGCAATTCCTTGTCGGTGACGAGCTCGGTCTTGTTCAGCACGATCTGATCGGCGAAGGCGATCTGCTCGGCGGCTTCGCGGCTGTCGGCCAGCCGCGGCAGGATGTGCTTGGCATCGACCACCGTCGTGACGGAATCGAGAGCGGTGCGCTCCTGCAAGAAGGAATCGACGAAGAAGGTCTGCGCCACCGGTCCGGGGTCGGCCAGCCCGGTCGTTTCCACCACGATGGCGTCGAAATTCCCGCGCTTCGCCAGCAGGCCATGCATGGTTTTGATCAGGTCGCCGCGCACCGTGCAGCAGATGCAGCCGTTGTTCATCTCGAACAATTCTTCGTCGGTGTTCAGGATGAGGTCGTTGTCGATGCCCGACCTCGCCGAACTCGTTGACGATCACCGCGTAGCGGCGGCCATGGTCTTCCGACAGGATGCGGTTGAGCAGGGTGGTCTTGCCGGCGCCGAGATAGCCGGTGAGCACGGTTACGGGAATGCGTTCGGTCATCATGTCCTGCGGTCGGAGCAACGGGGGGTTACATATAGCCCTGACTCGACGCGGCGTCACGGCCTCAAGGCGTTGAGAAAACTTGCCCTCCGGCCGATACTCGGCGGGGATAGCGGGAGTTCAGGCAGGATGGAGGTCTGCTCATGCAGGCACTGAGCCGTGTCGTCAAGGTGCGCCCTGATGAAGCCCGCGCGATGCTCTGGGCCTTCGTTTATTTTTTCTGCCTGCTGTCGAGCTATTACATCCTCCGGCCCCTGCGGGACGAAAGCGGGGTCGCGGCCGGTGTCGGAAATCTCCAGTGGCTGTTCACCGGAACCTTCTTTGTCATGCTGGCGGCCGCCCCGCTGTTCGGCGCCCTGGTCACGCGGGTGCCGCGACGGCGCTTCATTCCCTGGGTCTACCGTTTTTTTACCGCCAGCCTCATGCTGTTTTTCGCACTGGGGCATCTGGCTCCCAAACAGTCTTATGTTGCTGGCGCTTTCTTCATGTGGGTCAGCGTCTTCAACCTGTTCGTGGTGACGGTGTTCTGGGGTTTCATGGCTGATCTGTTCAGCAATGAGCAAGGCAAGCGGCTGTTCGGCTTTATCGCCGCGGGCGGTTCGGCAGGCGCCTTGCTCGGGCCCGCGCTGACCGCGGGCCTGGCGGTGCCGCTTGGTCCGGTAAACCTCCTGCTGATCTCGGCCCTCCTTCTGGAAGCCGCCGTGCAATGCGTGCGGCAAATTCTTCGAACGCCGCAGGCGCAAAAGCCGGCAGAACACGCGGCGGCGCAGTCTGCAAATGACGAGGTCATTGGCGGCGGCATTCTGGCGGGGCTGACCGAGATCGCGCGCTCGCCTTTCCTGATGCTGATCTGCTGTCATGTACTTCTGCTGTCGCTCACCAGCACCTTCCTCTATTTCCAGCAGGCCGCGATTGTCTCCGCAGCTTTCGACGATCCCGCTGAGCGCACGCGGGTGTTTGCGCTGATTGACTTTTCGGTTGGTCTCGTCACCATCGTGCTGCAACTCACCGTCACCGGGCGCGTGCTGGTGCGGCTTGGCGTCGGCGTCGCTCTCGCATCGCTGGCACTGGTGACAATGGGCGGGTTTCTGGCGCTCGCCATCGTTCCGACCTTGGCCGTGGTGGTGGTGTTCCAGTCCTTGAAGCGCGCCGCGGAGTTCGGCTTCGCCAATCCGGCGCGGGAAACGCTGTTCACGGTCGTCACGCGCGAGCAGAAATACAAGGCGAAAAGTGTCATCGATACCGCGGTCTTCCGCGGCGGTGACGCCGTCAACGGCTGGATCTATGCAGGGCTGCGCGGGCTCGGTCTCGATCTGTCCGGCATTGCGCTGGTCGCGGTGCCGATTTCGGCCGGCTGGGCTGCGCTGTTATTGCTCATCGGGCGCAAGCAGGAGCGTCTGGCGCAGGCGCAGCCGCAGAAATAAATTGATCTGCAGGAGGACCGCGCATGACCAAGTCGAATGATTTTGCCGATGACGCGCCAGCGCTTCCTGCAAGCTCGCCGGCGCTTCTGGCTGCAGCTCTTGCCACGACGCCATTCCATGTTCTGGCGCAAGGCGGGCCGCAATACGATCCGGCGGTCAGCGCCAAAGCGGTGCAGACGCGGCCGATCCCCTCAAGCGGCGAGCAACTGCCGATCATCGGCATGGGCACGGCCGTGGTTTATGAGATCGAGATCAACGATCCGAAATTTCCGACGCTTGTCGAATCCGTCCGGGCTTTCCTCGACGGTGGCGGCAAGCTGATCGACACGGCGCCGACCTATGGCCGCGCCGAGCCCAATCTCGGCGAAATCTTTAAACGCACCGGCCTACGCGACAAAGCCTTCATCGCCACCAAGATCAGCCTGCGCGGCAACGACCAAGAGAAGGAAGGCCTCGCGCAGGTTGCTCAGTCGATGAAGGACCTCGGCACCAACCGCTTCGAGCTTTTGCAGGTGCACAACATCCGCGACTGGAAGACCCAGCTGAAGAACATCCGGCGCTGAACGACGAGGGCAAGGTGAAATATGTCGGCATCACTACATCGTTCGAGAATACGTATGCGGAATACGAACAGATCCTGAAAGCCGAGAAGCTCGACTTTGCGCAGATCGATTACGCCCTCGACAACCGCAGGGCGGAGCAGCGCATCCTGCCGCTGTGTAAGGATCGCGGCGTGACCGTACTCACGGCGCTGCCGTTCGGGCGCAACCGGCTGTTGGCGCAGGCGCGCGGCAAGGAAATCCCCGAATGGGCGAAGAAGGAGCTCGATTGCGCCAGCTGGGCGAATTACTTCCTGAAATATCTGCTCGGCCATCCTGCCGTCGGCGTGGTCATTCCCGGTACCGACCGGCCGGAATATGCCATCGACAATCTTTATGCCGGCCGCGGCCGCATTCCGAATGAGGAGCAGCGCAAACGCATGCTCGCGGATTGGGAGAAGCTCGCAGGCTAATGGAGTTGCCATGACCAAGTCGAGTAATTTCACCTTGACGCGCCAGCGTTTTCTGCAGCTGGCGGGCGCTTCGGCGGCGGCGCTCGCAACGACGCCATTCCATGCGTTCGCCCAGGGCGGGCCGCAGTACGATCCGGCGGTCAGCGCCAAGCCGGTGCAGACGAGGCCGATCCCGTCCTCCGGCGAGCAATTGCCGATCATCGGCATGGGCACCTGGGCAGTCCTGGAAATCCCGATCGGCGATCCGAAATTCCAAACCCTTGTGGAAACCGTGCGCATCCTCCTCGATGGCGGCGGCAAGGTAATCGACACCGCGCCGACCTATGGCCGCGCCGAGCCCCACCTCGGCGAAATCTTCAAGCGTATTGGCCTGCGCGACAAAGCCTTCATTGCGACCAAGATCAGCCTGCAGGGCAACAATAAGGAGAAGGAGGGCATTGCGCAGGTTGCTCAGTCGATGAAAAACCTCGGCACTAATCACTTCCAGCTTCTACAGGTACACAACATCCGCGACTGGAAGGTTCAACTCAAAACGATCCGGCGCCTGAAAGACGAAGGCAAGGTGAAATATGTTGGCATCACGTCGACATACAAGGATAGCTATCAGGAATACGAGCAGATCCTGCGCACCGAGAAGCTCGATTTCGCGCAGATCGACTATGCCCTTGATAATCGCGAGGTCGAGACGCGCATCCTGCCGCTCTGCATGGACCGCGGTGTGACTGTCCTCACGGCCACGCCTTTTAGCCAGAACCAGCTGTTCGCCCGCTCGCGCGGCAAGCAGATCCCGGATTGGGCGAAAAAGGAGCTCGATTGCGCCAGCTGGGCGAATTACTTCCTGAAATATCTGCTCGGCCATCCCGCCGTCGGCGTCGTTATTCCCGGCACCGGCCGGCCGGAATATGCCATCGATAATCTTTACGCCGGCCGCGGCCGCATCCCGAATGAGGAACAGCGCAAGCGCATGGTGGCCGATTGGGGGAAGCTCGCGGGCTGATAATACACCGGCAAATGCAAAACGGCCGGGCAGGGCGCCCGGCCGTTTATTTGTGTCGAAGCGGCTTACGCGTCGAGCCAGGGCATCAGCGAGGCATGGATCACGTCCGGCACGCCCTTGCCTCCGACCGAGCGGATGGCGAGATCAACATCCTTCAAGGGGAAGCGATGGGTGGTGACCTTTTCCAACGGGAAGCGGTGCGAGGCAAGCTGCGCCAATGCCAGCTCGCAGGCCTCATAGCTGTGGCCGCGGGCGCTGTGCATGGTGATGAACTTCACCGTGAACTTCTCCAGCGGAAAATTCGGGAACTGCGCCATTTCCCCCTGCACGACGATGGTGCCGCCCTTGCGCTTGAGCGCCTCGATGCCGAGCAGGATCGGAATGGTGCCGGCGCCGGCGGTGCAGTCGAGTGACACGTCGACGCCCTTGCCGCCGGTGATCTCCATGATCCGTTGCAGCGGATCTTCTTTCTGCACGTCGATCACATGATCGGCGCCGAGTTCCTTGGCCACCTTCATGCGCGCGCCATCCTTGGAGGTGCCGGTGACGATGATGAGCGAGGCGCCGGCCTGCTTGCAGATCACGGTCTGCGACAAACCCTGCTGGCCGGGACCCTGAATGAGTACGGTGGAATCGTATTTGACGCCGCCGTCGAACAGCGACCATTCGACGCCGTTAGCCATCGGCGTGACCAGGCCCGCCAGCTCCGGCGTGACGTTCTTCGGCACATGGTGCACGACCGCATTCCACGGCAAATAGACGTATTGCGCAAAGCCGCCCCAGAGGTGAGGGGCTTTCTTGGCTGACGTATAGCCGTAGCGGATGGCGTCCGGATTGGTGCGCCAGTTGGTGTTCTCGCAATGGCGGTATTGGCCCTTGTGGCACCACTCGCACTTGCCGCACATGACATAGTGCTCGACGAAGACGAGGTCGCCTTCCTTGAAGCCCTTGCGGCGGGTGAATTCGCGGCCGGCCTTGGCGATGACGCCGATATTCTCGTGCCCCATGATGACCGGATCGTCGGTCGGCGGATGCGCGTAGAGCTTGACGTCGGTGCCGCAGATGCCGGCTACTTCCATCTTCATCAGCGCGGCGTCCTCCGGAATATCCGGCATGGGAAATTCCTGGATTTCGGTCTTGCTCACACCGGTTCGCACCGCCGCCAATACTTTCTCTGCCACTGAAGAAACCTCCGTTAGAACCGCTGATCGGCGCGCACTCTAGGACCCGCATATAGCGTTTTCAAGCGAAGTGGAATCCGGTTCGCGTGAGGAAAACGCGTCATTTATTAAGTTGGAGCGCGTACCGCAGATTAGTATACGCAATCTGCGCAGGCTTGATTGCTTCCGCAAAACCGGTGTCCACTTTTGCTGAACGCGCTCTGAGGCGGTCAAGCGCCAATTTCCATGTAATCTGGCCGATACCGCCTATATATAAGCATCATTGCGGCCAGTGCATCGCCGAACGGCAGGAGACCGGATGGAAGCGTCCTCATCTTTGAAGCTCGGCTCGCTGAAAAAGAGCCCGCAACACCTGGAAGCTGCGGACCGGGTGAAGGAATGGACGCGGGAACGTTTCAGCTTGCCGGAAGACGCCGCGATCCTGGTCACTGAACTCACCTGCACCATCCAAGGCTGTCCGCCGCTGGAGACCGTGGTGGCCTTCTGGTCCGATCACAAGACGCGGCACGATTTCAAGATATTCAAGCCGATCGTAGGAGATCGTGCTGGACGACCTGCCCCCCGCCTGGCTGAAGAACTCTCTCATTTCCGAGGACGACGGCATCACCTGCGATTGCTGCTGAGCCGACTCATCCTGAGGCGGCGCATGCAGGGAGCTGCGTCAGCGCGAGGTCCGAAGGATGGCGCCACGATGTTCGAGCGCAACTGTCGGCTCTAGCCGGCCGGATCTTCGTACCTCGACGCTCTCGCCATGGGGAGAGGAAACGCGCACCGTCTCGACGCCCGGCGATATTCCGGCTTATAACCGAGCCACATTTGCCATCCTGCCTTTATTTCCACCCGGAGCGCAGCCCACCCATGGCCGGACCCAAGCTGAAGACCGTCACCCGCACCCAAGGCAACAACAAGGCCTTCAAGGAAGGCGCGGTAAAGCCGAAGACCTTCGAGCCGGAATTCGAGGAGGTGAATCCCCTGATTGCCGCCTTCCGCAAGATGGTGCGCGGCAGCGAATACGACATTTGCGAGCTGGCGATCACCACGTACATCTGCGCCAAGGAGCATGGCAAGAAGATCACAGCGGTGCCGGTTTTCCTGGTGCGCGGTTTCCACCACGGTGCGATCCTCTACAACAGCAAGGCCGGCATCCGCACTCCGAAGGACCTGGAAGGCAAGAAGGTCGGCGTCGCCCGCGGCTTCACTGTCACCACCGGCGTCTGGGTCCGCAGCGTGCTGCATAACGAATACGGCGTCGACCTTTCCAAGGTCACCTGGGTGCTTTCGGGCGACGAGCATGTGGCGGAGTGGCAGCGGCCGGCCAATGTCGTTCCGGTCCCCGAAGGCAAGAAGGTCGAAGACATGCTGGTCTCCGGCGAGCTCGTTGCCGCCATCGGCGTGGATGTCGAGCATCCGGATATCAAGCCGCTCATTCCGAATGGCGAACATGAAGGACTGAAGGCATTCACCAACCGCGGGCATTTCCCGATCAACCACACGGTCGTGATCAAGGACGAGCTGCTGGCAAAATATCCCGATCTCGCCACCGACGTGTTCAACGCCTTCGCGGAATCAAAGCGGCAGTATGTCGAGAAGCTGAAGGCCGGCCAGATCGAGAAGATGACCGACGCCGACAAGACCGCCAAGGCCGTGATGGACGCGTCAGGCGGCGCCGATCCGCTGCCTTACGGCATCGAGCCCAACCGCAAGGTGCTGGAGGATCTGATCGAGACCGCGCTCTCCCAGCGCATCATCACCAAGCCGGTCGCGATCGAGGACCTGTTCGCGCCCTCGACCCGAAACCTAAAGGGATAGGCGCCGCGCAACTCGTAAGAGACCAGCCTCATGATCATCGACATTCACGGCCATTACACCACCGAGCCGGCGGCGCTCTTTGCCTTCCGCGACAAGCAGCTTGCGGGCTTGGCCGATTCCGCGCGCAAGCCGACCACGACGGACCTCGGCGTCAGCGACGAGCAGCTGATCCAGAGCGTTCAGCCGCAGATCAAATTCCAGACCGAGCGCGGCAGCGACCTGACGATCTTCTCGCCGCGCGCCGGCGGCATGGCGCATCACGTCGGCAGCGAAGAGATCAGCAAGGTCTGGAGCCGGGTCTCCAACGACCTGATCCACCGCATCTGCTCGCTGCTGCCGGACAATTTCGTGCCGGTCGGCCAGTTGCCGCAGTTTCCCGGCGTCTCGCCGAAGAACTGCATTCCCGAGCTGGAGCGGCTGGTGAACGAGCTGGGCTTTGTCGGCGTCAACCTCAATCCCGATCCGTCCGGCGGCTACTGGACCGATCCGCCGATGATCGACAAATACTGGTATCCGCTCTACGAAAAGCTGGTCGAGCTCGACGTGCCGGCGATGATCCATGTGTCATCGTCCTGCAATCCGAACTTCCACCACACCGGCGCGCATTACATCAACGGCGACACCACGGTGTTCATGCAGTTGATCCAGGGCAATCTGTTCAAGGATTTCCCCACTCTACGCTTCGTGATTCCGCACGGCGGCGGCGCCGTGCCGTTCCACTGGGGCCGCTATCGCGGCATTGCGCAGGACATGAAGCGGCCGGTGCTCACCGAATATCTGCTGAAGAACGTCTTCTTCGACACCTGCGTCTATCACCTCCCGGGCATCGAACTGCTCACCAAGGTGATCCCGATCGACAACATCCTGTTCGCCTCCGAGATGGTGGGCGCGGTGCGCGGCATCGATCCGAATACCGGCCACTATTACGACGACACCAAGAAATACGTCGATCAGGTGAAGAGCCTGAGCGAGGCCGACCGCTACAAGATATTCGAAGGCAATGCCCGCCGGGTCTATCCGCGTCTCAACAAGCTGCTCGAGAAGCGCGGCAAGCCCGGTAAACCAGCTTGATCGTTCCGTTTCAAGGAGACTGAATTGGCTACTCTTCCCCGCCTTAACGGCTTTATTCGCGCCTTCGAATCCGGGCAGTGCGCTTTTTCCACCTTTGCGGCCTGCAGCCCGGATATGGCGATCGACCTGCAATCGTCGAAATACGACGGCGTTATTTTCGAAGGCGAGCACCGGCCCTGGGACATCCAGGCGCTGCGCGACACGCTGCAATATCTGCTCAATCGCGGACAGATCGTAGCGGCCGGCGACGTCGCGCCGCAGATCACGCCGACCGCGCGGATTCCCGCCAACGGCGTGGAAAAGAACCAGTTTCTCGCCAAGCAGGCACTCGACATCGGCTGCTACGGCGTGGTCTGGCCGCATGTCTCAACAGTGGAGGAGGCCTATAACGCGGTGGCCGCCTGCCGCTATCCTCGCTTGAACGACAAGCCGATTTACGAGCCCGCCGGCATCCGTGGCGACGGGCCGATGATCGCGGCGCGCTATTGGGGCATCACCCAGCAGGAATATTACGAGCGCGCCGACGTCTGGCCGCTCAATCCCAAGGGCGAAATTTTGGTGGTGATCCAGATCGAGGACACCGTTGGGCTGAAGAACCTGCCCGACATGCTGAAAAACGTGCCGGGCATCGGCGTGGTGATGATCGGGGAGGGCGATTTTTCGCAGGAGATGGGCATCCCGCGTCAGACCGAACACAAGATCATGATGGATATCAAGGCCGAGCTGCTGTCGATCTGCAAGCAACACAACGTCATCGCCGCGCATCCGCATGTGGAGGCGTTCAACGCCGAGCAAGTGATTGCGGAAGGCTGGCGTTATTTGTGCTGCGGCGCCCCGCGCAGCTATGCCACGCTGGAAAAGGCCCGCGGCATCGCCGGAAGAAGCTAACCCCGTCCTCATCCTGAGGAGCGCCAATCACGTATTGCCGCGGCATAACAGCCCGTGCGTGGGCGCGTCTCGAAGGACGGGGACGGCCTGCCCAGCCCCCATCCTTCGAGACGGCGCATCCAAGTCGGCTATAGCCGACTTGGATACATAAATTGTGCCGATCTCGGGTAGACCCGAGATCGGTGCGCCTCCTCAGGATGAGGTTGTGTTTTGATGCGGTCGTCCGGATTCGCTTGCCCCGTCCTTTCGGGTTTTCTAAATTACAGCCCGAAACCGCG
Source organism: uncultured Alphaproteobacteria bacterium (assembly GCA_963728585.1). Lineage (GTDB taxonomy): Bacteria > Pseudomonadota > Alphaproteobacteria > Rhizobiales > Xanthobacteraceae > CANKHA01. Next base: position 178,994 of record CAVSLB010000019.1, read on the forward strand.
TTCCGCTTGACGGAACGGCCACCCTCGCGGGAAAATTCCATGCTCAAGCAAGAACAAAACGATTTCGTCTGCGCAGACCGGTCCGGGCACGCCCATGGGCCAGCTTTTCCGCAGCTACTGGTTGCCGGTGCTGCATGCCGACGAGCTGCCGGAAAACGAATGCCCGCCGGTGCGGGTGAAGATTTTGTCCGAGCGCCTGCTCGCCTTCCGCGACACCGAGGGCAAATACGGCCTGATCGATGAATTCTGCGCCCATCGTGGCGTCTCGCTGTGGTTCGGCCGCAATGAAGAGAACGGATTGCGCTGCCCGTATCACGGCTGGAAATACGATGTAACCGGCCAGTGCATCGACGTGCCTTCGGAAGCGCCGGAGAGCGGCTTCTGCCAGAAGATCAAGTTGAATTCCTATCCGCTGGTGAAGCGCGGCCCCGTGCTCTGGGCCTATATGGGCCCGCCGGAGAAGCAGCCGCCGCTGCCGGAATGGGAATTCGCCATGGTGCCGCCGGAGCAGGTCTTCGTCTCCAAGCGCTGGCAGGAATGCAACTGGCTGCAGGCGATGGAGGGCGGCATCGATTCCAGCCATGTCTCCTTCCTGCATCGCGGCGACCTCGGCCACGATCCGCTGTTCAAGGGCGCCAAGGGCAACGAATACAATCTGAAGGACATGCGCCCGGTATTCGAGGTGGTGGAGAGCGAGGGCGGGCTTTACATTGGCGCGCGCCGCAACGCCGAGAACGGCAATTACTACTGGCGCATCACGCCCTGGGTGATGCCCTGCTTCACCATGATCCCGCCGCGCGCCGACCATCCGATCCATGGTCATTTCTGGGTCCCGATCGACGACGAGAATTGCTGGGCCTGGAACTACGATTTCCACCCCACCCGCAAGCTCGCCGAGCGCGAAGTCAATGACATGAAGGAAGGCCTGGGCATCCACTGCAAATACGTGCCCGGCAGCTTCCGTCCCGCCGCCAACAAGGACAACGACTATCTGATGGACCGCGCCGCGCAGAAGGCGGGGCGGTATTACAGCGGCATCGCCGGCTTCGCGATCCAGGATTCGTCCTTGCAGGAAAGCATGGGCCCGGTCTGCGACCGCACCAAGGAGAACCTCGTCTCCACCGACAACGGCATCATCATGGCCCGGCATCGCCTGATGCGCGCCGCCAAGGCGCTGGTGGAGAAGGGCGTCACGCCGCCCGGCATCGATCCCGCGCACCAGAAGGTGCGCTCGGCCTCGATCGTGCTGAAGCCCGAGCAGGCTTTCAAGGACGCGGCGAAAGACGCGCTTACCTCACAGCTCGGCAAGTCGCACGCGACGGTTTAGTCTGCGCCCCGCTGCCATTACATCGTCATGGCCGGGCATAGCCCGTCGAAGACGGGCGTAAACGCCTGACGTCCCGGCCATCTCGATAAGGCGGGCACGGTGCGTCCCTAAGCGAGATGCCCGCGCAGGCAAGTTTACGCAGCCTGCGCAAGCTTGACTGCGAGCGCGGGCATGACGAAGGTGAAAGCTGATGCCCGACTTCGTTCCCACCCATCGGCTGACGGAAGAAGCCAGCCTGAAGATGATTGCGGCCGGCGTCGCCAAGGCCAATGAGCTCGGCTGCAAGGTCGCCATTGCGGTGGTCGACGCCAGCTGCCGCATGATCGGCTTTTTGCTGATGGACGGCGCCAAGCACTTCGCCATCATCACCACCCAGCGCAAGGCGATCACCTCGGCCTCGCAGAAGCAGCCGACCGGCTACGCGCCGGAGGAGAACGCGCTCAGCATGGCGGTGCGGATGGGCGATTTCACCAATGTCCCCGGCGGCTTTCCCATCGTGGTCGACGGCCAGGTGATCGGCGCGGTGGCCGCCGGCGGCGCGAAGATCGAGGAGGATGTGCTGGTGGCGAAGGCGGCGCTGGCGGCGCTGAAGCTGCCGGGGTGAAATCTTATCTCCTCATGGTGAGGAGCATCGCGAAGCGATGCGTCTCGAACCATAGAGGCCCGTGTCGCGGCCCATCCTTCGAGACGGCGCTGCGCGTCTCCTCAGGATGAGGCGGAGTGTGGGCGGGTCAATTTTTCCGCGAAACGGCTTGCTTGTATTTTTCCACGATGTCAGGCGGGGTGGCCACCAGATCCTTCACAATCGCCTGGAGCTTCTCGCCGGGAACCGGGCTGATCTCCAGTTGCGCCTTTTCCGCTTCGGCGACGAATTCCGGGTCCTTCACCACGTCCATTAGCGCCTTGCGCAGCAAGGCCACGCGCTCGGCGGGCACGCTCGGCGGCGCGAGCAACGGTCGGCCGATCGTTTCCGTCTTTACGATCACGGAAATGATCTTCCTGTGCTCATCAGTCTTGGCGTATTCCAGGAGCGTCGGCGTGTCCGGCATCAGCGAATCGCGCGTTTCCGTCATCTGGAAGATGAAATTAATCTTCTTGTCGCGGATCCAATCCGGGTTCTGGAAACGGTAGGCGAGATAAGTGTTGGCGCCGCGTCCCTGCACCTCGCCGCGTTCCATGGCGAGGTTGATCTCGGTGCTCGCCTTGTAGCCGGTGACTACCTTGAACTTGGCGCCGAAAAGGTTGTTGGCCAACAATGGATACATTTCCTGCGTCGTGCCGGCGGTGGTGGCGCCGATTGTCACTTCTTTCTGCCGCGCGTCATCCAGCGTTTTCACGCCGGAAGTATGCCAAGTAACCAGCACGTTGGCGGGGCTCGACACCGCGCCAATCCAGTTGAAGTCGGCGGCGTTGAAGGCGGTGGTCTGCGCCTCCACCATCTGGTTGAGCGGCAAGGTATTGAGCGGCGCCCCAAGTGTCGTGCCGTCCTTCGGCGCGATGGCGAAGATGTGGCCTGCCATCAGCCGGCTATTGGCGCCCGGCATGTTCTGCACGATGAAGTTGGGATTTCCAGGAATATACTTGCCCAAGTGGCGGGCCACGATCCGGGCATAGAGGTCGTAGCTGCCGCCCGGCGCCGACCCGACGATGATGCTGACGGTCTTGCCGGCATAGAAATCCTGCGCCGCCGCCGGCTGGACGCAGATCGCCGCGACCGCAAGGATGCCGAACAGGTGCAGAAGCCGGTAGCCCATTTTTTCTCCATTTCGTTTTGCGGGAGGCAAGCGCAAAGTCGCCTAACTGCTGGCTGCCTGCACCTTCCCCAAAAACTCCATCACCCTCGCCGCCGTGACGTCCTCGGTCTGCTGCTCCACCGGCACGTCCCAGTATTCCGACTTCGGCAGGCATTCTTCCAGATAGCGCGCCGCCGAGGTGGCGTGGAAATTGTCGCGGCCGGGGACGATGAGGGCAGGGATGTCGAGCCGCATCAGATCCTCCGGCTCGGCGCCCGGCGCGGTGTCGCGGTCGAACAGCGTGCGCGCCATGGAAGCGACGATCAGCTTGTAGCGCTCGACATCCTGCTTCACATAAGTTTCCGCAAACGCCTTGTCGGTCTTGAGCACGGAAGCCCAGGGGCCGCCGCGCGGATCGGCATTGAATGGCTTGCCGTCCTTGGCGACCAGGTCGGCCACGCCCTGCAAGCCGTTCTGCGCCACATAGGCGAGGTGCTCGGCGAAGCGCTGGTGCGAGGAGAGGCGGTATTTCGCGCCGCCCACCGGCCAATAGAGCACAAGCGAGAGCGTCGTCTCCGGCTGCAGCACGCCGAAGGCAGCGGCGCAGGACACGCCCATGCAGCCGCCCATGATATGCGCCTGCTTGAATCCCAGATGATCGAGCAGGCCCTTGCCCTGCGCGACGTAGTCCGCCCAGGTGACGCGCTCCACGCGGCCGCCCGACTGGCCGCATTCGCGCCGATCGAAGGTGATGCAGGTATAGTGCTTCGGCAGGTGATCGAGCAGCTTGATCTTGGCGTAGACGCCCTGCGTGCGCCAGGTCTCCATCGCCGCGTTGAAGCCCGCGGGCGAATACATCAGCAGCGGCGGGCCGGAGCCGAGCACCTCGTAACGCGTGTTGATGCCGTCGATCACTGCGGTGGGCATGACTGTCGTGTCTTCCTCAGCTCGATTGTCTGACCCTCTCCCGTGAGGACGGGCGTGGCCAGCGGCCATCTCGATGAGGGGCGCAGTGCCTTCCTAAGCGGGATGCCCGCGACAAGCGCGGGCATGACGAAAGGCAGGGCAGAGTCGTGGGGAAGCTACCCCTTGATCTGCTTTCCTGCGCGCACGTCCTCGATCAGCGCCTTGAAAGCCTCCAGGCTGAGTTTCGCCGTGTTGACATAAGTATCGGCCTTGGAGTCGATCCATTTCGCCGACGATCCGTTGGCGGTCTGCGCCAGCCGCACGCGGCCGTCGAGCCAGGGCCCGCCGCCGAAGCCGCCGATCACCGGGATCTTCACCGCCTTCACCACAGCGGGGCCGGCGACCGGGCCGGAATTGGTGAAGTCGAGCATCGCCGCGCCCTCGCGCTCCAGCGTCACCGCTTCCGCAACAAGCCTTTCGGTCATTTCCGCCGTTGCCTGCGTGCTCGCGGAATTCTGCGCGCTGTACGGGATGCCATATTTCAGCGCGGTCTGCGGCGTGAGTCCGAACTGCGGCATCACCGGAATTCCGGCACGCGTCAGATCGCCGACCGCTTCGGGATAGCCCGCAGCGGCGTCGAGCTTCAGCATGTCGGCGCCGCCTTCCTTCACCAGCTTCACCGCCGTCTTCATCAGGCTGTCGCGGCCCTCCTGCAGCGGGCCGAAGGGAATGTCGCAGATCAGGATGGCGCGCTTGATGGCGCGGCGGACGGCCTTGCAGAACACCAGGATCTCATCGACCGTGACTTCGAGCGTGTTGGTATGGCCGAGAAGATTGGCGCCGACGCTGTCGCCGATGACCACGAAATCCGCGCCCGCGCGCTCGGCGATCAGCGCGGTCTGGTAATCCCACAGCACGAAGCCGGCGCTTTTCTTGCCCTCCCGCTTCATCTGCTGGAGCGCGGGGATGGTTACGGGTTCGTCGGACGCCATGAAGTCTCTCTTTCGTGGAACGGATTCGCCAGCCGCTGGTATTTGGTTAATGCTTTGTGCGCGCGCATAAGACAGCACGCCGTCGCGGGTTTCAAGCCGCTGGCGCCGGTGGGAAAGGCGTGGTTCCGGGGACAGCTCGCACGTTTCCCTGCTTGGAAAGCTCAAAAATGCTAGTTTTTGATGCTGATTCCTCAACTCAGCCATGCCCCTGCGTAGGAACGCATGAGGGGGTGGCTGGTTGACGGAGAGGGCGCGCAGGCATCAAAAGAGGTGGCATGTTTGAGACCGTGAATGCCCGCCGCACGCGCAAATCCGGAAAGTCCGACGCGGCGCAGCTGCGCGAAGCCATCCTGGCGAAACTGACCTATTCCCTTGGCAAGGACCCTGGGCATGCGGGGCCGTATGATTGGTTCATGGCGACCGCGCTCGCGATACGCGACCGGGTGATCGACCGCTGGATACATTCCACGCGGCAGACCTATGCCGAGCAGAAGAAGCGCGTCTACTACCTGTCGGTCGAGTTCCTGCTCGGGCGGCTCCTTTTCGACACGCTGGGCAATCTCGGCATCACCGAGACCGCGCGCGAGGCACTGGCGGAGCTCGGCGTCGACATCGAAGAGCTGCGCGCGATCGAGCCCGACCAGGCGCTCGGCAACGGCGGCCTCGGGCGGCTTGCGGCGTGCTTTATGGACAGCATGGCGAGTCTCGCGCTGCCCGCCTACGGCTATGGTATCCGCTACGACCACGGCTTGTTCAAGCAACACATCAGCGACGGCTGGCAGCACGAAGTGCCGGAGGATTGGCTGGCCTTCCGCAATCCCTGGGAATTCGAGCGTCCGGAAGTGATCTATCAGATCGGGTTCGGCGGCGCGGTGGAATATATCGGCGGCGACGAAGATACCGCGCAAGCGCTATGGTATCCGGCCGAAACCGTGCGCGCGGAAGCCTATGATACGCCGATAACCGGATGGCGCGGACGTCACATCAACACGCTTCGGCTGTGGTCTGCGCGCGCCAACGATCCGATCCATCTCTACGCTTTCAATCAGGGCGATTTCCTCGGTGCCATGGCGGCGAGAGCCAAGGCGGAAGCGATCTCGAAGGTTCTTTATCCGAGCGACGCGACGCCCTCCGGCCAGGAGCTGCGGTTGCGGCAGGAATATTTCTTCACCTCGGCCTCGTTGCAGGATTTGGTGCGACGGCATCTGGTGCAATTCGAGAGCCTTTCGTCGCTGCCGGAACATGTCGCGATCCAGCTCAACGACACCCATCCGGCGATAGCGGTGGCGGAGTTGATGCGCCTTCTGGTCGACGAGCACGAATTCTCCTGGAATGAAGCCTGGCGCATCACCACCCACACCTTGAATTACACCAACCACACCCTGCTTCCGGAGGCACTGGAAAGCTGGCCGGTGGAGCTGATGGCGCGCCTGCTGCCGCGGCTGATGCAGATCATCTACGTCATCAACTGGAATCACCTGCAAGCCGCGGAGCAGTCAGGCGTGTTCGATCCCGCCGCGCTCGCCGCCGTGTCGGTGATCCAGGAAAACGGCGACAAGCGCGTGCGCATGGGGCATCTCGCTTTCGTCGGCTCGCACCGGATCAACGGTGTTTCTGCGCTGCATACCGATCTCATGCGCAAGACCGTGTTCCGCGATCTCGACGCCATGCGGCCCGGCCGCATCGTCAACAAGACCAACGGCATCAGCTTCCGCCGCTGGCTGCAACGCGCCAATCCGGGGCTGACGAAGCTTCTGGTCGATACCATCGGCGAGCGGATGCTGGACGATCCGGAGGCCATGCGGGCGCTGGAAGGCAAGGCCGACGATCCGGCATTCCAGCGCGCCTTCGCCGAGGCGCGTCTGCACAACAAGGAGAACCTCGCGCGCTGCATCCGGGACCAGGTGGGCATCCGGATCAACCCGGCGGCGATGTTCGATGTGCAGATCAAGCGCATTCACGAATACAAGCGCCAGTTGCTCAATATTCTGGAGACGGTCGCGCTTTACCAGTCCATCCGCAAACAGCCGCATGCCGCCTGGGTGCCGCGGGTGAAGATCATCGCCGGTAAGGCGGCCGCAAGCTATGCCCGCGCCAAGTTGATCATCAAGCTCGCGCATGATGTGGCATCGGTGATCAATTCCGATCCGCTGGTGGCCGATAAGCTCAAGCTTGTATTCTTGCCCAACTACAACGTGAGCCTGGCGGAGGCGATCATCCCCGCCGCCGATCTCTCCGAGCAGATTTCGACCGCCGGCATGGAGGCGTCCGGCACCGGCAACATGAAACTTGGGCTCAACGGCGCGCTCACAATCGGCACCCTCGATGGCGCCAATATCGAAATTCTGGAGCAGGTCGGTCCCGAAAATATTTTTATCTTCGGGATGACGGCGGACGAGGTAACGGCAAAGCGCCGTGCCGGGATCACCGGCCAGGATGCCTCGGCCGCTTCGCCCATCCTGGCGGCTGTGCTGGGCAGTATCGGCAGCGGGGCCTTTTCGCCCGACGACAAAACCCGCTTCCATTCGCTGGTGGACGCCGTGCTCGTGCCGGATCACTTCATGGTTGCGGCGGATTTCGATGCCTATTGGCAGGCTCAACGCCAGGTCGACTGGCTGTGGCGCGAGCCGCCGGCCTGGTGGAAGGCCAGCATCCTCAATACCGCGCGCATGGGCTTTTTTTCGTCCGATCGCGCCATACGTGAATATGCCAGGGAGATTTGGGGCATCGGGGAACCGGGGTAACGGGCAGAACAATGCAGACGCTCTTCATCGGCCAGAGCTATATCGATGTCACTTTTCTTACCGACCATATGCCGGTGGGAGACGAAAAATACGTCGCGCAGGACTATGCCATCTCCTTTGGCGGCAACGCCGTGACAGCGGCCTTTTGCTGCGCCAAGCTTGGCATCAAGCCCGACCTGCTTTCCACGCTGGCAAACGACTGGCTGGGTCGCATGTTCTCCGACATGGCGGCGAAATACGACATCCGCCTGCATCCGCGCTATGTGAAGGAATCATCGCTGTCTTTCATCATGCCGAATAACGGCAAGCGCGCGATCGTGCGCTGCCGCGACGATCATTATCTCAGCTCGTTTCCCAGGCTCGATCTCACCGACTGTCGCGCGTTGCACATCGACGGCCATCAGCCGGATGCGGCGATGTATTATGCCAAGACCTGCCGCGAAGCCGGCATCCTGACCTCGCTCGACGGCGGCGCGGTGCGCTCCAACACCGACGAGCTATTGAAATTCATCGACGTTGCGATCGTGGCGGAGCGCTTCTGCGAGCAGCGAAATTGCACCCCGCCGCAGATCATCGATTATCTGAAGAGCCGCGGTTGCCGCATCGGCGGCGTCACCTTGGGCGAGCACGGCTTCCTCTGGTACGACGAAACAGGCACCGTGCGTACGACCCCGGCGCTGCCGGTCCCGAAGGAAAAGGTGATCGACACCAGCGGCGCCGGCGACGTGTTTCACGGCGCCTATATCTATTCCTATCTGACCGACCCGAAAAAGAAGTGGGAAGAGCATTTCGAATTCGCCCGGCGCGCCTCCGCCTTCAAGATCCAGCATCTCGGCAACGAGGCCGGCCTGCCGACGCTGGACGACATCCGCAATCTGCCGTTCGCGCCCGAGGCACCGGCGCCGAGCCGTCCGCGCATCGTGTCGTCGCATTAGCTCGCTCGGGCCTGAAGCCATTACCGGCCACCACTTGAGCGTGCGAGCTGGCCAGAGCAGCGTCTCTAAAACGCCTGGGTTTCCGCCGCGGCCCAATCGACCACGTCCTTTAACGCGCTGAGGCGTTGCCGCCCGGCGGCGCGTGCCTTCTGATAAATGGCGATCTGCCGGTCGGCGCTGGTGCCTTCCTTGACGATCCGTTTCAAGCGCTGGATTTCGTCCTGGTGGCGGAGCACATCGATGTCCTGGTCGATGAAGTCGAGCACTTCATTGAGCCAGTCGGTGGTGTTTATCGGCTGGCGGCGAAACGGATCGACGAAGGTGGCGGTCACGCCGTAACGCTGGGCATGCCATTTATTCTCCTCCGTGATCGCGCGGCCGACGCGGTCAAAGCCGGCATTGAGCGCGCGGTCGCGATCGAGCGCGCGCACAAGGCAGCGATAGAGCGCCGCAATGGCCAGGCCATCGTCGAGATTCGTGCAGCAGTCGGCGATCCGCAGTTCGATCGTGGGATAGCGCAGCGAAGGGCGGATCGCCCACCAGATATAACTCGCGTCGGGGATGATCCGCGCCCAGGTCAGTGCCGAGACGAATTCGTCGTAATCTTGCTTGGTGCGGAAAAACTCCGGCAGCCCGCTGCGCGGCAGTTCGTCATAAGCCGCGTGGCGATAGCCGTGCAGCCCGGTTAAATGCCCCTGCCAGAACGGCGAAGACGTAGAGAGCGCCAGCAGCAGCGGCAGATAGGGCGTCAGCCGCATCATCAGGTCGATGCGGGTATCGGGCTCGGGGACCTCGACATGCACGTGCATGCCGCAGAGCATGTTGCGCAGGCCGATCATCTGCAGGTCATCGAGAATGGCGTCATAGCGCTCGCTCGGGGTAACGGTTTGATCGGGCCAATCCGCAAGCGGGAAGGTGCCCATGGCGGCGATGCCGAGCTTTTGCGCCGCGGCCTCTTCGGCCAGGGCGCGGCGAAACCCTGACATATAATCGCGTGCCTCCTGCATGCTGTTGCAAGGCGGGCTGACCGCTTCGATCTGCGACTGCAGCATTTCCGTTGCGACGCGGTCGCCGAGGCGTTTCTTTGCGGCGGCGATGAATTTCTTGTTGGCAGTCTTCACCGCGCGCCGCGTCTTCGCGTCGAAAACGAAATATTCCTCTTCGATCCCGAAAGAATACATGGCGAGGACAACGGTTGAGAGGGAAGCGGGTTCCGACCAACAAGGCCTGCAGCGGCATGGCGCCGCTCGCGAATCACATTCTACTAAATGTTGGGGCGGTCGTTTCGCGCGGATCAGCGCATGGTCGGCATGATATAGTCGGCGCCGGCGCGAATCCCAGTGGGCCAGCGCGAGGTGACGCTTTTAAGACGGGTGTAAAACCGCACGCCTTCGGCGCCGTGGATGTGATGGTCGCCGAACAGCGAGTGCTTCCATCCGCCGAAGCTGTAGAAGGCCATTGGTACAGGAATGGCCACGTTCACTCCGACCATGCCTGTCTTCACGCCGCTGACGAAAGCGCGCGCGGCGTCGCCGTCGCGGGTAAAAATCGCCGCGCCGTTGCCGAATTCGTGGTCGTTGACGAGCTTGAGCGCGTCATCGAATCCGGGCGCGCGCACCACCGCCAGCACCGGTCCGAAAATCTCCTCTTTGATAGATGCGCATCTCGGGCCGCACCTGGTCGAACAGCGAGCCGCCGAGGAAGAAGCCGTCTTCGTATCCTTGCAGGCGGAGATTGCGGCCGTCGACCACCAGCTCGGCGCCTTCCTTGACGCCAAGATCGATATAGCCCTTCACTTTGTCGCGATGTGCGGCGCTGACCAGCGGGCCCATTTCGGATTCCTTGTCGCTACCGGGCCCGATCTTCAGCGCGCGCACTTTCGGCGCCAGTTTTTGAATCAGCGGATCGGCGACCGCCCCGACGGCGACGGCGACGGAGATTGCCATGCAGCGCTCGCCGGCCGAGCCATAGGCGGCGCCCATCAGCGCGTCTGTTGCCTGGTCGAGATCGGCGTCGGGCAGGATCACCATGTGGTTCTTCGCGCCGCCCAGCGCCTGCACGCGTTTGCCTGCTTGTGTGCCGGTGCGATAGACGTGCTCGGCTACCGGCGTGGAGCCGACGAAGCTGATGGCGGCAATGCCGGGATGGGCCAAGCAGGGCGTCGACCGTTTCTTTCGCGCCATTGACGATGTTGAACACGCCCGGCGGCGCACCGGCTTCGGTGAGCAATTCAGCCAGACGCATGGAGCAGCCCGGCACTTTTTCCGAGGGCTTCAGGATGAAAGTGTTGCCGCAGGCAAGGGCGACCGGGAACATCCACAGCGGCACCATGGCAGGAAAGTTGAACGGCGTGATGCCGGCGCAGACCCCGAGCGGCTGACGCAGGGAATAGGCGTCGATGCCGGTACCGACATTCTCGCTGAATTCGCCTTTGAGCAGATGCGGAATGCCGCAGGCGAATTCCACGACTTCCAAGCCCGCGCTGCAGCGAGCCCCGGGCGTCGGACAGAACCTTGCCGTGCTCGGAGGTGATCAGGCCTGCCAGTTCATCGGCGTGTTTTTCGATCAAATCCTTGAAGCGGAACAGCACGGCGGCGCGGCGCGGCGCCGGCGTTGCCGCCCAGGCGGGGAAGGCGCGGGCTGCCGCGGCTACCGCCTTATCCACCTCCGCGGCGGAGCCGAGCGCGACCTGCTTGGTGACTTTGCCGATGGAGGGATCGGTGATCGGCGCGAAGGCGCTGTCGCCTGTCACGCGGGAGCCGGCGATGAAATGGCCAAGTGTTTCCATTCGCTCAGCTTATGCCTGTGCATGAGGGGGAGCCAGACGGCTAAAAGTAGGGGTGGGAGGCGGAGGCAAGGCCTTGATATATCGCCCGATTTTTCCGTTCTTGACAGCCGCTCCGGCGCGGGGGATCAATAAGAACAAAACAGGAACTAAATTATGTCTGCTGGCGAACCAGCCACCCTTAGCCGCCTGCGACGCGCGGTGGCCGAAATCGAAGGCAGTGATCTGTCTGCGCTGGAAATCGGCGGACGGGTCTTGCCGCTCGGGGCCGCGCCCATCGATGCGGCCTTGGGTGGCGGGCTTGCCTTAGGCAGCTTGCATGAACTTGCGCCCGCCGGGCCGCTGCGATCTTGGCGCCGCCGCGGGCTTTGCGCTCACGCTCGCGGCGCGCGCGGGTGAGCGCAGGCACAGCCTATGGATCCAGCCCGATTTCGCCGGGCAGGAGGCCGGCAGCCTTTATGGTCCCGGCCTGACGGCCCTCGGGCTTCCCATGGAGCGGCTGCTGCTGCTGCGCGTGGCGCGGCCCACCGAGGTGCTCTGGGCGATGGAAGAGGCGCTCAAATCCCGCGTGCTCGCCACCGTCATCGCCGAGCTGACGGATAAAGGTACCGCCGCCGATCTCACCGCGACCCGGCGGCTGGCGCTGGCGGCGCGCGACGGCGGCGGTCTCGGCTTTCTGCTGCGCCATCGCATCTCGCCCGAACCAAGCGCGGCGGCGACACGCTGGAACATCGCCGCGTCCCCGAGCATAGCCGACGCCTTCGGCGGCTTGGGTCGCGCCGCTTTCATCCTCTCACTCGTGAAGAATCGCCGCGGCCCGCTCGGCTGCTGGACCATCGCCTGGGATCACCATGAACGTACCTTCTCGCCGCTATCTCTCGCTCTGGCTGAAACGGCTTCCGACCGACCGGCTCGCGCGCCGCTCGTCCGCGCCGGATGATGCGCCGCTGGTTGTCGTCGCGCCGGTGAAATCCGCGCTGCGGATCACCGCGATGAACAATGCTGCCGCGCGGCTCGGGCTCATGGCCGGCATGGCGCTGGCCGACGCGCGCGCGATGTATCCCGCGTTGGCGGCGGCGGATGCCGATCCGCAAGCGGACGCGGCCCTGCTCGAAGCCATCGCTGACTGGTGCGACCGCTATACGCCGCTGGCTGGTCTCGATGTGCCCGACGGCATCCTGCTCGACATCACCGGCTGTGCACATCTGTTCGGCGGCGAGGCGGCGCTCTGCCGTGATCTGGTCGAGCGGCTGGCCTGGCAGGGTTTGCAGGCCAGCGTGGCGGTGGCCGACACGGTCGGCTGCGCCTGGGCGATCGCGCGCTATGGCCGGGCACCGATCGTGGCCAAAGCCGCGGCGCGCGAAGTTTTGTCGCCGCTGCCGCTTGGGGCTTTGCGGATTGATACGGAAGCCGTGGCCGCGCTGGCGCAAGCTGGTCTGAAACGCATTGCCGATGTGCTGGATCGCCCGCGCGCTCCGCTCGCCGCCCGCTATGGGCAAAATTTCATCCGCCGCATCGATCAGGCGCTCGGTCGCGAGGATGAGCCGATCAGGCCGCGCCTGCCGCTGCCGGCGGCCATGGCGGAGCGGCGCTTTCCGGATCCCATCGGCCGGGAAGAGGACGTGCTTGGCACGATCGAACAATTGGCGCGCGAGCTTGACCGCGTGCTGGAACGGCGCGGGGAGGGCGCCCGACTGATGCAAGTCGCGCTGTTCCGCGCCGATGGCAAAGTGCATCGACTTGAGCTCGGCACCGCCGCGCCGCTGCGTGATCCCGCGCGGGTGCGGCGCTTATTCGCCGATCGCCTTGCGGTCTTGGGCGATGCCTGCGATCCCGGTTTCGGCTTCGACATGCTGCGGTTATCGGCGCTGGTGACCGAACGGCTCGATCCGCAGCAGACCGGCTTGAGCGGCGATAGCGACGATGCCGCCGATCTCGCGCATCTGATTGATCGCCTCGGCGCTCGCTTCGGCCTGCGCCGGGTCAGCCGGTTGCAGCCGGGTGACACGCATATTCCGGAATTCGCCGTCGCCGCGGTGCCCGCGCATGCGATGCGCGGGAAATCTTCACCCTCCCCCTCGTGGGGAGGGTCGGCTGCGAAGCAGCCGGGGTGGGGTTCTTCGGTTCCGCTTGCTCCCCACCCCCGACCCCTCCCCACAGGGGGGAGGGGAGAAAATGCGCTTCAGCAAGACGAGCAACTGGACACCCTCGCGCCTGCGCGGCCAATCCGGCTATTCCAGCGGCCCGAGCCGATCGACGCCATCGCCGAGGTGCCCGATGGCCCGCCGGTGCGCTTCCGCTGGCGGCGCGTGCTGCATGAGGTCGCGCATGTCGAGGGTCCGGAGCGCATCGCCATGGAATGGTGGCGCGACGCGCAGGGCAATGCGCTCACCCGCGATTATTTCCGGGTCGAGAGCAAAGAAGGCGCGCGCGTCTGGCTCTACCGGGAAGGATTGTTCGGCCGCGAGATAAAGGAACCAGATAAACCGACCTGGTATCTGCACGGATTGTTTGCGTGACTGACAATGTCGTTGAGTTCCGTTCGGAAGAGAAGCGTCCGAAGCAGCAGCCGGCGCCCCTGCCGGCTTATGCCGAACTGGCGGTGACCAGTAATTTTTCTTTTCTACGCGGAGCTTCCCACCCGGAGGAACTTGTCAAGACAGCTAAAATCTTTGGCCTCGCCGGGCTGGGAATTGCCGATCGCAATAGCGTGGCTGGGGTCGTGCGCGTTCATGTGGCCGCAAGAGACATCAATGAAGAATTCCCAGATCTGCCTAGGCTGAAGATAGCGGTGGGTGCGCGGCTGGTCTTTTCCGACGAGACGCCGGACATTCTTGCCTATCCGCGCGATCGCGCCGCCTGGGGACGACTGACGCGCCTGCTCTCTGCCGGCAAACGCCGCGCCGAAAAAGGCGATTGCATCCTCGGACTTCCGGATCTTCTTGAATTTGTCGAAGGTCTCAACCTGATCGTCATGCCGGGCCGTCTCACCTCTCCCCGCGCGCGGGGAGAGGTCGACTTGCGGAGCAAGTCGGGTGAGGGGGCTTACCCTCGCGCCGTGCCGCTGAAAAATGCCCCTCACCCCGACCCTCTCCCCGCAAGCGGGGAGAGGGAGCTGATAAGCCTTCTCTGCCGCTTGAAACAAGCGGCGTCTAAGAAAGCCGTCTGGCTGGCAGCCGGCATGTTTTATCGCGGCGATGACCTGCGCCGTCTCAAGCGGATCGCGCAGATTGCAGAACGGGCCTCTGTTCCGCTGATTGCCGTCAATGACGTGCTCTACCACGCGCCCGAGCGCCGGGAATTGCAGGATGTCGTTACCTGCATCCGCGAACATCTGACGCTGGAAACAGCCGGCCGGCGGCTGGAGGCCAATGCCGAGCGGCACCTCAAGCCGCCGCAGGAGATGGCGCGGTTGTTTCGCCTTTATCCAAATGCATTGGCCGAGACGCTGCATTTCCTCGAAAGCTGCAAATTCTCGCTCGAAGAGCTGCGCGGCACTGAATATGCCGATGAAACCCGGCAGGGTTATGCCACGCCGCAAGAAGCACTGATCGCCTTCGCCGAAGAAGGATTCAAGAAGCGCTTTCCGAATGGCGCGCCTGCAAAGGTCCGGCATGCGCTGGATGAAGAATTGCGGCTGATCGGCAAGCTGAATTACGCGCCGTTCTTCCTGACGGTGGACGAGATCGTCAGATTTGCACGCAGCCGGGAGGAGCCAATCCTCTGCCAGGGCCGCGGTTCGGCGGCCAATTCGGTGATCTGTTACTGCCTCGGCATCACCGATGTATCGCCCCTGGCGATTGATCTGCTGTTCGAACGCTTTGTCTCTGAAGAGCGCAACGAACCGCCCGACATCGACGTGGATTTCGAGCATGAGCGGCGCGAAGAAGTCATCCAGCACATCTATAAAAAATATGGTCGCGAGCGCGCAGGTCTTGCCGCCACGGTGATCTGCTATCGCGGCCGCAGCGCCGTGCGGGAAGTCGGAAAAGTCTTCGGCCTGTCAGCAGATACGATCTCGGCGCTTGCCGGGACATTATGGGGATGGTCGGGCAGCGGTGTGTCCGACAAAGAGGCGCGCCGCATCGGCCTCGATCCGTCCGATCCCCGATTGCAGCGAGTGATGCGGCTGACGGAAGAGCTGATCGAGACGCCGCGGCATCTTTCCCAGCATGTCGGCGGATTTGTCATCACCCGCAGCCGGCTTGACGAGGTCGTCCCGATCGAGAACGCGGCGATGGAGGACCGTACCGTCATCGAATGGGAGAAGGATGACCTGGATGCGCTCGGGTTGCTCAAGGTCGACGTGCTGGCGCTCGGTATGCTCACTACTTTGCGGCGCAGTTTCGATTTCCTGCAATCGCATTACGGGGTTCCCCGCAACCTCGCCCTACAGGACGAGGATGAGGCGACCTACAAGATGATCCAGCGCGCCGACACCATCGGCGTATTCCAGATCGAAAGCCGTGCGCAGATGTCGATGCTGCCGCGGCTGCGGCCGGAAAAGTTCTACGATCTGGTCATCGAAGTGGCGATCGTGCGGCCGGGACCGATCCAGGGCAACATGGTGCATCCCTATCTGCGGCGGCGTGAGCAATTGCGCGAAAAGGGCATTCAGCCGACATATCCGGGTCCGTCCCCCGAGCATGGCGACAAGGATGAATTGAGAGAAGTGCTGAAAAAGACGCTCGGCGTGCCGCTGTTTCAGGAGCATGCCATGCGCATCGCCATTGTCGCCGCGGGTTTCAAACCGGGTGAAGCCGACCGGCTGCGGCGGGCCATGGCGACCTTCAAGCGGATCGGCACCATCGGCAAATTCCGTGACAAGTTCATCAACGGCATGACCGCGCGCGGTTACGATCCGACATTTGCGACCAATTGCTGGAATCAGATCGAGGGCTTCGGCAGCTATGGCTTTCCTGAAAGCCATGCAGCGAGCTTTGCCAATCTCGTCTACGCCTCGGCCTGGATCAAATGCCATTACCCGGATGTATTCGCGGCGGCGCTGCTGAACAGTCAGCCGATGGGCTTTTACGCCGTTGCCCAACTGGTGCGCGACGCGCAGGAGCACGGCGTGGAAGTTCGCCCAGTGGATGTGAATCGATCGAATTGGGATTGCACGCTGGAAGAGCACGCGTATCAGCACGATGAATTGGTGGGCGAGGCCGATGTTCTCCCTCCCCCGCTTGCGGGGGAGGGTTGGGCAGGGGGCCAAAATCAGACGCGGGAACCGGACTGGGGGAAGAGACGACTCGGAAACCTGAGCTCTCGCCATGCCTCAATGGAACAAGACATCCGCACCACCCATGCCTTGCGGCTCGGCCTGCGCGAGATCACCGGTTTCTCCGAGGAATGGGCCAAAAAGATCGAGAGCGTGCGGGCAGCGGGCTTCGATTCCATCCGCGATCTCTGGCTGCGCACCGGCCTGCCGCCGAAAGCGCTGGAGAAGCTCGCGCATGCCGACGCCTTCAATTCATTAGGTTTGAACCGCCGCGATGCGCTTTGGGCGATCAAGGCGCTCCGCCGGGCGGGCGACAAGGACGACCTGCCGCTATTTGCCCGCGCTACGATGCCCTCGCTTGAACCCGATGTCGGTCTGCCTTCCATGCCGCCCGGTCAGCAGGTGGTGGAGGACTATCGCCATCTCTCATTATCACTGAAGGCGCATCCGGTGTCCTTTCTGCGGGCTGATCTCGATGCACGCGGCATTCTGCGCCACGAACTGCTTCCCAACATGCCCTCCGGCAGGCGGGTCACCATCGCGGGCCTCGTGCTGGTGCGCCAGCGGCCGGGCACCGGCAACGCCATCTTCATGACGCTGGAGGACGAGACCGCGGTCGCCAATGCGATCCTGTGGCCGCGCACGTTCGAACAATATCGCCCGGTCATCATGGGCGCGCGGCTGATCAGCATCACCGGCATGCTGCAGAACGAGAAGGGCGTGATCCACATCGTCGCGGAGCATTTCGAGGATCTGTCGCCGCTGCTGCGGACATTGTCCGAAGACCAGCCGAAGCTGCCCAAAATCATCCCCGATATCGTCGAACAGGTGATGCCGAAGGGCCGGAATTTCCATTGATCTTCGTCGTCATCGCCGGGCTTGTCCCGGCGATCTCGCTCAGGGTCGCGACACCTTGCCTTCCTAAACGAGATGGCCGGGACATCAGGGCGTTCACGCCCGTCTTCGACGGGCTATGCCCGGCCATGACGCAACTTCTGATCAACGCGTAGGGCGCTCTACTCGTTCGCGGGCTTGCGCTCTTTCTTCGCGCGCTCGCCGGTGAGGAAGTATTTGCCTTCCACCGCCCATTGCGCTTCCTCGCGGTCGCGCTCGGACCAGTCGCCCAGCTCATAACCGAACCAGGGCTTGCGCGGGGTGAGCGGCGGATATTGCAGCTGCTCCCAGATTTCCTTGCGCGCGGTCCATGTATTCCTTGCGCGGCAGCGACACCGGCGGATAGGCGAAGGGCTGCATGGCATTGATCAGCAGCGCCGAGCCGAACACCTGCTGCACGTGGCTGTTGTCGACGCCGTCCTGGTTTGGCGGGGCGCCGGAGGGATCGAGCCCGACGGCGCGGTTCGGCAGCAGCATCGAGTCGCGATGCGGCTGCATGCGATAGCTCAGCGCCCAGATGATCGATTCCGGATCGTGGATGTCGATATCCTCGTCCACTGCAATGACGATCTTGCCGACCATCGTGTTGCGGCCGGCAACGGCATAGAGCGCCTGCCAGACCATCGAGAGATTGCACTTCTTCATCTGGATGACGATGAAGCTATCGACCGCGATCTCGTGACAGGAAACGTCGACCACGTCGGCGATGCCGCACTGGTTCTTCAGATAGAAGAGATAAGCATTATCCTGGCCGATCTTTTTCAGCTTGCTGCTCTCGCTCGGCGGCATCTGGCTAAGGATCGCCGTGAAGATCGGGTTCTTGCGATGAGTGATCGCGGTTACCTCGAACACCGCGTTGTAAACGCGGCCGCCCATGTAGCCGGTGTATTCGCCGAAGGGGGCTTCCGGCTCGACGTATTCGGTCGAGATATGGCCTTCGATCACCAGCTCGGCATGCGCGGGCACCGTGAGGTCGAGGGTCTTGCACTTGACCACTTCCAGCGGCTCGCCGATCAGGCTGCCCGCTACCGCATATTCCTCCACGCCGTAGGGAATCCGCGAGCCGGAAAGATGCGTGAGCACCGGCGGGCCGCCGATCACCAGCGCGGCCTCCAGCGGCTTGCCCATCTTGCGGCACATGTCCCAGTGCTTCCAGCCATGATTGCGCGGCGAGATGAACATGCCCATGCGGTCGGCGGCTTTCACCTGACCGCGATAATTGCCGACATTGATCCAGCCGCTCTCGGGATCCTTGGTCACCCAGTTCGACGCGGTGGTGTAGGGGCCGATGTCGAAGCCGGGCGTGGAGATCGGGATTGGGAATTCCTCGATGCCGCCATGCTCCAGCAGGTTCTCGCCGATATGCACTTCTTCCTGCACCGAGCCGTGCTCGACCAGCTTCGGTGGCGTCGGTTTGGCCTGCGCCTTCTGCCAGCGGTCCTTGATCTCCGAGACCTTGCAGCCGAGGCCGAGCGAATAGATTTCGGTCGAACCGGCATAGATGCCGACCGCCACGCCGCCCTTCAAGCTCTCGCCGCGCGCATTGGTGACGTTCTCGAACAGGAAGCCGGTGCGCTGCTCTTCCTTCAACCCGCGGAATTGCCAGCGCACCAGCGGCATCAGCTCCGTGTCCTTGTTGATCGGAATGGTGACGCGCCGCAGCAGCTTCTGCTGGTCGAGCTTTTGCAGATGCGTGCGCAGATCCTGCAGGTTGGTCTTCACCTGTGTGCGGTCGTCCATTCATACCTGTCCTTTCGTACTTCTTGTCTGCGCAGCGCCTGCCATCATCCACCACCCTCATGCTGAGGAGCCGCGCGAAGCGCGGCGTCTCGAAGCATAGGCGCCATCCTTCGAGAACGCCGCGCTTCGCGCTCTCCCTCAGGATGAGGCGGATAACGGGTTCTAGTTCGCCGTTCATTCCTATTTGCCCGCGGGCTTGCGTTCCTTCGCGGCGCGCTCACCGGTCTTGTGATATTCGCCCTTCACCGCCCATTCCGCTTCCTCGCGGTCGCGGTCGGACCAGTCGCCCAATTCGTAGCCATGCCACGGCACACGCGGGGTGAGCTTGGGCAGCTGCAGCTGCTCCCAGATCTGCTTGGCGCGTTCCATGTAGGGCTTGGCCGGCAGCGATACCGGCGGATAATTCCATTTGCGCGTGGCGTCGATCAGCATCATCGAGCCGAAATTCGCCTGCTGCGTCATGTTGCGGATTTCCGCCTGCGGCGGCAGGCCGGAAGGATCGAGCCCGATGGCGCGGTTGCCGAGGATTTTGGTGTCGCGGTCCGGCTGCGTACGATAGCTCATGGCCCAGATCACCGATTCCATGTCGTTGATATCGATGTCCTCGTCCACCGCGATGACGTATTTGCCCGAGGACGCGTTGCGGCCGGCGATGGCATAGAGCGTCTGCCAAACCATCGACGGATTGCAGCGCTTGAGCTGCACCACGGCCCAGCTTTCCAGCGCGATCTCGTGGAAGCTGATATCGACCACGTCGGGCAGGCCGCAGTGGTTGCGCAGGAAATACAGGTAGCTGTTATCCTGCCCCATCTTCTTCAGCATGCTGCTTTCGCTCGGCGGCATCTGGCTGATGATGGCGGTGAAGATCGGGTTCTTGCGGTGGGTGATGGCGGTGGTCTCGAACACCGCATTGTAAACGCGCTCGCCCATATAGCCGGTGAACTCGCCGAACGGCGCTTCCGGCTCGAGATACTCGGTGGAAATGCGGCCTTCGATCACCAGCTCGGCATGCGCGGGCACCAGCAGGTCGACGGTCTTGCATTTGACCAGTTCGAGCGGCTCGCCGATCAGCGCGCCGGCGACGGCATATTCCTCCACGCCATAGGGCGTGCGCGAGCCGGAGAGATAGCGTCAGCACCGGCGGGCCGCCGATCACCAGCGCGGCCTCGACATATTTCTCGCCGCGCTGGCGCATGATGTCCCAATGCTTCCAGGCGTGTTTGCGCGGGCCGATGAAGACTCCCATCTTGGTGGGGCCTTTCACCTGGCCGCGATAGTTGCCGACATTCATCCAGCCGATTTCCGGGTCCTTGGTGACCCAGTTGGACGCGGTGGTGTAGGGGCCGACGTCGAAGCCGGGCGTCGAATTCGGAATCGGGAATTCCTCCAGCCCGCCGTGCTCCAGCAGGTTGTCGCCGATATGGACTTCGTCCTGCACGGTGCCGTAGTCGACGACCACCGGCTTCAGCGGCGCGGCCTGCGCGGCCTGCCAGTGCTTGCGGATGTCTTTCACCTCGCAGCCCATGCCGATGGCATAGATTTCCGGCGAGCCGGCATAGATGCTGACCGCCACGCTGCCGCTTAATTTCTCGCCGCGCGCATTGGTGACGTTCTCGAACAGGAAGCCCTTGCGCTGATCCTGCTGCAGGCCGCGGAACTGCCAGCGCACCAGCGGCATCAGCTCGGTATCCTTGTTGATCGGCACGGTGATGCGCGTGAGCTTGTCGCGCTTCTGGAGATTCTCCAGATGCGTGCGCAGGTCCTGCAGGTTCGGCTTGGTTTCCACCTTGGCGTCCATTGATCGGTATCCCTGCTTATTCGGCGGCTTCGCGCAGCGGCGGCAGCGTTTCCAGTTCCTTTTCGTAGGCTTCCGCCATGCGCGAGGAAACGCCGTTGGCCGCGATTTCCTTTTCAAACAGGTCGCGCACCAGCTGCGGTTCGTCGGCGTAATCGATCTGCGAGCCGCCAAGCCGGCGGCTGATCCAGGAATAGGGCACGCCCTGGGAATTGCGGATCGAGATGTTGCGGAAGGCGAGATAGCGCGCGGGCGTCGTGCCGGTGTTGAAGTGCTGGTGATACATGCCGGCCGGCGGCACGATCAGCGTGCCGACTTCCCAGTCATAGCGCTTAGGCTCCTCGCCCTCATGCCACATCAGCGAATAACCCTGGCCGCTCAGCACGATCACGAAAGCGCCGGAGCCGTGCGAATGCGCCCGCTTATAGGTGCCGACCGGGAATTGCGAGATATGGCTCGGCAGCGCGCCGCGCGCCATGTTGAAGCGGATATGGCCGCCGCCGCCCCGCGCGAGGCCGCGGTGATCAGCGGAATATTGACCGCGTCGGCGACAAAATTGGTCGTCAGCAGAAACCCCTTCTGCTCGCCCTTGGCGCTGAAATAATCGGGCTCGCCGCTGAAGCGGCTCTTGAAGTCATGTTTGTTGTTGAAGACGAAGTCTGGCTCGCCGAACAGGTTGAGCACCTGCGGGCAATAGGTCACCGCCACATAGCGCGCCGGCTCGTTGCCGGAACCGTTGAAATGCTGATGCCAGCAATTCATCGGAATGGCGAAAATCGAATTCTCCTTCCACTCGAAGGTCTGGCGGTCGCCGGCATCGTTCCAGATCGTGGTCGAGCCGCGCCCGGACAGGATCAGGATCATCTCGTCGAAAATCTGCCGCCGCGGCTTCAATTCGCCGCCGGCCGGAATTTCGCAGACATAGGCGTCGTTGGTGGTGCGCGTACTTTCATGGTTGAGGAAGACGGCGCTGCCGCCGCGCTCCGCCCAGGGTTTCAGCGCGATGGTCCGCAACTGCCGGACATACATCGCGGGCTTGATATCGAGACCCTGACTGCGAACCCAGCGCTCGTAAGGCGTATCCTTCTCAGTCGCGAATTTCTGCGCGAGTTCGTCAGAGACAACCGGACCCTTGGACATTCACGCTCCCTAGAATGGTCTTTGTTCGTGCCGCGTTATTCGGCCGCGGGGCGGGAATAGACCGACTCGTCGATATATTCGCCCATCTGCGACTGCACGCCGGTCTTGCGGATTTCCTCCAGCCAGATGGCGTGGATGCGCGGATCCTGGTCGGCATATTCGACCTGCGCGCCGCCTTCCTTCAGGCTGACGTCGCTGCGGCGGCCTTCCGAGCCGATGCGGCGTTCCAGCACGATTGGATAACGCTTGCTGCCGAAGCCGAGCGCCAGATAGCGCGCGGGTTTCTGGCTGGTGTCGAAATGCTGGTGGAACATCTCGTCCGGTGGCGCGAACACCACGCCGTGCTTCCATTCCACGCGCTTGTAATCGCGCTCGCCGTGATACCAAAGCAGGCTATAGCCGCTGCCATGGACGAACAGCACATGCAGGCCGGGGCCGTGGCGGTGGCCCTTCTTGTAGGTGCCGACCGGCATTTCGGAGACATGCGCCCCGATCGAGCTTTCGCTCAGCAGAAACTGGATGTTGGACGAGCCGGCCCCGCGCGCTTCCCAGGCCTTCAGCTCGAAGGCGCCGAGGTCGGGCACGAAATTGGTTTCCCACAGATGACGGCCGGGACGGATCGACGTCATCTCGCCTTCGCCGGCGTAATAACCCGCGGGCGAATTGCGCTCGGGAAAGGGATAAGGATTGTCGAAGAAGAACTTCTCGTTGTTGAGAATATTCATCATGATCCGCAGGTCGTTGCCGGAGGCGAGCCGCGCCGGCTTTTGCCCCGAGGCGTTGAAGATGCGGTATTTGCAGTTCAGCGGCGGCGCGAACAGGCTGCGCGGGCCCCATTCGAACGACTGCTTGGTGCCGTCCGGCAGTTCCACGACCATGCTGCCGCTGCCCTCGAGCACATAGAAGATCTCGTCGAACATGTGCTGCTGCGGCGCCGAGCTGCCGCCGGGCGGCACTTCGAGGACGAAGATCGTCATCCAGTCGCCGCGGCCATAGAGATGCACGAAGGCGCCGCTGCATTTGTCGCCGAGCCGCGGCCACGGGCCGACATCGCACACCGTCAGGTCGACGCCGAAATCCTCATGGATCGGGATGCCTTCCTTCGCCGTCCATTCGAGATAAGGGTCGAGCAGGAATTTCGGTTGCGCGTTCATGCCAGCTCTTTCTGGATGCGGGTCTCGTCGAAATACTTGCCCATCTTGGAAGGCACGCCGGTCTTCGCCAGTTCCTGCAGCCAGATCTTGTGGATGCGCGGATCCTGGTCCTCGTAGTTGATCTGGATGCCGCCTTCGTTCACCGAAGCTTCCGGCTTGTTCTTGCGTTCTACCTTGCGCGCCAACACCGGATAGCGATGGCTGCCGAGCGAAACGGCGAGATAGCGCGCCGGCTCCGGTCCGGTGTTGAAGTGCTGGTGGAACATGCCGTCGGGCGGCGCGAAGACGAAACCGTGCTGCCATTCGTGGCGCTCGAACTCTTCGTCGCCTTCCTTCCACATCAGCGTGTAGCCGGAACCGTTGATGGCGAAGACATGCGCGCCGGGGCCGTGGCGATGGCCCTTCTTGTAGGTGCCGACCGGCATCTCGGAGATATGCGCATGCATCGGGCTGTCGGCGAGAATGACCTTTATGTTGCGGCTGCCGGCGCCGCGCGCCTCCCATTCCGGCAGCTCGAAGGAGCCGAGATCGGGAATGAAATTGGTCTCCCACATATGCTTGCCGGGAGCGAGCGGGAGGAAATCGCCTTCGCCATTGTAATAGGCCTCGCGGCCGACGCGGTTGGGGAAGGGGGTCTTGTTCTCGAACAGGAAGGCTTCGTTGCGATAGACGTTCATCAGAAAGGCCAGGTTGCTGGCCACCGCGATGCGGGCGCCTTCGCGGCCCGAAGCATTGAACAGCCGATAGGGTGCGTTCAGCGGGGGCGAGAACAGCGAGCGCGGGCCCCATTCGAAACTCGTGCTGCGGCCTTCTGCCAATTTCGATGGTGGCGCTGCCGCTGCCGGACAGGACGTAGAAAACTTCGTCATAGAGATGGCGCAAGACGTCGGTGCGGGCGCCGGGCGGGATATCGATCACCTGCAGCGAGATGAAATCGCCGCGGCCGCGCAGATGGACGAAGGCCGCCTTGCAGCCGCCGCCCAGCCGCTGCCAGGGCGCGGTCTCGAGGGTGTTGAGGTCGACCGCGACGCCTTCGATAACCGGGATACCCTGCTGCTTGCTCCAGTCCAGGTAGGTATCGATCAGATAGCGCAGCGCGGCGTTGTCGATAGCCATTCTCTCCGTCCTTATTTCAGCGGCGGCGCAGAATAATGCGGCCTTTTAGCAGGCAAAAGCAGAATTTGAAATCCATTTCGATTCTGTCCAGAATGCAGGAAAGCCTGCCCGGTATTTTGCCGGGCGGCCGTTAATATGCTTCGGGTTGAGCGGCAAAGGCGAGGCGGCGGAAGACCACTGGAAACGGAGGGAAAATGCGCAAGTTGCTGTTGGGCGGCCTTGGGATCTGCGCGCTCCTGCTGGCGGCGGGTCAACCGGGCCATGCGCAGTCGCCAGAGGAGTTCTACCGGGGCAAAACTGTAAAGTTCATTGTCGGGTCGAATACCGGCGGCAGCTACGACACCTATAGCCGTTTGCTCGCGCAATTCATGGGCCGCCATATCCCGGGAAATCCGACGCTCGTTGTGGAGAATATGCCCGGCGCATCGGGTGTGAAGTCGGCGCAATATATCGGCGAGATCGCGCCGAAGGACGGCTCAGTCTTCGGCATGTTCAACCAGAGCATGCCGCAGCGCCAGATGTTCGAACCCGATCAGGTCCAATTCGATCTCTCCAAGTTCAGCTGGATCGGCGCGATGAACACCTCCACCACCGTGTTCATCACCTGGCACGCGAGCGGCGTGAAGACGCTGGAGGATGCGAAGAAAAAGGAAGTCGTGATGGGCGCGTTGAGCGCGACCGGCGGAAACTCGGTCTATCCGCTGCTGATCAATGCCTTCCTGGGCACCAAGTTCAAGGTCGTGCTCGGCTATCAGGGCGGAAACACCATTCAACTCGCGATGGAGCGCGGTGAGGTCGACGGCCGCGCTGCCGTGGTCTGGTCCGGGCTGAAGGCCGGCTGGCCGCACTGGATCGCCGAGAAGAAAATCAACGTCCTGCTGCAGACCGGGCTGACGAAGGAGAAGGATCTGCCGGACGTGCCGCTCTTGCTCGATCTCGCCAAAACTCCGGAGGAGAAGGCGATCTTCCGATTTGTTTCGAGTGACAGCGCGATCGGCTTTCCCGTCACCGCGCCTCCGGGCATTCCCGCCGACCGGCTGGCCGCGCTGCGCAAGGCCTTCTCCGATACGATGAAGGATCCGGATTTCTTGAAGATCGCGACCGAGCGCAAGCTTGAGATCGAGCCTTCCAGCGGCGAAGAGGTGAAAAAGGTGGTCGAAGACCTCATCAGCACGCCGAAGGACGTGATCGCCAAGATCAAGAAGGGTCTTAGCCGAGGCCGAGGCGCAGCTGAAGGAAGCCGATAAGGCGAAGCGATAAGCCTGCACACGCTTTGTCGTTGTCATCGCCGGGCTTGTCCCGGCGATCCCGCTTAGGACGCAACGTCGTGCCCTCCTAAGCGAGATGGCCGGGACAAGTCCGGCCATGACAATGGAGAGAAGCCCGCCGGAGCTGGCCGTCTGTTCTTCGCGGTAGACATCAAGGGCGCGCAACACCGGGGGGTGCGCCGGCCATGTCCAGCGCGATTGGTTTTCGGCTAAAGCGCGCTAGACGTTGTGATTGCCGTTGGAGAAGCCGAGACGGCGGGACAACTCGGCGGCGGCGCGTTTCAGCGCGACGGCCGGCTTGCCGGAATAGCCGGTATCGAATCCGATGGCCGACACCACACCGAGGCAGAGCGCCAGGCGGCCATGTGCGCCGAAAACCGGCGCCGCCAAGGCTGCGATATTGGGTGTCTCCTCGCCAAGACCACGGCCGATGCCATGCCTTTGCACTTCAGCCTGCATCGCCTCGATGCTTTTGGCCGAGCTCCGTCCCTTAGACGACAAAGCCAGCTCCCGTTCTATAAACGGACCCGTATCGGAGTCCGGCAGATAGGTAAGAAAGACTCGGCCCGACGCGCTGTTGAGCAACGAAAGATTGCGGCCTTCGCGCACGCGCACGGCAGACACAAGCCCCGCCTGCTCGCAGCGGATGACGGTGGGCCCGTTGGTTCCCCAGACCACGATGAGGGCTGCAAGTCCGGTCTCGTCCGCCAGCGGCGCCAGTGCCTCGCTGGCGAAACGCACGGCATCCACCTTGCCTAGCGCAGCGACGCCAAGCTCAACGATCTCGGAACCCAGGTCGTAAAGTCCGGAGATCGCGCTGTGCTCAACCAAGCGGGTATTCGCCAGTCCGAGCAGATAGCGATGCGCACGCGGCGCCGACATGCCGGCCGCCGATGCGATTTCGCTCAGCGTCGCGGGCCTTCCGAGCGAGGCGATCACGCGCAGAAGCGAGACTGCCACGACGATAGAACGGTTGCCGTGGCGCGGCAGGCCTTTTCCTTTCGTCTTGGTTTTGGTTTTTTTGGAGGGGGCGGGCCCGGCCATCACATGCGGCTTGCCTGAAAACGCGATAAATTCCTGATCACTTTGCCCCAGCAAACCGGAGGCCGCAACAGTTACCGCTCTGGACTTTAGATGTAAAAACTGCGATTATTGAAATTCGTAATAGATGTCGAATTTTGAACACCGGTTCGCCGATGCTACGGCCGGTGATGCAGAGCGAAACCGGACAAGATGGCAGAATACGTCGTTGGCAAGGTTGAGGAGATTCCGGAAGGGAAGGCCATTGCCGTAGAAGCGGGCCGGCGCACCATCGCGATTTTCCGCGTTGCGGGCAAACTTTATGCGGTGGCCAATCGTTGTCCCCACAAGGGCGCGTCGCTGTGCGACGGCGAGGTGGTAGTGGAAGATGGCATTGTCCGCTGTCCCTGGCATCACTGGAATTGGCAACTCGAGGACGGCAAACTTGAAGCCGATCCGCGCCAGGCGCTGCGCACCTATCCGATCGTCCTTGATGGCGAGGATGTGGTGGTAACCGTTTGAATGGCGACAGCTCGCCGACACGAGAGAGCAATATGAACATCGTGACCAACCCGAACCGCCAGCCGGCCAAGCGCGTCAAACCGAATCCGATCGATCCGCGCGCGCACAATTACAAGGTCGTCGACACGGATTTCCATTTCATTCCGGACTGGCAGGTATTGCGCAAGTTCATGAAGGAGCCGTTCAGGACCGAGTTGACAAAATATCCGCAGGTCGGCGGCGACTACTCGCCGCAATATGCCATCGGCATCGAAGGCACCGGGCAGGAGACCATGGGTCGCGCCGGCACGGCGGCGGAAGTGCTGAAGGTGATGGAGGAGATCGGCGTCGAGACGGTGGTCCTGAGCCCCGGCTTCCAGCGGCCGCAGAGCATGTTCCATCCTGCGATGCTGGCCGCGGTGGCTTCGGCCTACAATGATTATCTCGCCGCCGAGGTATTGCCGGTCACGCCGCGCATCAAGGGTGAGATCATGATCAGCCACCGCGACCCGGCGGCTGGGGCGGCCGAGATCGCGCGCATGGCCAAGCATCAGGGCTTCGTTTCGGTTTATACGGAATTCGGCGGCAACTACGAGCCGATCGGCACTGCCAAGCACGATCCGATTTATCAGGCCGCGATCGATAACGACCTCGCCGTCACCTCGCATGTGGGAACCTTCTACCAGCAGATGACGCCGCTGCATCAGGGCACGCGCACCTGGTCAGAGCTGGTCGGAATATCCGCCGTCTCGATCTCGATGGCCTATGTCGGCAGCATGATTTTCCAGGGCCTGTTCGACAAATTTCCTTCTCTGCGCGTCATTATCAAAGAAGGCGGCTTCTGGTGGCTGCCGGAATTCATGGCGCGTTCGGACGACTATTATTTGAGCCATCCGGGCGACATCAAGCTCACCGAGCGCAAGCTGGAAGCCGGCGAGCAGTTCCTGAACAAGCTGCCGAGCGAATATTTCGACAGCAATATTCGCTTCTCCAGCCAGCCGGTATGCTTCCCTCGCGATCCCAAGCATTTTAAGATGCTGATGGAGTTGTGCCGGGGCGAGGACATGCTGCTCTATTCCTCGGACTGGCCGCACGCCACATTCGATCCGATCAACTGGGCATTCGATCCCGCCATCTCGGAAGAGGGGCGCAAAAAAATCCTCGAGGACAACGCGAGGAACTGGTTCAGACGGCCGATCTGAAATTCGGCGCGAGGGGAAACGAGGGTGGGATGGGTAAGCTGATCGGGGCCGCCCTGCCGGCCGTCGCTATAGCGACGCTGGCGTTAGGGCTTCTCGCTGCGTCGCCGGACGCCGCGCGGGCGCAGAACATCATCGAGGAATGGGATTCCATCAAGGCGCCGCCGCCTCCGATCGCCAAGATCAAACCTGTCCAGATAGATCCCAAGAAGACCGCGGTGTTCAGCCTGGACTGGAACCGCAAGACCTGCACCGCTGACGGGCGCGTGCGCTGTTTCAAGACTCTCCCGAAGATCGAAAAGCTGCTGGCTGACGCGCGCAGCCATAACGTCCTGGTCCTGCATGCGCTGTCCAGCAGCATGCAGCCGGAAGACATTGTGGCCAGTGTCGGGCCGAGAGGTGAGGAAAGGGTCGTGCGCGGCCGCGGCGACAAGTTTTCCGACAATGACGTGGAGAAGATGCTGAAGGACAGAGGCATCGATACCGTCATTATTGTCGGCACGTCGGCCAACAGCGCGGTGCTTTACACGACGTTCGGCGCCGTGCAGCGCGGCTTCAAGCCGATCGTTCCGATCGACGGTTTGCCGTCCGAAACGGCATTTCAGGAGCAGTTCACGATCTGGCAAATCGCCAATGGATCGCAACTGAACGAAAAGGCCGTTCTGACTCGCTTGGATTCTATTACGTTCTGACGCTGCCAGCCTTGCATTCGCGACGGTATGTCGGTTGCCAGGCTAAAGCCGCATGCGTCTAATATTGCGGACGCCGCCGAGGACAACTCTGGCGGCCGCGGGGAATAGGAAATGCTTGAGTTTCTGGATGTCTTTCGTCTCGATGACATCGCCAAAGGCTTTGTCGGAGTCACCGCGCCATTTCCCCTGCTGCTGATGGTTCTCGGTGTGATCGTGGCGAGCTTCTTCGCCGCCGCGCCGGGCATCGGCGGTCTGCTGTTGCTGTCTTTGCTGATGCCCTATGCGATGACGCTGGATCCCTTTGCCTATATCGCGCTGATCTTTGGCGCGGCGACCGTCGGCAATACCGCCAATACCTTCACCTCGGTGCTGATCGGCGTGCCTGGCGGTTCAGGATCGCAGGCCACGATTCTCGATGGCTATCCGATGGCCAAGCAAGGCCAGGCCAACCGTGCGCTCGGCGCGGCCTTCTTCGGCTCGCTGGTCGGCGCCTTTATTGGCGCGCTTGGCCTTCATCATCTCGCTGCCGTTCTTCAAGCCGCTGGTGCTCAGCCTCGGCTCGCCGGAATTCCTGATGATGTGTCTGCTCGGTCTGTCGGCGGTCGCCATCCTCGGGGGAAAGCAGCCGGTGCGCGGCTTGATCAGCGCCACTGTCGGCATGGCGATCGCGCTCGTCGGCACTGATGCGCGTACCGGCATCGAGCGCTTCACTTTCGGCATCAGCTTATCTCTGGGACGGCGTCTCGCTGATCATCATCGCCATGGGCATGTTCGCGGTGCCGGAGATGGTCGACATCTTCCGCCGCAAGACCAGCATCGCCGAAATGGAGCCGCTGAAAGGCGGCCAGCTGGAGGGCGTGAAGGACGTCTTCCGTCACTGGTGGCTGGTGGTGCGCTCCAGCATCGTCGGCGTCTGGGTGGGCGTGCTGCCGGGCCTCGGCAGCTCAGTGGCGGACTGGTTCGCCTATGCCCATGCCATGCAGACCGAGAAGAACACCGAGAATTTCGGCAAGGGCGACATTCGCGGCGTGATCGCGCCCGAGAGCGCGAACAACGCCAAGGAAGGCGGCGACCTCATTCCCACGTTGCTGTTCGGCATTCCCGGCGGCAGTTCGATGGCGATCATCCTGATCGGCATGACGGCGGTCGGCATCCAGCCGGGAACCGCGATCCTCACGCATCAGGCGCCGTATATGTACGGCACGATCTGGACCCTGGTGATTGCCAACACGGTGGCGACGCTGCTGTCGATGGTCTTCGTCAAGCAGTTCTGTCAAAGCCTGCATGGTGCCTTACTACTACATGATCCCGTCGGTTTTCCTGTTCTGCATTGTCGGCGCCTACGGCAATGAACTGGACATCTATGACCTCATCGCGCTGCTCTTCTTCTCCGCGCTCGGGATCATCATGCGGCGCTATGGCTGGCCGCGTCCGCCACTACTTGTTGCCGTGGTGCTCGGGGCCCAGGTGCAGCAGTATCTCTGGCTGTCGGTCGACCGCTACGGCCTGGAATGGATGCTGTTCCCGAGCGTCATCTTCCTTTTCCTGCTGATAGTGGCGACCGTCGCCTATCCCTTCATCCGCAACTGGCTACAAAGCCGCAAGATGATGGACATGGATGTCCTGCATGAGCTGACGCGCTCGCAGGAGAAGGGTAGCCTCGTGATGTGCCTCGTCCTCGTCGCGTTGTTCGTCGGGATGATCATCATGGGGCAACGCTGGCCGCTGCGCGCGTCGTTGCCGGTCTATTTCATCGCAGCGTTGGGACTGTTTTTGACCGCGATCCAGATCCTCCGCGACATTTTGGCCATGCGACAAATGCGACTGGCTGGCCAGGCGCCCAACCCGTTTACGCGCGAGGAGAACCTACTCGAGTTCAATGCCTGGCTGTGGCTCGCGGGCCTGGCGCTAAGCTGCTACGTCATCGGCTTCCACATCACATTCCTGATCTATCCGCTGCTGTTCGGTTATCTCTACGGCGCCAGCCTCCGGAATTCGCTGTATATTTCGATCTCCGGCGTCCTGCTTGTCTTCATCATTTTCGACTATTTCGTCGGAACGGTCTGGCCGAACCCGATAGATGACTTCATCGGCGACGGCATGCTGTATGCCCTCAACAGCTTCCTCGACCTGTTTCGAAGTTGACGGCTGGCACCGGCTGGATGCATAAATCGAAATACGTTCATATTTTTGCACAGATTGCCCGTATGCTATGATCCGGGCAGAGCCCGCGGCCCCAGTCGGGCGCTCCGGTCCGAAGGGACGGAGGCCGGGCGGTGCGCGGGCCTAGGCAAGGTCAAGGGCGCAACGTCGGACGCGACGCCAACGCTGAATTCAGGGAGAAAGCTATGTCGGTAGCATTACATTCGGGCCTGAAGAGCACCGCTTTTGCTCTTCTCTGCGGCGGCGCCTTGCTGGCCAGTAGCGGTTTTGCGGGCGCGCAGGTTTCCTTCAAAGGCAAGACCATCGACGTCATCATGGGTTCGGCGGCCGGCGGCGGCACTGACGGCACGACCCGTCTCGTTGGTCAATTCCTGGAGAAATATCTGCCCGGCAATCCGTCGATGCGCTACCGCAACATCCCGGGCGGCCATGGCACCAAGGGCCTCAACTTCTTCAACAAGGCGAAGCCTGATGGGCTGACATGGGCGGGCGGCTCGAGCTCGCACACCGACCCGAACTCCCTGCAGAAGGACGTCGTCGAGTATAACCCCACGAAATTTCATTTCTTCGGCGGTGTTTCGCGCGGTGGCTCGATAGTGACTATCCGCAAGGAAAAGCTGCCGAACCTTACGGACAAATCCAAGCCGCCCGTTGTTGTCGGCGTGATAGATGGCAATCGCAGCTGGGAGCAGATGATCAATTTCGGCGCGGAATGGTTGAACTGGAATGTTCGCTTCGTCGTCGGCTATCCAGGAACGAGCTTCATGGTGCTGGCGATCCGCCGCGGCGAAACCGACATGATGGGCACGTCCAATTGGCAGCTGCTGAAGGAGATGTATGACACCGGCGGCTTCGTGGGTGTCGCGCAGCTCGGCGGCGGCAACGCGGACGACGAGCAGATCGAGAAGCGCGCGGAGTTCCAGAACGTCCCGACCTTCAACACGCTCGTCGAAGGCAAAGTTTCTGGTCGTCGATAAGCGTGTGTTCGACTTCTGGACCGCGCTTAACGATATCGACAAATGGTATTCACTGCCGCCCAACACTCCGCCGCAAATCGTTAAGGCCTATCGCGACGCTTGGGCGAAGATGGTGAAGGATCCGGAATTCATCCGGCTCGGCAAGCTGCAGTTCAGCGCCGACTTCACGCCGGTGCCGGGCGAGAAACAGCAGCAGATGGTGAACATCACGGCCTATCCCGATCCGGAAATCACCCAGTACATGGAGAGGCTGAAGGCCAAATACGGCCTGCCGGCCCAGCCGCTGAGTGACGAGGAAATCGCGGAAATGGCGAAAGCCAAGGGCTTGGACAAAGCCGATGTGCCGTCGGTGAAAGCCAAGCTCACGGCAGTCAGCGCGGGGGGCCGTGACATCGAGTTCACCGCTGGCGGCGCCAGCAAGAAGCTGGACGTGAGCAGCAGCCGCACCAGTGTCAGCATCGCCGGCAAGAAAACGACGCGCGATCA
The DNA here is from genome assembly GCA_963728585.1 of uncultured Alphaproteobacteria bacterium. Classification (GTDB taxonomy): domain Bacteria; phylum Pseudomonadota; class Alphaproteobacteria; order Rhizobiales; family Xanthobacteraceae; genus CANKHA01. The sequence continues at coordinate 211,782 of CAVSLB010000019.1, forward strand.
GCTCAAGGCCGGCATGGAATGCGAAGTCCAGGCGATGAGCGAGGCCAAGGAGGCGAGCGGCGTCGCCTGCAACTGAGCAGCTTTAGGGTCGCTGGGGGAGGCTGGCGCCCGCAAAGACGGGCGTCAGCTTTTAGGGGATCAATAGTGTCGGGGCAAAGCCCCTGAATTATCGAGGAGGAGTCGAGGAATGGACCATATTCAGTTTCCCTATCGCTCATCGAGCCATTTGGCTCTCATGCATGTGATCAATGAAACGGGCGCTTGGGAACGGAATGGTCTCAAGGTCGATTTCGACAAGATCATCAGCCGCGGCGATGCCCACGACCTCGTCCCCAAGGGCGAAGTCGAGTTCGTCTCCGGCAACCACGTCTCCACCTATGCCGCGCGGGCGAAGGGCGACACCTGGCAATATCTCGGCCAGACGGTAAGCAAGAATAAGCTCTTCCTGATCACCAGGCAGGACTCCGGCATCAACAAGCTGGAAGACGTGCGCAAGCGCAAATTCGGCAACCGCGGCCGTCATCCCGGCCTCAACACCTGGCTCTATCTCAAGCAGGCCGGCCTCGATCCGGATAAGGACGAGGTCGAACTGGTGACGGAGAAGCGCGAGGAAGATGAGGCCGGCGCCAAGAAGGTGAAGGGCAAGAGCCTCCTCAGCATGGTCGCGGACAGCGACGTCGACGCCGCCTTCGTCAACCAGCCGCGCACCGAACAGGCGCGCCGCATGGGCCTGAAGGTGATCGACATCCCGGTCCAGGACATGATCTTCTTCATGACCATTTCGTCATCGGCAAAGATGGTGACCGAACGTCCGGACGTCGTGAAACGCGTGCTCAAGTCGGTGCTGGAAGGCATCGCCTACTTCAAGCAGAACCGCGACGAGACGATCAAGATCCTGATGAACAAGCACAAGAAGGAAGGCGATCTCGATCTCGACATGGCGGCAAAGGTCTATGACGACCTTTCCTCGCGCCTGGAGCCCAAGCTCTATCCAAGCCTGGCGGCGGTGTACAACGTCTATCAGGAAGCCCTGAAGCAGGACGAGAAGAACGGCGACGCCGCGAAAATCCATCCGCTGGCGCTGTGGAACGTGAATTTCCTGCGCGAGATCGACGACAGCGGGTTCATCACTAATCTCTACAAGAAGAATCCGCAGATGCTGAACGGTTACGGAGGGTAGCGGGACCGGCATAAGCGGCCCGTCCAAGGGGCCGCAAACGGCCAGATAGGTTGGAGGGCCTGCGATGCTGACATCGACCGTCATCCGCGAGGCCGCCGCTGCGGCGGCCTTTGCGGGTCTTTTGTTGGCGGCATCCCGCGGCGGCACAGGAAGTTTCCTTCGCCGGCAAGAAGATCGAGATGTATATCGGCTCGTCGCCGGGCGGCGGCACCGACCTGTCGTCGCGGCTGATTGGCGATTACGTCGCCAAATATCTTCCCGGCAAGCCGACCATCGTCTATCGCAACATCCCCGGCGGGCAGGGCGTCAAGGCGCTGAACTATTTCGCCAAGGACGTGAAGCCGGACGGCACGGGCTTTGCCGGCGGCAGCCAGGGGCATTTCGATCCCGCCGGCGGGCGGCAGTCGGCGATCGAATATGATCCGCTCACCTTCAAATATATCGGCGGCGTCAATCGCGGCGGCACGGTCTTCGTCTTCCGCAAGGAGGCGATCGAGCGGTTGAGCAATCCTTCCGCAAAGCCGGTTGTCGTGCCGGCTGTCGCGGGCGCGAGCACCGGCCCGCAGATGGCGCTGTGGGGCAAGGAGCATCTCGGCTGGAACGTCAAATTCGTGATCGGCTATAGCGGCACGCCGGCGATGATCCTTGCGGCGATGAATGGCGAGGCGGATTGCATGGCCTCGTCGAGCACCGCTCAGCTCAAGCCGCTGCTGGATAATCCCGCCTTCGCGGCCTTCACCCAGCTTGGCGACCTGAACGAGAACGGCAAGTTCGTGCCGCGCACGGCGTTCCCCAATGTCAAAGTCTTCGCCGACATGATCATGCCGAAGCTGTCGCAGAATGATGCGGAGATTTTGCTGGCCTGGCTGCAGACGCAGTATATCGACAAATGGTTTGCGCTGCCGCCGAATACGCCGGAGCCTGTCGTGAATACCTATAAGCACGCCTTCGACCAGGCGGTGAAGGATCCTGAATTCATCAAGGCGGCGGCGCTGCAGTTCGGCGAGGATTTCGGCACCACCAACGCACAGAACATGACCGCGCTGGTGAACGGCATGGTCAAGAATGCCCAGCGCGTTGACAAACACATGAAGGCGATGCGCGTCAAACACGGCTTGCCGGAAGACTAGAACTCATCATCGGAGGAAGGAAATGGGAATTGAGATCATCAACCCGAAGGAAGTCGCCTTCACCAACAAGAAGCGCACGGTGCTGATGAGTACGCGCAAGCTGCATAGCTGGCTGATCTATTATGAGCCGGGCCGGCGAGACGAGATGCATTGCCACAACGGCGATCAGACCTTTCACATGATCGCGGGCGAATGCACGATGTCGTTTCCCGACGGCGGCAAGGTGGTAATGACGCCCGGCATGTCGGCGCTGATCACCGGCGGCTCATTTTATCAGCTCGACAATACCGGCGACGGTCCGATGGTGATGATGGGCACGCGCTCCGGCCACAAGGATGCCAACCAGCACATCCTTTACTCCACCCGTGAGAACAAGCGCGCGAAGAAGAACGCGGAGCACGCCGCCGCCCACGGCCAGCCGGTGGAATAAAACGGCGAAGCGGTCGGCCTACCGCAAGTCGATACCGCCGCACCTCGTCTGCCTATGCTAACAACGCACTTTTGGCGCATCCGGCAATCCGATAACATTCGCCCGGAACGGCCATACCCTATTGAAAGGCGTCAGTATGCGGAGAAAATTGGTTGCCGTGGCGGCGCTTTTGACGCTCGCCGCAGGCCCCGCCGCCGGTCAGGGCAAACCGGTCAAGATTGGCTTCGTCAGCACGTTCAGCGGACCGACCGCCGTGATCGGCAACGACATGCGCAACTCCTTTGAGCTCGCGCTCGATCATCTTGGCCGCAAGATCGGCGGCCAGCCGGTGGAAGTGATCTATGAGGACGATCAGCAGAAGCCGGAAGTCGGCGTGCAGAAGACGCAAAAGCTGATCGAGTCCGACAAGGTCGATTTCCTCGTCGGCTATATCTGGTCGAACGTGCTGCTGGCTTCGCTGAGGCCCGCGGTCGAACTCCAAGACCTTCCTGATCACCGCCAATGCCGGCCCCTCGCAGCTCGCCGGTGAGTTGTGCTCGCCTTACGTCTTCTCCACCTCCTGGCAGAATGACCAGACGCCGCAGGCGATCGGCCATTACATGAACCAGAAGGGCGTGAAGACCGCCTTCCTGATCGGGCCGAACTACGCTGCGGGCAGGGACATGCTTGCCGGTGTGAAGTTCACTTTCAATGGCAAGATCGTCGGCGAGGAGTTGACCAAGTGGCCCGACCAGCTGGACTTCTCCGCCGAGCTGTCGAAGGCGCGGGCCGCCAAGCCGGATGCGATTTTCGTCTTCTATCCCGGCGCAGCGGGCGTGCAGTTCCTGAACCAGTACGCGCAAGCCGGCCTCAAGGGCCAGATTCCGCTCTACACCGCCTTCACCATCGACGAGACCACGCTGCCGCGGCAGAAGGACCTCGCGGTCGGCGTGCCGGGTGCGCAGCAGTGGGTCAACGATCTGCCGAACGAGCAGAACAGGAAATTCGTCGCGGACTACAAGGCCAAGCACAAAACCGGACCCTCCTTTTACGGCGCGCAGACCTACGATGCCGCCAGCCTGATCAATGCGGCGGTGGCAGCGGTGAAAGGCGACACCAGCAAGAAGGAAGAGATGCGCAGGGAGATGGAGAAGGCGAATTTCAGATCCGTGCGCGGCAATTTCAAATTCGGTCCTAACCACATGCCGATCCAGAATTTCTACCTGCAGGACGTGGTGAAGCAGGGTGATGAATTCGTGCTGAAGACGGTCGCCACGATCGTGGAAAACGATCAGGATCGTTATCACGCGAAATGCCAGATGAAGTGACGGCGTAGGGCAGGGAGACGGGGCGGGGAACGGGTTCGCGGTCCGTCCTTTTTATCAGGAGGAGTGGCGCCTCCGCGCGCTTGCATCGCCATGTGGCTCCTTTTCATCGAGCAATGCCTGAACGGGCTGCAGTTCGGCCTGCTGCTGTTCCTGCTGGCCGCCGGCCTGACCCTGGTCTTTGGCATCATGGACCTGGTCGAATCTGGCGCATGGCTCGCTCTACATGCTGGGTGCGTATTTTGCCGCCACCTTCGCCGCTTTGACCGACAGCTTCCTGCTCGGCGTGCTGCTGGGGCTCGGTGCCACCCTCATCGTCGGCATGGCCGTGGAGGTGGTTGCGATGCGCCGCCTGTACGGGCGCGACCATCTTGACCACGTGCTCGGCACCTTCGGGCTTATTTTGTTCTTCAATGAATTCGTCCGGCTGGTGTGGGGGCCGGGCGGCATGAATCTCGTGCCGCCGGCCTTTCTCAACCGCTCGATCGAAATTCTGCCCGGTGTGCCTTATTCGGCTTACCGCTTCAGCATCATCGTCGTCGCGCTTGCGGTCGCGGCGCTGCTGTATGTGTTGGTGATGCGCACACGCATCGGCATGCTGATCCGCGCCGGGGCATCCAACCGCGAGATGGTGGGAGCGCTCGGCATCAATATCAACCTGCTTTATACGCTTGTGTTTGGGCTCGGCGCCGTGCTCGCGGGCCTTGCCGGGATCATGCAGGCGCAGATCCAGACCGCCTATATCGGGATGGGCGAGAATATCCTGATCGTCGCTTTCGTGGTCATCATCATCGGCGGCATCGGCTCGATCCGCGGCGCGCTGGTTGCGTCCATCTTTGTCGGCCTGGTCGATACCCTCGGCCGCGCTTTCCTGCCGGATCTGCTGAAGCTTTTCCTCAGTTCCGCCGCGGCATCGACTGCCGCCCCGGCGCTGTCCTCCATGCTGATTTACGTCTTGATGGCGGCGGTGCTCGTTCTGCGGCCTGGAGGGCTGTTCCCGGCGGCCAGCCGATGACCTCGTTTTTAACCGCGCGCAATATTTTCATTGCGGCGCTGATCGTTTTCCTGCTGGCCTTGCCGCTTTACACCGGTCTAAGCGGCAACAGTTTTCTGCTTACGCTCTTCACCCGCATCCTGATCCTTGCGCTCGCGGCGACCAGCCTGAACCTGATCATGGGTTTCGGCGGCATGGTGAGCTTCGGCCATGCCGCCTATCTCGGCGTCGGCGGCTATGTGGTCGGCATCCTCGCCTACGAAGGAATTTCCTCCGGCTTCGTACAATGGCCGCTGGCGATCCTCATTTCAGCGCTGTTCGCCCTCGCTATCGGCGCGCTGTCGCTGCGCACGCGCGGCGTCTATTTCATCATGATCACGCTCGCCTTCGCGCAGATGGTCTATTACGTCGCCGTCAGTCTCAGCCGCTATGGGGCCGACGACGGCCTGACTATCTACCGGCGCAGCCAGTTTGCCGGACTGCTCGAGCTTTCCAACCGCACGGTGTTCTACTATGTCTGCCTCGTTCTGCTGCTCGGCGCGATCTATCTGATCTGGCGGTTGGTCAATTCCCGTTTCGGCATGGTAATCCGCGGCGCGCGCTCCAACGAGCGTCGCATGCGCTCGATCGGCTTTCCCACCTATCGCTATCGGCTGGTATGCTTTGTCATCGCCGGCGCGCTATGCGGGCTGGCCGGAGCGCTGCTCGCCAATTTCACGAATTTCGTCAGTCCGGCGATGATGCATTGGACCCGCTCGGGGGACCTCATTGTCATGGTCGTGCTCGGCGGCATGGGTTCGGTGTTCGGCCCGACCATCGGCGCGGTTGCGCTGCTGGTGCTGGAGGAGACGCTGCCGCTTCTGATCGGGCGGCTCGGCTTTCCGTTGTTCGGCGAGACGGCCCTGCGCGCCGCGGAATATTGGCAGATCGTGTTGGGGCCAATGCTGTTGGCGATCGTGCTATTCGCCCGCGGTGGCATTTACGGCGCGCTGACGAGGGCCGACCGTGACTGAAACGCTGCTGCAGATCGAAGGCTTGAACAAACGCTTCGGCGGCGTGATCGCCTCCGATAACGTGACGCTTGATATTCCGGAAGGTGAACTGCACGCGGTGATCGGGCCGAACGGCGCGGGCAAGACCACTCTGATCGGTCAGCTGGCGGGGGAACTGGCACCCGATGCCGGACGGATCATCTTCGCCGGCACCGACATCACCGCGCTGCCGGTGTGGCGACGCAGCCTGCTGGGGCTGGCGCGTTCGTTCCAGGTCACTTCACTCTTTCCGGATTTCACCGCGCTCGACAATGTCGCACTCGCCGTGCAGGCCCATGCCGGTCATTCCTTTCGCTTCTGGAAAGCCGCGCGGCGGGAGCGCGAACTGCGGGAAGCGGCGCTGGCGGCGCTCGACCGCGTTGGCATGCTCGATCGCGCGGCCGCGCGGGTTTCCCGGCTCAGCCACGGCGAGCACCGGCAGATCGAGATTGCAATGGCGCTCGCCACCGCACCGCGCCTGCTTCTGCTCGACGAGCCGATGGCGGGGCTTGGCCCGAACGAATCCGCTCGCATGCTGGCGCTGCTGCGCGAGCTGAAGCGCCAATACACCATTGTGTTGATCGAGCACGATATGGAAGCGGTATTCGCGCTTGCCGACCGGCTCAGCGTGCTGGTCTATGGCCGTGTGATCGCCACTGGCGCGCCAGATGCGATCCGAGCGAATGCCCAGGTACGCCAGGCCTATCTGGGCGAGAACGACGCGGCGGGGCTCCATGTCTGACGCGCTGCTGGAACTCAGCGAAGTGGAAACACGCTATGGCCTGAGCCAAGTCTTGTTTGGCGTTTCGCTCGCCGTCGGACGTGGCGAAGTTATCACGCTGATGGGCCGAAATGGCATGGGAAAGACCACGACCGTCCGCTCCATCATGGGACTGACACGCGCGGAGGCGGGCTCGGTACGCTTTGACGGCCGGGAAATCCGTGCGCTGGCTTCATTTCGGATCGCGCAGCTCGGCATCGGGCTGGTGCCGGAAGGCCGGCAGATCTTCCCCAATCTTACCGTGCGGGAAAATCTGCTAGCGGCCGCAGGCGGAACGATCCCACGGCGCAAAGCCCTGGACGCTGCCCCGCGTCTACCAGCTCTTTCCGCAACTGACCGCCCTGCAGGACCGGATGGGCATCCAGCTTTCCGGCGGTGAACAGCAGATGCTCGCGGTAGGTCGCGCCCTGATGACCAATCCGCGCCTGCTCATTCTCGACGAAGCCACCGAGGGCCTTGCACCGCTTATTCGGATGGAAATCTGGCGCTGCCTCGCGCAGCTCAAGGCAGAGGGGCTTTCCATCTTGATCATCGACAAGAACGTCGAAGCGCTCATCCGCCTGGCCGACCGGCACTATCTGATCGAGCGGGGACGCATCGTCTGGAGCGGGGGGTCGCAAACGCTCGCCGCCGCGCCGGAAATCCAGCACCGCTATCTCGGGATCTGAGTATCCAGCAGATGCGCCTTGCGGCCGCCGCGTTCAATTGAGTGCGGCGCTTCGCCTTGCGCGATCAAGTCCTTCGCCAGCTGCAGGCAGCGCTGCGTTAGCATGGCGGCACCTTCCGCCAGCTCCTTGGAATCGCGCACGACCTCGACGTTTCGCTCCATGTCCTCGGCGGACCAGCCGCGTGAATGGGCGATGAAGGGGAATTGCGGAAAGATGAAGCCGAGCTCGGCAAAGAAGCCGAGCATCTGTCCGGCCACGGCCTGGATATTGTCCTGGCCGCCGACGATGATAAAGCCCGCCACCTTGTTGCGGATCAGCACGTTATTGCGGATGGTGATAGCGTTCTGCACGCAATTAAGCCGCTCCGCCATCTTGAAATAAAGCGAAGAAGCCGCGCCCCATCGGATCGGCGAGGCAACGATGATAGCGTCGGCCCAATGCACCAGCGCTTCGTAGACGCGGTCCATTTCGTCTTTCGGATCCATCTGCGTGATCGAACAGGGCCAGGTGCAGGCTTCAGCGGCTTTGGAGTAATAGCCTTCGCAGGCCCGGAACTTCAGATCATTGAGCTTGATCATCCGCGTTTCGGCTCCCAGTTGCTGACCCTCTCTCAGTGCATGCATCAGCAGATGGTCGGAACCGGAAAAACGCGGATTGGCGGCGTCCATCGCGGTGGTGGAAATGCCGGCGAGGCGCGGCGGGCCGGGCTGGCGCTCGACTTTACGTTCCAAGGGATGCGGCGCGTGCGGTTTGGCGTGCCGCTTGCTGGCGTGGGCGAGATCCACCAGCACGCGGCCGTTCTCGGTCTTTACCGGAAAGGCGGGAACACGGTCTTCCTCGAAGCCGGGCTCGCCAAGGCCGCTGCAACGGTGGAATTTCCATCCGTGCCAGGGGCAGGAGATATAGCCGTTGTCGTCGAGATGGCCTTCGCCGAGCGGGCCGCCTGCGTGATTGCATATGTTGGACACAACGCCGAATTGTCCATCCCTGAAAGAGACGGCGAGCACGATATTTCTGATCTTAATGCGTTGCAGTGGTCGAGCGGAGAGAGTCTCTGCGGCGCCAATGTCTACCCAGGTTTCTTCACTGGCCATGATCGCCCCCCGCCTCGGTACACTTCGACGTATTATACTTCAGTTGGCAGCGCGTACTTCGCCGCCGCTTAAAACTTTTACAATCTCGTCAGCAGCGGAATGCAGGAAGGCCTCGGTCCCGGCCTGCTGTTCCTTCAGCGCCAAGATCCTGCTCGCAGGCGCTACCGCCGCCAGGAAATCTTTCGTGTGCCAGTGTCCCACTGCGTTCAGACGCGGCAGCAGCGTTCTGTCGGGGCGCGGATAGAGGCTGACGTAAAAATATGGCTCCTCATAATAATGGTCACCCGGAGAGAAGCCGGCACCCATAGTCGGTGCCGTCCCTGCGCGGCCATTGCCGATGGGTGTCAGGCAATCGAGGTCGAAATGATGCGGCCAGCACCGCACTTCCGGCGCGGGCAGGCCGCGCGCCACCAGTCGTTGCATCAGGGTGCTGAGTGCACTGAAACCATTGGCATACCACGCGGAAAGCTCGCGCAGCGGCGCGGTGAGGGTTGCGGTGTCATAGCGCCCGCCCTGCGCGAGCGGATGAGCCGGAAGTGCGTAGGGCAGGGGGTTGTCAATCGCGCTGTCCGCAAGATTGAGGGTGGCCATCTGCTCGCCGAGCCATTCGCGCGCCGCCGCCTCGGTTCGTCCGTGCAGCGGGAGGGAGTTGGAAATCCGCGCGTTTTCGACCAGCGCGAGCGTGAGATCCGGCATCCGGAGCCCGAGCCGTATGCCGGCTTGCAGCGGATGGGTAGTGAATCCGTCAAAGCCGCCGTCCCAGCCCAGATTGGTATGGCCGTCATCCGGTTGCGGGGGGATGTAAGCGCGGGCGGCGCGCGCCAGCCACTGTGCCGCGTAATGGGCTTGCATGCGCGCTGCGCGCAGCTGCGCGAAATCGACACCTCCCAAGGGTCTCCAGCATGATGGATTCATGGTTCCCGCCTCTGATCGGTCGCCCTCGCGGCCGCCTTCCTCCTTCGACGCCGGCGGTGCAAAGGTTACGGTGTCAGGCGGTGTCTAAAACCGGAAGACTGCGCTGGTCGTGACCTGGTGATCGACATAGGTGTCGAAGGGGACATTTGAACGATTGTCCTCATATCTGTAATCAACACGCAGGTCGGCGGTGTTCGCCAGCAGCTTGGGAAAAATCACCGCCACGGCCGGGATATAGGTCCTGTCCCGCCGCAACACTCGAGTCACCGTTTTTTAAGATCGTAACGTCCGAAAACTCGCGGTAGCTGGCCGACATCGACGCTCCGACGATGATCCAGGGCGCCAGCGGGCGGAAATATTCGACCCGCAGGCCGGTTTCCCAATAGCGCCCGGGCTGCGTCTCCTCCAGAGGAAGGTGCAAGGGCGTCCCCGCGATGTCGCTCCAGCGGAACCACGGCATCACTACCGCAATGTCGTTTTTCTCCAGCACACCGATAAAGCCAAATCTCTCCGAGACATCGGCATAGATGCCGTCGGACCCGCCGTAGAACTCATCGTAACGGCGGAAGCCAACCCGTAGCCGGCCGGTCTGCACGCCGTTCCAAAATCCACTCTCCAGGGTAAAGGCGGCAACAGCCTCTTCGTAAAGTTTATGCTCGCCATACAGCGCCGCGCCGCCGCCGACGGCTGTATGCAAGGAAAATTGCGGTGTCACGTCCCATATCGGGCCCGTCACCGCGCCGGCCGAGGCATAATTGATGGCGTTGCCTTGCTCGCGATAAAATTCGCCGATGGCGCTGCCGATGGTGCGCCAAGCGACCTCGCCGATCCTGCGCTCGTCCCTAAGCTCCGCGCGCACAAGCGCGAGCCAATCGGATTTTCCGCCACGTGCGTCGCGGCCGGGGTTCGATTCCCAGCCGCCACCGAATTCAAGGCTGACACGCGTGCCCTCGGGCTGCAGCTTGCGGACGATGCGCCGGAATCCCTCCTGCGCCTCATAATTCAGTGGCTCGTTGACCGTAACGCGCTCATAGGCGGAGAGGGCTTTCTTGAGTTCGCCTTTCTCCTCGGCAAGCCGGGCGTAACGCAGGTTCAGTTCGATATTTCCCGGGTCCCTGAGGATCATTGCGTTCAGATCGGACAATTCGTCAGCGCGGCTCACGCCGGTCAACGCCAACAAGGCCGAAAGGATAATGCCGAATGCTGTTCGCATGTGTAGTGCCGGCGTGGCCCCGCAGCGGCGGCCGGCAACCCCCAGATCTCAGTCCCGATTCAGGCTAGCACCTCACGGTCGCAGACGGAAGCTGGCAGGCGGCTGGCCGTACGAAGAATGGATATAATCTGAGGACAACGGGTGCTGACATTACGAAGCTCGGCGACGGCTCGTCGCTTCCAAGGTCAGCTGCCTCGTGAGCCGCAACACAGGCCAGCAAACAAAGCGGAAAAGCTTGAAGTCCGCATACTTTAGCTTGGGCTGCTTTTGCGCGATTCGGGTTTGCTTGGACCGGAGATTATTGTTAAAAGACTCTAACGCTGAGGCGCGGCGCCGTCAGATTTGACGTTTTATCTTATTCGCAGCACGCGCGGCGTGACCGTCCAGTGGGGCTGGGGCAGGGGCAGATGCGGCGTCGGGGGGTATGGCTCGGGACCGTCTCGTCTTTGGTGATTGCGGGATATCTCCTGCAATCGCCGTCAGCTTTTGCTGACAAGATCGGCGTCGCTTCGGCGGTCAATCAACGCGTCGAAGGCGTGAACCGCGGCGCCACTCGGGCCTTATCCGTCGGAAGCGACGTGTTTTCCAATGAGCTTGTGCGCACCGGCGAGGACAGCAACGCGCAACTTCTTTTCCGGGATCAGACGAGCCTGAGCGTCGGCCCCAGATCTGAGGTTACGCTCGATAAATACGTATTCGATCCTGCGAGGGGCACCGGCGAAGTCGTTCTTAATGCGACCAAGGGTGCCTTCCGCTTTATCTCCGGCGTCCAGCAGTCCAGCAGCTATCAGATCAAAACGCCTGCCGGCACCCTGGGCGTCCGCGGCACGATCTTCGATATCTTGCTCGAGAATGACACGCTCACCTTTATCCTTATCGACGGAGCTGGATACGCGCGGCTGCCCGATGGAAAGACCATCGAGATCAATACAAAGGGCGATGGCTTCGTGCTCAACCGCGGGGGCCAGCCTCGGTTTCAAAAGTTTGACCTGAGCAAACTCAAGCCGGGCAAGGGCGTCGCTACCTCGCAGGCCCAGACGAGTAACGAGGATTCGAGCGGGCAAGCGCAGAACGACGCACGGAATTTTACTCAGCTGACACCACCGCCGCCGCCGCCACCACAGCCGGGACCCTCGCCGCCACCGCCGCCGCCACCGCCGCCGCCACCGCCGCCACCGCCGCCGCCACCGCCGCCGCCGCCGCCGCCGCCACCGCCGCCGCCGCCACCGCCGCCGCCGCCACCGCCGCCGCCGCCGCCGCCGCCGCCGCCGCCGCCGCCGCCACCGCCGCCACCGCCGCCGCCGCCGCCGCCGCCGCCGCCACCGCCACCGCCGCCGCCGCCGCCACCGCCGCCGCCACCGCTGCCACCGCCGCCTCCACCACCACCGGACTGCGTGGACCAAGGCAACGAAAAGTGCAGAGGCAAACAAAAGGGTCGCCACCACAACCACCCGCCGACCACGCTGACGCTTAGCAAGGAAGCGAGCGTGAAACGCGATGGCGGGAAAGCTGCCGCCTCGGTCCGTCGCGAGGTTGCTGCGATCGAACAGCGCGCCAACACAGACCGGCTGGAGCGGCAGGAACGCGTCGAGCGGTTGGAACGCCTGGAACGCCTGGAACGCCGCGAGCGGCTGGAAATGATTGAGCGGCTAGACCGCCCCGGCGGACATGGCGGGCGTAAGCGTCGCTAGACCTACGTGAGGCCGGGCGTCCGCGCGTGGCGTTAGCTTACATTGACATGAACGGTCGCAGCCGCAGCCGCGTGATGTGCTCCTCGATCCCAGCCGGCGTTCCGTCTGGCGAAAGCCCGCGGTAGTACATCTTCTGCCAGCGCTCGGCCTGTGCAGAGGAGCCGGGCTGTTGCAACGCGGCATTGAAGTTCTTCCGGCTTTCGTTCCATGCCTGGTATTGCCGCTCTAGCTCCGGCTCAGATGACAGCTGCTTTATTTCCGGCTCGACCGCGGCGAGCAGCCCGCGCTGCACCGGAAAGATATGACAGAACGGCTCGCCTTTCTCGAAATTCACGTCGACTTCGGGTTGGGTGAAAATCCAGTTCATGGTGAAAGTGTAAGGCGCCCAATCGGTTTCGATTATGCCCGAGAGCGCGGCGATGCCATCTTTCGGACGGTTGATCGGTCCCTGCGCCATTAAGTCCCAACCGGGATCGGTGCGGAACAGGCATGGGATATGGAAGGTCAACGTGCCGTGGCCGAAATGGCTGATCGCGAACGGCTGTTGGTCGGGATCTTCAAACCGGATGTTGATCGCTGCGAGATCCTGATTTCCGTTCCAGACCGCGCTGAAGCTCGATGGACAGAGGATCTCCCAGCCATGCGCATTGGCGATGTTGAGCGGCAGGCAGCGATAGGCGAACCGCTCCCCGGTGTTATCCATCCATTCGCGCTCGAGCGGGGCGGGGCGGATGTCCATCCGATGGCCGTCGATGATATAGGCGATGAGCTTCATGGCGGGTCTCACTCTGGCCAGAGACGATTGCGGAGGAGAAAATCCCGGACCAACTTCTCGAACGCCGCCGGGTCCTCGAGAAAGCAGCAATGGCCCGCGCCGGGAATGATCTTGTGCTCGGAGTGCGGAATGAGGGATGCGGTGTGCGTGCCGCCCTTCAGGGCGTTGTCAAATTCGCCGTTCACAATCAGTGTTGGGCTTTTGTAGGCGGGCAGGCGGCCGGTAAGATCCGACACCGTCAGCGCGCCAAACACCTGTGCCATTGATTCTGCATCCAGCGCCGCGCCGCGCTCGACGAAACCGTCCAGCAGATAGCGTGCCGTCGGTGTGTCAGCCCAGGCCTGCGTTACGCCATGGCGCAGATGGCCGAGATGATATTCCTTCAGCGTGCCTTTGGCCTGATGCTCGCGATAGGCGGCGATGCGGTGATCGAATTGTGCCTGCGGTCCGCTGTTGCCGCCGATCAAAATCGCCGCCTTGAAAAGGTCGGGTCGGTCGCACGCCAACATCAAGGCGAGCTTGGAGCCAATGCTGCAGCCGAGCACGACCGCGTCCGCGCTCACGCCTTCGTCTTTCAACACACCGAGGATATCGTTGCCCATATCGCCCAACGTAAAGGGCGTGCGCGGCTTGGCCGAGCGGCCGAGGCCGCGCAGGTCCATGGCGATGGTGGTGAAGCGCGCCGACCAGCGTTCCACCTGATAAAGCCACAGATTGTGGTCGAAGGGCAGGGCATGGATCAGCACCAAAGGCGGCCCCGACCCGGCTTTTTCGTAATAGATGTCGAGGCCGTTGGCCCGGCTCACCGGCATGCGCAAAGCTCCCTATCAGGCTGAAAACGCAGGATTTCCCCACATAGCGCATGATCCGGCGAAGTGGATACCGGTTCGCCGATAAGATTATGCGCCATTTTAATAAGTTAGCGCGAACCGCAGATAAGTATACGCAATCTGCGCAAGCTTGATTGCGCCGCAAAACCGGTACCCCCTTTTGCTGATCGCGCTAAGCGTAGAAAGCTTAGGCGATTAGGCTGCGCCGCGCGAGGGCCGTCTTGCCCGCGCCTTTGCGCTATGCCATGCGAAGGTCAACCACGACAGCGGGAGGAAGGCACGACATGGCGAGAATATCGCGACTCGAAAAAAACCTGAGCGCGGCCCGCGCCGGGCTGGTGATGTTCGATACCCTGAACGGCTACTTGCACCCGAGCGACCCCGCTAAGCAGCAATTCTTGGCCGAGCGCAACATTCTCCCAAATATGCAACGGCTGGTTGCCGGTGCCCGCAAGGTGGGCATGACCACTTTCTATCCGAGCGGCGCGCATGCCGCAGACGGTTCGGATTCAGTGGCGCGGCTCACCGATACCGACATGGACTTGCGCCCCAAGGCGGCGGGCGACAAACCGTTCTTTCCGCGCTTCCACAAAGGCTCCAAGGAATCGGAAATCGCGCCGGAAATCGCCCCGAGTGAAGGCGACGTGGTCGTGCCGAAACATCGCTGGAACTCATTTTTCCAGACCGACCTCGATCTGCATTTCCGGGTGCGCGGCATTGAGACCATGATCATCGCCGGCGGCTCCACCGACGTTGGCATCGCCAGCACGGTCTATGCCGCGCGCGACATGGATTACGGGATCGTGGTCATCAGCGACTGCTGCTATTCGGCGCGCGGCAACAATAACGAATTCTTCCTGGAACGGGTATTTCCCCGCATGGGCCGGGTCATGACGGTGGACCAGGCCGTCGCCCTGATGACACCCTAGTGTCCCGAATCCGAAGTTCGCTGAACGTTGCGGCGACTTCGGGAGCGAACTTCGGATTCAAAGGACACTAGGAAACTTAAAGTGCTAGTTTCGTTTGGTTCGGAAATTCGCCTGGACAACTCGCGGCAAGAATGAAGCGAATTTCTGAACCACGAAACTAGTAAGCGGGAGACAAGCATGAGCGGCACGGATCGCCAGATCGAAACGCAGGAAATCGTCTGCCCCGGCGGGATGCCGGCTTTCCTCGCGCGGCCGGCCGCTCCCGGGCACTATCCCGTCGTTGTGCTCATTCATGAGCGCTATGGGCTGGTGCCGCATACGCGCGATCTTGCCAAGAAGTGCGCCAGCGATGGCTTCCTGGTTGTCGCGGCGAATTATTTCTACAAACATCCCGACCAGAAAGCGCTCAACGCGGGAGACGATCGCTATCCGATGACGGATGCGGAGTCGATCGACTATATCAATGCCTCCCTGGAGGCGATTGCGAAAAATGCCGCCGCCGACATGAGCCGGGTCGCCGTCGCCGGTTACTGCCAGACCGGCCGGCATCCGCTGGTCTACGCCGCCCAGGCGAAAATTGCCGCAGCGGTTGTCTGGTACGGTGCCGCCTCCAAGCGCGAATGGCCGGTGAGCGACACCAATGCCCGACCGATGGAGGAGATCCTCGCGGCCGTCGACTGTCCAGTATTCGGCGCCTTCGGTTCGGCCGATCACATCATCTCCAATGACGACGTGCTGCGCTTTCGCAACACGCTCGAGAAATATAACAAGAGCTACGACATCCACGTCTATGCCGACGCGCCGCATGGCTGGCTCAACGACACGATGCCGGGCCGTTACCGCGCCCCGCAGGCGGACGCCGGGTGGGCGGATCAGCAGATTTTCCTCAAACGGGTTTTTTCCGGTGGGTACAAGCCCGACCAGGTGAGCTGGCGCTTCGACAGCGCATTCGCCAGCGACTATGATTTCGCCAAGAACAAGCGGCTGGAGTGACCCGATGGCTTCAGGTTTTCCCGACAAGACGGTAATGGCCGAGCTGACGGCCAAGATGTTGCTTGAAGTCGAAGCCGTGCGCTTCATGGACGACAAGCCCTTCATCTTCACTTCCGGCCGTGCCAGCCCGGTCTATACCGACTGCCGCCGGCTGATCTCGTTTCCGCGCGTGCGCCAGACGTTGATGGATTTCGGCGCCGCCACCGTGATGCGCGAGGCGGGCTTTGAAGCCTTCGACGCGGTCGCGGGCGGGGAAACCGCGGGGATTCCTTTTGCCGCCTGGATGTCGGAGCGGCTGGCGCTGCCGATGCTCTATGTGCGCAAGCAGGCCAAAGGTTTCGGCCGCAATGCGCAGATCGAAGGCAATGTGGTGGAAGGTCAGCGCATTCTCTTGGTGGAGGACATGGCGACCGACGGCGGCAGCAAGGTGAATTTCTGCAAGGCACTGCGCGCCGCCGGCACCAAGGTGGAGCACATCTTTGTGGTGTTCTATTACGATATCTTCCCGGAGAGCCAAAAGATCCTCGCCGACCTTGGCATCAAGCTGCATGCGCTCGCCACCTGGTGGGACGTGTTGGCGGTAGCGAAAGCCGGCGGCAAGTTCGATGCTGCAAAGCTCGCCGAGGTGGAGAAATTCATGCGCGATCCGTCCGGTTGGTCGACGGCGCATGGCGGCGGCACAGCCGCGGCGGAATAAAAATCAGCAATCGAGGGATGCGTCTGCCCCGCTCCCCGCGTGCGGGGAAGCGGGGAGCGCGCGTGCCGCCCCGCTTCGTTAGCGCTCCATCACCTCCTTCACCCTATAAGGAGTGAACGGCATGTGACGCAGCGCTTGTTGCGGATGGCCGTGTTACGCGACCAGGAAGCGCGTTACGCCGGCGAGTGCGATTGTGCCGGCTACCGCAAGCAGGAGCTTGCCCATCCAGGAAGTATCCGCAGCCGGCTCCTGCGCAGAAACCGATTGTCCGACGGTTTCAGCGGGGGCGAGCGGGGCAGGCGCCGCCAGATCGACCTCGTTGACCTCGTTAAAGGCGACCACTTGGACCTGGCTCGCTGATCCATCGGTCTCATTCGCGTCGCTGGAGGATGTGACCGCCAAGGCGTCGGTTTCGATGGGCTGCTCGGGCTGCGCCGCAAGCGTTTGCATCGGTGCCGGGGGTGGCGCGGTTTCTGCAACCGCAGGCTCAGAGGCGATTTCCTTGACAGCAGGCTTTCTGGCAGACTTCGACTTCTTCGCTTTCTCGACTGCGCAACCGGCGACTTGGCGACCGGCTTCCAAGTCTTCATGAAATGGTCGAGCTTCATCGGGTCCGACTGCGCGCTGGTCGTGCAGCCAGCGTCGCCGTCATTACATGGCCGCGCCTTTGCGGGCGAAAGCGCAAAAGCCAGCACGACGGCGACCGCCGCCGCTGCAGCGGTCAAACGAATATGCGGCATTGTTGTTGCTCCCTGCCTTCAACGGAATAGATGCATTCCGTCCGGCAGGGATGACGTGAATGGGGCGAGAATGAGGTCTTTTTGGGCGCAATTCCAACGCACAAAGCCGGATTCGTCTGCTCAGTCCGCGGATACCCCCGCGGCCCGGATCGGCTTTGCCCATTTCTCGATCTCACTCTGCACGAATTTGCCGAGATACTCGGGTGTCGTGCGGTCCGGCGATACGAAAGCCGCGCCAAGTCCTTCCAGCTTTGCGCGCACGTTGGCGTCCTTCATGGCTTCCACCGTCGCTTGATTCAGTTTCTTTACCACGTCCGCCGGCGCCCCCTTCGGCAGGAAGAATGCGTTCCAGGTATAAGCCTCCATGTCGGAGACGCCTTGCTCCGCCGCGGTCGGGACATTCGGCAGCGCGGGCGAGCGGGTTTTGGACAAGGTGGCGATCGCCTTCACCGTGCCGCCGTCGACCTGCGGCTTGGCGGTGGTGATGATCTCGCACAGGAAGTCGACGCGGCCGCCGATCAGGTCGGTCATCGCCGGGCCCGTGCCCGGATAAGGCACGTGGGTAATGTTGTCCGTGCCCAGCGCCAGATTGACCACAACGCAGCCGAGATGCGTCGCGGAGCCTGCGCCGGCCGAGCCGAATTGCATCTTGGCCTGGTTCTGCTTGGCGTAAGCGGCGAACTCCTTCAGGTCCTTGGCGGGGAAATCTTTCCTGGCGATCAGCACGATCGGCACTTCGGCAATCAGCACCACCGGGGTAAAATCGTTTGCCGAATAGAGCGGCTTCTTATAGAGCGTCTGGTTCTGTGCGTGGGTGCCGACGGTTCCAAGCCCCACTGTGTAGCCATCGGGCGCTGCCTTCGCCACGCGCGCGCCGCCGAGCATGCCGCCGGCACCGCCGACGTTTTCGATCACTACGGTTTGGCCGAGAATTTCGCCCAGCTTCTGCCCCACGGCGCGGCCGAGCACGTCGGTCGGCCCGCCGGCGGAGAAAGGAATGATCAGGGTGATCGGGCGATTGGGATAATTCTGCGCCGTTGCGGTGCCTGCCCATCCAAGACAAGCCGCCAGCGCGGCTGCGACAAAAGATTTCCGCATGCTCGTTCTCCCGTTCATCGCCTGACCAATTTCCAGGTAGTTATAATGGTTCCAGCTTGCAGTGGGCGCTTCCGGGAACGCAAGCGGTTCCCCCGCTCCGACCAGGCCCAGGTCTTGACCTTTTTTCCTGCCCGTTATCCTAATGCCCCGCTTCGATCCCGGCGGCACTAGTGCCCCGCTTCCGAAGTTCGTGATACATCGCGGCATCCCCTGACACGAACTTCGGAAGCAAAGGGGCACTAGTAATTTATGATTCTAGTGCCGCTCTTCGATTTGAAGTTCCTGACAGAATTTGCTGCAGGTGGTATAGGAACTTCAATCGGCGGCACTAGTCGGGAGATCAAGAAAGGGTAGTCATGAAGAAGGTTTTTCCCGACGCAAAAGCGGCTCTCGCCGGGCTGTTGAAGGACGGCATGCTGATCATGGCCGGCGGATTTGGCCTTTGCGGCATCCCTGAAACGCTGATCCTCGCTATTCGCGATTCCGGGGTGAAGAATCTCACCTTCGTGTCGAATAATGCCGGCGTCGACGGTGCCGGTCTCGGCCTGCTGCTGGAGAGCCGGCAGATCAAGAAAATGATCTCCTCCTATGTCGGCGAAAACAAAACCTTCGCCCAGCAATATCTCGCCGGCGAACTGGAAATCGAATTCAATCCGCAAGGCACCCTGGCCGAGCGTATCCGCGCGGGCGGTGCGGGCATTCCCGCTTTTTACACCAAGACCGGGGTCGGTACGCTGGTCGCCAAGGATAAGGAAGAGCGGGAATTCGATGGCGAGCGGTATGTGATGGAACGTGGACTGGTCGCCGACCTCGCCATCGTGCATGCCTGGAAAGGCGATACCGAAGGCAATCTGGTTTATCGCAAGACCGCGCGTAACTTTAATCCGATGATGGCAACGGCCGGCCGCGATCACTGTCGCGGAGGTTGAGCATCTGGTGCAGCCGGGCGAGATCAATCCCGATCACATCGTCACGCCGGGCATCTATGTGAAGCGCATCGTTCACGTGCCGGGCGCAAAAAAGCACATCGAGCAGCGCACCTTTCGCAAACGCGCCGCCGCAGCGGGAGTGGAAATCTGATGCCTTGGACTCGCGAACAGATGGCAGAGCGCGCTGCCAAGGAATTGCGCGACGGCTTTTATGTCAATCTGGGCATCGGCATTCCGACACTGGTGTCAAACTACATTCCTGCGGGAATGAATGTGCAGCTGCAGAGCGAGAACGGGATGCTTGGCTTCGGGCCGTTATCCTTACGAAGGCGAGGAAGATCCCGATCTGATCAATGCCGGCAAGCAGACGATCACCGAGCTGCCGACGACCAGCTATTTCTCCAGCGCCGACAGCTTCGGCATGATCCGCGGCGGGCATATCGACTTGTCCATCCTCGGCGCGATGCAGGTGGCGGAGAACGGCGACCTCGCCAACTGGATGATCCCGGGCAAGATGGTCAAAGGCATGGGCGGAGCGATGGACCTGGTGGCTGGGGTGAAGAAGGTGGTTGTGGTGATGGAGCATTCCGCCAAGGACGAAGCCCAAGCTGCTCAAGCGCTGCACCTTGCCGCTCACCGGCGCGGCGGTCGTGGACATGGTGATCACCGATCTTGGGGTTTTCACCATCGACAAAAAAGGCGCCGGCGGAATGACCCTCGTGGAGCTGGCGCCGGGCGTGAGTGCGGAGGAAATAAAGGCTAAAACCGAGGCCCGCTATCAATCTCGGCCCTGCGGTGGCGTAATCATCAAGAACAGCGCGCGTCTGGGCAATCGAGAAGGATGCGTAGGTCACAGGGATTTGCTTCCCATGCGATCACAAGAATATGATCGCAGCGATTCGGCGGCTGCTCGTGGTCTTCTATGCAGGCTCAGTCCCGCACTTTTTCCCGCTGCTCAGATCGCTCAGCGATGGCGCGATCTGGCCGACCGGCGTCGTTCCCATTTCATCGAGCTTTACGCAAGCGGGCGCTGGAAACTTTGCTACAGCAGGCCGAGTTTATTATGCCGGCTTCGGCCGGTGCGGCTAATAGGCCGCCGAATGCAGAAATAGCAACCTTAACAGTCATTTTGCGGGAACCTCTGACCTTTACCTCAAGTTATCCGGCCAGTGAGATCAGGGGGATGGTAGGGGATATTCTTTCGGCATGAAGAGGCCGGTTCTCGAACAAATAGACGATGCAAAAAGGCTCCAGCTTCTGGTGGAGGCGGTACCGACTATGCGCTCTATTTGCTCGATCTCGACGGCACCATCATCAGCTGGAATTCCGGCGCCCAGCGCATCAAGGGCTATACCGCCAACGAGATCATCGGCAAAAATTTTTCCATGTTCTTCACCCCCGAGGATCGCGCCGCGGGAAAACCTGCGCGCGCGTTGCAGACGGCGCAAAGCGTCGGCCGCTTCGAGGACGAAGGCTGGCGCGTGCGCAAGGACGGCTCCCGCTTCTGGGCCTCGGCCGTGCTCGATGCGGTGCGCGCGCCTGACGGCGAGGTTATCGGTTTCGCCAAGATTACGCGCGATCTGAGCGAGCGCCGCGCCGCACTGGAAGCGCTGGAGCAAAGCGAACGGCAGTTTCGTTTGCTGGTTGAACGGCGTGATCGATCACGCGATCTTCCTGCTTGATCCCAAAGGTCACGTTGCCAGCTGGAACAGCGGCGCAGAGAATCTGAAGGGTTATTCCGCCCCCGAAATGATCGGCCAGCACTTCTCGCGCTTTTATACCGAGGAGGACCGTGCCGCCGGCTTGCCGCAGAAACTGCTTTCCATTGCCAGGAGCAGAGGGAAGATTGCCTCCGAGGGCTGGCGCGTGCGCAAAGACGGCACCCGTTTCTGGGCTAGCGTCGTCATCGATGCTATCCGCGACGACAAAGGCGAACATCATTGGGTTCGCAAAAGTCACCCGCGACCTGACCGAGCAGCGGGAATCTCAGCAAAAGCTTGACGAGGCGCGCGAGCAGCTCTTTCAAGCGCAGAAGATGGAAGCGATCGGCCAGCTCACCGGCGGCGTCGCGCACGACTTCAACAATCTTCTGACGGTGATCGTCAGTGGTGCGGATTTGGCGGAGCACCACATCAAGGGCAACGAGAAACTGCAGCGTCTCATCGGCAATATGCGTCATGCCGCGCTGCGCGGGGAGCGGTTGACCAAGCAATTGCTTGCCTTTTCGCGGCGGCAACCGCTGAAACCGGAGACCGTCGACATCTCACAACAGCTCACCAGCTTTATCGAATTGCTGTCGCATTCCATCCGCGGCGACGTGCGTATTATTTCCGACCTACCCACGAATTTGCCCCCGGTGCAGATTGACGCAGGCCAGCTCGAGCTTGCGTTGTTGAACATCGGTCTTAATGCACGCGACGCTATGCCCGACGGCGGCACGCTGACCATTCGTGCGCGGAAACAAAGCGGCGAGATCAGGGGGAGCGGGTAGTTCCTACGTGGTTATCGACGTGATCGATACGGGTACCGGCATGTCGGAAGACGTCCAGGCCCGCGCCTTTGAGCCTTTCTTCACCACCAAGGATATCGGACGGGGCAGCGGCCTGGGCTTGAGCCAGGCCTATGGCTTTGCCAAGCAGTCGGGCGGCGCGCTCACTCTGGACAGCGCACCCGGCAAAGGTACCAAGGTCAGCCTGTACTTGCCGGAGGCGGTCGATACCGCGAATCGATTATCGCTGGATCAGCCAACCGCTCGGCCGCGCGACGGCAGCAGCGCAACCGTGTTGCTGGTGGAAGACGATGCGGGTGTCGCCGAGCTTGCGCTCGGTCTGCTGGAGGACGCGGGCTACAAGGTAAAGACCGCCGCCAACGCGGCTGAGGCGCTCAAGGTTTTGCGTAATGGGGAGCCGATCGACCTGGTCTTTTCCGACATCATGATGCCGGGCGGCATGAATGGCGCGGAGCTTGCGCGCATCGTGCGCGGCGAATTTCCCTCCATGTTTATCCTGCTGGCGACCGGCTATGCGGAAGCTGCAGCGAATGCCGCGACCCGCGAATTTCCGCTCATCCGCAAGCCATATGGCCGCGAAGTGCTGCTGGACAAGGTGGGCGAAATTCTCGGAGAGATAACCTAGGCCCGCCTGATCATTCGGCACGCACGGGCAAGATGGCGTCCACGCCGAGGCGGCCGTAAGCCGGCAGCTTGAGAGCCGGATGCCGAAGATCGAGGCCTGCGACCAGGCCGAGAAAATTGATCTCGACGCCCTCGACCCAGCCGATCTTGAAGCCCAGCAGTCCCCAAAGATTGAGCTCGAAGCCGGTGCCGCTATCGGTCGTGCCGAAGTAAGGACCAATGCGGAAGTCGCGGCCGATGGCGTTGGAGGGCAATGCGGTGGCGAGCTCCGGCACCGCGCGCATTATCGTCGCCGTAAAGGTGTTGCTGTTCGGGCCCGGCCAGACGCGATAATCGCCCGCATTGGCGAAGCGATACTCTTTCACCGCGGCTTCGATTTTTGGGATCAGCCGTTCGGCTTCCTTGCCCTGGACGTCCGCTACCACGGTGGGGCGGGAACCGAACCAGCGTCCGTCGGGCGCCCAACCGTTGACGCGCACCGGATTGCCCCAGCCGACCACGTCGAACCGGGTCCAGCGGGTTGCGTTCTCCCGCTTGATGACGATCCAGCTATGCACCGCCAGCACGCCTTTCCAGCCGCCAGTGCGGCCCGAGAGCACAAGGACGCGCGCTGACGGATGCTCGCTCGCGGGCGGCAGGCTGCCGATGCTCGACCAGTCTGCATCGCGAAAGCTGCGCGGATGGTCGCTGAAGGCGAAGACTGCGGCGCGCGCGGCCACCGGCAAAAGGAAAAGCGCGATAAGAAAAAGCATGAAGGGTTTTCGGGACGGAAGCCGGGGAGGGAAGGCGATCATAGGATTAATCAGACAGATGGTTTCGGTCCGAACTGTGGCAAGCCGCTGCCGCGCAGATTACCTTTGTTTCATGTGCTTGCGCCTGCGCGTCTCCGCGGCGGCGGCGAGCAGGATGGCTTCCCCGCCGCGCAACAGATCCCGCATCCGCCACGCTCTTGCTCCCTGGGCGCCGCGGCGGACTACCGCTTGCCACAACTTGGGCACATGGATGAAAGCCGCAAAGCTGGGCCCGGCAGGCCGGGCCGTCGCTTCGATCGCCCGCCAGGAGAGATAGTTGCAGAGATAGCGTCCGGCATCGCGCGAAATCACGGTCTGAATACGCGCCTTGCGGGCGGCTACCGCCAGGCGCGCCGCCGGCACGCCAAACAAAAGCGCGCGGGGCCCGCCCGGGACAATGCCGGTCGACAACGCCTGGTGTCCGTCGGCATCGCGAAAAGCGGAAATGGCATTGCGCGCCCGCGTCTCCACCTGCAGGCATCTCGCCTCCGCGGAAACCCCGAACATGAGCACGGCGTCCGGCCGCAGCTCTGTCAGCAGCCGCGGCAGATCGCGATCCACGGCGCGATAGCTCGTTTGAAAAACATGCGGCACAAGCCGCACGTCCGAGAGGGCGGGCCGCCGCAGCCGCGCGAGCCCTCGCACCAATGCGCCTGTCGGATTGCTTGGCGCGCCCGGAAACGGTCCGAACCCGCTGAGCAGGATGGTCAGCGGCATCTCACGGCTCCAGCCGTTCAACGGCTGCGGTATCGGTCAGCGCCAACGCATCGCGCACCCGAGTACCGCCGATCACCTTGTCGGCGGCGATCTCAGCCAGCGGCACCAACACAAAGGCGCGCTCGAACAGGTGCGGATGCGGCAACGTCAAATTGGGCTCATCCAGCGAGACATCATCATAGGCAAGAATGTCTAGATCGGCGGTGCGCGGTCCCCAGCGGCGGTCTTCGGCCCGCACGCGGCCAAGCGTGCGCTCAACCTGCTGCGCGCGCGCGAGCAGGTCCTGCGGCGCCAGGCGGGTTTCCACCGCGATGCAAAGATTGATGAAGGGCGCCTGGTCTTCGTCGCCCCAGGGCGAGCGTACGATAGTCATGCGAGCGTGCGAGCAGGCGCACGTCTTTGTCATCGCAGAACAGCTCGATTGCCTTCTGAAGCGTTGCGCGGGCGTCGCCGATATTCCCGCCGAGCGCGATCAGCGCTTCAGCCACGGCGTGTCCGTACCAATGTAACGCCCACGTCGGTAAAGACGGCGGCAACGGGGGCATGCGGCTTGCGGACAGTGATGCGCACGGCCCGGACACGCGCGAAATTTTGCAGCAAAGCGTCGGCCACCGCGCCTGCGGCGGCTTCGACCAGCCGGTAGCGCTTGGCGGTAAAGGTGCGATCCACGACGTTCACCACCGCGTCGTAGGAAACGGTATCGGCGAGCTTGTCGGATTTCGCCGCGTCGGTGAGGTCGATATCGAGCACGAGATCGATGATGAACGACTGACCGACCTTGCCCTCGTGCGGCATCACGCCGTGGTAAGCGTGCAGCACCAGCCCGTTGACGAAAACACTCTCGTTCACGGCGCCCCCCGGATCGCGGCGGCCACGCGCAGCGCCTGTACGGTTTCCGCCACGTCATGCACCCGCACGATCGCCGCGCCGTTTTCCACCGCCAGCAGATGCGCGGCGAGCGAGCCGCCGAGGCGCTGGTCAGGTTCCGATGGCGTCACCGCACTGATGAAGCGTTTGCGCGAAGCGCCGACCAGCAGCGGCAGCCCGAAGCATTTGAAGCGCGCGAGCTGGGCGATGGCGGCCATGCTTTGCTGCGGGGTTTTGCCGAAGCCGATACCGGGATCGAGCACGATCTGCTCGCGTGCGATGCCGGCTCGTTCGGCCATGGCGAGCGAGCGGCGGAAGAAGGCTGTCGATATCCGCAAGGATGTCGATGGCGGGATCGGCCTTGTCGCGGTTGTGCATGACGACTACCGGCACTTGCCGTTCGGCAGCCAGCGTTGCGAGTCCGGCATCGCGTTGCAAACCCCAGACGTCATTGATCATCGCGGCGCCCCGGTCGAGCGCCCAGGCCGCGACTTCCGGCTTAAGGGTGTCGATCGACACCGGCACGCCGAGGCCCACGACCTTGCCGAAGATCGGCGCGAGCCTGGCCAGTTCGTCCTCGGCCGAGACCGGCACCGCACCGCCATAGGGGCGGGTCGATTCCGCTCCGACGTCGATGATGTCGGCGCCTTCGGCGATCATCCTTTCTGCCTGGTCGAGGGCCTTTGCGGGGTCAAGGAAGCGTCCGCCATCGGAAAACGAATCCGGCGTGACATTAAGCACGCCCATGACGAGAGGCCGGCCTTGCGCCAGCAGCGGCGACAGGAATGAGAGTGGGGCATCGCTCACGGCGCCTCTCGGCCTGATGCGGTCAGCGATTGTCATGGATTCGCTTTGCGCGGTCCTCGGCGGAGTGTCAAGCACACGCTAGTGCCCCGCTTCCGAAGTTCGTGATACGTCGCGGTATTTCTGACACGAACTTCGGAAGCAAAGGGGCACTAGCAAGTTTATGATTCTAGTGCCGCTTTTCGATTTGAAGTTCCTAACAGAATTTGCCGCAGGGGGTATAGGAACTTCAAATCGGCGGCACTAGTGCCCCGCTTCCGAAGTTCGTGATACGTCGCGGTATTCTCTGACACGAACTTCGGAAGCAAAGGGGCACTAGCAAGTTTATGATTCTAGTGCCGCTTTTCGATTTGAAGTTCCTAACCGAGCTTGCCGCAGGTGGTGTAGGAACTTCAAATCGGCGGCACTAGGCGGCGAGCCGCGTCAATAAGTGATCTTCAGTGGAAGCTTCTTGGCATGCTCGATCCAGCGCACCACGGCCTTTTCCGACGGCAGCACGCGTACCAGCTTGCGTTTGGCATTCGCCGCCGCCATTGCCTTCGCCAAATTGCTCGGGTTGCGGTATTTCAGATCCTTGACCGTGTCGACGCCGGCGGCATGCAGCAGTTCGGCGTATTCCTCGCCAACGCCCTTGATCCGCATCTTGTCAGCCAAATTGGCCCAGCACAGGATTTTTTTCTCGTCGAATCCGGTCAATTCGGCCAGTAGCTTACGGCCCCTCGGATTGCGAGCCGCCTCCAGCAGGCGTCCGGTGGTCCTGATGCCCACCGACTTCAGCCGCAAGGCCATGTCGGCTTCAATTCCGTCGATATCAGTGATCGGGTAGGAGGCCATGAGACTTGACCAATTCTCGTCAACTAAAACTATTAAGTGAACTGACCGAGACCGGGGATTGCACCCACGATCTCGCCGATGGTGTCTTCGCCGGCTTTTTCGCGCACATAAGCAATGGTCTCCCGCGTGACGGCTTGCACCTGATCCATGCTGAGACCTGCGGACATCATGCGCGTACCTGCGCCCATAATGCCGCTCATGAACATGCCGCCGTCGCCGGCGGCATCCGCCGATTGCAGATAGACTTCGGAGCCGGGAAGCTTTTCCAGGAGCGCCTGCACCTTTTCAGGCGGGCCCTCCGTTTTCAGGAAGTCGAGGATGATGCCAATTGATTGTTCGGCTGCGGTACGGGAGACGCCAACATTGGCGACCAAGCGTTCGACCAGTTCGTCCATTGCCCCGCGCCCCCGTCCCACACTGCGGTAGGTTGCAAGGATACTGGGCGCAAACCACGCCGGAAGACAAGCGTGTCAAGGCAACGCGCAAAAAATAATTGATCACTGTTGCACGACGAAAACACCGCGCTTTTTGGGCTCTGCGCGCCCATTGTGACGCTTTCCAGCCGCGTGGACGATTGCTAGTTTGCCGAAAAGGATAAAAAACTTGCAAAGAAGATTGGGAGCAGCCTGATGACCTCGCTTGATGCGGTGCTCGACCGGATCGACCGCGACCTCGACCAAAGCATTGAGCGTTTGTTCGAATTCTTGCGCATCCCGTCGGTGTCTACCGATCCCGCCTTCAAAGACCACTGCCGCATTGCGGCAGAATACGTGGCGGAAAACCTGTCCAGTCTCGGTCTGCAAGCCAGCCTCCGCCCGACGGGCGGCCATCCGATCGTCCTGGGCAAGATGCCGCAGGGGCAAGGCAACGGAAACGGTCCCCGGGTGCTGTTCTACGGCCATTACGACGTGCAGCCGGTCGACCCGCTCGAGCTGTGGGAGACGCCGCCATTCGAGCCGCGCATCGCCACGCTGCCGGACGGACGCAAAATTATCGTCGCACGCGGCGCATGCGACGACAAAGGGCAGGCGATGACCTTCATCGAGGCCTGCCGCGCCTTCAAGGCGGTCACCGGCAGGCTGCCGCTGCCCATTACCGTGATGATCGAGGGCGAAGAAGAGTGCGGTTCGGCGCATCTTTTCGGCTTCGTCAGGGACAATGCGCAAGAGCTGAAGCAGGACGTCGTGCTGGTCTGCGACACCAGCATGTGGGATCCGCAAACGCCGATGGTCACCACCTCGCTACGCGGTCTGGTGTATGAGGAGGTGAGACTGACCTGCGCCGATCGCGACCTGCATTCCGGCCTGTTCGGAGGCGCGGCACAAAATCCGCTGCGCGTGCTGTCAAAAATTCTTGCCGCGCTGCATGACGACAGCGGCCGCGTGACCCTGCCGGGTTTCTACGACGGGGTAAAGGAATTGCCGGCCGAGATCAAAGCCGACCTCAAGGAGCTCAATCTCACGGCGGAGGATTTCCTCTTGCCTGTCGGGCTGAAAGTGCCGGCGGGCGAGAAGGACCGCATGCTGATCGAGCAGATCGCCACGCGGCCGACCGCGGAGATCAACGGCATCGTCGGTGGCTATACCGGCGAGGGCGCCAAAACCGTGCTGCCTGCGCAGGCAATGGCCAAGGTCTCCTTCCGGCTCGTCGGCGCGCAAGACCCGCAAAAGGTGCGCGACGCTTTCCATGCGTTCGTGCGCGCGCGCTTGCCGCAAGATTGCAAGGCCGAGTTCACCAATTTCGGTCTGGCGCCCGCCTTCGATCTCGGCTTCGACAACCCGGCGCTGATCAAGACCCGTGCCGCGCTTGCCGCCGAGTGGGGCCGCAAAGCCGTAACGGTGGGCGAGGGCGGCTCCATTCCCATCGTCGCCGATTTCAAGCGTCTGCTTGGCATGGATACGATTCTGGTCGGATTCGCGCTCGACGACGACCGTGTGCATTCGCCCAACGAGAAATTCGACCTCACCTCGTTCCACAAGGGCACGCGCAGCTGGGCGCGCATCCTTGCGGCGCTGGCGGAATAATTCATGGCGACATTAGTGACAGGCGCCGGCTTGGTCGGCACCGCCTTCGGCCGGGAAGCGCTGGCGCGGGGCGAGAGCGTGGTTTTCCTCGATCCCGAGCCGCGGGCGGATTTCCTGCGCAAGAAGCTCGGGGAGAAAGGCTATGGCCTCGCCCGCAAGGACGTGCGCGACCTGCCCGCCCTGATCGAGACCATCAAGGCGCATAAGGTGGACACCGTGGTGCATACCGCCGGGCTGATCGGCTCGCGGGTGGAGCAGTCGCTCAGTATCGGATTCGACATCAATCTCGGGGGCACGCGCAACGTTGCGGAAGCGGTGCGGCTCACCGGCGTGCGCCGGCTGGTGCATATCAGCACGTTCGGCGTCTATGACCGGCGCCGGAAGACCAGCGGTCCGATGACCGAGGATTTTGCGCGCGGCGGCGGCCGCGGTTACGGCAATTACAAGGTCGCCAAGGAATTGATCCTGGAAGCTTATGCCAACCTGCATGGCTTTGAGTTGATCGTGCTGCGGCCGGCCAATGTCTTCGGCTTCGGGCATTTCTGGTCGGGCTCGGGCGGCGGCAAGAAGATGCAGGACCTGTTGGAGGCCGGGCTCGAGGGCACGACCGCGCGCATCGAGCAGTCGCAGACCATGGCGAATGAATACATCTATGCCAAGGACATGGGCCGCGCCGTCGATCTCGCCGCCACCGTGCCGATGCCGAAACAGTCGATCTTCAATATCGGCAATGGCGTGGTCACGCCGTTCGACGAGGTGCTGGCCTCGGTGAAGGCGCTGTTCCCCTCACTGCGTTACGAGATCGAGCCGGGCGAGCCGGCGAAGTCGAAATCCGATCCGCTCGACATCTCCGCTGCCAAGCAGCATCTCGGCTGGGAGCCGAAATTCTCCGTCCGCAAGGCGTTCGAGGATTTTCTCGCCGAGCTGAAGGCGGCCCGGTAAGGCGGAACGCGAGGGGCCGGAACAATGTCGCTATCGCGGGCGTTCGCCCGCTAATGGCGCGAACCAAACAAAACAACGCTCTGGTGCGCGGCTCGGAAGCCGATCAAGTGCAAGTTACCGGCGCGCAGGGCAGTTACGTCTTCGGCCGCAAGCGCAGGAAATACGTCGACTTTCTCGCGGGCTGGTGCGTCGGCAATCTCGGCTGGGATCAACGCGAGGTCGGGCAGGCGATCCGCCGTTTCAAAGGCCCGGACTATGTCTATCCGGGCTACGGATATAAGCCATGGGAAGAGCTTGCCGCGCTGTTGGTGGGCCTCGCTCCGGTCAAGCAAGCGCGCTGTTTCCGCGCCACCGGCGGCAGTGAAGCGGTCGACCTCGCCATGCAGGCGGCGATGCTGCATACCGGACGCCGCGGCTTCGTGTCGATCGAGGACAGCTATCATGGCAACACGCTCGGCACGCTCAGCATCGGCGCGTCGGAAAGCCGCAAATCGCTGAAGAACCTGCTGCCCTATTGCGAGAAGATCGAGCCGCCACTCGATGGCAAGGCAGCGGGACGCCTGGAGAAGCTCTTGCGCAGGCGCGATAGCGCGGCCTTCGTGATGGAGCCGATCAGCATCAATCAGGGCGTCGTCGCTCCGGAAGCCGATTTTATTGAACGCGCGCAGAAAGCTTGCCGCCGCACCGGCACTTTGTTCATCGCTGACGAAGTTGCTTGCGGCTTTTACCGGACAGGCAAGCTGTTCGCATCGGAGCATTTCGGGCTGCGCCCGGACATTCTGTGCATCGCCAAAGCGGTCACCGGTGGGGCAGCCGGCATGGGCGCCATGCTCGCCACGGCGCCCGTGGCAAAGTCGCTGGACGAGGAGGGTAACGCCTATTCGACTTATGGCTGGCATCCGCGGTCAACCGAAGCCGCGCTCGTCAGCATCCGCTACATGATCCGGCACCGCACGCGCCTGCGCGATCACATCGAGCGCATGGCGGACTTTTTCCGGCAGCGGCTGGTACGGATCGATTTCAAGGAGGTGCCGGCGCTGCGGGTGCGGGGACTGGCCATCGCGCTTGAGTTCGGGGACAAGAAATATGTCTCCGCGCTGCACGCACGCTGCCGCGCTAAGGGTCTTATGCTCTCCAGCGAGGGCACGATCCTGCTGCTGCTGCCGGCGCTGAACATCTCGCGCAAGACCGCGCAGGAAGGTCTCGACATTTTGCAGCGCTGCGCGTGACTGACGACGCTCAGAAATTCCGGTCCGGATAGGGATTGAGCAAGGTCGGATAAGACCGTCCGCGGATGTCGTAGACCCGCGCATAAAGTACGCCCTCGCGCCTGATCTCGACCATCACCGGCGCATCGAATTCCTTGCAATAGAACACGCCGAGCATCATCGCAAAATCCGCGCCCTGCGGGTCCCAGGTCATCTCGAAATCCGGCCCGAGCTCGACCCGCGGCGACGGATGCGGGCCGCAGACGGCGAGCTTCCACGGCCTGCCCGCCGGCTTTTGCATCTTGTCGGTCTCGATCTTCGCTGCCAGCGCTTGCGAGGCCTGCTTGAAGGACAGCCCCCAGTAGTCGAGCATGTACCGGCCCTGCGCGCCGGGCACGCCGCCTGCGATGCGGTTGAAATAGGTGTATTGGTAAGGATGCAGCCGCACCATTTCGACCACAGGAAGCATGATGCCGAGGGCAAAGACGATGGCTGCCGCCGCGGCGCCGAAACGGAAGCGCCGGCTCAGGGCATCGAACAGCCAGGCGCCGGCCAAGCCTCCAAGCACGGCCAGGGGCGGCAAGACAAAGACCAAATGCCGGATACCGTTATACATGGCCGGTCGCAGGGCGACCGTGAGCGCGATGGGAAACACCGCGGCCGTGGCCACGCAGAGCAAGACGGCGCGTTGTTGCGACGGGAGGTCACGCCGCGCGGCTGCGTAAAACGCTCCCAACAAGCCGGATAATCCCAGCGCCAAAAAGATTTCTGGCATCCGCAAGGCAAACAATGTGGGAACATAGCTGCGTGGCATGTCGGGGACGAGGATCAGGTCGCCGGCGAACAATTCACGCCAGGGCGCCTCGAAGAAATGCGAAAAGTAGGTGAGCGCCCGCCACGGATTGAGCGGCGCCTGCACCGACCACGGCCAGACCAGCGCCATGACGGCATAGGCCAGCAGCAAGCCGGGAACCAGATAAGCGACGAAGCGAGTGGCGCGGAAAGTTGCCTGGCGCATTCCTTTTGCTTTTGCTTCGCTGCCCACGAGCAACGCGAAAGCGGCCAGCATAGTCACGCCGGAAAGCGTGCCCAGCGTTCGCGAACCGATCGAGAGGCCAAGGCCAAGCCCAAATAGCGCGATGCTCGCGACACGTGGACGCGGATATTCCGAAAGCAGCCTCACCATCGCGAGCAGCAGAAGGATCATGGCGACGGCGAAGGGAGCGTCCTTCGCGTTCATCAGCATGTGCCCAAAAAATAGCGGGCAGGCCGCAAGAAGGATGACGGCGAGAAGCCCGGCCAGCGGCCCGCCGAGACGGCGGGCCAGACGCCAGGTGACCGCCAGCCCAAGCAGGCCGAGCAGCCCCCCGGTCAGCCGCCGCGTCTCAAACAAGTTCAACGGAAGGAATTTTGCCAGCAGCCCGGCGGCCATGTCGAAGCCGCCGCCGTACATGTGGAGATTGACAAAAGACAGCGCGCGCTGGTCGTCAAAACCGGACGCATAGAAGGCCAGCAGCAGCTCGCCGTATTGGGCATGGGTGTAATCGTCCCACCCAAGGCCGTAGTCGCGGAAGGTCAGCACCACCGCCACGGCGAGCAGCAAAAGGACGAGGATGGCGGCGCGGTCGCAGAGCGCCGCGCGCGTCCAGGTTTTATGTAAGGCGGAAGTCACCGGCGGTAGGACCCGTTCAGGCGCGATCCGCCGATTATGCGTAATTCCGCCGCCGCCGTCCCCGGTTCCGGGAGCGGCGGCGGCAACTCGTCTGCGGAGCCGTCAGGCCGCCTTAGACACCTTGTTCATCGCCGAGTCGAACATCTCGGCGACGTGGTCCCAGTTCACCAGATGATCCATGAAGGCCTTCAGATAGTCGGGACGCCGGTTGCGATAGTCGATGTAATAGGAATGTTCCCAGACATCGCAGCCCAGGATCGGCGTGCCGCCGTGCACCAGCGGGCTTTCGCCGTTCGGCGTCTTGGTGATCGCGAGCTGGCCGTCTTTCACCGTGATCCAGCACCAACCGGAGCCGAACTGGGTGATCCCGGCCTGGATGAAATCCTCTTTCATCTTGGCGATGCCGCCGAGATCAGAACTCGATCTTGGCTTTCAATTTGGCGGGGATCTTGTCGCCGCCGCCGCCAGGCTTCATCCATTTCCAGAAGTGGATGTGGTTGTAGTGCTGGCCGGCATTGTTGAATAGGCCGGGATTCTTGCCGAATGAGCCCTTTACCACCTCCTCCAGCGGCTTGCCTTCCCACTCGCTGCCCTTGAGCAGGTTGTTGCCATTGGTGACATAAGCCTGGTGGTGCTTGTCGTGATGATATTCCAGCGTTTCACGCGACATGTAGGGGGCGAGCGCATCATATGCATAAGGGAGATCGGGCAACGAAAACGACATGGCACTCTCCTGATTTTCGCCGATACCGGTAAACTCTGAATGCGGCTCCACGGTTCCGGCGCGGATTCAATGGGTTCGAGCAATTAGCAAGCTTGTTGGACCCGCGATTGTTTGTGCTATCGGCGCGACGATTTATCAAGGGGGCATTACAACGACAGCGGTTCTTCCTCGCTGCGGCTATTGGTGCGGGCCCTGGCATTGCATCCGGGCGATATCGCCATTGGGCATGTGCGTTTTTACCGCAACGCCGCTATCCATTTAGCGGTAATCAGTTATACAGAAGCCGGGCGTTGGTTTCCGGCGGTCATCCGGCAGCCAAAAAGCCAGGTTTCGGTGGAAGGTATCCGGATTCCGCATGGGAAGGCGCGTATGTATGTG
Source organism: uncultured Alphaproteobacteria bacterium (assembly GCA_963728585.1). Taxonomy (GTDB): domain Bacteria; phylum Pseudomonadota; class Alphaproteobacteria; order Rhizobiales; family Xanthobacteraceae; genus CANKHA01. The sequence goes on from CAVSLB010000019.1 coordinate 245,298, forward strand.
AGTCTATTGGTCCTCGGCGTGATGGTGACCTTGGCCGGCGCCGCCATGCTCGCTTTCGGCATCCCGATCAACGAGTTCGGCCTCGGAAATACGCTGATCATCGCGGGCACCGCCGCCTTTGTCGGCGGCCTGATCCTGATTGGGGTGTCGGAAGCTGTGCGGCAGTTGCGCCGGATCGCAGAAAGCCTCCTGGCGCGCCCCGTCGGCCAAATGCCGCGCGGCAATAATCTTTTCGAGCCCGCATCAAGCGGCGCGCCGCCGGCTGCGCCCCGCATCCCATTCCCGCCGAAATCCGAACCGCGCCATCGTGCGCCTGCGCCTGCGATTTCGCCCGAGCCGCGGCTGGACATCGTGCCCGCGCTCGATGCCCGGGACGATCAACTGGATCGGCCCCCGCCGGCTCCTGTTCGTAGCGCGCCGCCGCCGCCCCGCTTCGTTGCAGAACGCGACGAGACCCCCTTGTCGCCGCAGGCTGAGCCCCGTTTTGCCGCCGGGCGTGATGATGAGAAGGACGAACTGGCAGAGGGCTTGCTCGCCACCGCTTTTTCCCGTCTGGACGCGGAGTTGCGCAACCCGCCTCCTGCCGCCGAGCCGGCCGGCCAGGACGATATGTTTGAATCCTTGCGACCGACCGCCCCGGGCAAAGATTCTGATACCGAACCGGCGCAACCGCTGGCGCAGGAAGCGGCGGAATACGAACAGCCGATGGAAGAGCCAAGGCAGGAAGAACGGCCGGAGGAGCCTTATGCGGTTTCAATCCTGAAATCGGGTGTGGTCGATGGCATGGCCTATACGCTCTATTCCGACGGGTCGATCGAGGCGGAAATGCCGGAGGGGACCATGCGATTCGTCTCCATTACGGAATTGCGCGCCTATCTTGAAAAATCTTCTTCATAACTTGCCCGAATACTAACAACGGCATGTAACGGCGCGAAGTTTCTGTTGCACCGGCAGAAGAGCGCTAATAACTTCACGAATCTAGACTGTTGGCGCCGCGCGCCGGTGGTGCCGGATCGCGGCAAACACATGCGGGCGATTTTCGCCCGCTTACGGTGCAGGGTGGGGCATGGCCGATAATCCAGGGACCAGCAATTTCATCGAGCTCACGGCCGGTATCGTGTCCGCCTTCGTGAGCAACAATTCGGTCGCGGCGGGCGACATTCCAGCCCTGATCAATCAGATCCATTCCGCGCTGCTGCGCGTTTCGTCAGGCACGAAGGAGCAGCCGGCCGAACCGCTGAAGCCGGCGGTATCTCCGAAGAAGTCGATCACCCCCGACTATCTCGTCTGTTTGGAAGACGGCAAGAAATTCAAATCGCTCAAGCGCCACCTGCGCACGCAGTACAACATGACGCCGGAACAGTATCGTGAAAAATGGGGTCTGCCGTCCGACTACCCGATGGTGGCGCCGAACTATGCCGCCGCGCGCTCCAAGCTCGCCAGGGACATGGGGCTGGGTCAGCAGCGCCGCCGCCGAAAATAGCAAACCAAGCCCCTACGTTGCCTGATCGCTGCTTTGCTTCCGCTTTCGGATGCACAGTCGACATGGCCGGGCTGCCGCTGACCCCGTCTCGGTCGAAAATGACCCTGAGCCGACATGCGGGGGTGCGGACGTGTCTCGTCGGGATTGATTACGTCGACAGCAAGATACAGAGAGCAAAAGCCCCGCCCGGCCAAAGCCGAGCAGGGCGAGAGGTGGTCGCAATTACGGTGCGCCTACTTGGCTCGCCGCCACACGGTGTCGGATTTCAAACCGCTGCCCGTTGCCGGGTTGCTGACTTTCAGTTCATCCCCTGACACGCTGACAGTGCGTTTCGAATCCGTTCCCTCCTGGTTCGGGAACAAGCCGCCCTCATTGCGCACGGTGAGAGTCTTGCTCGCCTCGTCGACCGACCAAGTGCCGAACGTAGCGGTGGTTCCGTGCACCGCCGCCTTGTTTTCCTCCGGCGTGCCCTCCAGGCGGTTGTTGACTTTGAATTTCGGACGGTCAGGCCGCACGATGATTTGAGAGTATTTCCCGCTGGCGTCGAGTACCTGGATGCCTTTCGGATTAGGACCAAAGATTTGCTGCTTCTTGCCGTCCTTGTCCGTTTGGTCAATGGAGACCAGCGTCCAAGTTCCCGCGAGTTGCTCTTTCAACGACTTTTCCTGAGCGACGGCGCTTGTAGGCAGCAAGGCAAGTCCCAACGCCGTGATCACTGAAAGACTGAGAGTGTGACGTCGTTTCATTGTATTCCTCCATTTGGTACCTGAAACAATCCTGACGCGCGCGCAGAGAACATGCGAGCGCACGTAATGTAGAAGATGATGTCTGTTGAGTGTAATGCCTGCCGAGGGCGCACCATTGCTGCTGGTTACCCGTAGACGAAGACTTCGGCACGTCCCGCACTGGAGCAGCTATTGGCAACGATACCGCATGTACTCCTGTGTAAGAAAGGGGGAAAGCTCCAATTTCCGGTGTTGGCCCGGAAGGGACGTTCCGCAGCGGCTGTAAATCGTCCGCTACCTGAGCAGATCGGAAATAAGCTCGGCGACTTCCGTTCAGTGAGTTCGAACGGACATGACGCGGTCATCGCCCTTGGTCTCAGAATGACCCGAAACGGACATTCGGAGTGAACGTCATAAACAAAACCCCGGAAAATAGCCCAGGGTTTTATCGTCTACGCTGTGTCGTTTGGCGACTGTGCATCTTAACGGACATTCCACGACGCAGCAGCGGTGACGCGCCTACTTGACGCGCTTCCATTTCAACTCGTTTGAGCCACCGGCCGCGGCGGCCTGACTGGCCAATGTCAGCTCTTCACCCGAAATCGTAATGGACCACTTCCGGTCCGCACCGTTAAAATTCGGGAATGAGCTACTGACGACATGTTGAATGAGGAACTTGCCAGCCTCATCGATCGAATATCGACCGAAATATGAGAGAACGCCCTCGGCCACGGCCTTATATTCATCCGTGGTACCCTTTTGCCGATTGTTGGATGCTAGCTTGGGGATATCGGAGCGGATGTTAAGGAAAGAAAAATTGGAGTTACCGTCGTACATCATTAAGCCCAACGCCTTGCCATCGGTGGGATCAAACTTGGTGCCGTCGGGCCGGATGTTCACCACCGACACTAACGTCCATGTTCCGACGAGTTGCTCCTTGAGCGACTTTTGCTGAGCAAGGGCGCTGCCCGGCAGTAAGGCAAGTCCCAACGCCGTGATCACCGAAAGACTGAGAATGTGACGTCAATTCATTGTATTCCTCCCTGATCTTTTGATTGATGTACCCGCAAGCACACACGTCGGTACGATGCCTGCCGACGGCATAGGCGCTGCCGCTACAAAACAGGACTTCGGCACGTCCCATTGGCTGCTCGCGGACAAACTCAATGTCCGTGTCAGGAGCGTACATCGGTACCCATGCTGCCGGAAGGGTAGCGGAGCACGAAACTTGGGTGCCCAAGAGACAATTCACGAAACACTATCTCCGATAGCCCGGAGCGGCATGGACCATTCGTTTTCATCTCTTCTTATCCAGCGCAGCTCGCTTAGTCGCTTCATGTATGCCGAGTATGGCGGTGCAGGTCTTGCAAGCAGGAGCACTCAGGTGCTCCTGCTTCTCCCTCAGATCAGTTTTTACTTGATGGGCGAAAAGTCGATCGGGTTGAGGAACACCGATTCCACTTTCAGGTTGATCGGACCATCCTTCTCCGTTTCCGCCCAGACCTTCGCCCGCTCGGGACCGGCGCGGAAGGCATCCCAGTTTGCCTGTGCCGCCTCACGGCTGGGGTGCGCGAGTATGTACACCAGCGTGTTCTCGGAAAACGGCGCGTCAATAGCGGTCCAGAAACCGACCAATGTCATGTTGTACTTCGGGAACATCGTGGGCACGATGTGCTCTTTGAACCGTCCCTTCATCGCCTCGAACTTCCCGGGCTGGGCCGTGTAAGTCCTGAGTTCGAACACTCAAGTCGCCGTTTGCGCATGTGCTGCCGACATCGCGGCCTCGCCGCCCATCACAAAACCAGCCGCGAACATTCCAATGGCGACCGCAACAAGGGTCCATTTGCTATCGATCATTTCGCTTCTCCCTAAATATTGCCTGTATTTGTGCATGGCGATTTCGCCACTCATTCGGATCCGATGGAGAAATCGTTCTGGTACATGCTGTCGCAGCAGACGTCGTCTCCATCCAGGCGAGCGGATCAATGACATGTGCGCGCCGCACCGTCTTTGAGGACCGCCTGATTTGTCGTCGAATTTGCCCCTATTTTCCGTCGGGATTTTCCCGATTTCACGCCCCCGCGCTGGTATAATGGCGGCGGAGGCAAGCGGCTTGATCTATGCATTCGAAAATTATTCGCTTGATTTAGACCGGCAGGAATTGCGGTACGGAGCCGATCTTGTCGCCGTCGAGCCGCAGGTCCTCGATCTTCTGCAATACCTCATCCGCAATCGCGAGCGCGTGGTCAGCAAGGATGACATGATCGCGCATGTGTGGAATGGCCGCATCGTCTCGGATTCCACCCTCACCAGCAGGATCACCAGCGCCCGTCAGGCGATCGGCGACAGCGGCGATGATCAGCGATTGATACGCACCATTGCCCGCAAGGGCATTCGCTTCGTCGGGCGAAGTTCGGGAAAACGCAAGCGCGGTCGATCCAAGTGGAGTAAAGCCGGCTACGCCGGCGGATCGATCTGCGACGGCTTCACTGAGCGCGACGGCGCTGCGGCTCCCCGACAAGCCGTCGATCGCGGTTCTGCCCTTCACCAATATGTCGGGCGATCCCGAGCAGGAATATTTCAGCGACGGGATCACCGAAGACATCATTACCGCATTGTCGCGTCTGCGCTGGTTCTTCGTCATCGCCCGCAATTCGACTTTTGCCTACAAGGGCCAAGCCGTGGACGTGAAGCAGGTCGGTCGCGATCTTGGGGTCCGTTACGTTCTCGAGGGAAGCGTGCGCAAGAGCGGACAGCGGGTGCGCATCACCAGTCAGCTCCTGGATGCGATGACTGGCAATCACATCTGGGCGGAACGATATGATCGTGAGCTGACCGAAATCTTCGCGCTGCAAGACGGGATCACAGCGAGCGTTACGGCTGCAATCGAACCGAAACTTCTCGCGGCCGAGGGCACGCGCGCCGAAACGCGGTCGATCGATGATTTGAATGCATGGGATCTTGTTGCCCGCGCGCTGTCGCATTTTTGGAAACTGACCGCAGCGGAAAGTGCCGCAGCAATTACAATTTTGCGCCAAGCCGTTGAACGTTATCCGAACTACGCGCCAGCGCACAGTACGCTATCTTTCGCACTTCTGGTCTCAACTTACGTGGGATGGGTGTCCGGCGGAGGCGATCGAGAGTTCGCCACGCGTCTTGCGCATCGCGCGGCCGAATTGGATGACAGCGACCCGTGGGCGCAAATGGCGCTCGGCTATCTCGCCCTGACGGGACCGTGAGACAGACGCGGCGGTCCGTCATTTTCAAGCCGCGCTCGATCTCAACCCGAATTTCGCCGCTGCCCACGGCTATATCGGTTGGACTCTAGTTTTCGATGGCCAGTCGGAGGAAGCCTTATGCCGTTTCGAGGAAGCGATGCGGATGAGCCCGCGCGATCCGCTGAATGGCTTTTTCTCTTCCGGCGTACGGAGCCGCTCATTATTTCGCAGGACGGTATTCCGAGGCCATTAAGTGGGCGCGGCGGGCGGTGGAACTGCGGCCGGGGATTCTCGGCGGGCATCGCGTCCTATGCGCAGCTTTGGCGCAGGCGGGACAAATCAAAGAAGCGAAGGCTGCGATGAACACGCTGCGACAATTGCATCCGGACGTTTCGCTTGCGTGGATCAAGCAATGGGTGCCCTACACTTCTAAGCCGATGAAACACTTCCTAGAGGGGCTGCGTAAAGCCGGACTGACTGCTTGATCCATGTTTCCAGAGCGTGGGTGCGTCAGGCTGCATGGCGCAAGTGCTGGGATTTGGCAGACGTACCGATACGGCTCGACAGGTTCCACCCTCACACTCACTCAACCAGACGCTCAAAGCCGCACGGCACGGCTCGCGGGCACCGTAAGAGCCTTGGCATCGAAGCTCGAAGCAATAATGGATGGCATAAACAAACCGTCGAAGCATCGCGTAAATGGGCATGTCCGCTGATGGCCCATCGCGACATTTCGCGGCTTCGCAACAAGTCGCGCGCTTTGGGCGCGCAGCGGGCATCAGCGGCGGTTTGCAGAACCGGATTTATGAGTACGCGCCCTAGGCCTTCGCGGGCATGACGATGGAGATGACGGCTAGTCAACGGCCGCAAGCGCGGCATTGGCCTCGGAACGGATGCGCTCGACCATGGAGCGCAGCCCGTTTGAGCGCTGCGGCGTAAGATTTTCGCGCAGGCCGAGCCGGTCGAACACCCCCAGCGCGTCGATCGAAAGAATGTCGCGTGCCGCCTTTCCGGAATAAAGCGCAAACAGGATCGCAATCAGCCCGCGCACGATATGGGCGTCGCTGTCGGCAAGGAAGGTCATCACCGGCCCATGTGCGCCGTTCGGCTGCATCCTGGTGGTCAGCCAAACCTGACTGGCGCAGCCCTGAACCTTGTTGCTTTGCGTGCGCGCCTCTTCCGGGAACGGCGGCAGGCTGCGCCCGAGCTCGATGACATAGCGGTAGCGGTCGTCCCAATCATCGAGGAGCGAAAAATTTTCAGTGATCTCGTCTATCGTCAATGGCATGTGCGGGCTGCAAACAAATAGCGGCTACGCACTATATAGGATGCGTGTGCCGCCAGCGCCGCAAAAAAGCTGCAAGCGAGGTCGTCAAACAGGCGTTACGGGGCGGAATTCGCGGAAGATTAAGCCTAGGCGGAATGCTTGCCGCGCGGATCCGGACGCGGCAGCGGGCTGCGCCAGGCCGGTGTGAGATCGGTCGGCAAGAGAGTATCCTGCGAGTTCGCGCTCGCTTCGCGCTTGCGCGTACTGGCCCTGAGCGACTGAGCCGGTCTCCGCGGGAGCCAGGGCGTCCGTCAAGAAATCATACAGCATCTTCGCGCCGGCTTGCGCCTTGTAACCGAAGGCCACCGCGGCCTGTGAGCCCACCGTGCAGGCTTCCGGCTGGCGGGCGCAGAATTGCCGCAGGTCAGACACCGCTGCCGACGCGGCGGAAATTGCTTCCGCAGGTTCCAGGGCCGGTACGGATTTGGGCTGCTGCGACCCGGTCGGGAGCAGGATAATGACTATGCTCAGCCAAAACGCCGCGCGAATGAGAAAAAACATGGCCGTCCCTTTGGCTCATAGGCGCTTTTTCAGCGCATTTGAGTTGAAACCTAACCAGGAAGCCTTGAAGGGCCGGTTCCGAGAACGAGCCGGTTTTTGTGCATATTCAAGGCGAATAAGCCGCAGATTTGCGTAAAATTGGACGCATGCCGGGAACAGCCTTGGAATTCCAAGACGATTCCACGAAGTGGGCGCGCGGCTTCCATTCGGCAACAAACCATTCACCATGGCGATGAAATAGCGCCACTTCCGCACTCCCAGGGCGAGATACCGAGCCCAAGACGGTGCCCCGGAGGCGAGCTTTTAGCTTTGATTTAAGTGGCCTCTGACACGATCCCGCGTGACTAAAGGGAGCGCGTCTGGCCTACAGGCGTGCCTGGAAATTGTGAACATCCTCGCGCCCGTACGCGATTATATCGATGCTTTGGTGCATCCGACGGCGCGCCAGGACGCCTTGGCGGCGGCGCGGCACCGCGCCTTCATCGCGCCGCGCCTGCTCGGCAGCTTCGCGGCGCTGGCGGCGTTTCCCGTTTATCTCACCCTGCGGGGAATTCCGAGCGCGATCGAGATCGTGATCGTCGCCTGGCTGGTCGCGCCGATTTTGGTCGCCTATTTCCTTTCGCGCACCGGCCATTACGAGGGCGCGCATATGCTGTCCTCGCTCGCGCTCACCGGCCTGGTGACGGCCGTGGCGTTCAATAGCGGTGGGCTTGCTTCCTTCGCAGCGGTCTGGCTGGTGATCGTGCCGCTCGAGGCAGCGCTATCGGCCTCCCGCCGCGTGGTTGCGGCAGCGGCAGTTTTTGCGCTCGGCGCCACCGTTTTTTTATTTGCGCTTGGCATCACCAAACTGCTGCCCGAGGCCGAACCTGTCGGATAGCTCGATGCTGGCCTGCTTTGGGCATCATATCCGCCGCTCTCTATGCCACCGGTGTCGCGCTTGGCGGTGAAGCGCTCGCGCGCACCAGCTTTTGGCTCCGCTATACCGAAGGCGAGGGTTATCAGTGGCTCGTCCGCCACATGACCGATGTCATTACCCGGCACGGCCGCAACGGCGCAGTACTGTCGATCTCGCCCGCAGCCGAGCCGCTGTTCGGCGCCAAAATACGCGACCTGCTGGGCCATGGCCTATTCGATCGGGTGCATGTGGCCGATCGGCCGGCCTACCTGACGGCGCTGGCCGAGCGCCGCCGCCGACGGGACGATTACGACGGTTGAATTCCGGGTACGGCGCAGCGCGCCGGAAGACGCCCGGCCAAGTGAAATCCGTTTCCTCTGGATCGAGATGCGCTGCCGCCCGATTGACGCGGCAGCGACCGAGACAATCGACGAGCGGCGCGATGTCGTTGCGGTGCTGCGCGACATCAGCGAGCGCAAGGCGCAGGAGCAGGTTTTGGCGGAGGCGCGCGCGGAAGCTGAGCGCGTCAGCGCCGCTAAGTCGCGCTTCGTCGCCACCATGAGCCACGAGTTGCGTACGCCGCTCAATGTCATCATCGGCTTTTCTGAACTGCTGTCGAAGGAAGCGCCGGTGGCACTCGATGCCGCGCGCCGGGAGGAATATGCGCGAACTGATCAACGAGTCCGGTCGCCACCTGCTTTCGATCGTCAACGGAATTCTCGACATGTCAAAGATCGAGGCTGGAATTTTCGAGATCACCCGCGACACCTTTGCGCCGGCGCAGGCCGTTGCCAACTGTTGCGACCTGATGGCGTTGAAGGCGAGTCAGGCTGGCATTGCGCTGGAGCGGCAGATCGAGCCGGACATGCCCGAAATACTCGCCGATAAGCGTGCGGTGAATCAGATCCTGCTGAACCTGCTCTCCAACGCCATCAAATTTACCGAGCGCGGCGGCCGCATCAGTATCAAAGCGGCCGGTGAAGGCGCGTTCGTCATGTTCGAAGTGGCAGATAACGGGGCCGGCATTGCAGAGGTGGATCTACCCCGCGTCGGCGAGCCCTTCTTCCAGGCCGGAGATTGCTACGAGCGGCGGCACGAAGGCACCGGGCTCGGTCTCTCCATTGTCAAAGGCTTGGTGAAACTGCATGGCGGCGACATTGAAATCCGCAGCCGTGTCGGCAAAGGCACGCGCGTGATCGTGCGTCTGCCGATCGACGGCGAGCGCGTGCACAAGTCCGAGCCGCCTCGCGCCGTTTCGCCGGCTCTTCATCGAACCAATCACAGATGATCCCCGGGTGAAGAAAATTGCGTAGCACGACTTACCGCGCTCCCTCGCGCAGAGATGTTATGGACGATGACGCGCCGCTGCGCGGATTTTTGCGCAACTGGCTGCCGCGGCGGCCGCAGGATGCCGTGTGCCTCGGCCTGGCGGCGGCGGGGGCTGGCATTTATCCTCGTCAATGCGCTCTTCCTGCAAAGCGGCCGGCATCCGGCGCCGATCTTTACCGAAGTGGGGCAACCTGCCGCGCCGGACGACCGGCAGCATTCCCATGCCGCCGTCCAAACCGCAGGCGAGCGCGCGTCTGCCCGCGGCGACGCTGCCGGCCGCGCCGGTGAAAACCGCCGCCGCGCCACGCGGCGACAACCGTGCCGATCCCATCGCCGAATTGCTCGAACCGTCGAACCGGACGGCCGCGGTGCAGCGCGCGCTCGCGGAATTCGGTTATGGCCAGATCAAGCCGACCGGCACCCTTGGTCCGGAGACCAGAGCGGCGATCGAGAAATTCGAGCGCGAGCGCAGGCTGCCGGTCACCGGCCAGATATCGGAGCGGTTGACGCGCGAACTCTCGGCCATGAAGGGCGGCCCGCTCTAGCGCATGATCCCGAAAAGTGGGAACCGGTTTTCGGATCAGATCATGCGCGGCTTGTTGGGGCGCAGATCGCGCGCGGTTGCCTGCCGGGCGGGATAGCGGCATATCTCGCCGATGCGCCTGAAATCCGGGATTTGGGTTGCCGCCTATATCCGCCGCTGCCAGGCGGAGGGCGCTTTCGCCGCGGTGCGCCGGCGCGGCGCCGAGGAAGCGGGCGCGATCTTCATCAAGCTCAACCGCCTCGACGGCTCCGCCGAAATTTACGGCCCGGCGCCGCAGACCGCGTTCGAGGATTCGCATCCGGCGCGATCGCGCCTTCAGTCCCGGCCTGCCGGCGCAGCCCGCGCCTGAAGCGGATGTGGAAGCCTATCTCACGCGCCAGATCCGCTTCGATCCGGACGTCTGGATCGTGGAGGTGGAAGATCGCACCGGCCGGCATTTCCTCGACAACATCGTCCGATAATCCCGCTTTCGAGGCGTCCGATTAAAGGAGCATTAACCATCCCGGCTTCTTAATGTCTCGCGGCCCGCTGAATTGCCAGCGCCAGGCTGCAGGGGTTGGGGGAGAAGCCATATGGGACTGGTCATCAGGTTCCCTGATGTTTGGCGTAACGCTCGGACCGCGACAGCGCCGGGTGAAGCTGCGAGGGTCATCATTCTTCCGGTGGTGCGGATCGAGCGCGAAGCGGAGACAGCAACCGAACCGCGCAACGCTCGTCCGAGCCATGCGCCGACGCAAGCGGCCGGCTTCCCGCGCCTGAAGCGGGGGCTTTCAAAGTGCCGCTACCCGCGGTGCGCCGATATCCGCGGGCGCTAGGACTGCGGGCGGCAGCGGCCGGTGGCCAGCGCGTCGCGCGCCATCGGCATCAAGCCGGGCTCCGGCGCCAGGGCTTTCATCACGATGATGCCGGTCGCCGTCGGCAATTCCACGATCAGCCGGTCGGCTGCCGTCACGTCTTCCTCTTCCGGCATCTCGTTGTGCTGCTGCTCGGTCATCAGCTCGAGCTCGATCATGCGCCGGCCGGCGGCGCGGTCGTTGATGGCGTAATAGGCGCGGCCGTAGCGGGTATAGAAGGACACCGAGGTATAGGCCTGGCTGACATTGAGCGAGAGCTGCAGCGGGCCTTGCGAAAGATCGTAACGGCAGACCGCGGTCGCGAAGGCGGGATCCATATAGGGCAGGAGCATCTTGTCGGGCGAAGGCTCCGGCAGCGTGGTCACCGCATTGACCGGCGTCACCGGAACCAGCCGGGAATAGGCGTCCTGCGTCGCCGTGCGCGGCAGCCAGAGCACGCGTGGCCAGATGCACGATGCCGCCGAGAAGAACGCCGCCCAACAGCCATAGCAGCCACCGCGTCATGCGCAGTCCCTCGCGGTGATCGCGGGCATCGGCGCTTCGCGCCCGGCGCGCGTGGCCACGCCCACCGGCGTGTCATAGAGGCGCAGCACCAGGATGTAACGCTCCGACGCCGCCGGTCGGCAGCCAGTTGCCGTAGCGTGCGCGCGGCGCCGATCGCGGATGGTGAAGCTGCCGTCGCTCGATGCGGATGATTTCCTGGCTGGTGAAGCCGTAGCGGTTGATCGAATTGGCGACCAGCTTTCCTTCCGGGTCATACAGCGTGAGCGTCCAGAAGCGGGCGGTCGGCGTGATGCCGCTGATATCGACGTCGCAGCGCCCGTCGAAAGTTTTGTCCCTGGTCGTCCGCCTGGGCATAGAAGGCGACGCCGTCACCGACGCCGATCGGCAATTCGCCGGAGCGCGCGATCATCGCGCGCGCATAAGGATCGATGCCGACCGTTCCGGTGCGCGGCCAGGCGGTCCAGGCCCCGATGGAAACCGCGCCGAAGGCCGAGCCGCGCGACAGCGACAGCCAGGTGGTGCCGAGGCCGACGGCGGCCGCGACGGCGAAAGCAAACAGAGTTCCGAAGAAAAACCGCACCGTTCAGATCCCAGATGGCGAGCGAGATGGAAGACGCAAAAGCGACAGGAAGGATCAATTGCCCTGCACGGCGGCGCCGGGTGCGCGCGGGCCGGCGGCGGCAAAGGAGCCGGGCTTTTGCGCGGCCGGCGCGCGCGGGCCGTCGATCGCGGAAACGCCGCGTCGGCGGCATCGCGTTGCGCGCGTCGTCCATCATGCGCTCGATCCGCACCAGGATGCCGGCGGCATTCTTGGTCAGCAGCGTCGGCCGCGCCGCCGCGGGGGCGGGCGCGGCGGCGACCATGGCCTGCGGCCGCGGCGGCGGCGGAGTCGGCGCGGCGCCGATCAGCGGCTTTAGTTCGATGCCCTGATGCGCATAGGCCATGATCTGGCCCCAGGTCTGCGCCGGCAGCGTGCCGCCGGTCATTCGCTTGGTCGGACTGGTAATCGTCGTTGCCCATCCAGATGCCGCCGACGTAATTGCCGGTAAAGGCCACGAACCAGGCGTCGCGGAAGGCGTTGGTGGTGCCGGTCTTGCCCGCGACCTTGATGCCGTCGAGCAGCGCGCGCTTGCCGGTGCCTTCCTCCACCACCTTGTTCATCATGAAGTTCATGTCGCGGGCGACCTGTTCGGGCATCACCTGCCGCGGCTTCGGCCCGTCGCGGTCGAAGCGCCAGATCACCTCGCCGTTGCCGGTGCGCACTTCCAGGATGGCATGCGGGGTGACCGCCTTGCCGAGATTGGGGAAGGTGGCATAGGCGCCGACATGATCGAGGATGGTGACTTCGGCGGCGCCGATCGGCAGCGAGGTGGAGTCGGGCAGCGGCGTGCGCAGGCCCATGGCCTTGGCGAGCCTGACGATCTTCTGCCGGCCGGCCTTGCGGATTGCCGTCGCCGATGGCGATCGAGAGCTTCACCGCGATGGTGTTGATCGAACGCGTGAGCGCGGAGGTGAGCGACATCGATCCGGAATAGCTGTTGCTGTAGTTATGCGGGCACCAGTTGCCGATGCAGACCGGCGAATCCACCACCGTCGAGGTCGGCTTGAATTTTCCGCTCATCAGCGCCGCGGCATAGACATAGGGCTTGAACGAGGAGCCGGGCTGGCGCAGCGCGTCGGTGGTGCGGTTGAACTGGCTGACGCCGTAGTCGCGGCCGCCGACCATGGCGCGCACCGCGCCGTCGATTTCCATGATCACGGTGCCGGCCTGCGAGGCGCCGTATTCCTTGCCGTGCTGGCGCAGCGCATTCTCGATGGCGTTTTCCGCCTCGCGCTGCAGGTTGACGTCGAGCGCGGTGCGCACGATGAAGACGCGCTCGGTCATCGACTTCGGGAAAGTCTCGACCAGCTTGCGCATCTCGTCATAGGCCCAGTCGAGATAATAGTTCGGCGAGTGCTCGTCGCGGCGGTCGACCGCGCTGGCGGGCGTGCGGCGGGCGCCGAACACCTGGCCTTCGGTCATGAAGCCGGCCTCGACCAGGTTGTCGAGCACGGTATTGGCGCGCGCGCGCGCGGCCGGCAGGTTGACATGCGGGGCGAAGCGGGTCGGCGCCTTGAACAGCCCGGCCAGCATGGCGGCTTCGGCGAGGTTCACGTCGCGCGCGGATTTGTTGAAGTAATACTGCGCGGCCGCGTCGACGCCGAAGGCGCCGCCGCCCATATAGGCGCGGTCGAGATAGAGCTTCAGGATCTCGTTCTTGGTCAGCCGCGTCTCCAGCCAGATCGCGAGGAAGGCTTCCTTCACCTTGCGCTCGATCGTGCGCTCGTTGTTGAGGAACAGGTTCTTGGCGAGCTGCTGGCTGAGCGAGGAGCCGCCCTGCACCACGCCGCCGGCGCGCGCATTGATCAGCAGCGCGCGGAAGGTGCCGGGGATGTCGATGCCGAAATGCTCGTAGAAGCGCCGGTCCTCGGTGGCGAGCACCGCCTTGACCAGGTGATCGGGGAATTGGTCGAGCGGGACGGAGTCGTTGTGCTTGATGCCGCGCGAGCCGACCTCGTTGCCGTAGCGGTCGAGGATGGTCATCGCGAGCTCGGACTTCTTCAGCCAGTCGTCGTCGGAGGTTTCCTGGAAGGCGGGCAAGGCGAGCGTGAGCATCAGCACGAGGCCGCCGGCGCCGAGCGTCGCGCCTTCCGAGGTCAGCTCGACCAAGCCGCGCTTCCAGCCGGCGACATGGAAGCGGTCCATGAAGATGGAGAAGCGCTCATAGGCCTCGCGCAGAAACCGGCCGGCCTGGAACATGAAGCTGTCGACGCGGGCGTCGACGTCGAGCAGGCGGTTCGTCGACCTTCGGCTTCCAGTCGTCAGGCTTGGGAAAGCTGGTCGGACAAGGGCGTCCTTGGGCTCTCTTGGGCGTCTCTTTGGCTGGCCGGGATGTGGGGCCATAAAGGCGGCGGCCCTATGGCGTCGCCGCACCGGATTCTGCCGCTTGTTCTAGCCGATCCGGGGCGCTTTGGGCCAATGCGGCAAATGCTTAGGGTGAAGGATCGGTTCCGGCTGGATGGCGACGGTTGTCGCGCCCTCCCCCGTTTAGGGGGAGGGTAGGGGAGGGGGCGCGGGCGGAGCGGTTCCGCGCCTTGAACCCAGGCCTGGGCGTTTCTCCCCCGGAGGAGGTCGGGGCTGGGGCTTACGACTGACGCTGAGCTACCCGGTCCGACCCGTCCCCCGTAACGGGCGGGGAACGCGCCCCCATCCCGCCCCTCCCCCTAACGGGGAGGGCGAAAAAGGGCGGGAGGGGGTATGGGGAATCCGCCCCAAAGCGCGTAGAAGACGGCCCATGACCACCGCCGACCCGCCCTTCTGGAAAACCAAGTCATTGGAGCAGATGACGGATTCCGAATGGGAAAGCCTGTGCGACGGCTGCGGCCGCTGCTGCCTGTCGAAGCTGGAGGACGACGACACCGGCGAGATCCACTTCACCCATGTCGGCTGCCGCCTGCTGGACGGGGAGGCCTGCCGCTGCCGCGACTATGCCAACCGCAGCGCGCAGGTGGAGGATTGCGTGCGGCTGACGCCGGAGAATGTGCGCGCGATCAGCTGGCTGCCGCCGACCTGCGGCTACAAGCTGGTCGCCGAGGGGCGCGATCTCTACTGGTGGCATCCGCTGGTGTCGGGCGATCCGGAGAGCGTGCACGCCGCCGGCGTCTCGGTGCGCGGGCGCGTGCGATTCTCCGAGGAGCAAATCCCCGACAGCGAGCTGGAGGATCACATCGTCAAGTGGCCGGGCAGGGTGCCGAAGGGGAGGAAGGAGGCGTAGCAATATGTCGAAACTTGCCGCGTCGTTGGCGTGCGGATAGCGTCGTGAGGCGGCAACAGATCGGGATCATCGGGCGAGCTTGTTTGAGCCAAAAAAATCGAGATCAGTTTTGTTAGCTGATCAGATCGGCATAGCCGAATTTCGGAAACGGTCCGTCTCCTTGCGCTTGCGACGGTTGTCCGCAGAGTAACAAGCGACGAAATCATTAAGGTCAACGCGCTCGACGGCGCCAAGCTGCAGGAGGCGGTGGGCAGCCTCCCGGATGAACTCGCAGCGAGATCGTCGAAAGCTGCAAGCGGCGCTTGAGCGATTGAGAAAAATCGCTGCAAGTCTGCAGTCCGCGAGTGGAGCCGAAAGCGAGGTCTAACGGCTAACTCGGTCCTGTCCTAATCTGCCGGTAATTAGGACACTCTCAGAGACAAACTAGGACACCCGATGCGGCCAAGTGGATCAGGCAGGAGTTACAGGGCTTGGCTTTATGAGCGCAGAGCGCCAAGGGCGAAGATCGCCCACTAGGGGCGTTTGGGCGTCTCATACACCACGTCATTTTGGTCGTTTTGGTCGGCGAGAATAGCCAAATCAAGATAGCTCTGCGCCATCGATGTATATTCAAGCTGCAGGTGCGGGTTCGGCTCCCAATGAGCCCGGGCCAAAAACTCGGCTGCCTTTACGCGGTACTGATCGGCAGAGGTCATTCGCGACCTTGCCTACATTTAGGCTCAAAACGTTAGGCAAATCTGTGTGAAGAGTTAAGTTTGCCTTTATTGAAAACTGTACCCACTACCCGCTCCCGGCGGACACCCGCAGAGGGAAATTAGGACGCCTTAGTAGGGGTCGTTTTTGATCGACTGAAGCGTGGCGATAAGCTTATGCCCATCTTCCGGCGATCCAGGTGGCCCGGCCTCGCGCCAATTCACCGCCTGCTGTATGTTCGACCGAAGCAGGAGAACCTATGCCAGACAGGCGGGAGATATATCGTAGCCCAAATGGGGATTCGTGGTTCCTCGGTCGCGAGCCGCAGGACGGTCATGCTTTCATTATTCACCAGCCCAACGCTCCGTCTGGTGGTCGGCTATCCCACGTGGAATTGGGCGAGTTCCTGCGCAGCGGGAAGGGGCCCGAACAACAAGCACTGTTGCGATTGATCGGAACCCTAGTGGAGCTGCCACCCTTTGCCTGAGAGGGTGACAGAGAGGCCGCCACGCCTTATCGCTCGGGCCGGGCCAGGACGTGGATTAAGGTGAGGAACAAGGAAGCCCCCGCCTATACGCGGGTTAAAGAGGGCACGTTCTAGCCCACCCCGCAGCACGTCGGCGCCGCATTTTTACGTGACGTCTCGACCGACGAGATAATTAAGATTTGCCTCAAATCGTGAATGTCGTCTCGTGCAAAGTCCGTAACCTCCTTCGCCGTAATAGTCATCTCGATCACCAAATGGGTATTAACGATGAAACGGGCTCTGTTTTCCCTCGCGCTATGTTCCACTTTGGCGGCGGTGCCTTGCTCCGCCGCCGAAAAGCTGGCTGTGGTCGGCACCGGAGACGGCACCGAGATTCTCAAGGCAGTTGGTGCTGCCTTCACCTCCGAAAATCCTGAAATCGCGATCGACGTTCCGCCAAGCATTCATTCTGCCGGCGGCATTAGGGAAGTTAGCCAGGGCAATGCGATTGTTGGCCGAATCGCACGGCCTCTAAAAGAAGATGAGCTGGGCTTCGGTCTCCGCGTCATACCCATTTTTCGCCAGCCAACGGTTTTCTTCGCGCATCCTTCTGCGAAAGTGAGCGAGCTTAACTAGTTGAACAGCTCGTCGGCATTTTCAGCGGGACCGTTAGGAATTGGAGTGAGGTCGGTGGTCCTGACGTTCGCGTGCGAGTGGTTCGTCGTGAGGAAGTTGACAGCTCGCTTGCCGTATTGCGAGACACGTTACCAGGTTGGAAAGAGCTTCAGTTCGATAAGAATCGGTCGAAGATAGCTGTGACGACACAGGAGGCTTTTGATTCCGTCCAGAAGAATGAAGGCGCAATTGGATTTGGGCCTTATAGCCGCGATTTGGATCAGCGGTTCACCGTCCTGCGCCTGAATGGAATCTCCCCCACCGATCCGAACTATCCCAGCGCCGTCACGCTTTTACTGATTTACCGAGACGCGACCGTAACGAAAGCAGCTCACAAGTTCATAGATTTTATTTTCACAGAGAAGGCCCAAGAGGTCGTGCGTAAACTCGGCGGCATTCCGGTGTTGAGTAAACGGGAGTCGATGTGAACGGTTGAGGTGCCCGCCAGGACGAGGCAATCGTCGAAGGCGTTGACGGCGCCGTACAGGTCAGGGCGAGCGCGCACGTGGATCAAGGTCAGGAACAAGAAAGCTTCCGCCTTCCTTCGGGTACAGGAAGGCACGTTCTTAGGACGCCCCCTTAATCATAGGTGGGAGACGGCGGGTCAACTGAGGAGGCCTACCTTGCACGGATCAGCGGGCATGGAACCTCACAAGGAAAGTTTGCTCACGATGGCATTTGCTGCAGCGGTAGCTGCGGCGATCAATCCCCTCACCCTCAGGCTCTATGCGCCGCAACGTGAGCCGTTCGTAACAGCGCGGACAACGCTGCGTCTCGATCGACATTGGTTGGGGGATAGCACGCGTATGGAGTTCAGACATTGAAGCCTCCCCTGTGTATACAGGCGGGAGCGCTATAGCGTCTCTCAGTCAACCGACGCCTGGCGCAGGGCCGAGTCGGTGATGCGCCACAGTACGCTACCGGACTTAGCGAGTCGAATTAACTCGCGGACACAAACCAGGACACTTCGAAAACCTAAGTAGGACAGTGGCCTCGGACTTAGGACAGTACCGGCTAACGCAATGCTCGGGCGCTGTTATCCCACGCTATGCACAGGTTTTTCCGAACAGAAACAAGCTCTTGCACTTATCCTGGGACATCTCCTGCAGGCCGGCTGTTTTCCTCGAGGAGTTCTGTATCCTGTTGCTGCCTGCTCATCCGGGGGCGCCATCTAGAGGCGTCTTGATTGGCGGAGCGGGTGCGGCGCCTGCGGATGGTCTCGCAAGCCATCTCCGGGAGCCTCGGGGTGCTGCCTGGCCCTACTACGAGGGCTCGCCATAGTTGGCAGATCGCCCCCGGACGAACGCAGGCGGAAGCCCGCGGGATCAGGAGGCCGAAAGGTCGGTCCGGGTGATGGTTGGAGCAGTCCCGGCGGCCAAAATCGCCGCGGTGGAGCGCCGAGAGGCGAGCGTGTCTCGTGGACGTTTGCGCAGACTGCGTAAACTTGTCTACGGCGCAAGACGCGCGCCGCGCCTCGCAAGCGTGGAATGGTTGATGCGCCTGCCGGCGCTCCGCTCCCTCGGGTATGAGGGGGAAGAAAGAAGACAGGCGCACCCGTCGCCTGACAAAAACACGGGCCGATGACGCTTGGCTGCTTGAAATTTGCATCTGGATGATTGGGGCTGCCGAGACGACGCGGCTCTTCCCTCTCCCGTGCGGGAGAGGGTCGCCGAAGCGAGCGAGCGGGTGAGGGCGTACTGCGAGCTCGAGCTTAGGCCCAAACGCCCCTCACCCCGACCCTCTCCCCACCGGGGAGAGGGAGAAGAAAGACGCTTGGCTGTTTGAAAATTGAATCGGTATCGCTCGTCATGGCCGGACTTGTTCCGGCCATCTCGATCAGGAAGGCACTGCTCGCCTAAGCGAGATGCCCGGGCAAGCCCGGGCATGACGAAGAGAAAGCTTGGCTGTTTGAAAATTTGAATCGGAAAGGACGAGGACGCGCCGCGAACGCGCTTATCCCTCTCCCCGTGGGGAGGGTGGCGAGAACTCTTGTCGCGAGCCGGGTGGGGTGACGCAGGAAGACCCCACCCTGCTGCTCGCACGCAGGAAGCTGCGCAGCTGCGTAGACGTCGACGTGCTCGCAGCTTCCCTCCCCACAAGGGGAAGGGAGAAGCAAGCGCGCCTCGTTTGAAAATTGAATCTGTGATTACTCGTCATTGCCGGACTTGATCCGGCAATCCAGCTCTCTTCGCAAGAAGATGGATGCCCGGGTCAAGCCCGGGCATGACGAAGAAAGAGGTGCACGGCCTCGTAACGCCCGTTAATCCCTGATCAATTCCTTCGCGCGTTCCACCACCGCGGGCGGCGAGGCGTAGATGCTGCTCACCACCTCCTGCACTTTGGCGCCGTCGAGCGCGTTGACCGCGAGCTTGGCCTTGTCCGCCTCGGCCAGAAATTCCTTGTCCTTCAGCGTGGCGATGAAGGCGTCGCGCAACAGCTTCACCGCCTCCGGCGGCGTGCCGGGCGGGGCGACATAGGGCCGGCCGAACACCTGCTGGCTGAGCACGAGCTCCACCGGCTTTCTGTCCTCTTCCTTCTTGATGAACCGCCAGATCTCCGGAACGCCGCGCTTGGTCAGCTCCGGATCGGGCTCGAGCGAGAATTGCGCCAGGATGTTCACCTTGTTGTCGCGGATCCAGTCCGGCTTTTGCGCCTTCAGGCTCGGCCAGTCCCAGCCGCACATGCCGTCGACCTCGCCGCGCTCGATCGCCAGCGCCATTTCGGCCGAGCCCTTGTAGCCGGAGACGAGATCGAATTGCGCGCCCGCCGCCTTGCGCACCAGGTTGACGTAATCGCGGCTCGATCCGCCGGCCGCGCTCGCGCCCATCGCGCCCTTCTGCTGCTGCGCGTCCTCGAAGGTCTTGATCTTCGAGGTGATGAAGGAGGTGCAGACGCGGGTGACGCTGTCGGCGGTGGCGAGATAGACCAGCTTGGTCGGGTCGTATTGCGGCTTCTCGCGGTCCTCCAGCAGCGGGCCGATCACCGCGCCCGGCATCAGCGCGCCGATGACCGTGCCGTCCTTCGGCGCGGCGGTGGCGAGATAGGTCGCGGCCTTGCCGGAGCCGGCGCCCGGCATGTTCTTCACCACGATGGTCGGGTTGCCGGGCAGGTGACGCGGCAGATGCTTGGCGATGGTGCGGGCATAGACGTCAAAGCCGCCGCCGACATCGGCGCCGACGGTGAATTCGATGGTCTTGCCGGCGAAATAATCCGCAGCGGCGGCGGGGAGGGCAGTGGTGGCGGCGAGCGCGAGGAGGAGGGCGAAGGGCAGATATTTGGAAGGCATCGCAACCTCTCAATCAAGGGCGTTGTTCTTCTTCGTCATTGCCGGGCTTGTCCCGGCAATCCCGATCAGGGAGGTAATACACTGCCTAAGCGAGATGGCCGGACATCAAGCACCCTCTCCCGCAGGCAGGGCGATGACAAGTCCGATGTGAAGCGCAGTCACTCCCTGATCAGTTCCTTGGCGCGGGCGACCACGGCCGGCGGGGAGGCATAAGCCTTCTCCACCACCTCCTGCACCTTGGCGCCATCGAGCGGATTGATGTCGATCTTCGCCTTCTCAGCGTCCGCAAGGAAGTCCTTGTCGGCCAGCACTTTGCTCAAGCCCTCGCGCAAAATCTTCACCGCGTCAGGCGTGGTGCCGGGCGGGGCGATGACAGGCCGGCCGAACACCTGCTGGCTCACCACCAGCTCGGCGGCCTTCTTGTCGTCCTCCTTCTTGATGAACTCCCACATCGTCGGCACGCCGAGCTTGGTCAGCTCGGGCTCCGGCTCGAGCGCGGTCTGCACCAAAATATTGAGCTTCTTGTCGCGCAGCCAGTCGGATTTCTGCGACTTCAGACTCGACCAGTCCCAACCGCAGAGGCCGTCGACCTCGCCACGTTCGACCGCAAGGCCGATCTCGGCGGTGCCTTTGTAGCCAGTGACGAGCTCGAACTGCGCGCCCGCCGCTTTGCGCAGCATGTTGACATAGTCGCGGGTGGAGCCGCCGGCGGCGCTCGCGCCCATGTTGGCCTTCTGCTTCTGCGCGTCGGCGAAGCTCTTGACCTTCGAGGTGGCGTAAGTGGCGCAGACGCGCGTGCCGGAATCGGCGGTGGCGAGATAGACGAATTTGGTCGGATCGTATTGCGGCTTCTGGCCCTCTTCCAGCAGCGGGCCGACCACGGCGCCCGGGAAGATCATGCCGATGGCAGTGCCGTCCTTCGGCGCCACGGTGGCGATGTAGGTGGCGGCTCTACCGGAGCCCGCGCCCGGCAGGTTTTTCACAATGATCGTGGGGCTGCCCGGGATGTATTTCGGCAGATGCCGGGCGATGGTGCGGGAATAGATGTCGTAGCCGCCGCCGGCGTCGCTGCCGACCGTCCATTCGATGGTCTTGCCGGCGTAATAATCGGCGGCGGAAGCCGGCAGGCTGACGCCGGTCAACGCGGCGGCAAGCAGAGCAAAGGGCAGAGTTTTCGACATCAAATCCTCCAAAGACGCGGAACACCGGCGGTTGCGCAGGGATTGTGCCGAGACGCGCGGCTTTGGCAAGCCGGAACCGGCCAGGCGGGTCGCATCGCCGCAGTTTGCGCTGCGGCAGGGGGTTGCCGGCGAATAGCTGCCCTGCCGCAGCCTTCCTTGTATTCGCCGCCGCATCGCGCGATGTAGGGCGCCGCATGACTTCCGCCAAATCCTCCTCCGCCAAAAAGCGCAAGCGCAAGCCCGCCGGCTCCGCCCATAGCCATTGGGCCGGTCACAAGCCGCTCTCGCACGCAGAAATCCGGCGCATCGTTTTCGGCATCATGCTGGCGATGTTTTTGGGCGCGCTCGACCAGACCATCGTGGCGACCGCGATGCCGACCATCGGGCGCAATTTCGGCGCGATCGAGCATCTGTCCTGGATCGTCACCGCTTACCTGCTCACCTCGACCGCGGTGACGCCGCTCTACGGCAAGCTCTCCGACATGTATGGCCGGCGGGCGATGATGCTGATCGCCATCACGGTATTCATGGCGGGCTCGCTCGCCTGTGCGCTCGCGCCCAACATGCTGATGCTGATTTTGGGGCGCGGCCTGCAGGGCCTCGGGGCCGGCGGGCTGCTGCCGCTGGCGCAGACCGTGGTCGGCGACATCGTGCTGCCGAAAGAGCGCGGGCGCTATCAGGCCTATCTCAGCTTCATGTGGATGACCGCGGCGATATCCGGCCCGCTGCTCGGCGGTTTCCTGTCGCAATACTTCCACTGGTCGCTGATTTTCTGGATCAATATTCCGCTCGGCCTGCTCGCTTTCTGGATGAGCAACGCCGCACTCAAGAACCTGCCGAGCGTGACACGCCCGCACAAGCTCGACGTGATCGGCAGCCTCTTGATGATGGCGGCCGCGGTGTCGCTGCTCCTGGCGCTGACCTCCGGGGGCGTGCGCTTTCCCTGGAACTCGGCGCCGATCATCGGGCTGCTGGCAGCCTCGGGATTGCTCTGGTTTCTTTTCGTCATGCGGCTGCGCACCGCGCCGGAGCCCTTTCTGCCGCTCTCGATCTTGTCGAACCAGGTGGTGCGGATGGGAACGCTGCTGTCGGCGTTCAACATCAGCTGTCTGATCGGGCTGACCATCTTCGTGCCGCTCTATTTCGACCTGGTGATGGGATTGTCGTCGAGTCTTTCCGGCCTGGCGCTGATCCCGTTGATGGTCCTCTCGAACTTCGGCGCCTTGGTTGCCGGCCGCGGTTTGGGATATTTTCACCACTACAAGCGCGTGCCGCTGGTGGGGTTGAGCCTTTCAGTGCTTGCGCTGATCTCGCTCGCGATCAATCCGCAGCAAACTCTGCTGCTGGTCTTGATCCATCTCGGCGTCGTCGGCGCGGGCATTGGCACGGTTTATCCGGTCGCCACCGTGGCGGTGCAGAACGCGGTGCAGCGCCATCAGCTCGGCATCGCCACCGGCAGCATGAATTTCTTCC
Organism: uncultured Alphaproteobacteria bacterium; assembly: GCA_963728585.1. Lineage (GTDB taxonomy): Bacteria > Pseudomonadota > Alphaproteobacteria > Rhizobiales > Xanthobacteraceae > CANKHA01. The sequence goes on from CAVSLB010000019.1 coordinate 268,267, forward strand.
GCGCGTTGTTTTCCGCCATCATCGTCGCCGGCCTGGGCGCCATCATCCTCGGCGGCATCAATTTGAAATCCGGCGGCGGCGCGCTGTTCGACCTGCTGCAAGGCGCAGGCGGCGGCGCCGAGGTCGCGCTGGTGTTCCGCTGGGTGTTTGCCGCCTCGGCGGCCACGCTGGGCGCCGCCTTGCTCTGCCTCATTCGGATGGAAGAGCGCCCGCTGCCGGGCCGCGCCGATATTCCGGTTCGCCGCCGCCCCGCCGGCGGCTGCCGCGGAGTAGGCTTCTCCGCTCGCCGAACTGTTATTTCCTGCCGCGCGCAAGCCCGTTATAGTGAACCGAACACGACACAAATGTGTGGGAGGAAATGATGGCTGAAGCGGTACAAGAAAATCCGACGGAACTGCGCGGCGAGGCGAAAAAAGAAGCCTTCCACCAGGAAGCCGAATCGAAGATCGAAAAATTCGTCTTCGCCCGGCCCGATGTCGATATCCCGGCCAACGAGAAAATCCACGTCAAGCTCGCCGGCACCGACAGCTGCCGTGCCTCGGTGCAGATCCTCAACAAGGGTGGCGACAACAATCTGCATTATCACCCCAACATGGACCTGATTTACATGGTCCTGCAGGGCAGGATTGAATTTTACGGGCCGGGCGACAAATCCCTCGGCGTCTTCGGCAAATATGAAGGCATCAAGCTGCCGGAGAATTCCCGCTACTGGTTCCGCAGCGTCGGTGACGAAGAAGCACACCTGTTGCAGATCGCCGGCTACCCGCGCGGTGCCAAGGCCTCCAAACGCATCCCGGTCGAGGCCGCCAAGCGCGGACCGAGCCTCTGGATCGGCATGACGGAAGAAGAGCTGCGTATCCGCAGAGAGAACAATCAGCACGGATAAAGCGCGCCGCTGATGCGGCGACAACAAAAACGCCGCCCGGCAAAATCCGGGCGGCGTAATCGTTTTCGGGACTTTGCCGGCAGCCTTACCGGATGATCTCGATCACCCGGCGCTGCACCGGATCGACGACGAACACGTCATTATCCTGCCGGAAGTAGCGATAGGTCCGAACCACCGGCACCTCCGTCACGATCTCGGCCGGAAATTCCTCCAGCTCGATGGTGGCGGGCACTTCCTCCTCCACAACGATGCGCGAAGGCGCTGAGCCGACGGTCGCCGTGCTGCGCAGGCTCGATGCGCGGCTGCGAATGACCTCACGGTGTTGGTCGGTGAAGCTCGCGCGGCTGCGCCGCCGGGGCTTGTGCCCGGGCGGTACCGCCGGCCGGAAGCACAGCCACAACAGTCTTCCGCCTCGGCTCAACGATCACGATCTGCTCGTTGGTCACGAAGTAGCTGTAGCCGCGAAATTGCGGAACGATCTCCACAATGTTTGTCGGCAGCGTGTGCAGCACGACAGTTCTCGGGACGACCACACCCGTCGCTATCCGGAAGTTCACGTTCACAGGCCGTACATTGACGCTGCTGATAGCCGAGGCGATCCTGGTGCGTTGCGTCTCGTTGATGTCAACGTTGAGCGACGCCGAGGCGCGATCCCTTGAGGAAGTCTGCGAGCGGGAGGTCTGCGCGTCCTGGCGCCTATCCTGGCGCTGCATATCCTGTTGCGATTGTCTTCGATCGGCCTGGCCTTGCGCCGGCCGGTTCCGGTCGGTGGCCGAACGCTGCGGTTGTCGATCGGCAGGCGCCTGACCGCTTTGCGCCGGCTGATTCCGGTCACTGGCCGAACGCTGCTGTTGCTGATCCGCGGGCGCCTGAGCCTTGTTCCTGTCGGCAGCGGGATCCCGCTGGTTCTGCGCCTGTCCACGCTGCGTTTGGTCGGCAGGAGGGGATTGTGCTTGACCGGAGGGCATTGGCGACGCGGGAGCACCTGAGGAAGGCTGCTGTTGGTTTTGCGCCTGTCCGCGCTGGTCCTGGCTAGAGGGCGCCTGTGCGCTGGGCGAGGGAGAGCCCGTTGCAGGCCGCTGCTGGGCCTGGCCGCTCTGGTCCATCTGCTGCTGGTTTGACCGTTGACGGTCCTGGGATTGGGCTGCTGGTGCTGAAGTGCTGGGTGGCGCAGCCTTTTGCCTGTTCAACTGCTCCTGCTCGGTTGGGGCTTGCGCGAAGGCAGGTGCCGCGAGGCACAGCCCGACCGCGCTGGAAATCAACAATAATCGCTTCATGGTCGTCTCCTGTGGGTGCAACCCCTCCAATGGAAGGCAACGCCAAGCGGAGGCGGGCTGTTCCGGTTTGGCTGTGGGGGGAAAGCAACGCCGGGGATGAACGGCTGGTCATCTGGCCCGCGGACGGCGCCATGCCGTCTCGTGTTGTATGGCGTGTTATATCCGTTGTATAATGACGCGAAGCTGGAGGATGGAATGCTGCGGGCGGGGGCAATGATCGCATTATTGGGGGTGGCGGTGATTTGTGCCGGTTGCAGCAAATGCGCCTCGCCTTTCGGACACCCCGGCGCGTGCCACAGCGACGGGCCCTCTCTCGGCTAGGCGATCAGCGCTGCCGAGAGAGCGACAAGAAACCTATTGGCGGCGACATCGGATACGCGTAGGGACTTCGCGCACGATGCGCGCCGCAGGCAACGCGGTTTCCGAAAAATGGCGACCCATTCCGCAATCGAATCCGCTAATTATTTCAGATCAAACATCGTGCTGATGAAAAGCCGCTCCTGCTTTTCGTCATTGGGAGCGATACTGGGCGAGGCCAGTTCCTGCAGCCTCATCCGCGGCTCGAACATCTCCATGTATTCCGAGAGCGGCATATAGCCTGATTCGACGAGAGCGCGAGCTGTCGTGCGATCCAGATACGGCATTACTTGCTCCCTTGCTTGGCCCTTCGTTCAACTAACGCCTTTACCGCACACACTGTTCCGGCTCGTCCTCTCTGTAATGTAAATGACGGATTGTTCATGACTGCCCCCGGAGCGGGAGGAGGAACCGGTTTTGTAAGTTGCGCGTTGTCGCTTCGAACATGGAATAGGAGGACACCGTGCCAATTCTTTTATGGTTGCTAGGCGTTCCGCTCAGCCTCATCGTGGTGTTGATGTTGTTCGGTGCGTTCTGATCTGATTGGTTACTTTTAGTAGGTGCAAAAAACCCCGCCGCGTGGCGGGTTTTTTTCATACAGAATGTCCCTGAATGGGTGTGCCATGTCAGCCGTCTGACCAAGCCGGAACCCAGCGGAAGGCGGGGCGGTTATTCTCTGCTTCGAACGGCTAGAAGCCAAGATCGACGAATTGTTGCGCTGCGTGGACCCAAAGAGGCGGATAAGCTGATTGCCAAGCTTGATCGGGATTTCCACCGCACCGGGTAAGTGGAGGCGCACCTGCACAGAGACGTAAAAGAGGTCATCGGCGCCCTGATGCGCGTGCTAGACGGCGCCGAGATTTCCGAGAGTGAACTGGCGGATTTGGGCTTCGAGGCGGAAGGCGAGCTTGCGACCGCGGTCGACGAGGCGTGTCTCCGCCTCGGAGAGTTTGCCGAGGCGCTCGACGTTAGGCGAAGCGATCCGGATGCCGATCGCCGGATGCGGGCAGAGCTCCAAATTTGTCTCGACGCCATTGTTGACATCTGCGATCGGCAGGAAGCCATCCGCAAACACTGAGACAAACATGGTCTCGATGCCCGCGTTAGGGCGTAAGCGGGTTGCCCAGTTTTCGCGCAGTATCGGCGATCCATCTCTGGTAAAGCTCCAGCGGTGTGACGCCGGTGAGACCACCGCAACCGTCGCTCGCCTTCGGGCCGGTGGTCCAGCTCACCAGGCCGTAGACCACGCGCTTGCCTGTCGCGCTCTTCATAAACCGGTCCGCCGGAATCGCCGGTGCAGGCGCCAAGCCCGGGACTTTCGCCCTTTGTCGCTGGATCAAACAGACGCAATTGCAGATTTCCCGGCTTGCCGGTGGCGATGAGGTCGGCGCGGCGTAGCACCGCGGCGCTGCGGTTGTCGCGCGGCGCGGTGACGCCATAGCCGATGACGTAAAAACTTTCGCCCACCGCGACGCGACCGCGGGGAGCGGCCAGCACGGCGGGAATGAATTTCGCCGGCAGCGGCGCCGCGAGTTTCAGCAACGCGAGGTCGGCGGTGGCGCGATTCGCCTCGAAACTGGCCTTGCTGAATTGCGGATGCACCACGGTCTTAGCCAAGTCGTGGAAAACCGGTTTGCGCTCGGCGTCGAGCTCGTAGAGCTTGTAGGTCAGACCGGGCTCTATGCAATGCGCCGCGGTGAGCACCAGGTCCTGCGCGAGAAGGATGCCGGTGCAGAGATTGCCGCGGCCGCTCAGGATCATCACCTCGCTACGGAAATCCGAGGCGTCTACCGCGGGCGCGCCGCCGACCATCGCTGCGGCGGGCAGGGCGAATATTAGTGAGGTGGCGAACGCGGCGAAGCGGCGAAGCATGGCGCCGATGAGCAGCACCGGAGCATGTTTGTCAATCACCACCATGCGTCCTCCATCCGTGAGCGGAGGTGATGAAGAAACGTTCAGGGTACGATGCGTTTTGTTTGCCTGCGGGGCGGAAACCGCGTGGCTATCTGCTGACTTCCGTTCCGCGGAATGGCAGAGTAGGGAGGCGGCGGTGGGCCGCGGCAGACCGGAGCAACCTTTGCGCCTTCTCGTTATCGAGGATGATCCTGACCTCAATCGTCAGCTCACCACCGCCTTGGCCGATGCGGGTTACGTGGTAGACCGCGCCTTCGACGGCGAGGAGGGCCATTTCCTCGGCGATTCCGAGCCTTATGACGCCGTGATCCTCGACATCGGCCTGCCGAAGATGGACGGCATCTCGGTATTGGAATCCTGGCGGCGGGCCGGACGCTCGATGCCGGTGCTGATCCTCACCGCCCGCGACCGCTGGAGCGACAAAGTCCAGGGCTTCGATGCGGGCGCCGATGACTATGTTGCCAAGCCTTTTCATCTCGAAGAGGTACTTGCGCGCGTGCGCGCCCTGCTGCGGCGCTCCGCCGGCCACGCCAAAAGCGAATTCAACTGCGGTCCCGTGCGTCTCGATACCCGCACCGGCCGGGTGGCGGTCGATGGCAACCCGGTCAAGCTCACCTCGCATGAATACCGTCTACTATCCTATCTCATGCACCATGCCGGCCGCGTGGTTTCCCGCACCGAACTGGTCGAGCATCTGTACGACCAGGACTTCGACCGTGACTCCAATACCATTGAGGTCTTCGTCGGCCGCATCCGAAAGAAGCTGGGGGTCGATGTCATTCAGACCGTGCGCGGCCTTGGTTATCTCCTCCAGCCGCCGAACGATGCGCGTTGACGCGCATGCGCGCCAACTCTCTTGCGCTTCGGCTCTTCGTCACCGCGACTCTGTGGACCGTGGTGATCCTGGTCGGCACTGCTATCCTGCTCTCGTCGCTATACCAGCAGGCAGTGGAACGCTCCTTCGATCACCGCCTGAGCGTATATCTGCGCTCGCTGGTGGCCGACGTGGCTTCGCCCGACGTGCCGCCCGACAAATTCCCACAATCCCTGGGTGAGCCTCTGTTCGAGTTGCCGCTGTCCGGCTGGTATTGGCAGGTGACGCGGTTGGACGACAAAAAGGATGTGCGCGCTTCGCGCTCACTGGGAGATCGCCAGCTCACGCGATTGCCAAAGCCGCAACGCGGCGAGCCCGAGACCGAGACGCGCGAGGGCTATGTGCAGGGGCCCGAGGATCAGAAGCTGCGTCTGATCGAACGCACGGTGGATCTCGGGGCGGATGGCCGCTTTCTCATTGCAGTGGCGGGCGATGCCGCCGAAATCGACGCCGAGACCGAAGCCTTCTACCAGGCGCTCGCCATCACTTTTGGCGCGCTTTCCATCGTTTTGATCCTTACAACGATGTTCCAGGTGCGGTTCGGTCTCGCGCCGCTTAAACGTATTTCCGAAAGCTTGACAGCAATCCGCTCCGGCACCACCGAACGGCTGGAGGGTAATTTCCCCGACGAGATCGCGCCGCTTGCACGCGAGACCAACGCGCTCATCGATGCCAACAGGCAGATTGTCGAGCGCGCCCGCACGCATGTCGGCAATCTCGCGCATGCACTGAAGACTCCGCTTTCAGTCATGGTCAATGAAGCTGTCTCGCGCGGCGACGATCCCTTTGCTGTCAAAGTACGCGAACAGACCGACATCATGCGCGATCAGGTGGCGCGGCATCTTGAGCGCGCGCGGTTGGCAGCCCGACTTACCACGATCGCAACACTCACGGACGTGCCGGCGGTGGTGACCGCGCTCGCCCGCACCATGGAAAAAATCTACCGCGACAAAAATATAGCCATCGCGCTCAATGCGCCCGCAAACACCCGGTTTCTCGGTGAACGGCAGGACTTGGAGGAGATGGTCGGCAATCTGCTCGACAATGCCTGCAAATGGGCCAAGGCGCGCGTGGCGGTGCGAAGTGGTGCGCGAAAAATCCGCTCCGAACATGCAGATCATCCGCATCATCGTGGATGACGACGGTCGCGGCTTGTCCCCCTCCGAGCGCGAACAGGTTGCCCACCGCGGCAAGCGCCTGGATGAGACCAAGCCCGGTTCCGGGCTCGGCCTGTCCATCGTGGTGGAGCTCGCCGGCCTCTATGGCGGCAAACTGACGCTGGACACGGCGCCGATCGGCGGGTTGCGCGCCGAACTGGTGCTGCCGGCGGGTTGAAACTGTTCGCGATAATCCGCCCGAACAGAGTTTTGCCCTAATCCAACTCTTTAGCTAAGTCCGCGGCCTCGTCGGCCCGCTGAAATCGGGGGAGTTCCAATGCTTGCTGCCAGAATGATCGCCATGATCTTGCTCGGGCTGGTCGCGACGGGCTGCGCCGGGGATCCCGTAACGGGCACCGGTCCCAAGGAAAACACCGGCACGCTGGTCGGCGCGCTGGCTGGTGGCCTGATCGGCTCGCAAATCGGCGGCGGCACCGGCGAGCGCATCGCCGCCGGCGTAGCGGGAGCCGCGATCGGCGGGGTCGTGGGCAATCGCATCGGGGCTGCGATGGATGATGAAGATAAGCGTCGTGCCTATGCGGCTCAGATCCAGGCGCTGGAATCTGGCTCTTCGGGAGCGCCGGTGGCCTGGCGTAATCCGGCTTCCGGCCGCTACGGCTCGGTGGTTCCCGGGCCGGCCTATGATCAGGGCGCCCTGAAATGCCGGCAATATACCCACACTATTTATATTGACGGGCAACCACAGGCGGCGCGTGGCTCCGCCTGCCGCAATCCCGACGGTTCCTGGACGCCGGTGGGCTAGCCTTAAAACCAAACGCGCCTCTGAGCACGCGCATGTGCTGCTAAGCCGGCTCTCGATCTGCTTGGCAATTGCTTCACTCGGTGCCGAATGCAGCGGAACTCGCAAAGCTGCTAACCATCAACCCATTCCAGCCTCGCCGATTCTCCCCATTGCAGCCGTGTTTGCGGCGTGATGTAACGCCGAGGGCACGCCGGTTTTGACGCATCCGCGTCGCTCTCCTTTCGTCTTGATCCGCGTCCGAATCTGGTTTTAACGCGCAATGACGCTGTGGTTCGTGCTGGCGATGATGACGGGCGCCGCGATTTTCGCGGTGTTGTGGCCGCTTGGCCGGCGTGCGGAAGGCCTGTCATCAGGGCATGACATCCGCGTCTACCGTGACCAGCTCGAGGAGATTACCCGCGACGAGGCCGCTGCCCGGATCGGCGCGGCAGAGGCCGAAGCCGCGCGGATCGAGTTATCGCGCCGGCTGCTTGCCGCCGCCGATCAGGAATCTGCCGCGCCGGAGACTTCGCCGTCGCGCAAACGGGCGGTTGCAATTGTCGCGCTTGTGCTGCTGCCACTATTGAGCGGCGGGCTCTATCTGGCGCTCGGCTCGCCCTCGCTGCCCGGGCAACCGCTCTCGGCGCGTGCCAATCCGCAAGCCGCACAGCCGATCGAGCAGCTTGTGGCGCAGGTCGAAGCACATCTGGAAAGCAACCCCCAGGACGGCCGCGGCTGGGAAGTATTGGCGCCGGTCTATATGCAGCTGCGGCGCTACGACGACGCCGCGCGCGCCAGGCGCAACGCGATCACCTACAACGGGGCAACAGCCAAACGCGAATCCGATCTCGGTGAGGCACTGACGGCGAGCGCCCGGGGAATCGTCACTGCTGAGGCCAAGCACGCTTTTGAGCGCGCTCTCGCGCTCGATGGCAGAGAGGCCAAGGCGCGTTATTTCCTCGGCTTGGCGGCAAGGCAGGACGGCCGCACCACCGAAGCCGCTGCGATGTGGCGCGATCTGCTTGCTTCCGCCCCGCCCGGCGTCTCATGGGCCGAATTCGTGCGCGGTGAACTGGCGGAGATCGAACAGGGATCCGGGCAGATCGTCTCCGGACCGGGCGCCGAGGAGGTGGCTGCGGCGGCGGCGATGGATCCCAAGCAGCGCCAGCAGATGATCGTCGGCATGGTCGAAGGCCTGGCACAGCGGCTGAAAAAAGATGGCGGCGATTTCGAGGGATGGCTGCGACTTGTGCGCGCCTATACGGTACTGGGCGAGCGCGACAAAGCGCGCGTCGCCGCTTCCGACGCCCGGCGCGCGGTAGAGCGCGATGCCGACAAGCTGCGCCGCCTGGATGAGCTGGTGAAAGAATTGGGATTGGAAAGCTGACGATGGCGATGACCCGCCGGCAACGACGCATCAGCCTCATCGCCGTCAGTCTCGGCGTGCTCGCGCTCGCGCTCGCGCTCGTATTGAGCGCATTGCGGGACTCCATCGTCTTCTTCAATTCTCCCACCGATGTGCTGCAGAAGCATGTGGCGGCGGGTACCCGCATCCGGCTCGGCGGCCTGGTTTCGCCGGGCACCCTGGTGCGCAGCGAAAACATGCAAGTTCGATTTCAAGTTACCGATGGCAACCATGCGGTCACTGTCGCTTACCAGGGGCTGCTGCCCGATCTGTTCCGTGAAGGCCAGGGCGTGGTGACCGAAGGTGCGCTCGACACCGCAGGCATTTTTCGCGCCGATTCCGTGCTCGCCAAGCATGACGAAAACTATATGCCAAAAGAAGTGGCCGACAGCCTGAAGAAGCAAGGCCACTGGAAAGACGACTACGAGAAGGCAGGCAAGGCGGGGAAGCAGACACCGTGATCCCGGAGCTTGGCCATTACGCGTTGGTACTGGCTTTTGCGCTGGCCTTGATCCAGTCCACCGTTCCGATCATCGGCGCGCGCATGAACGATCCGGCGCTGATGAGCGTCGCGGGGCCGACCGCGCTGGCGCAGTTTATCTTCGTGGCGCTGTCTTTCGCGGCGCTGATCACCAGTTATGTTACCTCGGATTTCTCGGTCGCCACGACTTTCGAGAATTCCCATTCCGCGATGCCGCTGGTCTACAAATTCACCAGTGCCTGGGGCAATCACGAAGGCTCCATGCTCCTGTGGGTGCTGATTCTGGCGGCCTTTGGCGCGCTGGTGGCGTTGTTCGGCAACAATCTCCCGGTGACGCTGAAAGCCAATGTTCTGGCTGTGCAGTCATGGATCGCCGCCGCGTTCTTTCTCTTCATCCTGCTCACATCAAACCCGTTTGCACGGCTGCCGGAGCCGCCGCTGGAAGGCCGCGATCTCAATCCGCTGTTGCAGGACCTGGGGCTCGCGATCCATCCGCCGCTGCTTTATCTCGGCTATGTCGGTTTCTCGATCTCTTTCTCTTTTGCCATCGCCGCGCTGATCGAAGGCCGGATCGATGCCGCCTGGGCACGCTGGGTGCGCCCCTGGACGCTGCTTGCCTGGATGTTCCTGACCATTGGCATCGCAATGGGCTCCTACTGGGCCTATTACGAACTGGGCTGGGGCGGCTGGTGGTTCTGGGATCCGGTGGAGAACGCCTCTTTCATGCCCTGGCTTGCCGGCACGGCGCTGTTGCATTCCGCGCTGGTGATGGAAAAGCGCAACGCGCTGAAGGTATGGACGCTGCTTCTCGCGATCCTCGCTTTTTCGCTGTCGCTGCTCGGCACTTTTTTGGTGCGCTCCGGCGTGCTGACCTCGGTGCATACTTTTGCCACCGATCCGCTGCGCGGCGTTTTCATCCTCGCTATTCTCGTTGTCTTTATCGGTGGCGCCTTCGCGCTCTTTGCCTGGCGCGCGCCGATGCTCAAGCCGGGTGGCCTGTTCGCGCCGGTATCGCGCGAAGGCGCACTGGTGCTCAATAATCTTTTCCTCACCACCGCCTGCGCGACGGTTTTCGTCGGGACCCTCTATCCGCTGGCGTTGGAGGCGCTGATCGGCGAAAAGATTTCCGTCGGCGCGCCGTTTTTCAACGCGACCTTCTGGCCGCTGTTCGTGCCACTCCTGATCGCGATGCCGTTCGGGCCGCTGATGGCCTGGAAGCGCGGCGATCTCCTCGGCGTGACGCAGCGGCTGTTCGGCGCCTTCGCGCTGGCATTGGCCGGCATCGCGACGACATTTGCGATAGCCGGCGGCGGCCCGGTGCTCGCGCCCTTCGGCATCGGGCTTTCGCTGTTTGTCATTGGAGGCGCCATCAGCGACCTGGTCGAGCGCAGCGGATTGGGACGGCAATCCTTGCCGGTGGCATTCAAGCGCGCCGGCGGTCTGCCGCGCTCCGCCTGGGGCGGGGCGCTCGCGCATCTTGGCCTGGGCATCACCATTTTTGGAATCGTTTGCGAGAGCAACTGGGCGGCGGAGCGCATCGCGGCGGTGCGTCCGAATGAAACCATCTCGCTGCGCGGCTACGAGCTTACTTTCGAGGGACTGATCGCGCGGCAGGGGCCGAATTATTCCGAACAGGTCGGCTCCTTCATTGTACGCAATGGCGGCGAGGAACTCGGCCGTCTGCAACCTTCCAAGCGCAGTTTTGCCGCGCGCGGCAGCGGCACCTCCGAAGCCGCGCTGCTGACGCGCGGCGCGAGCCAGCTCTATCTCTCGCTGGGCGATGCCGACACCGACGGCGCGGTAACAGTGCGGCTCTATCACAAGCCGCTGGTGCTGTTGATCTGGCTGGGCGCGGTGGTGATGTTTCTTGGCGGTGCGCTGTCATTGTCCGATCGCCGACTGCGCGTCGGCGCGCCCAAGCCGGCGCAGCCGAAGGCGTCCGCGCTGCGGGTGGAGGCGGCGGAATAGCATGAAACGTCTGTGCGCCATCGTGCTCTGCCTGATGCTGATCGCAAGCGCGCCCGCCTTCGCGGTGCAGCCGGACGAGGTGCTGCCGGACCCCGCATTGGAAGCGCGCGCCCGCGCTTTGTCGCAAGAGCTGCGTTGCCTGGTTTGCCAAAACCAGTCGATCGACGATTCCGATGCCTTGCTGGCGCGCGACCTGCGGCTTCTTCTGCGCGAGCGCCTGAAGAACGGAGACAGTGACAGGCAGGTGCTGGATTTTCTCGTGGCCCGCTACGGCGAATTCGTGCTGCTTCGCCCGCCACTAGGGTGGCACACGATCCTGCTCTGGATCACGCCAGGCCTGCTGCTGGCTACCGGCGCCGTGGTGCTCTTTATGGCGGGCCGTCGGCGATCGCGGCCGAGCCTCCGGGAACCCGCGCTGACGCCCAAGGAAACGGCTTGGTTGAAGCGACTTGAAGATCAATAATTGTTATAAGCTACTGATATCTAATAATGATTATTCGGACGCCACCTTAACAAGTTTTAATCCCACCGACAGTGCGCCGTAAGGCGACAGTCCCCATCTTTCTGGCACGGCGCGATGCGCCCTCAGATTTTGAAGATGGAGAAAATACGATGATTGGCGGCGAACATTCGGCTCCTCGGGTCCGAGCCCTCACAGCGCGCCGCGTCGCCCTGCTTGCGACCGTGGCCGGCCTCGGGCTTGGCGTCTTTTTCGTATCTCCCGACCACGTTCCGCAGCCGACTCTGCCCGGCCTGACCGCTGCGCAGGCGCAGAACGTCACGCAGGAAGCGCAGACCGTCGCGCGCCCGGTTGGCTTTGCCGACGTGGTCGAGAAGGTGAAGCCCGCGGTTATTTCCGTGCGCGTGAAGGTGGAAAACAAAGCACAGATTAGCGGTCTTGACGGCGAGAGTTTGCCTCCCGGCCTGGAACGCTTCTTCAGACAATTCGGCCAGCCTGACGGCGGCCAGAATGGGCAGCGCGGACCGCGCGGCGGCGGTGGCGGCCCCCGTAACTTCTCGACCGGCCAGGGCTCCGGCTTTTTCATCTCCGCTGACGGCTATGCGGTGACCAACAATCACGTCGTGGAGAAGGCCAGCACCGTGCAGGTCAAGCTCGACGACGGCAAGACTTACGATGCAAAGGTCATTGGCACCGACCCGCGGAGCGATCTTGCTCTGATTAAGGTCGATGGCCGGAACGACTTCCCTTATGCCAAACTGTCGGAGAAAGCTCCGCGCATCGGCGACTGGGTGCTCGCGGTCGGCAATCCCTTCGGCCTCGGCGGCACAGTGACCGCCGGCATCGTCTCGGCACGCAGCCGTGACATCGGCGCCGGCCCCTATGACGACTTCATCCAGATCGACGCACCGGTGAATAAGGGCAACTCCGGAGGCCCCACCTTCGATGTCGACGGCAATGTGATTGGCGTGAATACCGCGATCTTCTCGCCGTCGGGCGGCTCGGTGGGCATCGCCTTCGCAATTCCTTCCGACACCGTGAGGACCGTCGTCTCGCAGCTGAAGGAGCATGGTACCGTGACGCGCGGATGGATCGGCGTGCAGATTCAGCCGGTCACCAGCGAAATTGCCGAGAGCCTCGGCCTGAAGAAGGCAGAAGGCGCGCTGGTCGCGGAAGCACAGTCCAACGGTCCGGCCGCCAAGGCTGGCATTCAGTCTGGCGCCGTCATTACTTCGGTGAACGGCAATCCAGTTGCTGATGCGCGCGATCTCGCCAAGAAGATCGGCGCGATGGCCCCTGGCAACAGCGTCAAGATCGGCGTGATCGAAAAGGGCGCGGAGAAAACCGTGACGCTGACGCTCGGCGAACTGCCGGCGCAGCGGGAGGCCAAGGCCGATCCGCAGGAAGGCGAGCAGCCCGGCAGTGATGTCGGCAAGCTCGGGCTGACGCTTGCTCCTGCGAGCAGCGTCGCCGGGGCAGGATCGCAGGGCGTGGTCATTACGGGAGTGGATCCGAATGGCGCGGCCGCGGATGCCGGGTTCAAGAGCGGGGATGTGATCCTCGATGTCGCAGGCAAGGCCGTCTCCAGCCCGGCCGACGTGCGCAAGGTGCTGGCCGACGCGCGCACCGACGGCAAGAAGAACGTTCTGATGCGGGTGAAGTCCGGGGAGGGGACGCGTTTCGTCGCTATTCCGCTTTCCCGCGGCTAACGAGATGGGAACTGCTGCCGGCAACCGTCGCCCCCGCCGGCGGCGGAACCCTCGGGGGCGGGCTTTGAGCCCGTCCCCACCAACCCCCGAGCCGACCCGGCTTTAGCCCCCCGGCCGGTCGGCTCAATGAGGGAGTGGTGGATTTCCACCACTCCCTTTTTTTGTCCTTATGACGGCGCCGCCGGTCCCAAAAGCGGTACCCACTTTTGCAGATCGCGGGCTAGACTTGGGCTTTGTGAATGGACTGAAAAAATGCGCCTGCTTATTGTCGAGGACGACCGCGAGGCGGCGGATTATCTGATCAAGGCGTTTCGCGAGGTTGGACACGTCGCCGAGCACGCGGCCGACGGCGAGGACGGCCTCGCCCTGGCGGAAGATGGGCGCTATGACGTGCTGGTAGTCGACCGCATGCTGCCCAAGCGCGACGGCCTTTCCCTGATCTCGACACTGCGGACGCAGGGAGTGGAGACGCCTGCGCTCATCCTCTCCGCGCTCGGCCAGGTCGACGACCGTATCAAAGGGCTGCGCGCCGGCGGCGACGATTATCTCCCTAAGCCCTATTCCTTTGCCGAATTGCTGGCCCGCGTCGAAGTGCTGGCGCGACGGCGCGGTGGCCGGGGCGAGGAAATGATTTATCGCGTCGCTGATCTCGAACTGGACCGGATGTCGCGCGAAGTGCGCCGCGGTAAGGAAAAGATTTTACTGCAGCCACGCGAATTCCGTCTGCTGGAATATCTGATGAAGTATGCCGGTCAGGTGGTCACCCGCACCATGCTGCTGGAAAATGTGTGGGATTATCATTTCGACCCGCAGACCAACGTGATCGACGTGCATATCTCGCGCCTGCGCTCGAAGATAGACAAGGGATTTTCCCAGCCGCTGCTGCACACCGTGCGCGGCGCGGGATACATGATCCGTGACAGCGCTCGGTAAGCTTATCCGCACCACGACGTTCAAGCTGACGATCGTCTATTTGACGGTGTTTTCGCTATTCGCCGCTTTCCTGCTCGGCTATTTCGCCTGGAACACGCGGCGTCTGTTTACTGCGCAGATCAACGCCACTGTCGATGCCGAGGTCAACGGCCTCGCCGAGCAATACCACAGCGGCGGCATCCGCCGGCTTGTGCAGGTAATCGAAAGCCGCTCCGCGCAGCCGGGATCGAGCCTTTATCTGGTGACAACGGCCGCGGGCGAGGGGCTTGCCGGCAATGTCGGGTATTTGCCCACCGGCACATTGGAAAAACCGGGCTGGTCGGAGACCGAATACCGGCGGCATGACAATCCCGCATCGTCGCATCACGCCCTAATTCGGGTGTTTCAGCTGCCCGGAGGCTTTCGCATGCTGGTGGGGCGCGATCTCGACGATCGCGAGAAGGTGCACAACATCGTTATCTCGGCTGGCCGCTGGTCGGTTGCGCTGGTGGTAATCCTCGGGCTGGGTGGCGGGTTCTTCGTCACGCGGCGCGTTCTGCGGCGCGTCGATGCCATGACCGAGACAACGCGCACAATCGTGGAAGGCGATCTCAGCGGGAGGCTGTTCGTAGCCGGCACGGGTGACGAGCTCGACCGGCTGGCGGAAAACCTCAACGCTATGCTGGAGCGCATCGAAGCCTTGATGCGCGGCCTGCAGGAGGTTTCCGACAACATCGCGCATGATCTCAAAACGCCGCTGACCCGGATGCGCAACCGCGCCGAGGAGGCCTTGCGCGCCGCAGAAAGCGAGGGCGACTACCGCGCGGCGTTGGAGCGAACGATCGAAGAATCTGATGCCTTGATGCGCACCTTCAACGCGCTTTTGATGATCGCGCGGGCGGAATCCGGCCATGCGCGAGAAGACATGGCGGATTTCGACGCCGCGGAGGTCGCGCGCGGTATCGTTGAGCTCTATGAACCACTGGCGGAGGAAAAGGGTTTGGATCTGAAAGTCGAAGCGCCGGGGCCGATCACTGTGCGCGGCAATCGCGAACTGGTCAGCCAGGCGCTTTCCAACCTGGTCGACAATGCGATCAAATACGCGGCGCGGGACGGCACCGAAGGCGGCATTGTCGTCGCTGCCGAAACCGAGGGCAGCCGCGTCTTGCTCACGGTGTCTGACAACGGGCCGGGCATTCCCGAAGCGGACCGCCCGCGCGTGGTGCAACGCTTCGTGCGGCTGGAGCGCAGCCGCTCCCAGCCTGGATCCGGGTTGGGGCTTAGTCTCGCGGCCGCAGTGGCGCGGCTGCATGGAGGCGAACTCAGACTGGCCGACAATCATCCCGGCTTGAAGGCGGTCATTGCCTTGCCAAGGGCAGGACCGGTACAGAGTTCGGGATGACCCCGAGGAAGTTACCTGGCAAGAAAACCCCGGAGACCGGACACACATCCGCACCATCGCTGGCGGAGCTTGTGGTTGCGGCTCCCAAGGTGAGATCGCCGAAAGCGGCACGCGCGCTGCTGGAACGTGACCTTGGCGCCGCCGGCAAAGAACTAGAGGCGCTTTTCGGCAGTCATCCCAATGTCAGGGCACTGATCCAGGGAATTGCTGAAGGCTCTCCTTACCTTTGGGACTTGATTCGCGCCGATCCGGCGCGGCTGCTCAGACTGCTCAGCGCGGATCCAGAGCGATATTTTGCGTCGGTGCTGGCCGGCAGCTTCGCCGCGGTTGACGCCGCGCAGGATGAAGCAGACGCCATGCGGCAGCTTCGCCTGATGAAATCCGAGGCGGCGCTTTTGATTGCGCTGGCCGACATCGGCGGACTTTGGCCGCTGCAAAAGGTCACCCGTGCGCTAACGGACCTCGCCGACGTGGCAGTGCAGGGAGCGGTGCGCTTTCTTCTGCACGAAGCGGTCGGGCGGGGCAAGCTCCAGCCCCGCAACCCGGCACAGCCGGAGCAGGGCTCCGGCTATGTCGTGGTGGCCATGGGCAAGATGGGCGCCTTCGAGCTGAATTATTCCAGCGACGTCGATCTCATCGTCTTCTTTGATCCGGATGTGCCATCGGTAAATCGGGATACCGACCCCGGCCAGCTTTATGTGCGCATCACCCGCGGGCTGGTAAAGCTTTTGCAGGAGCGCACGGCGGACGGTTACGTCTTTCGGGTCGATCTGCGGCTGCGGCCTGACCCTGCCTCCACGCAAGTGGCGGTCTCGGTGCGATCCGCGCTGAACTATTACGAGAGCGTCGGCCGCAACTGGGAGCGCGCGGCGATGATCAAAGCTCGCGCTTGCGCCGGAGATACGCCGACGGGAGAGTCGCTGCTGAACGACCTCGTGCCTTTCATCTGGCGTAAATACCTGGACTTCGCTGCCATTACCGATGTGCAGGCGATGAAACAGCAGATCCACGCCTATAAAGGTCACGGCGAGATCGCCATCGAGGGGCACAACCTGAAGCTTGGGCGCGGCGGTATCCGCGAGATCGAATTCTTCGTGCAAACGCAGCAGCTGATCGCGGGCGGGCGACATCCGCAATTGCGCGGCCGCAGCACGCTGGCCATGCTGAACGTGCTGGCCGAAGGCGGCTGGATCAGCGCGGAAGCGCGCGACGATATGGCGGCGGCTTACGATTTCCTCCGCAAGGCCGAGCATCGCCTGCAAATGGTTGCGGACGAGCAGACGCAGACCCTGCCGGCGGATCGCGAGGGCAACGAGCGTTTCGCGCGATTTTTGGGTTTCGATAGCCGCAATGAATTCGCGGCCGCATTGGCCCTGCATTTGCGCAACGTGCAGCGCCACTATGAGCAGCTTTTTGCGGCGGCGCCCTCGGCAGGCGGAGAGGAGCGCGGCTTTGCCTTTCCGAAGGACAAGGACGATCCAGCGACGCTCGACAATCTGTCGGCGATGGGTTTTCGCAATCCGCTGCGGGTCTCGGAGGGTGTACGGCATTGGCTTTCGGGCAGCCACCGCACGCTGGCAAGTGAGACGGCCCGGCAGCATTTGGCGGCGCTGTTGCCCTCGCTGCTGCGCTCCATCGCGAAGACGGAAAACCGCGAAACCGTGTTCGTTGCTTTCGACCATTTCCTTAGCGAGCTGCATGCCGGCAGCAGGCTGTTCTCGCTGCTGCGGCAGAACCCCGACCTGGTGGGGTTCATGGCGCTCATTCTCGGCACGGCGCCGCGGCTCGCCGACATTCTTGCGCGCTATCCGCATGTGATCGATCCGCTGCTGGAACCGGGATTTTTCGGTTCGCTGCCGGATGAAGCCAAGCTGCGCGCTGAATGGGAACGGGCGATCGGGCAAACCACCTCGTATGAAGATTTCCTCGATCGCATTCGTATGTTCGGCCAGGAGCAAATGTTCCTGATCGGCGCGCGCGTCCTGTCGGAGACGGTATCCGCCGGACAGGCCGGCCGTGCTTTCGCCCACCTGGCGGATGTAATGATCCGAGCCCTCGACCGTGCGGTGCAAGAGAATTTTGCGCAAACTCACGGTCGCGTACCGGGGCAGCAAACCGCGCTGCTGGCTTTGGGCAAGCTTGGCGGCCGCGAAATGACTGCGAGCTCCGACCTCGATCTTATCATGGTTTATGACTTTGACGCCGAGGCGCCGCTGTCCGATGGCGCGCGCCCACTCTATGGTAGCCAATACTTCGCGCGGCTGACGCAACGGCTGATCAGCGCGCTGACGGTGCAGACCAACTATGGCGTGCTTTATCCGGTGGACATGCGCTTGCGGCCATCAGGCCGCTCCGGACCATTGGCGACGCAGCTCGCAGGATTCGAGAGCTACCAGGAAAAGGAAGCGTGGACGTGGGAGCATTTGGCGTTGACGCGAGCGCGCGTGGTTTCGGCGTCGTCGCCGCAATTCGAAAGCCGCGTGGCCGAGGTCATCCGCATTGCGCTCAGCCGCAGGCGCGACGCCACGGCGGTAGCCGGTGACGTGGTCGAGATGCGGCGCGCCATTGCTACCGAAAAAGGCGATGACGACCGCTGGGATTTGAAATTCGCTGCCGGTGGTCTCGTCGATATCGAATTCATCGCGCAATATCTGCAACTCGTGCACGCCGCCGACCATCCGGACACTTTGCACACCTCGACCGCGCGGGTTTTGGACTATGCATGGCGGTTGGGTCTTTTACCTACGGCGGAGGCGGAAGTACTACGCCCGGCGGTGCGGCTTTATCAGAACCTGACGCAGATCTTGCGGCTCTGCCTGCCGGGCGCCTTCGATCCGAAAACCGCAGGCGCTGGCTTGCTGCGTCTCCTGGTGCGCGCGGGCGACGTTCCGGATTTCGCCACGCTGGATGCGCATGTGGCGGAGACCGAGGGCAAGGTGCGGGAGAGCTTTGTGCGGATCCTGGGCGAAGCGCCTTAACGCGCAAGTAACGTCCAATGCGCTTCGCCGGATCAGAATGCGCTGATCAGAAGAGTTAACAAGCGTGTTTGGCCGACTGTTCCCAGCGCGCAAGCGGCGGCTCGGGCGAAACGCCGGTCTCGTCAGGCCTGGCAAAAGGACTGGTGCGCGGCAGACGCACGACCACCAATGTGCCTTTGCCGGGCGCCGAGCGAATGCGCATGGCACCGCCATGCAGCTCGACCAGCGATTTGGCGATGGCCAGCCCAAGCCCGGAGCCCTGGTGGCTCTTGGTAAGCTGGCTTTCGACCTGCTCGAATGGCCGGCCGAGTTTCTTCAACGCTTCCTTTTCGATGCCGATGCCGGTGTCTTGGATGGCCACGGTAATGGCGCCGCCCGAAAGCCGGCCGCCAACCGTGACCCGCCCGCCTTCCGGCGTGAATTTCACCGCATTGGAAAGAAGATTGAGCGCGATCTGCTTCAGCGCGCGGCGGTCGGCCTTGAAGAAAAGAGCAGGGGCGATCTCGGCGGAAAGCTCGACCCGCTTGTCCTCGGCGCGGGAGGAAACCACCCGCATGGCTTCCGTCAAGATACGGTCCAGCTCGATATCCTCGAGGTCGAGCTTCATTCGGCCGGCTTCGATCTTCGACATGTCGAGAATGTCATTGATCACCT
This sequence comes from uncultured Alphaproteobacteria bacterium, assembly GCA_963728585.1. GTDB lineage: Bacteria > Pseudomonadota > Alphaproteobacteria > Rhizobiales > Xanthobacteraceae > CANKHA01. The sequence continues at coordinate 287,443 of CAVSLB010000019.1, forward strand.
CCAGCAGGAATTGCCCGCTGTGGCGGATGTCGCGGCAATATTCGTGATATTTGTCGGCGCCGAGCGCGCCGAACATGCCGGATTCCATGATCTCGGAGAAGCCGATGATGGCGTTGAGCGGCGTGCGCAACTCGTGGCTCATATTGGCGAGGAATTTCGATTTGGCCTGATTGGCGTCCTCGGCCCGGGTTTTTTCCTCGGCGTATTTTTCCGCGAGATCGGCCAGCTGCTCGGTTTGATATTCCAGCGTCTGCTGCGATTGCCGCAGGTCGGATACCGTGGCCATCAGCCGCTTTTCGCTCTGCATCAGCTTTTCTTCGTGCAACTTCAGCGCGGTGATATCGGTCCCGACCGAGACATAGCCGCCGTCCTTGGTGCGGCGCTCGCTGATATGCAACCAGCGGCCGTCTTCGAGCTGCGCTTCGAAGGTGCGCGCGCCGGGCAGCGCCGGTCCCTGATTGGTGAGACGGTTGCGCACGATCGGCTTGCTGCCGGCCGCGATCACAATCTCATAGGGCGTTCCGGCCTCCACCGATTCGTCGGGCAGATTGTGCAGCGCCTGGAAGTTGGAATTGCAGAGCACGAGGCGGTTATCGGCGTCCCACACCACGAAGGCTTCCGGGATGGTCTCCACCGCGTCACGCAGCCGCAGGTCGGCGGCGAGGGTGCGCTCCACCAGGTTTTTCTGCTCGGTGATGTCAACGGCGATGCCGATGAGGTGATCGCCAGGCTCGCCGCGCTGGCGCACGAGCTCGCAGCGCGCGCGCAGCCAGATCCAGTGACCGTCAGCGTGGCGCATGCGAAAGGCATGATCGACGGAATGCGTCTTGGCGTCCGCGAGCTGCGTGGCGAGATCGTAGAGCTTGATATCGTCGGGGTGCACCAGCGTGCTGACCTCGCCGAAGGTGAGAAGGTCATCTTTCGGCGTCAGCCCCAGGATGGCGAACATCGAATGCGACCAAAAAATGCGGCCGCGGGCCAAGTCCCAGTCCCACAAGCCGCAGCGGCCCCGGTTGAGCGCGGTGTCGATGCGGCTGCGCACGGCCTCATACATGGTGTCGGCTTCGCGCGCCCGTGTGGCCTGCCAATGAAAGGCGAAGCCGAGGATGAGCACAACGAAGCCGGTGGTTGCCGAAAGCGTGATCGTCAGCGCCGTGTCGGAACGCCATACCGTGAGCGCATCGCTGCGCCTCTGCACGACGGCAAGCTGGCCATAGGGGGGCCGCAGCGGGCGCACGGTGGCGAGCGCGGCGGTTCCGTCGGCAAGCGTGACCTCTAACACGCCGGCGCTGAAGGGCATGGACGGCCGGTCCGGTCCAAGGATGTCGGGCAGCGCGCGGCCCAGGAGGCCTCTTGCGGGAAGTAACCCGGCGATGATCCGGCCGTCGGAATTGGTGACGAAGACGTGCCGGTTACCGGCCGTCGCCCAGGAGGGCAGGGCGCGCCGCAGCACGTCTTCGGCACGTTCATTGTCGGTCATCTTGTCCGGCGCGAGCCGGTCGGTGAGAATCTCCGCGACTGCCTCGAGGTCAATCGCAGCGGCGGCGAGTGCATGGCGGCGGTGGTCCATCACCTGCACGGCGGCGCCGATGCAAATGGTGATCAGGAAGGCGATGATGAGAGCGGGAACCGCGCGGCGCAGCGCGGGCTCGGCGTTGAGGAGGCGGCGATAGGCCGGCTTGGCAAGTGATTGCGCAAGGCCCTTGATGGAATCTGAACGTGCAGACGCATTCGCCGCCTCGGCGCGCGCCATTTCAGCCTCCGTTTTGATTGTCGACCCTACCCCCCGAGACCCAGGAAGGATGTACCGCACCTTTCCGAATCACGTCGATAAGAATCAAATCGTCATGATTTGTCGAGAGTCTGAAGAATCAATATCGCCTGGCGCCTAAAAAAATTTTGCCGCGGCATCGAAAAATTTCGCGTGATCGAATTCACGAGTCCGATCAGGTGCTTGCCGCAGGCTCGGCGGTATCGGCAAGCGCCCGCTGCACGATATCGCTCACATCGCGGGACAGTTCGGCAGCTGCCGCAACGCGTCGCAAGGCCGCTTGCGCACGCGCGCGACGGCCGGGTTCCAAAGAGCGCCAGCTCTTGAATGCAGAAAGCAGGCGCGCGGCGACCTGCGGATTCTTCTTGTCGAGCGCGAGCACGTTGTCGGCGATGAACTCGTAGCCGCCGCCGTCGGCGCGGTTGAACTGCGTCATGTTGCCTTGCGCGAAAGCGCCGATGAGCGACCGCACGCGGTTGGGATTGGAGTGCGAAAATGCGGGATGCATCGTGAGGCCGCGAACACGGTCGAGCGTGCCGGCCTCTGGAATCCCCGCCTGCAGAGCGAACCATTTGTCGAGGATGAGCGGATCGCCGGCATAGCGCTGATAGAAATCCTCTATCGCATCTGCGCGCTGCGGCACATCGTGCAGGGACAACGTCCCCAGCGCGGCAATGCGATCGGTCATATTGCCGGCGGCGCGATATTGCTCGGCCGCGCGCTCGATCCCTTCAGGATTGGCATCGGCCGCCAGCAGGTCAAGACAGGCATTCTTCAGGAAACGCCGGCCGGCGCTGGCGGCGTCGGGGCTATAGAGGCTGTCGTCCTTCATGCGGTCGTAGGTTTCCTCGAGCGTGCCGGCAAGGCGCCGACCGATAGCGGCGCGCAGGCCAGCGCGCGCGCCGAAGACAGCGTCGGGATTGATATCGCTGCCGATCTCGCGCGCGATATCGGCTTCGCCAGGAAGCGACAGCGCCTGCGCGATGAAAGCGGGCTCCAGCCGCGCGTCGGTCAGGATCTCGGCCATCGCCGCAATCAGGTCCTCGCGCGTGGCTTCCGCGCGGATCTGACGCACTTCAGCAAGCATGATCCCCATCGCCAGCGCCTGCACCGACTGCCAGCGATTGAACGGATCGCTATCATAGGCCGCCAGAAAACTGAGCTCGGACGGCGAGATATTGGCAGTCGGCTTGATCGGTGCGGAGAAGCCGCGGTTGAGCGAGAGGACCGGCCGCTCGACAATATCGATGAATACAAAGGTCTCCGCTGCATTGGTCAGCCTGAGCACGCCACGCTCGACGGTCTTTCCGCCCGCCAGCGTCAGCGGCAGGTCGTGGCCGTCCTTGCCGACAAGGCCGATGGCCAAGGGCATCAGCATCGGTTGCTTTACGGGCTGATTGGGCGTCGCCGGCAGCGCCTGCGCGAGCTCGAGCCGGTAGGTCTTCGCCTTCTCGTCCCAAATGCCGTTCGCCACCACTTCCGGCGTGCCGGCCTGTGAATACCAGCGCATGAAGGCAGGCATATCGAGGTCGCTCACGTCGGCGAAGCAGCGAATGAATTGCTCGACCGTGGCGGCCTGTCCGTCGTGACGGGAGAAATAAAGGTCCATGCCTTCGCGGAATTTTTCTGCGCCGATCAGCGTCTTCACCATCCGCACCACCTCGGCGCCTTTTTCGTAAACAGTGGCGGTGTAGAAGTTGTTGATCTCGCGATAAAGCTCCGGCCGTACCGGATGCGCGAGCGGACCGGCATCCTCGACAAATTGATGCCCGCGCAACACCCGCACGTCGCTGATGCGCTTGACCGGGCGCGAGCGCTGGTCGGCGGTGAATTCCTGATCGCGGAAAACCGTCAGGCCTTCCTTCAGGCAGAGTTGAAACCAGTCGCGGCAGGTGATGCGGTTGCCGGTCCAGTTGTGGAAGTATTCATGCGCAATAATTGCTTCGATCGAGGCAAAATCGCCGTCGGTGGCGGTATCGGCGAGGCGAGCACATATTTGTCATTGAAGACGTTAAGGCCCTTATTCTCCATCGCTCCCATGTTGAAGTCGGAGACCGCCACGATCATGAAAATATCCAGATCATATTCCCGGCCGAAAACCTGCTCGTCCCATTCCATGGCGCGCTTAAGCGAATCCATGGCATAGCCGCAGCGGCTCTCCTTGCCGGGTTCGACATAAATTTTCAGCCCTACTTCGCGCCCAGACATGGTGCGGAACGTGTCTTCGACGCAGCCGAGTGTGCCGCCCACCAGCGCGAAGAGATAAGACGGTTTCGGGAACGGATCGTGCCATTGCGCGAAATGCCGACCGCCCGGCAGGTCGCCCTGCGCGACAAGGTTGCCGTTGGCGAGCAGCACCGGCGCTTCGGCTTTGTCTGCCTCGATGCGGGTGGTGTAGATCGCCATCACGTCGGGACGGTCGGGAAAATAGGTGATGCGGCGAAAGCCTTCCGCTTCGCATTGGGTGCAGTAGGTTTCGCTCGAGCGATAGAGCCCCGAGAGCTGCGTATTGGCGGATGGATCGACGAGCGTTTCGAGCTCCAGGCGAAACGGTCCCGGGGGCGCTTGCGAAATAGTCAGCCGGTCGGGCGTGGCGACATAGGCATCCTGCGCAAGCGGGACGCCGTCGATCGCCACCGAGACAAGATTCAGGCCGTCGCCGTCGAGCACGAGCGGCGCGGGGGCGCCGGTCGCGCGGTTCGGCCGCAGAGCCAGCCGCGCGCGCACACGGGACGCGGTCGGATGCAGCGACACATCAAGATGCACCGTGTCGACCAGCCATTCGGGCGGGCGGTAGTCCTGCAGGCGGATCGGCGGGGCCTGTTCTGTACGCATCATCATGCCTTCGGTTCCGTGTGACCGATCACGCGTTTGATCTCCGGCATCCGCTGCCGCAGCGCGCGTTCGACCGCGTCAACATTCTCGTGCACCGCCTGCACCGTGAGTTCGGCATCAGCATGGCAATGGAAGTTCACGATCTCTCCGTTGTCGGTCTCGCGCACGCGCACTTCATGGATGTCACGGATCGCGCCGGTTTCGGCGGCGATCTGCGCGAGGATGTTCTGCACCTCGTTGACGCGACTGCCACTGGCGTCGCGGCCAGCCAAACCGTCCATCTGCATCGGCTCGATATGCGTCTCCACTTCGACCTCCGGGCCAAGCTCACGGCAGACCGCATCCTCAAGCGCGCTCGCGATCTCATGCGCATCGCCCAGCTTCAGCTGTCCTTCCACTTCGAGGTCGACGGCTATCGCAAGCCTGCCTGCGATGGAATGCACGGTGACGTGATGCACCGCCAGCGCCTGGTTGCGTGCGATCACCATGACACGCTCGATGATCGTTTCACTGTCCAGCGCGCGGGGGTCGGCGGTCAGCACCACTTCGGCGGAAGGTAATGCCTCCTGTACCGAATGGATGATGTTGTCCTTCAGCTCGGTGACACGGTCGAGCGGCAAGGTGCGGCTGACCGTGACACCGAGGTCGACGAAGAGCTTGTTTCCCACCGGGCGCGCACGCACGCGTTCGACGGAGACAACGCCGGGGATGGCGCTCGCAGCCGCACTGATCGCTTCCGCGGCGCCCAGCGGTGCGGTGTCGGTGAGGGTCTCGATGTTGCGGCGGCCGAGCCGCCAACCGGCGAGCAGCACGAAGACCGCGACCACGACCGCCGCCGCGGAGTCCGCCCAGGGCAGGCCGAGCGCCACGCCGCCGAGCCCCACGAACACAGCCAACGACGACCACATGTCGGAGCTGAAATGCAGAGCGTCGGCCTGCAACGCTTCGCTGGAGGTTTCTTCCGCGACTTTGTTGAGAGCGCGGGCCCGGAAGAAGTCCACAAAGATAGATGTAACGATTACTGCAAAGGCCGCCAGGCTGGCCTCGACCGCATGGTGTTCGGCGGCCAGAAGCCGCCGAACCGCCTCCCAGATCACCACGCCAGAAAGAACAAACAGCAAGGCCGTCTCTGCGAGCGCAGATATGCTCTCGACTTTGCCATGGCCGTAATGATGCTCGGCATCGGCAGGCTTGCCGGAAATGCGCACGGCGAAATAGGTCATCACGGTGGCAATGAAATCAATGAAAGAGTGCCCCGCCTCCGACAGGATGGCCAGGGAACCAGACATCACGCCGACAATCGCCTTGGCGATGGTCAGCGCACCAGAGGCCATCATCGATGTAAGCGCGACCCGTTCTTTGGCGTTCTGCATGCTGTGACGGGTAGCGAGGCGGCTTTGAGGCGTCAATGCCGAACGAAAGCGAGAATGCGAAGCATTCCAAGGTAAGGATGATCGAGTCGTGCCGCCGGGCGTTACGGACAATGTGCGCCGGTATCGATCCAGGCCTGAATGAGTTCGCCGAGCCGCGCCTGCGTGCCGGGGGCGGGCGTGCGGCCTCGCCCGGGGTCCCAACCCCAGGCGACCAGATCGTCCTTGGCGAAGTGCTCATGCAGCAGGGCCAGGTCGCGTCCGCCGTTACGCGTCCGATCCTTCAGCTGCGCGCAAATTTCGCCAAGCGATTTGCCTTCCCAGGCCATCTCAATCGGAGCCAGGCCCCAGCGGGCATGTCCCGGGATGCTTTGATAACCCGCTCGTTCAACCAACGTGAAGTTACGTTCCGTGTGGCAGGCGCTGCACGTATTACCGGCTACGCCGAGCCCCCCGTCGCCCCGCGGGACGGGCGGCTGGTGAAGGTGCTGATCGTCGCCTTGCAGCGGACGGTTGCTCGCCGGGTGGCAATTCATGCAACGTGGATGCGTGATGACCTTGGCGCTTTCGGTGAACAACGCGCGCGACCGCGCCGCAGCGTCTGCGATGCCCGCGAAATCCGACGGAGGACGCAACTCGCTAGTTGTCTGGGCGAGAGCCGCGCCGCCTGTGAAAGCGAGAGCGCAAGCGGCTCTGGCAATCCACCCGATCCGAGTGATCGCGCGCATAGGGAGGTTCCTTTCCGGCCATCATCGTCTCCGGTCTAACGCCCAGGCGGGCAGATGGGTTCACTGCTGCTGCCGGCGCAGCTAAAATGCCGCCCAGCGCGACGCGTGGGGGAGAAGAATGGCCGAACGCACGCAATTAACCGCGGTTGCAATCCGCTCCTGGCGCGAATGCGGCTATCTTCGGTAAAAGCCTGCCTTATATGGATATGATGAAAGACAGCAGCCTAATCGGCGCACGCCGTTTCTCTGTGGCGCCGATGATGGAATGGACGGACCGGCATTGCCGTTTCTTCCATCGCCTGCTCACGCGCCGCGCGCTGCTTTACACCGAGATGCTGACCACCGGCGCGATCATCCACGGTGACCGCGAGCGGCTGCTGGCGTTCAACGACGCCGAGCATCCGGTTGCGATCCAACTCGGCGGCTCGGACCCGCGGGCATTGGCAGAATGTGCCAGGATCGCCGAAGATTTCGGCTACGACGAAGCAAATCTGAACGTGGGCTGCCCGTCGGACCGGGTGCAGGAAGGCCGTTTCGGCGCCTGCCTGATGGCGGAACCGCAGCTTGTGGGTGACTGCGTCGCTGCGATGAAGGCCGCGGTGCGGATTCCGGTCACGGTGAAAAGCCGCATCGGCATCGACGAGCAGGACCCGGAGGCGGCACTGGAAGAACTGGACGCGCGCGGTGAAAGCGGCGCGGGCCGACGCGCTGATCGTGCATGCGCGCAAAGCCTGGCTCGCCGGATTGTCGCCGAAAGAAAATCGCGAAGTGCCGCCGCTCGATTACGAGCGCGTCTATCGCCTGAAAGCGGCGCATCCCGATCTTCCGATCGTGCTCAACGGCGGCATCGCCACGGTGGAGCAGGCGGTGGCGCATATCGGCCGCGTCGATGGCGTGATGATGGGCCGCGCCGCCTATCAGGAGCCGTGGCGGCTATTGTCGGTGGATCCCGCTCTGTTCGGAGAGGATGCGGCGTTTCCTTCGCAGCGCGCGGCGGTCGAAGCCTTCATTCCTTATGTGGAGGCGGAGCTTGCGCGCGGCACGCGGCTGCATTCCATCACCCGCCACATGCTTGGGCTGTTCCAGGGCCTGCCGGGCGCGCGCGCCTACCGGCGTCATCTCGCGACCGAAGCCGTAAAACCCGGCGCCGGAGCGAATGTTCTGCGCGAAGCGCTGGATCGGGTGCGCGACCGCGCGAGGCTGAGGAAGCCGCCGCTTAGTGCTAAGGATAGGCGCGCAGCAGCAGCTTATCCTCGCGCACTTCCCAGCTTTCCAGCCGGTTGAGGAAGCTCATGCCCAGCAGATTTGTCCTCAGCGCGCCGGGTTGCGCGATCAAAGCCGGAACCGACCGTTCCACAATATTGCCGATCGTGATGCGGTCGAGCGTCACCGGCGCGACGCGCGCGCGGCCGTTCGCTGTGTCCACATTGGTCGTGTATTGGAGCACTTCCAGCGGTAGTCCCGCCGCCTTGGCGGCTTCCTGGGTAAGCACGACTGCGCTGGCGCCGCTGTCCAGCACCATCGACACGCGCGCACCGTTGACTTGTGCCCGCACCGAAAAATCGCCGCCGCGACCGCGGGCGATCTCGACAACATTGCCTTTCTGCGCCGCCCAGCCTGGGACCAATTCGGCCATTACGCGGTCGGCTATCGCGCGCAAGTCCGACCGATACGTATAGCCAACCAGGAGGGCGCCTCCGATCGCCGTCCATAACAGAATTGCTATAAGCGCCGCCGAAAGCCGCTTGCGAAACATCACAATGACGGCGCCTCCAACGACGGCGGCCCAGATAACGCTCGTTGTCAGCGAGGCCACGTCATGCTCGGTAAACCTGTTCCACAGTTCGTCCTCGCGGCTGACGGCCGCGATGCCAAGCGCCAGAATGATGGCAAGCCAGATAGTCCAAAATAGGTGGTTGCGCATTGGCCTTTTACGGAAAAGGTGTCGGCACCGCTTGCGAAGGCAGCGCTGCGGCGAGCCGCCGGGGCAGATCGGCCATCAAACGGGCTCGAACATCGCCGCTCAAACTGCTCCAGGCGGAGATTTCGCTCAGGCTGCGGCCGCAGCCCATGCAAAGGCCTTTGGCTGGGTGGATAATGCAGACCTTGGTACAGGGGCTTTCAATGGCGGCCACGATCCCCTCCGGTGAATCGCCAGCAAAGATAAAGGCTGCCACTGGGAAGGCAATGCCCGGGCATGATCCGGCGAATCCTGTCTTGGACTTGCTCCGGGATGGGAGCCGGTTCGCCATAAGATTTGTGCGCTAAGTCGATCTCAGCGACCGAAGCCGAAGAGTTTTCGCTTGCGCAAACCGGTATTTTCCTGCGCCTCGGTGGTCGGCTGAGTCGGCGGCGCCTCTGCCATCGGCGCCAGCGCCGAGACCACGCGCTCCGGCGGGAAGGTGACGATCACTTCGGTGCCGATGCGAAGCTTCGATTTCAGCTGGAAGGTGCCGCCGTGCAGATCGACCAGGCTTTTGGCGATCGGCAGCCCAAGCCCAGCACCCTGTTCGGCGGATTTGATCGAGTTGGAGCCCTGGCCGAATGACGCCAGCACGATCGGAATTTCTTCTTCGGGAATGCCCGGGCCGGTGTCCTTCACGCTCATGTATTGGCCGCCGGATGCGGTCCAGCCGACTTTGAGCCAGATATCGCCGCCCTGCGGCGTGAACTTGATCGCGTTGGACAGAAGGTTGAGGCAGATCTGCCGGATCGCGCGCTCATCTGCCCAGAGCCGCGGCAGCTCCGGTTCGAACACTTCATGAATGGTAATACCGCGGTTCTTCGCGCGCAGCGTCAGCAGATGGTTGCAGTCTTCCACGACGAGCAGCAGTGACACCGGTTCTTCATGCAGCTCAAGTCGGCCTGCCTCGATGCGCGAGAGATCAAGAATTTCGTTGATCAGATTGAGCAGATGCACGCCGGAATTATGGATGTCGTTGCAATATTCCTTATAAGTTGGCACGGCATGCGGACCGAAGATCTCGTTGTTCATCACCTCCGAGAAGCCGAGGATGGCATTAAGCGGCGTGCGCAGCTCATGGCTCATCTGCGCTAGGAAGCGCGATTTTGCGATATTGGCGGCTTCGGCGCGGCCGCGGGCCTCATCAGAAATGGCCTTGGATTGCTCAAGCTCGCCGAATAGCGCGTCCTTCTCGGCGCGGGCTTCCAGCGTCGCCAGCGTGGTGGTGTAGAGCCGATAGGCAAGCAGGAAGAAATAGCACTGGGCGGTCACCGCCATGGCGGCGAGAATCCATTCGCGCATTGTCCCGCCGAGCAGGAAGTTCAACGCGATCGCGGCCGTTACGGGGGTGGTCGCGGCGAACACCGCAATGGGCAGGCTGGAGGCCAGCATGCTCGATACCGCCACCACCAGCAGCATCACGAAGAGCATGAAGGTGCGCGAGGACTTCATCGGTGCCGACATATCTCAGCAGCAGGAACATCCAGGCGATCCCGAAAAGCAGGTCGAGCGTGATGAAGCGCAGGCGCCAGCGGCGGATGTGGATTTTGGCCGGCGCCTCCAGCATGAACTGACTGCATTTACTGATGAAGATGGCGTGGACGATCAGTATCCCGGCCGTCCAGAGGCCGGCCGCGAACGCGCCGGTCCACAGGCTGGAGAGGAACCCAACCGTGCCCACCAGCAGCAGGATCACCAGCGACGCCGAAAGCCGGTTCTGCGCGTATTGCCGCAATAGCTCGTAATCGAAAGCCGGCCGGGTTCCGGTGGTCGAGGTCAGGCGATCGCGTGCTTCGCGCACCCGCTGGGTGGCCATACGCCGGCGTTGCTTCATTGACGCGTCCAGGATTGCGGTCAGGTCGCGCGCTTCGATCGACATGGGCTTGAACGCTACTGGTGAAAAGGATCGGTCAAATCAGGCCGAAATTGACGCAAATTCCTTAAGACTGAGCTTAAACCAACGCGCAAACGCAACGCTGATCTCCCGCAGCAAGGCCGCGGCTATGGTAGATAAAAGGTTAACGGCCCGGTTTTCGCTAGCCATAATGTCGAGTCAGAACGGAGCAGGCATGAAGCTTTATGACGGCGGCCGCGCGCCAAATCCCAGGCGGGTGCGAATCTTTTTGGCGGAAAAAGGCATTTCGCTGCCGCTTGAGCCGGTCGACCTCGGGAGCCTGCAGCACAAGTCACCCGGCTATGCCGCCGTTAATCCGCTGCAGCGGTTGCCCGCGCTAGAGCTCGATGACGGCAGTGTGCTGACGGAATCCGTGGCCATTTGCCGCTATTTCGAGGAAGTGCAGCCGGAGCCTTGCTTGTTCGGGGAGAATGCGCTGGAGAAAGCGCGGATCGAGATGTGGAACAGGCGGATCGAGTTACACCTTTTCCAGCCGGTGTCGCATGTCTTCCGCCATACCCATCCTGCGATGAAGGAAATGGAGCAGCCGCAGGTCCCGGCCTGGGCAGAAGCCAACAAGCCGCGCGTCGCCGAATTTCTCGGCTTTCTCGATCGCGAGTTGAAGGAGCGGCGCTTTGTGGCGGGTGAAAGCTACAGCGTGGCCGACATCACCGGCGCTGGTGGCGGTGGATTTCATGAAACCGGCGAAGCTGGCGGTGCCGGAGGGATTGACCAACGTCTTGCGCTGGCACGCGGAGGTTTCCGCGCGGCCGAGCGCGAAGGCTTAGCCTTCGTCATGCTGCCGTGGCATGCGACGCGCGAGAGGTCGGCGCCTCTCGAAAGGACCACGGCTCGCTTGCTCGACCCTCACCGGAGAGGGAAGAAGGTCACCGTTCCAGCCGCGCAATCAGGCTCGACGTGTCCCAGCGCTTGCCGCCCATCTTCTGGATCTCCGAGTAGAACTGGTCGACCAAGGCCGTGACCGGCAGATTTGCGCCGTTGCGCCTGGCCTCCGCCAGGCAGATGCCGAGATCCTTCCGCATCCAGTCCACCGCGAAACCGAAATCGAATTTTCCGTCGGTCATGGTCTTGTAGCGGTTCTCCATCTGCCAGCTTTGCGCCGCACCCTTGGAAATGGTGGCGATCAGCTTTTCGATGTCGAGCCCTGCGCGCTTGGCAAAATGCAATCCTTCCGCGAGGCCTTCCACCAGCCCGGCGATGCAAATCTGGTTCACCATCTTGGCGAGCTGGCCGGAGCCGACGGGGCCGAGCAGGTTGCAGGCCTTGGCATAGGCGGCGATCACGGTCTCTGCCCGCTTGAAGGCGCCATCCTCGCCGCCGCACATCACCGTGAGCGCGCCGTTTTCCGCTCCGGCTTGTCCGCCCGACACGGGTGCATCGATGAACTCAAAGCCGCGGGTCTTGGCTTCGGCGAAAAGTTCGCGCGCGATTTCTGCCGACGCAGTGGTGTGGTCGACGAAGACCGCGCCTTTTTTCATTCCGGAGAAAGCGCCATCCTCGCCTAAAGCAACTTCCCTCAGATCTGCATCATTTCCCACGCAGGCCATGACGAAGTCCTGGCCCTCGGCTGCCTCGCGCGGCGTTCGCCGCACGCTTGCCGCCATGCTGTGCCACCCATTTGTCGGCCTTGGCCGTGGTGCGGTTATAGACGGTCACCTCATGCCCGCCTTTGTTCTTGAGATGGCCGGCCATCGGATAGCCCATGACCCCAAGGCCAAGAAAAGCAACCTTCGCCATCATTTCCTCCCGCAGCTATGCCATTGCTGATTTCATTGCGACGGGAGCGCGGATGCCGTCAACCCATCCGTTTGGACGCAATGACAGGCACCGACGCGCGTCGTATGGTGCGCAACCTATGTGCAAGGATGCATGATGCCCCTGAGTAAAGAGCAGATTCTCGGCGAGCCTGGACCGGATTCCGGCCCCCGACGGCCGCCCCTTGCCGCAGACCGGCACCCTGTCAGAGATCGTGGTCAGCGACGGCAAAGTGTTCTTTTCAATGACGGTCGATGCCGCCGCGGTGAAGGCTTGGGAGCCGGTGCGAAAACGCGCCGAAGAGGCGGTGCGGGCAGTGCCCGGCGTGCAGTCGGTACTGATCGCGCTGACGGCAGAGCGGGCAGGCGGCGCGGCGCCGAAAGCGGCAGCGCCCGGTCGCGCGGCCAAGCGGTCCGGCGGCGCCGCAAGCGGCGCAGGCGCCTCCCGGGGTGAAGGCGATCATTGCCGTCGCGTCGGGCAAGGGTGGCGTCGGCAAATCGACCACCGCCGTCAACCTGGCGCTCGGCTTGCGCGATCTCGGGCTGAAAGTCGGCGTACTTGACGCCGACATTTACGGCCCTTCCATTCCAAAACTGCTCTCCATTCGTGAGCGCCCGCAGTCGCTGGGCGGCACCCGGCTGAAACCGATCTCGCGCTACGGCCTGACGGTCATGTCCATCGGCTTCCTGATCGAGGAGGAGACGCCGATGATCTGGCGCGGGCCGATGGTGATGTCGGCACTGACGCAGATGTTGCGCGAGGTGGAGTGGGGCGAGCTTGACGTCATGGTGGTCGACATGCCGCCGGGCACCGGCGACGCGCAGCTCACCATGGCGCAACAGGTGCCGCTGAAAGGCGCCGTGATCGTCTCCACGCCACAGGACCTTGCGCTGATCGATGCGCGGCGCGGCGTCGCCATGTTCCGCCGCGTCAATGTGCCGATCCTCGGCATCGTTGAGAATATGAGCTACTTCCTGTGTCCGAGCTGCGGCGAGCGCTCGGATATTTTCAGCCACGGCGGCGCGCAGCGGGAGGCCGAGCGCATGAATGTGCCGTTCCTCGGGGAGGTGCCGTTGCACATGACGATCCGCGAGAAATCGGATGCCGGCCTGCCGGTGGTCGCGACTGAGCCCGATAGCTCGCATGCCAAAATCTATCGTGACATCGCGGCGAAGATTCGCGACCAGCTTGGCCAGTCCGGCGACAGCCCCGCCGCGCCGAAAATCGTGATCGAGGCATAAAACTTTTGTGCCGGCATCCTCGCCTTGCGGCAGGCGCGGCCTGAATTTAGCTTGGGCGCGGGGTGGAATTTAAGGGAGAGCGGTAGATGAAGCGTCGCGAATTTTTGCAAGCAGCCGGCGTGGGCGTTGCCGCGGCAGCCATTGCCAAGCCGGCGATCGCACAGTCAGCTCCCACGATCAAGTGGCGTCTGACCTCGAGCTTTCCAAAATCGCTCGAGGTGCTCTATGGAGCCGCGGAAACCTTGTCGAAATACGTCGCCGAGGCGAGCGACAACAAATTCCAGATTCAGATTTTCGCCGCCGGCGAGATCGTGCCCGCCTTGCAGGCGGTGGATGCGGTGCAGAGCGGCACGGTCGAGATGTGCCACACCGCCGGATATTATTTCGTCGGCAAGGATCCGACCTTCTGCCTCTATACCGCTGTGCCATTCGGCCTGAATGCGCGCCAGCAGAATGCCTGGTTCTATGACGGCGACGGCATGAAGCTGCTCAACGAGTTCGGGCAGAAATTCAATCTCTATGGCCTCGTGGGCGGCAATACCGGCACGCAGATGGGCGGCTGGTTCCGCAAGGAGATCAGGGAGCCCTCGGATTTCCAAGGACTGAAATTCCGCATCGGCGGCTGGGCCGGCAAGATCATCGAAAAATTAGGCGGCGTGCCGCAGCAGATCGCCGGCGGCGACATCTATCAGGCGCTGGAGAAAGGCACGATTGACGCCGCCGAATGGGTCGGCCCGCACGACGACGAGAAGCTCGGTCTCAACCGCGTGGCAAAATATTACTATTACCCGGGCTGGTGGGAGGGCGCCGCGGCGCTGCATTTCTTCATCAACACGGCGAAATGGAATGCGTTGCCGAAGAGCTACCAGGCGATGCTGACGGCGGCAGCCGGCATCGCCAATGTGGAGATGACGGCGCGATATGATGCCCGCAATCCGGTGGCCTTGCGCAAGCTGCTCAACAGCGGCGTAGAGCTGCGGCCCTTCACCGAAGCGACCATGGACGCCTGCCTGCAGCGCCTCCAACGAAGTGAACGCGGAAGCCGCGGCGGCCAATGCGGACTTCAAGAAGATTTACGAGTTGATGATCAACTTCCGCAATGCAGAATACATCTGGTGGCAGGTCGGCGAATTCAGCTACGACAACTTCATGATCCGTTCGCGCCGCCGCGGCTGACGCGACGCGCGAGATTTTTGGAGCGCGCACATGAAACGGCGGCAATTCCTCACCGCAGCCGGCGCAGGCCTTGCTGCAACTGCGCTCGCCAAGCCTGCGATCGCCCAGTCCTCGCCCGTGCTGAAATGGCGATTGACTTCGAGCTATCCGAAATCGCTCGATACGCTTTACGGCGGGGCGGAGGTTTTCGCCAAGGCGGTGGCGGAAGCCACCGACAACAAATTCCAGATTCGGGTTTTTGCCGGCGGCGAGATCGTGCCGGGATTGCAGGCGCTCGACGCCGTGCAAAGCGGCAATGTCGAAATGTGCCACACCGCTTCCTATTACTACGTCGGTAAGGATCCGACCTTTGCCTTCGGCACCGCCGTGCCCTTCGGGCTGAACGCCCGGATGCAGAACGCCTGGATGTTCTTCGGCGGCGGCATGGACCTGATGAATGCGCTTTACAAGCAATACAATGTCTACGGCATTCCCTGCGGCAACACCGGCTGCCAGATGGGTGGCTGGTTCCGCAAGGAGATCAAGGAACCCGCCGACCTCAATGGCTTGAAGATGCGGATCGGCGGTTATGCCGGTCTGGTGATGGCGAAGCTCGGCGTGGTGGCGCAGCAGGTCGCGGGCGGCGATCTCTATGCCGCGCTGGAGAAGGGCACCATCGACGCCGCGGAATGGGCCGGGCCCTATGACGACGAACGACTGGGCTTGAGCAAGGTCGCGCCTTACTATTACTTTCCCGGCTGGTGGGAAGGCGGCGCGATGCTGCACAACTTCATCAACCTGAAAAGCTGGGAACAGCTGACGCCCACCTATAAATCGATCCTGCGCACGGCATCGGAAATGACCAATGGCTGGATGCTGGCGAAGTACGATGCCTCCAATCCGCCGGCGCTGAAGCGCCTGCTCGCCCAGGGCACGCAGATGCGGCCTTTCCCGCCCGCGGTGATGGATGCCTCGCTGAAGGCGGCGTTGGAAGTGTATGACGAAGTGTCGAAGACCAATCCCGCGTTCAAAGCGGCGTGGGAGTCGACGCTCGCCTTTCGCAATGATCAATATCTGTGGTGGCAGGTCGCGGAATATTCCTACGACAATTACCTGATCCGCACGCGCCCGCGCGGGTAGCGCGGTCCCATTTTTTCCGTCGTCATGCCCGGCACGCAGTCTAGCCTGCGCAGACTGCGTAAACTTGTCTGCGGGTGCCGGGCATCTCGCTTAGGGACGCACCATGCTCATCTAAGCGGGATGGCCGGGACAAGCCCGGCCATGACGATCCAGATAAAACGGCGCTATTGCGAACGCCTTATTCGCCGAAATAGAGCGGCGGCGGCAGGTCGGGCTGCTGCAACTCAAATACCTTGTTTGGATCGAGCATCGTCGGCTTGCTGATCCAGTGGGTGACCGATTCCGGCCAGAAAATCAGGACCAGCACCAAGACAAGCTGCAGGCAGACCCACGGCACCGCGCCCCAATAGATGTCTGAGGTTTTGATCGAGGGCGGCGCGATCCCGCGCAAATAGAACAGCGCATAGCCGAAGGGCGGATGCATGAAGCTGGTCTGCATATTGGCGCAGATCAGCACGCCGAACCAGACCAGATCGATCCCGAGCTTGGCCGCCACCGGCGCCAGCAGCGGAACGATGATGAAAGCGATCTCAAAGAAATCCAGGAAGAAGGCGATGAAGAAGATGAAGAGATTGACGAAAATCAGGAAGCCGATCTGCCCGCCCGGCAGCGCGGTCAGCCAGTTCTCGATCCATTCCTTTCCGCCGACGCCCTGAAACACCAGGCTGAACACGCGCGCGCCGATCAGGATGAAAACCACCATGGCGGTGATGCGCATGGTGGTCGCCATGGCCTGATAGAGCAGCGCATAGCTGAAGGTGCGGTTGAACAGGGCAAGCGCGATGGCGCCGACCGCGCCCATGGCGCCGGCTTCGGTCGGCGTCGCGAGCCCATAGAAGATCGTGCCGAGGACAAGGAAGATGAGGCCGAGCGATGGCACGATGCCGCGCAGGCATTTCACTGCCAACGCCCAGCCTTGCAGGGTGCGGGCGTCGCGCGGCAAGGCCGGGACCGTTTGCGGGCGAAAAATGCTGAGGACGAAGACGAAGGCACAGAACAGGGCGATCTGGATCAGGCTTGGGCCGATAGCGCCGGCATACATGTCGCCGACCGAGCGGCCGAGCTGGTCCGCCAGCACAATCAGCACAAGCGACGGCGGAATGAGCTGCGTGATGGTGCCGGAGGCGGCAATCACGCCCATGGTATGGCGCACGGAATAGCCGTGCTTGAGCATCGGCTGCATGGCGATCACGCCCATCGCGATCACCGAGGCGGCCACCGTGCCGGTGATGGCGCCCAAGATCGCACCGACGATGATCACCGCATAAGACAGTCCGCCGCGCACCCGGCCGAAGAGCTGGCCGATGGATTCCAGAAGATCCTCCGCCAGCCCGCTGCGTTCCAGGATGGCGCCCATGAAGGTGAAGAAGGGAATCGCGAGCAACAAATCGTTCGAGAGCACGCCGAACAATTGATAGGTCAGGTTGCCAAGAAAATCGGGACGGATGAGCCCGACCTCGATCCCGATGAAACCGAAGAACAGCCCGGTAGCGGCGAGCGAAAAAGCCGCCGGATAGCCGATCAACATGAACAGCACCATTCCCCCAAACATCAGGGGCGCCATGTTGTCTCGAATGAAACTCATTGCAGCAGCTTTTCGTAAGTGAAATCGTCTTCGATCACATGCAGCAGCGCGGCGACGCGTTTGATGATTTCGGAGATGCCTTGCAGAATCATCAGGCCGAAGCCGACCGGCAGCAACAATTTCACCGGCCAGCGCACAAGACCTCCCGCGTTGGGAGAGATTTCGTGGATCTTCCAGGACTGAACGAACCAGGGCCAGGTGAAATAGATCAGGATCGCGCAGATCGGGATGAGGAAGAGCAGCCCGCCGATGATGTCGATCCAGATGCGGGTGCGCTCGCCGGCGGAGCTATAAATCAGGTCGACGCGCACATGTTCGTTCATGCGCAGCGTATAGGGCGCGCCGAGCAGCACGATGGCTGCGAACATATACCACTGCGCCTCCAGCCAGCCGTTCGAGCTCTCGCTGAAGAGATAGCGGCTGGCGGCATTTCCGGCGCTCACCAGGCAGGCGATCAGCACCAACCAGGTGGCGATAATGCCGAACTGGGCGTTCATCCAGTCGATGCCGCGGCTGAGCCTGAGAAGCCCCTTCAATCCATCCCCCAGATGGCCGGGCGCATAAGCGCGTGCGCTCTTCGGCACGTTATCGGATTTCGGCCGTGTTTGAGCAAGGCCAAGGGACGATGGACGGAGGAAATCAGCCGCCGGTCACGCTCATATGGCGGACAAGGGCAGGGCGCTTGTGGCGGCGGTCGATGACGAAGTCATGACCCTTGGGCTTGCGTAAAATCGCATCGTCGATGGCGCGATAAAGAAGTTCATTACCTTCGGAGGCGCGCAAGGGCGCGCGCAGATCGGCGGCATCTTCCTGGCCCAGACACATGTAGAGCGTGCCGGTGCAGGTGATGCGAACGCGGTTGCAGCTTTCGCAGAAGTTATGCGTCATCGGCGTGATGAAGCCGAGCCGCCCGCCGGTTTCTTTCACCTGCGCGTAACGCGCCGGACCGCCCGTGCGGTAGTCGATGTCCTCGAGCGTGAAACGCTCGGCCAGCCGCGCGCGTACCATCGACAGCGGCAGATATTGCTCGAGCCGGCCTTCGCCAACGTCACCGAGCGGCATCACCTCAATCAAAGTAAGGTCCATGCCGCGGCCATGCGCCCATTCCATCAGCGCTGGCATCTCGTCTTCGTTCACGCCCTTCAACGCGACAGCGTTGATCTTCACCTGCAGGCCGGCGGCCTGCGCCGCGTCGATGCCGGCGATCACTTTGTCGAGCTCTCCCCAGCGGGTGATGGCACGGAATTTGTCGGGATCGAGCGTGTCGAGCGATACGTTGATGCGCTTGACACCGTAGTCTTTCAGCTCGGCGGCGTATTTCGGCAGCTGCGAGCCGTTGGTTGTCAGCGTCAACTCATCGAGCATGTCCGCGCGAAGATGCCGCGAGAGCGAGGAAAACAGCGTCATGATCCCGCGCCGAACGAGCGGCTCGCCTCCGGTGAGGCGCAGCTTGCGCACGCCTTTGACAATGAAGGCCGTGCAAAGGCGATCGAGCTCCTCCAACGTGAGCAAATCCGCCTTGGGCAGGAAGGACATGTTTTCCGACATGCAATAGACGCAGCGGAAATCGCAGCGGTCGGTCACCGACACGCGCAGGTAGGAGATCGCCCGCCCGAAGGGGTCGATCATCGTCTGGGTCGCGGGGTTTCCGCGACCGTCCAAGTCCGCGAGATGCATGCCTTCGGCCATGCTGATGCCTTCGCCGCCTGTTTCGGATAGCCTTCTATATGGGGACTCTGGCGAATTGCCGCCATATCGTCCAGTAGCTTATGCATAGCCCTTGGCCGCCTTGCCGCGGCCTGACTTTGAGATTTGACGGTCCTTGAAGCTTAGCGGACCGGAGGCCAGGGATCTGCGGCCGGCGCAGCCGGCGCAGGTGCGGGAGCAGCCGCAGCAGGGCGCGGCGCGGCGGCAGGCGCGGGTGCCGCCGCGGCAGGAGCGGCGCGGCGGCAGGACGCGGCGCAGCGGTTCTTGCGGCCGCAGGCTTGGGCGCGGACGCGGTGGCCGCGGATCTCCGGGTTGGGCGTCTAGGCGGAGTTTTGGGGGCGGCGGCCAATTCCACCACTACAGGATTGGGCTGGAGCGCAGTTTCGACCCCTTGCGGCTTGGTCAGCTGGACGGGAACGGTCTGCGGCTGATAGCCCGCAAGCGAGAAGGTCACCGAGAATTCCTTGTCCGGAGGCAAGCTGAGGCCGCAGGGGGTCTGGCAGCTTCCTCCCGTGGAGATCTTGGCCTCGGCGCCCGCGGGCTCTGACTGGAACTGGATACTGACCGGCGCCGGCTCGAATTTAGGAAGCCAGTCGCTGCCGGAGGCGCAACCGGCGAGGGCCAGGCCAGAGGCCACGATCACAAAGACTCGGTTCATGTCAGTACCGTTCGTTGAGCGGCAGGGCCGCTGTCGGAGAGCTCTTAAAAGGCGAGGGAAAGCGCCGGGGCCGTCCTCTAGCCTGGCCAGGATAGGGGCCAGTTCGCCAGCGTTTTAGCAGTAAAACACCCCTGAAGACTTTCCAAATCCGAAATACCCAATTTTAGTTTACTTTTTCCAAACAGGGTTACCCATCAGTTTCCGTCCCGATATTCGGCTAAATCAAGGCCGAGCCCAGCTATTGAAGCCAAACAGCCTGTCCACAGCTGCCGGCAATTTGCCGAAGTCGCCGATCACCACGTCTGGCTCGAGGGTGGCGACCGGCATTTCCGTGTAGCCGAAATCCACCGCTATCACCGGCACCTTGGCCGCTCGCGCGACCTCGATATCGGTGATGCTGTCGCCGACCATCACCGCACGGCCCGAATTGCCCCCTGCCTTGCGAATGGTCTGCAGCAAAATCTGCGGGTGGGGTTTCTGTACGCCAAAGGTGTCCTGCCCGCAGATGGCGGCGAAATGCCCGGAGATGCCAAGCGCTTCCAATAAACGCACCGACAGCCATTCCAACTTATTGGTGCAGACGGCGAAGCGGCAGCCGCGCGCGGCGAGCTGCTCGATTGCAGCGATAGCGCCTGGAAAGGGTTGCGAGCGGTCGGCCAGATGGTCTCCGTAATGAGCGACGAAATCTGTATAGAGACGATCGACCTCGGCGGCGATTCCAGGCCTACCGTCCGCCCGCAAGCCGCGCTCGATCAGAGTTCTTGCCCCGCCCCCGATCATGCTGCGCGCCCTCTCGAAGGGTACTGGCGGCAGGCCTTCGCGCGCGAGGATGGTATTGAGGGTGTCAACAAGATCGGGCGCGGTATCCACCAGCGTTCCGTCGAGATCGAAAACAATCGTAGGGGCGGAATTCGTGGCGGCCATAATGTTGATCGCTAGCCGCTGACCGAAGCTAAGGCAAGCATGCGCACCTGGATTCTCCCGCTATATCGGCGGATTGCTTGCCCTTTCGGCTATGACGCGACCGCGAAGCCCGGTAAAACGAAGCACCCGCATGAGAGCTCCTCCGGACCAAGATGGACCCTGAAGTGCAGAAACGAGAAGCCGCGGCGCGCGCGGTGCAGTTCGTAGAGCCGCGCATGCGGCTTGGGCTGGGTACCGGCTCGACCGTGAAACACTTTTTGGAGCTGCTGGCGGAACGCATGCGAGAAGGCTGCCCGGTGGTCGGGGTGCCTACGTCAGAAGCTACCCGCGGGCAGGCCGAGCGCCTGGGCATCCCGCTCACCACGTTGGATGAAACGCCGCAACTTGATCTGACCGTTGACGGTGCCGATGAGATCGGGCCCGGCCTCACCTTAATCAAAGGCGGCGGCGGCGCACTGCTGCGGGAAAAGATTGTGGCTGCGGCTTCTGCGCGCATGATCGTCATCGCCGATGAGAGCAAGTGGGTGGCGACGCTCGGGCGATTTCCCCTGCCAATCGAAGTTGTGCCATTCGGGCTCACCGCGACGCGAGGGAAGATCGAGGCGGCAGCCGCAGCCGCCGGCGCTCCCGGCCCGGCGCTGCTGCGACGTGACAAGGAAGGCAAAACTTTCTGTACCGATAGCGGCAACTGGATTCTCGATGCCGCGCTCCAGCACATCCCGGATCCGCAGGCGCTGGCCGCGCGTCTTTCGGACATTCCAGGCGTTGTCGAGCACGGCCTGTTCATCGGGTTGGCGCAAACCGCTATCCTCGCCGGTCCCGGCGGCCTGCGTGTCGTCGAGCGTTAGCGGGCGACGATGGCTCGAATACGACGTTGATCTCTTTATCATCGGTGCAGGCTCGGGCGGCGTTCGCGCAGCACGCATCGCCGGCGAACACGGCGCGCGGATGATGATCGCGGAGGAAGACCGCGTCGGCGGCACATGCGTCATCCGCGGCTGCGTTCCCAAAAAGCTGCTGGTATTTGCCTCGCGCTATGCCGATGACTTCACCGACGCAGCTGGCTACGGCTGGACGGTACCGCAGCCGACCTTCCATTGGCCGACTTTGATTGCCAATAAGGACGCCGAGATTGCGCGGCTGGAGCGCGCCTATGTCACGACGCTTGAGCGCGCAGGCGCGACGCTGACGCGACAGCGCGCGCAGCTGGTAGACGCGCATACGGCCCGCCTGGCCGACGGCAGCAAGGTAAGCGCCAAATATATCCTGATTGCGACCGGTGGCGGCGCGACGCTGGGCAACAACAACATTCCCGGCCTGGAGCATGTCATTTCCTCGAAGGAGGCTTTCGATCTTCCGGAGCTGCCGAAAAGCATCCTGATTCAGGGCGGCGGATATATCGCCGTCGAATTCGCCGGGATTTTCGCGGGCCTTGGCTCGAAGGTGACGCTGGTCTACCGCGGCGAAAATATCCTGCGCGGCTTTGACGATGATGTGCGCGAGCACCTGCGCATGGAATTGGAAAAACGGGGCATCAAGGTCCTCACCGGCAAGACGGTGTCGGCGGTCGAGGCGAGCGCCGAGGGCTATTACTCCAAACTGTCGGATGGCGCGATGATCGAAACCGACCGCGTCATGTTCGCGGTCGGGCGAAGGCCGAATGTGGGAGGACTCGGCCTGGAAGCAGCAGGCGTGAAGCTAAACGAAAAGGGAGCGATCGCCGTCAACGAATTCTCTCAGACTTCCGTGCCGAATATCTATGCGGTTGGTGACGTTACCGACCGGATAAACCTGACGCCGGTGGCAGTCCGCGAAGGTCATTATTTCGCCGATACGGTATTCGGAAATAAGCCGATGGCGGTCGATCACGAAGATGTTCCGACCGCGGTTTTCTCGACGCCGGAAGTCGGCGTTATTGGCCTCACCGAAGCGAAGGCGCGCGAGCGGCTCGCCAAAGTCGACATCTACAAGACCACGTTCCGGCCGATGAGGGCGACGGTGGCCGCGCGCGATACCCGCACTTTTATGAAGCTCGTGGTCGACGGTGACACGGACAGGGTGGTCGGCGTGCATATTGTGGGGCCTGACGCCGCGGAGATAATCCAGGCGGTGGGCATTGCGGTGAAGATGAAGGCAACCAAGGCGGATTTCGATGCGGTGATGGCCCTGCATCCGACCGCGGCGGAGGAGCTCGTGACTATGCGGGACAAGGCGGCGACGTTCGAAAAAGCTGCGAAATAGGCCGAAAATGCGCGACTATGGCGGCTTGGCCGCGCCCGCCAGCAGCTCAAAGTTTCTGGCTTTTTAAGCCCTTAGGCGTATATAAGCGCGCATTCCCTTTGCCAGGTCGCCTGCGGGCGCCTCAAATATGGAGTATCGGCTGATGGCCGAGCGTTGGACGCCGGATAGCTGGCGCAAGAAACCCATCGTGCAGGTTCCGGAATATCCGGACGCGCGCGCCTTTGCCGACGTTGAAACCAACTTGCGCAACTTCCCGCCGCTGGTCTTCGTGAAGGAAGTCCGGGACCTG
The DNA here is from genome assembly GCA_963728585.1 of uncultured Alphaproteobacteria bacterium. Lineage (GTDB taxonomy): Bacteria > Pseudomonadota > Alphaproteobacteria > Rhizobiales > Xanthobacteraceae > CANKHA01. Next base: position 310,720 of record CAVSLB010000019.1, read on the forward strand.
AAGACGAAGCTCGCCGCCGTGGCGGAGGGCGAAGCCTTCCTGCTGCAGGGCGGCGACTGCGCCGAAAGCTTCAAGGAGCACAAGACCGACTATATCCGCGACTATTTCCAGCTCTTCCTGCAGATGGCGTTGATCCTGACGTTCGCCGGCAACACCAATGTCGTGAAGGTCGGACGCGTTGCCGGACAGTTCGCCAAGCCGCGCACGTCGCCGACCGAAAAACGGAATGGCACCGAGCTCGTGAGCTATCACGGCGACATCATCAACGGCCCGGACTTCACCCCGGAGTCGCGCACGCCGGACCCGCGCCGGCAGCTGCAGGCCTACCGGCAATCAGCGGCAACGTTGAATTTCCTGCGCGCGCTGCTCGACGGCGGCTATGCCTCCCTCGACAACGCGCATCGCTGGGAACTGAAATTCATGGAAGGCACCCAGATCGAGAGCCGCTACAAGGCGCTGGCGGACGAAATCAGGCGCACGGTCGATGTCAACAAACTCCTCGGCATCACGGCGGAGAATACGCTCGCGCTGCGTACCACGAGCTTCTACACCAGCCACGAGGCCTTGCTGCTGGCTTACGAGGAAGCATTGACCCGCCGGGATGAAGCGATGGGCTCTGGCGATCATGTGGCCACCTCCGCGCACTTCATCTGGATTGGCGACCGGACCCGCCAAGTCGATGGTGCGCATGTGGAATATTGCCGCGGCGTGGTCAATCCGCTCGGACTCAAATGCGGCCCCTCGCTGGAACGCGACGATCTGCTGCGGCTGATCGATACGCTGAACCCGAAGAACGAGGCTGGACGGCTCACTTTGATCTGCCGCTTCGGGGCCGGCAAAGTCGACACGCATCTGCCGAAGATTATCCGCGCCGTGAAGGAATCCGGCCGCAAGGTCGTCTGGTCGTGCGATCCGATGCATGGCAACACGATCACCGCCGGCACTGGCCACAAGACCCGACCGTTCGACAGCATCGTCAAAGAGGTGGATAGCTTCTTCGCCATCCATCACGCGGAAGGGACGATTCCGGGCGGCGTACATATCGAGATGACCGGCCAGAACGTCACGGAGTGCACCGGCGGCGCGGCCCGGATCACCGAAGCTGATCTCTCGCGCCAGTATGACACCGGATGCGATCCGCGGCTCAACGCCACCCAGGCGCTGCACTTGGCTTTCTTGTTGGCCGAACTGCTGAAGAACGAGGGTACGGCGACCAGGCCTATGCCGGTGGCGGCGGGCCTCTGATCGCGAGCCATCCGGCATTGCCCGCAACGCGGCGGGACGCGCTAGACCTGCGGCATGAGCGCGCCTCCTGCCAACCGCCTGGCGATCACCCTCGCACAGCTCAATCCGATCGTCGGCGACGTTTCCGGCAACGCGGAGAAGGTGCGCGCGGCGCGCAGGCGCGCGTCGGCCGACGGTGCCGATCTCGTCATTTTCCCCGAATTGTTCATCGCCGGCTATTCGCCGGAGGATCTCGTGCTGAAGCCGGCTTTCCAGGCGGCATGCCGGGCGGCGGTGGAGAGCCTGGCGCGTGAGACGGCGGATGGCGGCCCGGCGTTGATCCTCGGCACGCCCTGGGTCGAGGACGGCAAGCTGTATAACGCGGTCGCGTTGCTCGATGGCGGTTTCATCGCCGCGCTGCGCTTTAAGGTCGATCTGCCGAATTACGGTGTGTTCGACGAAAAGCGTGTCTTTGCACCAGGGCCGATGCCGGGCCCGGTTAATTTTCGCGGCGTGCGGCTCGGCATCCCCATTTGCGAAGACATCTGGCGCGAGGAAGTGGTCGAGTGCCTGGCGGAGACAGGTTCCGAGCTCCTGCTGGTGCCGAACGGCTCACCTTACTGGGGCGACAAGGACGATATTCGGCTCAACATTGCCGTGGCGCGCGTCACCGAGCACGGCCTGCCGCTGATCTATCTGAATGAGGTCGGCGGTCAGGACGAAGTGGTGTTCGACGGCGCGTCCTTCGGCTTGCATGCCGATCGTTCAATTGCATTCCAGCTTCCGGCTTTTCGCGAAGCGCTGGTCACTGTTCATTGGGAGCGCCTGGGGAACACCTGGCGCTGCGTCGAAGGGCCAGTGGAAAAGCTGGACGACCGCGACCAGTCGGACTACGCCGCCTGCGTGCTCGGACTGCGCGATTACGTCGACAAAAACGGCTTCAAAGGCGTCGTGTTCGGGCTATCCGGCGGAGTCGATTCGGCGCTTTGCGCCACCATGGCGGTCGACGCGCTCGGTGCCGATCGCGTGCGCTGCGTGATGCTGCCTTACCGTTACACCTCCAAGCAGTCGCTCCAGGACGCTGCGTCGGCTGCGAAAGCCCTTGGCATCAGCTACGAGGTGGTGCCGATCGCTCCCGCCATCGAGGGTTTGGAAGCGGTGTTGAAGCCGCTATTCGCCGATCTCCCGCGCGATGTCACGGAAGAGAATCTGCAGGCGCGGGCGCGCGGCGTCATTCTGATGGCGATTTCCAACAAATTCGGATTGATGGTGGTGACGACCGGCAACAAGTCGGAAATGTCAGTCGGCTATGCCACGCTCTATGGCGACATGAACGGCGGCTTCAATCCAATTAAGGATCTCTACAAAACCCAGGTCTACAGGCTCTCCCACCTGCGCAACCGCTGGAAGCCGGTCGGTGCGCTGGGGCCAAGCGGCAGGGTGATCCCGGAAAATATTCTGACGCGCGCGCCCTCGGCGGAGCTGCGCGAGGACCAGAAGGACCAGGACACGCTGCCGCCCTATGACATCCTCGATGGGATTCTTTATCGCCTCATCGAGCTGGAGGAGCCGGTAGCTAGCATCGCTGCCGCCGGCTTCGATGTCGAAGCGGTGAAGAAGGTGGACCGCATGGTCAACCTTGCCGAATACAAACGCCGCCAGGCGGCGCCGGGTGTGAAAGTGACGCTGAAGAATTTCGGCCGCGACCGCCGCTATCCGATCACCAACCGTTTCCGCAATTCCGGAGCGCCGCTGCCCGAGCCCGACCTCACGCTTCTGAAACCAGGCGCCACCGCAAAAGGCGACGCGTTCGATTTTTGATGCGCTAGTGCCGCCGATTTGAAGTTCCTACACCACTTGCGGCAAATCGATTAGGAACTTCAAATCGAAAAGCGGCACTAAAGCCATGAGTTGCTAGTGCCCCTTTGCTTCCGAAGTTCGTGTCAGAGGATGCTGCGGCGTATCACGAACTTCGGAAGCGGGGCACTAGCGGCAGACTAACGGGCGGGAACGAAAGTGGGCCCAACTGTCCGCACCTGACGCTTTTCACCGGTAGCCGCGGTTGATTCGGTCGAGGGAGCCGTGGCGGGTGTTTGCGCCGGCTTGTTGGTGCGGGGGTCGATACGTTTGCCTTGGGCATCGAGTTTCGGCTGCGACAGCTGCTTGGCGCGTTCGTCGGTAACGATGATATCGCCTTGCTCGATGGTGCTATCGTCAAGCTGCTTGAGGGCATCCGCCCAGGTCTGACCGGCACGCTTGCAGCTGCAGGCCTTGTTCACTTCCTTGCGGTAAGCGAAGGCGGTCGGCAGGTCGGAATAGGGGTGACCGTGCAGCGATACCGCTTGACTGATGTCCTCCCCAGGATTGCGGTAGGTGTACAATTGGACTTCCGCCGCCGGGCACATGCGCTGGCAGGCTTGCTCGTCCTCAGCGAAGCGGCTTGGCGACGTCGAATAGGAAACCGGAAAGAAATACCCGTCGCATGTGCGGACGCAGACCGTGCGGAAGGTCGACGATTGATAGGGTTCAACGGGCGCCATGATCGACTCCGACCCGGTGCCCGGCCCGAATAGCGTATCGAAGAAACCGCGCTGCTGAGGCGCGGCCGCAGTGCGATATTGCGGCCCGCAATCGTTTTCGGCGAGCGCTACCAGGACCGAACGGCGCTGACCTTCGCGCCCGGCGGTGTTGCCTTGCAGCTGTTGCAGCGTGCCGAGGATCTGAGCGAGATTGGACCGCATCTGCTGGATTTGATTATTGATCTGGCCGCATTGCGGCGGCTGGCCGCTGAACAGCGAGAAAAAGCCAACGCCCTGGCAACCTACCCGGCGCGATTGCTCCACCACCTTGTCAAGCTCGGCTTGTTGCTTGTTGGCGGAGTCTTCGTAACGCCTGATCTGCTCGACACGGGCGGGGTCGCCGGTGCCGCGATCGAGCGCGGAAAGCTGGGTTTCCAGCCGTACGCAGATCGGGCTGCGGCCCCCCGTTCCCGGCGGAGCGGAAAAATTTTGCGCCGGCACAGGCAGCGCCGAGCCAATGAGCATCAGCGCCGCGCAGACGCTGAGATTGATTTTTTGCATCGCGATATTCATCAGGTCGTCCGGCTGTCGGCACTCGTGAGCTAGTTTATAGCGGATTCCGCGTCCATGCGAGCGGCCCAGAGGCCGATAAAAGCCTTATTCAGCATCGGGTTGATTCTCCGGCCGCGCCTTGTCAAAGGCCGGCAGCTTGAGGCAGGCCTCGTTCACCGTGGCGATCTTCGGGAAAGCATCGAGCGGCACCTTCAAGAGGCGCGCATTGTTGACCTGCGGAACAAGGCAAATGTCGCCCAGTCCCGGCTGCGAACCAAAAGCGTAAGGACCGGGCTGGATCATTTTCTCAACCGCCTCGAACCCGGAAATCACCCAATGGTGATACCAGGCATCGATCGCGGCCTGGTCCTGGCCCATTTCATTTTTCAGGTATTGCAGCGTACCGAGGTTGTTCAGCGGATGAATATCGCAGGCGATGATCTGCGACACCGCGCGCACGCGCGCGCGTGAAATTGGATCTGCCGGTAGCAGAGGCGGCTGCGGATAGATTTCATTCAGATAGCCGATGATGGCGAGCGACTGAACGATCACCTCGCCGTCCTGCAACTTCAGAGATGGAACCCGCATCTGGGGGTTAATTGCCCGATATTCCTCGCTGCGATGGCGGCCACCGTCTTTTCGCAGGTGGATGGGGATGATCTCGTAGGCGACAGATTTGAGATTGAGCGCAATACGCACGCGATAAGCCGCGGACGAGCGGAAATAGGAATAAAGTTTCACCGGGTAACCCCTCCGACACGCAATTGCCTGCGCCCCTGCGTCAAAATCATGGCGCAGGCCGTAAAGGGGGATGGTATTAAGATACTTAGGGCGTGACTAGGCCGGCATCCGCAACGTCGACAGCATCTGGCTGCAGCACTCTGCGCAACTCGCGCAGGCATCGGCACAAACTCGGCAATGTTTGTGCTTATCCGCATGACGGCTGCATTCGCTGGCACAGGCGCGGCAAAACGCGATGCAGGTCGTGAGCTGAGCCTCCAGCGGCTGGCGGTTTCCCGCCTTATTCGCCCGCGCCATGACGCTGCCGGTGGCGGCGCACACAGCCGCGCAATCCAAGTTCAGTCGGATGCACGAAATCAAGGTTTCAACGTGTTTTTCCGAGAGGCAGGCATCCGCGCAGGCCGTGCAGGTCTCGATGCAAAGCGAGCACGCATCGATGCAGGCCGAGATCGCGTCGGAGTGAGCCGGATGCTCGGGATGGGAGCGAAACATGGCGCGCACGACTGACATTGCGGATCTCTCTCAGTTGGCTCGACGGTGTAAGCCGTTGGGGAACGGCCATCACGCTGGTTGGTTCCGCGGTTTTTCGGGTTCCATGGGGTTCCATAAAGCTCCTGCTTCCACGCCGGTTGCGGCGCGTGTCCGGGGAGATGGGAACCGGCTGGCCGATGCAACGTCCACCCGACCTAACGGGTTGGCCGCGCGCAGCGCAGGCACGACGATAGCAGCCGTTGCAACGCTTAGCAGATCGCCGTTTGTACCGCGGATGTGATGGGTCAGCGCATGCACTCGATGGCGACGTAGTCGTCGCAACTGTTGCCCTGGCAGCCGCCCGATACGGCCGCGGGGGCCGCGCCGGTAATGTCGTCCTTGTCCACTTTACGGTAGGAAACCGCATGGCTGAATTCGCGCGAACGGCAATAGGCCGCCGCGATCGCAGCCCCGCAGGTCGCGCCGCTGGCAAGGCAGCGGTCGACGCCATAGCCATCCGGATTATTCGCGATGATGAACATGCGTCGCTCCGCGCTCGCGGCGTTCGCACTTAGGAGGGCGGCGGCGAAAGCCAAAAGCGCAAAAGTGGATCGCATGGGAACGCGCTCTGCAACGGACTGCTGCGATTGCGAAGAATGGAAGGAAAGCGTTGCGAGATCGTTAACTGAGTCGCAGAGCGCGGACGGCCTTGGGGATAGGCTGAAATCCCAAAAAAAGACACCCGTGGCGGGACTTGACGCCAACCCCTGGCTTGCCCATTCTCCCGGCCCATGAAGCGCGGTTGCCTCCAGATCGGCATTTGCCGGGAAATTATTAGCTAGCTCACCGCTGGCTGAGGCCGCCTTTTCTCTCCGCTCCGAAGAAAATGGATGCCCGGCCAGCAGGCCAGGCGGCGATTTTTGGCAATTTTTTCGCCGAAAGGCAGCGCCGAGCGGGCACGACAAGGACAGGATGGAACTCAAGCTCTACGATACCCTTACGCGCGAAAAGCGGGTTTTTCAGCCGATCGATGCCGCGCGCGTGCGCATGTATGTCTGCGGGCCGACGGTCTACGACTTCGCGCATATCGGCAATGCGCGGCCGGTCATCGTATTCGACGTGCTCTATCGCCTGCTGCGGCATCTCTACGGCGCCGCGCATGTGGCTTACGTGCGCAACATCACCGACGTGGACGACAAGATCAACGCACGCGCTGCGGAGCGCGGGATTTCGATTCGCGAACTCACTGAGACCACCTACCAGGATTTCAAGGAAGATGTCGCGGCACTAGGCTGCCTGCCGCCGACACTGGAGCCGCGGGCGACCGAGCATATTGAGGAGATGAAGACGTTAGTTGAGAGGCTCGTCGCCTCCGGTCACGCCTATGCCGCCGAGGAGCATGTGCTGTTCAGCGTGCCGTCGATGCCGGACTATGGCGAACTCTCGAAGCGTCCCCTGAAAGACATGATCGCCGGCGCCCGCGTCGAGGTCGCGCCTTACAAGCGCGACCCGATGGATTTCGTGCTGTGGAAGCCCTCGAAGGAAGGCGAGCCGGCCTGGCCGTCGCCGGCCGGCATCAAGACGCCGGGGCGTCCGGGCTGGCACATCGAATGTTCCGCGATGTCATGGAAGCATCTCGGCGAGACTTTCGACATTCACGGCGGCGGCATTGACCTCGTGTTTCCGCATCACGAGAACGAGATCGCGCAATCCCGCTGCGCCTTTCACACCGGCGTGATGGCGAATTTTTGGATGCACAACGGTTTCCTGCAGGTCGAAGGCGAGAAGATGGCGAAGTCGGCGGGAAATTTTGTTACTATCCGCGAATTGCTCGCCGATTGGCCGGGGGATGTGATCCGCGTCGCAATGCTCGGCACGCATTATCGCCAGCCAATCAACTGGACCCTGAAAAATCTCGAAAGCGCGGATAAGGCGCTCGCCAGCTGGCTCGATGCTGCCGCGGATGCGGCAGAAGACCGGCCGGCGCCCTCGATTGTCGAGGCATTGCTGGACGACCTGAATACGCCGCAGGTGATCGCCGAAATGCATGCCCTGCGACTCCGTGCTGGCCATAAATCGCTGGCCGGGACGCTGCGTTTTCTCGGCGTGCGCGGCGCAGATTATGCCGCCTGGAAGGTCCAGCATGCGCGCAAACTGGAAATTTCCGAAGCGGAGATTGAGCGGCTGGTTTCATCGCGTCTGGCCGCGCGCAAGGCCAAGAACTTCGCCGAATCCGACCGCATCCGCGACGAGCTCGCCGCCATGGGCGTTATGCTGAAGGATTCGAAGGATGGCACAACCTGGGAGATCGCCCCGTGATGGCCATGGCACATCCAAAAGCGGGCCTGCGGCCCTATCTGCCGGCCGACGCGCCGCTGCTCGCAGAAATCTTCCGCGCCAGCATCGAGGAACTGACCACCGAGGATTATAGCGAGGCGCAGCAAGGACGCCTGGGCGTCTGCTGCCGATGACCAGAAAGCCTTTGCCGAGCGCCTCGGCGAGCAGCTGACGCTGGTCGGCACCCTGAACGGCTCGCCCGTCGGCTTTATCTCGCTTGAAGGACGGGAGCAAATCGGCATGCTTTACGTGCATCCGGCCGCCGCGGGGCAGGGCGTCGGCACCATGCTTTACGATGCGGTGGAAAAGCTCGCCACCGCGCGTGGCGCGTCCAAGCTGATCGTAGAAGCAAGCGACAGCGCCAGCGCTTTCTTCCAGCACCGCGGCTTTGTCGCCCAGCAGCGCAATACCGTGCTGCGCGGCGACGAATGGCTGGCCAACACGACCATGGAAAAGAAGCTGGGCGCCCACGGGAGCAATCCATGAAACAGCCGGAAACGCCGTTCCCGCGCCACTGGATCTATTACATCGCGCTCAAGATCGTGATCCTGGTGATCGGCGCGGCGATCGCGCTTTATGTTTACGGAGTTTTGTGAAGAGCGATGCCGAAGCAACGGCTCTATCTGTTCGACACCACGCTGCGCGACGGCGCGCAGACGAACGGCGTCGACTTCACCTTGGCCGACAAGATGGCGATCGCCGCCATGCTGGACGACCTTGGCATCGATTATATCGAGGGCGGCTATCCAGGGGCGAACCCGACCGACACCGAGTTCTTTTCCGAGCGCCGATCTTTGCAAGGCACCTTTACCGCTTTTGGTATGACGCGGCGGCCCGGCCGCTCCACCTCGAACGACCCGGGCCTTGCGGCGCTGCTCGCGGCCAAAGCTGACGCCATCTGTTTCGTCGCGAAATCCTGGGACTATCACGTGCGCGTGGCGCTGCAGACCACGGAGGAAGAGAATCTCGCCTCCATCCGCGACAGCGTGAAGGCTGCAACAGCCAAAGGTCGGGAGGTGCTGCTCGACTGCGAGCATTTCTTCGACGGCTACAAGGCCAACCCGACATACGCGCTGGCCTGCGCCAAGGCCGCCTATGAGCAGGGCGCGCGCTGGGTGGTGCTATGCGACACCAACGGCGGCACGCTGCCGCACGAGGTTGAAATGATCGTCGGCGAGGTTGTGAAGCACATTCCTGGCGATCACGTGGGTATCCACGCGCACAACGATACCGAGCAGGCGGTGGCGAATTCCTTCGCCGCGGTGCGCGCGGGCGCGCGCCAGATCCAGGGCACGCTCAACGGGCTGGGAGAACGCTGCGGCAATGCCAATCTGGTTTCCATTATCCCGACGCTGAAGTTGAAGTCCGAGTATGCGAAGGAGTTCGAGATCGCGGTATCCGAGCAGAAGCTCAAGAGCCTCACCCAGGTTTCGCATGCACTCGATGAGCTGCTCAACCGTGCCCCCAATAGGCACGCGCCTTATGTGGGTGAAAGCGCCTTCGCCACAAAAGCGGGAATTCATGCTTCGGCGATCGTGAAAGAGCTTGAGGCTGATCTTGCCAGCGCCGAACATATTGAGAATGGCAGCCAGCGCGAACCGACACGGGCAAAGAGTTATGAGCACGTGGCGCCGGAAAGCGTCGGCAACCGGCGCAAGCTTCTGGTGTCGGATCAGGCCGGCCGCGCCAATGTGCTGGCCGAATTGGAGCGCATCGGCATCAAGGTCGACAAGGACGACCCCCGAATCGGGCGGTTGCTCGAAGAAGTAAAGAGCCGGGAGGCCGCCGGCTATGCCTATGAATTGGCTGACGCCTCTTTCGACGTGCTGGCGCGGCGGATGATGGGGCGGGTGCCGGATTTCTTCACGGTCGAGCGGTTCGACGTGAGTGTCGAGCACCGCATCAATGCGATAGGCGAACGCGTTGCGGTATCGAGCGCCATTGTTAAGGTGAAAATCGGCGACGAGACGCTGATCTCGGCCGGGGAGGGGAATGGCCCGGTCAATGCGCTCGACGTCGCGCTGCGCAAGGATTTGGGAAAATACCAACGCTATATCGAAAATCTCGAGCTGACGGATTACCGCGTCCGTATCCTCAACTCCGGTACCGAAGCCGTGACGCGGGTTTTGATCGAAAGCAAGGATGAGAATGACGAGACCTGGACCACGGTCGGCGTCTCGCCCAACATTATCGACGCTTCCTTCCAGGCCTTGATGGATTCCATCATCTACAAGCTGATCAAGAGCGGGGCAGCGGCCTAAAGGAAAACCTTTATGCATAGGCGACGCGGAACGGCCGGGCGGCTGCACATCGAAACCTGTGCTTGCACGCGCCGGGCCGTGCTGGCGATTGCCGCAGTGGCTTTGTTCGCACCGCGCGTCAAAGCCGCGCCGGCCGAGCATCAGGAATTCATCGAGGCCGCGTTCCGGATGAAAGACGAGGCCGTGCGCGCGGGCGATCAGGCTTTTGGCGCGGTCGTGGTCAAAGACCGCCGCATCATCGGTTTCGGGCCAAGCCGGGTGATTTTGCGCAAGGATTGGACGGCGCATGCCGAGCGGGAAGCAATACGCGCGGCGCAGGCACAGTTGGGCAATTCGGATCTGCGCGGCTGCTTGCTCTATTCAACTTCGCGGCCTTGCTCGAATTGCGAGGCAGCTGCGGCGGAGGCCGGCATCGCTCGTATGTTCCATGGCAGCGAAGCGACGGACGCCGGCCGGCCGCGAGTGTAGATCACATCCGTTCGGGCTCGACCGCCTTCATTTCCTTTTCTTCGGGCGGAACCGGCGCAAGCGCCGCGCGCAGGGCGCGGCAGAATTTCATCGACAGAATTGGCGACCAGAAGCTTCACCGCTAAGCCGGGCCGGATGAATTCCAGCTTCTCCATGTGGTCGAACAACACACAGAGCGGATCCCAGAAATGCTCAATGTTGGCGGCGAGAATTGGTTTTTTATGCCGGCCGAGCTGGGACCAAGTGAGCTGCTCGACTGTTTCTTCGAGCGTGCCGACGCCGCCCGGCAACGCGACGAAGGCGTCAGAACGCTCGAACATGATCCGTTTGCGCTCGTGCATGTCCTTGGTGATAACTACTTCCTGCGCCTCCTCCAGCATCTGCTCGCGTGCGATCAGAAATTCCGGGATCACGCCAGTGACTTTGCCGCCGTGCTTGAGCACCGATTTGGCGAGCTCACCCATTAGCCCGATGGAGCCGCCGCCATAGATCAGGCCGATGTCATTTTCCGCCAGGATTTTTCCGAATTTGCGCGCGGCTTTGACGAAGGCGGGGTTTTTGCCCGGACCCGAGCCGCAGTAGACACAGATGGTTCGAAGCGTGCTCATGATTCGGATGTGGCATTCCCGTCTAGGGAGCGTCAAGCCGGGCAGCGGTAACGCCGAGGCCGGGAGTGCGGTTCCGTAAGGCCACGATGATGCCGCTTTGTCACGTGACCTTCTCCCGAAATCCCTTATATGAATGGTCGGCGGTCTGCCCCCTGCGTGGGCTGGCGCGCATTAGGCAGGGCATGAGCGATATCCAAGTTCGATCCATTCGTTCGCTAAAGCGTGACGTTTCCGGGGAAACCACCAGCGGCACCCTGCTTCAGACGATGCGCCGGCTCTGGCCTTATATCTGGCCGTCCGACCGGCCCGATCTGAAGAGCCGGGTCACGGTCGCCATGGCGCTCTTATTGATCGCCAAGCTGGCGACCATCGCCGTGCCGTTTACCTTCAAATGGGCGACCGATGCCCTGACCGGCCAAGGCAGCGCGCCCGTGGCTCCAGACTGGCTTGGCTGGGCGCTGGTAGGACCGATCACCCTCACCATCGCCTACGGCGGCATGCGTATCCTGATGGCGGTGGTCACCCAGGCGCGCGACGGCATGTTCGCCAAGGTGGCGATGAACGCGGTGCGCAATCTTGCGCTGATGACCTTCAAGCACATGCATGAGCTGTCGCTGCGCTTTCATCTCGAGCGCAAGACCGGCGGGCTGACCCGTGTGCTGGAGCGTGGCCGCAACGGGATCGAGACCATCGTGCGTATGGTGATCCTGCAGGCCGCGCCTACCATCATCGAACTGATGATGATCGTTGCGGTGCTGCTCTACCAGTTCGACTGGCGATACGTCGCGGTGATCTTTGTCACTATTATCGCTTACACGTCATACACCTATTTCGCGACGGAATGGCGCATCGGCATCCGCCGCAAGATGAACGAGAGCGACAGCGACGCCAATACCAAGGCCATCAACTCGCTGCTCAACTACGAGACAGTGAAATACTTCAGCGCTGAGCAGCGCGAAGCCAAGCGCTATGACAAATCCATGGAGCGCTACGAGGTCGCGAGCGTGAATTCCTACGTCTCGCTCGCTGTGCTGAACGCTGGGCAGGCCGCGATCTTTGCTATGGGTCTCACCGCGGTGATGGTGCTTTGTGTCAACGGTATCCGTAACGGCACCAACACGATCGGCGATTTCGTCATGATCAACGCCATGATGATCCAGCTCTACCAGCCGCTGAATTTCATGGGCATGATCTATCGCGAGATCAAGCAGGGCATCATCGACATCGAGATCATGTTCTCGATCCTAGGGCGTGAAGCCGAGATCAAGGACCGCCCGGGTGCGCCGCCGCTGAAGGTGACGAATGGCGTCATCCGCTTCGACAATGTCTCTTTTTCCTACGAGCCGGCCCGTCCCATCCTGAAGGGCTTGAGTTTCGAAGTGCCGGCGGGCCGCACGATCGCCATTGTCGGTCCGTCCGGCGCGGGCAAATCGACCATCTCGCGGCTGCTCTTTCGCTTTTACGAGATAAGCGGCGGGCGCATCCTGATCGACGGCCAAGATATCCGCGAAGTAACGCAGGCCTCCTTGCGCCAGGCAATCGGCATGGTGCCGCAGGATACCGTGCTGTTCAACGACACCATCCGCTACAACATCCGCTATGGCCGATGGGAAGCAAGCGATGCGGAGGTTGAGGAAGCCGCGCGCCTGGCGCAGATCGACGGCTTCATCCGGATAGCGCCCAAAGGCTACGAGACGGAAGTCGGCGAACGCGGATTGAAGCTGTCCGGCGGCGAGAAACAGCGCGTCGCCATCGCGCGCACGATCCTGAAAGGCCCGCCGATCCTGGTGCTCGACGAAGCAACATCGGCGCTTGACAGCCATACCGAGAAAGACATCCAGGACGCGCTCGACCGCGTGTCGAGGAACCGCACGACGCTGGTGATCGCCCATCGGCTCTCTACCATCGTCGCCGCCGACGAGATCATCGTGCTCGACAAGGGCGTGATCGTGGAGCGCGGCACGCATTACCAACTGCTCGAGGCCAACGGCCTCTATGCCAGCATGTGGAATCGCCAGCGCGAGGCCGAGGAAGCGCGCGAGAAGCTGGCGCGTGTGGAGGAAGAAGAGGGCGGCGAGAACCGCAACCCGCCGGAGGTCGAGCGCGCTCCGCCTGAAGCGGATAAATTGCCCGCCGATGCGGCGGAGTACCATTAAAGGCATTTGAAATCCCATGTCGATCGCCGCCTCCATCCGCTCGCAGCTCGTTCCCATCCGCCCGGAAGGCTATCCCTTCATCGGGATTTTTGCGCTCGCCACGCTGATACTGTTCTGGCTGTGGGAGCCGTTGGGATGGATCGGGATCGCGCTCACCATATGGTGTGCGCTGTTCTTCCGTGATCCGACGCGGGTGACACCCGCGCGCGAGGGCTTGCTGGTTGCTCCCGCGGATGGCCGCATCAGTATGGTGACGCAGGCGCCGCCGCCGCCAGAACTCGGCATGGGCGACGCGCCGCTGCCGCGCATCTCCATTTTCATGAGCGTGTTCGATTGCCACATCAACCGAAGTCCACTGGCGGGCCGGATCGAGCGCATCGCCTACCGGGCCGGCGTTTTCCTCAATGCCGATCTCGACAAGGCGAGCGAAGATAACGAGCGCAATTCCTTTCTCATTGCCGCGCCCGGCGTGAGCATCGCGGTGGTGCAGATCGCTGGCCTGGTGGCGCGCCGCATCGTTTCCTTCACAACCGAAGGGCAAAGCATCGAAGCCGGGCAGCGCCTCGGCATGATCCGCTTCGGCTCGCGCGTCGACGTCTATCTGCCGGTCGGCGGAAGCTTTCTGGTTGCGCTGGGACAACGGGCCGTCGCAGGCGAAACCGTGATCGCCGACTTGCGCGTGACACAAAACGACAGGAACTTCCGGGTCGATTGATTGCTTAACTACATTACCGCATCGCGGTGGCGATACCGCGTAAAAACAGCTATATTGGACAAAATGTCATTCACGCCTCTTGATCCAGAACGTCCCGAGAGCAAGCGCCGCCGCTTCCGGCCCGTGCCGGTTCGAATGCTGCTTCCCAATCTTGTTACCTTGCTGGCGCTTTGCGTGGGACTGACCGGCATCAGGCTCGCCTTCGAAGGCAAGCTGGAGCTCGCGCTCTATGCGATCGTCTTTGCCGCGGCGCTGGATGGCATCGATGGCCGACTTGCGCGCCTGATCAAGGGCCAGTCCAAATTCGGCGCGGAACTCGACAGCCTTGCCGACTTCATGAATTTCGGCTGCGCGCCGGCGCTCTTTCTTTATCTGTGGGGGCTGAAGGATATCGGCAATGTCGGCTGGATCGGCGCGATGGTTTTTGCCATCTGCGCGGCGCTGCGGCTTGCGCGGTTCAACGTGATGATCGACGACCCGAACAGGCCGGCATGGGCGGCCAACTATTTCACCGGCATGCCGGCGCCGGCGGGCGCGCTGGTCGTGCTATTGCCGATCTACATCAGCCTGCTCGGCTTTTTCAAAGCGCCCGCGGTTCTGACGTTGCTCTATACGCTGGCGATAGCCGGCCTGATGGTTTCCCGCATTCCGGTGTTCTCCGGCAAACGCGTGGGCCAGCGCGTGCCGCCGGAGATGCTGCTGCCGGTTTTCGCGGCGATCGTTGTCTTCTTCGCGCTGCTGATCAGTTATCCGTGGGAAGTGCTTACCGTCGGCACGCTGGTTTATCTGGCGTTGCTGCCGTTTGGATGGATGTCGTATCAGCGCAGGGCGGCGGGCGACGTTGCCTCCGTTCTCGCATGCGCAGGCGGAGGCGCCAGCGGTTGAGCCGCACTCGCGGCGATCGAAACGCCGGAACGTCCCGACGAGGTCCGTCCCACCACGCGTCACTGATAACGAAAGCCAAGTCGGCGTTCGAGCCAGCACTCCGCGATTGGGCAGCAAATACCCAAGTTGAGCCTCGCGTTAACGAGTCGTGGTCAGTCTTTTTCGGCTCCGGAACGCTCAGAGTCGGCAAAAGAGCCCAGGGAAAGCCCGTGGTGCCCGCGAAAAGCCGGTGATATAAGGCCGGTCCCGTTCCGCCGCGGCGAGACCTGCTCAATCCATGACAAAGACCCCAGAGACGCTGCCGCACGAGGCCGCGACGGAGCCGGCCCATCAATCGACCGGGCAGGTCGAACTTTTGGAAACTCACGCTCGGCAGCATCGGGGTCGTCTACGGCGACATCGGCACCAGCCCGCTTTACGCCTTCCGCGAGGCGGCGAAGGCCGCCGCCGGCGGCGGCGCTGTCGACCGGGAAATCGTGCTCGGCGTGCTGTCGCTCATTCTCTGGGCGCTGATCCTCATCGTCACCCTCAAATACGTGCTGATCCTCCTGCGGGCCGACAATAACGGCGAAGGCGGCACCCTCTCGCTGACCGCGCTCGCCTTCCGCGCGCTTGGGCCGGCGGACGCCGGTCGTGCTGATGCTCGGCATTGTGGGGGCGGCGATGTTCTACGGCTCCTCGCTGATCACGCCCGCGCTTTCGGTGCTCTCGGCGGTGGAAGGCTTGCAAGTCGTCGACGCCGGCCTTCGAGCCCTTCGTGCTGCCGCTCACATTTGTGATCCTGGCGGCCCTGTTCGCTGTGCAATCCTATGGCACCGGCAAAGTTTCGGCGCTTGTTCGGACCCATCACCGTGGTTTGGTTTCTGGTCATGGCGGTGATCGGCGGCATGCATATCGCCGACGATCCGGGCGTCCTCCTGGCGATCAACCCGCTCTATGGCGTCACTTTCCTTCTGGATCACGGGACTATCGGCCTGGTGACGCTCGGAGCGGTGTTCCTCGCCGTCACCGGCAGCGAAGCGCTGTATGCCGATCTCGGCCACTTCGGCCGCCGGCCGATCCAGACCGCGTGGTTCTTGCTGGTGCTGCCGGCGCTGGTGATCAATTATTTCGGCCAGGGCGCGCTGGTGCTGACGCATCCCGAAACGATCGAGAATCCGTTTTTCCGTCTGGTGCCGGAATCGATGCTGCTGCCGCTGATAGCGATGGCGACTGCAGCGACCATCATCGCCAGCCAGGCAGTGATCACCGGCGCTTATTCCATCACCCAGCAGGCGATCCAGCTTGGGCTTTTGCCGCGTTTTGAAATCCGCCACACCTCGGCGGCGCATTACGGCCAAATTTATATTCCGCGCATAAACCTGCTGCTGTTCGTCGGCGTGATGTTGCTGGTCGGCGTATTCCGCACCTCGAGCGATCTGGCTGCCGCTTACGTTCTCGCCGTGGCCGCCACCGAATGGGTTGCCGCTCCGCTCGGGACTGATCGTGATATGGAAGCTTTGGCGAAAACCGCTTTGGCTCGCTGCGCTTTTCATGAGCCCCTTCATCATCATCGACAGCGTCTTTCTGGCCGCTACTGCTTCGGAGTTTCTCAACGGCGCCTGGGTGCCGGTCGCGTTTGGCGGGGTTATTATTCTTGTCATGCTGACGTGGCTGCGCGGTATGAACTTTCTGGCACAGAAGACCCGGCGCACCGAGATCCCGCTCGACACACTCCTTCGTAGCTTTGAAAAAAAGCCGCCGCACAGCGTGCCGGGGACCGCAGTTTTCCTCACCAGCACGCCGGATTTCGCGCCAACGGCGCTCCTGCACAACCTGAAACACAACAAGGTCTTGCACCAGCACAACGTGATCCTGACCATCGTAATCGCCGACACGCCGCGCATCCCGTCGCACGATCGGGTGACGATCACGCCGGTTTCCTCCGGCTTCACTCTGGTGGCGCTGCGCTTCGGCTATGTGGAGCAGCCCAATGTGCCGAAGGCGCTGGCCATAGCGCGCAAGCACGGCTGGCAGTTCGACATCATGTCGACGTCATTTTTTCTTTCCCGCCGGGCGCTGAAGCCCGCCGCCCATTCCGGTATGCCGCGCTGGCAAGACCGGCTGTTCATCTGGCTGGCCCGGTCGGCGAGCGATGCCACCGACTTCTTCCAGATACCGACCGGCCGGGTGGTGGAAGTCGGCACGCAGGTGACCATTTAGGCTTGTGCCTGGGACGAAACGTCAATATCCGCCGAACAGCACGCCGGGATAGAGCGGATAGCGAAACAGCAGCACGAATGTGAGCCAGATGCGACAGGTAGTCGCGGCTGCGGCCAGAGCGCTGTCGCGCAGGCTGCGGCCGCCATGGATGAGCATGTATAAGAGGATATAGATCGGTGTGGCGATCATGAAGCCGATCAGAAAAAGCGCTGTGAGATAGGCAGATACCCAAGCCACCGCCAGAAGGATGCGGGTGAGGGGAGCGTCTTCGTCGCCTTCCATTTTCCATTCGACGATCTTTTCGGCGGTGACCAGGCGCCGGACCCAGCGTCCGAGCGGCGTTTCGAACTGCGAAACGGCGTCGATTATCGACAGGACTATCGTTGTCCAGGCTACCAAGACCGGCACTGCGCCCGCGGCGGGAGGATAGGTTTTCGCCCAAAGCAAATAGCCGACGCTCAGCGCGAGCACCAAAATCGCGGCCCAGAATTCCCGTTGGCGGACGGCGAAAGTCATGCGGGGCTTTTCGATAGGCGGGCGCGCCGGCGCAGCGATCTGTACCGCCGGCCATAACAGGCAGGCGACGGTTAGCAGGAACAACACGAGCGAAGTCGTCCGCGTGAAAAAGACCGTCCAGTCGCCATCGGCCATGCGCAGCGACTGATGGTAGCTGCGCTCCGCAAGCTCACCCAGAACAAGTGCGATTACCAGCGTGATGCGGGGGAAGCCAAAGCGCATCATCACATAGCCAAGAATGCCGAACAGCACAGCCATCACCACATCGCCGAAGCTGTTTTGTAAGGCATAGACCCCGACCAGCGAGACCGCGATCACCGCCGGCGCCACGATATGCACGTCCACCAGCGTGATCATCGCGAGCGGGCGCGTCACCAGCAGAGTGATCACCGTCGCGATAATGCAGGAGGCCGACAGCGCTATGATGAGACTGAAGACAACACCTTCGTTTTGAATCAGCAACATCGGTCCCGGCTCAACCCCGATCAGCACCAGCACGCCGAGGAAAACCGCCATTTCGGCCGAGCCGGGAATGCCGAAAGCAAGTGTCGGGATGAGTGAGCCGCCATCCTTGGAATTGTTGGCGGCCTCCGGTCCGATCACACCTTCGATATTGCCGCGGCCGAATGTTTCCGGGCTTTTAGAAATTTGCATTGCCGCCGTGTAGGACAGGAAAGCGGCGACCGTGCCGCCAAGGCCCGGAATTGCGCCGACGATGGTTCCAATCGCAGAGCCTTGCAACAAGGTCTTCCAATATTTGAAGCAGGCCCATACGCCCTCCATAACCCCGGTAACGCGCGTGGTGGTGGCATCCTTCGATATGGTGCCGCCGGAGACCGAGAGCGCGATCATTTCGGTAATCGCAAACATTCCTGTGAGCGCGGGGATGAGCGAAATGCCATCCCATAGATATTCCGAGCCTCCGGTAAAGCGGACGGTGCCGGTTACGCCGCTATAGCCCACAAACGAGAGCATCAATCCGATTCCGCCGGCTATCAGCCCGCGCAGGAATTGCCCGCCTGTCGAGAGCGCAACGGCGGCGAGACCCATCAACGCCAGCATGAAGAACTCCGGCGGCCCAAACAGCAGGACGACCTGTTTCAGAACCGGAATAATTGCTACCAGCAGAATGATGCCGAAGAGTCCGCCCAGCGTTGAGGCGGCGGCCGCCGCGCCAATGGCGGCTCCGGCCTTGCCCTGCTGGGCCATCGGGTAACCGTCGAAACAGGTAGCCGCATTGGGAGCCCCGCCCGGTGTGTTGATCAGGATCGAGGTGATGGAGCCGCCGGCGGATACCGCGCCCATGATGCCGCCCATCAGCATCATCGCGTTGCGCGGGTCCATGCCCAAAGTCAGCGGCATAAGCAGCGCGATGGCAGTCGTCCCGCCGATGCCGGGGACGACCCCGAAGATCAGGCCCACCACCACGCCGGCGAACAGGAAGAACGCGCCCGAAAGCGTGAACATCACCTGCAGGGCCGCAAACGTGCTCTCAAGCATGATGCGTCAGCCGCGGTAGCGGCCCTTCTTTATTCGGTCGGCGCAAGTTTATTTCTTGATGAGCGCCGATTTGTACTTTGAGTAGAGCGCAAGGGTTTGGTCCGCGCTGACCTTTGCCTTTTCCGCGGGCTGTGGCGCGAAACCTTCCTTATCTGCATGCGCTTGGGCTTCCGGCGAGGCGATAGCCTTCATCAGGCTGTCGGAAAGGATCTTCACCGTCTCGGGGGGCATGCCCGGCGGCCCGACGACGAAGCGCTCCACGCCTAGGCCGACCAATTCTTTATAACCGAGTTCGCCGATGCTTTTCACGCCCTCGACGCTGCTTTTCTCTTCCGTTGAAAAGATGGCCCGCATATCGCCGGACTGGATGAATTGCTTGAGTGTAGCCACCGGCGCCACGGCCGCCTCGCCGTCGCCGCGGATGACCGCGACAATGTAGTCATTGGTGCCCTTGTAGCCGACCAGGTGCTGCATCGAGAACTTCAGCACCTGCCCGAAAATTTCGGAAGCGGCATAGGCCGTGGAGCCAAAATCGGTGCTGGGGACTTTAAGCGGCCGGCCGAGCTTCTGCAGGTCCTCGATGGTGCGGATGTTGGATTTCGCCGGCACCGCCAACATGTATTCCTCGGTCGCCAGCCGCGCGATCCAGGTGAATTTATTGACGTCATATTCCACCGGCTCGTTGGTAATAGCGGGAATGGCCGCGCCCGGCATGTTCGCGATGGCGAGCGTGTGGCCGTCCGGCTTGGCCCGGAAGACCGTCGCCAGTCCTTTCGCGCCGCCCGCACCCGGTACGTTCTTCGGGACCACCTCAACCTTGTTGGGCAGCGTCTTTTCCAAGGCGGGCGAAATGATACGTACCGTGCGGTCGAATCCGCCGCCCGGACCAAAGGGAATGATGAAGTCGATATTTTTTTCGGGAAAGCCAGCGGCAGTCGCCGGCATTGCCCAAGCCGTTGTGATCCCGACCGCAGCGACCAGCGCAAGTTTGAACATGAATCTCTCCCTGACATGATAGTTATTGGTGTTTGTCGCTAGGGTAACCTGCACAACGCATCGCGCAAGTCTCATATAGGGGACATGCGACATTCCGCGCGACCCTCGTGGCGGCACAAAGCCGTCTCAAGCCGACTTGAACAGCGCATGAAGGCTCTGGACGCCATTGCGGAGAGGTCTTAATGGACTACCCGCGCTCTTACCTGGAGGAGGCTTGCCATGTCTGATGTAACGCAGCCAAAGGTGCGCGATTTGACGCCGGAGGAGGTCGCGCGCGGCACCCGCGAGGGCCGGATGCTGCTGGTGGACGTGCGCGAGCCGAACGAAACCGTGGTGGAGAGCTATCCGGACGCGGTCGTGGTGCCGCTCTCCAGCTTTCGATCCGGCCAGCATTCCGGATTCCCAAGGAAAGGAAGTGGTTTTCGCCTGCCGCTCGGGCAAGCGGTCGGTGACCGCTTCGCTCGCGGCGCAGGAGAGGGGATACCGTTATGATGCCCATCTGGCCGGCGGCATCATCGCATGGAAAGCGGCGGGCTTTCCCACCAAAACCTGATTCACGGAGACGATGCGTGACATTCATTCGCACCGCCGCCATTTTGGCAGCCGCGCTGATTGCAGGCACATTTCCCGCCGGCGCGCAGAGCAAGCGCGTCAATGTCTACAATTGGTCCGATTACATCGCGCCGGATGTGCTGAAGGAATTCACGCGCGATACCGGCATCGAGATAACCTACGACACCTTCGATTCCAACGATACGTTGGAAACCAAGCTCCTGGCCGGCAAGTCCGGTTACGATGTGGTTGTGCCGACCGCCAACTTCATGCAGCAGCAGATCAAGGCCGGGGTGTTCCAGAAACTGGACAAGTCCAAGCTGCCGAACCTCGCCAATGCCTGGCCGGAAGTGACCAAGCGGCTTGCGGTCTATGATCCCGGCAACCAGTATGCCGTCAATTACATGTGGGGCACCGTCGGCATCGGCTACAACGTAAAGAAGGCCCAGCAGATCCTTGGCGCCGACGCCAAGATCGACAGCTGGGACATCGTTTTCAAGCCGGAGAATATCGCCAAATTCAAATCCTGCGGCGTGCACATGCTGGATTCCGCCGACGACATCCTTCCCGCTGCGTTGAAATATCTCGGCCTTGACCCAAACTCATCCAAGCCGGAAGAGCTGGAAAAGGCAGCGGCGCTGGTGACGAAGATTCGTCCGAACGTGCGCAAATTTCACTCCTCGGAATATCTGAATGCGCTCGCCTCGGGCGAGATCTGCCTCGTCGTCGGGTTTTCCGGCGACATCAAGCAGGCGCAGAACCGCGCGGCGGAGGCCAAGCGTGGTGTCGAGATCGGTTATGCTATTCCGAAAGAAGGCGCGCAGCTTTGGTTCGACAATCTTGCTATTCCAAAAGATGCCCGCAACGTTGCCGAGGCGCATACCTTCATCGACTACATGATGAAGCCGGAGGTAGCGGCGAAGAATTCCAACTTCATCGCCTATGCCAATGGCAATCTGCCCAGCCAACAATTGTTGGATAAAGCGGTGCTGGAAGATCCGGGCGTCTATCCGCCGCAGGAAGTGATGGATCGCCTCTACACCAACCTCGCGCATGACGCGAAGACCAAGCGGCTGATGAATCGCTTGTGGACCAAGGTCAA
Source organism: uncultured Alphaproteobacteria bacterium (assembly GCA_963728585.1). Classification (GTDB taxonomy): domain Bacteria; phylum Pseudomonadota; class Alphaproteobacteria; order Rhizobiales; family Xanthobacteraceae; genus CANKHA01. The sequence continues at coordinate 332,525 of CAVSLB010000019.1, forward strand.
GACCGGCAAATAGGCGAGGAGACTTCACCGCCAACGCCGGTGCAGCCAAAGCCATTGCTCCGGGTGTTCCCTGACCCATCCTTCGATGACGGAGCTGATGACCTGCATGGTCGCGCCAACGTCGATTTCACCTTGCGCGTCGCGCGGCTTTTCGATCGCCTCGGTCAGGTCGACGCGGAAACGGTCTCCGGGCAGCCGCACCACGCGCGTGCCATGGATCGGACAATCGACGTGGCGCGCGAGCCGTGCCATGAGCGGATTGGCTTTGGTACGCCGACCGAAGAAAGTCACGTCGACGCCCCGGCTGTTATACTGATCGACCAGCATGCCGGCGTGAGTGCCGCGGGCGAGTTCATCCGCGATCGCCGCCGGCGCGCCGAGATTGGTCGGCACCAGCAATCCCATCCGCGCTGATCGGGTTTCCAAAACAAAACGCCTGATTTGCGGAATTGCCGGCGGGCGATAGAGCGCCAGCGAGTTTAGGCCGAAGGCGTTTGCGGCCAGCGCAGGCAATTCCCAATTGGCCAGATGCGCGGCGAAGATCAGCGCCGGCTTGCCGTCCTCGCGCAGCCGAACGAAGCGTTCGATGGTTTCTGGCGTGAATTCGACCTGATCCATCTCCCCGGTACCGGCGTTTATGACGTGCCACAGCCGGTCAAGATGCACGAATTCTGCGCCGATACGGCCAAGATTGTCCCAGACCCCGCCGAGCACACGCTCGATCTCACTGCGGCGGCCATTCCGGGAAAGCGGCTTGCAGATTGGCGCGGCCGATGCGGTGTTCCGGCAGCCAGGGACCGACGCGCCGCAAGAGCCGAGCCGGATTTTTCCCTCGCCCAGGTCGGGTTGGTCAGACGCAAGCCCTTGAGCACCAGCAAGGCCAATCCGCCAAGCAGCAGATTAAGAGCGGCCTTGGCTTGGCGCGCGGTCCGTCGAAAGGCTGACTGCATCGGCCCGCCTTTAGAAATGCACGATGACTTTGCCGAACACCTTGCGGCTTTCCATACGCTCAAGCCCGCGTTCCAAATCCGCCAGCGCGACTTCAGTGTCGATCACCGGCAGCATGCCGCCGGCCATTTTCGCCAGGCTGTCGCGGATATTGCGGATGGAAGCGCCGAATGAGCCGAAGATTTTATATTGCTGCTGGAACAGCTGCATCAGGTTGAGGGTCGTGCTCGGGCCCGAGGTGGAACCGCAGGTCACGAGCCGTCCGCCGCGCTTGAGGGAAAGCAGCGAGCCGGGGAAGGTTTCGGCGCCGACATGCTCGAACACGACGTCGACCCCTTTCTTTGCGGTGAGCTTGCGCACCACGCCCTCGAAGCGGTCGGTCCGGTAATTGATCACATGATCGGCGCCCAGTGCCCTGGCTTTCTCCGCCTTTTCATCATCGCCAACGGTGGTGATCACGGTGCAGCCCAGCGCCTTGGCCATCTTGATGGCCACGGTGCCGATGCCCGAGCCTCCCGCATGCACCAGGATGGTTTCGCCCGGCTGCAGCTTGGCATTGTCGAACAGCATGTGTTCGACCGTGGAGAAGGCGATGGGGGCACAGGCGGCGTCGCGCATGCTCACCCCTTTCGGCACCGGGATAACGAGACGTGCGGGGAGGTTGAGCAGATCGCGCGCGAAGCCGTCGACATGAAAACCCATAATCCCGCCGACGTTCTCGCACAGGTTATCGCGTCCATCGCGGCAGGCCTTGCAGGTGCCGCAAGTCAGCGCGCCGTACATGACGACCGGATCGCCGATCCGGAAGCCTGAGATATCCGGTCCCACGGCTGCGATCTCGCCTGCCGCTTCCGCGCCGACGATCAGCGGCAGCTTGCGCTTGGCGAATGCCATGCCACGGAAGCCCCAGAGATCGAGATGGTTGAGCGCCACCGCCTTGACACTGATCTGCACTTCGCCGTCGCCTGGTGGCGGGGGCGGCGGAACATCGGCAAGCTCAAGCTTGCGATCGCCGGTCAGGGTGAGCGCGCGCATCCGTCAGGCGGGCTCGCGCGCCATTACGAGCGAGACATTCTGCCCGCCGAAGCCGAACGAATTCGAGATCACGTGGGTCACGCGGGCATCGCGCGCCACGTTGGGAACCACATCGAGCGGAATCGTTGGATCCGGCACGTTGTAGTTGATAGTAGGCGGGATGCGTTGGTGCTCAAGCGTCAGTAGACTGAACACTGCTTCGACCGCCCCGGCAGCGGAGAGCGTATGGCCCAACATGGACTTGTTGGATGAAATCGGGATCTGCTTGGCGCGCTCTCCGAACACGCTCATCATCCCGACGCACTCCATCTTGTCATTTTCGGAGGTGCCGGTGCCGTGCGGGTTTACGTAGTCAATGTCGTCGGGCGTCAGCCCGGCGTCTGTCAATGCGTTGCGGATGCAGCCGACAATGGGTTTGCCATCGGGACTGGAACGGGTGCGGTGGAAGGAGTCCGCCATCTCGCCGGCGCCTTCCATCACGCCCAAAATCTTGGCGCCGCGCGCCTGCGCCAACTCCAGGCTTTCCAGTACCAAAGCGCCGGCGCCCTCGGCCATGACAAAGCCGTCGCGGTTTTTGGAGAAAGGTTTGGCAGCAGCTTGCGGCGGATCATTCGAAGTCGACAGTGCCGACAAGAGCGAGAAGCGTACCAGCGATTCCGCGTTGATCGAGCCGTCACTCGCGATGCACAGCGCCGCGTCGGTTTCCCCGCGTCGGATTGCTTCGATGCCGAGCTGAAGCGCGCTCGCGCCGGAAGCGCAGGCAGTGGAAAGCGAGATCGGCGAGCCTTTGGTGCCGAACCGGTCCGCCAGGTGATCAGCCACCGATCCGAACAGGAAGCGTTCGTGATAGGGCGTAAATTGACTGCCGCCGCACACGCGCAGCAGCTCGTCATAGCCGCATGCCTCCTGATTGAGCGTGGCGGCGATCTCGATGCGCTGTGCCCATTCCAGCTCCACCGGCGGCATAGCCAGGAACAACGGACCGGGGAAATCACCGCGCGAGCCGATGCTCGATTCCGCGATTGCTTCTTCCGCAGCCGTGGCGGCAAGCGCCTCAGTGAGGGAAGGCGCGCAAAAAGGCTCGACCGGCAGGAAATCGACCGAGCCGGCGATCTTAGTTTTCAGATTGTCGGTGGCGAAGCGGGTGATCGCGTGGATGCCGGATTCGCCCGCGGTGAGCCGCGCCCAATTGTCGGCCTTGCCCGCGCCGAGCGAGGTGACGACGCCGAGCCCCGTGACGACGACGATCGGCCGGCCGGCTTTATCGGTTTTCGCTGACATTTCTTAGGTCCCCTTCAGGCCGCCGCTTCGACGAGCGCCAGGCCTTCGCCCCGCCAATGCCCCACCCCCGTGACTACCACCTGTGTAATAGCGGTATCCGAGGGCAATTCGACCCCCGATTTATCCGCAGGGGGGAATAGCTTACCACGGCTGACTACCGCCGCGGCGAGCGCGATATTCATGGGAAATTGCGGCTCCATTGCATGACCAAGATAAGTACCGGTGGCACGAATGGGAGCCTTGATCTGGTCGGCGAGGAAACTGCGCTCCTCGCCGGTGGCGGGCTCCACGCCGCTTGCCCCGGAAAGCACGGCAAAATGCCCCGGCCGCAGACGCTGTGCCACGCCTTCCCACAGCCGCTGAAGCGCCGAGGCGACGGTCCCCGGCTGGCGCTTCGAGCGGTCGGAAACGACCGATGACAGCAGCGCCAGGGCGTTTGCGCCGCGCGCTTGCGCATGGGCGCGCGATTCCAGGACCAGAAAGGCGCCCGATTGAGCCCAAAGCGAATCCGCCACCGGGCCCGCGCTCCCACACCGGGGCGAACTTGTCCTTCAAATTGCAGCGGCCGAATTCGTAGAGCATCAATAGGTCCCGACGCTCCCCATTATGCGCGCCGCCGACCAGCACGATATCGCTTTGTCCGGCATTGATGCGCGAGACCGCGATGCGCACCGCGTCGATCCCGGAGGCTTCTTCCCCCATGAAGGTGCGCGAGGATCCGGTGACGCCATGCACGATCGAGATATTGCCGGCCAGAAGATTGGAGAGCTGCGCCAGGAACAGGGTGGGGCGCAGGTCATTCATCAGCCGCTCATTGAGGAAGGAGTCGGGCGAGGGCGCCTTTTGCCGGCCGCTCAGGATCGCGCTGTCCACTGACAGATCGCGCTCGCCGCCGCCGGCAGCGACGATCATGTCCATCTTCGCTAGCAGGTCGGCATTGCCCTTGGCGCTTGCCGACTCCAGCGCCAAGCCTGCGGCATAGGTGCCGATGCGCTGCCACGGCTCCATCTGCCGCTGGTCGCCCTTTTTTGGAATCTGCCGGTCATAGTCGAGCGGCGCGATCGGATGCACGACGTAAGGCGCGAAGGTCGTCGTATCGGCGCGCGGTTGCGCGCTCGACAGCGCCTGCCAATGCGCCTCCGCTCCTTCACCCAGACAAGAGACGATGCCGATGCCGGTGATCAGCGCCTCGCGGCGATTGTCAGCCATCGGCAATCGCTCCCATGGGGAATTGCAGACGCTCGGCTTCTTTCTGCATGTAGGTCTTCAGATCCGGCGCGGGAAAAGTGCACGACACGGAACGTGATGTCGCAATCACAGCTGAGCTTGCCATCGACGCGGATCTCAGCCTGCGTCACCGCAAAACCGGAGCCTTCGTGCTCGAGCTTCGCTGAAGCGGAGAGCATCGTTCCCGGCGGGATGAAAGTGCGCAATTTCGCTTCCTTGAACGATGCCAGGAACGGCATGCGCTCGAATTTCGTCAGAGCGATGATAAGCCAACCCGAGGTCTGCGCCATCGTCTCCAGCAGCAGCACGCCTGGCATCAAGGGATAGCCGGGAAAATGACCCTGGAAGATGCTGCTTTCGAGAGGGACGGTCGCTTCGGTCCGGATGGTGCGGTTGGCGATATCCAGTTCGACGATGCGGTCGAGCAGCTGGAAATATTCGAGACGCATCCGATTGATTCACGCGCCTTTCGCAGCGACCAACTCATCGATGCGCGCGCAGAGATTCTTCATGACGAAGTATTGCTCGGTGGTGGCTTTGCCGTCGTTCACTTCCTGCGTCCATTGCTCGAGCGGGAGCTTGATGCCAAACGCCTTGTCGATGGCAAAGGCGATGTCAAGGAAGTCCAGGCTGTCGATTCCCAAATCATCAATGGCATGGCTCTCGGGGGTGATTGTCTCGATCGGTATATCGCAGGTCTCAGCGATAATCTTAGCCACGGTGTCAAAGGTCGAAGACATTGTAAATCTCTGATGGGAAAGGAGTTTCGCAAAGCACTGCGGACGGTCTATCCGCCTGATGGCAGGACTTGTCCGGACCGGCTGATCCCCCGCGAGGTCGAGTGCCCGTATAGCGAAGAGACCCAGGGAGTTCAATGGCGGGCGGCGTTGCCGATCTGCCGCAGTGGACGCGGGAAGTGCTTTCGGTCCCCCCTTCACCAAGCTACCGCTGCCCCAGGTTATATGGCCCTCGCGACTGAGGCCATCGAGATGAGACAGAACAGAGGCGGGGCTGCGTTAACCTTCCCCTCAATCAAAGCGGATATGTCGGTAATCGGGCTGTTACGCTCCTCCTTGTTGCGAATAGTCCCGAAACCGCAGGGGAATAGTCGTGCATAAAATTTTGAGCGGTATTATTGCCACTTCTGTTTTTCTTCTGATCGCGGAAACAGTAGTCGCCGAACAGGTCGCAAAGAAAAAGGTACCGAAGCTGCCTCCGCCGTCGCTGACTGGCATCGCCTCGGTTTATAACTACAAAAAGCCGCGCCGGAGCGCGAGCGGCGAAATCCTCAATTTCAGGAGCCTGATCGCAGCGCATCGTACATTCCGCTTCGGCACCAAGGTCCGCGTCACCAACCGAAGCAACGGAAAATCGGTGGTGGTCCGCATCATCGACCGGGGACCCTTCATTCGCGGACGCGTGATTGACCTGTCGCCTGCAGCTGCGCGCGAGATTGGCTTGGGCTGGGGGATCGCGCCCGTCACGCTCGCAGTGGTCAGCAACAAAGCCTGAGCGGCAAGCCGCTCAGTGGAAAATCGCATTGATGTGGGCGCAGTTCTTTCGGCCTGAGAACGCGCAATCCTGATTCTTTTGCAAGAGAGCGAATTCCTCGGCGAGCCAGATTCCGGCGAGCGTCAACACCACGATGAATGCAAAGGCCGCGACGTTGATTATCATGCGGCGGCGATAGTCATCGGGCTCCGCACCTCGCTCATACTTTCGTAGATCGTCGACCGCGGCCTTATGAACGTCAGTCTGGCCGGATTCCCTTCGCGGCTTTGCCTTATGCGGGGAGGGCCGGCTCGGAAACAGCACGATCCGGCCGGTCTCCTGCTCCTGTGTTGCCTGCTGTGACGGCATGTGACAATTCACGCTGTTCAGTAAGGCAGGATAGCACGGCTGCCCGTCGCATGAACCCCACTTCCCACCCAAAATACCTCTCATCGCTGGGTTAACCTGGCCCGAGCCACGTGGCCGGGTCCGCATCGGGGGATCGCCGGCCTTAGCTTTTCTTCTTCCGGCGGTTGAGGTGATCAAGCGTTGTTTCCGCCTGTTTCCTGCACTTCTCGTGTAGCGCCTCCAGCTCATCGTCCGAAAGGTCCTCGATCGTGGCAAACTGATCGGGCACGCCTTTCATGGCCAGGATCAGCTCAGCCAGTTTCAATTGCACCGCCATGGTGTCGCGGTATTGGGTGTTTTGAATCAAAAATACCATCAGAAAGGTGACGATCGTGGTGCTGGTATTGATGACAAGTTGCCATGTGTCGCTGAAACCGAAAATGGGGCCTGTAGACGCCCAGACGACGATGAACGAGATTGCAAGCAGGAAGGTCCCGGGGCGCCCAGTGACCCAGGCCATCGTCTGCGAAAACGCGCTAAACCAGTCCTGGATCTTCTTGCCCCAGGAAGGCGAGGCGTCGTCCGAATTGCGCGGACGCTTTGCGCCACCATTCTTTTTGCGGGCCATGAATAATCTCCGTCCAAAATCTCCTAATTAAAGTTCCCTGCCCAAAGGCTTATGCCCGCGCGCCCGCAGAGCAACGGGAAGACTCCCCGGCCTAACGCCTTTGAATATCTTGCGTTCCGCCCTGGCACCAACCGGAACCCGGCTAATGATTGAGCGTTGCTCTTGCGGTCGCAAAGAAGCGCGCCTGCCTGCCTGAATATTCCGCGCCAACCACCGGAGAAGAAATCATGAAATCCCTAGAAGACCTCTTATACGGCTTGCTACAGGATATTTATTATGCCGAGAAGCAGCTGCTTAAGACCCTGCCGAAAATGGCAAAACAGGCTTCCAACCGAGAACTCTCGCAAGCCTTCCTTACACACCGCGATCAGACCGAGGGGCAGATCGCACGGCTGGAGCAGGCCTTCGAGATGATCGAAAAGAAGCCAAGGGGCAAAAAATGTGACGCCATCCTGGGTATCATCCAGGAAGGCAAAGAAGTCATGGAGGAGGTCGAAGACGAGGACACTATGGACGCCGGCCTGATCGGTGCCGCGCAGGCTGTCGAACATTATGAGATTGCCCGCTATGGCACGCTCTGCGCATGGGCGAAGCAGCTCGGCAAACCGCAGATCGCACGCCTCTTGCACCAGAGCTTGGAAGAAGAAAAACAGACCGACGAGCTGTTGACCACGATCGCCGAAAAGTCAGTCAACAAGGAAGCAATGACGGCCTAACCAGGCCGACGGCTACTCCGGACTTATCTGCGGATGCGCGGGGCATTGGGCAGTGCTTGTTTGAGTTTCCCGATGCCCTTCCAGGGGTCGGCGCGCAGGCGCGATAGTCGCTGGGGCAGATTGAGCACCGTATATTGGCTTGCTGATTTGAGGGTCTTCAGCTCCTCCCAGGCGATTGGCACGGACACGGGCGCGCCCGCGCGCGCCCGTGTGGAATAAGGGGCGACTGCGGTCGCCTCGCGGCTGTTGCGCAGATAATCCACGAAAATGCGGTTCCCGCGCGCGGATTTCTTGATGGTCGCAGTGAATCGGCCGGGCGTATCGGCCGCCATTTGCTCTGCGACGCGGCGGCAGAAATCTTTTGCTTCGTCCCAGGGCGTGGGGCGGATCGGCAGCACCACATGCAAACCCTTGCCGCCCGTTGTCTTGAGAAAGGCCTTGAGTTTCAACGTTTCGAGGCGCTCACGCACTTCGCGCGCGGCAGCGACGATATCCTTCCAACCGATGCCTGGACCGGGATCAAGGTCAAAGACGAGCCGGTCCGACTGCTCAAGATGATCGATGCTCGAGCCGCGGGTGTGGATTTCCAGCACGCCGGCCTGCACCAGGGCGATGATGCCTTCCAGGTCGTCCACTGAGATAGCCTTGTCGCCGTCGGGCTCAGTCACAAGATGCAGCCGCTTCTGGTCGACCCCGGCGGATGCATGTTTCTGGAAAAAGCACTCCCCTGCGGCGCCTTCCGGACAGCGCAGCAGTGCCAGCACGCGCCCGGTCACATGCGGCGCCATCCATTTCCATATGCGCGTGTAGAAATCGGCGAGGTCCTGCTTAGTCACCCCGGCGTCTTCCCAATAGATACGGTCAGGATGACTCAATGTAACGCCGGCCGCCGCGGTCTTCTTCGCCGTGGGCTTGGCCGCCGCCGCTCGCCGTGGGCCGTTGGCTGTCACCATGGCTTTGAACTCCCGCACGACTTCCTGAGCGGATTTGTCCTCGCGCAATCCCTGGAAGGAAGCCTGACGCACGCGCTCGCCATGCGTCCAGCCCCGCAGGTCAACTTCGGCCACCAGCTTGGGCTCGACCCATTTTGCGTTGCGAGCGCGCGTCTCTTCCACGGGCGCGGTAGCAAAGGGTGGCTTGTCCCGGCGCAAGGGCTGCAGCTTCGTCCAGAGCTCGCGCGCAGTTTTGTGGGTATAGCCGGTACCGACCCGGCCGGCGTAATGCAGCTTTCCGTCCCGATTGTAGGCAAGGATCAGGGCGCCGATGGCGCGCGGATCAACAGTCGACGGCGCGTAGCCCGCCACGACGAATTCCTGCCGGTCGGAACATTTGGCCTTGATCCAATCGCCGCCGCGCCCAGAACGATAAGGCGCGTTGCGACGCTTGGAGATAATGCCTTCCAGCCCGATCTTGCAGGCATGCTTGAGCAGCGTGGTTCCGGTCTCAGTGAAATGCTCGCTCAGGCGTACTTGGCGAAGATCGGATCCCTCCAGCAAATCCGCCAGAGTCTGTTTGCGTGTTTCCAGCGGCACAGCCGTGAGGTCGTAACCATCGCGGTACAGCAGATCGAAGACATAGTAGACAAAATTTTCGCTGCGGCCTTGCTTCAAGTCCTGTTGCAGTTGGGAGAAGGTTGCGACGCCCTCGTCGTTCTCGGAAACGATTTCGCCGTCGAGGACCGCCTGCTCCAACGGCAGCCTCTCCAGTGCCTCCGCGATCGGAGCAAATTTGTCGGTCCAGTCGAGCGCCTTGCGCGTCAGGAGTCGGACGTCGCCGTTGTCGATCCGCGCCTGCATGCGGTAGCCGTCAAACTTTATTTCATGAAGCCAGTCGGCGCCGTCCGGCGCGGTGACGCCGAGAAGTGCCAAAGACGGCGGGATGAAATCGGGCAGGGGAGCGGGGCGCGCGCCCGGGATCGGATCTGTCTTTGCCTTCTTGGTCTTCGCCTTGCGTTTGCTGGCTTTGGCTTTGCTGGGGCTTTTGCCGCGCGCGCGCGCAGCGGCCTTCGGTTTGGCCTTGGTTGTCCTCTTGGCGACCTTTTGTGCCGGTTTTGCTCTGCGTGCCATCTTTAAACTTGCAGCATTCTCTTTCACCGAGCGATTGCTGTGCCACACAGCGCCTTCGGCTCCGGCAATCTCATCCAGGCTCCGGCCAGTCGCGGCCGAAAGGTTCTTTTCCTCGAGGATATCGGGAGCTTTAGCGCTGCGGGCAAATTCGTCATCCGATTTAATCAAAAGCCAATTTTCGCGCTTCTCGCCCGGACGTTTATGCATACGCACGAGATGCCAGCTGCCGTGCAGCTTCGTGCCCTGGAGACGAAAGTTGAGACGACCTTTCTTATAGCCCTGCTGTGGATCACCTTCCGGTTCCCAGGTGCCGCGATCCCAGATCATTACGGTCCCGCCGCCGTATTGACCCTTTGGGATCGTGCCCTCGAATTTGTTGTATTCGATCGGATGGTCTTCCACATGAACCGCGAGCCGCTTGTCAGCAGGAACAAGGCTCGGGCCGCGGGTCACCGCCCAACTCTTCATCACGCCGTCAAGCTCAAGCCGCAGATCGTAATGCAGCCGAGTCGCGGCATGCTTCTGAATGACGAAGGCATTGCCCCCGCGCTTTCCGGTTTTCCCGCGCGGCTCAGGCGTGATCCCGAAGCGACGTTTGGTCCAGTAGGTCTGAAGAGCCATTGGTCCGTGTCTGATTACAACGAAATTGCAACGTCATAGCCAACCTGAGGTTCCTCGCGGGTCGGTTGCCACCGGAACCATTCGCCAGCGCCTAGAGTTTATTCTCCAGCGGTTACAACAATGAGGAGACGTCCCATGTTAGGCTGGGCTCTTACCTTTCTTGTAGTTGCCCTGATCGCCGCCCTTCTCGGCTTCGGGGGCATCGCAGGGGTGGCAGTAGAAGCGGCCAAACTTGTGTTCTTCGTCGCGATCATCCTTTTCGCGATCTCCGCGGTCGTTGCGCTGTTGCGCGGCCGATCGCCGACAGTCCCTTAAGAAACCGAAGCCAAGTGCGAAAGGGCCCGTCGCGCGCAAGCCGGCGGGCCTTTTGCATTGGGAGGAGGAATTAGGCCCTTTCGGTGCGGGCGAGAATAGCGCGGGTGGTGCGGTCGGGGCCGAAATCATCGACGCTTTCAACCGACATCAATTCGGACAGGCGGGTCCGGGCCCGATTGACGCGGCTCTTGATGGTGCCGACAGCGCATTCACAGATCGTCGCCGCTTCCTCGTAAGAAAATCCTGAGGCTCCCACCAGCACCAGCGCTTCTCGCTGATCCGGCGGCAGCTTTGCCAACGCCGTGCGGAATTCTTCAAACTCAACCCGGCCATACTGTTCGGGATGCGATTTCAGGGTTTCGGCATAGCTGCCGTCGCCGTCCTCGACCTCACGCCGGCGCTTTCGATATTCCGAGCGAAAATGATTGCGCAGGATGGTGAACAGCCAAGCGGACATGTTCGTGCCGGGCTGAAACGAATTGATATTGGCCAAGGCGCGCAGCAGCGTTTCCTGCACCAGATCGTCCGCGCGGTCGACATTGCCGCACAACGAAATGGCGAAGGCGCGCAGGCTAGGGACTGCTGCCAGCACAGCCTCTCGGACGGACGCGTCCAGAGCCATTAACGTGACTCCTTGTCATCCGGCTTATCAAGGCGGTTCAATAGATCCGCAAAGCGGTCCGGCACTCCCTGATTGAGCACCTCATCGTAGAGAGCGCGGAGCTGTTGGCCGATCTTTGCTTGAATGTCGCGACCCAATTTCGCGTCGGTCTTGCCTGGGTTAGTTCCAGTTTCCATATGCGATCGGGGTCCGGTTGATTTGGCGTCTTTCATGTGTCCCTCGCCGGCCCTTTTTTGCTTTGAAAGCGGCCGGCCCCCCCTTGCGTCATCGGAGTAAAAGTCTCACTTCCACCTTTCGTTCCATAGCTAGGGGAACTTTTTCGGCCATGAGCGGTTCCATTGCCTTAGAGCCGATTTGAATTATTGTATCCCCCTGCGAGGGGTCGCCGAGGGTTTTCCGGATACGAACTGGGAGGGTTTTCCGTGTCGACGTCTCAAGCCGTAGCGCAACATTTACCCTATCTCCGCCGCTATGCCCGCGCCTTGACCGGGAGCCAGAGCTCCGGCGATGCCTATGTGGCCACGACCCTGGAGGCCCTGATCGAGGACCCGAGCGTGCTGGAGAAGGCGGCCTCTACCCGAGTGGCCCTCTATCGGCTTTTCACCAAGATCTGGAATTCCGTACCCGTCAACGATGCCGCCGAGCCCGTAAGCCGGGATATGCCGGTGGAGCAGCGGTTGTCGAATATCACCCCGAAGCCCCGCCAGGCCTTCCTGCTGGTCGCCTTGGAGGGGCTGTCGGAAGACGACGCAGCGAAGGTCCTGGACGTCGATGTGCCGAGCCTGCGCCGGTTAGTGGAAGAATCGGGCCGCGAACTGGCAGCCGAGATCGCCACGGACGTATTGATCATCGAAGACGAGACTTTCATCGCGATGGATTTGGAGGGCCTGGTCGAAAGCCTGGGCCATCGGGTGCTCGGTGTCGCGCGCACTCATTCAGAAGCGATCACGTTGGCCAAGGCCAAGCGCCCGGGTCTGATCCTGGCCGACATCCAGCTGGCAGACGGCAGTTCCGGTCTCGACGCGGTCAACGAACTGTTGCGGCTTTTCGAAGTGCCGGTGATCTTCATTACCGCCTATCCGGAAAGATTCCTCACCGGGCAACGGCCGGAGCCGGCCTTCCTGATCGCCAAGCCGTTCCAGCCGGCGACCGTTTCGGCCGTACTCAGCCAGGCGCTGTTCTTCGAGCGCAAGGCCAAGCGACGCGAGCACCGCGCCACGGCTTAGCCGCTACTTCCGCCGCGCCATCGCATATCCCAACAGCATCGCCTCAATGAGGGTGGCGACCTGTGCTTCTCCCGATAATTGCGCGAGGCTCTTGCGATACTTCTCGTCGAGCAAAGGGCGCCGCACGGTGACCCAGAGGAAGATGACGAAGCCTATCGCGACCAGCGCATAGAAACCTGCAATCATCAGGTGGGCATAGACGGCGCCGAACTTGATCTCAAGCGCCACCCCTACTGCCACGGAGGCCTGATAAAGCGCGGCCAGCCCAAACACGCCCACCAGCGCCCAGCACGCCGCGCGCCGGACCAGTCGGCCAACAATGCGGCCGATGGTGGCGCTAACAAAGTCTGTAAGCGCCATGCCTACTCCGCGCTATCCTGTTGTTTGCTGATCAGTCCGAACAGATAGCCGGCGACCGCGGCCAGCGCGAGCGTCATCATGGGGCGGCGCTCCATCTCCTCCCAAATCTTCTTGACGATGTCGGTGCTCGCCTCCGTGGCTCGGTTCGCGAGCGCATCTGTCGCGGTGTCCGCCGTGTCGCGGACCTGCGCGGCGATGCGCGCTAGAGTTTCCGAGACAAAATCGCCGATCTCGTCAGCGCCGCCGTCTACATCCGTCTTTGCTTTGGCATTAAGCCGACGCAATCGCGTCTCCAAATCTTGCATCAACTCTTCGACGGCAGCGAACTCGTTGCTCGGGGACTTGCTTTTTCTGGCCATGCGAAATTGCTTTCTTGCGGGACTGCAAGGCAACCGGAGGCGCTGGCAAAAGTTCCGACGCAAAGAAGCGCAGCCGGCAGATGGCCGGCTTCGCCTAATTGACCGGCCGCGCGAAGGGGAGGGAATGCGACCGATTATGGTGTTCAATGCGGGGCAGCAGGCAAGGTTCCGCCGAACCCACAAGTGGTTATGCGTGTTGCACTACCGAAGACATTCTCGATGACGGGTGACGCCCGCGTTTTGACATCTTGGTTCTATTCTGCGGAACGCCGTACTGGTTTCGCTGCGTTTGCGACACCACATTAGATACTTGAGATACTTGGCAATTGTTCTGTGAGACCACTTGGTGCCGCAATATGGGAAACAATTGAAGACAGCATCCCCCATCGAGGGCATCGCGCCCGTACGCCACGGTCCACCAGAGCAGCTGGAAACTGCCCTGGCAGATGCGAATATCTATATCTTCCGCCAGGATGCCGATCTTCGCTACACTTGGGTTTACGGCCCCCATGGCGGCGGCGAGGGCCTCACCGGCCGCACCGACGAGGAGCTCCTGCCGTCGCGCGAGCGCGAGGCGGTGGTCGCTGTGAAGCAGCGGGTTTTGCAGACCGGCGTGCCGGCGGATTGCGAGGTATCTTATGCCTTACCGGAAGGCCGTAAGCTCTTTGCTCTGCATGTGCATCCAATCCACGGGCCCAGCGGCAAAGTTGTCGGCATCACCACCACAGCCACAGATATTTCCCGTGTACGCTCGCTGGAGAGCGAACACGGCGATCTGAGCGAGGAACTGGCGGGCACCCTGCAGCGCTATGAGACCGCGCTGCGCGGCTCGAATGTCACTGTTTTTACGCAAGATCGCGACCTGCGCTACACCTCAATCAGCAATCCCATATTCGAGCGCAAGATCGATGAGATCATCGGTCATACCGACGACGATGTACTCCCCGCGGCAAGCCGCTCGGCCATCATCGCCTTGAAGCGTGCCGCGCTGGAAACCGGCAGGCCGCAAGATAGCGAGGTCTGCATTCTGACTGCTTCCGGCGAACGCTGGCATGATCTGCATATCGAGCCTCTGCGCGACATTATGGGCGCCATCGTCGGCCTGAGCTGCGCAGCGGTCGACATCACTGAGCGCAAGGAGGGGGAGGCGCATCTGCGCTTGTTGATGCGCGAACTGACGCATCGCTCGAAGAATTTGCTGGCCGTGATCCAGGCCATGGCGCGGCAGACGGCACGGCACGTCGGCTCCATCGACGGCTTCCTCACGCAATTCGGTGCGCGCTTGCAGGCGCTGGCCACCTCGCACGACCTCCTGGTGCAGGAAAGTTGGTACGGTGTTTCACTCTATGAATTGGTGCGGTCGCAGCTCGGGCATTACCTTGACCGGGTCGGCACCCAAGTTTCGCTCGACGGGCCGACCGTAGTGTTGAAGCCGGAAGCAGCGCAAAGCCTAGGGCTGGCGCTGCATGAGTTGGCGACCAATGCAGCAAAATACGGAGCGCTTTCGGTGCCGAAGGGGCATGTTTCCATCCGCTGGAAGCGGTTGCCTGCAACTCAAGGTCACGGGGTTGAAATCTGCTGGGACGAGGAGCGCGGACCGAAGGTCAAGCCGCCCCAGCAGCGCGGCTTCGGCAGCATGGTAATTGAGCAAAATCTTACGCGTGCCCTCGACGCCGAGGTGACCCTGGACTTCATGCCCGCGGGGCTCCGCTGCCGGATTGTTATTCCGGTCATGCAATTGTCTGTTGGTCGCTAAATGTTGACTGCCTGCGACGGGAACCCGCCGTTTCCGTGCACGTTGACCCGCAAATCTTCCTTGCCCATCTGCGCCTGGGGCGCCGTTGCTGGCATATTGGAGAGATCCGATGTGCGCATTTTTGCGTTATTCCGCCGGCGGCCTGGCCGCCCTCGTGACGACCGCTTATGTCGCCGTTTCCGCCGAGAACGGGCTCAGTGCCTTCCGGCCAACAGTCATCGAGCCCTCTGGGGCCGGGCAAACGGTAGTTAATCGGATGAACAAAGGCGACCGTGAGCGCGCGCTTCGCGATGTGAGCGCTCCAACGTCTGCGCAGCGTAAGCCTGCGGCGGCCAAGGAGCGAAAAATCCTTGAGGGTTGTGATCCTGCGTTCAGTCCGCTGATGGAGTCGGCCAAGACCAATTTCGCCGGCCGGTGCGTGACTTAAGGTCAGACTTTCTAGCCGGAAAACAGACAGCCATGCCGCAGCGCGAGCTGCGGCATGGCTATCTTTGGCTGTGCTTCACCGAAGCTAGATTCGCCCGAGCAGGACCAGGATCAGCAGAATGACAAGGATTACCCCGACTATGCCCGAAGGACCATAACCCCAGCCAGAGCTGTGCGGCCAAGTCGGGATAACGCCCAGGAGGACCAGGATCAGGACAATGATAAGAATGGTACCGAGTGACATGACGAAATTCTCTCTAAATTAAAAAAACGCCGTTCATGGCACGGGTTAATACTCACCACGATAGAAAGTTCCTCCGGCCTCGTTTCCCCGTTTTGAATTTTTGCTGATGCGGGAACAAATCTTGGGTTGCCGGCGTTTTTGTGGGCCGCGTCAGGGAGGTAACGTCAGGGAGGTAAATCAATGAAAAAATTTATTGTTCTGATGGCTTCCGTACTCGGTGCCACTGCGATGGCATTGCCCGCATTGGCGCAACAGCCTGCCAAAGTCGGTACTCTCACCTGCGACATTTCCGGTGGGATCGGGATGATCGTTACCTCCCAGAAGACTATGATCTGCAACTTCGCTCCCACCAAGGGAGCAAAAGAAGTTTATGTGGGGTCTATCAATAAGTTCGGTCTGGATATTGGTGCGACAACTCAAGGTCGCATGGTGTGGGCGGTTTTTGCTCCGACCAGTCGCAAGGCCGGCGCCTTAGCCGGCGACTATGCCGGCGCTACTGCAGAAGCAACGGTCGGTGCCGGGCTTGGCGCCAACGTGCTGGTCGGCGGCTCGGATCGCACGGTCAGCTTGCAGCCGGTATCGGTGCAGGGACAATCCGGATTGAATCTCGCGGTGGGTGTGTCCGGTTTGCAATTACGCGCGGCGCGTTGAGTTTTTGGTGGGGTGCCAGAAATAACGGCCACCTCGCGCGGCCGTTATTTGATGCAGCCGATTTCGGCGGCAGCCACCGGAACCATTAAATGAACAGATCGTTAGTTTTCTGGTGTGCGGAGAAACATGACAAATGACATTGGTCGTGGTTTCGAATCGCGTCGCCTGCCCAGCGGCGGACGAACCGATCGAAGGAGGATTGGCGGCTGCATTACTTCCTGCCGTGCAGACTTGCGGCGCTATTTGGGTCGGCGCCAGTCAGCGCCCGCAGGAAATGCCAGCGAAGGAGCCTTTCGCCACGATAAAATCCTATGGCGCCGGCAGCATCGCCACCGTCGATTTGCCTAAAAATCAGTATCGCGCCTTTTATAATGGATTCTCCAATTCCGCGCTCTGGCCGGCTTTGCATTCTCGCCCGGATCTGATCCGCACCTCAGGGGAGGAGTATGCCTGCTATCGGGAGATCAACGCTCTGATGGCGCGGGCACTGGTCCGCTTTGCCAAACCGGATACGGCCTTCTGGATTCACGATTATCACTACCTCGCGCTCGGCGCGGATATGCGCAAGCTTGGTCATCAGCCAACCGATTGGGTTCTTTTTGCACACGCCGTTCCCGACGCGCGGCGTGTTCTCCAGCGTGCCGCATCATCGCGAATTGGTCCAGGCGATGCTGGCCTATGATCTGATCGGGGTGCAAACCGACGAAGATCACGCCAATTTGGCTGAATATCTCGAGCATGAGCTGGGCCTTAAGGGCGACGGCGATTTCTACAGGGCGGGCCGGCGCACCGTTCGCATCGGCACCTTCCCGATCGGTATCGACGCGGCCAGTTTCGCGGCGCGCGCTGCCAACGCGGCGACGCGTCCGGAGGCCACCCGCCTGCGCGACAGCTTGCAAGGTGCGCGGCTGGCAATCGGCGTGGACCGGGTCGACTATTCGAAGGGTCTGGCTAACCGCTTCGAAGCTTTCGACCAGTTGCTGCAACGTCGTCCAGCGCTCAAGCGCACGGTTGCGCTATTGCAGATCGCCGTGCCCTCGCGCGTTCACGTCGACGCCTATCAGCAAACTTCAATCGCAGCTCGCAGGCCAGGTGACCGAAATCAACGGGCGCCATGGTGAGATTGATTGGGCGCCCATTCGGTACCTTACCAAGGGCTTTTCCCAGGGCAGGCTCGCCTGCTTCTACCGCATGGCGCAGGTCGGCTTGGTAACATCGTTGCGCGACGGCATGAATCTCGTCGCGAAAGAATATGTGGCGGCCCAGGATCCCTCCAATCCAGGCGTGCTGGTGCTCTCCAAATTCGCGGGCGCCGCCCGGCAGCTGGATGCGGCACTCCTCGTCAACCCCCACGATATCGACGGCCTCTCCAGCGCCATTGCCGAGGCCTTCAGCATGCCGCCAGAGGAGCGGCGCGAACGCTGGGATGCGATGATGAAGGCGCTGATGGCGGCGCCTTTGCAGGGCTGGTTCTCGGATTTCGTCACCGCCTTGCGCACGCCTTGGCCTGGAGCCGGAGGTCGTTGCCGGAGACCGCCACCTTGCTGCCGTTCCAGCTGCGCAGCCGCGAAATTGGCGGCCGAACCGCCGGCGCCACGCCGGTCAAAATCTAGTGAACCGCGATTCCCGGCATTAATTTCGTCGCGAAACTCGCGCAAGCTGGCGTTACTCGTCGCTTACCTGCTGCAGCAGGAGATTACGATGGCTCAGGCCCGCTATTTTGTCGTTCAGCACGACGGCAACTGGCTGATCAAGTTCGACGACGAGGAATATGGGCCTTACAGCACCCAGTCCGAGGCCATGCTTTTCGCCATCGATGCAGCCCAGAAGCTGGGCGATCAGGGCGACCGGAAGGCTGAAGTCTGCATAATGGGCGAAAACGGCCATTTCCGGCCCGAATGGACATACGGGCAGGGGCCTTATCTGCCTCGCGTGTAGTTATTCAAACCCTGGCGGCAACCACGGAACATTCGGAAGGCTCCGCGTGTTTGCCTCTCAGACGCGACTTCCCCCTCGGTCGCGTCAATACGCCGGACGGCCTTCATACCCTCCCTCCCCCGACGGAAAGGCCGTCCGGCGTCCCCTCCTAGATACTGAAGAGATTAATCCTGAGCATAGGCGATGGTGCTGAGCAGCGAAATTTCCGCGCGCCGCGAATCCAGCCGCGTGTGCTGAACGGTGATGGGCACGTCAGATTCAAATACCGAAGAAAAGTCGGTGTCGAGGGGAACGGGTTCGGGATCCTTCAAGTCGTTGAACCGAAGATGAAGGGTGCGGCGGGCCGGCACGGCGACTTGGTAAGTCACCGGCTCGCGATTGGTAAAGTAGACGGTCAGCGTGATATGCGCCTCGGCGTCGCCGGCATTCAGGATGCAGGCCGTTTCATGGGAAATCAGCGCGCGTTCGGTCGAGCAGCTTTCAGAAGGGATGTAACCTTCGGGTATTGCCCATCGTTTTTTTCCAATGGCTTCCATGATGTGATCTCCTGCCTTTCGCGATCGCAGCCCAACGGGGTCATGTTCTTTAAAGGGCACCAAACAACAATGCCCGAAAGCTTTGGTTTCCGGGAGCGGCAGGCATGCGCGCGCTGACGGTCTTGCCAGGCGTGGCGAATTCGCTGCGGCTTGACGAGGTGCCGGAGCCGCCGCTGTCGGAAGGCTCGATCCTGGCCCGCGCCATCGCGCTGGGCGTTTGTGGTACCGACCGTGAGATCGTGGCGGGAGAATATGGAGCTGCTCCCGCGGGGCAGGAACGGCTTATCCTCGGCCACGAATTGCTTGGGCGGGTGGAGCAGGCGCCGTCGGACAGCGGCTTCGCTCCCGGAGATTTGATCGTCGGCTTTGTGCGCCATCCTGACCCCGTCCCATGCCCGGCCTGCGCGGCGGGAGAATGGGACATGTGCCTCAATGGCGAATATACCGAGCACGGTATCAAGGCGCGCAACGGCTTCGGCGCCGAGTTGTTTCGCATCGAGCCGGAATTCGCCATCAAGGTCGATCCCGGGCTGGACATGTTGGGTGTGCTTGATAGAGCCGACCAGCGTGGTCGCCAAGGCATGGGATCACATCGATGGTGTCGGCCGGCGGTCACGTTCATGGCGTCCGAAAACGGTTCTTGTCACCGGTGCGGGTCCCATTGGGCTGCTCGCGGCGCTGATTGGGGTGCAACGAGGGCTGGAGGTTCATCTTCTGGACCGCAATGCTACAGGGCCCAAGCCAGAGCTCGCGCGCGGCCTCGGTGCTAAATATCACACCAGCGACATCGGCGCGCTCGATTTGCAACCGGATATCCTGATCGAGTGCACGGGCGCTGTTCCGGTGATCACCGGAGCGCTGCAGCGCGTTGCGCCAAGTGGTATCGTTTGCCTTGCCGGGAGTTACCGCAGCCGGGCCGTATGGCCGAAATCGACGTGGGCGCGCTGAATCGCACCATGGTACTGAACAATCAGGTCGTCTTCGGCAGCGTCAACGGCAATCGCCTGCATTATGAAGCAGCCGCGCGGGCGCTCGCCAAGGCCGATAAGGACTGGCTGCGCCGGCTCATCAGCCGGCGGGTGCCGCTCGAGCGCTGGCAGGAAGCGCTCGAGCACCGCCGCGGTGATATCAAAGTAGTCATCGACATCGCAGCCTGACATGGCCGAACGCATCGAAGATTATGCCCTGATCGGCGACTGCGAAACCGCGGTGCTGGTCTCGCGCGGCGGCTCGATGGACTGGCTGTGCTGGCCGCGCTTCGACTCCGACGCCTGTTTCGCGGCGCTGCTCGGCACCCGCGACCATGGACGTTGGCTGATCAGCCCGCGCGAGGCGTCTGCGCGCATCAGCAGGCGGTACCGCGGCGACACGCTCATCCTTGAAACGACGTTCGAAACCAAAGAGGGCGCGGTCAAGCTCACCGATTTCATGCCGCTGCGCGACGGCAGCTCCGACATCGTGCGCATCGTCACGGGCGAACGTGGCAAGGTGGCGATGCATACCGAGCTGATCCTGCGATTCGGCTACGGCGCCATCGTGCCTTGGGTCACGCGGCTCCCGGACGGCGGCATCCGCGCCATTGCCGGCCCCGACATGGTCCTGCTCTGCTCAACGGTGAAACTACATGGCGAAAACCTCACCACCGTCGGTGATTTCACCGTCAGCGCCGGGGAGAGTGTGTCCTTCGTGCTCACCTACGCGCCTTCGCATCTGCCGGCGCCGAAGCCGGTGGATCCGAAGCAGGCTTTGAACATAACGGAAAAATTCTGGACCGACTGGTCAGGGCGCTGCCGCGGCGGGAGCGCTGTCCCGAGCCGGTGGTGCGCTCGCTGGTTACGCTGAAAGCGCTCACCTACGCGCCGACCGGCGGCATCGTGGCGGCGCCGACCACGTCCTTGCCGGAGCATCTCGGCGGCAAGCGCAATTGGGACTACCGCTTCTGCTGGCTTCGCGACGCAACTCTGACGCTGCTGGCGCTGATGAACGCCGACTATTACCAGGAAGCGCATGACTGGCGAGCCTGGCTTGCCCGCGCGGTAGCGGGCAGTCCCGACCAGATTCAGATCATGTATGGCATCGCGGGCGAGCGGAGGCTGACCGAATGGGAGGTGCCCTGGTTGCCGGGTTACGAAAATTCCGCGCCTGTGCGCATCGGCAATGACGCGCATCGCCAGCTGCAACTGGACGTCTATGGCGAGGTGATGGACGCGTTTCACCAAGCCAGGCTTGGCGGACTGGCGGCATTGGAGTCAGGCTGGGATCTGCAGATTGCCATGCTGCGCAGGCTCGAAAGCGCATGGCATGAGCCGGACGAAAGCATCTGGGAAGTGCGCGGCCCGCGCCGGCATTTCACATATTCCAAGGTCATGGCCTGGGTGGCGTTTGATCGCGCCATCAAGAGCGCGGAAAAATTTAATCTGCCCGGACCGCTGGAACGCTGGCGCCAATTGCGCACGCAGATCCATGAGGAGGTCTGCCAACGCGGCTACAACGCAGAGCTGGGCAGCTTCGTGCAGGCCTATGACGGTACCGAGCTTGACGCCAGCTTGCTTCTGCTTGCCGAAGTCGGCTTCCTGCCGCCGCAGGATCCTCGCATCCGCGGCACCGTCGAAGCCATCGAACGCCATCTCACGGTCGACGGCTTCGTCTTGCGTTATGCAACCGAAAGCACCGATGACGGCTTGCCGCCCGGCGAGGGCGCTTTCCTCGCATGCAGTTTCTGGCTGGTGGATGCTTACATCCTGTTGGGACGCCATGACGATGCGCGCAAGTTATTCGAGCGCCTGCTCGGCTTATGCAATGATGTTGGGCTGCTGAGCGAAGAATATGATCCTCGCAGTGGCAGATTGGTTGGGAATTTCCCGCAAGCCTTTTCGCATGTCGCGCTGGTCAACAGCGCCTTCAATCTGACTGCTGAGGCGAAACCAGCCGAGCAGCGGGCGGAGCAGACATCCGCCTTGGGTCCGGAATCCGCGTCAGTCATTAAGGAAGGCGCTTGAGCGTACGACCCAAGTCGGCACCGCGTGCGGCCGCGCCAGGGTTGTCATGAAGCGCTCGCCCCAAAATTTGACATCGTTGGCCAGCAACACCTGGAACATTTCATCGTGTCTGGTGCGGCGCTCTTCGAGCGGCATCGACAACGCTCGCGCAATGGAGGCGCCGACGGCCTCAGTGTCGTAGGGATTAACGACCAGCGCGGAGTTGAGCTCGCAAGCAGCACCCGCGAAGCGTGACAGAATGAGAACGCCCGGATTTTCCTCGTCCTGCGCCGCCACATATTCCTTCGCCACGAGATTCATGCCGTCGCGCAGCGGCGTAACCAGCGCGGCTCTCGCCGAGCGGTAAAGGCCGGCGAGTGCCGTGCGGCTATGCGCACGGTTGACGTAACGGATCGGGGTCCAAGCGGCCTCGCCAAAGGCGCCGTTGATCCGTCCGGCGGCTTCGCTGATCTGCCGCTCCATGTCCTCATATTCCCGGATGTCGGAACGGCTTTTCGGCGTGATCTGCAAATAGGTCACCTTTCCCCGGCAATCGGGGTGGGTGGTGAGAAAGTTTTCGAATGCATCCATCCGCAGCCGCAGGCCTTTGGAATAATCCAGCCGGTCGACGCCGATAATCATGTCGCGGCCGGCGAGACTTGCGATTGTCTGGGTAACGAATGGGGAGACTACCGACCGCTGCGCCAGCCGGTTGAACTCCAGTGTTTCGATGCCGATCGGGAAGACACCAATCCGCATGACCCGCTCGCCAGCCTGGAAGGTGTCGGCGTCGCGGCGCGGTATCAGGCATTCCTTGCTCAGGTAGCGGGCCAAATTGGCGGCGTCGTTCTCGGTCTGGAATCCCACCAGATCGTAATGGATCAAGTCGGGGATCAAGCGGTCGTGGTTGGGCAGGGCAGTGAGGATTTCCGGAGGAGGGAAGGGAACGTGCAGGAAGAAACCGATCTTATTGCGATGGCCACGCTCCCGTAGCGTCTTCGCCAATGGGATCAGGTGATAGTCGTGCACCCAAACCACGTCGTCCGGCCGCAAAATCTTTTCCAACTCTTCGGCGAAATGCACGTTCACCCGCAGGTAACCGCCCAGATCCCGGCGGGAGAATTCCGCAAGGTCGAGCCGATAATGCAGGATCGGCCACAGCATCCGGTTGGCGAAGCCGTTGTAATATTCCTGGTAGTCATCATGGACGAGGTCGGTGACGACGTAAGAGATGTCGCCATGCTGCGCCGTGCGGGTATGTTTTTCTGCGGTGCTGGAAGCGATGCCTCCGCTCCAGCCGAACCAAAGGCCAGAATTATCCTTCAGCACTGAGCGGAGGGCGACCGCGAGGCCTCCCGCCTGGCTCTTACCTTCGCGCGTCGGAACCGCGACGCGGTTGGACACCACTACGAGGCGGCCCAATAATTATCCTCCCGGTTGTCTCCCCTCGGTCCGTCCTGGCCCGTCCCTGGCGATGTGCTCAAGCCAGCGTCGCACGTCGCTTGGCGCTTCGAAACGCTGCGCCACGCCCGGCACCATCCGCCCGACCGAGATTGCCATCCCGTCGAATTCCGGCACAACCGCGAAAGCTGCCTCGTCGGTCACGTCGTCACCTACAAATATGGGCTTGCGACCGGCAAATGGCGCATGCGCCATGAGGTCCCGCAGAGCGGTGCCTTTGTTAAAGCCGCTCTTCTTGATTTCGATTACCGCCTTGCCAGGTAGGACCTCCACCGCGCCCTCCGGCAGTTCGCCGCAAATCGCAGCGACGGCGTCCTCTATGGCGCGCTTCTTGTCCGGTGCGAGACGGTAGTGCAATGCAACCGAATAACCTTTGTCCTCCATGATGACGCCTTCGTCGACCTCCGCGACCTCGATCAGGCGGGATCGCGTTTTCCTGTCTAGGAAGCGCGAGGGAGTGCCGTTGGCCTTGCTGTTCGGGGAGACTCGTATCTCGGCGCCATGCCCACCCACCGCCGAGAGCTTGAGCGGCGCGAAGATAAGATCGATGTCACTCAACGAACGCCCGCTCACCAGGGCGAGCGCGCCATTGGTGCGCTCCTGCAGCTTCGCCAGCGTCTTACGCAGCGTGGATGGCACGCGCACATCATGCGGCGTCAGCGCGATGTCGAGCAAGGTGCCGTCAACGTCGAGGAGGATAGCGACTTGGCTTGGATCAATGGAATCAAGTTTCACGAGCTAACCTGAAATAAAATTGCAGCGCCGCGCCGGGCAGTGGGAGCGTACGAAGCGAAGGAACTTTGTACAGAATCTATCGCGCCGGCGTGAGGTTGAAACCCTTATTAAGAACGCGCGAACAAGCCCGTTGTTTCCTTCAAGTTAGGCCCTGCGCAGCGAAGGGAATATATCAGAAACACAGGCTATTACACTTTCAGACCCTGCGCACCAGGCGGCTTGGCCCAAAATAGCCAGGAGCCTGCGGTTATCCGTTTCCAACTTAGCCAAGCTCGGCCGGCGAAAGGTGCCTTAATGCTCGAATGATCGATGAGCGCAGATCGTCGCCGCATCCAGCTACGCGGTTACGGCACGTACGGCGGCATTACAAACGGCACACTACTCTTCAAGCAGGCTTTGTCGCGCGGTTCGGGCGAATACCCATCGCCCGAAGGCAATCCCGATGCCAATCACCGCCAGGAGCAATATGCCGCCGATAACAGTCGTCTGTTGCGACAGGGCGAGGTGGGTCGGCAGATAGTTCAGCACCGTCTGCAATTGCCGAAGATCCCACACGAGCTTGGTGATGCCAAAACCTCCGACGAGCGCCATCAATGCGCCAATGACGAAACCGACAACCGACGGCCCGATAATGTTGGGCATGAAGAAGCGCACGACCGCAAGCGGGCCCGCCCCCCGGATGCGCAAAAGCGCCAACGTTCGCCGGTCTTCCACGTAGTTGGCGTAAGCCACCGCGAAAATGCCGATCAACGCCAGTATGAGCCCACCAAGCAGATAAATTTGCACGTTCTGCCTGGCGAGATAGATGTACATGTCGCCCCCGAGGCGCGCGACTTCAGTATTGAGGTCGTGAACGTCAAGCGGCTTGATTTCGATTGTTTTCAGAACGCGTTCCTGGAATTCACCGGCGATGCCGTTAGCCCGAGGCTGTGATGGTGAGAACGACGCGCGGGATGAGCACATCGAGGTCTGCAAAGGACTGGTTTCTGGCGTCGCCGATCAAATAGGGACTGTTCGTGAATAAGTGATTGAGGTAGTCCACGCGCGCGCTGATGAATCCTTCGCGTTCGTTCACCGTGCGCAGCGGAACGCCCGGCAGAAAATGCACAGCGCCGCCGAACGGCACGCGCTCAAGCCTGCCAGCGGTGGTGCGGCCCACCGGCATCGGCTGGTCCAGGGACTTCTTGTAGAACGTGCCAACCGAGGTAGAACTCAGCACCTTGCCTTCGCCAAGGCGATGCATGAGCGCAGAAAATGAGTTGACCTGGCCCAGCTCCGGCTCGTGATAGACCGACCGGAGGTAACGGTCCGGCTCTGCGGTCAGATAAATTGGCAGGCCGCTGAAACCGCGATCCGGCATGTAGAGGCCCTCTACTAGGCCCTCGACCATATAGGTGACGTGCCGTACCTCAGGCAGTTTTTCGAGCTCGGCCAGCAGCGGATTGAGTCTTTGCTGCAAGCTCGCCAGACGCTCGCTCAAATCGCCCTTGGCCTGCGCCTCAGCCGGCATCAGATCTAATGCGTTGAGCGCCACCTGCAGATGGCCACCGAGCTGCACGCGGGCGCCGCGCTCGGTCTTGTTGTCGAACACGGCAATCATCACGGTCGGATAAAGCGCCAGGCTCGTCATCAGCGCCACGATCAACAGGAAACTCGCGGCCCGGTGCCGCCGGGTTGTCATATGGCGGAGCGACGCGGTCTTGAGCGAGCCGGCGAGCGCCCAGGCGGCCGGTTTCATGATCGCCGACATCAGCCGTTCGGAAGAGGCAAGAAGCGACACCAACCCATAGATGAAAAGCGGGAAGGCGACAAAGTCGAGCGCACGGTCGGCATCCGCTACCCATGGCTCACTGCTGATATCGGCGAGCGACCAGTCTGCGATCCAGCCGATTACTTTCAGTCCGCCCAACACGAACGCGAGCCACTGCAGGGCGCCCGCTTGCACCTGCGTCGACCCAGTCTGGGAAACAGCCGTGCGGCGCAAAGCATCAAGCGGCGATATGCGTATGGCCTCCGCGATGAAGCGGCGGCCGGTCAGCAGCGCGATCGCAAGACCCACCACCAGGAATAACCCGAGGTAAATCGGTTCCTGGATTTTGCCGATGAGATCGATGGGGGGTATCCGGCCGAAATAGATCAGCAGCGGCAAGACGGTTCCGAGTACGGCGCCTGTTATTCCACCTAACAGGCCGCCCATCCCGACCGCGAGCAGCAGGGTTTGGCCAATAAGCCCGCCGGCAACGCCGCGCAGGCGCAACAGGCCTAGCTTGCGACGTTCATTGAGGAGCAGCAGTGCCGACAGGTTGGACAGCAGGATGCCCGCCATCAGCAGCAGAGGAAGCGACACCAGCAGACTGATCAAAGCGATCCGTTTGGCAATGTCGCTCATGCGCAGGAACATCACGCCGAGATTGTGATCAACCGCCGCGCTTGCGGTGATTTCCTGCACGTCATCCGTCATCCGGCTGCCGGTGGTGATGATCCGATGCAGCGAGCCTTCGATGTCCCATCCGGAAATCAGGTTTGCGCGATCGAGCTTTGCGAGATGGATAACCTCAGGGAAATATTCGCCAGGGCTGCCGTGGATGTCGGCATGACCATGGTCATGCATGAAGCCGCGCGACACCGCATCGAAGCTGAGGATCAGCTTCGGGTTCCATGAACCGACCAGGATCATGCCGAGTTCGGGTACCAGTGTGGGCGAGCTTGTCTTCTCCAGGAACCAGCGATTGATCTCACTCGCATCCACCCGGATGACCCGTTCAATTGAGGCCGAGACCGCGATGATCCCGAGGGGATGTTTGTGCGGGCTGCCATGGTCATGATCGTGGCCGGCTTCCGCATGGTCCTCGCGCGGCTTGGCGACCAGTTCGAATCGCTTGCGGTTCTGCAAACGCAACAGGGCGTCGCCCATCTGCGCTTTCGAGCCGACCAGGACGAGGGAGATTCCATTGCCGCTCGGGCGAAGATCGGGGGGAGCAGATTTGCATCGGTGGCCATGAGCAGGGAGAGCCACGGCGTGCGCAGCTGCTGGCCATCGACCACCGATGACACCGCATAAGGCGGGATCGTGCGCAGGAAATAGAGGCGCTCAGCTGCCGCGATGCCCGACACGGCCGCTATCGAACCGCTCAAGCGGTCGGCAAGAGGCACCTCGGCAGTCTGGTAGACCGACAAATCCCAGGGCAGCCGCTCCACCTGGTCGGCAACGTAGCGCTGCATCGCATAGCGCGAGGTGACGGTGACCGCCGAGAGCAGGAATACGATCAGAAAAGTAACGAGCCCGAACGACAAAAATACCCGCCGCCCCATTATTCTGAACAGCAGCGTTATGATCGATCCCGTTGCGGGCACGCTCGTTTCTCCACTCAACCAAAAAGGGAAAGGCCGTCAGGCAGCCTGTTCGATGGCGCCGTCCCGCATGTGATAGACGCGGGGAAAGCGCTCGACGACCTTGGGATCATGAGAGGCGACGATGACTGTCTTGCCGCGAGATTTTGCGAGATCATAGAGAAGATCGGAGATAATCCGGGCATTGTTGCTATCGAGATTGCCGGTCGGTTCATCGGCGAGGATGATCGGCGGGTCGTTGACGAGCGCCAGGCATACGGCGACGCGTTGCTGTTCGCCGCCGGAGAGCTCTTCGGGTCGTTTGAAGCCCTTCTCCTTAAGGCCGACGGTTTCCAGCAGCGCTTCGGCCCGCGCGCGGCGTTCGGCAGAAGCCGCTCCCGCCATCAACATTGGCAACTCAAGATTTTCCATGGCGGAAAGGCTCGGGATCAGATTGAAAAACTGGAACACGAAGCCGACTTTGTGCAGACGATACTGCTCGAGTTGACGCTCGGTCATCTGCGCAACGTTTTCACCGTCGACCCAGATGTTACCGCCGCTTGGCCGGTCCATGCCGCCGAGCAGGTTGAGAATAGTCGTCTTGCCGCAGCCGGACGGGCCCATCAGCGCAACGGCTTCGCCGGGATGAACAGACCAGGTCATATCCTCGAGCGCCGTGATGCGGGCGGCCGCGGTCTGATAGATCTTCGAGACTTTGTCGAGCCGCGCCGACGCGGTGGCCTTGCTCACGCCGTTTCCTGTCATTTCCCCATCGTTTTCCTTGCGGCAATATCGCCGGCGTTTTTCGCGAAACAGCTGTCCGCTGCTACGGCTTGAAATACGGGTAGGTTCCCTGCTCGATGCTCTGCGCCCATCTCGTCCAATAGGCGCCTGGATTTCTGGCATATTCGTCGTAGCTGCCGGCCGCGTTCACGCCGGGGATGGCGCTGATGTAATCGCGGCGCAGGATGGTCGAAGGATTGCCATAGCGGGACGCGAGCGCCCGGACATAGACGTCGTCGAGCGCCGTCAAGCCGCCATGCTCGACAAGCGTCACCCACTGGTCGAGATCGCGTATCCGCACCTGGAAGGTGGGCAGCATGTTGTGGTTGTGCATCGAGTGGCCCCGCGGCAGCGCGTGCTGTTCGGAAAACTTGACCGTTTCCGGCGCCCAGTCGCCCGGCTTTTCGGGGCCCATCGAAACCTCGGCTCCGAACGCCCAGTGGACCACCCCAGCAACGTTGCGTTCCGAAAGGTTGATGCCTTCCAGCACTTCGGCGGGGTGCTTGAAATATTTTGGATTGGTGCCCATGCCGGCTTCGTAGAGCCACCAGTAGCCCGCCTTCTTCTGGTGGGGCCAGGTCAACTCCTTGGTGCCGGGATAATTCTGCAAAAGCCGCATGCCCTCTCCGTAGAGGCCTCCGCCACGAATGTCGCTGATCAGGCCCTTGACTTACCTCGATCTCGATGCGCGGGTGAGTTGCCGCGTGACTGGTGGTCGAGGCGATGATGCCGGTGACCTCGGGTTGCACCGGCGGGACGTAGGATTTTGACAAGGCTGGATATTCGATCAGCGAATAGGGAAAGCGGCCCGTGCCCTGCGCCGGAAACATGTAGAGGTGGCCTTGCTGGTAAACACCCTCCGCCCAGCGCTTGGCCTCATCCTCACCAACATTATAGCCGAACGCGGTCCCCTCGGGATCGGTGACCTCGACCCTGTCAACGAAAGCGATCGGCTCGATCGTCTTGGTCTCGACCAAACGCCAGACGTCCGAGGGAAAAGCCGGTACCTGGCTCATCAGATCGTACAGGTCGAAATACGTGTAACTGCCTAGATATTTGTCGGAGTGTTGTTCGAGCAGCCTGCGGGTGTTGCCTCGGCCGCCACTGCGCCACACGATCCAATCAATCTCCGGGTGCTTATCAAGATAAGCGATCAGCGCCTTCGGTATCCGGGCCGTGTAGTCTTTTGCGAGCGCCGCGAGCCTCTCATCCGTAATTTTTGGCTCCGGCCAGGCAGCCGCGAAGAGTTCGGGATCTTTTTGCCTTACCCATTCGCGACCACGCTCGGGCTTCACCATCAGGCCCGTGACCGTAAAGAAGTATTCAAGCTCGCGCTGCCCATCACCGATTGTGGATTCGCGTAAAGCCTCGCGGACCGCCAAATAATCTTTCTCGGTGACGCCCAGAAGATCCCAGGTTGTTGCAACGACGGCGTTCGCGCCACGCTCTTTCATCGCGCGGGTGATGGCTTCCTGCACCATGAAATTGGGCTTCGGCTCGCGGATCTCGCCGACCACAATGAGCAAAGTCTTCCCCGGCAACACCAGGCCAAGCGGTGTGCGTCCGCCGGTCTGGCGCACAGCGGCGCGCGCTTGCGGCATCAACTCTTCCACCGAGTTGGCTTTTTTCAAATACGAAGGGAAGGCCGGTGGCGGCACAGCCCGCGTCGTTCCCGGCCCGACGAGGCCCTGCTGTTTGCGCCGCTCCGCCATCTGATCCGGCGACCAGGGAGCATAGATCGCCTTGCGCTGCTCGAGTGTTTGCGCTGGCTGCGCGATGGCTGGTTGCGTCAGCACAGCTGTGAAAAAGCCCAGTGCGAGAAAGCCGCATCGGCGGATCGGCAAATTCCTCTTCGGCATCGCTCCCTCTCCGTAATCTTTTATAAGCTACGCAGAAAGTGTTGCAGTCGAGCGCGTAACGGGCCGACTGTTGCTCGGCATCCACGAGCAATCCAGGTCGAGGTTAGTTTAAGGTCTGTGGATTTGCCAGCGGGCTGCGGAGCGCCACGTCGCAGCATCGCGACGGCGCAAAAGAATTGCGCAGAAACGTTTTGGACTCCGGGAGTTTGGGTTCGATCTGGCAACTCAGGGAGCCTCGCGTCGACCTGGAATCGCCCAGGGGGCATGTATCCGGGAGACGGAGGGATGGCTGGGGAACTAGGATTCGAACCTAAATTCTCGGAGTCAGAGTCCGATGTTCTACCGTTGAACTATTCCCCAATGTTTTCAAAGTCTTACATACGGCCGCAGGTCTATTTCCACGGCCTGATACCTGTTCGAAAGGCCCGATTTAGGCTGACGCGCAACTATCTAGCGAAGTTATTTTTCCGCTGCCAGCCTATTTTGCCGCCTCCTCCCATCCCCCGTTGTTAAAAATCAACCCGAGACCGCAATTCAAGTTGCCCTGCGGCAGCAACTCTTTTATCTCCGCCGAGTGCGGAGGGAGGGAACCGACCAGGAGCAGGTCGGCACAAGGGCCGCAGGGCCGTCCGGCCACTTAGATCCCGGACGGCCTTCGTTTTTCTGCTGCACGTCGGATCGCAATTTGAGGATCCATTGCCCGCAGAACTGATGAGCTCGTTTATTTCTGCTCGTCGGATTGATCGGTGCGTCGGTGGGGAATGGTCTCTTCTTCGCCCTGGTCGACCATGGTGGGGGTTTCACCGGTATTTTCTGCCGGTGCAAGCGGTTCGACAGGCTCGCCATAGGGACCGACGTCATCGGGGCGCGGAATCGGTTTCAGCGTGACGTCGATATTGTCTTCGATCGCGATTAACTCGCGCGCCTTTTCCCAGTGCACGCCTTCACGGCCTTCCGGGCAGCCTTCTTCCTGCCACAGCTTGTAAGCGCGGTCGCGCACGCGTTTTTCCCAATCGTCCATTGAATTCTCCTCCTTGACAACAACCGGTAATCCCGCGGTCAGGTTCCACGCAGGAAAGGTGGAGTGTTTTTCAGGTCGCAGCGGCCAGCGCGCGCGGCTTGCGTGCTTTTGCGGATTCTGCATGCATGACTGTGACCGGCAAATGACCGAATAGCTGTGATACCGAGAGCTGCGATGCTTCCGCCGGCGGGGTTGGACCGAGCAGTGGCCGAATCGCGGAAAATCCGTCGAACGTTACCGAGGTCTGCATCCATGCTTCTGACGAAGGCCAGATGCGGCCGTATTCGGTGGCGCGGCTGAACAATCGCCCCGCCACGATGATGACGGTATCGCGGCCGCCGCTGCGCGCGAAGGCGACGATCTCATCCGCTTGCGGGCCTTCCACTCGCAGTGGCCGGTAACTGCCACGAGCGAATACGTGTTCGAATCGGTTGCGGATCGCCAGCAGCCGGCGAGTAAGCGCGAGCTTGATACGGCCGCTTTGCCAATCCTTAGCCAGCGCCGCCCAATCCGGGGTTTCGTCTGTCTCTGCCAGCGCCGTGCTGCGGGCGGCGAAGTCGACCGGGCGGCGGTTGTCGGGATCGACCAGAGCCAAATCCCAGAACTCCGTCCCCTGATAAAAATCCGGCACGCCGGGCATCATCGTCTTCAAGGTAACCTGAGTGAGACTATTGAGCGCCCCTAGCAGCGCCGCGCGGCGTGCGATGGCTTCGAATGAATCCAGGAAGGCGGCGGAGCGTGTTCGGTCGAGAATGCGCGCCAGAAAATGCTTTAGACCATTTTCATAGCTTTCGTTCGGCGCGAGCCAACTGGTCTGTTCCTTGCCTTCTCGTGCCGCTTTCACCGCATAATTTTGCATGCGGGCAACGAAAGCTTGGTCGATAGCGCCAGGCCACGCGCCCAGCAAAGCCTGGTACAGCATATATTCGTGTGCAGGCGAGGGATTCTCCACCAGATTCTGAGTTGCAGCGGCATTGAGCTCGCGCCATTGGCGCGTGACTTTGCTCCAATCGTCAGCCAGTTCCGAAAGCGCGAGAATGCGGGCGCGGGCATCTTCGCCGCGCTTGGTGTCGTGCGTCGCGCTGGCGGTGAGGCTATGTGCTTGGCTTTGTGACCGCGACAGCATGCGCCGATGAAAATCCTCGGGCGTTAGCGCGCCGACGGAAAGATCGCCGCCCACCTCATTGAGCGCGAGCAAGCGGTGGTAGCGGTAGAAGGCCGTGTCCTCCATCGACTTCGCCATCATCGGCCCGGTGAATTGCTGCACCTTGAAGGCAAAGCGGCGTACGCGCCGGATGCTATGGCCTTGGCGGCCGGGCGCAATCAGGTCAAGGGTGAGGGCGTCTTGCAGGAACTCGAAGATGTCCGCGTCCGTGCCAAACCACTCCGCACGCGCGCGGGCGATGGTCGCCTCAATTACCGTCCGGTCGTTAGGCGAGGGCCCGGCGGGTGTGATGTAGGTGCGGTAAACCGGGAAATGGATGACGTAGGCTTCCAACGCGGCGCGCAGCCGCTCGGGAGAATAGTCGCGCGTGGTATAATGGCCGGCAGCGATGCGCGCGAGAATTCGCGTAAGCACGGTGAATTCGCTCGCCAGGATGTTGACGAGCACACGGCGTTTTGCCCCGGCCAAAACTTGTTCAAAATCCCGGATGTCGCCTGCTGCCTGGCGCCAAGCGCGGTCGAGTGTATCGAGCCCGCGCCGATCAAGCAGGAAGTGGGAAATGACGTTCAGCCATTCATAACCCGTGGTGCCGGCTATGCCGGCAAAGCGCGGCAGCTGCTCGCCCTCGGCGAGAATTTTCTCGACGACGAGATAGAAACCGGCCCGGCCGGGCGGCCGCGCATGGCGCACGAGGGTCTGCAGCCGGCGGAGATATTGCTGCGGGTCACGCAGGCCGTCGATATGGTCGATCCGCAGACCTTGCAACTGGTCTGCGGCGATCAACCGGCTGACCAGCCGGTGCATGGACACAAAGGTAGAGGGCTCCTCCACCCGCATGCCGGCAAGCGCATTGATGTCGAAGAAGCGGCGGTAATTGATCTCGTTGGACGCAAGTCGCCAGAACGCCGGCCGATAATATTGTCGTTCGAGCAAGCGATGCAGCGCCGTCACCGCGCCGGGCACGCCGGCATTCGGCCGAAAGGCCACAAGCCCGCGCTCGATTATCTCGCTCCCGCCCGCGATCGCAGCAAGCTCCTGCTTGAACCCGGGAGCCTGGTCGCGCGGCGGATTGCGCGGGCCCTTGGTGCGTGCAGCCAAGTCCAGCAGTCGGCGGCCCGCCGGCTGCTCGGCAGCGCCGGCCTGCGCGACCACCTTGCTCAGAATCTCGCCATAGCGGTTCGGCCCGATCGGCATGCGGTGCTCGAAATACCAGGCAGAAAAACTGCCCTCGCGCGGATCGTAGCGAAGTTCGATCTCACCGCTTTCCAGCGCCTCGCCATAAGGTCGTCCGAGGATCGGCAGCAGCACGCCGCCGCGCGGCCGCTCCGGCAGCGTCTCCCACTCGATATCGAACGAATCGGCATGCGGAGATTTCGGTCCCCATTCCAGCACGTCGAGCCACCAGACATTGTCGGCGTGATGCACGCCCATATGGTTGGGCACGAAATCGAGAATGAGGCCGATGTCTGCCGTGGCCAGCGCTTGGCTCAAGCGCAGAAAACCGGCCTCGCCGCCGAGCTCCGGATTGAAGGCGTTGTGGTCGATGATGTCATAGCCATGCGTGCTGCCGGAGCGAGCCTTCAAGAATGGCGAGGCATAGAGATGCGTGATGCCGAGTGCTTTGAGATAAGGCACGATGGCTGCGGCCTGGTCGAAGCCGAAGTCCGGCGTGAGCTGCAGGCGATAGGTGGCGATCGGAACAACCGGCGGCATCAGGCTTCTCCGATGCCCCAATAAACCGACCATGGTGGCAAGATTGCCGGGACTGCACCGCCCCAGATCGATCGCCCAAGCGAAATTTCCTGCGGCCGCGCGGCTTCTGCCGCCGAAAGATTCGCGAGCAGGTTCAAGTTTGCTCCACCGTCCAAGCGCCAAGCTGCGGTCAGCACATCTTGCTCCCATCGCGCCCACGCGAAAGCGGATTGCGCGAGCCGCGGCGCGATTTCCTTTGTTCGTGTTGTCAGCAGGCTGCGCGTGTGCGTCATCCATTCCCGGCCGCGCGGCGTTTCGCGCGCGTCCCAGTCGAGCATGGCGGAGCGGAAGGTTTCTTCGTCCAGCGGATCGGGAATGTCATCGCCGAGCTCCGCATAGGCAGACTTGAACTCTTCGCGCCGCCCTTGGCGCACCGCTTCGGCAAGCGCGCCGTGAAAATCACAGAAGAAGGGAAACGGTTTGGTGGATCCCCATTCCTCACCCATGAACAGGAGTGGCGGCATGGGCGCGAGCAGGGTTATCGCGAGGGCCGCGCGCAGCGCAGCTTCGTCCGCCTGCGTTATCAGGCGGTCGCCGCGCGCGCGGTTGCCGATCTGGTCGTGATTCTGCAGAAAATTCACGAAAGCCGTCGGCGGCAAAGTCCCGGAAGGCTCGCCGCGCTTGCGGCCGTCGCGATGCGGTGATGCTTCGCCCTGATAGGCGAAGCCGGACGATAGGACGCGTGCAATGTCGGCGCGCGGGTTATCGTGATAGTCGCGATAATAGCCGTCCTTTTCTTGCGTCAACAGCACATGCCATGCGTGGTGATAATCGTCGTTCCATTGCGCTCGGTATTTTCCGTCGTGTGGAGCACTGCGCGGGTCAAGCAGGCTGGCGCGGTTGTCGTCATTCTCCAGTACCAGATGGATGTGCCGGCCGGTTTCTTTGGCCAGATCGCCGACCGCACGGCTTAGATCATTCAGCATATGCGGCTCGCCCGGCTCGACGATGGCGTGCACGGCATCGAGCCGCAGCCCATCGAAGCGGTAGTGCTGCAGCCAGTGCAGCGCATTGCCGATGGCGAAGGCGCGCACCTCCGGCAGGCGATAGTCGATCGCTGAGCCCCAGGGCGTCTGACCCTCGGTAAAGAAACGCGGGTGCGTAGCGGCCCGAGATAATTCCCTTCTGGGCCGAAATGGTTATAGACCACGTCGAGAAAAACCATCAGCCCGCGTTGATGCGCAGCGTCGATCAACGCTTTCAGATCGTCAGGGCGTCCATAGGCGCTGTCAGGCGCATAGAGCAGCACGCCGTCATAGCCCCAGTTGCGACGGCCGGCGAAATCGGCGATCGGCATTAATTCGATCGCGGTCAGGCCGGTTTCCGCAACATGGTCGAGCCGCTCGATGACGCTGCGGAAAGTTCCACCGGCGGTAAATGTGCCGACATGCAATTCCAGGAAGGCAGCGGTCTTCCCAAGCGCGGCCTCGCCAATCGCTCGCCTGCCAGGCGAATTGATCATGGTCGATGATTTCGCTCGGCCCTGATACATCCTGCGGCTGGAAATGCGAGGCGGGATCCGGCACCTCCAATTCGCCATCAATGCGGAACTTGTAAAGGGTGCCTGCACCGGCACCGGGAATTCTGCTCTCATGCCAGCCGTCGCCGCGCGCCTGCATGGGATGCTGACGGTCGAGCATCAGCTCGACGCCTTTGGCGGCTGGCGCCCAAAGGCGGAAAGTCACGCCATCAGGATGCAACTGGGGCCCGAAGATAATGTTCGCATTCATCTCGAGCCCGAATAAACCAGAACGGAACGCGCAGGCGCTTGTGATTTCCATCCCGCCGGCAGGTTTTGTCCAAGCGTCGCACCCGGCACCGTGTTGAGGATGGCCGTCCAGGTGTTGTACTGCGGGATGTTAGGCAGCGTGAATTCGATCGCTTCCGGCGCGGAATTAAGGACGATGAAGAGCGAGGGGCTGACCGTCGAGCGGCCCCAGCACATAGGAAAGGAAGCGCCCTTCCGGAAAATTCCAGTCCTGTTCGGTCATTTCGTTGGCCTGCGGCGTCAGCCATAGGACGCCGAAGGAGCCGTCCTCGCGACGCCCATCCACCCAATGGCGCGGCCGCAATTGCGGAAAGCGGCGGCGGATATCCGTGAGCTGCGCGACCAGGCCCG
This sequence comes from uncultured Alphaproteobacteria bacterium, assembly GCA_963728585.1. Classification (GTDB taxonomy): domain Bacteria; phylum Pseudomonadota; class Alphaproteobacteria; order Rhizobiales; family Xanthobacteraceae; genus CANKHA01. The sequence goes on from CAVSLB010000019.1 coordinate 368,522, forward strand.
TCAGGTCGTCGCCGTCGCGGTCTAACCCGGACCAATCAACCCAGCCGATCTCGTCGTCCTGGCAATAGGCGTTGTTGTTGCCGTTCTGACTGTTGCCGACCTCGTCACCGGCAAGAATGAGCGGCACCCCGTGCGCCAGCAGCAGCGACGCCAGGTGATTGCGCCTGCAGCTGACGGCGCATTTGCAGAATATTCGGATCGTCGGTCGGCCCCTCGACGCCGCAATTGGTGCTCTGGTTGTCGTCGGAGCCGTCGCGGTTATCCTCGCCATTGGCCTCGTTGTGTTTTTGCTCGTAGCTCACCAGATCGGCGAGCGTAAACCCGTCATGCACCGTGATGTGGTTGATGCTGGCGCGCGGACTGCGGCCGTCGTGGTTGAACAGATCGGCGGAGCCGGTCATGCGGCGGCTGACCTCGCCCAGCAGGTTTCCCTCGCCGTGCGTATAGCGCCGCATCGTTTGACGATATTGATCGTTCCATTCCGACCAGCCGGGCGGAAATCCGCCGACGCGATAACCGCCAGGACCGATATCCCAAGGCTCGGCGACCAATTTCACGCTTGCCAGCACCGGGTCCTGCCGGATCGCGGCGAAAAAGGCCGAGCCTCTGTCGAAGCCGTTTGGCCCGCGTCCGAGCGTTGAGGCGAGATCGAAGCGGAAGCCGTCGACATGACAGACCTCGACCCAGTAGCGCAGGGAATCCATCACCATCTGCAGCACGCGCGGATGGCTGAGATTCAGCGAATTACCGCACGCCGGTAAAGTCGTCGTAGTAGCGCGGCTCATCGGGTCGCAGCCAATAATAGGACGTATTGTCGATGCCCCTGAAGCTCAGCGTCGGGCCCATGTGATTGCCTTCGGCGGTGTGGTTGTAGACCACGTCCAGCACGACCTCGATGCCGGCATCGTGCAGCCGCGAGACAGTGGAGCGGAAGGCATCAAGCGCATTGTCGTTGGCGTAGCGCTGCTCCGGGGCGAAGAATCCGATCGTGTTATAGCCCCAGTAATTGCTCAGTCCGCGCTCGACCAGATGCCGGTCGTCTACAAAGGCATGGATCGGAAGCAGCTCCAGCGTGGTCACGCCGAGCCGGCGCAAATGATCGATCACTGAAGGCGCGGCCAATCCGCGAAAGGTGCCGCGCCAGGCGCGCGGCACGTCTTCACGCATTTGCGTCAATCCCTTCACATGCGCTTCGTAGAAGATCGTGTCTTCCCACGGAACGAACGGCCGCTTGTCTTCGCCCCAGGTGAAGGCCTCGTCGATCACCACGGCCTTCGGCATGCCGCGCGCATTGTCACGGCGGTCGAAGGACAGGTCTTCGCGATGCGTGCCGGTGCGATACGCGAAATGCGCATCACTCCACACCAGCCGTCCCGCCAGGCGCTTGGCATAAGGATCGATCAGCAGCTTATGCGCATTGAAGCGGAAGCCTTGCTCGGGCCGGTAGGGGCCGTGCACGCGATAGCCGTAGAGCTGCCCTGGCACGATGTCATTGAGATAGCCGTGCCACACATCTTCGGTGCGCTCCGGCAGCGCGATCCGCTCGAGCTCGCGTTTGCCCTGGCTGTCAAACAGGCAGAGCTCCACCTTCGTCGCATTGGCGGAGAACAGCGCGAAGTTGGTGCCCCGTCCATCCCACGTCGCGCCAAGGGGATGCGGAGCGCCGGCCGAAAGCCGCATGCTACTGCTCTGGGACGAGAAAAATTGCAGCAAGCGGCGGAATTGCAAGACTGACCTCGGGGATGGGACCTTCGTCCAACGTCTTCACTGCCCCGGCGTTCCCGACATTGCTGCCGCCATAGATCGCGGCGTCGGTGTTGAGGACTTCCCGCCACGCGCCGGCGAAAGGCACCCGGACGCGGTAGTCGCGATAGACCTGCGGCGTGAAATTGACCACGACCAGGCAGCGCTCGCGTGTGTCATGTCCCTTGCGCAGCCAGGCGAAGACGCTGCGGTCGGCGTCATGCATCACCAGCCATTCAAAGCCGTTATGATCGCAGTCCAGTTCGTGCAGCGCCGGCACGTCGCGATAGAGCTTGTTGAGATCGCGAATGAGCGCCTGGATGCCGGCGTGCTTGGGATTTTGCAGCAGGTGCCAATCGAGCGAATGGTCGTGGCTCCACTCGCGCTCCTGACCGAATTCGCTCCCCATGAACATCAGCTTCTTGCCCGGATGCCCGAACATGAAAGCGTAATAGGCGCGCAGATTGGCGAAGCGCTGCCATTCATCGCCCGGCATGCGCCCCAGGATGGAGCGTTTGCCGTGCACGACTTCATCATGCGACAGCGGCAGGATGAAATTTTCCGAGAAGGCGTAGTGCAGACCGAACAGAATCTGACCGTGGTGATGTCTGCGGTAGATCGGGTCCTTGCTGATGTATTCCAGGGTGTCGTGCATCCAACCCATGTTCCATTTATAGCCGAAGCCGAGCCCGCCCCAATCCACCGGGCGCGACACCATCGGCCAGGCGGTGGATTCCTCCGCCGCGGTGGTCGCATTCGGATGACTGCAGGAAAACTTCCGAGTTGAAGCGGCGCAGGAAAGCGACGGCGTCGAGATTTTCCCGCCCGCCATATTTGTTCGGAATCCATCCGCCCTCCGGGCGGCTGTAGTCGAGATAGAGCATGGAGGCGACCGCATCCACGCGCAGGCCGTCGACGCCGATAACGGTCGAGCCAGAACAGACCGCTGGCGAGCAGGAAATTCGCCACTTCCGTGCGCCCGTAATTGTAGATCAGCGTGCCCCAATCGAGGTGCCGTCCTTGCAGCGGATTGGCGTGTTCGTAGAGAGCGGTGCCGTTGAATTGCGCAAGCCCATGCGGGTCGTCGGGAAAATGTCCCGGCACCCAGTCAATGAGCACGGCAAGGCCGGCCCGATGGCAAGCATCGACCAGAGCCGCAAAATCTTCCGGCGTGCCGAAGCGGCTGGTGGGTGCGAACAGGCCAGTCGGTTGATAGCCCCAGGAACCGTCGAATGGATGCTCGTTGATCGGCATGAATTCGATATGGGTGAAGCCGAGGTCCTTCACATAGGCCGGCAGCTCGGCGGCCATCTCGCGGTAGGTGAGCCAGCGGTTGCCATCTTCCGGCCGCCGGCGCCACGAGCCGAGATGCACTTCATAGATCGAGATCGGCGCGCTCAGCGCATTGACGCCCTTGCGGGGCGGGAGCTGGGCGCGGCACCGCATCGAGGTCGATGACGATGGAGGCGGTGCTGGGGCGCACTTCGGAGGCAAAGGCAACGGGATCGGACTTCAGCGGCAACATCCGGCCGTCCATCCCGACAATCTCGTATTTGTAATGATCGCCGACTCTTGCGCGCGGGACGAAGATTTCCCAGAAGCCGTTGCCGCGCACGCGCATCGCATGCCGCCGGCCGTCCCACAAATTGAAATCGCCGACCACGCTCACGCGCTTGGCGCCGGGGACGAACACCACGAAGGCCACCCCCGGGACGCCCTCGATGCGTCATCGGATGCGCGCCGAGCTTCTCATAAAGATGAATATGCGTGCCCTCGGACAGGAGATAGAGATCGAATTCCGACAGCACCGGCGGGAAGCGATAGGGATCTTCCAGCTCGACGACGTTCTGGCCGAAGCGCGCGCGCAGCTGATAGCGCTGCGAGCCGTTGGGCAGACGTCCGGCAAAGAGGCCGGCGTCGTGAATGCGATCGAGCTCGCTCTCATGCCCTTGCTCGTCGACGACGCGAACCTCCTCCGCATCGGGCAGAAAGGCGCGCACCACCGGCGACATCTTTCTCCATATGCCGGCCGAGATAGTGGAACGGGTCGGAATGCCGGCCCTCGATGATGGCGTAAGCTTCGCGCGGGAGTTTATTCATGACGGGCTCCCTTCGGTACGGGAGAGGATGCGCAGTGTGCCCGCGAGCGGCACGTGCAGCCAGTCCGGCCGATGCGCCAATTCATATTCGATCTCGTAAAAGGCTTTTTCCAGCAGGAAGAAATCGAGCAGCCGGTCGGCGGCATTCCGCTCGGCGGGCCAGAGCCGTCGCATCGGTCATCGCGGTCGCGATAGGCGGCGAGGACGGCTTCCACCGCACGCGAACGCCAGTCGTGCATCGCACGCGCGAGCTTGCCGTCGTCATCCGGCGTGTTGCGCGTGGCGCGGTCCAGCGCTGCGGTGACGGAATAGTCGACAGAACGGATCAAGCCGGCGAGGTCGCGCGCGGCCGGCGCTTTTTGACGCCGGTCCTGCAGGCTGCGCCGGGGCTCGCCCTCAAAATCGATGATGAAGACATCGTCCTTCACCATCAGCATCTGGCCCAGATGGAAATCGCCATGGTGGCGGATCTTCATCGCCTCGATGCTGGCCGGCAGCATCGCGTTCAGCCGTCTCTGGCAGACGGTCCGCGTTGGCCAAAAGCGTGTCGATCAGCGCCCGGTCGGATTCGGAGAGACTCGAGCGGCGCCTGGGCAGATCTTCAAACAGACGTTGGGCGCGCTCCAGCGTCCGATCGGTCCAGACCTTCAGATCATCCTCGGTGACCGGCTCGGGAGCGAAGTCGGCAATGTCGCTGCGGCTGGCGAGCGCAAGCTGCATTTCCGCAACGCGTTTTCCGACATGCCCCATCAGCCGCAGATAGGCGCCCTGTTCCTGACTTTCGCCAGACGAATCGGCGGGAAGAAGGCGCTGTTCTTCCGCATAGCGGTCGAGATAGGCGGTCGTCGCCGCCCAGGCGTCACCCTGGTTTTCCACGAAGCGATGAACCACGGCGACCGCGCTGGGCTGGCCATCTTCGACCAGTTCGACAGCGCCGATCAGCGCCGGCGTGTTGGCGAACACCGCTTGTTTCGTGAGAAACCGCCCGATCTCGATTTCCGGATTGATGCCGGGCGTGCGGCGGCGGAAGAGCTTGACGACGTAATCATTACCGACCAGCGCAGTGGTGTTCGATTGTTCGGCGTTGACGGCACGGACATTCTCCGCCGTAGCGCGTCCAAGCGCGGGGAATTCTCCGACCGGACGGAATTCGAGCCGGAGGTTGCCGGCTTCGATCGTTTCGGCAGCCCGCACCTTGTCCAGCACGAGCGAAATGAATTCCGCGTCGGCGGTGACGTCAAACATCGCGCCTTCGCGCGGGCCGCGACGCACGGCGGCCAGCATGTTCGGGTTTCTTTGCGAGCGGTCCATGCGCTGCCATTTCACCGTCAGCGGCAGGATGTAGTAAGAGGTTTCGCGCGTACCCGTGGCCTCCACCAGCGCCAGCTCCATGCCGGGGTCGCCCGCCTTCAGCGGAATGGCAGCCGCAATACGCGTCAAGATCGACAGGCTGCCGCGGTCGGCGAACCAGCGATGCGACGACAGGAATCCCGGCAGCACGTCGTATTCCAGGATCTGCTTGTTGCGGCCCTGCAAGAGCGAAGCCCAGCCGTCGGTGACGACGAGGGTCTCCAGTTCCGGCGCGGTGGTGGGAGTATCCGGGCGCTTCTCCAGGTTTTCACACAGCTGGAACCAGAAGAAGCCATAAGGGGCGAGGGTGACGACGTAGGGCCGGTCGCCGATGGGCGGGAAAGCCTTGTTGCCGAGCAGCTCCAGCGGGGTGCGCCCGCGCCACGGAGAAAGATCGATCTCCGCCGCTTGCGCCGAGCGCGAGAGATTGGCCACGCAGAGCAGCACGTCGCCCTGATACTGCCGGACATAGACCAGCACCGACCGATTTGTCGGACGAATGAAGGAGAGCGAACCGCGGCCGAACACCTTGCGGGACTTGCGCACGGCGATCAGCCGTTTGGTCCAGTTCAGCAATGAGCCCAGGCTGCGCGCCTGCGCTTCCACATTCACCGCCTCGTAGCCGTAAACCGGATCCATGATCATCGGCGCGTAGAGCCGGGCGGGATCGCAGCGTGAAAACCCGCCGTTGCGGTCGGGCGTCCATTGCATCGGCGTGCGGACGCCATTGCGGTCGCCTAGATAGATATTGTCGCCCATGCCGATCTCATCGCCGTAATAGATGATCGGCGTGCCGGGAAACGACAGCAGCAGCGAATTCATCAGCTCGATCTTGCGGCGGTCGTTATCCATCAGGGGCGCAAGGCGGCGGCGGATGCCGAGATTAATACGCGCGCGCGGATCGGTGGCGTAGGTCGACCAGAGATAGTCGCGCTCCACGTCGGTGACCATCTCGAGCGTGAGCTCGTCATGGTTGCGCAGGAACAAGGCCCACTGACAATTCTCCGGGATATCCGGGGTCTGCCGCAGGATATCGGCGATCGGAAAGCGGTCTTCCTGGGCGATCGCCATGTAGATGCGCGGCATCAAAGGGAAGTGATACGCCATGTGGCATTCGTCGCCGTTACCGAAATAGGCGCTGACATCTTCCGGCCACTGATTGGCTTCCGCCAGCAGCAGCTTGCCGGGTGCATAGGCGTCGAGCTCCGCCCTGATCTGCTTGATGATGGCGTGGGTCTCCGGAAGGTTCTCGTTATTAGTGCCCTCGCGCTCGCAGAGATAGGGAATGGCGTCGAGCCGAAATCCGTCCACGCCAAAGTCGAGCCATCGCCGCATCACCTGCATCAGCGCCAGCAATACCCGCCGATTGCCGAAATTCAGGTCCGGCTGGTGCGAGAAGAAGCGATGCCAGTAATAGGCCTGGGCGGTGGAATCCCAAGCCCAATTAGATTTTTCGGTGTCGTTGAAAATGATGCGCGTACCGGCATAGCGCTGGTCGTTGTCGCTCCAGACGTACCAGTTGCGCGCATCGGAGGTGGGCTTGCTACGGCGCGCTCGCCGGAACCAGGCGATGCTGGTCCGAGGTATGATTGATCACGAGTTCTGTAATGACGCGCAACTTGCGCCGTTTGGCTTCATGCATGAAGCGGCGGAAATCCGACAGCGTGCCGAAGTCGGGATTGACCTGGCGATAATCGGCGATGTCGTAGCCGTCATCACGGCCGGGAGAGGGATAGAAGGGAAGCAGCCAAACCGCGGTGACGCCGAGGTCCTGCAGATAGTCGAGCTTCTGGGTCAGGCCCTCAAAATCGCCAATGCCATCATTGTTGCTGTCGGCGAAAGCCTTCACATGCAACTGATAGATGACGGCGTCCTTGTACCAAAGCCCATCGCCGGCCACGCTCGTTTCGGCTTTGATGTCGGTCAAAACATTCATGGTGTCACAACAAGCAACGGAACAGCAGCGCCGGATCCTGATCGGGCTCGATGCGAAGCCGCACGCCGCCCCATTCGATCACGTGCCGCTCACCGGTGATAAGATTTTCAATCGCGCGCACACGCCGGCGGCCGCCTTGCGGACCGATCTCGATTTCTCCGAAGTGGAACCAGAACTGGCGCGTACCGCCGCGGTTCAATGCAATGGCAACAGCGACTGCGTTGTCGCCTGACGCGGATTCCTTCACAAAGCCGATGACGTCGTTGTCGTCCACCTGCGCGAAGCGAAGATTGCTGGTCTGTTGCAACGCCGTATTGCTTTGTCGCAGCCAGTTGAGATGGCCGATATAATTCTTGATGTTACCTTGCTTGTTCCAGTCCCGGGTCTTCAGCTCGTATTTTTCCGAGTGCAGATATTCTTCCTTGCCCGGGATCGGTTCGTGCTCGAGCAGCTCGAATCCGTTGTAGATCCCGTAATTGCCGGACAAGGTCGCGGCGAGCGCGACGCGCGACTTGAAAATCCAGGGATCGCCGGATTGCAGATGGAAGGGCAGAATGTCCGGCGTATTGACGAAAAAATTCGGCCGGAAATATTCGCGTTCGGGATAGCCGGTGATTTCGCGCAAATAGCTTTCCAGCTCGTGCTTGCCGGTACGCCAGGTGAAATAGGTATAGGACTGGGTGAAGCCCAGCTTGGCGAGCGCCTTCATCACTTTCGGACGGGTGAAAGCCTCCGCCAGGAAGACGACGCCGGGGTCAATTGCCTGCACCTCCCGGATCAGCCACTCCCAGAACTCGAACGGTTTGGTGTGCGGGTTATCGACGCGGAAGATGCGCACTCCCTGCTTCAGCCAGAACAGCACGATGTCGCGCAACGCCGCCCATAGCCGCTCGCTGTCGGCGCAATAGAAATCCGGGTTGACGATGTCCTCGTATTTCTTCGGCGGATTCTCCGCGTATTGGATCGAGCCGTCGGCACGGCGCTTAAACCATTCGGGGTGCGTGGTCAGCCAAGGGTGATCGGGCGAGCACTGGATGGCGAAATCGAGCGCCACCTCCAGGCCATGCGTGGCGCAGGCGGCGACCAGGCGGCGGAAATCCTCCAGTGTCCCGAGTTCAGGATGCACGGCGTCGTGGCCGCCGTCTTCCGAACCGATGGCATAAGGGCTGCCGGGATCACCGGGCTCCGCGCGCAAGGCGTTATTGCGTCCCTTGCGATTGGTGTGGCCGATCGGATGGATGGGCGGCAGATAAAGCACGTCGAATCCGAGCGCTGCGATATCGGAAAGCCGCGCGATGCAATCGTCGAAGGTGCCGTGCTTGCCCGGGACGTTGCTTTGGCTGCGCGGCATCATCTCGTACCAGGCGCTGGCGCGGGCGAGCGGACGGTCGGCGACGAGCGGCATCTCCGGGCCGCGGGTCAGGTCTGAATTCTGCACTCTCGAAGTCGCCGCCAATAATTCTTCTGACAATAGCGGGGAGGGGTCGTTGCTCGCCTCGCATTCCCGGCAGACCTCGCTGATGATGAAAGCGTCGGCCTTACTGCGCGGCTTGAGGCCGGCAAGGATCTGGCGTCCTTCCTGCACCTCGAGCGTCACGTCCTGGCCGGCATCGCGCTTGACGAGAAAGTCGCGCCGCCACGTGCCGAAGGCGTCGGTCCAGGCTTCGACGGCGTAACGATAACGGCCGGGCGTTTCCGGCGTGAAGCTGCCGGTCCATCGGTCGTTCTGTTGAAATTTCAGTGGATTGCGCGACCATTTCTTGGAGTTTTCGGCACGCCAGATGAGTTCGGCGGCGAGCACCGCATGGCCATCACGGAAGATGTCCACCCATACCTCGACCGGCTCCGCCCGCGATACGCTTGACCGGAAAACGGCCAGAGTCCACGGCAGGATAGATGTCTTCGATGTAGATCCGCTGGCCGGACTGGCCGCTGACCAAGGGAAAGCTCACATTTGCTGTCACGTTCCCGACCGCACTCTTTCCGTTTACTGCGACGCCCGCGGCAAACGGACCATTAGATTAAGAATAGGCTGCTAACGTTTAAGTTCCGTGTTAGGAAGTACTGTCCTAAAAATCCATTTGTTAGGAACAAAGCCGTGCCATTCCGGTTGGCCGCCGGGGAGACATTCAGAAAATCTGCCGTATGGATCGTATTGAAGAGCGGGCGGCCCGCTGGGGTATTGAGAGCCAGTATCACGATGCCTTCGGCCGGTCCTGCTCGGCGGCACCGGAGACTCTGAGCCGGTTGCTGGAGATGCTGGGTCACAATCGCGAGCCAGCGCAACGCCGTGTTCCGCAAACAGTTGTCGTCCGCAGCAACAGGGAAGCCTCGGTGTCCTTGCAGGCGCCGCCCGGTATCCCGGTCGCCTGGTCGATCAAAGCGGAGGACACGGTTGCCCAGGGCGTCGGCGAAGCGCCCGTCGTGCGGTTGCCGGCCGATCTGCCGGTCGGGAGCTTCACGCTTCAAGTCCGCTTTGGAGACGATAGCGAGGAAGCAACGCTCCTGGTCGCGCCCGAGCGCGCTTATCAGAGCGAGAGCGAGGCGCGCTTGTGGGGCATCGCGGTGCAGCTGTATGGCGTGCGCTCGCGGCGTAATTGGGGACACGGCGACTTCACCGACTTGTCGGCGCTGATCGACATCGCCGCTGAGCGCGGCGCCGACGCGATCGGGCTCAATCCGCTGCATGCGATTTTTGACGATCATGCGGAGGATGCCAGTCCTTACTCCCCCAATAGCCGGCTCTTTTTCAACACGCTCTATATCGATGTGGAGGCCGTTCCGGGATTTCCCGGCGTCGATGCCGCCGGCTTGCGCGACGAGATAGCGAAGCTGCGTGCCGCCGAACTGGTGAACTATCAAGGAGTCGCCCGCGCAAAAGCGAAAGCCATGCGCCTTGCCTATGCAAATTTTCGCGGCGGCGCTTTTCGCGAGGCTAAGCGGGCCTTTAAAGCTTTTCGCGCGGAGCAGGGCAACACCCTGCAACGCTTTGCCGCGTTTGAATTGTTGCGCCGGCGCTATGGCCTGCCCTGGCAGCAATGGACTGCCCGAATGGCGCGACGCGAAGAAGGCTGCCTTGGCGCGGCTGCGGCGGGAGGAAAGCGACGAGATCGGCTTTTTCGAATTCCTGCAATGGGCCGCGCATGAGCAGCTTTCGGCCTGTTGCGACCGCATCCGCCGGCGCGGCCTAAAGCTCGGGCTTTATCTCGATATCGCGGTCGGTGTTTCCAACACCGGTTTCGATGCCTGGAGCGAACGCGAGGCTGTGCTCGATGCGGTAAGCGTGGGCGCGCCACCGGACCCGCTCAATCTTGCGGGACAGAACTGGGGGATTGCCGGCACCAATCCGGTCGCACTGGAGCAGCAAAAATTCGAGCCGTTTCGGCGCATGCTGCAGGCCTCGATGCGTTACGCCGGCGCCGTGCGGCTCGATCACGTGCTTGGGCTCAAGCGGCTCTTTCTCATTCCGAACGGCATGCAGGCCGGGCAGGGGACCTATGTCCGCTTTCCGTTTGAGGCATTGCTTGCAGTGGCCGCGCAGGAAAGCGTTGCCAACCGCTGTGTCGTTATCGGCGAGGATCTCGGCACTGTGCCCGAGGGTTTTCGTGATGTGCTCGCGGACTGGGGGCTTTGGTCCTATCAGGTGATGATGTTCGAGCGCGAAGGCGACGGACGCTTCCGGCCGCCCGAAGCCTATCGTGCGAAATGCGCTTGCGAGCTTCAACACGCATGATCTGCCGACCTTCGCCGGCTGGTCGTCGGATCACGATCTTGCGGTCAAGCGCCAATTGGACATCGACCCGGGCGAGAGCGATGAAGATCGCGCCAGAGCACGTGCTGCGCTGCGCAGCGCGGTGGGATCGCCTGACAATACCGAGCCAGATTTTTCAGCGGTGGCGGCCTATCTCGCGCGCGACCCCATCGCGCTTGCTGGTGGTCGCGATGGAAGATGTGCTCGGCATCCTCGATCAGCCCAATATACCGGGCACCGTGCAGGAACACCCAAACTGGCGCCGGCGTCTGCCGGTCGCGCTGGAAGATATCGCCCAACATCAGGGCCTTGCCGCGCTGGCCAACATTATGACGGCGGCTGACCGCGGCTGAGACAAAGCCGCCGCAGCGGTTGCGCCGCTTGGCTGCGTTGCATAAACTTACCGCGATTTATCAATATCGCCGTGCTGTCGAGCCTTGAGGAGGTTTCGCCGCGGAGGAAGGTTTTGAATGGACGACGAGGCCGGGGGTACCGGTAGCGTCGACCGTGCCCGCGATCCGGAACCGCCGCGGCGGCGCCGGTGGGGACGGCGATCATTTCACGCGTCGTATCAGGGCCTGGCGGCTGATAATGGCCATCGCCGCGAAGCGACCTATGCCGCGCTCGATCTTGGCACCAACAATTGCCGGCTGCTGGTGGCGCGTCCGACCGCTGACAGTTTCCGGGTGGTCGATGCTTTCTCCCGCATCATCCGGCTGGGCGAGGGTCTGTCGAAGTCGGGCCGCCTGAGCGAGGCCGCAATCGGCCGCGCCATCGAGGCGCTCGCCATCTGCCGCGACAAGATGAAAAACCGCATGGTGACGCGGGCCCGGCTGATCGCGACCGAGGCCTGCCGCGCGGCGGAGAACGGCGGTGATTTTCGTGCCCGCGTGGCCGAGGAAGTCGGTCTTGAGCTTGAGATCGTCGATCGCGAAACCGAAGCCTCTCTCGCCGCCAGCGGCTGTTCGCCGCTGCTCGATCCGCAAGCGCAGGGCGTGATCTTATTCGATATCGGCGGCGGCTCTTCCGAGTTGGTGCGGCTTGGTCCCTCCCGGCCGAGCAATTCCGGACCGCCGCATCCCGACATTTTGGGCTGGATGTCGATTCCGATAGGCGTGGTGAACCTGGCGGAGCGTCACGGCGGCCATGCCGTCACCCGCGACGTCTACGAAGAAATGGTTTCGGAAGTCGGCGAATATGTCGGCCGCTTCGCGCGGGCAGCATCCAATGCCAGAGCTCGGCGACGTGCATCTGCTTGGCACCTCCGGAACCGTGACGACCATCGCCGGAGTGCATCTGGATTTGAAGCGCTACGACCGCCGCTATATCGACGGCTGCTGGATGACCGACGAGCAGATTTCGAGCGTGATCGATCGCCTGCTCCTGATGAGCTACGAGGAGCGCGTTGCCAGTCCCTGCATCGGATCCGAACGCGCGGATCTGGTGCTCGCCGGTTGCGCGATCCTGGAGGCGATCCGCCGTGCTTTTCCCTGCCAGCGCGTGCGCGTCGCCGATCGCGGATTACGCGAGGGCATGCTGGTACAGATGATGCGCGCGGACGATGTCTGGCAGCCGCGCGGCAGGTAGCCCGCAATGACCCCGCCGCGTCAACAAGGACAGCGGCCGCGCGCTGAAGGTGCGAGTCAAGGGCGGCAGGGCCCGCTCGCTGTCGTCAAAGCTCTGGCTTGAGCGCCAGCTCAACGATCCTTATGTGGCGCGCGCCAAGCGCGAGGGCCTGCGCTCGCGCGCCGCCTACAAGCTGGCGGAGATCGACGACAAGTTTCATTTCCTCAAAACCGGCGGCAAGGTGGTCGATCTTGGTGCCGCGCCGGGTGGCTGGAGCCAAATCGTCGCTAAGCGCGTCGGCGCCGCGGAGGGCAAGGGCCGCGTCGTGGCGATGGATTTGCTGAAGATGGAGGAAGTTCCCGGGGTGGACTTCCTGCAGCTCGATTTTCTGGACGAGAAGGCGCCGCAGGTGTTGCGCGACCTTTTGGGCGGGCGCGCCGACGTGGTGCTCTCCGATATGGCGGCCAATGCCACCGGTCACCGCCAGACCGATCATCTGAAGATCATGGCTTTGGTCGAAGTGGCGGCTGAATTTGCCGGCGAAGTGCTCAAACCCGGCGGCACCTTTGTGGCCAAGGTCCTGCAAGGCGGAACCGAGGCTTCGCTGCTGGCCGGCCTCAAGCGCGATTTCGGCAGCGTGAAGCATGTGAAGCCGGCGGCGAGCCGGGCGGATTCCGCGGAGCTGTATCTCGTTGCGACCGGGTTTCGCGGCACCGGGGCACGGCCGTCGTGACTCTGAAACTCGTCATCGGAAACAAGAATTATTCCTCCTGGTCGATGCGCCCCTGGATGGCGATGAAGATCGCGAGGATTGCCTTTGAGGAGCGAGTGATTTCGCTCGACGATCCGTCTTTCAAGTCGGAGCTCCGCAAGCTTACGCCCGCGGGCAAAGTGCCAGTGCTGATCGACGGAGACCGGCACATCTGGGAATCGCTCGCTATCATCGAATATCTCGCCGAGAAATTCCCCGACGCGAAATTGTGGCCCGCGGACGCCGGCGCGCGCGCCCATGCACGGGTGATCTGCGCCGAGATGCATGCCGGCTTTGCGCCGCTGCGCCACCACTGCGCGATGAACATGATGCGTCCGCCAAGGAAGCGGGAGCTTCCGCCCGAGGTGCAACGCGACATCACGCGCATTGACCAGATGTGGACCGACTGTCGGGCCCGTTTTGGCGAAGGCGGCCCGTTTTTGTTCGGCGCTGCGGGAGCCGCCGACGCGATGTATGCGCCCGTCGTTTCGCGCTTTCATACCTATGATATCGACGTCGGCCAGGACGCGCGTGCTTATATGGCAGCGGTGATGGCGCTGCCGGCGTGGTCGGAGTGGGAAACGGGCGCGCGGCAGGAGACCTGGGTGCTGCCGCGCGGAGAGGTCGATTGGCCGAAAGTATTAAGGGCCTGATTTAACACCCCTCTGCCTGGCCTGTATCAAAGAAAGGACCGCTGTTCTCGATGCGGACTTACAGGCAGCTGCGCTGTTCTGCTAAGGTTTTTTCCGGGCGAGGAACCTCGCTTGTGTTTGCACATTTTCTTACGCGGCCCCTTGTCAAGCGGACGCGATAAGCCGGCTCCCCCGGCGAAAGGAAGGCGGCTATGCATATTATATTCGCCATTGCCCGTGTGCTGCTGGTTCTGATTTTTCTTTTGTCCGGCGCCATGAAGCTTCTGGATATTCCGGGTACGGCGGCGCAGATTGAGCCCGTCGTAGCGATACCCGACTTGCTGCAGGATTTTGTTGCTCAAGTGGAGACTGCCACCAGCATGAAATGGCCGCAGCTGCTCGCGATCTTGGCCGGCGTGATCGAAGTCGTGGCCGGATTGCTCATCGCCTTCAACATCGGAACGCGCGGCGCCGCCGCGGTGCTCGCGCTCTTCACCCTGGTGGCGACCTTCTATTTCCATGCCTTCTGGAACATGAGCGGCGATGCTCATGCAGACCAACATGATCCATGCCCTGAAGAATCTCTCCATCATCGGCGGACTTTTGATCATGGTGGTGCTCGGCCCGTGGCGGCCGCTGCGGCCCAACGAGCTCTAGGCAAGGTGGACGTCGGGTTCCAAGGAAAAGGGCGGCCTTGCGGCCGCCCTTAAGTTTGATACGCCACGCGGGAGGAACCCGTAACGGCAGCCCCCATACCTCGGGCCGCGTGCGCTAATCGATCCATTATACGTATCTGATTCGCAGACAGGCGTCATGCGCGAAATGCTCAGGCCGGTATCCAGGTGACGAGCCGGACGTCTTTATCCTCATCCAATACGAGCGTGGATCCGGCCTTGTAGCCGCGGCTGCGCAGTACTTCTTCGGGCGTGCAGGCAGGCACCTGTGGAAAGACCGGTCGCCCGCCCGGCAAGCGGACGTGATCGGCGCGCGTCAGATGAAAGGCGTCATAGCCGATGTCGAGGAAGATCCCGAAAATCTCCGTGCCGCCGATCACCGCGAGCAGGCCGCCGCCGACGCCCGAGCATGTTCCAGGCTTCCGCGAAGGAGGCGCCGGCGGGATTCCACAGCACCGCTTTGGGATTGTCCGGGTGCCGTGCAACGCCGGATATCCGGCGTGTCACGATCAGCCGCGGCGCGTCTTGGTGCGTTCGGCCCGCCTTCGTGCGAATGCCGCCCGTGCACCACCGCGTCGGCTTTATCGAGCGAGCCGTGGAAGAAGCGCTGGTCCGCCTCGATCTTCAGCGATGGCGGCATCACGCCGGCTGCGTCCGCCAGCATGCCGTCGGCGGAGATGATGGCGTAGCCTTCGATGCGGTCGGGGCGGGAAGCGGGCATCGCATCTCTATAACGCAAAAACGCCGGGATCGTGCACGATCCCGGCGTTTAATACGCAGGTCCTTGCGATTACTGGACGGTGCGGATCACGCTGTTCATCGGGCGCGCATTCGCCGCTAGCGGGTTCATTTCTTTCATGACCATGGCATCATATTCCGGCAGCGTCTGGAGCGGGTCCTTGGCCTTCATTTGCACGATCTTGTATCCATTCGCCTTCATTTGCGCCAGAACGTCCTTTACGGCATGCGCCGTCCAGACGTGCACGTCGTGCATCAGCACGATCCCCTTGCCGTGTTTCTTGAGCTTCTCCATCACCGATCTGCACGACCTGCTTCCGGCTTGCGGAACTTGAAATCGAACGAATCGAAGTCGGTTGAGAACATGGCGACGTTGCGGGTACCGAGATAGGTCATCAGTTCCGGCGGTTGCTTGAGCGAAGGAAAGCGGAAGAACGGTGATTCATAGCCGCGTCCCCAATTGCGATCCTGATCGCGCTCATGCCCTTCTCGATCTCTTCTTTGGGATCGTAATCGCGCACTTCCCGCTTGCCGCCCCGATTGGCATGCTGCCTCTCGTCTTGCTGAGGTCTTGGTGCGTCCAGGTGTGCGAGCCGATACTATGGCCCGCCGCGGCAACCTGTTTCAGGATTTCGGGATAGCTCGATCGCATTGAGGCCGACCGAAAAGAAGATGGCCTTCACGCATTCCTCAGCCAAGGCTTGCAACACGATGGGCGTTGTCGGCCAAGGACCGTCGTCGAAAGTCAGCACGACTTCGCCCGGCCGCAGGAAGTCATACATCTTGAAATGTTCAAAGCCGAAGCCAGGACCGCCGGTGGTGTCGATTTCGACCACGCGCGATACCCCGAGTGCGTTCGGATTCTTGCACGACAGATCGGCGGTGCGTGCGACGGCCGGCGTTGGAGGGACCGCGGCAGCGGTGAGTGATGCCGGTGACACCTTCGGCGCCGGCGCGGCGCTTATCGGCGCAGGTTCCGGGGTCATCGGACCCGAGGACGCGTTGCGCGTGGGCGACGCTGAGTGTCGCTAGAGACAGTGAAATGGCAAGGATATAGGATTTAGCCCGCATCGTATTCTCCCCTCCCGCAGAGCGCGGATAACTGGTGCAAATGCGCTGACCCGGCGGCACCCGAGTTGAGTCACTTGACCACGATTTCGGCATGATGATGCCTCAGCCCTGAGTTTTTAGTAAACAATTAGCTTGCGGCCGGCCGCATTTCCTTGGTGATGGCTGCCACAATTCGAGCATCCGACGGCTCGATGTCGGGGGAGAAGGCGGCGGTAATATGGCCGTCGCGGCCCACCAGGTATTTGTGGAAGTTCCATCGCGGGACCTCGAGCGGCCGTTCGCCCGCGGCCCATTTGAAAAAGGGGTGCGCCGAGGCTCCCTTCACGGTCACTTTTTCCGCCAGCGGAAAGGTGACCCCATATTTGCCATGCGCGGTGTGGCCTATTTCCGCCGGGTTGCCGGGTTCCTGACCCCCGAAATCGTTTGACGGTACGCCAATGACCAGCAGTCCCTTGTCGCGGAAGCGCGTCCACAACTGCTGCAGTCCTTCATATTGAGGGGTGTAGCCGCAGAGGGACGCCGTATTGACGATCAGGATGGGCTTGCCTGCGTGTTCCGCAAGCCGAAGGTCCCCGCCTTCCAGCCGCTTGAAGGAGAAGGCATATGCGGTCGGGCGGCTCATTTCAGGTGAGAGGGCTTGCGCCCGCGCGGCAGGCGAGGGGGTTTGCGCGAGCGCCGGCGTCGCCCAGGCGCCTGCAAGTATGACCAGAAACCCTCGACGATCCTGCAACACTTCCGCCTCTCACGGTTTGTAAGGGGTGCCGATGAAGTCGCGCTTGACCAGATTAAGGCCGGCATGCCGAAGAAGGTCATAGGCGGTGGTGCAATGAAAATAGAAATTCGGCATCGAATGGTTCAACAACAGCCCTTGCCCGGTATAACTGCGCTCGCCGCTCGAACCCTTGATCTTGATTTCCTTGTCCTCGGTACCGTCGATCTGCGAGGGCTTGAGCCCTTTGAGGAAACCGACCACCTCAGCAATAAGCGCCTTGAGCTCGGGAATCGTGCTGTCGTCTTTTCCAACAGCAGGGCCCTCGGTCCCGGCCAGCAGGCCGCAAACGCGCGACGGATGCCGGCAGGCCTCCTGCACCTGGCGCCCCATCGAGTACATGTCGGGATATAGACGCATGCTTAAGAGCGCGGAAGGATCAATTTTCTTCTGCTCGGCATAAGCTGCAGCCTTGTCGAGAAGCTCCGACAGCGCGGTGAGATGCTGAATGAAAATCGGCACGGAAACAGAATACATCGAGATCGACACGGCAGTCCCCCGGTTGGACAAAGGCTGCTAAAGCTTAGCCCTTTTCCGCCGCACCTCAACTGTTAGGAGGGGGCTTATCGGTCGCTGCCGAATTCGCTTTTTTTCGTGATCTCGGTCTCGCTACGGCTGGGGAGTTTTTCATCGGGCGGCCGGCGCTGATCGCTGTCCTCCGCGGTACGCCCCGCTTCGCGGCCCGCCGGGTCCTTGGCCGGTGCTCGCTTGCGGGTACCGTCATCTTTGTCGGTGATGTAAGGGCCGCGCGGTCCGTTCTCCGGCTCCCCCGTAGGCGTGTCGTCGCCGATGCTCATTTGTCCCTTGCCCATGGCATTTCCTCTGTGTTCAGGAGATCAAGACCTGCGCAAAGGTGTGGTTCCGGTGCTTGTGCGGACGGGCTTTTCGCCAAAGGTGAATGCCGAGGACCGCTCTAGGAAGATAGTCATGCCGTTGGATCTCTATTTAGTCCGAGATATCCAGCGCCGATGTAACCACTATCCAAACTGGCTCGAAATGGCTTGATACACCACATTCCGCGCCCTCCCGGTGGGATGGGGAACCGCGAGGTCTTGCAGGCGTTTTACCTGACGCTTATGTGCCCGGTCGTCGCGATTTAGAGGGTTCCAAATTGTTACGTTTTCTTTTCCCGTCGTTCGAAAAGCCGCAGGCGCGCCCGCGCTTTGTCAATATTGAGCGGGAAAGTCACGATTTCCGCAGCGTCGGAACGGTGTTGCTGCTCGCGGCGTCTTGCGGCGTCGCGCTCGCCTTTTGGGAACCCACACATCAGGTTACCACTCCCTTCGTTACCGCCTCCGCCCCGCGTTCGGTCACGCCAGCGGTCGGCGCGTCGAAGGTTGCAGGCCCGGAAACTACGTCCACGGCGGACGCAGATGACGACCAGTCCACTGCGACGGTGAAGCTCTCCACTTTGTGCTCGCAACGAGCTACCGCGCGGCGCGATTGCGCCAGCGTGAAAGCCGTTAAGGATGCACGGTTGAAGGCGCCGGATCCCGTTCCTGTCGCTGCATCCGCTCATGCTCCGGCTTCCGTTCCGGATTCTGCCGCTGCGCCCGTCGCTGCTTCTGGGCCTGCGCCATTGAATAATAATAATAATAATAATGAAGCGCCCCGGGCCGCGGTCGCGAAGGCGCCGGATCCCGTTCCAGCCTCTGCTTCTGCTCGTACTTCTGCTTCTGTCCCCGCTTCGGCCGCTGCGCGCGTCTCTCCTTCTCCTTCTTCTCCTTCTGCGCCTGCGCCGTCGAAGGAAGTGCCACCGGCCGTGGTCGCCGCCGTGTTCGCCGCCACCGCGAACGTTCCAAGGCCGAAACGTCCGCGCCCTGTGGAAGAAGCGCCGGTGGAACGGCTGGTGAGGGTCTATGACCAGGTCATGCCCGACGGCCGGCGGATCCCTGTCTATCGGCGGGCGGGCAGTGGCAGCCTTGAATTGGGTACCATCGTTGATGGCGAATATCGTGCAATCCGGCCTGCGCGGCGAGCCAATCTTGAGCCGCCTGGACGTTATTTCGGACTGCAATAATCCCGCCTGTCTGCAATGCAGATTATCTGCCGCGCCGCCCCTTGTTGGGGGAGCGGTTGACCGCGGTCTCAGTGAAATTCCTTCGCGTTGCGCTTTGCCGCGAACGGCGGTCTCGGTGCGTCCGAGTTTCAGCCCGATCACGCGGGTCGGCGTGTTCTGGCCTGCCAGCTGTTTCAGTGTCTGAACATCCGCGCGGTCCCAGGGCTCGCGCAAATTACGGTTGTATTTTGGATTGACCTTGCGTGGACCCCGCCGTCCGGTCGGCGAGCCCGGCCGTTTCCGGATTCGACTTTGCTTCGTGTGCTTTAGTCATGCGCCAGTCTCCATTCGCGGAGTCTGGAGCTAACGCGCCATTACTCCGCCGAAGTTTCGCCAGCATCACCGTTGGTGCTATCGTTGTTGCCGGTTTCGGGGAGAAGCTGATGCGTTTGCGCTTGTGCTTGCTGGCTCTCTTGCTGGTTGTTGCCCCATCCGTCGCGCTCGCCGAGACGGTGGCGGAATTCTATAAGGGCAAAGCCATCAAGGTGATTATCGGCTATGCGCCGGGCGGCGGCTTTGATGCCTATGCGCGGCTGCTGGCCGAGCATCTGCCGAAACACCTGCCCGGCAATCCGGCGGCCATTGTGCAGAGCATGCCCGGCGCTGCCTCGGTGAAGGCGGCGAATTACATTTACAGCATCGGACCGCAGGACGGCACGCTGATCGGAATTCCCAATCATGCCGTGCCGATGAATGCCTTCGTCTGGCGGGAGGTAGGCGACGGCCTCGACGTTACCCAACTGAAGTGGATCGGCCGGCTCGATGCCATCGACGTGGTCAATGTCGCCTGGCACACGGCCGGCGTGAATAGCATCGAGGACGCGAAGAAACGCCCGCTCGCCATCGCCGCCACATCGCCCACCGGCACGTCGGTGATGATGCCGACGGCGATGAACAGGCTGATCGGCACGCAATTCAAGGTGGTGCAGGGCTACAAGGGCACCGCCGAGCAGTATCTGGCGATGGAGAAAGGCGAGACCGAGGGCATGGGCAACGCTATCTGGTCGCAGCTCAAGCGTTCGCATCCGCACTGGATCGCCGAAAAGAAGCTCGTGCCGCTTTATCAAGATGGTTACAGGCGCGCCCCCGGCCTGGAAGATGTGCCGACCGCGATGGAACTCGCGAAGAATGAGGAAGACCGCAAGGTGTTCCGTCTGCTCGGCAGCACCGCGGAAGTCGGCCGTTCTTTCTATGTTGGCCCGCAAGTGCCCGCGGAGCGCGTCGCTGCACTCCGGCAGGCTTTTAGCGATATGACGAAGGACCCGGCTTTCAGGAAAGAGGCCGAGCAGCTCAATATCGTGATCAATCCGATGTCAGGAGAGGATTTGCAAAAGATGATCGGCGAGCTTGGGCTTTATCCGCCTGAGTTACTGGAGCGCACGCGACAGCTTGTAGCGCCGTAAGGATGACAAAGTAGGGGAGTGCAGCGATGGACTATCAGGTTGCCCTGGTCGGCGTTGGCAATATGGGCAGCGCATTGCTCGAGCGACTGATCGCGGCGGGGGCGAAGGTACGCGCCTTCGATATCAAGGATAGCGCTATGCAGGCGGCGCGCGAACGTGGGGCGCAGACGGTTGCATCCTCCGCCGAAGCTGCGGGCGGCGCGAAGATCATCCATGTCTTCGTGCATAACGATCAGGAAATCCTCGACGCCACGCTTGGCGACCAGGGAGTTCTGGCCGGCGCCGACAAAGGCGCGATCGTGATCCTGCACAGCACGATCCTGCCCGCGACCACGCGGCGGGTGGCCGAGGAAGCAGCCCGCAAGGCCGTGCGCGTGGTCGACGCTTGCGTTACCTCAACGCCGCGTTATGTGCGCGCTGGCGAGGCCGTCTTTCTGGTGGGCGGCGACGACGAGGTAGTGGCGGAGATCGGCCCGCATCTGGAAAAGGTCGGCAGCAAGGTCTGGCATTTTGGTCCGCTTGGCTGCGGCAATGCCGCCAAGCTGGTGAAGAACCTCTCGAACGTGATGGAACGGGTGATGTGGATGGAGACGCTGACGGCGGTGAAGGCTGCCGGCATCGATCCGCGCCAATATGCCGAGATGCTGAAGTCGGTGATGCGGGGCTCCGCGATCTCGGACTGGGAAAAGATCATCCGGATCGAAGATGGCGTGGTCTCGCCGGCACGGCCGGGCGGCAACATTTTCCGCAAAGACGTGCCGCATGCGTTGAAACTCCTGCATGAGCTCGGACTGAAACTGCCGCTGGCCGAAGGGACCGGCGAAGCCTCCGCACGCTTTGTGGCCGGGGCACCGAAAGCGGCTGAAGCCGCGGAATAAGCGGGGACATTTCGCCGTGCCAGCCCGTTGACGCAATGCGTCCGCGAGGATAGTTAGTCATCCATACTATTCCAGGCGCGCCTGCACGCGCTGGTAAGCCATGAACTCGGAGGATGACGTGAAGCATCTCACAAGCCTGGTGGCATTTTGTTTCCTGGCCGCCGTTTTGGGCGCTCCGGCGCAAGCGCAAACGCCGGCAGAATTCTACAAAGGCAAGACCATCCGCCTGATCGTCCCAGCGGCGGCCGGCGACAGTTACGACACCGAGGGTCGGCTGATCGCGCGTCATCTCACCAAATACGTCCCCGGCAATCCCACCATCGTGCCGGAGAATATGCCGGGCGCCTCGGGCCGCAATGCCGCAAGCTATATTGCCAATGTCGCGCCCAAAGATGGCACCGTGCTCGCGCTGGTGCAGCAGAGCGTCGTATTGGCGCAGGCGATGCGGCAGACCGGCATCAACTTCAACTCCGCCAAGCTGAATTGGATTGGCACCCCATCAGCTCCGATCAGCGTGCTCGCGGTCTGGCACACCGCCGGGGTAAAGACCATCGAGGATGCCAGGCAGAAGGAAGTCACCATCGGCGCGACCACCACCGCCGGCAACAATTTCGTCTATCCCAAGCTGATCAAGGAATTCGTGGGCGCCAAATTCAAGATCATCACCGGCTATCCCGGTGGCTCGCCGATCGACATCGCCATGGAGCGTGGCGAGGTGCAGGGCCGGGGCTCAAATCCCTGGAACAACTATAAGCTCGCGCATCCGCACTGGATCTCCGAGGGCAAGCTGATCGCACTGGTGCAGATGAGCGCGAATAAGCATCCCGAACTGCCCGATGTGCCGCGTCTCATCGACTTGGCGCCGGGCGAGGAGGCGCGGCAGATCTTCGAGTTGATGTCGGTGGCCGCCGATATCGGCCGGCCGATGGTGACCTCGCCCGGCGTGCCGGCCGACCGTGTGAAGGCGCTGCGCGAGGCTTTCGCCGCCACCATGCAGGACGCGGAATTTCAGAAGGAAGCCGCCAGGCTTAATGTCGACATCGATCCGACCATCGGTGAGGACTTGCAAAAACTCGTCGAGAAGGTGCTGGCGACGCCGCAGAGCGCGATCGATCTGCTCAATGCCACGGTGCTGAAGGGGCAGTGAGCCGGCGTACGCGTGGAACGCGGGAATGAGGGGATTTCTTTGGAGAGCGCCCGCTATTTCTTCTCCATCGACACGCCGCCGGGACCGACATTGATCTGAAATCCCTTCGGCTCTTTCTTCGCCTCATAGAGCTGATAACCCAGCACCGCGACGGTGACGGCGAGCAGGCCGATAATGGCGTAGAGCAGGTTGATATTCTTGAGCGGCATAGCGACTCCGTGGTGTTCACCTGCTATTTCAGCTCCAGCACGACCGGTCCCGAAACCGGATCGGTGAGGCCGAGGCCGCCGCCGAGATCCTCCAGCGTGTTACGGAAAGTGTCGAGGGTCGCGATCATGTTCGGCCGCGCCGCGGCGAGTGCCTCCATGTCGCTCCATTCGGCGATGATGCAATAGCTGCGGTCGGCGGTCTTGATCATGTTGACGTGCTTCAGTCCGGGCCAGTCCCTGGGTGCATTCTTGTGGGCGTCGAGAAATTCCTGGTCGCGCCCGGGTTTTACGCGGAAACGGACAGCGTTAAAGGCAGTCATCGGGTTCCCCTTTTGCTGGGCAGAGGCCTCATGATGCGCGCGGCGAAAGGCCGGATGCAAGGGCCGTCCGGACGCTGTCCCGGCCGTTCGCCCTTCTGTTAATATTAGGATCGTCACACGTCCGCGACAAAGTCTCCGCCCGGTAAAGGGAGGTGATGATGAACGGTACCGTCACTGCGCCGCGCACCAAGGTCCGGCCGAAGATCCAGCGGCCGCCGCTGCACAAAGTCATTCTTTTGAATGATGACTACACGCCGCGCGAATTTGTCGTGCTGGTGCTCAAGGCCGTTTTCCGGATGAGCGAGACGCAAGCCTATGGCGTGATGCTGACCGCGCACCGCAAGGGCTCCTGCGTCATCGCGGTCTATACCAGGGACGTCGCTGAAACCAAGGCTACGGAGGCGACCGAGCTTGGCCGCAGTAAAGGCTATCCGCTGGCTTTCACCACCGAACCGGAGGAATAGTTGTTTCTTCTTCGTCATGCCCGGCCTTGTGCCGGGCATCTCGCTTAGGAATGCACTGCCTCCTGATCGGGATGGCCGGGACTAGCCCGGCCATGACGAAAACAGTGTATTAGCGGCCGCCTGACAAAAGTATGGCGCGCCGCCTACCGCGCTTCTTTTGTCGTTGTGTTAGCATCGCGCCGGAGCGGCGATGTTTGCGGCGGATAAATGACAGGGAGGGAGCCTATGCGGATGCGCGGCCTAATCCTCGCGGTTGCAGCCTTGCTGGCGCTGGCCTGGGCACCGGCCGTGGCGCAGGAATGGCCCACGCGGCCGGTGACTCTCATCACCCCCGCGGCGGCCGGCAATAGCCCGGACGTGGTGACGCGAATTATCGCCGAGAAACTCACGCAGCTTTGGAAGCAGCAGGTGGTGGTGCTCAACCGGCCCGGCGCGGGCGGGCTACTGGCGGCGCAGGCCGCGGCGGGCGTGGAGAAGGATGGCTACAGCCTCTACGCGACCCAGGCTTCCAGCTTCAACGTCCTACCGGTGGAGCAGGAAGGCAAGATGCCGTTCGATCTGGCAAAGACTTTTGTCTCCATCGGCTTCATCGGCGAACAGCCGATAGCCGTGGGCGTGAACAAGGATGTTCCGGCGAAGAACGTGGCCGAGCTGATTGCGCTCGCGAACAAAACGCCCGACGGCATGCTATTCGGCGCCACCAACCGCGGCGGTCAAGCCCATCTCACCGGCGAACTGTTTCGCGATCGCTCCAAAGCGAATGTCTCCTTCGTGCATGCCGCCGGTGCGGCGGTGTCGCTCAACGACGTGATCGCGGGACGCCTGCCGATCATGTTCGAGGCTCTGGCGGGGCTAAACCCGGGCATCCAGAGCGGCGACGTGCGGGTGCTCGGCGTCGCCTCGGCCAAGCGCTTGCCCAATCTGCCGGACCTGCCGACGATCGCAGAGACGGTCCCCGGCGTGATGTCGAGCGGCTGGATCTTGCTGATGGCCCCGGCCGGCACGCCCGACCACGTCATCCAGAAGGTCAATGCCGATCTGCGCAAGGTGACGGCGATGCCGGACGTGATTGCGCGCTTGCACCAGCTCGGCACCTATAGCCGCGACCTCACGCCTGCGCAGACCGAGGAATTCATCCGCAGCGAAGAGAAGCTGTGGCATCCGATCGTGCGCGATCTGAAAAACCGCAGGACGTGAGGCGCGACCGCCGCTCTTTTCGTCATGCGCGGGCTTGACCCGCGCATCCATCTCCCAGGAAGAAGATGGATCGCCGGGTCGAGCCCGGCGATGACGAGAGAGAGTCCGAGGCGCATCGGCGATCAGGTCCCCGGTCCGCCGGTGCGGCCGAACCAAATTCCGAACAGGGCGGCGAGCGACACCACCACAAGAAAGGCATTCACCACCACCAGGATCAGCGGGTGGATGCGCTTGGTGTCCGGCTGCGGCGGCGGCGGAAAGGCATTGAACTGGCGCCACACCGCCGCGCCGAAACAGAAGGCGCTGAACAGCACCAGCACGCTGCCGTTGGCGACGATCATCCAATCCGGGACGACACCGGCGAGGCCGGCCTTGGCGCCAAGCCCGCTCGCCAGCGCCAGCAAACCGGTGCGCACCCAGGCGCCATAGGTCCGCTCGGCGGCAAGCAGCGTGCGGTCGCCCGCGAGCTCGGTGCGCCGGTCGGCGGAGTCTTCGAGCTCGAGCGAGCTTTCCTCCAGCGTCTGCGCGCTGTCGGCGATTTTTTCGCTTTGCTTTTTGAGTGTCTTTGCCGGTGCCGCCATGGTTTGCTCCGATCTCGGAGCTAAACGCATGGGCGGGCAAAGCGTTCGCTGTCTCCTTGCGATCATGGCCGGAACAAGTCCGGCCATGATGAAAAACGCGGTGAGCGCGGGCTATGCCTTACGGGCAGTACCAGATGCCTCCGACAAGAATGCAACCCGCGGTCTGCCAGTAGGCCGGGCGGACGCCAACGCGGCGCCAGCCAACGGGAGCAGTCCGGTAGACGCCGCCGGGCCGATAGACGACTCTCTTCTGCACGACGACCTTTTTCTTCACGACCACTCTGTGGTTCCTATTGTGATTGACCTGAACCACCGCCGGATCAACCGCCGACGTCAGATTCTTCGACGCAGACGATCCGGGCATGCGCCGAAGCCGGCGAACACATGACAGCTCCTGCCAGCAGGGCAGGTACAAGGCATTTAATGAATGACATTGTTTTCCTCCGCACGTTTCAATTATTGGTGCTGCCAGCTTACGGGCTGCGAGCGTCCGGAACAACCCTGCTGTGGCGCCCGGCCTGTCTTCGGTCCGGCTATGGTAAAAATGAACAATAGACAACAGCGGCGTTAGGCTCCAGTTCATCATGAGCGCATAGGATTTTCGCTTCCGTTTGAAGGGAGGATTTGCCATGCGTGCACTTGCAGTTTTGGCGGTAGCGGCGGCTGGTTTCGCCGCGTTTGTTCCGAACGTGGCGTCAGCGGCGGAGCTCGACGTGCCGCGAGAGGGCTGCGAGCGCGGGCAAGTCTGGAACGGTTATCGATGCGAATGGGCGCGGCCGCAGTTTAGCGAAGCGCCGCCGGTTTATCGTGCGCCACCGGTGTACGAAAGCTACGCCGAGTACGAGGAAGCGCCGGTCTATGTCGCGCCGCGGGTTTACGTCGCTCCGCCGCTCTATGTCGCGCCGATCTATCGCGCGCCGGTCGTTCGCTACTACGCCGGTCCGCGTTATGTCTGGGGCCACGGTCACCACGGTCACCATCGCCACCACCGCTGGCGCTAGTCTCTCTCTCCTCATGGCACTACCAGTGCCGGTCTCGGGGTAAACCCGGGATCGGTAGGGCTACCTGCGCTGCCATCCTTCGAGACGGCGCTTCGCGCCTCCTCAGGATGAGGCGGAATTTTTTGCGTGCTCACATTTCAAACAGCTTATTTAGTTCCTCCTCATATTTAGTTCCTCCTCATGGTGAGGAGCGTTGCCAACGGGTCGGCGCGAAGCGCCGCCCGATGATAAACTCCGCAACGCGTCTCGAACCATCAAGCCAAGCGTCATCGGCTCGTGTTTTTGGTCAGGGAGCGGAGCGCCGGCCGGCGCTTCAACAAGATCACGCCACGCATTCAGCCTGCGATGCACTGTGCAGCCTCGCGCCGGCGGTCTTGCCCGGCTTTCGGGCCGCCTGATCGCAATTGCCTGCTGTCGCGGGGTCCGATATGCCCATAGGCAAATCCCGTTCAGTCCAGGAGAAGTTGATGTCAGACGAAGCCGTTGCCGAAGCCAAATCCGCCGCCGAACTGGAAAAGAGCGGAAACTTCCTGGTCGAACCCTATCTCGACTGGGCCAAGGAGCAGCGGATTCCCATTCATGAGGATTTCGGCCTCGACCTGTTAGCGATCAAAACGGACAAATGGGACTGGTACGGCGCGCGGGGCGCCTTTGCGCATACCCATGGCCGCGGCGACTTCATGGCGAATTACGTCGTCGAGATCCCGCCCGGCAGCAAGACCGCGCCGGTGAGGCATCTCTACGAGAATTTCGTCTACGTGCTATCGGGCCACGGCTCCGCCACGCTCTGGCTGCCGAACGGCGAGAAGCAGACCTTCGAATTCGGCCCGACCTCGCTGTTCGCGATCCCGCTGAACTGCCAGTACCAGTTCTTCAACGGCTCGGGACAGGAATCCATCCGCCTGTCCTGCACCAACGACGCACCGGTGACGCTCAACCTCTATCACAATCGCGATTTCGTCTTTAACAACCCGTACCAGTTTCCCGAACGCTTCGGTAAGTCGAACGAGTGGCAGGGCGAAGGCAAACATGTGCCGGTCGACCGCGGCGACGTCGCCAAGCTCAACATCTGGGAGACAAGCTTCATTCCCAGTCTGAAGGACTTCAAGCTGTTCGAATACAACGCGCGCGGCAAGGGCTCGAGCAACTGTTCCTTCGTGCTGGCGGACGGCACGCAGCATTCGCATTCATCCGAGATGCCGACCGGCCGCTACAAGAAGGCGCACCGCCACGCCGCCGGCACGCATGTGCATGCGGTGACCGGCGTCGGCTATTCGCTGCTGTGGTACGAAGGCGACAGCAAATTCGTCGAGATTCCCTGGCGGCACGGCGTGATGTATACGCCGCCGTTCTGGATGTACCACCAGCACTTCAACACCGGCCCCGAGCGCGCGCGCTATTGGGCCTGCAGCCTGGGCAGCCGGCGCTATCCCTTCATCTCGCTGCGCAAGAAGAGCGCGGAAGGCGCCGGCACCGTTTCGGTGCAGAAGGGCGGACGCCAGATCGAATACGAGGATCAGGATCCGCGCATTCACCGCAAATGGCTGGAGGAGATCGCCAAGAACGGCGTGAAGTCGGAAATGAGCGATATCTTCGACGAGCCGGCGCTGCTGGCGCTCGATCCGAAGAAGCTGACCGGGGTGATCAAGACGCCGGCGTCGATCGGTCCGGCGGTGTGAGAGCTGCGGAAATTCATGTCAGCCGAAGCCGTTGACGCCAAGTCCGCCGCCGAGCTCCAGGCAGGCGGCAGTTTCCTTGTTGACGCCTATCTCGACTGGGCCAAGGCACAGCGGATTCCCATCCATGAGGATTTCGGCCTCGACCTCCTGGCGATCGAAACGGCGCCCTGGGACTGGTACGGCGCGCGCGGCGCTTTTGCGCATACCCATGGCCGCGGAGACTTCATGGCCAATTACGTCGTCGAGATTGCGCCCGGCGGCAAGACGGCGCCGGTGAAGCATCTCTACGAATGCTTCGTCTATGTGCTCTCGGGCCAGGGCTCGTGCACGATCTGGCTGCCGGACGGCGGCAAGCAGACTTTCGAATGGGGCCCGAAGGCGCTGTTCGCGATCCCGCTGAACTGCCAGTACCAGTTCTTCAACGCCTCGGGGAACGAGTCCGTGCGCCTGTCATGTACCAATGACGCGCCGCTGACGCTGAACCTCTATCACAACCGCGACTTCGTCTTTGACAATCCGTTCCAGTTTCCCGACCGCGTCGGCCAGCCGAACGAGTGGCGAGGGGAGGGACGGCATGTCCCGGTCGACCGCGGCGAAATCGCCCGGCTCAATATCTGGGAGACGAATTTCGTTCCCAACCTGAACGACTTCAAGCTGTTCGATCTCGCTGCGCGCGGCAAAGGCTCGACCAGTTGCTCCTTCGTGCTGGCGAGCGGCACGCAGCATGCGCATTCCTCCGAGATGCCGGCCGGCCGCTACAAGAAGGCGCATCGCCACGCCGCCGGCACGCACGTGCATGCGGTGACCGGGGAGGGCTATTCGCTGTTGTGGTACGAAGGCGACAGCAAGTTCGTCGAGATCCCCTGGCGGCACGGCGTGATGTACACCCCGCCGTTTTGGATGTTCCACCAGCACTTCAACACCGGACCGACGCGTGCGCGCTATCTCGCCTGCAGCCTGGGCAGCCGGCGTTACCCGTTCATCGCCTTGCGCCGGAAGAGCGGGGAAGGCCAGGGCACCGTTTCGGTGCAGAAGGGCGGCCGCCAGATCGAATACGAGGATCAGGATCCGCGCATTCACCGCAAATGGCTGGAAGCGATCGCCAAGAACGGCGTGACGTCGGAAATGGGCGACGTCTTCGACGAGCCCGCGCTGCTTGCGCTCGATCCGAAAAAGCTCACCGGCGTGATCAAGACGCCGGCCTCGATCGGCCCGGCGGTGTAGTCGGCGGAGGGTAGGCTAAGCACGCTCTTACTTCGTCATACCCGGGCATAGCCCGTCGAAGACGGGCGTGAACGCCCTAATGACCCGGGCATCCATCGCTTTGCAAATCAGATGGATTGCCGGATCAAGTCCGGCAATGACGAATAGCTATGCGCCGAGCTGTTGACGTTTAGAAGGCCCCGCGCATGACGAGACGCGGGGCCTTTAGGCGCTTCAGGCAATGAGAGTGAGGCGCCGGTAACGGCGTGACACCAGGAGCTGCCCGGCTACACGCTAGCCGCCGCAGGCTTTCGGCTGCTTGGCGCCGACCATACCATTCCAAAAGCAGGTGAAGTACATCGGGTGGTTCGGGTCGACCTTGCTGACTTCAGCAGCTTCCGCCTTTCCTTTTTTGGCGGATTTCTTTTTCTTCGTGGCGGCATCGGCGGGGGCGGCGGCAAGAGCGATAGCAACAGCGGCCAAAAGGCCGATCGATAGCGTTTTCATATAGGTTTCTCCCTAAGTCCCGTTCGGTTTGGTCCCCCGAACGGTACCACTTTACAACACGGCCGGCTCGAAAAGGAGCCCCGAAATGCACCGTGCGGCCACCGCCGCCCCATGGCAACACCCCCTTAAGAAGGTGTTGCCCTTCGTTTGTGAACTCAGGGGTCCAGAAGATTTGCCTGGGACCGCTGGATTCTCGCTTGCGCCGGAATGAGCGGGTTGCTGGACCTACCTCGGCCAAAACGCGTGCAGTGTTTTTTGCCTGACCCGCACGCAGCGCGGCATCCACTGCAAGAAATAGTGCAGTCAATAATTTGCGCATGTCGCCACCTTTGAAAAAGGGGACCGTTACCAAAAAGGGGATTGCAACAATGCCGGTGGTCGGCGGCCTGTTCACGAGATAGGCTTGGCCCTTTACATCTCGAATTTTGCGGGTCCCCCCGAAAACCGCGCGCCGCATTTGGAGTTGAACAGGAAGGACACCGGCATGCTGCGGAAGCTTCTTGTTGCCGCCGTTCTCGCGCTCGTCGCCTGCCAGGGCGCCGAGGCGGAGGATTTCTACCGGGGCAAGACGCTTCGCCTGATCGTGCCGTCGGCGCCGGGCGGCGGCTATGACGCCTATGGCCGGACGCTGGCGCAATACATGGCCCGGCACATCCCCGGCGAACCGACGATCGTGGTGCAGAACATGCCGGGCGGCGGCGGGCTGACCGGCGCCAACTGGCTCTTCAACATCGCGCCGAAGGACGGAACGGCCTTCGGGCTCATCCAGCGCGGCGTGCCGTTCTATCCCTTCTTCGGCGACAAGAATGCGATGTTCAAGCCGATGGAAGTCAACTGGCTCGGCAGCATGACCGCGGAAGTCGGCGCCGTCTGGGTGTTCCACACCTCCAAGGCGAAGACGATCGAGGACGCCTTGAAGACGGAGGTGGTGCTCGGCGGCAGCGGCCCGAACGACAGCGAGACCTATCCCAATCTGATGAACAACACGATCGGCACCAAATTCCGCGTCGTGTCGGGATACAAGGCCAACACCGAGACGCTGCTGGCGATCGAGCGGGGCGAGGTCGAGGGCCTGTCGGGATCGTGGTCCTCGGTCAAGGCCAACCGCCCGAGCTGGGTGAAGGACAATCAGGTGCGTCCGCTGGTGCAGATCGCCGGCAACCGGCAGCCCGACCTGCCGGACGTGCCGCTCATCCTGGAGCTCGTGAAAAAGGACGAGGACCGCGCGATGTGGCAGGTGGCGCTGGCGATGGCGCAGGCGGGCCGGCCGGTGGCCGCGCCGCCGGGAGTGCCGGCCGAGCTCGTGCATATCCTGCGCAAGGCTTTTTGGGACACGATGCAGGACCCGGCCTTCGTCGCCGACATGGAAAGCGCGCGCCGCGAGGTATCCGCCGGAAACGGGCGAGACGGTGGAGCGGCTGCTGCTGGAGGTGTCGAAGACGCCGCCCGGCACGCTGTCCAAGCTCCTGACCTTCATGCAGGGAAGCGGGAAGTAACGGCGCGTCGCCGACGCGTGAACGCGCACCCGGATGTGGCGCTCCGTCGCAGCGAACAACAATGCAATCTTGATGACAGCCCCCGTAATGCGCCGCGATCGCGGCAGCTACGCTATGGTCTGTCGAGCGGGACGGTCTATCCGGCCTGCGTGCAGCGCAGCAGGCGTTGTCCGTCATCTACGCAGCGTATGCGGAAGAGGAGAAAGCCTGCTGGCATCGCGAGTAAGATGCTATGACCCTTCAAACAGCTGCGGCATGTTCTTCGCCAGCCCTTCCTCAACATGGCGCGCTTGCCGCCTTTTAACTGCGATCATTGCGTAGCCGCCTGCGCGTGGAAAGCACGAAGCCTATCTCCGAGCTCATACAGACACATCTAAAAAGTAACGTGAGGAGAACTATTGGTTCGTAGCGGCAAAAGCTCAGACATTGCAAGGTTGCTTTTTGGTTTCGATATGGCGAGAACTCAGGACGTGACGGTCGTATCGTTTTCCGTCGGCTAACAAACAGGATGGCGATTGCTAAAGAGTACGATATAGACAACGCGAAGGACGCGTAAAAGAAGGGAGTAATAGGGAATGCTGGTCCCGTATAGCAATACCGGAAGGTCGCAGTGCAACGATGGTTGTCTGTCGGACAACATAATGAAAGCAGCTCGCAATAGAGCTTTACACTATCCCTAGATGTTCGAACCGTTTTATAGACAGAAACGGCGATTACGTCACTCGGCTCGTCGCATACTCGCTTCCGACTATCGTAGAAGAGATAGTCCTGAAATTACTCGTTTCCAGGTGAAGCAATGGGAGAAACTCATCGCGAGCAACGTTAGCGAAACGATATGCATCGGAGTATATCCAGCCCAGCGACCACGAACTAAGATTCAGCGACTTTAACTCCACCGATATTCTCGTCCGGTATCAGCATCTATGATTTTAGCCTCGGCTCCTATGCCGTTCAAAGCTTTAACGTAATTCGAAACGACATCCGCGTGCGCTCGGCCGAGTTGCGGATAAGTTATTGCGCATTCGGAGGGAGCGCTTAACAGCGAAGTGTTTTCGCATCGGTCTCTAATCGTCGAACGCGATAAAGACTTCGACTTCAGGAAAGAACTTTCGCATCGCTCGCCATGAAAATCGCTAAAAAGGCTATCGCCTCTTCGTCCGGCGGACCAACTATTACAATACCCTCGATCCTTCTGCTTTCAAGCAGAACGGTACTAACGGAAATTCCAGCGGCAAAAACAAACGTAAAAATAGCGATCGTCAACATAATATCTGCGAAGAATATGACGATTGCGTCCATCAACAGCCCAGAATAAGCTGCTATCGAGAGCAAAGAAGCTGACGCAGAGTTAGAAAGGTAGACGAGCACGAAATTGAAGCAGACAACGACGGAAAAAACAGCGACGGCTGAACCAGTAGAGCTTCCCATGTTGGTCAATTGATGTAGCGCGTTTTCTTCGGTGATTACATGGGCAATGACCACTAAGACAATTTCGACACCCGAGGCTATCATTGACCGCACAAAAACCGAAGCGAGGAGAGTCGATTATCAAAAATCCGGTAAAGGAACTCGGTAGAAATAGAGAGAGCAGGAAACCAAGGTTGGCTCTTTGGAGGGGAGCACCTCCCTGCCGTTTCAACCACGTAACCGCAGCAGCCTTGAGTGTCGTTGTACTGATACGGTCAGCTAGATAGCAAACCAATAAAATGATTGCGGCGATGCCAAAGTTATCAAATAAGAACTTTGTAGCCTCCAACATCCCAATGCGTGCTTCCTCGAGGATTTGTGATGACGTTGGCGCGCAAGAGCGCGGGCTGTCAGACCGCGAACTTCCAAATGTGGTTTAATAGAACGCGCTTGCCGTCATTTTAAAAGTGCGGGTGAGTTTCCACTATTTACACTGCGTTGACTGCCAACTGCACCTCTTACTCCGCCTTCTCTCCCCTTCACCGCAGCCTTCTCCTTTCCCCTTCACCGCAGCCTTCCCCTTCGCGCGCCGGCTTCGGCTTCGCCGCTTGCCGCTTCGCGGTCGGCCGCCTCTTTCGCCAGCCGCTGCTCGCGCAGCTTGGCGGTGCGCTCGCGCATGGCGCGGCCGGCGGCTTCGTATTCCGCCGCCGCCAGCTTGCCGTCGCGCGCCTGGTCGGCCTTGCGCTTGAAACTCGCCTCGGCCTTTGCCTGGGCCTCTTTGGATGGATTGCTCAAAAAAATCTCCTGGTACTGTTCAATTCACCAACCGAATCGCTCCCCCTCCCTGACCTCCCCCGCAAGCGGGGGAGGGGAAAGAGTATACGCCAGGACACGGCCGGCCATCCGCCGGCAAATCCACCGCCGAGCGGCTATTTTTCTTTCTTCGCCTTGCGCTTGACGTCCTCGCCATGCGCGCGCTTGTAGCTCTGGATGTCCTTGAACTTTCCCTTCTTGTCGCGCTTGGCGTAAAGCTTCTTGCCGCTCGCGCTCTTGTGCGTGGTCCGCTTGGCCATGTCGCCCTCCGTTAGCTGCACCC
Source organism: uncultured Alphaproteobacteria bacterium (assembly GCA_963728585.1). Taxonomy (GTDB): domain Bacteria; phylum Pseudomonadota; class Alphaproteobacteria; order Rhizobiales; family Xanthobacteraceae; genus CANKHA01. Next base: position 402,249 of record CAVSLB010000019.1, read on the forward strand.
CGTCGTCGATCCGCAGGTATCGCATTTCATGCAGGTGCCGTTGCGCACCAGCGTGAAGTTGCCGCATTCGCCGCAGGCCTCGCCTTCGTAGCCCTTGGCTCTGGCTTCGGCGCGCTTCTCCACCGCCGCGATCTTCGCATGCGCCTGCGCGTCCTGCACGTTGATCTGCTCCAGCTGCTGCGCGGGCGAGAGCTTTGGCGCGGGCTCGGCCTTCAGCGCGACCGCGCCGGCGGAGGAGAGGGCGGTGACATTGCCGCCGCCCGCCACAAGCGGGGAGGGACGAGGACTGTCGCGTCGCCAGTGCGCACGACCGAGAGCCGGTCGGTGCGCGAGCGGGTGAGGCCCTTGGAGACATAGCGCGCCTCCGGCCGCACGTCCTTGCCTTCCGCCACGCCCTTGCCGAGCGCGTCGAACTGGGTTTCCGACGGATCGACATGGCCGAGGTCGAAGCGCTCGAGGTAGGAGATCGCCAGCTCGCGGAAGACGTAATCCAGGATCGAGGTGGCGTATTTGATCGAGTCGTTGCCCTGCACCGGGCCCGCCGGCTCGAAGCGGGTGAAGGTGAAGGCGTCGACATATTCCTCCAGCGGCACGCCGTATTGCAGGCCGAGCGACACCGCGATGGCGAAGTTGTTGATGAAGGAGCGCAGCGCCGCGCCTTCCTTGTGCATGTCGATGAAGATCTCGCCGATGCGGCCGTCGTCATATTCGCCGGTGCGCAGATAAACCTTGTGGCCGCCGACCACGGCTTTCTGGGTGTAGCCCTTGCGCCGGTCGGGCAGCTTCTCGCGCTCGCGCATGACGATGATGCGCTCGACCACCTTCTCCACCATCTTCTCGGCCAGCGCCGCGGTGCGCGCGGCCTGCGGCTTCTCGATGAAGGCGGCAATCTCTTCCTCTTCCTCCTCCTCGTCGGCGATGAGCTGGGAGTTCAGCGGCTGGCTCAGCTTGGAGCCGTCGCGGTAAAGCGCATTCGCCTTCAGGCCGAGCTTCCAGGACAGCAGGTAAGCGGACTTGCAGTCGTCGACGCCCGCCTCATTCGGCATGTTGATGGTTTTCGAAATGGCGCCGGAGATGAAGGGCTGCGCCGCCGCCATCATGCGGATGTGGCTTTCCACCGAGAGATAGCGCTTGCCGGTGCGCCCGCAGGGATTGGCGCAGTCGAACACCGGATAATGCTCGGCCTTCAGATGCGGCGCGCCTTCCACCGTCATGGCGCCGCAGACATGGATATTGGCGGCGTCGATCTCGCGCCTGGTGAAGCCGAGCCAGGCCAGCAGGTCGAAGGTCGGCGAGGCCAGCTCTTCCGCCGGAACGCCGAGGGTGTTGAGGCAGAAATCCTCGCCCAGCGTCCATCGGTTGAAGGCGAATTTGATGTCGAAGGCGGTGGGCAGCGCCTTTTCCACCGTGGCGATGGCTTCGTCGGTGAAGCCCTTTGCGCGCAGGGTGGTGTGGTTGATGCCGGGCGCCTGGCCGAGCGAGCCGTGGCCGAGCGCATAGACCTCGATCTCGGCGATCTGGTCGCCGGAATAACCCAGCACGCGCAGCGCTTCCGGCACCGCGCGGTTGATGATCTTCCAGTAGCCGCCGCCGGCGAGCTTCTTGAACTTCACCAGCGCGAAGTCGGGCTCGATGCCGGTGGTGTCGCAATCCATCACCAGGCCGATCGTGCCGGTGGGCGCGATCACAGAAGTCTGCGCGTTGCGATAGCCGTGCTTCTCGCCGAGCTTCAGCGCCAGGTCCCAGGCGCGCTTGGCGTGCTCGGAGAGCGCGGAATAGAAGCTGGCCTGGCTGCCGGTCAGGATGCTGTTGTGGTCGAGCGGCACCGGCGGCGTCGCCACTTTCTCATACGCCGAGCGCTCGCCATGCGCGGCGCGGCGATGGTTGCGGATCACGCGCAGCATATGCTCGCGGTTCTTCTTGTAGCCGGGGAAGGGGCCGAGCTTCTGCGCCATCTCCGCCGAGGTGGCGTAGCAGATGCCGGTCATGATGGCGGTGAGCGCGCCCGCGATCGCGCGGCCGGCGTTGGAGTCATAGGAAATGCCCGACGACATCAACAGCCCGCCGAGATTGGCATAGCCGAGGCCGAGGGTGCGGAATTCGTAGGACAGCTGCGCGATCTCCTTCGAGGGGAACTGCGCCATCAAGACGGAGACTTCCAGCACCACGGTCCACAGCCGGGTGGCGTGCTCGAAAGCCTCCACATCGAATTGCCCGCGTCCTAACCCTCCACCGCTCGCGGGGGAGGGAGGGGGTGCGGAGGTGAGCAAATTCATCGACGCCAGATTGCAGGCGGTGTCGTCGAGGAACATGTATTCCGAGCACGGATTGGAGGCGCGGATCGGGCCCGACGCCGGGCAGGTGTGCCAGTCATTCACCGTGGTGTGGAATTGCAGGCCCGGATCGGCGCAGGCCCAGGCGGCATAGCCGATCTTCTCCCACAGATCGCGCGCCTTGACGGTCTTGGCGATCTTGTTGCCGCGGGTGCGGTGGGTGAGGTCCCAGCTGCCGTCGGACTCCACGGCTTTGAGGAATTCGTCGGTGACGCGCACCGAGTTGTTGGAATTCTGCCCGGAGACGGTGAGGTAGGCCTCGGAATCCCAGTCGGTGTCGTAGACCGGGAAGTCCATGTCCTTGTAGCCCTGGCGGGCGAACTGGATCACGCGCTGGATCGAATTGTCCGGCACGGCATTCCTGCGCGCGGCCTTGATCTCCCGCCGCAGCACCGGGTTCTTCTCCGGATCGAAGCAGTCGTCGCCCGAGCCTTCGCAATTCACGCAGGCCTTCAGGATCGCCTTCAGATGCCGCTGGTTGATCTTGGAGCCGGTGACCAGCGCCGCGACCTTCTGCTCTTCCTTCACCTTCCAGTCGATGAACTGCTCGATGTCGGGATGGTCGGTGTCGACGATCACCATCTTGGCGGCGCGGCGCGTGGTGCCGCCCGACTTGATCGCGCCGGCGGCGCGGTCGCCGATCTTCAAAAAGCTCATCAGGCCGGAGGAGCGTCCGCCGCCCGACAGCTTCTCGCCTTCGCCGCGCAGGCGGGAGAAATTCGAGCCGGTGCCGGAGCCGTATTTGAACAGGCGCGCCTCGCGCACCCACAAATCCATAATGCCGCCTTCGTTCACCAGGTCGTCGCTCACCGACTGGATGAAGCAGGCATGCGGCTGCGGATGCTCGTAGGCGGTCTTGGATTTGGTCAGCTTGCCGGTCTGGAAGTCGACGTAATAGTGGCCCTGGCTGGGGCCGTCGATGCCATAGGCCCAGTGCAGGCCGGTGTTGAACCATTGCGGCGAGTTCGGCGCGGCGATCTGCAGCGCCAGCATCGCGCGCAGCTCATCGAAGAAAGCCTGCGCATCGGCGTCGCTGTCGAAATAGCCGCCCTTCCAGCCCCAATAGGTCCAGGTCCCGGCCAGGCGGTCGAATACCTGCTTGGACGAGGTTTCGCCGACATAGCGCTCGTTCTCCGGCAGCGCGGCCAGCGCCTCGGCGTCCGCGACCGAACGCCAGAGGAAAGACGGAACGCTCTCTTCCTCGACTTTCTTCAGCCGGGCAGGGACACCCGCCTTGCGGAAATATTTCTGCGCCAGCACGTCGGAAGCGACCTGCGACCAGAAGGCCGGGACCTCAACGTCGTCCGCCCGGAAGACGACGGAGCCGTCCGGGTTACGGATTTCGCTGGCGGTCAAACGGAATTCGATCTCCGCGTAGGGAGACTGGCCTTCCTTGGTGTAGCGCCGCTCGATGTGCATCGTTCTCTTGCCCCGTTTTCTGGGCCGGTCGCCTGCCTCACGCATAATCTAGTGAGACAATGCGCCGACACCTTGTTGATCAGCGCAGGGCTGCCCCGCGCCGTCGATTGACGCCCGCCACTCTCACTCCTCCGGCACGACCCCCCACTTCCGGCCCCGGCGGTAGGCCCGCCTGGAACCGGTAGTTGCGGCGCTCTTCGGTCCGCCGCCCCATGGCGATGCAATGGCTGCGCCAGAGCCTTCACAGCCCGGCGGAGCAAGGTTGCACTTCCCTTTGGGGAGCGTCCGGAGGGACTAGAAACACCCGCCGCCGAACCCTTGAAAGCTAGGCCGACTCCGCCGCGCGCCGTCAAGAACTAGTACGGAGTCCTGAATCAAACGCTAAATGTGGGGATAACGGGGGAAAGAATCGAGTGCGGCGCGGCAAGTGTCGGAGATTCAGGGAGGATTCCAAAATGTTTTTTGTCGTGCCCGCGCGAGATAGCTCCGCTATCCACCGGCGGGGTCGGAAAAAAGATATCGGGCACCCTACCGGAGCCCGGCCCGACTTAGCGCTTTTGCCATAGTCCCAGCCGCCGGACACGCAAAGGTTGTAGAAACACCGCGCCCGCGGAGGCGAATCCAGCCCGAAAAATCCCCGACTCAATGCCTGGGCGGTTCCGCCTTGGTGATACGCCGAGCCGAGGCGGCCATCGCGCTTCAGAACGGGTGCATTTTCCTTGCAAGCCGCAGGAAGCGAAGGTACCCGTGCTTTTTACAAAAAAAATGGGGGGTTGCGTGGCTAGTCGTTTCGTCCCGGCGATTGTACTCGCCGCTGGTGCACCGTGAACTTTCGCGCGCGCTTGACGCTCCAGCCGCCGGGCGGCTTCGGGGTCTACCGGCCGACGCGCACCATAGCCGCCCTGTTTTTATCACTACTGGCAACGCCGGCCGTTGCGCAGCTGGCTGAGGTTGGCGGTGGACCGATCGAAATCGGACGGCTCGACGACAACCACGCACAAATTGATGCGGCCCATCAGAGAAGCGTCGCCCGCGCCAGAGCACTGGGGCCTGTCCCGGCTGCCGCGCTGACGCGCACGCCACGTCTGCAATTTCCGCTGCGTCTGCGCTCTCAGTCCGAGGCCTTCCGGGGCCATTCTATCTTCAACTACGTCGATTTGGACGCAACCGCAAAGCTGAAGGACTTCGCCTGCGGGAAGCGCACCTATGACGGTCACAACGGCGTCGACATCGTGCTCACTCCGTTCTGGTGGCGCATGATGGACGCACAGGAGGCGGAGGTCGTCGCGGCCGCTCCCGGCAAGATCATCGATAAAGCCGACGGCAATTACGACAGGCAGTGCTCATTTAGCGGCAATCCGCCCGCCAATTACGTAATCATCCAGCAAGACGACGGTTATTTCGCTTTCTACTGGCACTTGAAAAAGGGTTCCGTCACCGGCCGCTCGGTTGGCAGTGGCGTTGCCGTCGGAGAATTTCTCGGATTTGTGGGCAGTTCGGGCTTTTCATCGGGCCCGCACCTTCATTTCGAATTGCGCACCTCCGATTTTGGCGGACAAACAGTAGATCCTTATGCCGGGCTTTGTGGTGCGACACGCACGCTATGGAAACATCAGCCGGAGAATGCGGATACGGAGATTCTTCGCGTTGCGACGCACAGGCTTGCTCCCAATCCCGCGCCGAATTGGTGCTCGAATCCCGACACTGGCTACTCAGATCGTTTCAATGCCGGAGAGTACGTCTGGGTGGCGGCATATCTTCGCGACCAGACTCCCAGCTCTCCCATCACTTTCAAAGTTCTGCGCCCTAACGGCCAGATCTTTACCACTTGGACATCGGGCGCGGTTTCGAGTTCGTTCGCTTATTGGTACGGGCAGATCCTTCTGCCCACCACGGGAGCGGACGGCCGTTGGAGGGTGCAGGTTCAGCTTGAAGGCCGGACGTCAGAACACGCCTTCATGGTTGGAAAAGGCTTGCCTGCACCGACGACATTAACCACCTCGGTGTCACCGCTATCCGCTACCGCGAGCCCAACCGTCCCCGCGAATTTCGATGTCGTTGTTCGCAACACCGGCGCTACAGCGGCGATCGGCTGTGCGCTGGCCCCGGACGCGCCGCTTGCGGCGGTGTCGAGCTTTCAAGTCACAGTGGCTGGGATTCCACAAGGCGCCGTCAATGAGGTGTTTGATCTGGCGGCCGGCACCGCCAAGAGAGTGCGCCTGACGATCAAGCCGAAAGGCACCTACCGCGCGCAGCAAATGCAGATTCCCGTCCGGGTATTCTGCTCGAATGCATCTGAAGCAGCCGCTGCCCGCGCCAAGGTGGTCACACTTTCGTTTTAAATCGTGGACGGCTCATCACTCTCGGCGATGCGACATAGCTATCGCCGGGTAGATGCGTGCGCCAAAGGATGCCGACAGGGGACCCATGAAAATTCTCAGTGCTTTGGCGGTGAAAGAAGTCGTGCAGCCGGCCTGCGAAGCCTTCGCGCAGGAAACCGGCGAAACCAACGATCATTTCTTTGCGCCGGTCGGCGCCTTGCAGGGCAGGATCGAGGCGGGCGAAACCGCGGACATTGCAATTCTCATCCCGCCAGTGCTGGAGAAGCTGCAGCAAGTGGGCACGCTCACCGGCCGCTGGGATCTCGGCCGCGTCGGCATCGGGGTCGCCATCCGCGAAGGCGCGCCGCGCCCGGACTTTTCGACGCCCGAAGCTTTCAAGCAGATGCTGCTCAATGCGCGCTCGATCGCGCTCACCGATCCGGGCGTTGGCGGCACCGCCGGCATTTATCTCGCCGGCCTGCTGGAGCGCATGGGCATCGCCGCGACCATTAAGCCCAAGGTGCAGTGGCAGAAGAACGGCTTTTTCACCGCCCAGGCGGTGGCGCAGGGTGAGGCCGAGCTCGGCATGACGCAGTTCAGCGAGATCGTGGCGGTAAAGGGCGCGGTCATTGCCGGTCCGCTGCCTGAACCGTTGCAGGCGGTGACGACCTATTGCGCGGGTCTATTCACTGCCAGCAGGGCGCAGGACACCGCCCGCGCTTTCATCGACAAGCTGCTCAGTCCCGCTCTGCACGCGCGCTGGAAAGCGGCGGGGTTCGACTTCCCGCAGCTAAGGTGAAGCGGGGGTGACCGCGCTCGGCTGCTCGGCAGATTGCGGCGGCAGCGGACGTCGCGGAAACGCCGCTGGATAATCCCGCAGCAGAAAATCGATCAGCTTTTCACGGATCTCGCAACGCAGGTCTGAAGCCGCAGATGCGGAGTTTGCGCTCAGCAGAATCCGCAGCTCCATCACGTTTTCTTTGGAATCCGACACCTGGAGTTTGAAAGTCTTGCGATTCCAGAGCGGCGACTGCTCGGCCAGGTCCTTGGCCTTCTCGCGCACGCGCGCAACCGGCGTGGCGTATTCGACATAGAGCACAACGCTCGCAATGATGTCGGAACCTTCGCGCGACCAGTTCTGGAACGGCTTCTCAATGAAATAAGTCAGCGGCACGATCAGCCGCCGCAGATCCGCCAATCGCACAACGACATAAGTCGCGGTGATCTCCTCGATCCGCCCCATTTCATTCTCGATCATCACGGTATCGTCGATGCGAATTGGCTGCGTCACAGCCAGCTGCACGCCGGCCAGCAGATTGCTCAGCACCGGCCGCGCGGCGAAGCCGACCACCAGCCCGGCCACGCCGGCGGAGGCAAACAGGCTTACTCCATACTGCCGCACCGGTTCGAAGGTCATCAGCGCGGCGGCCACGGTGATGGTGATGATTACCGCATCGATAATGCGAAGCAGAATGCGGATCTGGGTGACATGCTTGCGGGCGTGCAGATCGTCTTCGCTGTCGGTACGAAAGCGCACCAAATGCAAAGTGGCGGCGGTGTTAAGCGCCGTGATTGCGGTCCAGCCGATCAGGCCTATCCCTGTGACGAGCAGCAGTCGCACGAGCAGGGCTCTGGTTTCGGGCGACAGCGGCACCGTTGGCAGCGCAATGCTGAGGCCAAGAACGATCAATGCCAGGCGCGTTGGCCCGCCGATTGCCGCAAGCACCGACTTGCCGGAATGCGGCTGGCCAAATATCTGCTGCAGCAAGCGCATTGCGAGGCTATGTATGCCGAGTGCCAAGGTTGCCGACAGCGCCAGGATGATCAGGGCCACGATCCAATCCGGTGCAAAACCCAACGCGTCGCGGATCTGAATCAATGCCTCGCGGCTGCGTTCAAACATAAGCATCTCCTCGTGCGCGGTACGCGGCAAAGAAAAGGGCCGGCGCGCAAACGCCGGCCCCTGCCGCCCCCCTCAAATGGCGGACCTCAATTCGGCCCGCCGAACCGCAGCAAAGCCCGCCGTGTCAATTCCAGCCGGCTGCGAAATTCCGTACCAGTGCGAAGCGGAACAGATGGAAATCGTGGTCTGCACGGAAACGATCACCGAATGAGGCCAAGGTGCCGCCGTCGCCGGCAGTGACGAAAAGATATTCGGTCCGCGACATCCAGCCGGGAATAAAGAACGGCGCCTCAATGCCGCCGCCAACGGTCAGCCCGCTAAGGGTTTCGGTGCTGGAGACCCGCGGTCCACGGGAACTGAAACGCGATCCTTGAAAGCTGTCTTGCAGGTTCACCCAAGCAGCGCCACCGGTGAGATAAAGCAGCGCGGCTCCGGTGCTGTAGCCAACCCGCGCCCGCGCGGTTGCAACCCAGTTTGTTTCCACGCCGAGCGAGGCGGGATGATCAAAGTAGTCGGCGCTGCGGTGGTCGATTCCGAGCCAACTGAAATCCCCTTCCACGCCCAAAACCCATTGTGGCGCGAGGTGCCAGTTGTAGCCGGCGATGCCGCCGGCGGTGAAGCCGGTGCCGTTGTTGTTGATAACGCCGCCCCTGGCGCCCGAGGGATCGCTGCCCTCGGTCGACGATACCGCCGATCCACCGACGAAGCCGGCGTAAGCACCGGTCCAATTATATGAAGCCATGACGGGTTGCGGTCTGTCACCGAATAGGTAATTCACCCCGAATTTCATCTGCTGATAGCGGTGTTTGTCGACTTTGATCGCATCTCCGCTCAGGAGCGGGTCGCCGTCGCCGACATCAACATGCAGATGTTCAGCTTTCGCGGTCCAGTTACCGCCTAATCGGGTCTCGACGCCGCTGCCGATGGCGAAGCCGCCATTTGTTCTCGAACTGCTGCGAGAGGCAAAACCAAACCTGCTGCCGTCATTGACGTCGGTAAAATGCACAAAGGCCGCGCCGCCGGTGACATAGGTAAGCGTCGGGCCGGTGGTATAGCCAACTCTTCCGCGCACGGTACCGATCCACGACGTTTTTGAATTGAAGCGTTGGTCGGGGAAATAATCTGTGAAGGCCCGATCAAGGCCGAGATATCCGAAATCGCCTTCCAGACCCACGACCCAGTTGGGATAGAGTTGATAATTGTAACCTGCAGTCCCGCCGCCGGTGAATCCTTGTCCGATAAATTCGACACCGCCAGGGCCCGTGGATCCGGTGGGGTCGCCCCCTTCTGACCGCTGCACGCCGACGCCGGCATAGACGCCGAGGTAGAAGCCCGTCCAGTCGGCTGCAGTAAGTGCCGCAATCGCCGCCGGCCGGGCCTTGGTCTGCGCAGGCAAGTCCGCAGCGGAAAGCGCAGACGCGGTCAGCGAAGTGATGGTCGCAACGAATGCGGCCTTCGCAATGGATTTGCCCGCGCGCATCTTGCCCTGCCGCTTCCTACATCCGGCGATGCCGGCTGAGGCGTTGATTATTAGCTCATCGCTCGTCGCCCTACCGTCACCTTTTTGCCACAGATGCAGAAATCTCACTGGCTTATGCACCGCTGGCCTCGCTGGACAGCTTGGATGCTGGGTGGCAGAACGAACTAGGTGTGCGCGGTTCAGAAGTTCCCCCAATCCTCGCGGCTGGTTGGGAGGGAACTTCTGAACCAAAAGCCACACCTTGCAACGCTATACGATTTCTAGTGGCTCTTTGAATCCGAAGCAGCACGGTGGGCGCGAACTTCGGATTCGGGACACTAGACCGCGCAACGACGGGCTTCACGCACGATGAAACGCTTCCTGCAGCTCTTCTTCACCTGGTGGAACGGCGCCACTTTCGGCACGCTGCTCTGGACGCGCCGCTACGGCGAGTTGGTGGGCGAAGATGAAGCCGGCAACCGCTATTATCGAACCAAGGACGGCGCCATCGACCCAAGCCTCGGCTTGGAACGCCGCTGGGTGATCTACAACGGAGATGCTGAAGCTTCCAGAATCCCGCCGGCCTGGCATGGCTGGATGCATCACACCGTGGACGTGCCGCCGACGCAGGAGAATTATCGGCCGAATGAATGGGAGAAACCGCATTTGCCGAATCTCACCGGTACGCCGGCCGCCTATCGGCCGCCAGGCTCGACCTTGGCTGCCGGACGACGCCCGACGGCCACCGGCGACTACAAGGCCTGGGTGCCCGGCGACGGCTCGTGATCCCGCTCGGTGCCGTCACGCCGCGGACTCGCCCTTTCCCGGCCGTATTCTCCGTGTTAACCGGGGCAAGCGCGCGATCAGCAAAAGTGGGTACCGGTTTTGCGTACGGATCGCGCGCTAACTATTAAGGTGGTGCATGACCTTGTCGGCGAACCGGATTCCACTTCGCCGGATCATGCACTAAGCGCGTGATGCGCGGTGTGGCCAATGTCCGAATTTCTCCCCTTCATCCTGCTCGCTGTCATGGGCCTATCGCTCGCGGCGACGCCTGCGGGCGCGCAATTCGGCTCGATCTTCGGCAACGATCCGCCGCGGCCGCCGCAAGGCCGTAGCCGGGCCGGCAACAACCGCAACAGCGTCTGGACGATCCACCGCCGACCCTGCAACCGCCGGGTCCTCCGAGCCGGCCGAGACAGCCGCAGGGCAATATCCAATCCCAGCCGCTGCCGCCGCCGCCGGGCGGCGCCGCGCCACCTCCCGTCACGTCGAATGCGCCGGCGCCACCCGCCGGCTCAATGCAGCCCGGGCAACGCCCGGCGCGCGGCGCCCCGCAGCAACAACAACAGCAGCCGCCGCCCGAGGCGGCGGCGCCGACCGACGAGGTCGCCACACAACCGCCGGGCAACAAGGTGCCCAATCCCACCGGGGTGTTCGCCGGTCTCGACAAAATCACCGGCCGCATCACCAGCTTCGACGTGGCGATCGACGAGACCGTGCAGTTCGGCGCGCTGCAGGTGACGCCGCGCGCCTGTTACACGCGACCGCCGACCGAGACGCCGCATACCGACGCGTTCATCGAGGTGGATGAGGTGACGCTGCAAGGCGAAATCCGCCGGATCTATACCGGCTGGATGTTCGCGGCGAGTCCCGGGACTCCATGCGGTGGAGCATCCGATCTACGATATCTGGCTCACCGACTGCAAAGGCGGCGCGGTCGCCGAAGCAGCGCCGGAGCCTGAAGCGCACAGCACAGCGCTCGACCCGCAGCCAGCAACAACAGCAAAGACAGCCGGCGGCGCAGCAGCAGCCTTCACAGCAGCAAAGCCAGTCGGCCCCGCAACAGCGCCGGGCACCGCCACGCGATTTCTAGTTTAGTTGGAGAGCGCGTGTCGCAACGCTTCGGCGCCGGGCAGCGGGCGGTCGACCGGCAGAGCGGCGAAGTCGGCTCGGCCGACCAGCGCCGCCTCCAGCTGTTTGTGATATTGGCGACGCGGTACCTCGGTGGCGCCGAACGTCTTCAGGTGATCGGTGACGAATTGCGTATCGAGCAGCGCGAAGCCGCCGACGCGCAGCCGCGCCACGAGATGCACCAGCGCCACCTTGGAAGCGTCGCGGGCGCGATGGAACATGCTCTCGCCGAAGAAGGCGCGGGCGAGACTGACGCCGTAAAGTCCGCCAACGAGTTCATCCTGCTGGTATACCTCGATGCTGTGGCAATGGCCGCGCTCGTGCAGCTTGCGATACAGATTGCGGATGCGGCCATTGATCCAGGTGCGACCACGTCCCGGCTGGGGCGCTGCGCAACCTGCGATCACCGCCTCGAAATCGCGATTAACGGTGACCGTGAAACGGTCGGACCGCACCGTGCGCGCGAGCCGGGCCGGCACATGGAATCGATCGAACGCAATGATGCCGCGCTGCTCGGGCTCGATCCAATAAAGCGCGTTATCATAGGCGCTCTCCGCCATCGGAAAGATGCCGCAGGCATAGGCCTTCAGCAAAACCTCCGGTGTGATCTCGACGGCGGCGTTGTCGCGGCTTGCCATAGGTACTCCTGCGAATACAAGGCTTTTGCAATTTACGATGCTAGCCGAAGAATGTGGAGCAGCCTCTACGCATTAACCGGACGCTAGGGATGAAGTCTTTAAATTGGCGAAAGTTTGAAAACAAAAGCGCAAGGGAGCGGTTCCCTACTCGAGACTGATGCGAGGAGGAGGACCGTCATGGGGCAGATGCACCCGGTACCGACAGGGGCCACCATCCTGGTCGTGGAAGACGAAGCTCTGATCGCCGAAATGGTCGCCGAAGCGCTGCAAGAGCAGGGCTTTCATGTGTTCGTGGCGTCGAACGGGGCCGACGCGCTGCGCTATGTTGAATCTGGAGCGGCGGTCGATGCGCTGTTCACCGATATCCACTTGCCGGGAGGTATGAACGGTTCAGAACTGGCAAGCCGCGTGCGTTCGCTCCGGCCGGAGATGCCGGTCGTCTATGCCTCCGGACGGTGGCGTCCGACCGATCGCGAGCGGTTGGTGCCACGCGCGGCGTTCCTGCCGAAGCCTTACGATCCCCGCGATGCCGGCGCCCTGCTGATGCGGCTTGTCGCATCGCACCGGAAAGGAGCGATGCCGCCTTCTTCACCTCTTCCGTGGAAAGAGGTCGTGAGCGAAGCGACCGGGTGAGGCAACTCCTACGGCCCGTGCGTAACCGCTGTTACTCTTCCATCCCGCCGCCCGCGAGGAACTGCTCGAGCCAATGAATGTGGTAATCGCCGTCGATAATAGCGGGCTCCCGCACCAGCGCGCGGAACAGCGGCAGCGTGGTCTCGATCCCGTCCACCACCAATTCGTCGAGCGCGCGCTTGAGCCGCATCAGACATTCCGGCCGGGTCTTGCCGTGTACGATCAGCTTGCCGACGAGGGAATCGTAATAAGGCGGGATGCTATAGCCCTGGTAGACCGCTGAATCGATGCGCACGCCAAGCCCGCCCGGTGCGTGATAGTGCAGAATTTTTCCGGGCGAGGGGCGGAAGGAGATCGGGTTTTCCGCATTGATGCGGCATTCGATCGAGTGACCGTGGAATTTCACATCATTCTGCGTCAACGGGAGTTCGCCGCCGGCCGCCACGCGGATCTGCTCCAGCACCAGATCGATGTCGGTGATCATCTCGGTTACCGGATGTTCGACCTGAATGCGGGTATTCATCTCGATGAAATAGAACTGGCCGTCCTCGTAGAGGAATTCGACCGTGCCGACGCCGAGATAATTCAGTTCGCGCATGGCGGCGGCGACGGTTTCCCCGATCGCATCGCGCGCGGCCACGTTCAGCGCGGGCGAGGGGCCTTCCTCCCACACCTTCTGATGCCGGCGCTGCAGCGAGCAGTCACGCTCGCCCAGATGGATGGCGTTGCCGCGGCCATCGCCCAGTACCTGGATCTCGATGTGACGCGGCTTCTGCAGATATTTTTCCAGATAGACGGCGTCATCGCCGAAAGCAGCCTGCGCTTCGGAACGCGCGGTGGAGAGAGCGTTGGAAAGCTCGGCTTCGCTATGGGCGACTTTCATGCCGCGCCCGCCGCCGCCGGCCGCGGCCTTCACCAACACAGGGAATCCGATCTGGCGGCCGATGGCGAGCGCCTCGCCGTCGGTCCTCACGCCGCCCTCGGAGCCGGGCACCACCGGGATGCCGAGCCGATTGGCGGTGCGCTTGGCCTCGATCTTGTCGCCCATCAGGCGGATGTGCTCGGGCTTCGGCCCGATGAATTGCACTTTGTGCTCACCGAGGATTTCGGCAAAGCGGGCGTTTTCCGACAGGAACCCATAGCCGGGATGCACGGCGTCGGCGCCGGTGATTTCGGCAGCGGCCAGCAATGCAGGAATATTGAGGTAGCTGTCGCGCGCCGGCGGCGGCCCGATGCAAACGCTCTCGTCGGCAAGCCGTACATGCATCGCGTCGGCATCGGCGGTGGAATGCACCGCCACGGTGGCGATGCCCAGCTCCTTGCAGGCGCGCAACACACGCAAGGCGATTTCGCCACGGTTGGCGATCAGAATTTTGTCGAACATTGCTACTCCCTCCGCCCTTGCGGGGGAGGGCTGGGGAGGGGGGTAAAAACTTGCGCCGACATTTGTTGCTCACCCCCCTCCGCGCGGCAGCGAGGCGCGCTCGACGCCTCCCCCGCAAGGGGGGAGGCGAAGAAGGAAGCGTGAGTGTTGCGATCCATCGCGTTACTCGATGATCATCAGCGGCTCGCCGAATTCCACCGGCCGGCCGTCCTCGATCAGTATCTGCTTCACGGTACCGGCGCGCGGCGCCGGGATCTGGTTCATTGTCTTCATCGCCTCGACAATCAGCAGGGTCTGGCCAGCCAGCACCTCGCTGCCGACCTCGACAAAGGGACGGGCGCCCGGCTCGGCTGCGAGATAGGCGGTGCCCACCATGGGCGATGCGACGACGCCGGGATGTTTGGCGGGATCGGGTGCCGCCGCGGAGGTGATGCCGAGGGAAGCCACAGCGGGCGCGCCCGACATTGGCGCTGTCGGCGCCGCCGGCGGTGAACTGGCTGCCGCGCACCACGCGCACGCGCAGCCCGGACTGTTCGATCTCGATTTCACTCAGGCCGGTTTCTTCCAGCAGCGCGGAGAGTTCGCGGATCAGATCCTTGTCCACGGCGGACTTGGCTTCAGAAGCGGATTTTTCCTTCGGCTTGGAGGCCACGGTTCAACTCTTTTTCTTGGCACCGTTGATGGCGGCGAGACCGGCAATCGCGAGCGCGTAGCCGATCGATCCCAAAGCCGCAAAGGCTCGCCTTGGCGGCCATGGCGACGAAGGAATGATGACGAAAACTTTCTCGCGCATGGATATTGGTGATGTGCACTTCGATCACCGGCGTATTCGCCGCCAGGAGAGCGTCGTGAATCGATACCGATGAATGAGAATAACCGGCCGCATTGATGATGATACCGGCAGCCTTGTTGCTGCGCGCTTCGTGTATCCAGTCGATCAGCTCGCCTTCGCGGTTCGACTGGCGGAATTCGATGGTGAAGCCGTGCGTCTGGGCGGCCTTGCGGCACAGAGCCTCCACATCCTTCAGCGTCGCGCGCCCATACTTCTCCGGCTCTCGTGTGCCGAGCAGGTTCAGGTTGGGGCCGTTGAGGATGTAGATGGTTTTGGCCATGACTGATTATCGGCAATTTCGGCGCGGGATCAGGAATAACAGGCGCGCAAGCCGTGCTTTTATAAGTGGCTGCGCGCGCAAGGGGAAGCCGGAGCGGAACGAACCGGGTCCATTTATCGATAAAGCCGCTGGCGGTCTGTTGCTGGAGCTCAGCAGGTGGCTTTTCCGCAGCGGGCGGCGTTGACCTTCTGCTGCAGATTCGCCAGCCCGACCGCGCCGATCACGACTTCCGAACCAACCACGTAGCTCGGCGTGCCGCTCAGGCCCAGCGCGTCGGCAAGCTTAAAGCTCTCTTCGAGGGTCGCCTTCGGCTCGTCACTGGCCGCGTCCTTTTCCAGCCGGCTCATGTCGAAGCCGGCGTCCTTGGCGGCCGACAGCGCCTGCGCCCGGCCGATGGAGCCCCGGCTGCCGAGCAGCCTCTGATGGAAGTCGAGGTATTTTTTGCCAGTCGAATCCTGCATGCGCGCTGCGA
Organism: uncultured Alphaproteobacteria bacterium; assembly: GCA_963728585.1. GTDB lineage: Bacteria > Pseudomonadota > Alphaproteobacteria > Rhizobiales > Xanthobacteraceae > CANKHA01. The sequence goes on from CAVSLB010000019.1 coordinate 417,837, forward strand.
CAGAAACCCGCGCGGCCTCGATCGAGGCTTCGCCGAGCACCGGGAATTCCTTCAGCACGACTCTGAGCTTCGAGTCGCTTTTCATCAGTTCAAGCATGTCGGAGAGCGCGCGTTTGCAGTAGCCGCAGTTGTAATCGAAGAACTCGACCATCGTGACGTCCCCCTTTGGGTTGCCGAGCACGACCTGCCGTTTGGAATTGAATAGCGCCTCCGCGTGATCCTTCACCGCGCTCTGATGCTTGGCGGCCTCGGCGGCGGCCTGGCGCTTCTCCAATTCGATATAGGCTTCCTGCAGCACCTCGGGGTTCTTGACGAGATAATCCTTTACGATGCGTTCGATCTCCTTGCGCTGGTCAGGAGAGATGGTCTGGGCGCCAGCCGGCAGCAAAAGCACCGCGAAAAGAAGGGCCGTGGTGGCGGCGGAAAAACGCAGGAGCGATGTCATCAGCGGGTCCTTCTCGGCGTCAATTGACTTTGGCTTGCGAAGAAATGATGTCGTCGGCCTTTACCCAACCCGGGCTGCCGACCGGAAAGCGGGTCTTTGCGCGGGTGGCGAGATCGCGGGCGGTGCGCGCATCGCCGCGCATCACCGCCGCTAAGGCGGAAGCGAGGTCCGCCTCAGCAAGATCGCCCTTGCGGCCGAAGGCCATCGCCAGCTGGGTATAGGCATCGGGGCTTTCCGGCTCCTTGGCGAGCGCGCCGCGCAACAACGTCACCGCTTCCTCCGCGTATTTGCTCTCTTTGGAAGCAATCAGCGCTTGCGCCAGCATGATCTGAAATCAGCGCGGGATTGGGCGCGATTTTCGCCGCATGCCGCAGCGGCGCAATAGCCGCGGCCGGCTGGCCGCTTTCCAGCAGTGCCTGACCCTTGAGCTCATAGAAATAAGGGTTGCTCGGCTGCGCCTGGATCAGGCTATCAATCTGGGCCAGGGCGCCGCGCAGATCCGAATGACGATAAGCTGATATGGCGCGAGCATAGCGCGCCGCCAGACTGGTGTCGCTGGCAGGATAGCGTCGCGCGACCGTGTCCGGCCGGTCGATGAAGCCGGAGAGCTTAGCGCGCATAAGGTCATGGCGCAGTTGCAAATCGGCGGGGTCTTTCTTGTCCCAAAATGGGCTCGCCTTGGCGAGTTCACCCAGCGCGGCCACGCGCTCGGTCGGCATCGGATGCGATTGCAAATATGGATCGGCGAAGCGTGCTGCGAACAGCAATTCATCCGCCAGCCGCTTGAAGGTGTCGTGCATGCCCTTGGGCGATTGCTGGGTCGCGTTGAGCAATTTAACGCCCGCGCGGTCGGCCTGTTCTTCATGCGCGCGCAGATAGGCGAGCAAGGAACGGCGGATCATTTCCTGCGGCGCGGTCACCGCAGCCGCGCCGACATTCGCGGCATTGGCGCTGCCGCTTTGGGAAGCGGCCACGACCGCACCGAGGCCCAGGACCATGGCTATGATCGATTGGGTCGAGGCCGACCTCAACTGCTCGCGCAGTTTGGCAAGGTGACCGCCGGCGAGATGCCCGGTCTCATGCGCCAGAACGCCAATAACCTCGTTCGGCGTCGCCGCCTCGCTTAGCGTCCCAGTATTGATGAAGATGCGGCGGCCATCGGCAACGAAGGCGTTAAAGGCGCGTTCATTGATAACGACGATGCGGATATTCTGCTGCGCCAATCCGGCGGCGCGCAGGACCGGCGCGCTGTAGTCGCGCAACAGCTGCTCGATTTCCGCGTCGCGGATGAGCGGCAGGCCCTGTGCCTGCGCAGCCGCAGGCATTGCGGCAAGCGTTGCCACTGCCAATGCCGCGAGCCGGGAAGCTGGCGTCGTGCGCTGTCCCTTGCTAGTTCTTTCCGCCAGGCTCATCACTTCACGATCTCAAACTGTGCCACGCGCGCAACCAGCAAAGTGGAAACCAGTTGCGACGCAATCGAGCTTGCGCAGATTGCGTATACTCATCCGCGGTTCGCGCGCTAACTTATAAACATGGCGCATGATCTTACCGGAAACTGGTTTTCGCTTTCGGGATCATGCGCCCGCACGCTAGGGATGTGAGCCACAGCGGTCAACAGATGTTCTGGAACACCCTGAATCCCACGCTAATCGGCCTCAAACACCCCGCCGCGGCCGCTTCGCGCCCCGTCGCAGGGAAGCGGTGGAATGCGGCAACAGCGGGGCGGTGCACGCCCGCCGCCGGCACAGCAATGAAACTTCGGCGCCATGCTTGAAAAGGCCAAACGGTTGATTTCGCCGTCGCTGCGCAGCAATGTGCCGCCCTTCATCGTCATGGATGTGATGGCGGCGGCGGCTCGCATCGAGGCCGCGGGCGGCCGCGTCATTCATATGGAAGTGGGGCAGCCGGCGGCGTCCGCGCCTTCGACCGCTCTGGCTGCGGCGCGCGCGGCCTTGTCGGGAAGCTACCTGGGTTATACGGAGGCGCTCGGCATTCCCTCGCTGCGCCGGCGTATTGCGGGGCATTATGCCGAGCAATACGGTTTCTCGGTCGATCCAGCCCGAATCATCGTGACCACCGGATCGTCGGGCGGATTCATCCTCGCGTTCCTGTCCATGTTCGAGGCCGGCGATCGCATCGCGCTCGCCAACCCCGGCTATCCGCCGTACCGGCACATCCTGTCCGCGCTCGGCTGCGAACCGGTGCTGATCCAGACCTCGGCAGAAACGCGCTGGGCGATTCCATCGGAGGCGCTGCTTGCCGAACACCGGCGCAAGCCGCTCAAAGGCGTCGTGATTGCAAGCCCCGCCAATCCGACCGGCACGATGATGGAAGCCGCGGCACTGCGCGCCCTGATCGAAGTGGCGGAGGCCGAAAGCATCCGGGTGATCTCCGATGAGATCTACCACGGGCTCGACTATGCATTGCCGGCGGAGACCGCGGCGCGGCTTTCACCCGACACGCTCGTGGTGAATTCCTTTTCCAAATATTTTTGCATGACCGGCTGGCGCGTCGGCTGGCTGGTGGCACCGGAAGTCCTGGTACGTCCGATCGAGCGCCTGCAACAGAATCTGGCGATCTCGGTACCGACGCTCTCGCAGATCGCGGCGGAAGCTGCCTTCGACGGGCGCGACGAAATGGAGGCGGTCAAACACGGCTACGAGGAGAACCGGCGCATTCTGCTGGAAGGCTCTGCCCAAAATCGGGCTCGATCGTTTCCTGCCGGTGGACGGCGCCTTCTATCTCTATGCCGACGTTTCGCGCTTCACCGATGACAGCATCGATTTCGCCAAGCGCATGCTGGAGCAGGCGGGCGTTGCGGCGACGCCGGGGCTCGACTTCGATCCGCTGCATGGCAAGGAATTCCTGCGCTTTTCCTACGCCGGCTCCGCCGCCGATATGCGCGAGGCGGTGGCGCGGATCGGGGAATGGTTGACGGAGAAGAAGGGATCGCATCGAGCGACGAAGCTTCCGGTTTTCCGGACGGCATTTCTCGGCTGGCGCGACGGCCTGGCGGCGCTCCGCAAGCATGCCGATGATGGCTGCTATTGTCTTTGTCGTGATGGCCGTGGACGCGGCAATGAACGAAGCTCTCCGGCAGGCCGCCGCTCCAGAAACGACGGTGCCGCTGCAGCTTTTAAGGTTGGCGGTTTCGATTATCTTGTTAAGCTTTGTTCTCACGCCCGCCGCCATTGCCATCAACCGGTACGTTCTGCTCGGCGAAACGCGCGGCGTTACGTTCTGAACTGTCCAGTCCACGCTTCCGCAGGTTTTTTGCGCATACAGCGCGCTCATGAATCATCCTGGTGCTGACTCCCTGATGTTGGCCGCTGAGGAGAGCGACGGATATCTATATCGTCGGCGCGCTGGCGGTCTTTGCGCTCATGGCGATATGCCGTTCTCGTGGGCACATGGATCTTGTTTCCCGCCATTGCGGTCGACGCGCCCGGAGCCAAGCCTTCGGCAACGCGGTGCAGAGACACCCGTTTCTTTCGGGCGCTTTTGCATCTCGATTTGTCACATTCTTTCCCGTGCTCGTCGCCGGGATGCTTATTGAAGTTTTGTGGGAAGTGACTCCGGCGACTTCGAGGTTAGGCTGGATATTATATGTCGCTTGGCGTCGCAGCGGTGAGCGGCCTCACCTTCGCCGCCTTTGCCGCGATGTCATCGCATCTCTACCGTGCCTGGGCGGTCCGGCTGCTGCAGCCCGCAGATAGCGTCAGCTAGCGTCGCGGCGATGGGCGGCGCGGATCTCGCGCCGCCGAACTGGTTAGCCCTTGTCGCCAAACACCCGCTTCGCCCACCAGCCGGTTTTGCGCGGCGTGGCTTCCTCGCCGGACGATTCATCGGACGGCGCCGGGGGCTCGGGCGCCGCCGACGGGGTCGGCTCCGGACGCGGCGGCGGCGTGAAGCCCTGGCCGGAGCTGAAATTCGGCGCGGGCTCGCGAATGGTGGAACGGCGCTTCGGCTGCTGGGGCTGCTCCGGCTGCGCAGCCGCTATCGGCTCTGCGGGCGGCACCGGCGGCGCCGTCACGGCGGCAGGACCGCCGCGCTGGTCTTCCCCGAAGGGCCCCATTTCCGTTACCTCGAGCGGCTCCATTTGCGGGGCTGGCGTCGCTTCGGCAATGTCGCTGTCCAGAATGTAAGGCTGGCGCACACCGCTTTCCTGCTCGCTGCGCTGCTCGCTATTCATGGCGCCTTCGCGGTCGCGCCGGTTGCGGCGGCCGCCACGACGTCCTCGCCGGCGGCGGCGAGGCTCGCCCTCGCGTGGCTTGCCGTTTTCGCCGACCAGCGAACTGCGGTCAGCGGATTGCTGCTCATCGTCGTCGCCGAAGCCTTCCTCCTCGGCCGCTTCGGCCTCCATGGCCGGCTGCGGCTCGCCTGTCGTTTCGCGCGGCTCGCGCGGCTCTCCACTGCCGCGCCGGCCGCGGCGGCGTCGGCGCTTGCGGCGCGGGATGCCATCCTCGCCGCGGGCCGCCTCCGGCTGCGCGTCGCCGGCTTCAGCCTGGCTTTCGTCCTCGAGCGCGTCCTCGAATTCTTCGTCTTCGGTCTCTTCTTCGGCGAAGGGGATCAGCGGGATCGGCTGCGCCGCCAGCAACGCTTTGGCCGCTTCCGCCGTATGCACCTGCTCGCCGCGGTCGATGGCGAAAGAAACCTGGCCGGTGATGCTGGGATCGGTCGTGATCGTCAGCGTGACGCGGAAGCGCTCCTCCAGGCTGCGCAGATGCGCGCGCTTGTGGTTGAGCACATAGATCGCAACTTCGGCGCGGGTGCGCACGATAAGATTATGCGTGGCGCTTTTGATCAGCGTTTCTTCCAGCGCGCGCAACAGTTGCAACGCCACCGAGGCGACCGAGCGCACATGCCCGGTGCCGCCGCAGGCCGGGCATTTCTCCGTCGAACTTTCGAGCACGCTGGTGCGAATGCGCTGGCGCGACATTTCCAGCAGCCCGAAATGCGAAATGCCGCCGACTTGGATGCGCGCGCGGTCGTGCTTGAGGCATTCCTTCAGCTTGCGCTCGACCGCACGGTTGTTGCGCTTCTCCTCCATGTCGATGAAGTCGATAACGATCAATCCCGCGAGGTCGCGCATGCGCAACTGGCGCGCAACTTCTTCCGCCGCCTCTAGGTTGGTCTTCAGCGCGGTATCTTCGATATGGTGCTCACGCGTGGCACGGCCGGAATTGACGTCGATGGCGACCAGCGCTTCGGCCTGGTTGATCACGATGTAGCCGCCAGAGCGCAGTTGCACGGTGGGAGAGAACATGGCGTCGAGCTGGCTCTCGATCCCGTAACGCGTGAACAGCGGCTGGACGTCCTTGTAGGGCTTCACGTTCTTCGCATGGCTCGGCATGAGCATGCGCATGAACTCTTTGGCGTCCTTGTAGGCTTCCTCGCCGCCGACGATGACCTCGTCGATGTCTTTATTATAGAGATCGCGGATCGAGCGCTTGACCAGCGAGCCTTCCTCATAAGTGAGCTTCGGCGCGGTGGATTTCAGCGTCAGGTCGCGCACCGTCTCCCACATGCGCAACAGATATTCGAAATCGCGCTTGACCTCTGTCTTGGTGCGGCTGGCGCCCGCGGTGCGCAGGATCACGCCCATGCCTTCCGGCACTTCCAGCTCCTGGGCGATTTCCTTCAACCGCTTGCGGTCGCTGGAATCGGTGATCTTGCGGCTGATGCCGCCGCCGCGCGCGGTATTCGGCATCAATACCGAATAACGGCCGGCGAGAGAGAGATAGGTGGTCAATGCCGCGCCCTTGGTGCCGCGCTCTTCCTTCACCACCTGCACCAGCATCACCTGCCGGCGCTTGATCACTTCTTGAATCTTGTATTGCCGGCGGCCGCGCGGCATGCGCTCCGGCACTTCCTCCAGGGCATCAGCGCCGCCGACGGATTCCACCGGCGGCTCTTCATGTTCCACTTCTTCGGCGCCATTGCCTGCATCGTCGCCGGTGGAAGTGACGCCAACGCGGTCGGCGTCGGCTTCCTGTTCCGATGTCTCCGCCTGCTGGATCATCCCGATCGGCTCGTCCGGCGTTAGCTCGGCGGCAGCCAGGTCTTCACGCTCGGCCGTATCGGCAACCGGTTCGCTGCTGTCGGTTTCGGGTGTGTGTTCCGACTCCGCCTGCTGGATCATGCCGATCGGTTCTTCCGGAACGAGATCGGCGGCGGCGAGATGTTCCGGCGTCGATGGCTCTGTCGACGGGTCGGGATCCAGCTGGATGTCGGAAGGAGCCTCGCCGCGGAAAATATCGGTCACCGTTTCGTCCGAGGCCTGCGCATTCCCGGCCTGCGCGCTCCTCGATCGGTTCGCTTTTGACGGTATCGTCCTGGCGCTGCGCGCCGCGATGGCGGCCACGCCGCCGGCCAGCCCGGCTGTCGGCCTCGGCGTCCGCGGCGCGGGCGGCGCGCTCATCTTCTTCGATCAGCGCCTGCCGGTCGGCGACCGGGATCTGATAGTAGTCCGGATGAATTTCGGAGAAAGCCAGGAAGCCATGGCGATTGCCGCCATAATCCACGAAGGCGGCCTGGAGCGACGGCTCCACACGCGTGACCTTGGCTAGATAGATATTGCCGCGAAGCTGTTTACGGGTGGCGGACTCGAAGTCGAATTCTTCGACGCGATTGCCGCGCAGAACTACCACCCGGGTTTCCTCCGGATGGGTCGCGTCGATTAGCATTTTGTTGGCCATTGATTTTTCTCATAGCGGCAACGCGGCCCGCCGGCGCCGTCGAACGCAACGGAGGCGAGGGGCGGCGCAAGGCGCGGGTTGCCTGATTTCTGGTTGAAATAATGGGGCATGGATTGGTGGCTGAAGCGGGCGCAAGCGCCGACGCGGCATGGCACACAGGCGCGGAAGCTCCGCGCTGGCGAGGAAGCCGAATCTTGAGGCGTATATTGGCCATGACTTCGGGCCCGTAGCGACGGCAGCGCGAACGCGGCCGTGGTTTCTGGCGCTGAGGGCTGGCGGCGACACGCCGCCTCGCAGGGCTTCCGCCGTGCGGACAATCCGGCCGTTCAACAAGGGCATCGGCAAAGGGGTCAGAAAGCTGGCCCCGGACGCCCACCGTATCGGCCTCGGTATGAGGACGATCCCGGAGCGGACGTGCCGGATGCCCGAACGCGATACAACCGGGACTTGGAACCGTCAGCAGACCTTTCTTAAGGCCGCCGGTCCCCGATAGCAAGCATGCTGGGTGGAGCAAAAAAAGTGGCCGGGTGGGCGGTTAGGGGACCCTTTTAAGTTCCGATTCACTGTACCCCGCTTATGGAGTAAGGAGAGGCACGGAGGGCTGGGATTCGATGTCTGTCCGGGCGAAAAGCCTCATTCTGACGCTCGCCGGCGCGGCCATGCTCGCCGGCCCGCCTGCGGCGTTGCCGACGGGGTGGATTACGCCCGCCACCGCCGCCGGTTTGCCTCTCGCCACCGATACCCGGATCGGAGGGGATGAGAATCAGACCCGCTTCGTCGTCGATCTCAGCGCCAAGGTCGGTATGCGCGCCTTTACGCTCGCCGATCCTTATCGCGTGGTGATCGATCTGCCGCAGGTCACCTTCCAGCTCAAACCGAAAGCCGGTGAAAGCGGACGTGGATTGATCAAGGCCTTTCGCTTCGGCCTGGTGATGCAGGGCGGATCGCGCATCGTGCTCGACCTGAAGAAACCGGTGCGGATCGACAAGGCTTTCGTTCTGGATACCGCCGAGGGCCAGCCGGCGCGCCTCGTCATTGATCTGACGGCCGTCGATCGCGAAACTTTCTTGCGCACCATCGCGCAGGAGAACCGCGTTGCACCGCAGGCCCAGCAGAGGAAAAGCGACCAGGACGCCAGCAAGCAAGCAGAGCGATCCCCGGCCGCTGATCGTGCTCGATCCCGGGCACGGGGGCATCGACAATGGCACCCAAGCCCCCAGCGGAGAGAACGAGAAGGCCCTCGTGCTCGGTTTTGCCCTGTCGCTGCGCGACAAAATTGAACAACTGGGCAAGTACCGCGTGGCGATGACCCGCACTGACGATGTTTTCGTGCCGCTGGCGGAGCGCGTGCGGCTGGCGCGGCAGCGGCAGGCATCGCTCTTCATCTCAATTCATGCCGATGCACTGGGGCGGGGCGATGGGGACGCGCAGGGCGCAACCGTCTATACGCTGTCGGAGACGGCATCGGATGCCGAAGCCCACCGGCTGGCCGAGGCGGAGAACAAGGCGGACGTCATCTCTGGCGTCGACCTGTCGACCGAGCCCGGCGACGTCGCCGACATCCTGATTGACCTTGCGCAGCGCGAGACCAAGACCTTCTCCAACCATTTCGCCCGTAACCTGGTGGGCGAGATCAAGGCCGTCTCGCGTATGCACAAGAATCCGCTGAAATCGGCGGGCTTCCGAGTGCTGCGCGCGGCGGATGTGCCCTCGGTACTCCTCGAGCTCGGCTATGTCTCGAACCGGCAGGACCTTAAGCAGTTGACTTCGGAGGCCTGGCGGTCCCGAACGGCGGATGCGGTCGTGACGGCTGTCGAGGCGTATTTTAGCACCCGTCTCGCGGGGGCGGCGCCCGCTCCGGCCGGTCAATGAGAGCCGTTGATGCCCTGTCAGCCTCAGTTTAAACATAACAGGGCGCGAGTTATGCAGCCGCGCGAGCGGTCGAAACGCCCCGAGTCAAGATCGGGCAAGCATCGACCCAGGCAGGGGCTGCAGCAAAAAGTCGTCGCACGGGAATGGGATGGCTCGGCTATGAAGGCGACATTGCGGTTCTTTGGCTTTCTATTCACGGCGGGTACGATCCTGTTTTTGGTCGGCGTCGCGGGGGCCGCCGGGCTGATGTGGCATTTCTCCAGTGACCTGCCGGATTATTCCCAGTTGCAGGATTACGAGCCTCCGGTGATGACCCGGGTGCATGCGACCGATGGCTCGCTGGTCGCGGAATATGCCAACCAGCGCCGGCTCTACATTCCGATCCAGGCCGTGCCGAAGATGGTGATCAACGCCTTTCTGGCCGCCGAGGACAAGAATTTCTACGAGCACGGCGGCCTCGACTTCCCGGGCATTGCGCGGGCCGGCACCATTTACGTTCAGGACAAGCTCGCCGGTGTCAACAGGCGCCCGCAGGGTGCCTCGACGATTACCCAGCAGGTGGCGAAGAACTTCCTGCTGACAAACGAGGTGACGCTCGAGCGCAAGATCAAGGAAGCGATGCTCGCGCTGAAGATGGAGCGTACTTATTCCAAGGATAAAATTCTCGAGCTCTATCTCAATGAAATCTATCTCGGGCTTGGCGCTTACGGCATCGCCGCCGCGTCGCTGATCTATTTCGACAAGTCGGTGCATGAACTGAGCGTGCAGGAAGCGGCTTATCTCGCCGCGCTGCCTAAGGCGCCGAGCGATCTCAATCCCTATCGCCAGCGTGAAAGGGCGATCGACCGGCGCAATTACGTGCTCGATCGGATGATCGAGATTGGATACATCAACGCGCGCGAAGGCGAAGCGGCCAAGAAGTCGTCGCTCGACATCACTGCGCGGACCACGGGCGGGCATATCTTCGCCGCCGAATATTTTGCCGAAGAAGTGCGGCGCGAAATTTACGATCGCTACGGCGCCAAGAAATTGTATGAAGGTGGGCTGTCGGTGCGCGCGACGCTCGATCCGAAGTTGCAGGTTTTGGCGCGCCAGGTTCTGGTCGATGGCCTTGTCCATTTCGACGAGAACCAGGGATGGCGCGGGCCGGTGCAGCAGATCGACCTTGCCGGCGACTGGGGAGTGACGCTGGCTGATGTCCGCTCGCTGACGGATATTGCGCCCCTGGCGCATGGCGGTGGTGCTGGAGATCGGCGACCAGACCGCGCGCATCGGCTTCCAGCCCGCGCGCGAGCCGAGTGGCGCGGTGTCAAAGGAGCGCCAGGTCGGCATCCTGCCGCTCGAGGGCGTGCGCTGGGCAAAGGCCGCCTCGGGGCCTAGCCGCGGGCGCGTGCCGGCAAGGGTTTCGCAGGTGCTGCAGCGCGGCGATGTGATCTATGTCGATCCGCTAACGGAAAAGGACGGCAAAGTACGGGAAGGGTTGTATCGGCTGCGGCAAGTGCCGGAGATTTCCGGCGCTATCCTGGCGATGGATCCGCTCACCGGGCGCATCCTCGCCATGGTCGGCGGCTTCTCCTACGACCAGAGCCAATTCAACCGCGCCACCCAGGCCCTGCGGCAGCCGGGCTCGTCCTTCAAGCCGATCGTTTATGCCACTGCGCTCGACAACGGCTACACGCCGTCGTCGGTAGTCCTCGACGCGCCGTTGGAGATCGATCAGGGCCCCGGCCAGGAAACCTGGAAACCGGAAAACTACGAAGGCAAGTTCTACGGCCCGTCGACGCTGCGCTTCGGCATCGAGCGCTCGCGCAACGTCATGACGGTGCGGCTGGCGCAGGACATCGGCATGCCGTTGATCGCCGACTATGCCAAACGCTTCGGCGTCTATGACGACCTACCTCCTTATCTGTCGTTTTCGCTCGGCGCGGGTGAGACCACTTTGCTGCGCATGGTCACCGCCTATTCGATGTTTGATAATGGCGGCAAGCGCGTGAAGCCCACCCTGATCGATCGCATCCAGGATCGCTACGGCCGCACGATTTTCCGTCACGACGAGCGCGAATGCCGTGGCTGCGAGGCCGATAAATGGCGCAACCAGACGGAGCCGACGCTGATCGACCGACGTGAGCAAGTGCTCGACCCGATGACGGCTTATCAGATCACCTCGATGATGGAGGGTGCCGTGCAACGCGGCACCGGTACCGCTTTGCGCGAGGTCGGCAAGCCGATCGCCGGCAAGACCGGCACGACCAATGACGCCAAAGATGTGTGGTTCATCGGCTTCTCGCCCGATCTCGCGGTCGGGGTTTATCTTGGCTATGACAAGCCGCGCTCGATTGGCGGCCGCGCCACCGGCGGCGGCTTGGCCGCGCCGATCGTGAAGGATTTCATGAAGGTCGCGCTGGCCAATAAGCCGCCGGTGCCATTCCGCGTGCCCTCAGGCATCAAGCTCGTCCGCGTCGATCCACGCAGTGGAACCCGCGTCGGGCCGGGTGCCCCCGCCATTCTTGAGGGCTTCAAGCCCGGCACCGCGCCGCCGGAGGGGTATGCTTATGCCGACTATGAAGGAGGCGAGAACCGCGGCGGCGGTGGCCGCGCCTGGTCGGTGTCTCCGGACGACGACCGCGCCATTCGCCGCGGGCCAGGCGGATTATATTGATAATTTGTTGCATTGCGCTGCCATTGCGCGCGCACTAAATCATCGGCATGCGCGCAGAAACTGAAAGCATTGTCGACGACATCAAGCGGTCCCTTGGGCTGCTGAGGAGGCATCTTTGACGTCGATACCTCGAAGATGCGTCTGGCCGAGCTGAACAAGCAGGCAGAAGATCCCGAACTCTGGAACGATGCCTCCCGCGCGCAGAAAGTGATGCGCGAGCGCACAGCGCTGGAAACCCAACTCAACGGCATTACCCGGATCGAGCGCGAGCTCGATGACCAGCTCACGCTGATCGAGCTTGGCGAGGCGGAAAAAGACCAATCCGTCATGGCCGAGGCCGAGGCCGCGCTTAAAAAGCTGAAGAACGAGGCGGCCCGGCAGGAGCTGGAGGCGCTGCTCTCCGGCGAGGCGGACGCCAACGACAGTTATCTCGAAGTGCATGCCGGGGCGGGCGGAACCGAAAGCCAGGACTGGGCCAACATGTTGCTGCGCATGTATACGCGCTGGGCCGAACAACACGGTTACAAGGTTGAGTGGCTGGAAGAAACGGCGGGCGAGGAGGCCGGTATCAAGTCCGCCACCGTGCAGATCAAGGGGCACAATGCGTTCGGCTGGCTGAAAACCGAAGGCGGCGTGCACCGTCTGGTGCGGATCTCCCCTTACGATTCAAACGCGCGGCGGCACACGTCCTTTGCCAGTGTGAAGGTTTACCCGGTCGTCGACGACCGCATCAAGATTGATATCGACGAAAAGGATGTGCGGACCGACACGATGCGTGCGGGCGGTGCCGGCGGCCAACACGTCAACAAGACGGAATCCGCGGTGCGTCTCACGCATGTTCCGACCGGCATCGCGGTGGTCTGCCAGCAGGAGCGCTCGCAGCACAAGAACAAGGCGCAGGCCTGGGACATGTTGCGCGCCAAGCTTTACGAATTGGAATTGAAGAAGCGCGAAGCGAAAGCGGCGGCAGCGACCGCGGCGGAAACCGATATCGGCTGGGGCCACCAGATCCGCTCTTACGTTCTTCAGCCCTATCAGATGGTGAAGGATCTGCGCACCGGCGTGCAGACCTCAAATACCGGCGGGGTGCTCGACGGCGATCTCGACCCCTTTATGGCCGCGACGCTGGCGCAAAAGGCCTTCGGCACCGCGCCGGAGCTTGTCGAGGACGTGGAGTAGCGCCTGATCGGCGGGCGGTTTTGCCAACGAGGTCGTGCGCCGGATTTAGGGCAGGCGCGTATTGCTAAAGGCTGCCCAGCCGAATGCCCGCGCGCAAAAATTTCTGCGGGTCGACCGCGTCGCCTTCGACACGCGTCTCATAATGCAGGTGCGGCCCGGTGGAGCGCCCGGTGGAGCCGACGCGGCCGATCGTCTGCCCGATGCGGATATTTTGCCCAACCGAGACATTGAACTCAGACAGATGGCCGTAGCGGGTGGCAAGACCATTGCCGTGATCGATTTCAACGAGCTTGCCATAGCCGCCATTCCAGCCGGCTTGCGTGACTTTGCCTGCGGCCGTGGCGCGAACCGGGTCGCCCACGCTTCCGCGGATATCCAGACCTGAATGCATGGCCGGCGCGTTGATGAAGGGGTCCATGCGCACGCCGAAGCCGGAGCTGGTGTCGATTTCGCCCGTCAGCGGCTTGCGCACGGGCACGTTGGCGAGCGTGCGGTTGAGGGAGTCGACCTGCGCGCGCGCGGCATTGATGCGATAAAGCTGGCGCTCGAAATTGCCTGCATCGTTGCGCGGTTTCACTGGAATAAAGGGTCCGCCAGTGCCGCTTCCGACCAGCACCGAGGGCACTTTGCCTGCATTCAGACCCAGCTCGTTGAGCACGCCGCGAATGCGGCGCGCCTTGGCATCGTAGCTCTCTTCCATCGAATTGAGCGCCGCGACTTGCGAATTCTCAATCCGGTCGAGCGAGGTCTGTACGCGCGCCAGCATCGCCTCCAATCCCTTGGGTTTTTCGGTGACTTGCGTCGCGCGATTTGCTGGTGTGCGTGATTCCAATCGCGCTTCGCGATCCGGCGGCGAGGTGAATATCACCTTGTTGCTGATCGGAGACGGTTTCAGCACCGTCAAGGGTATGTCCACCGATTGTCCGCGCGGTGGGTTTTTGATCGAGCCGGTGATTGCCGGATCCGCGATCGACGTCATGCTTGAAGCGCGCTGTTCCAATGCCGACTGGCGGCGAAGCAATTGATCGAGCTTCTGGTCGAATTTTTCCTGATCCAGCATCTGACGGCCCGTGAGGCGGTCGATCTGGCCGCGCAGTTCCGCGACGCGGTCTTCATAGGCGAACTGCATCTCGGCCTGCCGCCCGATTAGCCGCGTGAGCACATCCTCGCGAAACGCGAAATAGGTGCCGGTGGCGACTGTCCACGCCGCCATGATGACCAGCGTGCCAATGACAACCCAGAACGCGATTGGACCGAGCCGCACCTGGTGGCCGGCGTGACCAAGAATATAGTCTTGCGCGGTTCCGGCACGGCGCGCGACCGGGTGGGGGCGTTTTTGATGCTGATAGCGGGCGGGCGGATTGCCCGGCATGCGGATAATAGGCTTCGGATCGAGACGACGACATCGACACTCCCATGCCGGTCCGTGCCTGGACAGCCGGCCACTAGACGCGCCGATATCAACCTCTCGTGGTTAATTTTCCGGAAACAACATTATGACACGATGCGGGAATGGTAAATTTTACAATGCTTTCGCCGCCTCGAGGACTTCCTCCGCATGGCCGTCGACCGAAACCCTGGGCCAGATCCTGGCAATGCAGCCTTTCTTGTCGATCAGGAAGGTCACGCGCATCACGCCCATGTATTTGCGGCCATACATGGATTTCTCGCCCCAAACCCCATAGTCAGTGAGCATCTCGCGGTTTTCGTCGGAAGCCAGCGGGATCGAAAGATCATATTTGGCCTTGAACTTGTCCTGCGCCTTAACCGGGTCGGCCGAGACACCGAGGATAGCAGTGTCAGCCCGTCGAAACGCTTCACGCAGCTTGGAAAAGGCCTGCGCCTCGCGGGTGCAACCGGGGGTATCGGCCTTGGGATAGAAATAGAGCACGAGGTTCTGCCCGGCAAAGTCGGACAGCGAAATCTCACCGCCGCCGTCCCGCGGGATGGAAAAGGCAGGGGCCTTGCTGCCCGGGGTAAGGGCCACAGTCATGCGCCTTCCTTTCGTCGCTTTCGAAGGGTCAAGGTTCCGAACATGATAGGGCTGGTGGCTGGGCCCGGGGGTGGCGATTTTAGTCTGACTTCCCAGCCAACAACGATGATTCGCCGGCTTGGCGATATTCCGTTGTCTGTCAGCTTGGGCGGGCGGGCGCCCGGTTAGGGAATGGCGAAAAAAAAGCACAGCATCCCCGGCCTGCCGGCACTTCGAAGACTGAAGGCCGGCCTGCGTGTGCGCTCGCCGGCGTACAAGGCCAAACGGTCCGTTCCGCCCCGCTCCATGACCGCGGCGCTGTGGCGGAAGCGTGCGCCCAATTCTGCAGCGGCCGCTGCTGCGACGCTCGCTGATCGGGGTGGGCGCGCTGCTCGCGATCGTCGGATTGGTATTCGGCGGACTGTGGTGGCGGCTGGGCAGCGGGCCGATCGAATTTGACATGGCGACGCCCTGGCTCACTGCGGCGATCGAGGACAATTTCGGCGAAAACTACAAGGTCCAGGTCGGCGGTACGCAAATCGAGCGAGACGGGGCGGGGCGCATCCGGCTTCGCCTGCGCGACATCACGGTGCGCGATGCCGAAGGAGCCATCGCAGCGAGCGCGCCGAAAGCGGAGGTCGGCTTCTCCAGCAAAACCCTGCTGACGGGGCATGTTCGCGCTGAACGGCTGGCGCTGGTAGGCGCCGAAATGTCGGTACGCATCGAGCCGGGCGGCAATGTCACGGTCTTCGCCGGCTCCGACAAGCGCCCGATCGCAACCGCGTCGGTGCCACCGCCCGGTCCGGACGGCGATCCGCCCGGCGAGCGCGACCCGCATTCGGGTCCCAGCGAGCCGACTCTCGCCAAAGAGCGGCATCGAAAATCTAACCGCCTTGCTGGCTTGGATCGATAGCCTGGGAGCGAGCGGGCTTGACGGGCACGATCTCGCGGAACTCGGTCTGAAGAGCGGCAATCTGATCGTCGACGACCAGCGCAACGGCAAGCGCTGGAATTTCCAAAATATCGATTTGAGCCTGACGCGCGTCAAAAGCGGCAACGTGGTCTTTAAGGTGGAATCTGCCAGTGAGGATCAGCCGTGGTCGCTGTCGGCGACGGTGGCGCCACTGCGCTCCGGCCGGCGCGTATTCACCGTGGAAGCGCGCCGCGTCATGGCCAAGGATCTGTTGTTGGCGCTGCGGCTCGGGGACGAACCGATCATGGCGCAGGTCCCGATATCGGCCAGCCTGCGCGCTGAGATCGGTTCGGATGGCACGACCCAGGCGCTGCAGGGCCGCATTATCGCAGAGGCAGGCTTTCTGACCGAGTCCACCGAGCCCTCGGCTCTCGCGATCGACCGCGCCGAGTTCAATCTGGAATGGGACCCGATGCGCCGCGTGCTTGCGGTGCCATTCCAGATTATCGCCGGCGGCAACCGGTTCACGCTCTTTGCGCATGTCGAGCCGCCGCGCACGCGCGGCGGCTTATGGAACGTCGTCGATGACGGGGGGCACTGTCGCACTCGGCATGGACAAGAGCGGCGGTCCGCTGGTCTTCAATTCTATCAAGGTAAGAGCGCGCATCGATCCGAAGGAGCGGCGGCTGACTCTGGAGCAGGGCGATATCGCCAACGTCGAAATCGGCGTCGCGCTTACCGGCGAAGTGGATTTTTCCACCGGCGATCCGCGGCTGGCCTTTGGCATCGCCGGCACGCGCATGCCGCTGGCGGCCATGAAGAAGTTGTGGCCGGCATTCGTGCAGCCGGAAGTGCGCAACTGGGTCAACGATCACGTCTTGCGTGGGGATATTGAGCGGGTGGCGATTGCGACCAACGCTCATCTGTCGGCCTTCAAGCGCGGCGGACCGCCGGTCCCGGACGACGGGCTTTTCATCGAGATCTTCGCGCGCAACGCCGTGTTGCGGCCGCTCGAGACGCTGCCGCCAATCGAGGATGCCGAAGTAGCCGTGCGCGTGACGGGGCGCTACGCGAGCGTCGGCGTAAACAAGGGCGTGATCGCCCTCCCGTCCGGCCGCAAGCTGACCGTTGCCAATGGCTTGTTCGAGGTGCCGGACAGCGAGATACCGCAGCCTCCCACCAAGACGCGCATGCGGATCGAAGGACCGGTGCCGGTGGCGGCGGAACTACTGGAAACCGAGCGCTTGCGCGAATTCGTCGGGATGCCCTTCGACATATCGAGCGCCAAGGGCAATGTCCTTGCCCAGGTTTCTCTCGCCTTTCCGCTGAAACGCGATCTGCCGCCCGGCTCATCGACTTATTCCGTGGTGGCGGACATCGCCAACTTTTCTGCCGATAACATGATCCTTGGGCCAAAAGGTGGAAGCGCAGTCGCTCCGCATCAACGCCGGCAACCAGGGCTATCAGATCAAGGGCGACACCAAGATCGCGGGCGCCGCGGCGACACTCGACTATCGCAAGGCGAAAACCGATACCGACGCGGAAGTCCGCATCCAAACCAGCCTTGATGAGGCCGGGCGCGCGCGCTTTGGGCTGGACGTCGGCAACGTCATTGCAGGTTCCGTTCCGGTGAAAGTCACCGGCTATATCGGCCCGCTCGAACGAGACAGCCGCTTCATCATCGACGCCGATCTCACCCCGGCGCGCATCGATAATCTGCTGCCGGGCTGGACCAAGCCGGCCGGAAAAACCGCACGCGCCAACTTCGCCCTGATCACCCGGGGACAATCGGTGCGGATCGAAGACATGGTGATCGAGGGTTCCGGCACGCAGGTGAAAGGTATCATCGAACTCGATGGCTCCCGTGACATCGTGACCGCTCATTTTCCTGTCTTCAGTCTCGCCGAAGGCGACAAGGCGACTTTCAAGGCGGATCGCGCGCCCGGACGGCGCCTTGCGCGTGACCATGCGTGGCGACGTCCATGACGGCCGCGGCTTCATCAAATCGAGCGTTGCCGGCGCGCGCTCCAACGCCAAAGACAAGCCGCCGATCGATCTCGATCTCGATCTGCGGCTCGGCACCGTGATCGGTTTCAACGGAGAAACGCTGCGTAACCTCGACCTCAAACTCTCGCGCCGCGGCGGCCAATCCGCAGCTTCGGCATGAATGCCAAGCTCGGCCGCGATGCCCAACTTACCGGCGATCTTCGCCGTAAGCCGTCCGGCGGCAACGTGATGTATTTCGAGACCCAGGACGCCGGTGCGCTATTTCGTTTCACTGATAGTTATGCGCGCATGAACGGCGGGCGAATGTGGGTGGCGATGGACGCGCCAACGGGTAGCCCGGGGCCGCAAGAGGGCCTGCTCGGTATCAGCGATTTCTCTATTCGAGGCGAACCGGCGCTCGAGCGCGTGGTTTCCGGCGCACCGGCAAATGACGGCCAGCGCGAGGGCGTGAAATTCTCCCGCATGCGGGCAGAATTCACCCGCATGCCAGGTCGACTGGAAATCCGCGAGGGCGTCGTGCAGGGCAACATCGGCGCCACCATCGACGGGCAGATCGATTACATCAGCGACGAGGTGCATCTGCGCGGCTCGTTCGTGCCGCTCTATCAGCTCAACAATATGTTGGGGCAGATTCCGATCGTGGGGATTTTTCTTGGCGGCGGCAACGAAGGCTTGTTGGGCGTGACCTATGAAGTGATGGGACCACCCAATGCGCCCCGGCTGAACGTCAATCCGCTATCGGCGGTGGCGCCCGGCCTGCTGCGCAAGCTGTTCGAATTCCGCAACGCGCCAAGCGACCGTGGGTTTGAAGCACTGCGGTAGGATTCTAGGAATCACGCGCCCGCGCTGATAAGTCAACGCAATCTCCGCAAGCTTGATTGTCTTTGGCAAAAACAAACTTCCACTTGTTTTGCTCGCGCTTATACCGGCTTGAGGAGGACGTGGCGCTTTTTGCCGAGCGATAGCTTGATCACGCCTTCTGCCGTCAGTTCTTTCTTGGTCAATACCAACTTCTCATCGGTAACCGCGGCGTCGTTCACCTTCAGCCCGCCGCTCTTGATTTGGCGGCGCGCTTCGCTGGTAGATGGCACCAACCCCGCCTTGATGAAAGCTGCCAGCACCCCCAGGCCTTGTTCAAATTCCTGACGCGGCAGCTCGACGGTCGGCAGCGAGGTGGCAAGACCGCCGGTTTCGAAAGTCGTGCGCGCGGTGCGCTCGGCTTCCTCGGCGGCGTCGCGGCCGTGCAGCAGTGCGGTGGCCTCGGTGGCGAGAATTTTCTTCGCCTCGTTGATCTCCTGCCCCTGCAAGGCGGCGAGCCGCCCGATTTCCGGGAGCGGCAACTCAGTAAAGAGCTTGAGCAGCTTCACAACATCGGTGTCTTCGCTATTGCGCCAGAACTGCCAATAGTCATAGGGCGGCATCATGTCGGCATTCAGCCACACCGCGCCGGTTTCGGTCTTGCCCATTTTGGCCCCCGAGGCGGTGGTAAGCAGCGGCGTGGTAAGGGCAAAGAGCTGCACATCCAGCATGCGCCGGCCGAGCTCGATGCCGTTGACGATATTGCCCCACTGGTCAGAGCCGCCCATCTGCAGCACGCAGCCCTGGCGCTTGTACAGCTCCACGAAATCGTAGGCCTGGAGGATCATGTAGTTGAATTCCAGGAAAGTGAGCGGCTGTTCGCGATCGAGCCGCAACTTCACCGGAATCAAAGGTGAGCATGCGGTTGATGGTGAAGTGGCGGCCTACTTCCTGCAACAGCGGGATATAGAGCAGCCGGTCGAGCCAATCGGCGTTGTTGGCCATGCTCGCGCCGGCCTTGAAATCCAGGAAGCGCGAAAAGACCGTACGGATCGAGGCGATATTGGCGTTGATCTGCTCATTGCTGAGCAGCGACCGTTGCGTATCCTTGCCGGACGGATCGCCGATTTTGCTGGTGCCCCCGCCCATCAGCGCGATCGGCTTGTGGCCGGTCTTCTGCAGCCAGCGCAGCATCATGATCGACAGCAGATTGCCTATATGCAGGCTGGGCGCGGTGGCATCGAAGCCGACATAGCCGGTGATCGGGCCGGCGGCTGCCCGTGCATCCAGGCCTTCGGCATCGGAGAGCTGATGGATGAAACCACGGCTCGCCAGCACATTGAGGAAGTCGGACTTGTAGGTGGTCATTGCTTTGGCTAATCGAGATTGCTGGCCGGTGGTGTAACAGGTCCGCCGACCGATTCAACCGGACCCGCCTGCCATGGACCCCCTGAAAGCTGTCGGCCTAATGAGCGGAACGTCGCTGGATGGCGTCGACGTGGCGCTGATCGAAACCGACGGCGAAGGGTTCGTCCGCTTCGGTCCTACCGGATATCGGCCTTACTCGGAGCGGCGAGCGGCGACTGTTGCGGGACGCATTGGCGGAAGGCGCTTCGCTCACCGAACGGGGGCAGCGGCCTGGCGTGCTGGAAAAGGCGGAAGCCTTCGTTACCAAAGTCCATGCCGACGTGATCCAGGAGTTTTTGCGCAGCCATAAGATCATGCCGGCCGATGTCGCCATTGTCGGCTTTCACGGCCAGACCGTCGCTGCACAAGCCGGAGAAGCGGCTGACGGTGCAGATCGGCGATGGCGCAGAGCTGGCGAAAAATCTCGGCATTGCGGTCGCGCATGATTTTCGCGCCGCCGACGTCGCGGCGGGCGGGCAGGGCGCGCCGATGGTTCCCGTCTTCCATCAGGCCATCGCGCAAAGTTTGGACCGGCCGGGCCCGCTGGCGGTGCTCAATATCGGGGGGGTCGCCAATGTGACCTATGTAGAGTCCGGCAAGGATCCGGTCGCCTGCGACACTGGGCCGGGCAACGCGCTGATCGATGACTTCATGCGCGCGCATACCGGCAAGCCGCTCGACCGCGATGGCGACCAGGCGGGGAGAGGCCAGGCGGACGAGACCTTCGTCGCGCATATCCTTGAGCATCCGTTCTTCGCGGCGCCTTATCCGAAATCGATCGACCGCAATGCCTTCGCCTTCGCCAATGTCAGCCTGCCAACCTTTTCGGTTGAGGACGGCGCGGCAACATTGTCGCTGCTGACGGCCGCCTCGGTGGCGCGTGTCGTGCCGCATCTGCCGCAGCCGCCGCGTTCATGGGTCGTCGCCGGTGGCGGCGCGCACAATCCGACTTTGCTGAAAATGCTGCGTCAGCAGCTGGCGCCGGCCACGGTGGAAACGGCCGGCGCGGCCGGCTGGTCGGTGGATGCGCTGGAGGCGCAGGCTTTTGCGTATCTGGCCGTGCGCGTGCTGAAGAAGCTGCCGATCACTTTTCCGACCACCACGGGAGCGCCCCGGCCCCTGACCGGCGGCGTGGTGGCGCAGCCGTGATAGTCTTCCCGCCATGCTTGAAGGGAGGGCGGGATGAAAGTGATATTCGTTGCGGTCGTTTTTCTGATCGGCGTTCTATCGCAGCCGGCGGCGGCACAGAGCACGTGCAGCGAAGCCTACGCAGGATGCCAAAAGCCGCAGGACGGCATCCGGTGCGACATCGTCTGCAAGACGCATTGCACGAAACAGAAGCGAGCCTGCATGAAGACCGGCAACTTCAGCAGCAGAAATCATAATTGGACGGGGCTGCAGAAGAAGTAGCGCCGGACGCGCTCCGCGCTGGGCAACTTCAAGCCGCGCTTGGTTTGCGGCCGGTGGCGCCGAGGCGCTTGTCGAGATAGGCGCAGACCGACGTCATCAGCGGCTCGATCCTGCCATCGAAGAAATGATTGGCGCCGGGTACGACCTTCTGGTCGATCACGATGCCCTTTTGCGTCTTCAGCTTGTCGACCAGGCCGGTGACGTCCTTGTGCGGCACCACGGCATCCTTGTCGCCATGGATGATCAGGCCGGACGACGGGCAGGGCGCCAGGAACGAGAAGTCGTAGAGGTTGGCGGGCGGTGCGATCGAGATAAAGCCTTCAATCTCCGGGCGCCGCATCAGGAGCTGCATCCCGATCCAGGCGCCGAAGGAAAATCCTGCGATCCAGCAGCTGCGCGCTTCCGGGTTGATGGTCTGCGCCCAGTCCAGTGCCGCAGCGGAATCGGACAATTCTCCCGTACCGTGGTCAAAGCTGCCCTGGCTTCTGCCGACGCCGCGGAAATTGAAGCGCAGGACCGAGAAGTTGCGGTGCGCGAAGGCGTAATACAGCTGGTAGGTGATCTGGTGATTCATGTTGCCGCCGAATTGCGGGTGCGGGTGCAACACAATAGCGAGCGGGCGCATTCTTCTGACGCGCAGGATGATAGCGGCCCTCGATCCTTCCCGCGGGCCCCGTAAAGATAACTTCAGGCATCGATCACAACCTCATGGCGCAGGCGCCGCTGCAGAAAGGCTCGCTTGACGGCGACACGGGGCGCACGTAACTATTTACAAATACTCTAAATTCTGGATTCCGCTGGCTGAATCGCCGCGACGCGGCATCGGCCAGAGGCGGATTTTTATCACGAGCGGGGGGGCAAAAAGCAAGCTTTATCGCCCCAGGTCCGGGGCCGGATACGGTATAATCGCTCGCAGGATAAAGCCATGACCAACCGGATTTATCTCGACTGGAATGCGACCGCTCCGCTGCGGCCGGAGGCGCGCGCCGCCATGGCCGCCGCGCTAGATCTTGCCGGGAATCCGTCGTCCATCCACGCCGAAGGGCGGGCGGCGCGGCAGCTGATCGAGCGTGCGCGGGAACAGGTGGCCACTCTGGTCGGCGCCGAGCCAAAGCTGGTGACGTTTACCTCGGGCGGAACCGAAGCCAACAATCTGGCGCTTACCCCTGCCGTCCAGACTGGCGATCAGAAGACGCCGCGCGACAGGCTGCTGGTCTCGGCCATCGAGCATGTTTCCGTGCGCGCTGGTGGCCAGTTCGTCGCGGACGCGGTGGAGGAGATCCCGGTCACTGCCGCGGGAATGGTCGATTGCGCGGCCCTGGCACGGAGGCTGGCAGCCCTGGCGCCGCAGCGAGCTCTGGTTTCCGTCATGCTCGCCAATAACGAGACCGGCGTAATTCAACCGATTTCTGAAGTAGCTGCCGCCGCCCATGAAGCCGGCGCGCTCCTGCACGTAGATGCCGTGCAGGCGGCCGGCCGTGTTTCTTGCGATATCAATGAATTGGGCGCCGATCTTCTCACCATTTCTGCGCATAAGCTTGGGGGCCCGAAGGGCGCCGGCGCGCGTGATCCGGCGGAACGAGACGCTGCACCTGCCGCATCCGCTTATCCGCGGGGGCGGCCAGGAACGCGGGTTGCGCGGGGGCACGGAGAATGTGGCGGCGATTGCCGGATTCGGGGCGGCGGCTGAAGCGGGACGATTGGCGTTGGAGGCGGACGGTCTCCGCATGACAGCCTTGCGCGAGCGGCTGGAAGCCAAGCTGAAGGCGGCTACGCCGAAGGCCATCATTTTTGGGGAGGGGGCCGGGCGGGTTCCCAATACCACCCTGGTCGCGGTGCCCGGGATGAAGGCGGAAACCGCCGTGATCGCACTTGATCTTGCTGGTTTCGCCGTATCCTCAGGCGCGGCTTGTTCCTCGGGCAAGGTGCAGCCTTCGCATGTGCTGGCGGCCATGGGCGCTTCGCCCGAACTGGCACGCGGCGGGGTGCGCATCAGCCTTGGCTGGACCACCACCCAGAGTGAAATCGATTGTTTCGTCGATGCTTGGATTAAGGTCGCAGAAGCATTACTTAAAGAGACACGGGGACTGGCCGCCTAACGGCATCGCAAAAGGGTGAAAATCCGGGCGCGAGACACGAACCATAACCGACTGATCCAACCCGCGGGCCTTGACCCCGCAGCGGAGGGAACGAATGCCGGCAGTGCAAGAGACCGTCGAGCAGGTCCGTCGCATCGACGTCGACCAGTATAAGTACGGTTTCATCACCGATATCGAATCCGACAAGGCCCCCAAGGGGCTGACCGAAGACACGGTCCGCTTCATCTCGGCCAAGAAGGACGAGCCTGAATGGATGCTGGAATGGCGGCTGCAAGCCTTCCGCCACTGGCCGACCATGCGCGAACCGAAATGGGCGCGCGTCAATTACGGCCCGATCGACTATCAGGATCTCTATTACTATTCCGCGCCGAAGAAGAATCCGCTGCGCTCGCTCGACGAGGTCGATCCGGAAATCCTCAGGACCTACGAGAAGCTCGGCATTCCGCTGCGGGAGCAGGAAATCCTTGCCGGGGTCGAGCGGGAGGACGGC
Source organism: uncultured Alphaproteobacteria bacterium (assembly GCA_963728585.1). GTDB lineage: Bacteria > Pseudomonadota > Alphaproteobacteria > Rhizobiales > Xanthobacteraceae > CANKHA01. The sequence goes on from CAVSLB010000019.1 coordinate 441,786, forward strand.
ACGCGCTCGCGCGTGGCGGTGGACGCCGTATTCGATTCCGGTCTCGGTGGCCACGACCTTCCAGAAGGAGCTGAAGCAGGCCGGCGTGATCTTCATGCCGATCTCCGAGGCCTTGCAGAAGCACCCGGATCTGGTGCGGCAATATATCGGCACGGTGGTGCCGAGCACCGATAATTTCTTCGCCACGCTGAATTCGGCGGTGTTCTCCGACGGCTCGTTTGTCTATGTGCCGCCGGGCGTGCGCTGCCCGATGGAGCTGTCGACCTATTTCCGCATCAATGAAAAGAATACCGGCCAGTTCGAGCGCACGCTGATCATCGCCGACAAGGGCTCTTACGTGAGCTACCTGGAAGGCTGCACTGCTCCCTCGCGCGACGAAAACCAGCTGCATGCCGCCGTGGTCGAGCTGATCGCCCTCGACGACGCCGAGATCAAATATTCCACCATTCAGAACTGGTATCCCGGCGACAAGGAAGGCAAGGGCGGCGTCTACAACTTCGTCACCAAGCGCGGCGAATGCCGCGGCGCGCACTCGAAGATTTCCTGGACGCAGCTGGAGACCGGCTCCGCCATCACCTGGAAATATCCGAGCTGCATCCTGCGCGGCGACAATTCGCGCGGCGAGTTCTATTCCATCGCCATTTCCAACGGCCGCCAGCAGGTCGATAGCGGCACCAAGATGTGGCATTTCGGCAAGAACACCACGAGCCGCATCATCTCCAAGGGCATCGCCGCCGGGCCGCTCCAACAATACCTATCGCGGGCTGGTGACCACCAGCCGCGGCGCCACCGGCGCGCGCAACTTCACCAACTGCGATTCGCTCCTGATCGGCGACAAATGCGGCGCGCATACGGTGCCCTATATCGAAGCCAAGAATTCGAAGGCGGTGTTCGAGCACGAAGCCACCACCTCGAAGATTTCCGAGGACATCCTGTTCTATTGCCGCCAGCGCGGGCTTTCCGCGGAGGAGGCGGTGGCGCTGGTGGTCAACGGCTTCGTCAAGGACGTGCTGCAGCAACTGCCGATGGAATTCGCGGTCGAGGCGCAGAAGCTGATCTCGATCTCGCTCGAAGGAAGCGTTGGCTAGGGGGCATGGACGAAGACCTGGACCAGATGTCGCGCGAGCAGCTCGTTGCCGAGGTCAAACGGCTTCGGGGCGGGATCCGCGGGCATCGCGACAGCAGCGGGCAGGACTTGTGCTGGCATCATCCGGCGCTGTGGGGCCTGCTTCCGGAGAAATCCGATCCGCTGCCGCAAGTGCCGTCGTGGCCGGAATTCATGGCGGGCTGCGTGAGATACCGGCAGTCGCTGGACAGTAAAATGACCGAAGGTCAGACAAGGTAGTCGAAGTGATGGCGTTGCTTGAAATCAAAAATCTGCATGCCGAGGTAGACGGCAAGAAGATCCTGAACGGGATCGATCTTACGGTCGAGAAGGGCCAGCTGCATGCGATCATGGGTCCGAACGGCTCGGGCAAGTCGACGCTGTCCTATGTGCTGGCCGGCAAGCCCGGCTATACGGTGACCGAAGGCGAGGTGCTGCTCGACGGCGAGGATCTTCTGGCGATGGAGCCGGACGAGCGTGCCGCCAGGGGCGTCTTCCTCGCGTTCCAATATCCGCTGGAAATTCCCGGCGTCGCTTCCATGACTTTCCTGCGTACCGCGCTCAATGCCCAGCGCAAGCGCCGCGGCGAGCCGGAGCTCTCCACCCCGGAATTCATCAAGCGGGTGCGCGAGGTCGCGGGCAAGCTCGAGATCGAGCAGGAGATGCTGCGCCGCGCCGTCAATGTCGGCTTTTCCGGCGGCGAGAAAAAGCGCAACGAGATTTTGCAGATGACGCTGCTCGAGCCGCGGCTGGCGATCATGGACGAGACCGATTCCGGCCTCGACATCGACGCTTTGCGCGTCGTGGCCGATGGCGTCAACCGCCTGCGCGCGCCCGAGCGCTCCATGGTCGTCATCACCCATTATCAGCGGCTGCTCAACTACATCGTGCCGGATGTCGTGCACGTGCTGTCGAAAGGCCGGGTGGTCAAGACCGGCGGCAAGGAACTCGCGCTCGAGCTGGAAGCGCGCGGCTATGCCCAATATCAGGACGAGGCAGCCGCCTGACGGCGGCCTGCGGATGATCCGATGAACGTCGAAGTCAAACCCCTGAAGACCGCGGCCGAGCTTGCGCTCGCCAATACCTTTGCCGCGGTGAAGGAGCCAACTGCCCGGGCGGCGGGCCGGTCGCCGCCTTGCGCGACAGCGCCTTCCGCAATTTCGATGCGCGCGGGCTGCCGCATCGGCGGATCGAGGAATGGAAATATACCGACCTGCGCGCGCTGATGCGCGAGGCCAAGCCGCTGGCGCCGCCGCCCGACGCCGCCGCCAAGGCGCGCGCCAAAGCGGCGCCTTGCCCGATCGGCGATGTGGAATGCCGCCGCATCGTCTTCGTCAACGGCGCTTTCGTCCCCGAGCTTTCCGATCTCGGCGCCCTGGAGACGGGTCTGACCATCGGCTCGATGGCGGCGGTGCTGGCGAAGGGTGACCCGCTCATCACGCAGCATCTCGGCAAGGTCGTCGCCAGTGACGATCCGGCGCTGGCGCTCAACACCGCGCTGATGGGCGATGGCGCTTTCGTGCACGTTGCGGCGGGGGCGGTGGTCGACCGGCCGCTGCATCTGGCTTTCATCGGTCCCGATACGGCGGCCTCAGTCTTCGCGCGCTCGCTCATCGTGATTGAGAAGGGCGCCCGGGCAATGCTGATTGAGAGCCATGAAGGCGCGGCGGATGCCGACTACCAGGTTAACGCGGCGCTGGAGCTTGTGGTCGGCGACGAGGCGCATGTCGATCACGTCAAGCTCATCGGCGAAGGCGCCAAGGCGCTGCACGTGTCGACTTTGCTTGCGGCCATTGGCGCGCATGCCCGCTTCAACACCTTTACATTCACCACCGGCGGCGCGGTGGTGCGCAACCAGATGTTCATTCGTTTCGACGGCGTGGAAACCGTCGCCGGCATCCGCGGCGCCACACTGCTGCAGAAGCGCCAGCATGCCGACACCACGCTCATCGCGGATCACGTGGCGGTCGGTTGCCAGAGCCGCGAATTGTTCAAATCGGTGCTCGACGGCGACAGCCGCGCCGTGTTCCAGGGCAAGATCATCGTCCGGCCGGGCGCGCAGAAGACCGATGCCAAGATGATGACGCAGGCGCTTCTGCTCTCCGACCGCGCCGAAGCCGACAACAAGCCGGAGCTGGAGATTTTCGCCGATGACGTGCAATGCGGCCATGGCGCGACCGCAGGCGCCCTCGATCAGAATCTTCTTTTCTATCTGAAGACGCGCGGCATCCCGCAAAAGCAGGCCGAGGCGCTGCTGATCCAGTCCTTCGTCGGCGAGGCGATCGAAGGCATCGAACACGCGGGTCTGCGCGAGATATTGATGGAAGCCGTCGCGGCTCATCTTTTGGCGCGAGGATGATGCGATGCATCCGGCAGTGAGCAACGGCGCCTATGACGTGGACCGCATCCGCTCGGATTTCCCGATCCTGGCGAAACAGATCTATGGCAAGCCGCTGGTCTATCTCGACAACGCCGCCTCGGCGCAGAAGCCGCGCGACGTGCTCGACCGCAGTTACAAGAGCTACACCACCGAATACGCCAATGTGCATCGCGGACTGCACTACCTCGCCAATGCGGCGACGGAGGCTTACGAGGGCGCGCGCGACAAGGTGCAGGGTTTCCTCAATGCCGCGCGGCGGGAGGAGATCATCTTCACCCGCAACGCCACCGAAGCGATCAATCTCGTCGCCGCCACCTTCGGGCGCGAACGCATCAAGCCCGGCGACGAGATCGTGCTCTCCATCATGGAGCACCATTCCAACATCGTGCCCTGGCATTTCCTGCGCGAGCGGCATGGCGCGGTGATCCGCTGGGCGCCGGTGGACGACGACGGCAATTTCCTGCTCGATGAATTCGAAAAGCTGCTCGGCCCGCGCACCAAGATGGTGGCGATCACGCATATGTCGAATGCGCTTGGCACCATCGTGCCGGTGAAGAACGTGGTGAAGCTCGCGCATGCGCGCGGCATTCCGGTGCTGGTGGACGGCAGCCAGGGCGCGGTGCATCTCGATGTGGATGTGCAGGATATCGGCTGCGATTTCTACGTCTTCACCGGTCACAAGCTGTACGGGCCTACCGGCATCGGCGCGCTCTACGGCAAACACGAGCATCTCGTTGCCATGCCGCCGTTCAACGGCGGCGGCGAGATGATCCGCGAAGTGTTCGAGGACCGCATCACTTATGGCGACCCGCCCCACAAGTTCGAGGCCGGCACGCCGGCCATCGTGCAGGCCATCGGACTCGGCGCTGCCGTCGATTATGTGACCTCGATCGGTAAGGCGCGCATCCGGGCGCACGAATCCGATTTGCTTGCCTATGCGCAAGACCGCATGCGCGAGATCAATTCACTGCGCGTGTTCGGCACGGCCAGGGACAAGGGCGCGATCATCTCATTCGAGATAAAAGGGGCGCATCCGCATGACGTCGCAACCGTGATCGACCGTTCGGGCATTGCGGTTCGTGCCGGCACGCACTGCACGATGCCGCTGTTGGCGCGCTTCGGCGTCCCCGCGACCTGCCGCGCCTCGTTCGCGATGTACAACACCAAGTCGGAGGTCGACGCCCTTGCGACGGCCTTGATCAAGGCACAGGATTTTTTCGCATGAGTGATGACGTAAAAGCCGCTGCACCGGCGCTTGCGCCTGCCGAGCCTGCCGAGAAAACCGCGGCGCTGTCGCAGGAGGAGCAGGCGCGCCTGACCGACGGCATCGTCGCGGCTCTGAAGACGGTTTACGATCCGGAAATTCCGGCCGACATTTACGAAATCGGGTTGATCTACAAGATCGATATCGCGGATGACCGCGCCGTCACCGTCGACATGACGCTGACTACGCCAAATTGCCCGGCCGCGCAGGATCTGCCCAAGTCGGTGGAGAACGCCGTCGCCAGCGTGCCCGGCGTCGGCGAGGTGAAAGTGAATGTGGTCTGGGATCCGCCATGGGACCCGAGCCGCATGAGTGACGAAGCGCGGCTGACGCTCAATATGTGGTGACGCTGCCTGGTATGTGATGACGTTGCGTGGCCGCTCAGAAGCATTACATCATAGGCAGGCAGATTCGCTGCCGCCGGCAAAGAGGATGAAGCAATGGCCGAACTGCGGCCCAGACCCCAGGTGATGCGGCTGACCGATGCCGCCGCCGCGCGGATTAAGGAAGTGATGGCGAAGGCTGACGGTTCGATCACTGGCGTGCGCGTCGGTGTCAAGAACGGCGGCTGCGCCGGCATGGCCTATACCATGGAATATGCCACTCAAATCGGCCCCTATGACGAAATTGTCGAGGACAAGGGCGTGCGCATCCTCATTGACCCGAAGGCGGTGATGTTCCTCCTCGGGACCGAGATGGACTTCAAGACCGACAAGCTTGCCACCCAGTTCGTGTTCAACAATCCGAACCAGACATCCGCCTGCGGCTGTGGGGAATTGGTGCAGCTGACGCCGGCTGACGGTGCGCCCGCCGCGAACCACTGAGCCGCGGCGCTTGGCGCGCGAGCTCCCGAAAAGCTTGCGCAATGGTCGAAGAAGGCCGCGGCTGTGCGAAGAGGGCTGCGTCTGCAAAACGCGGACGGACTTTCAAAAAATACATGAAGCAAAAGCCTGAATGCTAGCCAAAGGCCTAACGCCTAGGCCAAAGGCCTAGCGCCTAGGCCAAAGGCCTAACGCCTGGGCCAAAGGCCTAATGCCTGGGCCAATGTGCTCACCACTTCGCTGCCGCTGTGGATCAGGCCTTCACGCGCACCGGCCGCAGCAGGAAGGCGGGCAGATGCGAGCTGTCGCTGTCTTCGTTGCGCTCGTGTTTCGGCTCGGCCTGCCGGCGCGGCCGGGCTTCGTCGATACGGGTCACCGGCGCAGGCGGGGGCGCGGATTTCGTCTTCTGCGGCGGCGGTCCGCCGCGTCCACGCTGGCGCCGCGGTGCTTCTGCTGACGCGGCTCGGTCTCCTCGGAGCGGGCGGGCGCGCCCGCCCAGGAAATCGTCTGGCCGGTAAGCTTTTCGATCGCCGCGACGGTTTTCTGGTCCATCGGCGCCGCGATCGTGATCGCGATTCCGGTGCGGCCGGCCCGGCCGGTGCGGCCGACGCGGTGGACGTAATCGTCCGCATGATGCGGCACGTCGAAATTGAAGACGTGGCTGACTTCCGGGATATCCAGTCCGCGGGCGGCCACGTCGGAGGCGATCAGAAGCTTGGCGTCGCCCTTGCGGAAGGACTCCAGTGCCGCCATGCGCGCGGGCTGATCCAGGTCCCCATGCAGCGCCACCGCATTGAAGCCGTGGCTCACCAGCGAGCGGTGCAGCTGCGCGACTTCGCGCTTGCGGTTGCAGAAGATGATCGCGTTCTTCAGATTTACCTCTGAGCGGATCAGCCGGCGGAGCGTCTCGCGCTTCTCGTGCGGCTCGCGGCCGCAGGCGACGAGCACCTGCGTGATGGTCGGGGCGGTGGTGGCGGGGCGGGAGACCTCTACGCGCACCGGATTGTGCAGGAAGGTATCAGCGATCCGCTGGATTTCCGACGGCATGGTTGCCGTGAAGAACAGCGTCTGGCGGGTGAAAGGCACCAGCTTGCCGATACGCTCGATGTCGGGAATGAAGCCCATGTCGAGCATGCGGTCGGCTTCGTCGATCACCAGCAGTTCGACGCCGCTCAGCAGTAACCCGCCGCGCTCGGTATGATCGAGCAGCCGGCCGGGCGTCGCGATCAAAACGTCGACGCCGCGCGTCAGCTTTGTATCCTGATCGCCGAAGGAAACACCGCCGATCAGCAGCGCGACATTGAGCTTGTGCTTGGACCCGTAGCGCGCAAAGTGCTCCGCCACTTGTGCCGCGAGTTCGCGCGTCGGCTCGAGAATAAGCGTGCGCGGCATCCGCGCGCGGGCGCGGCCCTTTTCCAGGAGATTCAGCATCGGCCAGACGAAGGCGGCGGTCTTGCCGGTGCCGGTCTGCGCAATGCCGAGCACGTCGCGCCGCGCGAGAACGTGCGGGATGGCTTGCTCTTGAATGGGGGTGGGGGCGGGGTAACCGGCCGCGCCAATCGCGGCGAGAACTTTCTCGGACAAGCCAAGAGTGGAAAAAGGCATGCAACCTCTATGAGGGACCGTCCGGCCCGCGCCGGGAGAACGACGACCAGGTAATGGCGGGGGCGCGACGGTCGAATCCGTGTTCGATCGTACGCCGCGAACATAAGGCCGAAAGGCCTAAAGTCAATGCCGCTGCAGTGCAATAAGTGGAATTAATACTTAACGTTTTTCAAGAAATCGACACTGCCATCCGCAAAAGCGGGTACCGGTTTTGAACCGGATCGCATGTTCTTGTCCGAAAACCGGCTCCCATTTTGTCGGGATCACGCGGTCTCTTCTTCCCGGGCGGCTTCCGCGCGCCACTCCTGGCCCACCCCCGCGCTGGTCGGGAAGACCAGCGATTTGATCACAACCGCGACGGCGCCGGAACTCTCCATCATGCCGCCGATGTCGATGAAGTCGAATTCCTTCAGTTCGAGGCCGTCGACTGAGACGATCGGGTTGGGCAGGCGCATCTCCTCGCGCAAATGGATGCCAAGCAGGCCGCCAACGTCGCCATCCCCTGCCAGCACCAGCGGGTGACCGCGGCTCAAAACCGGAGCGAGCCCTTCGACCGCGCCGCGGCAGAAGGCATCGAGGCGCTGGAAGGTCGCCGAGCCCGTCCAGGGCACGAAGACCGCAACCGGGCTTTTGCCCTGGGCGAGATCGGCCTGCTTCAGGGCGGAAGCGACCGCGACGGCTACCGATTTCGCGTCGATTTCCTCGTCCAGCGGCAGATGCGGGGCGATCACCGGTACGTTGCGCAGCGGGACGGCTTCCAGCGGCGAGACGAAAATCGTGCTGCCGCTAACCTGCGTCGTGTATTGCGAGGCGCCGATCACGGTGGCGCGGATTCCCTGGTCGGGCGTCTCGATGCGCGACACCCAGGCTTCCACGCGCTTGCGGATCTCGTCCGCCAGCAGCGGGCCGAGGTCGCCGAAGGAATTCTTTTCGCGGCCGTAGATGAATTCGGAAACGCCGCCGGAGAAAGTCACCTCGTCGACCTTGCCGCGATAGGCAAGCGGATCGAGTCGCAGCAGATGCGTGTCGCCTTCCGCCGGTGATGCGCCGCGCATCGCCTCGAACAGCCGGTCCGCCATATGGGCGGCCAGTTCGCGCGCGACCTGCGGCGGCAACACGTCGCCGAGCTTGAGATTTACGCCGAGCGCGGCTGCGAAGCGGCGGCCGGCCTCTTCGATGCGGTTGATCTTGCCCTCGCCATCGACGCAGACCAGGCGCGCACCGACGTCAATGGCGGTCAGTCCGATCACCTTGCCGTCGGCGCAGACCGCGATCTTTGACGTGCCGCCGCCGATATCGACATTCATCACCGTCGATGCGTCACGGATCGAGCGGGCGACGGCGCCGGAGCCATAGGCCGCCATCACGGTTTCCAGGTTATCGCCGGCGCTGACAGCAACGAGTTTGCCGGCCTGGCCGGCGAACAATTCGCCGATCTTGCGTGCATTGCGGCGGCGCACGGCTACGCCGGTGAGGATCAGCGCGCCGGTATCGATCTCGTTCGGATCGACATTGGCGTCCTGGTACTGCTGCTGGATGAAGGCGCCGAGCTTTTCGGCGTCAATCTCTTCCGCGGCGGTATAGGGCGTAAGCAGGATGTCGGACTGATAAAAGGTCTCGCGCTGGGTCACGACATAGCGGCTGTCGAGCCGCTCCAGCACGATGCGAGAGAACACGAGATGCGAGGTGGATGAGCCGATATCGACTCCGACGCTGAGGATGCAGATTTCATCTTCGCCTTCGAGCGTGCGCCCGATGCTGGAGAAATAAATCCGTCCGCTTTCGGTTTCTTCGACTGGCATCGCTTTCCTTCAGGGTCATCGTCCGCGCTGGCGGACGATCCGGTAATCGTTATGGCTGCTTGGTGGATACTGGATGCCCCGCTTTCGCGGGGCATGACGACCAGTAACGGCCCAATCATTCCGTCGGCAACGGGCCCTTGTAGTTCTTGTCGTAATATTCCGGGCGCATGCGGTTTTCGACGCCTTCCGCCTTGAGCCGGGCTTCGTATTCCTCGCGGATGAAGGGGTCTTCCATCCAATAGGGGATGGCGGTTCCGCCCTCGGGAATGTCACGGCCGGTATAATCGGTGTGCTTTTCGCCGGGCGGGCCGGGCTCGCGGCCGGGATTGAAAGGACCGAACCAGGCGCTGAGCCGCAGCGGATCCTTCGAGGCGGCGAAGTGCTGGTGATACCAGCGCGCGCCGCCGGGCGCCGCGGTGACAATGCCGCCGAATTCATAGTCGACGCGCTGAACCTCGTTGCCCTTGCCGTCCTTCCATGGCGTGACGCCGTTCCGCTCCGGCCAGGTGTAGGTGTAGCCCTTGCCTTTCAGGCAGACGAGCACCGCCGCCGAAGTATGCGCATGCGCCTTGGAATAGCGGCCGTTCTCGTGCTGGCCGATCCAGTAATAGAACTGGTTGTTGGTCATGAACGGCTCGACGCGCCGCCAGCCCGGAGAGCGGCGGTTATCGAGCGGCAGATCGCAATTGATCACGTCAGGAATGAAGTTGGTGCGGCGCATGGCTAGGCCGCGCACCGGATCCGGCTCGACGTCGTCCTTGTATTTGTAGAAGTCGTCCGCGCCGCTGAAGCGGTCGGTGAAGCGGAAGGGATTGTTGAACACCGCCTCGACGTTATTGATCATGTTCAGCACGTTCGGTGCCGTCGTGCCGCTGAGCAGCAGGGCAGGGCTCGAGCTGGCGTTGACGATGCGGTGCATGGCATTCATCGGGATCGAGAACATCGAACCCTTCTGCCATTCGAAGGTGTGGCGCTTGTTGTCGCCTTCCAGCCAAACCTCGGTGGTGCCGCGGCCTTCCAGCACAAGGAAGATTTCCTCGTACATGTGCTTTTCGGGATTGAGCGCGCCGGCGCCCGGCACCTCGACCACGTAGCAGCCCCATTTGCCTTCAGTGCCATAGAGCTGGATGTAGCTGCCGCGGCCGCCGGTACGCTTCCAGGGCTTCAGCGGCAGGTCCTGCGTGCGTTTGCAGCCGACGCCGCGAAAGATCGGAATCTCTTCCGACTCCATGAACAGGTCATAGGGAGTTTTCGGGCGGCCGAAATCGCCAAAGCCGGCCTTCCTGCCGCCGGATGGTTCATGCCAATGGGTCTTGTTGGTGACTTCATGCATGGCGAAGCGCTTCCTCTGGTGGGGCTAAGGTCGTGACCGGCCGGAACGGGCTGATTTTTACATCCCTAGTTGCCCGAAAGCCGCGGTCAGTCAAGCGCTTCGGCGCATAGGCCGCGCCCTGGCCATGCGCCGGTCCCGGATGGGAAAGCGAGTGGGCAAGGCGAACGTTCCAGCCTTTCCGGGCTTCATCCCTTTTCGCCCCGCCAGGCGTCCGTTTATGGCTAGCTTTTCGGGAGAAGCGGCGATGCGGACGCAAGTCGGGATTGTCGGCGCCGGCCCCGCGGGGCTGATGCTCTCCCATTTGCTGCACCGCAGTGGCATTCACTCTATCGTGCTCGAAAGCCGCAGCCGTGCCTATGTCGAGCAGCGCGTGCGCGCCGGCGTGCTCGAGCAATGGGCAGCCGACCTGCTGGTGGAGACCGGCGTCGGCGAACGCCTGCAGCGCGAGGCGATGCGGCATGACGGCATCTTTCTCTGCTTCGACGGCGCGCTGCATCATCTCGATTTCCGTAGTCTGGTCGGCAAGGGGATCGCGATCTACGGCCAGCAGGAGATCGTCAAGGATCTGATCGCGCGACGGCTGGCCGACGGCGGCGAGATTTTCTTTGACGTCGAGGACGTGCGTCTGCACGGCTTCGATACCGGCAGGCCGACAATCACCTTCCGGCATGAAGGCGTCGGAGAAGGAAATCTCCTGCGACTTTATCGGCGGCTGCGACGGCTCGCATGGAATATCCCGCCTGAGTTTCCCACCCGGGACGCTCACCACCTATGAGCGCGATTATCCCTTTGCCTGGCTCGGCATTCTGGCGGAAGCGCCGCCGCCGGAGCGGGAACTGATCTACGCCTTCCATGCGCGCGGCTTCGCGCTATGCAGCATGCGCTCGCCGACCGTTTCGCGGCTTTATCTGCAATGCGCGCCGGACGAAGACCTCAACGAATGGCCTGACGACAGGATTTGGCAGGAACTGCGCACGCGGCTGGACGGCACGCGCGCGCTTACCATAGGCCGGATCCTGCAAAAAGGGATTACGCCGATGCGCAGCTTCGTGGCGGAGCCAATGCAGCATGGCCGGCTGTTTCTCGCCGGTGACGCGGCGCATATCGTGCCGCCGACCGGCGCCAAGGGCATGAATCTGGCGCTCGCCGATGTGCTGGTGCTGTCGCGCGCGATCCATGCCTTTTACGCCTCCGGCCGAAGCGACCGGCTCGATGCTTATTCGGCGAGGTGCCTGCGGCGGGTATGGAAAGCGCAGCGCTTCTCGCTCTGGATGACGCAGCTCCTGCACCGCTTCGCCTTCGAGCCGGATTTCGATTATCGCCGCCAGCTCGCGGAGCTGGATTACGTGACGAACTCGCGTGCGGCGGCGACGGCGCTGGCGGAGAATTATGTCGGGCTGCCGCTGGAGTGACACGGCGTCTAAACGTCGAGCAGCTCTTCCGACGCGAATTCCGATTTTTCCTGGATGAAGGCGAAGCGGCTCTCCGCCTTGGTGCCCATCAGGCGCTCGACGGCATCGGCGGTGTCCTCGCGGTCGTCGGCCAGCAACACGACGCGCAGCAGTGTGCGCTTGCTACGGTCCATGGTGGTTTCCTTGAGCTGGCTCGCCATCATCTCGCCCAAGCCTTTGAAGCGGCCGATCTCAACCTTCGCATTGGCGTGGAATTCTTTTTTCAACAGCTCGGCCTTATGCGCGTCGTCGCGCGCATAGACCGTCTTCGCGCCGTGGGTGAGGCGATAGAGCGGCGGCACGGCAAGATAGAGCCTGCCGGCGTCGATCAGCTTCGGCATCTCGCGGTAGAAGAAGGTGATCAGCAGGGACGCGATATGCGCGCCGTCCACATCGGCGTCGGTCATCACAATCACTTTCTCGTAGCGCAGATCCTCCTCGCGGTAATGCACGCCGGTGCCGCAGCCGAGCGCCTGCACCAGGTCCGCCAGCTGTTGGTTTTGCATCAGTTTGTCTTTGGTCGCCGAGGCGACGTTGAGAATTTTACCGCGCAGCGGCATCACCGCCTGCGTCGCGCGGTCGCGCGCCTGTTTGGCGGAGCCGCCGGCGCTGTCGCCCTCGACGATGAAAATCTCAGATCCTTCGGCGCCGGTATTGCTGCAATCGGCAAGTTTGCCGGGAAGCCGCAGCTTGCGCACCGCGGTCTTGCGCGAAATTTCCTTTTCTGCCCGACGGCGCAGCCGTTCTTCGGCGCGCTCAACCACGAAATCCAGCAGCTTGCCGGCCTGGTTCGGATTGCCGGCGAGCCAGTGGTCGAACGGATCGCGGATACCCTGCTCGACGATGCGGGTTGCTTCGGCGGTGGCGAGCCGGTCCTTGGTCTGGCCCTGGAATTCCGGCTCGCGGATGAAGACCGACAGCATGGCGGCCGCGCCGGCCATGACATCTTCGCTGGTAATGGAAGCCGCGCGCTTGCCTTGCCCGATGCGTTCGGCGTGGTCCTTCAGCCCGCGCGTGAGCACGCTGCGCAAGCCGGACTCATGCGTGCCGCCGTCGCCGGTGGGAATGGTGTTGCAATATGAGGAGACGAAGCCGTCGGCATCCGCGGTCCAGGCCACCGCCCATTCCACCGCCCCATGGCCGCCGGTCTTGCCGGCTTTGCCGGTGAAGATATCCGGATGCACCAGGGTGTCGTTGTGGATCGCGGCGGCAAGAAAATCCTTCAGGCCTTCGGGGAAATGGAAGGTCTCCTGCTCCGGCACGTCATCGATGCCGCGCAGCATTTCCTTGGCGCAGGTCCAGCGGATCTCGACGCCGCCGAAGAGATAGGCCTTGGAGCGCGCCATCTTGAAGACGCGCTGCGGCTTGAACGCCGCCTTCGGCCCGAAGATTTGCGGGTCCGGGCGGAAACGCACTTTGGTGCCGCGCTTGTTCGGCACGCGGCCGAGTTTCTCCAGCTTGCCCTTCGGCACGCCGCGTTCGAAGACCATGCGGTAATGTTGCTGCTCGCGCCAGACTTCGACTTCGAGCCGCTCCGACAGCGCATTGGCGACCGAGACGCCGACGCCATGCAAGCCGCCGGAGGTTTCATAGACCTGGGAGTCGAATTTGCCGCCGGCGTGCAGCGTCGTCATGATGACTTCGAGAGCCGACTTGTTCTTGAACTTCGGATGCGGGTCGACCGGGATGCCACGCCCATTGTCCGTGACGCTGACAAAGCCGTCGGCCGCCATATCCACTTCAATGAAAGTAGCGTGGCCGGCCAGCGCCTCGTCCATGGCGTTGTCGATTACCTCGGCGAAGAGGTGATGCAACGCCTTCTCATCGGTGCCGCCGATATACATCCCGGGGCGGCGGCGCACCGGCTCGAGCCCCTCCAGCACCTCGATATGGCGCGCGCTATAGCCGGAGTCGGCTTTGCCGGACGCTCGCCCTGCCGCTTTGTCAGCCGCGCCGCGGCCAGCGGACCGGGCGGGCGGTTCGGGTAGAGAGGCGAATAGGTCGCCGGTTTTCGGCTTGGTCTTGATAGTTTTAGCCATGTTTCGCGCGGTTGAGCGATTAAGGAAAGCGAATCAATAGCCGACTATGCCACGATAGAAATGGCCCATGACAGGCTGCTGTCGCAACTGAAGCCTTTGCAATGGGGGCATGGCAGTCTGCAACCAAAAGGCGCTTTGATAGTTGCCATCTGTTGGCGATAGTTTGCCCTCGTCGCAAAAGCCGAGCTCCGGGAGACGGCCGTGGAAACGATCAGATCCGTCAAGGCACGCCAATTTCCCTTGGCCATCACCGATCCACAACCGATTGCGAAGGTCGAGACGATCTGGAAAGCGGCGCCCCAGATCGCAATGATCGGTATTTTCTTCATTCTGCTGATTGCAGCGATTGAATACGCGCGACCGATCCTTTTGCCGATAGTCTCGGCTTTCATGCTTGGGATGATGCTGGGCCCGCTGTCCAACATCGCCGCGAGGATAGGAGTTCCCACTTGGCTGTCGGGGATTATTTTGTGGTTGCTGGTAATTGCCTTTTTCTATGGACTCATCATGCTGCTTTCCGCCCCGCTGGTGGATTGGGTAGGGAAGGCGCCAGAGATCGGGCAAAGCATCAAAGAGAAGCTGCGGGTTCTCGATCGGCCGATCTCGGCATTGCAGGACCTGCGCGGCGCGCTGTTTCCCAAGGTAGGCGACGAAAAGGTGACATTCGGTTTTGTTTCGTTGCTCCAGCCGGCGATGACGGTCATAACGCCGGCGATCGGGCAGATTGTAATTTTCTTCGGTACGTTGTTTTTCTTTCTGCTCGGACGCGTGCAGCTGCGTCACGTCCTTGTGGTATTATTTGACGACCGCGAAGCCAGGTTACGGACGCTGCGCATTCTCAACGACGTGGAGCATAATCTGACCAGCTATTTGAGCGTAGTCACCGTCATCAATTTCATAGTGGGCATAGCGGCGGGATTGATCGCCTATCTGGTTGGCTTACCTAATCCCATTGTTTGGGCCGTGCTCGGCTTTCTTCTCAATTTTGTTCCTTATCTTGGCGCCCTTCTCATGGAGGTTATTCTGCTGGCCGTCGGCCTCGTGACCTTTCCAACGCTTGGTCACGCCTTGCTCGCTCCGTTGTTATATTTGGCTTTCACTACACTCGAGGGCCATTTCGTCACGCCGGCGATCATGGGCAAGCACCTGCTGCTCAATCCATTGACGGTTTTTCTGGCGCTGGTCTTTTGGACATGGTTGTGGGGACCTGTTGGCGCGTTGTTGGCGGTGCCAATCCTGATCGTAGCGCTCGTAGCCATCACCCACATATTCCCGAAGGAAGAACCCGCATTGCCGGGCTAGAGGATTGTGGAGTCTACAGCGTCCACTGGCGCCTTCCGGCCGTCCAGTCTACATAAGCAAAGACATCACCGAGAAAACAAATGACGTTTACCAATTTCGCGCAGGACGTAATCGATTTCGTTCGAGAGCATCAGATCTGGGGTCCGCCGATCGTTTTCGCGCTCGCCTTCGGCGAATCCCTGGCATTCATTTCCCTGTTCATTCCAGCCTGGGCGATTCTTGTCGGCATCGGCGCACTGATCAACGCGTCCGGCATTCCATTCTGGCCGATCCTGGTCGCCGCAGCGCTCGGCGCCGCCGCCGGTGACTGGCTGTCCTACTGGGTCGGCTATCACTTCAAGGAGCCGATCGCCCATGTCTGGCCGCTGTCGAAATATCCCGATTTGCTACCGCGCGGCCATGCCTTCATGGAGCGCTGGGGAATTTTGGGAATTTTTATCGGCCGCTTCTTCGGGCCGTTGCGGGCTTCAGTGCCGCTGATCGCGGGCATTCTGGAGATGAATTATTGGCATTTTCAGATCGCCAATATCACTTCGGCATTTGTATGGGCCTGGGTGCTTTTGATTTTCGGCGATTTCGGATTCGACATTTTTAAATGGTTCACCTGAACAAGCTCTCCGGCGTTAGGCGACTAATTTGCCGTTACAGGAATAAAGCCCGGCCGGACGGTGTTCTGCAGCCGCGGGAGACGCCGCCATTTCGTTTATGGCCCGGCAGTGGTATTATCCGCGTCGAGTTCGCAGAAAGACCGACAGGAGGATGCGATGACCGAACTCACACGCCGTTCGATGTTGACTAGTGCTGCCGCGTTAGGAGCTGCCGCGATGACGCCGATTAATTCCGAGCCTGCGCATGCATCCGCTCCCGCCGCGAGCCAGCAGGCGCCTGGTTTTTATCGTTACAAGGTTGGCGACTATGAGATCACCGTCGTCACCGACGGCGCGAACACGCGGCCGCTGGACGACAATTACGTTATCAACCAAAAGAAGGAAGATGTGAATGCCGCGCTGGCGGCCGCCTTCATGGAGAAGGACAAGATCACCACTCCGCTATTCGCCGATCGTGGTGAATACTGGCTCGAAGCTGATCGTGATGGACACCGGAACGGGCGAGGCCAATTTCGAGCGAAGCAAGGGCGCCGCCGGCCAGTTCCAGAACAACTTGAAGGCCGCGGGTATCGACCGCAATGCCGTGGACATGGTGGTGATCTCGCATTTCCATACCGATCACATCAACGGCCTGCTTACCGCCGACAACAAGCCGGCCTTCGCCAAGGCGGAGATTTTGGTGCCGGCGGCGGAATGGAAATATTTCACCGACGAGGGCGAGATGAGCCGCGCGCCCGCCGGCCGCATGCAGGACATCTTCAAAAACGTAAAGCGAGTGTTCGACGCGCTCGGACGGAAAGTCACGCAATATGAAGCGGGCAAGGAAGTCGTCCCCGGGATCACGGCGGTGGCGACCTATGGCCATTCGGCGGGTCACACCTCGCATCTCATTGCATCGGGCTCCGGCAAGGTCTTTGTGCAAGCGGATGTCACGAACCTGCCGCAGCTTTTCGTGCGCAATCCCGACTGGCATGCCTCCTTCGATCAGGATCCGAAGATGGCCGAAGAGACCCGCCGCAAGGTTTATGACATGCTGGCGGCGGAGAAGATGATGGTGCAGGGATTCCATTATCCCTTCCCGGCAGTGGCCTATGTGGAGAAGACCGGAACCGGCTATCGCGAAATTCCGGTGGCCTGGAGTCCGACCCTCTAAATCAAGCGCCGAGAAGGCACGGGCATTCCCGCGAAGTGGCGTTGATCTTGACCCTGCGGCCGCGGAGGCGTATGAGCGCCGCCATGATGACGCTCGACCACAGCTGGTTTTCCGCCGCCGCGTTTGCAAACGCCGGTGCGCGATCGCGTGTGATCGTCAGCGTGCCGGCGGGCTAGTTCCGCGGCGCTTCTCCCCATCTTCCGCGGCTTTCCAAATCCGGTACGGTAATGTCTTGCCGCGCTCGCCTTCCTGCGCGGATGATGGGGTAGGGAAGTGGAGACTGCGCAATGACAAAAAAAACCGCGATCGGCGTTCTCGGCGCCTCCGGCTATACCGGCGCGGAGCTGGTGCGGCTTCTATTGCGTCATCCGCGCGCGGAAATCTCCCTGCTCACAGCGGATCGACGCGCCGGGCTGCAGATGCGGGAGGTGTTTCCGCAGTTTTCGCCCTATCCCTTCCGAAGCTCGTTTCGATCGACGGCATCGATTGGGCTGCGGCCAGGCTCGATCTCGCATTCTGCGCGCTGCCGCATGGCACGACGCAGACCGTGATCAAAGAGCTGCTGGCTGACGCGCCGCAAACCAAGGTGGTCGACCTCTCCGCCGACTTCCGCCTTGCGGACGCGGAAGCCTATGCGCGCTGGTACGGCCATGCCCATCAGGCGCCGGAACTGCAGAGGCGAAGCCGTCTACGGCCTGAGCGAGCATTACCGGCGCGACATCAAGAAGGCGCGGCTGGTGGCCAATCCCGGCTGCTACACGACCACCGCGGAGCTTCCGCTCATTCCGCTACTGAAAGCCAAGGCGATCGAGACCGACGAAATCGTCGTCGACGCAAAGTCGGGGATGACCGGCGCCGGCAGGGCGGCGAAAGAAGCGATGCTGTTTTCCGAAGTATCGGAAGGCTTCAACGCCTATGGCGTCGGCAAGCACCGGCACATGGCCGAGCTCGATCAGGAATTCTCCAAGGCGGCCGGCCGCGAGGTGATAGTGAGTTTCACGCCGCATCTTGTGCCCATGAACCGGGGCATTCTGTCGACGATCTATGTGCGCGGCCGGCGCGGCCGCAGCGCGCAGGATCTGCACGCCATTCTGTCCGAGGCCTATGGCAAGGAAACCTTTGTCCACGTGCTGCCGTTTGGCGAGACGCCGCATACCCGGCATGTGCGCGGCTCCAATATGACCATGATCGGCGTGGCAGCGGACCGCATCGCCGGCCGCGCCATCATCGTTTCGGCGCTGGACAATCTGGTGAAGGGCGCGTCGGGCCAGGCAGTGCAGAACATGAACCTGATGCTGGGCTTCCCGGAAGCGATGGGGCTCGAGCAGGTCGCGCTGTTTCCATGAGCCTGCCGTCCTGCGCCGGTTGCGCCGGACGCGGCGCTCAATGCGCCAGGATTTTCGACAGGAACACCTGCGCGCGTTCGCTGCGCGGCTTGCCGAAGAAGTCGACGGTGGGCGCGTCCTCGACGATCTCGCCCTGGTCCATGAAGACCACGCGGTGCGCCACCTTGCGGGCGAAGCCCATCTCGTGCGTCACCACCATCATGGTCATGCCGTCCTGGCGCCAGCGCGACCATCACGTCGAGCACTTCGTTGATCATCTCCGGATCGAGCGCCGAGGTCGGCTCGTCGAACAGCATGGCGATCGGGTCCATGGCCAGCGCGCGGGCGATGGCGACGCGCTGCTGCTGGCCGCCGGAGAGCTCGCCCGGAAATTTCGTCGGCATGCGCTGACAAGCCCGACGCGATCCAGCAGAGCTTGGCCGCCTCTGCGAGCGCTTCCTCCTCAGCTGCGGCCGAGCACCTTGATCTGCGCCAGCGTCGAGGTTGCGCATCACCGACAGATGCGGGAACAGCTCGAAATGCTGGAACACCATGCCGATGCGCGCGCGCAGCTTGGGCAGATTGGTGCTTGGTCGCCGACCGAGATGCCCGTCGACCGTGATGTCGCCTTCCTGAAACGGCTCCAGCCCGTTGACGCATTTGATCAGCGTCGACTTGCCCGAGCCGGAGGGGCCGCAGACCACCACGACCTCGCCCTTGGCGACCTCGGTGCGTGCAGTTCTTGAGCACCTGCACCGGGCCGTACCACTTGCTGACGTTCTGCGATCTTGATCATGGCGGGCCCTGCTCACCGGATGATGGCGATGCGGCGCTGCAGCCGCCGCACGCGGTGCGAGGCCGCAAGCGAGATGAGGAAGTAGACCGCGGCGGCGAACAGATACATCTCCACCAGCCGCCCGTCGCGCTGCGCCACCTTCGAGGCGGCGCCGAGGAAATCGGTGATCGAGAGCACGTAGACCAGCGAGGTGTCCTGGAACAGGATGATGGTCTGGGTCAGCAGCACCGGCACCATGTTGCGGAAGGCCTGCGGCAGCACGATGTAGCCCATGGTCGTGCGGATAGTTCATGCCGAGCGCCTGCGCCGCCGCCACCTGGCCGCGCGGGATCGACTGGATGCCGGCGCGCATGATCTCGGCAAAAGAACGCCGCCTCGAACAGCGTGAAGGTGACGAGCGACGACACGAAGGCGCCGACCTGGATCGGCGCGGCGAGCGCCGGTGATCCATTGCCCGATATACGGCACCAGGAAGTAGAACCAGAAGATCATCAGCACCAGCGGCACCGAGCGCATCAGGTTCACGTAGCCCGCGGCGAACAGCGCCAGCGGCGGAATGCCGGACAGCCGCATCAGCGCCAGCAGCGTGCCGACAGACGATGCCGCCGCGTCGTGGCCAGCACCGTCAGCGTGAGCGTGAAGGTCATGCCCGTCGATAGAACAGGTAGGGCAGCGAACGGATGATGACGTCGAAGTCGAAGTCTCACGGCGCAACATCCATCTGCGCGCCTCAATGTCTCGCGCCACGGCGGCTTGGCGCGGCGCCGAGATAGCCGGGAACGGCGACGCGGCGTTCGAGCCGGCGCATGCCGATCGGTCACGATGATGTTGATGACGATGTAGATGATGGTCGCCGCGGTGAAGGCCTCGAACACCTGGAACGAGAACTCCTGCATCGCGCGCGCGCGCGCGGTCAGCTCCATCAGGCCGATGGTCAGCGCCACCGCGCTGTTCTTGATGATGTTGAGGAATTCCGAGGTCAGCGGCGGCAGGATGATGCGGTAGGCCATCGGCAGCAGCACGTAGCGGTAGGTCTGCGGCAGGGTGAGGCCCGAGCGCGAGCCCGGCCGTGCGCTGGCCGCGCGGCAGGCTGTTGATGCCGGCCCGCACCTGCTCGGCGACGCGCGCCGAGGTGTAGAGGCCGAGCGCCACGACGGCGGTATAGAACGAGGCGTTCGGGCAGCTGCTTGAGCCAGTCGCCGATATCGCGCGGCACCACCTCCGGCAGCACGAAGTACCAGAGGAACATCTGCACCAGCAGCGGGATGTTGCGGAACAGCTCGACATAGGCGTTGCCGAAGCCGCACCAGCCACGGGGTGCGGCGTGGTGCGCATCACGCCGACCAGCGAGCCGAGCGCGAGCGCGATGATCCAGGCGAAGAGAGCGGTGGTCAGCGTCCAGCCGGTGCCGAGCAGGAGCGTCTGCAAATAGGTATGCGACGCCGTCCGGCGAGATCTGCCAGAAGATGCCCCAGTTCCAGTGGTAGTTCACAGCAGTCCCCGCCGCTGCGCCATCACGACGGCGTAGTTCTGAACTTGCGCCGCCACCCGAGGGCGGCGGCGCGACCACCCGAGTTCTCAGCATGCTACTTGATAGTCGCTTCGGATCGCCGCTGTCGGTCGGGTTGGCGACCACTTTCTTGAACGCGGCGCTCATCGGCACGTTCAAGTTGATGCCCTTGGGCGGAATCGGCTTGAGGAACCACTTGTCGTAGATCGCGTTGATCTCCCCGCTCTTGTAGGTGCGGTCATGGCCGCATCGACCACCTTCTTGAAGGCCGGGTCGTCGCGGCGCAGCATGATGCCGTAGGGCTCGACCGACAGCGCATCGGTGGAGATGGCGTAGTCGCCCGGCGCCTTCGAGCCGGCGACCAGGCTGTAGAGCAGGATGTCGTCCATCACGAAGGCCGCGGCGCGGCCGGTCTCCACCATCAGGAAGGCCTCGGCGTGATCCTTGGCGGCGAGGATGTTGAGGCCGAGATTCTTCTGCGCGCCGATCTCGGTGATCTGCTTGATGTTGGTGGTGCCGGAGGTCGAGACGATGGTCTTGCCCTTCAGATCGTCGACCGTCTTGCAGGTTGGCCGCCTTCTTCGAGACGAAGCGGTTGGCGGTGACGAAATGGGTGATGGTGAAGGCGACCTGCTTCTGCCGCTCGAGATTGTTGGTGGTCGAGCCGCATTCCAGGTCGACGGTGCCGTTGGCCATCAGCGGGATGCGGGTGGCCGAGGTGACCGGGTTGAGCTTGACCTCGAGCTTGTCGAGCTTGAGCTCTTTCTTCACCGCGTCGACGATCTTGTCGCACAGGTCCATGGCATAGCCGACCACCTGCTGCTTGTCGTCGTAGTAGGAGAACGGCACCGACGACTCGCGATGCCCGAGGGTGATCGTGCCGGTGTCCTTGATCTTCTTCAGCGTGCCTGTGAGCTCCTGCGCGACGGTCGGCTGGGCGGCAAGGCTCAGCGCTGCGATCGCGGGCACTATAAACTTGACGTACATCGGGTTCCTCCTGCTCGTGATGCAAACGATTATGTCTGCCGGCTTCGTTTTGCGGAACCGGCTGGATGTGAGACTTTAGCATAGTTTCGCGGGCAGGGCGGATGAGTTTGAGGCGCAAATGGCCCCAAGCTGCGGCTTGGGGCCGCAATTTGAGCGTGGGAGGTTAACTGCGGACTTTGACGTAGGAGCCGGGTGCGTCCTCGATGGCCTTGAGCTTGCCGGAGCCGGGCTGGCGCGCCTCCACCTCGGCATCGCCATGGCGCTTGAGCCACTGCATCCAGTCCGGCCACCATGAACCGGCGTGCTCCTTGGCATCAGCGAGCCATTTGTCGACATCGTCGCCGGCCGGCTTCGCATCCGGTCCAGTATTGGTACTTTTGCTGGCCGGGGGGATTGACCACGCCCGGCGATGTGACCGGAGCCGGAGACAACGAATCTCACAGGTCCGCCGAAAAATTTGCTCGCCGAGATAGACCGACTTGGCCGGCGCAATATGATCGTCGCGCGTTGCGAGATTATAGACCGGCACCTTCACCTTGCTCAGATCGAGCCGCGTGCCGGCGAGCTCCATCTTGCCCCGGGTCGAGATTGTTTTCCAGGTAACAATTGCGCAGGTAGAAGGAGTGATTGGCCGCGGGCATCCGCGTCGCGTCGGAATTCCAATACAACAGATCGAATGCGGAGGGCCGTTTGCCCTTGAGGTAGTTGTTGATGATGTAGGGCCAGAGCAGGTCGTTCGAGCGCAGCAGGTTGAAGGTGGAGGCCATCTCGCCGCCTTCCAGATAGCCCTGTTCCTGCATGCGCGTTTCCAGCGCCGCGAGCTGCTCCTCGTCGACAAAGACCTTGAGATCGCCGGCATAGGTGAAATCGACCTGCGCGGCGAACAAGGTGGCGGACGAGCACACGGTTGTCGCGCTTCGCCGCCATATAGGCCAGGGTCGCGGCGAGCAATGTGCCGCCGACGCAATAGCCGATGGCGTGGACCTTCTTCTCGCCGGTGGCTTTGCTGATGGCGTCGAGCGCGGCAAGCGGGCCCTCGAGCATGTAATCGTCGAAATTCTTGTGGGCGAGGCTTGCATCGGGGTTGACCCAGGAAATGAGGAAAACCGTCAGACCTTGATCCACGCACCACTTGATGAATGACTTTTCCGGAATGAGATCGAGGATGTAGAATTTGTTGATCCAGGGCGGAACGATCAGCAGCGGTGTCTTCAGCACCGTCTCCGTGGACGGCGCATATTGGATGAGCTGCATCAGCTCGTTCTGGAAGACCACTTTGCCGGGCGTCATCGCGAGATTGCGCCCGAGCGCGAAAGCGGACGGATCGGACTGGCGGATTCTTCAGCTCGCCGGCACCGGCCTGGATGTCCTCCGCCAGCATGTGCATGCCGCGCACCAGGTTCTCCGCATTGGAAGCGAAGGTCTCGCGCAGCAATTCCGGATTGGTGAGAACGAAATTCGACGGCGAAATCGCATTGGCGATCTGCCGGGTGTAGAACTCCGCCTTCTGCTTGGTGTGCGGGTCGAGATCGGCGGCTTCCTTGCACCAGCCGATCGGCCCAGGTGCTGGTGAGCAGATAGGCCTGCTTGAGGAAATCGAAGAACTGGTTCGTGGTCCATTCCGAATCGGCAAAGCGTTTGTCGCGTGCGCCCGGCTCGGCGACGGGCGGCGCGGGCTCGCCCGCCAGCCGTTTGACCGCGTTGCCCCAAAGCTCGAGATAGGCGCTGCCCAACCGCGATTGCAGTTCGAGCGCGCGCTGCGGATCGGACAGCCAGTATTCGACCGACCTTGCCGAGGGTACCGACGATCTCGCCTAAATCCTGCGCAAGGTCGGTTTTGATCTTTCCTTCCTCGCGCGGCTTGATATAGGCCGCCAGCGCCTTGCCGCCTTCCTCGATCACGCGCGCCAGATTGCGGGAAAAGGCTTCCACGTCGAAACTGGCGACCTGCGGCGGGCGCTTATTTTTTCGGGTGCTATCGTCCATGGGCCTAAGGCGGTGTGTCATCGCGGCGCGTCCGCGGCGGGCATTATGCTCTATATATATGCTCGATATATAGGTCTTAATGGGCTGCGCACCCGCCGCCGCACCGCATCGCGGGGAGACGTTCCGGTTGCCGAATAATACCCAACAGAATCACAATCTTATGTGACAGTGGGCGGTGCGGAAGTCACGTCCGTTTGCGCTTCATTAACTAGCCATCGGCCGGCGGGCATCCCGCGCTGGCGCGGGCGGCCGCCCATGCTAAAAGTCGCCGGCGAGGCCGGCAGCCTAACAATGGGCGCGTTATGACGGCCTGGATGGCTGGACCAGGCATGTTACCGGCGCCGAGGAGCAGAAGTCCTATGGAAGAATTTCACCGCGTCCGTCGTCTTCCGCCTTACGTTTTCGAAGTCGTCAACAAGGCGAAGGCGGTCGCACGCAACGCCGGCGCAGACATCGTCGATCTCGGCATGGGCAATCCGGACCTGCCCGCGCCGGCCCATGTCATCGAGAAACTGAAAGAGACGATCGGCAAGCCGCGCACCGACCGCTATTCCGCCTCGCGCGGCATTGCCGGGCTGCGGCGCGCGCAGGCGGCCTATTACGAGCGCCGCTTCGGGGTGAAGCTCAATCCGGAGACGCAGATCGTTGCCACGCTCGGCTCCAAGGAAGGTTTCGCCAACGTGGCGCAGGCGATCACCGCGCCGGGCGACGTAATCCTCGTGCCGAACCCGAGCTATCCGATCCACGCCTTCGGGTTCCTGATGGCGGGCGGCGTCATCCGCTCCGTCCCGTCCGAGCCGACGCCGGAATTTTTCGTCACCATGGAGCGGGCGATCGAGCATTCGACCCCAAAGCCGATCGCGGCGGTGGTTTGCTATCCCGCCAATCCGACCGCTTATGTAGCCGAACTGGATTTCTACAAGGACCTCGTGATCTTCGCGAAGAAGCACGAGATCATGATCCTGTCCGATCTCGCCTATGCCGAAGTCTATTTCGACAACAACCCGCCGCCCTCGGTGCTGCAGGTCAATGGCGCCATGGATATCGCGGTGGAATTCACCTCGATGTCGAAGACCTATTCGATGCCCGGCTGGCGCATGGGCTTCGCCGTCGGCAACGAGCGCATCATTGCAGCTTTGGCGCGGGTGAAATCCTATCTCGACTACGGCGCCTTCACGCCGATCCAGGTTGCGGCGACCGCCGCGTTGAACGGGCCGGATGATTGCATCCGCGAAATGCGCGAATGCTACAAGCGCCGGCGCGACGTGCTGGTGGATTCTCTTTGGCCGCGCGGGCTGGGATATCCCCGCGCCGCAGGCATCGATGTTCGCCTGGGCGCCGATTCCCGGAGCCGTTCCAGGCCGCTCGGCAGCATCGAATTCTCCAAGCTGCTGGTGGAAAAGGCCGAGGTCGCGGTCGCGCCCGGGCATCGGCTTTGGCGAATATGGCGAAGGCTTCGTGCGCATCGCGCTGGTGGAAAACGAGCAGCGCATCCGCCAGGGAGCCCGCAATATCCGGCGTTTCCTTGAATCCGGCGCCGGAAACGTTGCACAACGTCGTTCCTCTCGCTACGCGGCGCTGACGCCGTCCGCACGTTAAGGATCGGCATCGATGGTCGCGCCTCTCAGAGTAGGTCTTGCGGGTCTTGGCACGGTCGGCGTCGGCCGTGGCCGGGCAGATCGCGCGGGCGCGTGACGCACTCACCGGGCGCGCCGGCCGCTCGATCGAGCTCGTCGCCTATGCCAGCAAGGATCCGCCGCAAGGACGCCTCGCTCGACCTGTCCGGCGTGCGCAAGGTCGCCGATCCGCTGGCGCTGGCCCGCGATCCCGACATCGATGTCTTTGTCGAACTGATGGGCGGGGAGGGCGATCCGGCGAAAAGCTCGGTCGAGGCCGCGCTCGCCATGGGACGTCCGGTCGTGACCGCCAACAAGGCTCTGCTCGCCAGGCACGGCGTCGCGCTTGCCAAGCTGGCGGAGAAGAACGGCGCGGCACTTTATTTCGAGGCGGCGGTTGCCGGCGGCATTCCCATCGTCAAGACGCTGCGCGAGGGACTGGGCGGCAGCCGGATCGGCCGGGTTTACGGCATCCTCAACGGCACCTGCAATTACATCCTCACCCGCATGCATGAGGAGCGGCTGTCCTTCGCCGATTGCCTGAAGGAAGCGCAGCGGCTCGGCTATGCCGAGGCCGATCCGACCTTCGACATCGGCGGCTTCGATACCGCGCATAAGCTTGCGATCCTCACCAGCCTGGCTTTCGGCACGCGAAGTGGATGCCGAGGCCGTGCATGTCGAAGGCATCGAATCGATCACGCTCGCCGATCTCGATGCCGCCGACGAGCTCGGTTATCGCGTGAAGCTGCTTGGCGTCGCGCAGCGCACCGATGCCGGCATCGAACAGCGCGTGCATCCGACCATGGTGCGCAAGGGCTCGGTCGATCGCCGGCGTCAACGGCGTCACCAATGCGGTGGCGATCGATGCCGACACCATCGGAATTGACCTCTGATCGGTCCGCGGCGCCGGCGGCGCCGCCGACCGCCTCTTCGGTGGTGGCCGATCTCGATCGATCTTGCGGCGCGAGCGCCGGATGCCCGCCTTCGGCCGGCCGGCCGCCGAGCATGACGCAAGCCCGCGCGCGCGCCGATGCAGCGTCATGAGGGCGGCTACTACATCCGGCTCGCGGCGCGTGGATCGGCCGGGCACCATGGCCGCCATCGCCACGCGCCTGGCGGAGCAGAATATTTCGCTGGAATCGATCGTGCAGCGCCACCGCGGCGCCCATGGCGGCGAGGACCCGAAACGTCGGCCGGTCCGGTGCCTGTCATATTGATCACTTATGCCACCACCGAAGCGGCGGTGCCGCAAGGCGCTGGCGGCGGTGGAGGCCGACGGGGCGATTGCCGAGCCGCCGCAATTGATCCGTATCGAAAAACACCGTTGACTAGAACGATAAGAGCGAGAGGGAAAGCGCTATGCCATCGATCACCGTCCAACCGCACCTGGTGCTCGAGCGCATCCTGTCGCTCGAGATGGTGCGCGTGACGGAACGCGCGGCGGTCTCGGCGGCGCGGCTGCGCGGACGCGGCAACGAAAAGGCCGCCGACCAGGCCGCGGTCGATGCCATGCGGCGCGAGCTGAACAAGCTGCCGATCGACGGCACGGTGGTGATCGGCGAGGGCGAGCGCGACGAGGCGCCGATGCTGTTCATCGGCGAGCAGGTCGGCAGCAAGAACGGGCCGAAGGTCGACATCGCGGTCGATCCGCTGGAAGGCACCACGCTCTGCGCCAAGAACATGCCCGGCGCGATCGCCACGATGGCCATGGCGGAGGGCGGCACGCTGCTCAACGCGCCCGACGTCTATATGGACAAGATCGCCATCGGGCCCGGCTACCCGAAAGGCGTGGTCGATCTCGACGCGCTCGCCGGAAGAAAACATCCGCGCGCTCGCCAAGGCCAAGGGCGTGAAGCCGTCCGACATCACGGCACTCGTGCTCGACCGCCCGCGCCACGCCGATCTCATCGCGGCGATCCGCAAAACCGGCGCCGCGGTGCGAGCTGATCACCGACGGCGACGTGGCGGGCGTCATCCATACCGCCGACGCCGCGACGACCGGGATCGACATCTATATCGGCATCGGCGGCGCGCCGGAAGGCGTGCTGGCGGCGGCCGCGTTGCGTTGCATCGGCGGGCAGATGCAGGGCCGGCTCATCCTCGATACCGAGGAGAAGCGCGAGCGCGCATCCAAGATGGGTATCAAGGATCCGCGCAAGCGCTATGAGATGGAAGACATGGT
>CAVSLB010000020.1:0-16904 GCA_963728585.1 uncultured Alphaproteobacteria bacterium
CGAAAATGCGGTTCGCCATGTTGGCGGCCGCGGCCTTGGTGAAGGTGAGACACAGGATTTTCTCGGGCTTCGTACCTTGCAACAAGAGCCGGATCACGCGCTGCGCGAGCACGTGGGTCTTGCCCGCGCCTGCATTGGCCGACACCCAGGCGGACGCACCTGGATCGGAGGCATCATGTTGCTTGGCGATCAGCGCGGGCGGGACGATGCGTTCGTTCATTCGATATCGCTCTCATCCTCGGCGAGGCCGCCTGATAACGACCATTCGCGCACGCGAGCCAAATGGTCGTAATCGCCGCCGCCGCGGCCCATGAACATTGGGCGCTCGCGCGAAGCGTAGCCGGTATCGGGGTCGATGAAGCGCGTAAGCACATCGGTCAGCCGTTGCCGCGTATTCTCCGCTTCGCTGTCTGCCGTCGTCTTTTCTAGATCGACGATTTTCTGCTCACCCGGCGGCTCAAGCCCGCGCAGCTCGACATACAGGTATTGTGCAATCGACGACCCGGCGGGAATGCCAGGAAAGCATCCGGCGCGCAGGATGGCGCCTTCCAGCGTGAGCTGCGGCGAGAGACCGGATTTCACCTGCTTGGAGGAGGGCGCCCGGCCGGTCTTGTAATCGAGGATGGCGTAACGGCCGTGCTCGATTTCCTCGATGCGGTCGACGCGCGTACGCAACTTGAATGTGCTCTCGTTGCCGAGCGCGATTTCTAGCTCCGCCGGCACCTCGACATAAAGCTTGGTGAGGCCGGCGCGACGCTCTTGCTCGAAATCGACGAACCAGCGCGCCACGCGCTGGAAGCGCGGCCACCAGAAGGCGCGTGCATCAGGAAAATCCTCCAGTTTGGCAAAACCTTCTCTGCCTAGCCGCAGCAGCTCCTCAAGGGGATCGGCGGGCAGGGCGTTCTTGTAGCGCTCGGTGAAGGTGCCGATCGCCTCGTGGATCACCGTGCCGCGGTCGCGCGCGCCGGGCGGGGTATCAACCGCATCGAGCGGCTGCAAGCGCAGAACATGGCGCGCATAAATCGAGTAAGGATCGCGCAGCAAAAGCTCGATTTCCGTAACCGACAGGGATTTTGGGCGCAATTCCACCCCCGGCTTCGGCAGCGGGCGCGGAGCAGATTTCGGCGTCATCTCCGGCTGATCCAGAGCGCGCGCCCAATGCAGATATTCGTTGCCGCGCGCCAGCGCCGCTTTCCAGCGCTCTTCGCCGGCCACCGCCTGCAGCCGCTGCATGAAGCGTGACGCGACCGTCGGCGCGCCGGAAAGCTTGGCGGCCCGGGTGAGGATCACTTCCTTGGCGCCGAGCGATTGCGCGAAGTCGTGGGCGGACAGGCCGATGCGCCGTTCGGGCAGATCGAGGCCAAGCTCGTGGCGCATCGGCCGACTAAGCCAGGGATCGCTGCGAGTCTCCGGCGGCCAGACGCCCTCGACGAGGCCGCCCAGCACCAGGCGATCGACATTCTGCAACCGCGCTTCCAGGAGGCCGTAGATATGCACGCGCGTGCCGGGCCGGTCGGGCCGCCGCACGACGCGGTCGGAAATCGCCGCCTGGAAGAAATCCGGATAGTCGGCAGGCGTCATGCCGAAGGATGCCGCCGCAGCGTGTTCGGCGATCTCGTCAAAGGCCAAAGCGAGCGCGTTGCCGTCGGCGCCCGCAAAGGCAGCGGCTTTGCCATCTTTTCCGGTGCTGAGTTCTTCAACCGCTTGGCGGTGGCAAATGGCGATTTCGGGGAAGGACGCCGTTGCGCGCGGCAATTTTTCCAGCGGCGCCAGCGCAGCGGCGAGCCTGCGCGCCAATTCTTCTGCCAGGTCGAGTTCCGCATCCGACAGCTGCTTGCGCGGATCGCTGCGGTAAAGCGTGCCGCGCTGAGCGCGGAAATTCTTCAGCGCATGCACCAATCCTTCGGTGCCGGGCTTCGGTCGCGGCCCGCGCAGCACCGCCAGTTCCAGCGCGGTAACAGCGTCGGTATGCGCGTTTTCTCCCGCGCCCAGCCGCAACAGCGGGTGCTTGAGCAGAGCCAGCAGCGTCACCGGCGCAAGGCCACCGAGCGCGGCATCGGCGGCAAGGCGCGCGAAAACGCCTGCGGGCGTGTCCGGTAGTGCATCGCCGCCGGAGTCATTCACGGTCACATTCCAGCGTGCCAGCGCGGCCAGCACGCGCCGCGCCAGCGCGCGGTCGGGCGTGGCCAGCGCCGCGGTCACGCCCGGCATTTCCACCGCCTCGCGCAGCGCTACCGCTGCGGCGAGCGCTTCCTCTTCCGCATTGGCCGCTTCGATCACGCTGATCGAAGACAGCGCAATGTCGGCCCGTTGTGCGAAATCCGGCGCCATCAACTTTGGCTGCCAGAGCTGCGTTGTCGCGGCTGGGCGCAAAGCTTCCGAGACAATGCGTTCGCGCCCATGCGCTGCAGGTTCGGCCAGCACCGACACCGCATCGCGCAGGATGCCGATGCGCCTGAGCAAGCTGTGCATGGCGAATTGCGCATGGCCGGCGGCGGGGGGAAAATTCTGTTCAACGTCGCCGCTGATCTTTTCCCAGGAGGCCGGGTCGAGATCGGTGTCGAGCCCGGGCAATACCAACGCACCTTGCGGCAGGCCGGCGATGGTGGCGAGCAATTCCGCTGTGGCGGGAATCGAGCCGGTGGAGCCTGCGGCCACCACCGGGCCCTTGCTGCGCGCCAGCCGCTCGGCTTCCGCCTTGATTAGGTGATCACGCCGCGCCGCCGGCTCGATCTTGCCTTTTTCCGCGAGGATCGCGGGCCAGGCTTCGCGTGCGATCTTCAGGAAACGCAGCGTGATCTGCCAATAGTCGTCCACCTCTTTCGGCACCAGGGCATCGAGCTGTTCGAATGGCACCTGCCGCGTCGCCAGATCGTCCATCAGCCGGGCGAGATCGTCGGCCAAGGCCAGCGCCGCTGCCGGGTTGTTGGCGATCAGCGGAGCTTCACCCTTTTTGCTTGGCGCTATGGTGGTGGCCCAGGTCGTAACCAGCGTGGCGAGCAGCAACCGCCGCTCCAGCCCGCCCAGCGCCTCCGGTACGTCCAGCGTGGCGTCGAAATCGCCGCGGCCTGCTTCGTCAAAGGCGATCTCGTCCTCATCGACATCCCCAACGGCTACGATCCGCGGCAGGATCGCCGCCTCGGTGCCGAGCACGTCGAGGAAAACATCACGCGCCAGCCGCGCCGCACGGCGGGTCGGCAGATAGAGCGTCGCGGTCGCAAGCGCCAGCGGGTCGGCGCCAGGCGCAAAACCATTCACCAGCCGGCCGTCGATCAAAGCTTTGATGAGCGTCGGCAGGAAGGGCGTCGAGGCCGGGATGGTAAAGACACGCGGGGGATTCGGCATACCGCAACCATACACGGCGGCTCGGCCCGACACATAATACTCAAGCCGCGCTGTCCATCATTGCGGTCTCGGCCTCGGCCACCGCTTCGGGCGTGCCGACATGCATCCAGATGCCGTCGATGCGCAGCCCATGCAGGCGGCCCTGTTCAGCGGCGCGATCGAACAGCACCATCAGGGAAAACGGGCCGCTGGGTGCGTCCTTGAACAGCGCCGGCGCGAGCAGCGCCGCGCTGGCATAGGCAAAGGGCACCACTTCACGCTCCGACCGTCGGCGCAGGCGGCCGTCGGCAGTCATGGCAAAGTCGCCGCGCGCGTCATAGCCGATGCTGGTGGTGGTGGGCGCGAGCAGCAACAACGCGTCCATTTCCGCAGGATCGAAGGTCTTTGCGAGCCGTTGCAGGTTCGGCTTTACGCCGTCGATCCACAGCGTGTCGGAATTCATGCAGAAAAACGGCGCGTCGCCCAGATGCCCGCGCGCCTTGGCCACGCCGCCGCCGGTGCCCAGCAATTCGTCCCGCTCATCAGAGATCACGATCTTCGGACGCGTGCGCTTGGCGAGATGCGCTTCCAGCGCGTCGGGCATGTGATGCACGTTTACGACCGCCTGTTCGACGCCGGCATCGGCGAGCCGGTCGAGGGCGTAATCGATCAGTGTCTTGCCGGCTACTTTCACCAGCGGCTTCGGCAGCTTCTCATTGTAGCCGCGCATGCGGGTGCCCAAGCCCGCGGCCAGCACGATGGCGCGCTTCGGCATCGCAATCTTCGGAACGGTGATCTTCATATCGATTTCACTGTCGGCACATGCGACGCATACCATCCACGCAGCGGAGCAAGCGAGGGATGCGCCAACGAACGCTGCAAGTAGCCAAATATGCGCGGCATGTGACGCAAATATTGCGGCTTGCCGTCGCGCATATCCAGCCGGGCGAAGATACCCAGGATCTTTGTGGCGCGCTGAGCGGCGACGGTGGTGTAGCTTCTCACAAAGGCCGGGGTGTCAAAGTTCGGGTCTGCCTCCCGGCGCAGGCGCGCATAGCGGCCAAGCAGCGTGATCTCCAGCCCTTCCGAAACATCCACCCGGGCGTCCTGCAATAGCGAGGCGAGGTCGTAAGCGGCCGGGCCGAGCACGGCATCCTGGAAATCAAGGAGGCCGACCCGCGCAATTCCCTCGCGCTCGGGTAGCCAGAGCAGATTGGGCGAATGAAAATCCCGCAACACCCAGGTGGCCTGCGATGCGAGTGCGGGCTGCAGGGCCTCATCCCAGAGCGCGAGGAAGGCGGCACGGTCCTCGGGCGAAATCGTCGCGGCCATGCGCGGCAGATACCAGTCGAGCAACAGCTCGATCTCGATCAGGAATGCTTCGGCATCATAGGGCGGAATGCGATATTCCACCCGCGGGGAGATCGGCAGCACGGCCGGAAGCGGCTTGCCGTGCAGCGCCACCAGAACATCCACCGCGGCCTCATAACGCTCCGGGATCGGCGCCGGCGGGTCGCCTTCCACCAGCTTTTCCTCACCGAGGTCCTCGATGATCAGCAGGCCTTTTTCATTGTCGGCGAAATAGATCGAGGGCGCGGACAGGCCGGCACCGCGCAATCCCTTCGACATGGCGATGAAAGCGCTGACGTCTTCGGCTAAATGCGCGATGGCGCTATAGGGCTTGCCCTCGCGCACCGGCGGGCCGTCAGCCTGGCGCGGCGCATTCATCAGAATGTAGTTCTGGCCGTTCAGGACCAGGCGTTCATAGAAACGGGTGGAGGCATCGCCCTGTAGATGCAGCCGCTCGGCTTCGGCAAATCCGCTCTCGTCGAGAAAATTGCGGAGCGCCGCCAGGCGTTCGGCGCGGGCTGCGAATGTCCCGTAACCGGTGACCCGTACATTGCGAAACGTCTCGCCATGCTCGGGCGATAGGGTGAAGGAAATGTCGAGCCGGTCGGCCGGCAGAAGACCGGTGGCGCGATCCGGCCATTCCAGCAGCACCAGCGCGTCCTCCGGCAGGTCATCCAAGCCCAGCTCCGCCAGCTCAGATGAACCTCCCAAACGATAAAGGTCTGCATGGACGATAGGGAAGTCGTCGAGTTCATAGGTTTGGATCAGGGTGAAGGTTGGGCTTGGGACCTCGATACTCTCATCGCCCGCTAGGTATCGGATCAGCGCGCGCGCAAAAGTCGTCTTGCCCGCACCGAGGTCACCCGAGAGCGTGATCAGGTCGCCCGGCCGCAGCGTGAGCGCAACGTCGCGCATCAAGTGATGCATCGCCGCTTCATCCGGCACTTGCAGCGAGAAACCCGAATCGCCGGTCGTGGTGGGAGGCATCATCTGCTCTGTTCCAAACCCGTCGTGCTATGACCCCGGCTCTCCCTGTGCAGCCGGGTGGACCGAAGTTCAGCAATTCAGGGCCGAAGCCGAACTATCCGCCGTCGGGGGCAGGGGAGGGAGCCCAAGTCGCCCCCCTTAAAAGGGCGAGGAATGCGGAGGGGTCAACACTTTCAGCAACCATCAAGAGAGAAATTCTGCTGTGCGTTGGTTACGCCGCCGTCCGCTCCGCACCCTGTTCGAGCGGGAAAACACAGGTCACCGTCGTGCCGCGGCCGATATCGGAATCGAGCGTCACGCTGCCGCCATGCAGCTCAACGAAGGAGCGCACCAGCGAAAGTCCCAGTCCGGTGCCGCGGTGGTGCGACCCGAGCGAATGGGTCTCAAACCAGTCGAATACGCGATCCTGCACCTCCTGCGGAATGCCCGGGCCGCGGTCGGTCACGGCAAATACCACGGCGCCGGGACGCCGTTCCGCCGTCAGGGTGATGGTGCCGCCGGGCGGGGAGAAGTTCACGGCATTGGCGAGCAGGTTGAACAGCACCTGCCGCACGCGCTTCTCGTCCGCTACGAAACTGCCGGCGTCGGGCGGCACCCGTAAATCGAGCACCAGTTCGTCATTCACCAGCCGGTCCTGAATGCCCTCGACGGCGGCCAGCATGGTGTTGCGGATATCGACCTGGCCGAGGCTCAGCGTCATGGCGCCGGCATCGATGGTGGCCAGGTCGAGGATGTTGTTGATGATCGCCAGCAGCGCGTTGGTGGAGGTGGTGAGATAGCCGAGATATTCGCGCTGCTTGTCGGTGAGCGGACCCGTCGCGGGGTCGCCGAGAAAATGCGCGAAGCCGATGATGTTGGTCAACGGCGAACGCAGTTCGTAAGAAACGTGATGGACGAAGTCGATCTTGATCTCGTCGGCGGTCTCCAGCGCCTCGTTTTTCTCGCGCAATGCCCGCTCCACGTTGATGGTATCGGTGACGTCGTGGAAGGCGACCAGCGTCGCCCCGTCTGGCAGCGGGACGGTGGAGCAATCGATTACGCTGCCATCGCGGCGATCAAGCCGGGCGGTGAGCTGCTCGCGGTCGTCAATCGCGGTGACGGCCGAGCGCAAGGCATACCAGGCCGCCTCATCGTCATGCAGCGACCGGCACAGCCCGATCACGATTTCGATATGCGGCCGATCCGCGAGCATTTCCGGCGCGAGCCGCCACATCCGGGCGAAGGCGGGATTGTGCAGACGCAGGCGGCCGTCGCTGCCGAACACCACCACTCCCTCTGTGAGATTGTCGAGGGTTTCGCCCTGCACCCGGATCAGCGCGTCGAAGCGGCGTTCGAGATCGAGCCGCTCAGTCACATCGTCGAACAGATAAGTCACGCCGCCTTCGGGGTTCTGGGTGGTGACGACCCGCAAAGTCCGACGGTCCGGCAGATACCACACCGTCTCCGAGGGCTCGGTAGCGCGATAGGCTTCGTGCAGCTGATTTTTCCATTGCCGGAAGTCCTGCTCCTCCGGCAGCTTGCGTGCGGTACGCAATTTGTCGAGCACGGCGGAGTCGGTGGGTCCCTGATCAAGGAAACTCGGCTCGAGATCCCACAGCACGCGATACGCGGTATTGTAGAAAGTCAGCCGCTGGCGGGCGTCGAAAATCACAACCCCGGTAGCAAGCTGATCGAGCGTACGGCGGTGTGCCTCGGCCACGCGGCTGAGCTCCGCACGCAGCGTCGCAACCTCGGTCGCGTCGATACCGATGCCGGCGCTGCCGCGCTCGGTCGGCACGCTGCGAATATCGAAAGCGCGTCGGCTCCCGGCGACTACAGCATGCACGCGGCCGGTGTAGCATTCGTCGGCGGCGCAGGCGCGCGCCAGTTCTTCCCGCGCCGGGCGGTCAAGTAATTCCAGTCCGCGTGCCACGGCATCGGCAGGATTTTTGGCCTCCACCGCCCGGGCATAGGCGTGATTGACGAACGTGAGCAGGCCCTTCTCGTCGCGCGCCCAGATCGGCGAGGGCAGCGCCTCCACCAGCGTGCGCAGTGAATCCACTTCACCCAGGAGTTTGGCATGCTGGATCGAAAGCTCGGTAAAATCGCGCCGGACGCCTCCGACATCGCGCAGCCGCAATACGGCGCGGCCGCCGATGGCGCGGCCTTCGACTTCCATCGACCGTCCGGACAGGGTGGTGAGCGCGGTGGAGAAGCTTGCGCCGTCGTTACGCAACGCTTCAACCAGCCGCTCCATGGTGCGCGCCTGCGCTGGCTCCAGCCACGTGCCGAAGGCCAGCACGCGATGCGGCGCGGAAACCGGCGTGACCATGGCGGTGTCGCCGAAGATCTCCGGCTTGTCGCCGCCCGCGGCCCAGGCAACGATCACCTGCGGCTCGGCCAGCAGCAGCGCATGCGCGCGGTCAACATCCGCTTTCAGCGCAATGATCTCC
The DNA here is from genome assembly GCA_963728585.1 of uncultured Alphaproteobacteria bacterium. GTDB lineage: Bacteria > Pseudomonadota > Alphaproteobacteria > Rhizobiales > Xanthobacteraceae > CANKHA01. The sequence goes on from CAVSLB010000020.1 coordinate 8,094, forward strand.
TCGCGGGCGGCGATTTCGGATTGGGCGGCGCGGCTGCGCGTGCGCACCAGCATCACCGCGGTCACTACGGCGAACAGCAAGATGCCGAGCGTCAGCGCCAGGCCGGCGACATCGGGCTGGTTGTGGCCGGTGAAGTCAGCGATGGCCGAATCGGTTGGCGAAAAATCGAAAAGCGCGGCGCGGGCGGGGACGGCAGGAAAAAGAACCGTAGCGACGGCGGCTGCGAGGAATCCGCCTCGCCGCGGATGAGCCTGTAAGCTCCCGCCCGTCGCCCGGATCGCATCCGGCATGTCGCCTAGCCCCACCTTCGTCCCGGCGCAGCGGTGATCCAGCGCCGGGCGCGCAGCCTCCGCCAGGCCGCGAATCGCTTGACTTTAACCCCAAGGGGAATCGCGCCGAAAGAGTCCAGACCGTGAACGGCGACATCCTCATCCTGTGAAGGTCGCGTAGCGGCCGTCTCGAAGGACCAAGTTGGGTCCATGGTAGACGCGTCGCTCCTCAGCGTGAGGTCCGGGAGCTACAGCCCTTCGAACAGCGCAGTCGACAAATACCGTTCGGCGAAGGACGGAATGATCACCACGATGTTCTTGCCTGCCATTTCCGGCCGTTGCCCGATCTGCAGCGCGGCCGCCACCGCGGCGCCGGAAGAAATGCCGCCGGGGATGCCGTCATGCTTGGCGAGCGCGCGGGCGGTGTCGAAAGCGTCCTGATTGCTGACGGCGATCACCTCGTCGATGACCGAGCGGTCGAGGATCTCGGGAATGAAGCCCGCGCCGATGCCCTGGATCTTGTGCGGCGCGGGTGGCTTGCCGGAGAGCACAGCGCTGTCTTCAGGCTCCACCGCCACGATCTGCAAAGATTTCTTGCGCGGTTTGAGCACCTGACCGACGCCGGTGATGGTCCCGCCGGTGCCCACGCCGGAGACAAAGACGTCGACCGCGCCCTGTGTGTCGTTCCAGATTTCTTCGGCGGTGGTGCGGCGATGGATTTCCGGATTGGCCGGGTTGCTGAATTGCTGGGGCATTACCGCATTGTTGTTGGCGCGCAGCATTTCCTCGGCCCGCGCGATGGCGCCGCGCATGCCTTTTGCCGCCGGCGTGAGCTCCAGTTGCGCGCCGAGCAAGAGCAGCATCTTGCGTCGCTCTAGCGACATGGAATCCGGCATGACGAGGATAAGCTTGTAGCCGCGCGCGGCGGCGACGAAGGCGAGAGCGATTCCGGTATTGCCCGAGGTCGGCTCGATGATGACGGTGTCGGGGCCGATCGCGCCCTTGGCCTCCATCGCGTCGATCATGGCGACGCCGATGCGGTCCTTCACGCTGCCGATCGGGTTGAAGAATTCCAGCTTGGCCAGAATGGTGGCCTTGACACCGTGCATCTGCGGCAGGCGATTGAGCCGCACCAGCGGCGTGTCGCCGATGGTGTCAGTAATCGAGCCGTAGATCCGGCCGCGGCCCGGGCGTTGCGCCATGCTGTCCTCCCCGACGATGTCATTTGGGTCTTATCGCGTTAATGCGCCGCGGTCGATTCCAACTCTCAGGCGGCCCCGGTCGAGCCGAAACCGCCGCCCCCGCGCCGGGTGTCGGCAAGTTCCCGGCTTTCCGACAACTTCGCGCGCAGCACCGGCGTGATCACCAGTTGCGCGATGCGCGCCCCGCGCTGCACCACATAAGCCGCCTCGCCGAGATTGATCAGAATGACCTGGATCTCGCCGCGGTAGTCGGCGTCCACGGTGCCCGGCGTATTGAGCACGGTGATGCCGTGCCGTGCCGCCAACCCGGAACGCGGGCGCACCTGCGCCTCGCTGCCCGGCGGCAGCGCAATCGCGATTCCGGTCGGCACCAATGCGCGCTGCCCGGGCTGGATAATCATATCCGCAGGGACGGCGGCGAGCAGATCGAGGCCGGCGGCCTGCGCGCTGTGATATTCCGGCAGCGGCAGATCGGCGCCATGCGGCAGCCGGATCACCTTCACCTCGACCGTATTCATTTGGATTGTTCCAACGTTGCGACGATGCGGGCGATCAGGTTCCTCGCCACCTGATCCTTACTTTGCGGCGGCCAGGATTTTACACCGGAGGCGGTGACGAGATGCACCGTATTGCGGTCACCGCCAAATACGCCGGTCTCGGGCGAAACATCATTGGCCACGATCCAGTCACAGCCTTTCGCCGCGAGCTTTGCCCGCGCATGGGCGACGACCTGATCGGTTTCCGCCGCAAAGCCGATCACCAGCGTCGGCCGCTTGCTGCCCAGCTTGGCCACGGTGGCGAGAATGTCAGGATTTTCCGTCAGCGCCAGCGGCGGCGCCTTGCCGGATTTCTTGATCTTCTGGCTCTGCGTCTGCGCCACCCGCCAGTCGGCGACGGCCGCCGCGAAGATCGCGATGTCGGCCGGCAGCGCCTGTTCCACCGCGGTCAGCATCTGCTGCGCCGTTTCCACTCTGACGACGCGCAGGCCGGCGGGATCGGGCAGCGCCACCGGCCCGCTCACCAGCACGACCTCGGCGCCCGCGGCGGCGGCGGCGGCAGCGATCGCATGGCCCTGCTTGCCGGAGGAGCGGTTGCCGATATAGCGCACCGGATCGATCGGCTCATGGGTGGGACCCGAGGTGACGATCACGCGCTTGCCGGCCAGCGGGCGCGCCGCCTTCGGCTTCGCCAGCAGGCCTTCGATGGCGGCGACGATCTCCAGCGGCTCCGCCATGCGCCCGATGCCGTGCTCGCCCCGCTCGGCCATCTCCCCTTCATTCGGACCGACCAGGACAACGCCATCGGCAGCGAGCTGCCCGATATTGCGCGCCGTTGCCGGACTGCTCCACATGCGCGGATTCATCGCCGGCGCCAGCAGGATTTTCTTGTCGGTGGCAAGCAGCACGGCGGTGGCGAGATCGTCGGCATGGCCATGGGCGAGCTTCGCCATCAGGTCGGCGGTCGCGGGCGCAACCACGATCAGCTCGGTTTCCCGCGAGAGGCGGATATGGCCGACGTCGAATTCGCTCGCTGGGTCGAACAGGTCGGTGAAAACCTGGTCGCCGGAGATCGCCCCCGCCGACAAAGGCGTGACGAATTTCTGCGCCGCCGCCGTCATCACGACCCGCACCGCCAGCCCGCGTTCGCGCAGGCGGCGGATCAGGTCGAGGGATTTATAGGCGGCGATGCCGCCGCCGATGATGAGCAGAATCCGGCCTGCGGCGGCGTCGGCCGCTGGCTGGGCGGCTGGTTCATTGGCCGACTGCACGGCGGGGCCGGGCGACGGGCTGGCGGGGCTTTCGGCCGCAGCGCTTTTGAGGATCGAGCGAACCTCCTCCTCCATCGAACGGCGGTTGCGCGCGGCACGCCGCCGGAGCTGGTCCTTGAGGGCGTCATCGAGTTGGCGGACGGTGAGACTGGCCATGTTGCGCAGCATAACGATAGCACTGATATCAATGCAATCATAATGTTGCGCAGCAATCCGTTTTTTCAGCGCTAGAATGCCATTATGATCGCCCACGCCAGCAAAAATGCAATCACCCAGATGCCGACGGTCGCCCAGCGGTTGCGGCGGGCTTCCGCCTCGCCGATGGCGGCGACGGTTTCCGGCGCCAGCCGCAGCCCATCGCGGGTGGCGTCATCAAGCTGATCGAGCACATAGCCCGCGCGCGTGAGCAGGCCTGGCACATTGCCGATAAAGCGGCCGATTTCGCCGGCGCCCTGCGCCGCGCCTTCGATCCGGCCGGCGGGGCCGAGATGCCGCTCGATCCATTCGCGCACCACCGGTTCGGCGGTCTTCCACATGTCGAGTTTGGGATCGAGCGAGCGGCCGACGCCTTCCACCACCACCATGGTCTTCTGCAACAGCAGCAGCTCCGGCCGCGTGCGCATATCGAACAGGCCAGTGACCTCGAACAGCAGCGTCAGCAGCTTCGCCATGGAAATGTCTTCCGCGGTGCGGTTGTGGATCGGCTCGCCGATGGCGCGGATGGCTTGGGCGAAATCCTCCACCGAATGATGCCGCGGCACATAGCCGGCTTCGAAATGCACTTCCGCCGTGCGGTAATAGTCCCGCGTGATGAAGCCGTAGAGGATTTCCGCCAGGAACCGCCGCTCCTTCGGGCCCAGCCGGCCCATGATGCCGAAGTCCACCGCCACCAGTTCTCCGGCGTCGTCGACAAAGAGATTTCCCGGATGCATATCGGCATGGAAAAAACCATCGCGCAGCGCATGGCGCAGGAAGGTCTGGATCACCGAGCGCCCGAGCAGCGGCAAATCGAAGCCTTTTGCCAGCAGCCGCGCGCGGTCATTGAGCGGCGTGGCGTCGATCCATTCCAGCGTCAGCACTTCGCGCGCCGTGCGGTCCCAGTCCACGGCCGGCACGCGAAAATCCGGATCGTCTTTGGTGTTCTCGGCCAGCTCCGACAGCGCCGCGGCTTCCAGCCGCAAATCCATCTCCAGCCGCACCGAACGCGCCAGCGTGTCGACCACCTCGATCAGCCGCAGCCGGCGGCCTTCGGCCGACATCGCTTCGCCCTTGCGCGCGGCGAAATAGAAAGCGTCGAGATCGACCCGGAAACGGCGCTCGATGCCGGGGCGCAACACTTTCACCGCCACCGCGCGCGGCCCGTTCTGCGTCATCACTTCGGCGCGGTGCACCTGCGCAATGGAGGCGGCTGCCACCGGCGGTCCGAAACTGGTGAAGACATCACGCAGCGGCTTGTCGAAAGCGGCGGCGATGGCTGCCTCCGCCTCGGCCTGCGAAAACGGCGCCATGCGGTCCTGCAGGCTTTCCAATTCGCGCGCGAGCTTGGCGCCGACGACGTCAGGCCGGGTGGCGAGAAATTGTCCGAGCTTCACATAGGTCGGGCCGAGCTCGGTCAGCGCCGCGGCGAGGCGGCCTTCGCCGCTTGCCGTCCTCGGCCGTTCGATCAGCCGCGCGATGCGCAGGCCGACCCGGCCCGGCACCGGCAGCATCGCCGGATCGATCAGCGCCAACACGCCTTCGCGCGCAAAGACAAAACCCGCGCGGGCGAGGCGAGCGAGATGGGCAATGGAAGAGATCACGGCCTTCGCTCGGCGCTTGCTTGCTCCCTCCCCCCTTGTGGGGGAGGGTTGGGAGGGGGGTTGCCAAATGCGAATACGATTGTTGCTTACCCCCCTCCCGATCAATGCCGGTAAACCGGCATTGATCGACCTCCCCCGCAAGGGGGGAGGTAAGAACAACGCGCGGCTGAGCGAGGAACAACATTAGCTAAGTCACAACCGCCAGCCGGAATGCAGCGCCACAATGCCGCCGGTCATGATCTGAAAGGAGGCGCGGCGGAAGCCGGCCGTTCCGATCATATCGGCAAAAATCTTTGGCTTCGGAAAGCGGCGGATGGATTCGACAAGGTAGCGATAGGCCTCGGCGTCGCCGGTCACCACGCGCCCGAGCGCCGGGATCATGTTGAACGAGTAAAGCTCGTAGAGCCTGTCGAGCCCGGGCACGTCCACGCTGGAAAATTCCAGGCAGGCGAAGCGCCCGCCGATCTTCAAGACCCGGTGCGCTTCGTTCAGCGCCTCTTGAATGCGCGGCACATTGCGGATGCCGAAGGCAATGCTGACCGCATCGAAACTGCGGTCGGGAAACGGAAGCGCCTCGGCATTACCCTCGACGAAAATCACCCTGTCGCTGCAGCGAGAAGCGGCGGCGCGCTCGCGCCCGGCCTTGAGCATTTCGGCATTGATGTCCATCACTGTCGCGCGGGTCTCCGCGCCGCCGGCAGCCACCACGCGAAAGGCGATATCGCCAGTGCCGCCCGCCACATCCAGCAAGGCGAAGGGCCGGTTTCCCCTCGGCGGATTGATCGTGGTGACCAGCGCATCCTTCCAGGCGCGGTGCAGCCCGGCGGACATCAGGTCGTTCATCAGGTCGTAGCGCGGCGCTACAGAGGCAAAGACGTTGTCGACCAGTCCCTGCTTGTCGCCAAGCGGCACATCCCTGAAGCCGAAATGGCTATGGTCGTCACCCGTACGCATGGGCATTTTGTCCTTTTCGGCGAGGACCATAGCGCGGCCGGCCACAGGACGCTATGTCTGCTGCGGAAAGCGGTAAATCATGCCCGAATTACCCGAAGTCGAGACGGTGCGGCGCGGCCTTGAGCCGGTGATGGACGGCGCCCGTCTTTCCAAGGTGGAAGCGCGGCGGCAGGATCTGCGCTGGCCGCTGCCGCAGGGTTTCGTCGGCCATCTCGAAGGCAAGACGGTGCGCGGGCTCGGCCGGCGCGGCAAATATCTGCTGCTCGATCTGTCGTCCGGCGACGTGCTGATGATGCATCTCGGCATGTCCGGGTCGTTCCACGTCTTCCAGGGCGGCAAGACGAAGGACACCGCGCGCTATCACCGCGAACGCGCCAAGCACGTCGCGCACGACCATGTGGTGTTTCACATGTCGAACAGCGCCATCGTTACTTTCAACGATCCGCGACGCTTCGGTTTCATGAAGCTGACGCCGCGGGAAGAACTCGATCAGCATCCGCTGATGAAGGCGATGGGGCCGGAGCCGCTCGGCAATGAATTCGATGCGGCGATGCTGGCGCGCGCCTGCAAGGGCAAGAAGACCTCGCTGAAGGCCGCGCTCAGCGATCAGAAAGTGGTGGCCGGCCTCGGCAACATCTATGTCTGCGAGGCGCTGCATCGGGCGCGCTTGTCGCCGAAACGCATGGCTTCGACGATCGCCAGCAAAGCCGGGGCGCCGAACGAGCGCGCGGAAAAGCTGGTCGAGGCGATCAAGGCGGTGCTGAAGGATGCGATCGAGGCCGGCGGTTCCTCGTTGCGCGACCACAAACGGACCGACGGCGAGCTCGGCGCCTTCCAGCACAATTTCCGGGTCTATGACCGCGAGGGAAAGCGCTGCGTCACCCGCGGTTGCAAGGGCATCGTGAAGCGCATCGTGCAGACCGGACGGTCGACCTTTTTCTGCCCGACCTGCCAAAAGTAGCATCCCGTTCCGGTTGACTTTCACGCCGGTTCCCGGTAGAGCGAACGTTCATTCACTATTGCTGCGATGCACAAGCCTTAGGCTTTCGCGATTTTTCGACCAGCTTGCCTATTCCTCGGGGGAACCATGCCGCGCGTCAGTACAGCCTTTAAGGAAGATCGCCGGGCCGAGATTCTCGATGCGGCGCGGCGCTGCGTCGCCCGCTCCGGCTTCCACCAGGCCTCGATGCAGGACATCTGCGCGGAAGCCGGAATGAGCCCGGGCAACCTTTACCGGTACTTTCCCTCCAAGGAAGCGATCATCGCCGGCATCGCCGAACGCGACCGCGCGGAAGTCGGCGCGCAGCTTGCAGCGGCGCAATACACCGACGACTTCTTTGCCACTTTCGCCGCGCTCGTCCGTCATCATCTTGTCGACCGCAGCGCCGACGATGTCGGTCTCTGCGCCGAGATGGTTTCGGAGAGCCGCCGCAATCCCGCCATCGGCCGCATCATGCAGGACTTCGACGCCGACGTGCATACGCGGCTGATCGCCATGCTGCGCGCCGCCGCCGAGCGCGGCGACATCCGCTCCGACGTGGATTTTGAAGGAGTGGTGACCATGCTGATGGTGATCGCCGATGGCGTCTGGTGGCGCCGCGCGGTCGACCCGGCCTTCGACGCCGAAGCGGTGCTTCCGATCTTTATGGATCTCACGCGCCACATGCTGCTGGGCGCGACGAAGGAGAACAAGGAGGCTCAGTCATGAAAATGAATTTGAGCCGTACCGCCGCGCTCGGGCTGGTTCTCGCTGCAGGACTTTGGATCGGGTCCGGTTATCTGCTTCCGCATGAAACGCCGGACAGCCACGCTGCCGTCCGCGCGCAGGAGCAAGCGCCGAAGCTATTCCGTGTCGCGGTGATGGATGCGAGGACCGAGCAGCATAGCCGCAAGCTCATCCTCTCCGGCCGCACCGAAGCCGACCGCAAAGTGATGGCGGTGGCGCGCACCGCCGGCGTGCTGACCGAGCTGCGGGTGCGGCGCGGACAATTCGTGCAGAAAGATGAGATCATCGCGGTGCTTTCCGACGAGGCGCGCGAGGCGCAGGTCGCGCAGGCGCGCGCCCTGGTCGCGCAACGCAGGGCGGAATTGGAGGCGCGCCGCAAATTGATTGAAACCGGTACTTTGCCTAAGCTCGATCTGGTCAATCTGGAGTCGCAGGCGAGGGCGGCGGAAGCCGTGCTTTCCTCCGCGGAAGCCGAGCGCGACCGCAGCATCGTGCGTGCGCCCTGGGCCGGGGTCGTTACCGACGTTCCCGCCGAAATCGGCGCCTCGGCCTTCTCCATGGCCGGCAAAGAGATTGCGCAGATCATCGCACTCGATCCGATGCTGGCGGTGGTCGAAGCCGCCGAGCGCAACCTTGGTGGCATCAAGGTTGGCGCAGCCGCCGAGATCCGTCTGGTCACCGGCCAGAAAGTGTCCGGGCGCGTGCGCTTTGTCTCAAAATCCGCGGCGCCCGCGACGCGCACCTATCGGGTTGAAGTCGAGATACCAAATGCCGACGGCGCCATTCCGGACGGCATCACGGCGGAAGTTGCCCTGCGCATGGAGCCGCAGCCGGCGACCCGCGTGCCGCGTTCCGCGCTTACTTTCTCCTCGACCGGCAGCTTGGGCGTTCGCGCCGTGGATGGCGGCGACGCGGTGCAGTTCGTTCCCGTCTCGGTGGTCGAGGACGATCAGGCCGACATGCTGGTCAGCGGTATCGCCTCCGGCACGCGCGTCATCGTGCAGGGCCAGGATTTCGTGCGCGAAGGCCAGAAGGTCTTGTCGGTGCCCGCGGGCGCGCCGGCCGGCAGTAAAATCTCCCAGGCACAGTGAGC
>CAVSLB010000021.1:0-22874 GCA_963728585.1 uncultured Alphaproteobacteria bacterium
ACGAGCCGCTGCATCCGATGCAGGAGGCCTTCCGCGAGCATCACGGCTTGCAGTGCGGCTACTGCACCCCGGGCATGATCATGTCGGCGATCGATATCGTGAACCGCAAGGGATTTCGCGCTGGAAGATCACGTCATCCGTGAAGAGCTCGAAGGCAATATCTGCCGCTGCACCGGCTACCATAACATCGTGAAGGCGATTGCCTCCGGCGCCGCCGCGATGGGCGGCAAGAAAGCTGCAGCGTAGGGCAGGCAAGGGACTTCCAGGGAAAATCTCCATGTACGCTTTCACCTATCATCGCCCGACCACGGTGCGGCAGGCCGCCAATCTTCTCGCCAAGAATGAGGACGCCAAGCTTTTGGCCGGCGGCCACACACTGATCCCGACCATGAAGCTGCGGCTGGCCTCGCCCTCGCAGCTCGTCGATCTGTCGCAGATCGAAGGCCTCTCCGGCATCGAGCTGAAAGGCCGCTCCATCGTGATCGGCGCGATGACGCGTCATGTCCGAAGTAGCGAGCTCTCCGGTGGTGACAGGAAAACCTGCCGGCGCTGGCTTACCTTGCCGGGCGTGATCGGCGATCCCGCCGTGCGCCATCGCGGAACCATCGGGGGCTCGGTCGCCAACAACGATCCCACCGCCGACTATCCCGCCGGCTGCCTCGGGCTCGGCGCGACCATCATCACCAACAAGCGCCGCATCCATGCCGATGAATTCTTCCAGGGCATGTTCCAGACTACCGCGCTCAAGCCTGACGAGATCATCGTGCAGATCTGGTTTCCCTTGGCGCAAAAGGCGGCTTACGAAAAATTCCGCAACCAGGCTTCGCGCTATGCGCTGGTCGGCGTCTTCGTCTCGAACGCTCATCGGAAATCCGTGTTGCCATTACCGGGGCCGGCGGCGACGGCGTGTTCCGCGTGACGCATTTCGAAGAGGCTTTGAAGAAGCGCTTCTCACCGAAATCGCTCGAGGGGCTCACGGTCCCCGCGGATGGCCTCAACGGCGACATTCACGGCAGCGCAGAATATCGCGCCCACCTGATTGGCGTGATCGCCAGGCGCGCGGTCGCCAAGGCGACAGCGTAGTGCCGCCGATTTGAAGTTCCTACACCACCTGCGGCAAGCTCTTCTAGGAACTTCAAATCGAAAAGCGGCACTAGAATTATAGAGTTGCTAGTGCCCCTTTGCTTCCGAAGTTCGTGTCAGAGGATGCCGCGATGTATCACGAACTTCGGAAGCGGGGCACTAGCTAGGCCGCAGGACGCTCCAGCTCGCCCAGCAGGTTCTGCAGATCGAGCCGACGCGTTACCATCGCCAGCTTACCTTCCGGCGAGCGCGGCCATTTCTCCTTCGGCTTGTCCCAGTAGAGCTCGACGCCATTGTTATCGGGGTCGCGCAGGTACAGCGCCTCGCTGACGCCGTGGTCGCTCGCGCCGTCGAGCGGAATCTTGGCCTCGGCCACGCGCCGCAGCGCATCCGCCAGCAACGCGCGCGTGGGATAGAGGATGGCGAGATGATAAAGGCCGGTCGTGCGCGGCGGCGGCGGCGGAGCGCCTTCACTCTCCCAGGTATTCAGCGCGATATGATGGTGATAACCGCCCGCCGACATGAAGGCCGCGCCCGGCATGCGCTGGGTCAGCTCGAAGCCGAGCACGCCGACATAGAAATCGAGCGCGCGGTCGAGATCGGCGACTTTTAGATGGACATGGCCGATCCGCACGCCGGGATCGATGGTCTTGTCGGCTTTGCTGTCGCTCATGGCGTCGGCCCCGGCTTTCGTGGGAAGGTGCGTCGCCTTACATGTAGGAAGCCCGTTATAATGGGCAATGGAGGCGCGAATGCTGGCGCGTGACGAAGACATCCTCAAAGCCGCCGAAGACTGGCGCAAGGCCGGCCGTGGTGTGGCGCTTGCCACCGTGGTGGAGACCTGGGGCTCGGCCCCGCGCCCGGTCGGCTCCAATCTGGTCATTGATGACGAAGGCAATTTCCTGGGCTCGGTTTCGGGCGGCTGCGTCGAAGGCGCCGTGGTGACCGAGGCGATGGAGGTGATCGGCAGCGGCAAGCCGCGGGTGCTGGAATTTGGCGTCGCCGACGAGACGGCTTGGAAGGTCGGCCTGTCCTGCGGTGGCACCATCCGGGTCTTCGTGGAGAAGGTGGAGTAAGCTTCTTGCACCTCGACATCCTTTCCACACTGAACGCCGAACGCGTGGCCCGCCGCGCGGTCGCCCTCGTCACCGATATGGCGAGCGGCGCGCAGCGGTTGGTGAAAGCGGAGGAAATTTCCGCCGATCCCCTGCGCGACGTGCTGCAAAAGCACCTGCAGAGCGGCAAGAGCGGCATGCAGGAGGCCGCCGGCGATCGGGTTTTTATCACCATCCATGTGCCGCCGCCGCGTCTCGTCATTACCGGCGCGGTTCATATCAGTCAGGTGCTGGCGCCGATGGCGCGCATGCTCGGCTATGACGTCACCATCGTCGATCCGCGCACTGCCTTTGCCACGGTCGATCGCTTTCCCGGAAGTTAAAGTGATCCCGGATTGGCCGGATGTGGCACTGCCGCCGCTTGGCATCGACCATTACACAGCTTTCGTCGCTCTCACCCATGATCCGAAGATCGATGATCCGGCGCTGCTGCATGCGCTTGCGCGCGACTGCTTCTATATCGGCGCGCTCGGCTCGAAGAAGACGCATGCGCGGCGCATGGAGCGGCTCAAGGAGCAGGGCGTGAGCGAGGCCGACATCGCCCGCATCCACGCGCCCATTGGCCTTTCGATCGGGGCCGTGTCGCCGGCAGAAATCGCGGTTGCCATCATGGCGCAGATCACCGCGAGGCTGCGCCAGCCCGCCGGGGCGACGAAATGAAATTCGGTCCGGTCGCACCGAAGGACGCGCTCGGCGCCACCGCCGTGCACACCCTGCGGCAGGGCTCGCTGGTGCTGAAGAAAGGCAGTGTCATCGGTGAGGCGGAAGTGACGGCGCTGGAAGCCGCCGGCGTTGCTGAAATCGTGGTCGTGCGGCTGGAATCCGGCGACGTATCGGAAGACGCCGCCGCGGCGGAAATCGCGCAGGCGGTTGCCGGCGAGGGCACGCGCACCGACCGAGCTTTCACCGGCCGCTGCAATCTGTTTGCCGAACAGGCCGGCGTCCTGGTGGTCGATAAAGCAGGCATCGACCGCCTCAACCGTATCGACGAGGCGATCACACTCGCTACTTTGCCGGCGCATAAGCCGGTGGTGGCAGGGGAGATGATTGCCACGGTGAAGATCATTCCCTTCGCCGTCGCAGGTGCGCATCGCGACGCGGCGCTGGCTGTCGCGCAAGCCAAGCCGCTAATCCGGATCGCACCTTACAAGCTCCGCAAGATCGGGGTGATTTCGACGAGGCTGCCGGGCTTGGCGGAAAAGATCATCGACAAGACCATCAAGGTGACGCGCGAACGTTTGGCGCCCGCCGGCGCGGAAATCATCGCCGAGCGCCGCGTGGCGCACGACGAAGCGGCGCTGGCGCAGGCGCTCGATGCCGTGCTGCAGGACGGCGCGGAGCTTGCCGTCATCTTCGGCGCCTCCGCCATCGCCGACCGGCGTGATGTGATCCCGAGCGCGATCGAGAAAGTTGGCGGCGCCATCGAGCATTTCGGCATGCCGGTCGATCCCGGAAATCTGATGCTGGTGGGCCGCGCGCATGACCGTCTGGTGCTCGGTGCGCCGGGCTGCGCCCGCAGCCCCAAGGACAATGGCTTTGACTGGGTGCTGATGCGCCTGCTGGCCGGCATTCCGGTCACGCGGGACGACATTACCGCGATGGGCGTCGGCGGGCTGTTGATGGAGATCGTCACCCGGCCGCAGCCGCGCGAGGAGCCGGTCATCGGAGCGGGGCGGGTTGCGGCGGTGGTTCTCGCCGCAGGGCTCTCTACGCGGATGGGCGGGCCGAACAAACTGTTGGCCGAGGTCGGTGGCAAGCCGTTGGTCCGCATTGCCGTCGAACAAGCGCTGGCGTCGCGTGCCAGCCCCGTCATCATGGTGACCGGCCATCAGCGCAAGGACGTCGAAGCTGCGATTGCCGGGCTCGACGTGAAGACCGTGCACAATCCGGATTTCGCGCAGGGACTGGGCACCTCGTTGAAAGCAGGGGTGGCGGCAGTGCCGGCGGAGAATGACGGCGCCATCATCTGTCTCGCCGACATGCCGCAGGTGAATGCTGCGTTGATCGACAAGCTGATCGCCGCCTTCGACCCCGAGAAGGGCGCGCTGGTGGTGCTGCCTACCTACGAGGGCACACGCGGCAATCCGGTGCTGTGGTCGCGGCGTTTCTTTCCGGAGCTGATGGCGATCGAGGGCGATGTGGGCGCCCGGCATTTGATCTCGCGTTACGCCGAAGCCGCCACCGAGGTGCCGGTCGATGGCCAGGCGGCTTTTATCGATGTGGACACGCCGGAAGCGTTGCAGACGCTGAAAAAGCAAAGCGCGCTGGCGAAATAGGCCCAATTCACGAAGCTCAGCGGCCTACCCGCAGGCGGCCATCTCTCTTCAATTGCGCGTGTTCGGTGCCGAAACGCCTTGTCCGGGCGCCCGCGATCGTCTATTGGTGACTGACCAGTCAGTCATTTTGATGACGGCCCTATGAAAACGCCAGCCAGCAAGAAGTCCGCAGCGGGTCGAGGGAAGGGCGGCATGGCCGCTGCGCCCAAGCGCCGGGTTGAGCCGGCTGCAGCCCAAGTCGGCAAGCGAGAGGCGATCCTTTCGGCGGCGCTGGAGGAATTCTCCACGCGCGGCTTTGCCGCCGGCCGGCTGGACGATGTTGCGCGCCGGGCCGGCGTCGCCAAGGGCACCATCTATCTGTATTTCCGCGACAAGGAGACCCTGTTGCAGGAACTGGTGCGGGCGGAATTAAGCCCGGTCGTGGCAGCGCTGGAGGCGTTGCCGATCGGGGACTTGCCGCTGCGCCTTGTCGCCGAGCGGCTGGTGACGATCTTCGTGCGAGAAATTTTCGGCACCCACCGCAAGGACGTGATCCGGCTGGTGCTTATGGAAGGGCCGCGCTTTCCGATCATCGGCGAATTCTACTATCGCGAAGTGGTCGAGCGGGTGATGGCCGTCATCCGCGGCATGGCGCAACGCGCCGTGGAGCGCGGGGAACTGCCGAATGACGCGCTGGTGCGCTTCCCGCAGCTCCTGGCCGCGCCCGGCATTGTCGCCATCATCTGGAGCAGCTTGTTCGACCGCTGGGCCAAGATCGACGTCGAGGCCCTCATGCGCGCCCATCTCGACCTCGTCTTCGCCGGGAGGGCGGCATGAAGATCCATCGCTACGGATGGCTTGCGGGCGTCCTGCTTGCAGCCTGTGCTCCCTCCGGCGACACCGGCTATCAGGGCTGGGTAGAGGCCGAACAGGTTTTTGTCAGCCCGCACGAGCCCGGACGGATCGAAACGCTGTCGGTGCGCGAGGGTGACGCAGTCAAAGTCGGCGCACCCTTGTTCACTCTCGATGACGAATTGGAGCAGGCCGAGCTCAACCAAAACCAGGCTTCGCTCACCAACGCGCGGCAGGCTTTCGAACGCGCCCAGCTCTTGCTCAAGACGGCGGCCGGGACGCAAAAAACCTTTGAAGATGCCGAGGCGGCGTTACGTACAGCGGAGGCGAGGCTGAATTCCTCGCAAACCCGGCTGGCGCGGCGGAAAGTTGCGAGCCCGGCGTCCGGCGTCGTGCAGCAGATCTACTTTCGCGAGGGCGAGATCGTGCCGGTGGGCCGGCCGGTGCTCGCGCTGCTGCCGCCGGACAATGTGAAACTGCGCTTCTTCGTGCCGGAAACCATGGTGCCGAAGATCGCGCTCGGCGACACGGTCGCCGTCGGCTGCGATGGCTGCCCGGCCGACCTTGCCGCCCGGGTGACCTTCATGGCGCAGACCGCCGAATTCACCCCTCCCGTGATCTACAGCCTCGAGGAACGCTCCAAGCTCGTATTCCTGGTCGAGGCGCGGCCGGAAAAACCCGCGCTGCTGCGTGTCGGTCAACCGGTGACCATCAGCCTGCCGGCGGAGAAGCGATGACATCCTCGCCCGATATCGTCATCGATGTCGAAGGCCTGAGCAAATCCTTCGGCGGTCGCGAGGTCGTGCACGATCTCTCGATGCAGGTGAAGCGCGGAACGATTTACGGCTTTCTCGGCCCCAACGGCTCGGGCAAGACCACGACCATTCGCATGTTGTGCGGATTGCTCACGCCCGATGCCGGCCAGGGTACCTGCCTCGGCTACGACATCCGAACGCAGGCCGACAAGATCAAGAACCACGTCGGTTACATGACCCAGCGCTTTAGTCTCTACGAAGATCTTTCGGTGCGGGAGAATCTGGAATTCGTCGCGCGCATCTATGGCATCAAGGATCCCGCCGGCGCCGCGGGTGCGGCCATCGAGCATCTCGGCTTGACGCAGCGCCAGGATCAGATCGCGGGCACCTTGTCGGGCGGCTGGAAGCAGCGGCTGGCGCTCGGGGCCTGCACCTTGCCCGATCCGGAATTGCTGCTGCTCGACGAGCCGACCGCGGGCGTCGACCCCAAGGCGCGGCGCGAATTCTGGAACGAAATCCATGCGCTCGCAGACGGCGGACTGACCGTGCTGGTCTCCACCCATTACATGGACGAAGCCGAGCGCTGCCACGAGATCGCTTACATCGCCTATGGCAGGCTCCTGGTGCACGGCACGGTCGGCGAAGTCATCGATCATTCCGGCCTCACGACATACACCGTAAGCGGCCGGGGCGTGCCGCGGCTTTCGGAGGAGCTCTCGGACAAGGCCGGCGTCATGGTCACGCCGTTCGGCGCCAAGCTGCATGTTTCCGCTCGCGATGAAGCCGCGCTTGCGGCGGCTATCGAGCCTTATCTTCAGGATCGCGAGCTGGAGTGGGAGGCGTCGAGCCCCTCGCTGGAAGACGTCTTCATTGATCTGATGACGCAGGCCCGGGACAATTTCCAATGAGACTGTTCGGCGATAATTGGCGGGATTTTTGGCGCCGCGTCCGGGCAATGATCGTCAAGGAATTCCTGCAGCTGCGGCGCGACCGGATCACGCTGGCCACGATGGTGACCGTGCCGCTGATGCAGCTCGTGCTGTTCGGCTACGCCATCAACACCTCGCCGCGCGACCTGCCGGCCGCTGTACTGATGCAGGAACAAAGCGATGTCGCGCGCTCGATTTTGGCGGCCCTACAGAATACGAAATATTTCAAGGTCACCGAGATCGCCCGTAACGAGGCTGAGTTCGATCACCTGCTGGCGAGCGGGCGCGTGCTGTTCGGCGTCGAAGTGCCCGCCGGTTTCGAGCGCGCGGTGCGACGCGGCGACAAGCCGGCGCTGCTGGTGGCCGCGGACGCCACCGATCCGGTAGCGGCGGGCGGCGCGCTCGGTGCCCTCAGCGAGTTGGTGCACACCGCGCTGCGTCACGACCGGCTTATTCCCGAAACCACCGCCCCGCCATTCGAGATCCGCTCGCATGCCCGTTACAATCCGGCGGGCTCGACCCAGCTCAACATCGTTCCCGGACTGCTCGGCACGATCCTCACCCTCACCATGCTGATCTTCACTTCGCTCTCCGTCACGCGCGAAACCGAGCGCGGCACCATGGAGAGCCTGCTGGCCATGCCGATCACGCCGCTCGAGATCATGCTCGGCAAGATCGCGCCTTATGTGCTGATCGGGTTTTTCCAGGCGACACTGATTATCGTGGCCGGTGTCGTGTTGTTCAGCGTGCCGATCGTGGGCGACCTGACGCTGCTCGCCGTCCTCACCACGCTGTTCATCGCGGCGAACTTATCCATCGGCTACACCTTCTCGACGCTGGCGCAAAACCAGCTGCAGGCGGTGCAGATGGCGATGATGTTCTTCCTGCCGAACATGCTGATGTCGGGGTTCCTGTTTCCATTTGCCGGCATGCCGGTCTGGGCGCAATGGATCGGCGAGTTCATGCCGCTGACGCATTATGTGCGGATCGTGCGCGCCATCATGCTCAAGGGTTCCACGCTGGCCGATCTGCATATCGAGGCGGCGGCGCTGGTTGGGCTGACATTGCTGGCGATGTTCATCGCGGTGACGCGCTTCCGCCGTACGCTGGATTAACCCCCGTGACTCGCGGAAAAGAACGGCATAAGAAACCTGCATGAGTCCGTCCGAAACAGCAGCAACGCGACGCGCCATCGGCTTCCTCAATTGGGCGCATGCCATCGATCATTATGTATTGCTGATTTTTCCTACCGTGGTGCTTAGCCTGGAGGCCTTTTACGGCCGGCCTTATGCCGAATTGATCGCGCTGGGCACGCCATGCTTCGTTGCCTTCGGCGTGTTCTCGCTGCCGGCCGGCTGGCTCGCCGACCGTTGGAGCCGGCGCAACATGATGGTGGTGTTCTATGCCGGCTGCGGCCTGTCGCTGATCGCGGCGGCCTTCGCGCCCAATCTGATCATGCTGGCGGTGGCGCTGTTCCTGCTCGGGGTATTCGCGGCGATCTATCATCCCGTCGGCATGGCCATGCTGATCGAGGCCTCGCGCGCGCGTGGGCGCACGTTGGCGTTCAACGGCGTCTGCGGCAATCTCGGCGCCGCGCTGGCCGCCGGCATCACTGCCTTCCTTGCCTATTGGCTCGGCTGGCGCGCGGCTTTCCTGCTGCCGGCGGTGCTTTGCCTCGCGACCGCGCCGCTGTTCTTGTTGAGCGTTCCGGATGACCGGCGCCACGCTGGCCGAACGCGAATCCAAGCCGGGCGTGCGGCTCTCCCCCGCGCTCGCCGCGACGATGTTCGGGCTCTTCATCCTGATCGCGCTCACCGCCGGGCTGATCTTCAATGCCATCACCGTCGCGCTGCCGAAGATCGTGGAAGAACGGCTGGGGCAGGACGTGCCGCTGGTCGCGGTCGGCGGTCTGGCGACGGCGGTATTCATGTGCGGCGCGCTGGCGCAGCTTGCGGTGGGGCGGCTGGTCGAAAAGATCGCGCCGCATCTGTTGCTTATCGTGATCGTGGCCATCGGATTGGCCGGCATCGTCTGGGCGGCGAGGGCCGACGGGCCCGTGCTGATGCTGGCGCTCGCGCTGGTGATGGTCTCGATCTACGGCCAGGTCACCGTCAACGACATGGTGATCGCGCGCTACACCGCCGATGCCTGGCGCGGTCGGGTCTATGCCGTGCGTTATTTCCTGTTGTTTCTCAGCGCCGGCGCCGCCGTCGCGATGATCGCGCGCTTCCACCAGCAAGGCGGGTTCCAGCTGGTGCTGATGGTCACGGCAGGGGTGACGGCGCTGTTCCTGGCGGCCGCGATCGGCGTGGCGGTGATTGCATCGCTGGCGCCAAGTCCAGGCAAGATATCCCCGCAACCGGCGGAATAGGCGCGCGCTGTCAGAACAGCGGCGCCACCAGGTTTTCCACTTTGACGCCTGTCCGCTCCTGAATGATTTCCGCCACGCGGCGACGATGGCAATGATTCACGTCGCGCTCGTAGCAGAGCAGGCAGACACGGCGGCCGGATCCGACAAGCGACGCGAGTTCGTCCAGCGCTTCCTTCGCCTGCGGCGTCTTCAGATGCTTCTCGAAAATGCGCCATAGCGCCTTGAGGTCGCCGCTGCGCGCGGCGAGGCGGCCTTCCTTCGGCGTGCCGAGCGCGCGCAGATGCAGATAGCCGATGCCCTGTTCGTCCAGCCCGGCGGCGAGCTGGCGCTTGGAGAAGCCGGGCCGGCGCGATGCCGCCACCGCGCGTACGTCCACCAGCAACTCCACCTTGGCCGCCTTCAATTCGCCCAGCACGGCATCGGCTTTGGCCTGTTCATAGCCGATGGTGAAGAGCGGAGGTTTCGGTTTTTTCGCCATCATTTCTCCAGCCGCTCGATCAGCGCCATCGCACCGGCGGGCGCACGGATTTTTCCTTCATGGATGATATAGGCGAAGACGTCGCGCGGCTTGTGCCTTGGGTTTATGCTTTTCGTCAAGCCGCGGCAGGTCGTCCGGTTGCTTGCCTTCCGCCCATAGCTTCAGGCGTTTGGCCCAGGCATCCAGTTGCTTGGGCGGATAGGCGGTCGGGATCGTGTCCTCGCCCTTCTGCAGACGCGCATAGATGAAGTCGGCGGTAACGTCGGCGATGCCCGGATATTTCTGATGTTCGGCATAGACCACGCCCACGCCGAATTTGCGCAGGAGTGCCGGGAAGGCCGGCGTGTTGAAGCTGTCGTGGCGCACCTCGACCACATGCCGCAACGGTCTGCCGTCGATCTTCTGCGGCAGCAGTTCGAGGAAGGCGCCGAAGTCGGCCTCGTCGAATTTCTTGAACGGCGCGAATTGCCAGAGCAGCGGGCCGAGCCGGTCGCCCAATTCCAGCACGCCGGAATCGAAGAAGCGTTTGAGCGAGTTCGCCGGCTTCCGCCAGCACGCGCCGGTTGGTGGTGAAGCGCGAGCCCTTCACCGAGAAAATGAAGCCGTCGGGCACTTCGCCCGCCCATTTGCGGAAGCTCTCCGGCTTCTGCGAGCCGTAATAGGTCGCGTTGATCTCGATCGAGGTCAGCTGCTGGCCGGCATAAGCGAGCTCCTTCGCCTGCGGCAGCCCCTTCGGATAGAACACGCCCCGCCACGGGGCGAAACTCCACCCGCCGATACCGCAAAAAATCTTGCCGGATTTTGCCATGGGCCGAGTTTTACGTTGGAGCGCGGGCGGACGCAAAACCGCAAAACCATTTCGACTGCCTGGATCTTGCGGAACCTTTTCTCGCTTCCTACATTAGTCCGGAAGCGACGTGGAGCTGCGAGGCTCCGTCGCGTGACGGCCACGAGATGCAGCGGGTGACGCCGGACGTACGCGCACCTTGCTCCATTCGTGGTCGTTAGCATTTAAGAGGGTCTCCGGGCCGGCCGCGCTGCGTATGTACCGCGCGATGCCCGCCAAGGAAGAGCCCAATCTCTGCGAGCAGGGGAAGCGTCTCAAGCGCGCTGGCGGGTTGACGTGCAGGGTGACCCGCGACGGCCGCAATGCGACCTGCGATTTTTCCGTCGATCTGATCAATGTCAGGCGGGCCGCGCCTCGCGTTTGTCACGCTAAGGGGCTCTTCCTGTGCCGCGTTCTAGGCCTGTTGCCAGTGTTCCGCGTTTTCCGCTTCTTCGGTAAACCGCCTGGCGAGGGCTTCGTACTCAAGTTTCTCATGGCTCACGGCCTGCGCGGCGCGACGCGCATACTGGCTTGCCGCCTTGCGGAACTGTTCAGCAGAGAACGGCCCTGAATCCTTCTGGGACAAAGGCGCCGGACCCGAGCCAACCGCACTGGCAAACCGGGCTCTCGCAAAGCGCTCAATCATCCTCTCGCAGTGCATTGGATATATCGGCATCAAAACAATGTGGGAACGCCTCGGCAAATTGCAATGAGTAAGCTGCAGCACACCTCAATTTGATCGGCGTCCTACTCAGGCAAACGGGGGGCACCTCTACCAGCGTTCCGACAGGGTGTGGCGTGATCGGCGCGCTTTGTGTCTTCGTTTGGCAATAAGAAGCATGGAACAAGCCAAATGGACAAAGGCTGCCCCGCAGGCGGAACCCGCCAATAACTATGAGTAGCTGCTTTTCAGCAATTGGTTCGCGCTCCCCGCGATGATCTCCCCGACGCGTCGTCGAATAGCCGGCAAATCACAAAGCGGGTCATCCTCATATAGAGAAAGCGGTCGCGTGAGCAGCGCCTCATAGCAAGCGCGAAACTCGACAAGCCTGTTTGCCATTGGGGCATACCTTCTCGAGGTCAATACCGACGTGATCGTGATGGTTCCGCTTGCTGTCCTAACCGATGAGTGGCGATCTGCTTGGCGCCTTAATTGCCAGGCGAGCCTGCGGGCGCGTGACGCCTAGCAGGCTTCTGCCGTGGGCCAAAAGTGGTCAATATTGCACAGACGGCCGATCGGGCGTGAACCTAGACTTGGACCTACTGGGCGTTGCGTAGATTCCCTCGAAATCCGGGTGTCGCTGACCCCAACGTCCAGTAGACCCCGGCACAACGGTTCCGGGGTCTCTTCCAGGCGAGATATTCGTCGCCAGGGACAGTTGGAGACCACTGTGACCGAGAATGAACTGTTCACCGAGATCGAGGAAGCGCGCGCGTTCGCGCAGGCCATCATCGATACCGTCCGTGAACCGTTCCTCGTGCTCGACCAAGACCTCCGCGTGCTCGCCGCGAGCCGCTCTTTCTATCAAAAATTTGAGGTCGGCCACGATGACACGCAAGGCAAGCTGCTTTACGCGCTGGGAGACGGCCAATGGGATATTCCCGCGCTGCATTTGCTGCTTGATAAAATCATCCCGGAGCAGGGCGTGATGGAGGACTACGAGGTCGAGCAGGAATTTCCCGGCATCGGACAACGCACGATGCGCTTGAACGCCCGCAAGGTGTTCTATGAGAAAGGACCCCACACGACCATCCTGCTTGGAATCGAGGATGTCACACGTCAGCGTGTCCTGCGGGACGAAAAGGACGAGCTGATCCGGCAGAAGGACGTGCTGCTCGAGCAAAAGGTCATCCTGGCACGCGAATTCGATCATCGGCTGCTGAATAGTATGCAATTGATTTCGAGCCTGCTGTCATTGCAAAGCCGCACCACAAAAAACCCGGAAGCCGCGGCGCAAT
This sequence comes from uncultured Alphaproteobacteria bacterium, assembly GCA_963728585.1. Classification (GTDB taxonomy): domain Bacteria; phylum Pseudomonadota; class Alphaproteobacteria; order Rhizobiales; family Xanthobacteraceae; genus CANKHA01. The sequence goes on from CAVSLB010000021.1 coordinate 12,624, forward strand.
TGTCGATCGCCGGCAATCGCGTTGCCTCCCTGGGGCGGGTGCACCGCAGGTTGCATGTGCTCGATCACCTCGAAACCGTCGAGTTCAAACAATATATTTCGCGGCTCTGCGAGGACCTCTCCGGAATGCTTCCTAACGATGCCGCAGAACGCTCGATCGTCGTGGAGGGCAAGGATATCGAAATTCCGACCGTGCTGGGCATTCCGCTCGGATTCATCGTCAACGAGCTGGTGACGAATTCCGCCAAATACGCCAAGGGCAAAGTCACGGTGAGGCTGGCTTCGACATTGAAGGGCCAATCTCTCTCGGTGCTCGATGACGGGCCGGGACTGCCGGAAGGTTTCCAGCCCTCCGGTCAAAAAGGCCTTGGGATGAAGATCATACAGGCTATGGTCAAGCAGATCGGCGGCGAGCTTCAGATCGGCGGCGGCGACCACGACCGCGGTGCGAGCTTTACAGTTATATTCAGCATCCAGCCGCTCATGAATGGCGTCAGCGCTGTCGACAAGCGTTCCGTGGAGCAAGCGATGAGAGTTGCCGCTGAATGACCAAGCAATAACTAAGTTCTGATTTCTGGCTTTTCGTGTGTGAGCAAAATTGACCACTAATAATCCGCATGCGACGCCAATTGCAGGAACGGCGTTGCCTTCGGCGCGTTGCCGCTATCAGTACTCATTGAACAACAGGATATTTCTCATGCGCGCTGCGCTCACAATTGGGATGACCGTATTGATGCTAACGGCCGCGTCCCTCGTGGCCCAGGCTGGGACATTGGAGGGCGTAGCCATCGGTGCAGGCGCCGGCGCTGTGGTCGCTGGACCTCCGGGCGCGATCGTTGGCGGGGTAGCCGGTGCTGTGGTCGGTGGCCCAAACATCGTGAGCCATCGTCATTATGCCCGCTCCCAGCGCGTATGCTGGCGCGACCGCCTCGGTCATCGCCACTGCAAGTGGCGCTGAAACGGCCAACGTCGGCTTAGCAGCAAACCGAAGTTGTTCGGGCAGAGCAATCCGCGCTGCCCGGTCATTCTATCGCAAGGTGACGTTTTATGTTCACGCCTGATCAATATCGCAAGAAGGCATCCGGATATGGCGAACTGGTAAGGTCAGCGACCAGTCCGAACCAAAGGCGCGAATTTCAATCGCTTAAGCGCAGCTTTACCGAGCTTGCAGACAATGAGCAGTGGCTCTCCGACAATCACGGCAAGATCGTTCACGCCGCGGAGCATGAGCGATTTGGGGGCGTCACTCTTGCCAAGGAAGAAGAACATATCCTGCGATGCCTCGGTGCGGCGCTGATCCTGCAATGGAACACCTTGCCGAAAAAGCTACAGCGCGAATTGTTCGATAATGCCGGCGCCATGGGTGAGCTGATGGAGACGGCCGAGCTCAGAGGACAGATCGCTCGCTTCCTGCATAAGCACAAGAATGACCAGGAAGCGGAAAAATGATCCAGGCGGCAGCAAGAGTCGGGACCGACGCGGCACTCTACGCCGCGGCTATTGCGCGGTGGGATAACGAGGGTGGTGCTTCCCTGGGAGCATCAGAAGACACCCATGCAACCCCGGCATCGCACAAAGTGGTCAAATTTGAACAGACGGCCCGCCGGGCCGCGCCGTGTGTAAGTCGGGGGCGCTTAGGGGACGGCTAGTGGAAAGAAACGAATAGGCAGCCATGTTCGGCTTCACCTTTGTCTGCAAAAGAGCGGTTAGTTTTCCGATCAAGCGGCAGAGATGCGTTGTCGCGTTTATCACTTCGTGGTTCTCCGCCATAAGGCTTCTAATGGTTGTCTCTTGCTGCGTTATCTCGACTACTAGGGCATCGATTTGCCGTTCGAGTGTCAGCACGTCGTAATTATTTGCTAGATTGCTGGACATGTTAGCCTCCCTGTGGATGCGGGAGCGTTGGAGCGTCTCTCAGTCACCGCACCTGGCGCTTCGCGCTCGGCCCTGTCGGTGATGGGGCAAGTCTGCCCCTTGTGAACCGGGCTGGCTGAGCAAAATTGACCACATTCAAAAATTCAAATCAGGCCACCACGAGTCGAAACACACCTGTACCCGGCTATGGCGGCGCCTGTGGAGTCATGCAAACGAAAGGAGTGGGCTGCAGACGACTTCGGTGTTGGGGCAACATTGCGTAAGGCCCCCGCCTTCTTGTTTTTGATTCAGCTCGCCGATCGTCTCAAAAATGAAGTGGTGAAGGAATAACTTCGCCCGTGCGCGGTTAGTTCAAAGCAGGCTTCCGAGTAAGCCTCTTCTGACCGACAAACTGCGTCCGCATGTCTAAACGGACGTGCCTACTCCGAGGAGGTGACCATGGCAAAGGCCGTTTCGACCTCTATCACACGACGAAGCGTGGTCGCAGGGCTGGCGCTGACCGCGGCCCCGTTGACTTTGGCAGGGGCGGATAGCGCGTACGCCCAAGTCCAGCAAACCAGCCCTGAGAAAACTGACAAAAGTCTGTACGAGCGGCTGGGCGGCATCTTCGCCATCGCGGCGGTGGTGGATCACTTCAGCGACGCCGTCGTGAAGAACCCGATCGTCGGCGAGAAATCCAAGAACCCGCAGCTGCGGGAATGGCACACCAAGAATCTGGACAGGCTGCCCGGCCTCAAATTCATGCGGACGCTGTGGGTCGCCCAAGCGTCGGGTGGGCCTTATCAGTTCAAGGCCACCAAGCCGGGCAAGACGCCGCTCGGCCTTGAGGAGGCCCATCGAGACCTCAAAATTTCCCCCGCAGAATTCGATGAGGTCGCAGCGGAACTCGGACGGACCCTGGACTTTGCAAAGGTCCCGAAGCGCGAGAAGGACGAAGTTCTGGCGGCCTTCGCCGCCCATAAAGGAGAGGTCACCGCCGCCGCTAAGCGAGGCTGAAGGCTAAAGCATCCTGTTTCGCAGCCTAGACTTCCCGCCGCAGCCACAGCTGGGCGGGATCGTTAAGCTGCGCTTCGCCGAGGTGATCTGCGCCGTCGCGACGGCCGCGCGCCTAAGCGCAATCTGATTGAAGCATGGGCTGATGGCGCAAGCCCCTTATCAACACCCTGTGGTTAGCAAGAAAAAAGCTCCGGCATTTCACCCGGAGCTTCAGTGCAGACCGGTGGATCGGAGGTTTTAGCCTTCGATGATGTAGACGATCTCATAGGTGTTCGGGCGGACAATGACGTACCGGCCATTGACAAGAATAACCTGATAGCCGCGCCACTCAGGATAGATTTCAATGATGCGGGTCGGGATCGGATAGAACTGGACCGTGGACGGAACGCGCGCCCCGATCGAGATGTTGAAGTTTACGTTTGTAACTTCTTTTATCTTCTCCTGCTTGATCGCCGTCGCGATTTGACTGCGCTTTTCAGGAGGAGGCGCTGCTGCGGCTCCAGACGGCGCGGCCCCAGTGGTGCTGGCTTTTTTATCACCGCCCGGGCTTGTCGCGGCCTTATCCTTAGCTGCAGCAGGCTTGTCTTGAGCCTGTTTAGGGGCTGATTTTAAGTCCTGAGCCTGCTGCGGCGACGATCTGGAATCTTGCGCCTGCTTTGGCGCCGACTTCGAGTTTTGCGCACTCGGACCGGGCTTCGCAGCAGGCGGCTTACTCATCTCTTCCTTCGGCGCAGCGGCGGCCGGAGGTGCGTTTCCGGCATTCCCTCCCGGGCTCTGAGCAGTGGCGATGCCCGTAGCCCCGAAAAGGGTCAACGCGGCGATCGTCGACAGCAACGTATTTTTTGTCATTGGTGTCTCCTCCTGGAGATTGACTGAGGTTTTCAGTCTTAGGTACGTTAACGCGGCGCGCCCGTTCAAAGTTCCTGTCCTGTGCCTATCTCGCTTGTGAGCTCTTTTGCTCAGACAAGCAGCCAGTTCGGGCGCAGGCTTGCACAATGAGATACTTCTTTCATCTTGAAGATGGAACGTGCATTCGCGACCCGAAGGGCGACGAATTTCCAGATGATGCCGCAGCCTTGCTTGAAGCTGCGAACGTTGCTCAAGAGCTCTCGAAGCTTCGGGTACACGCCCATGAATGGCGTGTGGTGGTTAAGAACGCAGACGGCCTTCGCATCGGTTCGGTGCCTCTAGTATCGGGCCTTGCCGCACACGCCGAAGGCCTTCCTATTCCGCTTCGGTCAATTCAATAGATTCAAGCCTATTTCAATTCCCAGTGGCGCAGCGTCCGGCAGGTTTGCTTCGTGCAGTAGCAGAAGTTTCGTCTGTCAGACTACATCCGTCCCGTAAGAAGCAGGACGACGAGAATGATCAGAACAATGCCGATGACACCGACGCCACCGTGGCCGAAACCGTACCCGTAACCGCCGAAGCGACCGCTGAAGCCGCCGAGCAAGAAGATGACAAGAATGATAACGAGGATGAGTCCGAGCGACATGATCGCATCTCCGTTTGCAGGACATCCGTCCTAGACGTGATCCGAAATGATTAGCGCCCAATCAATGGATTCGCTAGATGTCAAAGTAGCAAACTAGCAAGCGATGGCTTGTTCAAAATTGCTCACAATCCCCGATTAATCTGCTGCTTCTCCTGCAGAACCACGTTCAACAAGGAACTGTGGACTTTGATGTGGCGGTTGTAATCGATAAGGCCCAATTGCCGAAACTTTGTTCATGAAAAAACTGACGCGAGAAACAACTAACAGCGTCGCGGTAAGCGATATGGCCCTAGAGCCCGGCGGATGCCTACCCGCGGTTAACGGGTTTACGTCGCCATTGTTTGGATCGCTCGTTTCTCCGAGGCGGTACTGCTTTCCCTGCAACGATCAAGAGATATCCTTTGCCTCTGCACTTCTCGCACTCGATCCCGGCGGACTGCCCGGTAGCATGACAGTGTTCGCATGGAGCCGGCAGCTTGTCATTCATTCGCGCGTCCTAACGCACAGGCGTCCGCCTGGACTGCTAAACAAGTCGATCTGTTGTTCGCTACCTTCCGGATGAAGGGAATTGCACTCGCCTAACGCCAGGATCCAAACTTATCCAGCGCTGATTTCGGGCTTCTCGTGCAGGACCACGTTCAGCAGCGAACTGTGGACCTCGATGTGGCCGTTGTAAGTAATAAAGCCCAGTTGTCGAAACTTATTCATGAAAAAGCTGACGCGGGATCGTGTCGTGCCGATCATCTCCGCCAGCGTCTCCTGACTGATCTTCGCGATGACCGGTTCGGGCTTATTCTCCTTGCCGAAATTTGCCAGCAGCAGAAGGACGCGCGCCAGCCGCTTTTCACTCGAGTTAAATAACTGATCGACCAGGTCTTCCTCTATCCTGATATTCCGGGCCAAAAGATGCGAAATAAACAGCTCGGAGAATGCCGGCTGTTCGTGGATCACGCGGACGACGTCCTCCTTTGCCATGCGCGCGATGATGCAATCCGTCATCGCCGAGGCCGTGGCCATGCGACGTGGCTGTGCTGCCAGGCAGCCCTCACCAAAGAAATCGCCGACGCCCAACAGCGCGACCACGGCTTCCTTTCCTTGCTCCGATAGCACGGTGATTTTGGCTTTGCCTTTGTGCATGTAGAAGACTGAATCCGCAGGTTGGCCCTGCGTGTAGACAATTTCGTCCTTACGAAAATTGGATACCGTGTGCCCCTCGGTCATTTTTGAGAGAAAGGCTTTGGGGTCAAACGGCGGAGCTTTCTTCTTGCGCTTGATTGAAGACTTTTCCGGTTTCGAGCTCATGTAAAATCTTTCCGAACGCTGGCACCCGATGCCGCAGGGTCTGGACAGTATATGTCAGATTCCAGACATACGATATGGCTGTCTGAAGACCGGAAGCCCAGGCCTTGCGCCGGGTTTTTTGTAACGCCCCCAAAACGCGCGCGAGGTCGGTCGCATATTGCCGTCTTCTGGCTGTCAACCGTTTGGGCAAACGTCCAAATCTTGGTTAGGCGTTCATAAGGCGTCAGGCCCGAGAGTATCGGATAATCGAAAGGCTGAGGCCACCGCCGGCATGAGCTGCCGCAGCTTGGCCGTCGCCTGGCTGCAGAGGCGCAGCGGGCATTCATTCCGCCTTCCGGGCTGTCAACGCCAACAAGGCAGACAAGCACCTCGCCATCTGCGAAACCTATCTTGAAATGGCCGTGCAGCGGGACGCGTTAGCGCGACACGCGGAGAGCCGGTCGCGCGGCTCAATTTTCGCGAATTAAGTAGGGGACTAATGACCTTTTAGCCGCGTCATTTTGGTTTGTGGTCAATTTTGCTCAGTCTGCGTCCGGACATATACCTATGATTCGCCTCATCACCGACAGCGGCTTTGCGCCAGGTACCGGTGACTGAGAGACGCGACCGCGCTCCCGCCTGTATTCAGGGGAGGATGTTATGTCGATCACTCAATCAAAAATTAGCGAACCACAGCCCCCACTTGACTACCTGATCGAGTACACGAAGGGGGCCATCGCGAAGGAGGCGGCATCAGTTGAGCGCCTTGCAGAACAAGGTCGCGATTTCACTGACGCAGCGAAGCACCTAACCGACATGGTTGTAAATCTGGCGGCTCTTATGCAGAAGAAAAGGACCAGTCGATAGGCCAGCCCTCATGCGCGTTCGTACTTCGTCCGCCATCCGCTCGGCAAGCTGCTCGACTTCGGCGTTAGATTTTCCTGAGCCGTTGTAAGCAGCCTGGCCATCTCGCGTAATTGCGCGCGTCCGCCTTATTTCAAACACCTGGTGCGCGGCTATTGAACTACGGAAATCAATGTTTGCCGCTCCGTTGGCCATATATTTCGATAACCGTTAAGTCCCATTAATCACCCAGCCTAGGAACATGTCATGCAAAATCTGACCCCCCGCCATATCAACGAGCTTGAATCCGACAGGCGCGGCGTAAAGGATGGCTGGTACTCCATAAATGGCGGCGGCAAACTGGGTTGTGGTCCGTTCGAAAATCGAGAGGATTGCTTGTCGGCGATCAATCGGCAGCTAGCAACTGATGCTTACCATTGATGTAGGTGGGCCGCGTCCGCGAGACGCTCCGGATTCTCGGCAATCCGCATCTCTGCGCTTGGGACTGTTGCTGAACTCCGGCGCCTTCATCACCGCTTCATCACGCCTGCGCGTCGGCGCGCTTCATCCGCAATGCGCTGCGCCTCGTCAAAGGCTATTTTCTTCGAGCATGGACCTTCCCCGGTTAGTCACGGTACTACAAGCTAGCAGCACAGCCGGGCGCGGCCCCGAAAGGCGCTGGCTCTGCGGGAACGTTCCGTGAATAGGACAAATGGTTCTAGTGTTAAGACTCTGGAACGGAGCGACGACGTCACGGGGGGCCGCGTGGACACAGTAGAGAGCGCGGGCCGTGGGTGCGCTTCGGGCGCAACAAGCGTGAAAACGGGGAATGAGCCCCAATGAGTGACGACGCAAGACGTCCTGGCTGAGATTCTGACTGAGATGCACAAGAAGCGGGCGACCAGCCTCTATTGGAAGAGGGACGCCGCGGGCGATGCAATGCGAGCTGAGTATCTGACCCTGCTTCAACGGCAGACCACCGCAGAGGTGCCAATGGGACCGCAGCCATTGCTCCATTCGTGGTCGTTAGTATTTCAACCTACTGAATTGAGAAGGCCCGGGATTTCGCCCGGGCCTTCTCTTTTATGGCGAAAGAGTAGGGACTTCTTAGAAGTCCATCCCGCCCATGCCGCCGCCCGGCATCGCGGGGGCCGCGTCCTTCTTCTTCGGCAGTTCCGCAACCATGGCCTCGGTAGTGATCAGCAGGCCGGCGATGGAAGCGGCGTTCTGCAGCGCGGCACGCACGACCTTGGTCGGGTCGATGATGCCTTTGCTGACCAGGTTGCCGTATTCGTCGTTCTGCGCGTCGTAGCCGAAGGCGTATTGATCCTTTTCCAGGATCTTGCCGATGACGACCGAGCCGTCCGCGCCTGCATTCATGGCGATCTGGCGGGCCGGCCAGGACAGCGCCTTGCGGACGATCTCGATGCCGGTCTTCTGGTCGTCATTCTGCGTACGCAATTTCTTCAGGGCTTCGCTGGCGCGCAGCAGCGCGACGCCGCCGCCCGGCAAGATGCCTTCCTCGACCGCGGCGCGGGTTGCATGCATCGCATCATCGACGCGATCCTTGCGCTCCTTCACCTCGACCTCGGTCGCGCCGCCGACGCGGATCACCGCGACGCCGCCCGCGAGCTTGGCGAGACGTTCCTGCAGCTTTTCCTTGTCGTAGTCCGAGGTGGTTTCCTCGATCTGCGCCTTGATCTGCGAAATGCGCGCTTCGATGTCGGCTTTCTTGCCGGCGCCGTTGACGATGGTGGTGTTCTCCTTCTCGATCATCACCTTCTTGGCGCGGCCGAGCATCTGCAGCGTAACGTTCTCAAGCTTGATGCCGAGGTCTTCCGAAATCGCCTGGCCGCCGGTCAGGATCGCGATGTCCTGCAGCATGGCCTTGCGGCGATCGCCGAAGCCCGGAGCCTTCACCGCCGCGACCTTCAGGCCGCCGCGCAGCTTGTTGACCACGAGGGTGGCGAGCGCTTCGCCTTCCACGTCTTCCGCGATGATGACCAGCGGCTTGCCGGTCTGCACAACGGCTTCGAGCAGCGGAAGCAGCTCTTGCAGGCCGGAGAGCTTCTTTTCGTAGATCAGGACGTAGGGGTCCTCCATCTCCACGCGCATCTTCTCGGCGTTGGTGACGAAGTAAGGAGAGATATAGCCGCGGTCGAACTGCATGCCTTCGACCACTTCCAGCTCGGTCTCCAGCGACTTGGCTTCCTCGACCGTGATGACGCCCTCATTGCCGACCTTCTTCATGGCGTCGGCGAGGAACTTGCCGATTTCGGTGTCGCCGTTGGCCGAAATGGTGCCGACCTGGGCGATCTCTTCGTTCGACGTGACCTTCTTGGAGTTGGTCTTCAGGTGCTCGACGATGGCGTCGACAGCGAGGTCGATGCCGCGCTTCAGATCCATCGGGTTCATGCCGGCGGCAACCGACTTGGAGCCTTCCTTCACGATCGCCTGGGCCAGCACGGTGGCGGTGGTGGTGCCGTCGCCGGCGAAGTCAGACGACTTCGACGCAACTTCGCGCACCATCTGGGCGCCCATGTTCTCGAACTTGTCCTCGAGCTCGATCTCCTTGGCGACGGTGACGCCGTCCTTGGTGATGCGGGGAGCGCCGAACGACTTGTCGAGCACCACGTTGCGGCCCTTGGGACCGAGGGTAACCCTCACCGCATTGGCGAGGATGTCGACGCCGCGCAGCATCTTGTCGCGCGCGTCAACGGAAAATCTTACTTCCTTGGCAGCCATTGTTATTTCTCCAATTCAATTTCCTGGGGAAGCGCCGTTAAGCGGCTTTCTTGCGCGACGTTTCGACGTCGGTGAGGACGCCCATGATGTCGCTCTCTTTCATGATCAGGTAGTCGTGGCCATCGATCTTGACCTCGGTGCCCGACCACTTGCCGAACAGCACGCGCTCTCCAACCTTCACATCGATGGGAATGAGCTTGCCGTTCTCGTCGCGTCCGCCCGGGCCGACGGCAATGATTTTGCCCTGCTGCGGCTTCTCCTGGACGGTGTCAGGGATGATGATTCCGCCGGCGGTCTTTTCCTCGGCGGAGACGCGCTCGACGACAACGCGATCGTGAAGCGGACGAAATTTCATGCGGTCCTCCTAAGTGGTTTAAAAAGCTCAGATTTTTTGATGTGACGATCCACCGGAAACCCCCGCTGCGATCGTCAAGCGCGAAATAGGACGCACTCCGAGAGCCGCAAGGGGTCGGCTGGGAATTATTTAGCACTCAAATGGGGTGAGTGCCAAGCTCTTTTAAATAGGGGAAAATACTCTCCGGAACGCCGGACAAGGACGATCCAGCGGTGCCAGGGAACCGTTTCCGGTGGGCTCCGTTTTCATTCGCCGACCTTGGGACGAGAGCTGCCGGGTTGGTAGCAGGCCCTTCGGGCTGCTGCTAATGCTTGTATTTTCAACGCTTTGTTCATCGTTTCGGCTTGCAATAGCAGGGGCGGGAACCGGAAAATCCTAGCTGATTTGGCTGGAGGGACGCATGATGGTTTCGGAGGACTTTCGCAAGCAGATCAAAGGCTACGGTTTGACCACTGCGCAAATTCTATACCGGCGGCCGGATCACCGCTGGCTGCTGCAAACCTATGTATGGCAGGCCTACGATCTGTTCCCGGATTTTCCGGAGCTGCAGCGCTTCCTGGATTTTTGGCAAAAACAGCTGGAAGGTCCCCTGCATTCGGTGACGGTGGCGCATTCTCGCTTGATCCATCCGGCGGAGATCCGTCCGGTGGACGGCGTCTTCC
>CAVSLB010000022.1:0-6934 GCA_963728585.1 uncultured Alphaproteobacteria bacterium
TGTCCCTCGACACCAACAAGAAAATGGGCGAGCTGTGGGACAGTTACTGGGGTGGCAGCGCCACCGCCAAAGGCGCGCCTTAGGGAACATTCAATGGCCAAGATCGTTTTTGGATTCGGCTCATCGCATGGGCCGCTGCTGGCGACGCCGCCGGAACGGTGGGACCTGCGTGCCGCTGACGACCGCAAGAATCCCGAGCATCCGTTCCGCGGACGCATCTACAGCTTTCCCGACCTGGTCGAGGCGCGCAAAGGCGAGAAGGATTTCGAAAAGGAATCCAGCCTGGAGGTGCGGACCGAGCGCTATCAGCGCAACAACCGGGCGATGGACCGGCTGGTGGAGAAGGTCGAAGAGGTCAATCCCGATATCATCGTGGTCGTGGGCGACGACCAGCACGAATGGTTCTACGAGGACGTACAGCCGACCTTCACGGTCTATTGCGGCGAGCAGGTCATCAACACCGCGATCGATCCGGAAAAGCTGAAGGCCAAGAGCCCCGGCATCGCGCTCGCCATGTCGGCAAGTCATCCGCCGCAGGACCAGGCCTACCCGGTGCCGGTCGGCCTCGCCCATGCGGTGATCGAGCGGGCGATCGCCGACGAATTCGATGTCGCGATCTCCGCGAAGCAGCGGGCGAACGAGCGGGGGCCGATCGGCGTCGGCCACGCGGTCGGCTTCGTCTACCGCCGCATCGTCAGGGACCGTCCGGTGCCGGTGCTGCCAATCCTGCTCAACACCTATTTCCCGCCCAACCGTCCCACGGCGAAGCGCTGCTACGAGTTCGGCCAGTCCATCGGCCGCGCCATCGCCGGCTGGAACGGTGCGAATGCGAACAAGCGGGTGGCGATCTGCGCCTCGGGCGGCATCAGCCATTTCGTCGTCGATGAGGATTTCGACCGGCGCATGCTGACCGCGATGAAAAACCGCGACACAAAGACCATCTTCGCCGAGCCGGAGAACATGTTCCTGTCCGGTACCTCGGAGACGAAGAACTGGATCACGGTGGCGGGCATCCTGTCGGAGACCGGCCTGCAGATGAACCTGATCGACTATGTTCCGTCCTGCCGCTCCGAGGCCGGGACCGGCTGCGGGATGGCCTTCGCGACTTGGGAATAGGCAGCTTGTCTAAAGCGCCATCATGGCCGGCGGGAACAGCTCTTCCAGCCTGACCAAGCGCGGCGTCAGACCCTGTTCGCAGGAATACTGCGCTGCCGTCTCCAGCACCTTGCGGTTGGCCTGCACGCCATGCTGGACTACCGGTGGCCCTTGCCCGATTCCGGGGGCAGCAGGCCGAGCTCCAGATGATATTCCACGGCTTCCTTGCGCGCCTTTTCCGCAAGCGCATTCGCGTCCAGAATTCCATGTCGCGCGGATGCACGTCGTATTCGTGCTGCAGATAGCCGCGCGTCCAGAGCGCGGCGGTCTGCTGATATTCCGGCACGCCCATCTTCTTGCCCTTGAGATCGGCGGGCTTGTCGATGCCGCGATCCTTGCGCACCAGGATGCCGACCTGGAACATGCGGCGGGTTGTGAAGACCGGAATGCCGACCCAGCGGTCGTCGCCCCCGGCGACCGCCATCATCAGCGAGGACAGCGACATCTCGGAGACGTCGAACTCGGCAAACCGCAACTGGCGCCAGAACAGCTCGGATGGATGCATGCAGGTGCAGGTAAAATCGATGCCGTCCGCCTTCACCTTGCCCTCGAGAATTGGCCGCGTGCGCGGATTGTCCGCCATCGCGATGCTCAGGGGCAGATTCATAATCGCTCCCAGGTGACATGCGCCGCTGGCTAGCATACCGGCCATGACTCGATAACCCCAAGGCGTAAAAGCACTTGTCATGCCCGGCAAAAGCGGGGCATCCAGTAGGCCGAAACCCGCTGCTGCAAAGCCGCGCTGACGGATGCCGGATCGCCCGGCGACGCCATGACGGAGAGAGAATGACCGAAGCCAATCAAGACTGACGTCCTCATTATCGGCGCGGGTCCGACGGGGCTTTTCGCGGTGTTCGAGCTCGGCCTGCTCGACATGAAGACGCATCTTGTGGACATCCTGGACAAGCCGGGCGGGCAGTGCGCCGAGCTTTATCCCGAGAAGCCGATCTACGACATTCCGGCCGTGCCTTTCGTCACCGGACAGGGCCTGGTGGATGCGCTGATGGCGCAGATCAAGCCATTCCATCCGGAATTCCATCTGAACGAAATGGTGGAGACGATCGAGAAGATCGGCGATCCGCTATTCCGCGCGACCACCGACACCGGCAAAGTGTTCGAAGCCAAGGTGGTGGTGATCGGCGCCGGCGGCGGCTCGTTCCAGCCCAAGCGCCCGCCTATCGCCGGCATCGAGGCTTATGAGGACAAATCGGTGTTCTATTCCGTGCGGCAGATGGAGAAATTCCGCGGCAAGAAATTGCTGATCGTCGGCGGCGGCGACAGCGCGCTCGACTGGACATTGAACCTGCAGCCGATCGCCTCGCATCTCACGCTGCTGCACCGGCGCGACGATTTCCGCGCCGCGCCCGACAGCGTCAACAAGATGCGCGCGCTGGTGGCGGACAAAAAAATGGACTTCGTGCTCGGTCAGGTGATGCGCCTGGAAGGCGATAACGGGCAGGTGAAGGCGGCGGTTGTGAAAAGCGGCGACGGCGAGATGATTTCGCTCGCCTGCGATGCCGTGCTGCCGTTCTTCGGGCTGACCATGAAGCTCGGGCCGGTGGCGAACTGGGGCATCACGCTGGAGAAGGACCTGATCCCGGTCGATACGGAAAAATTTGAGACCAGCGTGCCCGGGATCTTCGCCATCGGCGACATCAATACCTATCCGGGCAAGTTGCAGCTAATCCTGTGCGGCTTCCATGAGGCGGCGCTGATGGCGCAGCAGGCGTATCATTACGTCTATCCGGATAAGAAGCTCGTTTTCCAATACACGACGTCGTCCACCAGCCTGCAGAAGAAGCTCGGCGTGGCGTAGCGCGCGGAAACCACATTTAACTGATGAAGGCTGGGGCCCCAAAGGGGCCCCGTTTTATCAAGTCTGCGTCAGTGCGGCCTTCACTTTGGCAGGGGTGTAAGGCGCCGAGCGCAGCCGCACCCCGGTGGCGTCAAACACGGCGTTTGAGACCGCGCTCGGGATAACCGCGGAGGCCGGCTCGCCGGCGCCCCAGGGCCGTTCGTTCGGCCGGTCGATCAGATCGTAAACCAGCTCCGGTATCTCCGGGAAAGTCAGGATCGGATAGCTGTCCCAGTCGAGGCTCGTGACATGCGAGCGGTCGAACGTCAGCTCTTCCTTCAACACCCGGCTGAGCGTCTGCAGCACATTGCCGTCGAGCTGGTTCTTCAGCCCGTCGGGATTGATGATCTGGCCGCAGTCATGGGTGAGATAGACGGTGGTCACCTTGATCTCACCGGTCGAGCGCTTCACCTCCACATCGGCCACGGCGCCGACATATGTGCGCACCAGCTCGTATTTGACATAAGCCATGCCGCGGCCCTTTACGATGTCGCCGCTCGGCTTCTGCGGCGAGGCCCGTTTCTCCCACTTGGCGAGCGTGATCAGCCGGTCGAGCACTTCCAAGCCGCGCTTGTCGGCGGGGTCGAGATATTTGATCCGGAAATCGAATGGATCGACTCCCGCCGCCGCCGCCAGCTCGTCGATGAAGCATTCGTTGGCATAAGTGTTCTGCATCCGGCCCGGCGTCCGGATCCAGGACGGGCGGAACGGTGTCGTCTCCAGCCGGCGGCAGACCGTCTTGATGTTGGCGAATTTGTAGGGAATCGCCGAGTTCTGAAAAATATTTCCCGGAAACGAAATCTGGCGCGGTCGGCCGCCCGGCCAGTTCGGCAGCGATCAGCGGCGACGTTGAGACCCGGCGCCGGCCTGCGGAATGAAGAATTCCGATTCCCAGGCAGTGACATTGCCTGAAGCATCGACGCTGCCGCGCAGGTCGATCAAGCGTGGGCGGCCCCTTGGGGTCCCAGCCATGCTCGTCGGCGCGCGACCATTGCACCCGCACCGGCTTGCCGGCCGCCTTGGCCAGCATCGCGGCGTCGGCCGCCGCGTCCTCGTGGCCGTTGCGGCCGTAGCAGCCTGCACCCTTCAAGGTAGAGGCAGCGGACGTTGTCAGGCGAAAGCCCGAACATCTCGGCGAGCTGCTTGCGCAGATCGTGCGTCGCCTGCGACGACGACCAGGAGGTCAGCTTGCCGTCCTTGAACTCTGCGATCGCGCAGGAGGGGCCGATCGAGCCATGGGTGTTGATGGGGAAATCGTAGGTGGCACGTTATCTTCTTGACGCCGGCTTTCGCCAGCGCCTCGCGGTGTCGCCGACGTTGCTGGTCACCTCATCCTTGATGACCTTAGTCGCGCGCACATGCTCGTAGAGCTTGGCCTGCTCGGGAAGTCCTTCCCATTTCGACCATGCGGCTGCGGATTTGAGCTTCTGCGCGCCCTTGATCGCGGCCCATTCATTACTGGCGACGACGCCAAGGAAATTGCCCTCGCGCACCACCTGCAGGACACCCGGAATGTCCTTGACGGCGGCCTCGTCGACCTTTTCGAGCTTGGCGCCGACCGACGGCGGCCGCACCACCCGGCCATGCAGCATGTCGGGCATCCGAAGGTTATGCATATAGATGAAACGTCCGGTGCATTTTTCGGGGATGTCGACGCGCGGCACCGATTGGCCCACCAGCTTGTAGTCCTTCGGATCCTTGAAGGTCGTAGGCTTGGTGTGGTCGAGCTTGAGCGAAAAGCTCTTGCCGCCGATCAACTCGCCGTAGCTGACCTTCTTGTCGCCGGCCATCGCGACGCCATCGACGATCTTGACGTCTTCCGGCTTGACGCCGAGCCGCGTGGCGGCTTCCGCCACCAGCGCCTGCCGGGCGGTCGCCGCCGCGTTGCGCAACTGCATGCCGCCGATCTGGATGGTGACGCTGGCCCAGGTCTTGCCCTGGTCCGGCGTAAGCGCCGTGTCGCCCTCGATCACCTTGACCGATCTGAAGGGCACATCGAGCTCGTCGGCTGCGATCTGCATCAGCGCCGTGCGCACGCCGGTGCCGAAATCGATCTTGCCGGAATAGACGGTGACCATGCCCTTGGCGTCGATCGAGAGAAAAGTATCGACCTCGGTAAGCGCCAGCGGTTTGTCCGGCGTCGCTCCTTGCGCCAGCGCCTCCGCGATGGGGCCGGCGAATGAGAAGCTGACAATCAACGCGCCACCGCTCTTGAGGACGGTACGCCGCGACGGAACGAAATGCGTGTTCATGATTGCCTCCCTCAGGCGTAACTGGATGCGCGCTTGACCGCCTTGACGATGCGGGCATGCGTCCCGCAGCGGCAGAGATTTCTGGCGAGCGCTTCCTTGATCTGCGCCTCGGTCGGCTTCTTGTTCTCCGTCAGGAAAGCGGCGGATTCCATGATCATGCCGGGAATGCAGTAACCGCATTGCGCGGCCTGTTCCTCGATGAAGGCGCGCTGAACCGGATGCGGCTGCTCCGGCGTGCCGAGGCCTTCCAGCGTCACCACTTTCTGCTGGGCGGTGATTTTCGACAGCGGCATGACGCAGGAGCGCACCGCCTTGCCGTCCACATGCACGGTGCAGGCGCCGCATTGCGCCAGGCCGCAGCCGAACAACGGGCCGTTCAATGCCAGGTTGTCGCGCAGCGCCACCAGCAGCGACTGCTCGGGGTCGTCGATGTTGATGGTGACGGACTTGCCATTCACGTTCAGCGATTTCGACTGCGCCATGGTTTCCTCCCGGCAGGCCAGACGTGCATTTTTAAGGACGCGGTGGATCCGCGTTTTTGTTGACTCGATCCTAAGACAAATTCCGGGGCAACCCAAGCCGGATCGGGTCACTCGCCAAGCAAAAGCATTCTGCTAGCATGGGCCCCGTTTTCGGGCTTTGCGCACGGTGCAGGGGATAGGGATGAACAAGGAAAGTGATACGAAACGGCTCGCCGGCATTTTTGCCGGCATGCTGGCCGGCATCTTATTGGCAGGCGCCGCGGCGGCGCAGACGCCGTCCTATGAAGGCAAACAGCTGCGCATGATCATCCCGTCGGGCGCAGGCGGCGGCTACGATACTTACGCGCGCGTTCTTTCGGCGCATCTGGAAAAGCATCTTCCCGGCAAGCCGAACATCATCAACCAGAACATGCCGGGCGCGAGCGGCATGATCGCGACCAACTGGGCGGCAAGCGACGCGGCGCCGAAGGACGGCAGCGTCATCGTGGCAACCTATAATGCGCTCCTGCTCGAGCCGCTGTTCGACAACTGCCGCTGCGAAATACGATCCGCGCAAGTTCGAATGGATCGGCAGCATCGGCAAGCAGCAGCAGATCTGCGTGACCTGGCACACGAGCCCGATCAAGAGCATCCAGCAGGCGAAGGAACGCGAGATAGTGGTGTCGGCGACCGGCGTCACCGGCAACTCCGCCACCATGCCGAAGATGCTCAACGCCATGCTCGGCACCAAATTCAAAGTGGTGACCGGCTATACCACGCCGGAATCGCCGCC
Source organism: uncultured Alphaproteobacteria bacterium (assembly GCA_963728585.1). Taxonomy (GTDB): domain Bacteria; phylum Pseudomonadota; class Alphaproteobacteria; order Rhizobiales; family Xanthobacteraceae; genus CANKHA01. The sequence continues at coordinate 6,517 of CAVSLB010000022.1, forward strand.
TCGCGGTCGAGCGCGGCGAGGCGGAAGGCATCTGCGGGCTGTCCTATGCCACGCTGAAAGCCTCCAACCCGGACTGGATCATCAACAACCGCATCAATGTGCTGGTGCAGACCGGGACCACGGCGCAAGCCGGGCTGGAGAAAGTGCCGCTGCTGATCGATCTCGTCCCCGATGCCGAGACCAAGAAAGTGCTGGAGATGCTGGCGGCGCCGGAAGAAATGGGCCGGCCGTTTTTCATGCCGCCCGGCACGCCGAAGGAATATGTCGAGCGATGCGAAAGGCCTTCGATGCCACGCTGAAAGACCCGGCTTTCCTGGCCGACGCGGAGAGGAGCCGTCTTGAGGTCGATCCCGTCACCGGGGCGCAGATGGAGAAGATGATCAAGCAGGCTTTCGAGACGCCAAAGGCGCTGATCGAG
>CAVSLB010000023.1:0-12975 GCA_963728585.1 uncultured Alphaproteobacteria bacterium
CGCGACGCAGATCGATACCCTGTTCCTTCTGGAATTCGTCGGCCAGGTAGTTGACCAGCCGCATGTCGAAGTCTTCACCGCCGAGGAAGGTATCGCCGTTGGTGGACTTCACCTCGAACACGCCGTCGCCGATCTCAAGGATAGAGATGTCGAAGGTGCCGCCGCCGAGGTCGTAGACCGCGATGGTGCCGGCCTTTTGCTTGTCGAGGCCATAAGCGAGCGCAGCCGCGGTCGGTTCGTTGATGATGCGCAGCACTTCGAGCCCGGCGATCTTGCCGGCGTCCTTGGTGGCTTGCCGCTGCGCGTCGTTGAAGTAAGCGGGAACGGTGATCACCGCCTGCTCGACCTTTTGGCCGAGATGGGCCTCAGCCGTCTCTTTCATCTTCTGCAGGATGAAGGCGGAAATCTGCGAGGGCGAATAGGTCTTGCCTTCCGCCTCGACCCAGGCGTCGCCATTGGAGGCGCGCATGATCTTATAGGGGACGAGCTTCTTGTCCTTTTCCACCGTCGGGTCGTCATAGCGCCGTCCGATCAGGCGCTTGACCGCGAAGATGGTCTTTTCCGGATTGGTGACTGCCTGGCGCTTGGCCGGCTGGCCGACGAGGCGCTCGCCGTCGTCGGTAAAGGCAACAATGGACGGAGTGGTGCGCGCGCCTTCGGCGTTTTCAATAACTTTCGGCGTCTTGCCTTCCATCACGGCGACGCAGGAATTCGTCGTCCCGAGATCGATGCCAATGACCTTGCCCATGACTTTTTCCTCTCATGTTTCGGCAGGTCGGCCCGGCCCTTTCGGCACCTGGACGGAAACTATTCGCGGCGCAAACCGCGCAAGCCTCTTGCCGACCCCCAACCGTGGTTTGCGCCGCAAACCGCGGCGTTATGGCTCATATAGGAGAGCCCAATTTTGCCGCAAGGCAGCCCATCAAGAATTCTCCAACGGAGGCATGGCGCTGGTCGAGGGGAGGCGTTAACCGGCGGCTTCCAGAACTGCACCCGGCCGCCGGTTTGACCGCGGCCTTAACCTGCTCTGAAACGAAACAGGATCCGCGCCACTTCCCGGTCAGTTGAAGGCAGAGGGCGGCAGGGGATCGCCTGGAACGCTATCCTGCATGTCGAGGGCTTGTCCGAAGGCTTATGCTGCAGAATCGGGTTGGTCGCTCTCGACCGTTACGGGCTTGCTCCCGCCCTTGGAAACGGCGACCAGCGCCGGGCGTAAAATGCGCTCGCCAATCATATAGCCCGGCTGGATCACCTGCATCACCATGCCTGAGGGCACCGAACTCGTCGGGCACTTCGTACATGGCCTGATGCAGGTTGGGATCGAACTTCTCTCCCTGTGGATCGAACCGCTTTACCCCGTTCTTTTCGAGCGCCTTCAGCAACTCGCGCTCGGTCAGCTCAACACCTTCGAGCAACGTCTTTACGCCGGGATCGGTCGATCCGCTCAATTCCTGCCGCGCTGCGTCGAGCGCCCGCTGCATATTGTCGGCGATACCCAGCACATCACGAGCGAAACCGGCAATACCATAGGCGCGTGCATCCGCGACCTCGCGCTCGGTCCTCCGGCGCAGATTTTCCATCTCCGCCAGCGTGCGCAGCACCTTGTCTTTCAGCTCCGCCGATTCCCGGGTCGCCGCCGCCAGCAGGTCCTCCGCCTGTGGCTGCTCGGCTGCGGTGTTTTCCTCATAGGGAGGTCGCGCGGTTTCGTCCGTCATCGTGCCTTCGTCCATGTTCCGGATGACCGGGATATCAGGCTTGGAACGGTAAAAATCAAGCCGCGGGACGGCTCAGAAGTTCCCGGCTAGGTTCCAAGCAGCTTGCTTACCACCTTGGCCGTGTAATCCACCATCGGGATCACCCGGGCATAGTTCAGCCGCGTCGGCCCGATCACGCCGATGACGCCGACGATGCGGCCCGCCGCGTCGCGATAGGGCGAGATGATCGTGGAGGAGCCGGAGAGCGAGAACAGGTTGTTTTCCGAGCCGATGAAGATGCGCACGCCATCGGCTTGTTCCGCGCGGCCGAGCAGATCGGCCACGCCGCGCTTGGTTTCCAGATCGTCGAACAACAGCCGCACGCGTTCCAGGTCCTCTAGCGCTTTCAGGTCGTCGAGCAGATTTGCGTGGCCGCGCACGATCAACTGGCGCTGCTCGCTTTCGCCACCCGACCAACTGGCAAGCCCGGCCGAGATGATTTTTTGCGTGAGCTGGTCGAGCTCCGCCTTGCCGGCTTCCATCGCACGGTCGAGATCGGCCTTGGCGTCGCCCAGCGTCTTGCCCCGTATGCGGGCGTTGAGAAAATTGCTCGCCTCGGTCAAGGCGGAGGTCGGCAGTCCGGCGGGCACCGCGAGCACGCGGTTTTCCACCTGCCCGTCTTCCGCCACCAGGACGGCAAGCGCGCGCTCCGGCTCGAGCCGGACGAATTCGATATGCTTGAGCCGCGTATTTGCCTTGGCGGTGAGCACCACGCCGGCGGAACGGGTCAGGCCCGACAGCAAGGACGAAGCCTCCGTCAGCACCGCCTCGACCGACTTCGTCGAGCCCGCGGCCGCCACCTGCGCTTCGATCGCGCGGCGCTCCTGCTCGGTAACGTCGCCGATCTGCATCAGGGCGTCGACGAAAAAGCGCAGCCCCAGCTCTGTCGGCCGCCGGCCAGCCGAAGTATGCGGCGCATATACAAGCCCGAGCTGTTCCAGATCCGACATCACGTTGCGCACCGACGCGGGCGACAGCGTCATCGGGATCAGCCGCGAAATGTGGCGCGAACCCACCGGCTCGCCGGTGGCGAGATAGTTTTCCACGATCTGGCGGAAGATCTCGCGCGAGCGCTCGTTGAGCTGAGCGAGGCTCACTTGCGTTGCGCCGATTGGGACGTCCTGGGACATGTTGGCTCCTCAGAGCCTAAAGTGTCCGTCCGGCCCTGCCGGCGCAAGCATTAAACTAGTGCCCGCTTCCGAAGGTCGTGGTTGCGTCGCGGCACTAGCCCTGCAAATCCGGTCTTGTCGTCGCCTGCCTCGCAACCTAAAAGCGTGACGCCGGCATTCCCGGGTCACTTGAGGAGATTGCCATATGCGGCCGAGCCGCCGACAGCCCGACGAGCTGCGTGCCGTTTCGCTCGAGCGCGGCGTGGTGAAATACGCCGAGGGCTCGTGTTTCGTGAAATTCGGCGACACCCATGTGCTGGTCACCGCCACGCTCGAAGACCGTCTGCCGCCCTGGCTGAAAGGCCAACAGCGCGGCTGGGTCACGGCCGAATACGGCATGCTGCCGCGCGCCACCTCCGAGCGCACCCGGCGCGAGGCTTCCGCCGGCAAACAGAACGGGCGTACGGTGGAGATCCAGCGCCTGATCGGGCGGTCGCTGCGCTCGGTCATCAATCTGGAGGCGCTTGGGCGAGCGGCAGATCACCCTCGATTGCGACGTGATCCAGGCCGATGGCGGCACCCGCACGGCCGCCATCACCGGCGCCTGGGTGGCGCTGCATGACTGCATCGCCTGGATGAAATCGCGCGAGATGCTCACGCGCGGCGAGCCGATCAAGGATCACATCGCGGCAATTTCCTGCGGGGTGTCCAACGGCGTCGCGGTGCTCGATCTGGACTATGCGGAAGATTCGGAAGCCGACACCGACGCCAATTTCGTCATGACCGGCAGCGGCAATATCGTCGAGATCCAGGGTACCGCGGAGAAAATCCCCTTCTCCGAAGAGCAATTTCTCGCGCTGCTCGCGCTCGCGCGCAAAGGCATCGGCAAGCTGGTCGATTTGCAGAAGATGGCGGTGACGTGAGCGCGGCCTGCAGCCATCCGCGCCAGTCGGCGGCGCATCGCCGCCTCGAAGGCCGGATCGTGATCGCCACGCATAATTCCGGAAAGCTGAGGGAGCTGCGCGAACTGCTTTCGCCCTACGGCATCGAGGCGGTGTCGGCGGGCGAACTGGGGCTCGCCGAGCCGGAGGAAACCGGCACGAGCTTTCGCGCCAACGCGCGCATCAAGGCGCAGGCCGCCGCGGCCGCCGCGAAGCTGCCTGCCTTTGCCGACGATTCCGGGCTTGTGGTGGAAGCGCTCGATGGCGCGCCCGGCATTCATTCGGCGCGCTGGGCGGGCGAGAACAAGGATTTCGCGGGCGCGATGCAGAAGATCGAAAACCTGCTGCGCGCGCGCAATGCCACCGACCGCCGCGCGCATTTCGTCTCGGCGCTTTGTGTCGCCTGGCCCGACGGTCATGTGGAGGAATTCGAAGGCCGCGTTGACGGCACGATCGTCTGGCCGCCGCGCGGCGACTGCCGGCTTCGGCTACGACCCGATCTTTCTTCCGGACGGCCACACGCGCACGTTCGGCGAGATGAGCGCGGAGGAGAAACACGGGCTTGCCTCCGAAAGGCAAGGGCCTGTCGCACCGCGCCCGCGCGTTCCTGAAGCTGGCCGGCGCCTGCCTGCCGCCGATCGCCGATCGTTAAAATTTTAATGACTTGCCACAGGCGAATTCGGATTGGCCCTGTGATCGCGCCGCGGCTCGACCTATAAGGTTAACATGTCGTTAACGCAGCCATCCGCCTTCGGCGTCTACGTGCACTGGCCCTTCTGCCTGTCGAAGTGCCCGTATTGCGACTTCAACAGCCATGTGCGCCATGGCGGCATCGATGAAGCGCGCTACATCCGCGCCTTCGCCTCGGAGATCGCCGCCACCGCCGAGCGCATACCCGGGCGCGAAGTCTCCACCATCTTCTTCGGCGGCGGAACGCCCTCGCTGATGCAGCCATCCACCGTGCAGGCGATCCTCGACACCATCGCCAAGCACTGGACCGTCGCACGCGACGTGGAAGTCACGCTTGAAGCCAATCCCACCAGCGTGGACGCCACCCGCTTTCGCGGCTATCGCACCGCCGGCGTCAACCGCGTTTCGCTCGGCGTGCAGGCGCTGGATGACGCGGCGCTGAAAGAACTCGGCCGCTTGCATTCCGCGCGCGAAGCACTCGATGCGGTCGCGGTCGCGCGCTCGATCTTCGAGCGCTATTCCTTCGACCTGATCTATGCACGGCCAAGGCAGACGCCGCAGGCCTGGGCGGAGGAATTACAGCGCGCCATCGCGGAGGCGGCGGAGCACCTGTCGCTCTATCAATTGACCATCGAGCCGGAGACGCCGTTCTACGCGCTGCATAAGAGCGGCAAGCTGGTCATTCCCGACGAGGATTGCGGGCGCGACGCTTTACGACATGACGCAGGAAATTTGCGCGCGCGCCGGCCTGCCGGCTTATGAAGTGTCGAACCACGCGCGGCCGGGCGCGGAGTGCCGGCACAACCTCGTCTATTGGCGCGGGCATGAATATGCCGGCATCGGCCCCGGCGCGCATGGCCGCCTCGAGATCGACGGCGTGCGGCAGGCGACCGCGACCGAAAAACGGCCCGAGGCATGGCTCATGCAAGTGGAATCGATGGGCCACGGCCTGGTCACCGATGAAGCGCTGACGCGCGAAGAGCAGGCCGACGAGCTTTTGCTGATGGGGCTTCGGCTGGCGGAAGGCATCGATCCGCAGCGCTATGCCGTGCTGGCGGGACGTCCGCTCGATCCAAAGCGGATAACGAACCTGCAGGAAGAAGGCGCGCTGGAAACCATGCCCGACGGACGCCTGCGCGTGACGCAATCCGGCTTTCCCTTGCTCGATGCGGTGGTGGCGGATCTGGCGGCTTAGCGCATGATTCCGAAACGTGGGAACCGGTTTTCGGACAAGATCATGCGCCGGCGATTAAGTTGCCGACCCGAAGGAGCGCGGCGCCGGCGCGACCGGCTGTCCGCCGGATGATGTGACGCGCATCACCGCCAGCCCGCGTTCATTGGTGCCATCGGGGCGGAAACGGAACACGCCATCGATGCCGGCAAAGCCGGAGGCCGCGGTCAAGGTCTCCTCCGAGAATCTCTGCGCGCCATGGGTTTTCACCAGCGCCGCGACCAGCGCCACGGCGTCATAAGCCAGCGTCGCCGTCGGCACGGGATCCTGATTGAAGCGCTTGCGGTAGTTCGCGGCGAAATTCCGGTAGCCGGCGGGATCAGGCGCGGGATACCAGGCGCCCTCCAATGACGGCGCCGAGGCCAGGCTCGGATCGGCCCACAAACCGCTGCCGAGAAGCTGCAGGCGTTTCACATTCACCCGATTGGCTGCGAGCGCTTCGACCAGATCGGCGGCGTCCGATCCGTCGGGAATGAACAACGCGTCTGCCGTCGCCGCCGCCTGCGCCACGGCGCTCACCGCGGCCTGCCGCGCGGCCTTGTTGAGCGGATAGCGCTGCATCGCGACGATGCGTCCGCCGCGGCGCGCGACCGCCTGGTTGAAGGCGGCCTCCACCACGGTGCCATAGGCATTGTCCGGCACCAGCGCGATGAAGGAGCGTTTGCCGGCGCTGGCGGCATAGCCGACGATGCGTTCGACGTCGGATTCCGGCAGGAAACTCAGAAGATAGACGCCGCGCGCGGCGACGCTGGTGTCGGTGGAAAAGGCGATCACCGGCCGGCCGCTCTGGCGCGCGATCTGTCCCGCGGCCGCGACCGATTGCGCAAACAGCGGGCCGAGGATGATCTCCGCGCCTTCCGCCAAAGCCTGCTGCGTCGCGGCCTGCGCCCCGCCGGTGGTGCCGCCGTCGTCTTTGGCCAGCAATTGAATATCGGGATTGTTGAATGCCGCCAGCGCCATCTCGGCGGCGTTCTTCATCGATTGCGCCGCGATGCCGGCATTGCCGCCGGCCGAAAGCGGCAGGATCAGCCCGACCTTGATCCGGCCGGCGCCGACCACGTCGGGCTGCTGCGGGGCGGTGCCGGGCTGCACGGTCGCGCCGAAGTCGCCCACGTTCGTGCCGGTACAGGCGGCGCCGAACCCGGCGAAGCCGAGCAGCAGGGCGCCAAGGCAAATCCGCCGCGAAAGCGCCGGCAAAACTGTCAGTGGCTGCAAAGGCCTAAGCATCCAATCCATTCTGGCGACGAATAGTAAACCAAGTTACAAGGTTAACCCCTTGCGGCAACAGCATGACGCCCGCGCAAGCGGGGGATAAAGTGCCCGCCATGAAGCCGCGACCCTCTCCCGCCCAGCCTGCGCCATCCGATCAGAAGCCGTCCCGAAGCTATGTCATAGCCGGGCAGACGGTCGAGGCCCCGGCGCTGGCGCCCGGGCTGCATATCGCCGCAACCCCGATCGGCAACCTGGGCGACATTACCCTGCGCGCGCTCGAGGCGCTGGCCGGGGCCGACGTGATCGCCTGCGAGGACACCCGGGTCACCCGCAAGCTGCTCGACCGCTATGGCATCGCGACGCCGCTGACGCCCTATCACGAGCACAATGCCGCCGAGGCGCGGCCGAAGATCCTGCGCCGGCTTGCGGCTGGCGAAGCGGTGGTGCTGGTTTCCGATGCCGGCACGCCGCTGATCTCCGATCCCGGGTTCAAGCTGGTGGCCGCCGTGCGCGAAGCGGGCCACGCGGTGACGGCGCTGCCGGGAGCGTCCGCGACGCTTGCGGCGCTCACCGTCGCCGGGCTTCCCACCGACCGTTTTTTCTTCGAAGGATTTTTGCCGCCGAAAGAAGCCGCGCGCCGCGCGCGCATCGCGGAGCTGGCGCGCATCCCGGCGACGCTGGTGTTGTTCGAGAGCGGGCCGCGGCTTGGCGCCTCGCTCGCCGATCTCGCGGAAGGATTGGGCCCGCGCGCGGCGGCGGTCTGCCGCGAACTGACCAAGCTGCATGAGGAAGTGCGCCCGGCGACGCTTGCCGCAGCTTGCGCAACATTACGCCGGCGAAGCCGAAACGCGCGGCGAGATCGTGCTGGTGATCGCGCCCCCGCCGCAAGAGGCGCAGCCCGACGGCGACGAGGTGGACGAGTTGCTGCGGCAGGCCTTCGTTCGGGTTTCGGTGAAAGATGCGGTGAGCGAAGTGGCCGCCGCCACCGGGCTGCCGCGCCGCGATGTTTATCAACGCGCGCTCGCGCTGGCGAAAGAGGACGACGATGGCGCGCGGTGATCCTTCCGAGCTTGGGCCCGGCGTGCGCGGGGCCGCGACAGGTCGCCTTTCGGCTCGGGCTGTCGGCGGAAAGCCGCGCCGCGGCTTTTCTCATCGCCAAGGGTTTTCGCATCCTCGCCCGGCGCTGGCGCAGCCCGGTGGGCGAGATCGACATCGTCGCGCGCCGCCGCAGGCTGTTGGTCTTCGTCGAGGTGAAGGCGCGCGACACGCTCGACGGCGCCGCGGAATGCGTGACGCCGCAGCAGAAGCGGCGCATCTGCGCCGCGGCGGAAGCCTGGCTGGCGAAATATCCGCGACGACGAACGTGCGCGACATGCGCTTTGACGCCATGCTGGTGGCGCCCGGCCGCCTGCCGCGCCACATTCCCGGCAGCCTTCGAGGTGGAGACGTGAGCCTGAACATCGCCGTGCAGATGGACCCGATCGAGCGGATCAATATCCGCGGCGATTCCACTTTCGCGCTGCTGCTGGAAGCGCAGCAGCGCGGCCACGCGATCTCCTATTACACGCCCGACAAGCTGGCGATGAACGGCGGCAAGGTTTTCGCCACCGTGCAGCCGCTGCAGGTGCGCGACGCCGAAGGCAGCCACTTCACCCTGGGCGAGCCGCGGCGCGCGGAGCTGACCGAGTTCGACGTGGTGCTGCTGCGGCAGGACCCGCCCTTCGATCTGAATTACATCACCACCACGCATCTGCTGGAGCGCATCCATCCCAAGACGCTGGTGGTCAACGATCCGGCGCAGGTGCGCAACGCGCCGGAGAAGATGTTCGTCACCGAATTTCCCGAGCTGATGCCGCCGACTTTGCTCACGCCGCGACCTCGCCGAGATCAAGGCCTTCCGCGCCGAGCACGGCGACATCGTGATGAAGCCGCTCTACGGCAAAGGCGGCGAGGCGGTGTTCCTGATCGAGCGCGAGGACCCGAATTTCGGCTCGCTCTACGATCTGTTCTCCACCTCGTTCCGCGAGGCCTGGGTGACGCAGAAATTTCTGCCGGCGGTGCGGCAGGGCGACAAGCGCATCATCCTGGTGGACGGTGAATTCGCCGGCGCGGTGAACCGCGTGCCGGCGGCCGACGACATCCGCTCCAACATGGTGCGCGGCGGCGCGGCGAAAGCGACCGAGCTGACCGCAGCGCGAGCGCGAAATCTGCGCGCGCATCGGGCCGCCGCTGCGCGAGCGCGGGCTGCTGTTCGTCGGCATCGACGTGATCGACGGCTGGCTGACCGAGATCAACGTCACCTCGCCGACCGGCATTCGCGCGATCAAGAATCTCGGCGGGCCGGACATCGCGGCGATGATCTGGGACAGGATCGAGGCGAAGCGGCGGAACGTGACCCGCTGATGGCGGCAGCTCGATACGCCATTGTCGCGCTTCGGCGCAGAACTGCGCATAATCCGCTTCGTTACGGCCTTCACGCGCGACGAGTCCTCGCTTGAGGCGGATGCGTCGCGCGGCACGACCGCATTCGCGCCGCGAGATCGCGCGCTCGACCGCGTTTTCGATCATCGGCGCGGCTCAACGGCCTGCCGATGCTGGCCGCTGAAGGCTTCGGCGGCGGAAGGGCGTCGAGGGTTCGACAGCAGATCGGAATTCGGTCCGAGCCCGGCTTGTTCGGCCGCGGCTGCGACAGCACATAGGCCGAGACGTCCCAGGCCTGCTCCGACCGTGAGGCGCGTATTCGAGATAGTCGGTGCCGTGCGGCATGTTGAAATGCACGAAATTCGCCATGGTCGAGAGCCGCGCCATGCCGGCGCCGTCGTTGAAGGAATCGCCGCCCCAGAGCGGCGGCATCATTAGCCGAGCGCGAGGTCGGCGCTGCTGCGCGGAATGCCGGAGCCGTCGCTGTTGTGGCAGGCGAGGCAGATGCGCGCGTAGATCGCGCTGGCCGCGCGCCGGGATCAGCGGCGCGCGTGCAGCTCCGGCATGTGGCCGCTGCCGAGGCCCGGCAATGTCTCGCCCGGCGCGACGCCGGTGCTGAGGAACTTGATATAGGCGACCATCGCCTGCATCTCCGGCGCATCGTTCGCAGCGCGCGGCCGTTCATGCTGCGCGTCATGCAGGAGTTGAGGCGGTCCTCGATCGTGATCTCTGCGCCGCGAGCGCGCGCTGTATTGCGGGAAGTCTGCCGAACAGTCCGAACAGCGGCAGGCCGAATTTCTGGCGTGCCGGCCTGGAGCATGGCAATTGGTGCAGGCGAGATTGTTGCCGTGCGTAGCGCTTCGGCGGATCGGCGACCTGCGGGCCGATATGGCGCGTAGGTCGCTGTGATAAGATCGCGGCCTTCGCGGATCTGCATGCCGGCGCATCGCGCGGCAGCGCATCAACCTCCGGAACGGCTCCAAGGCCGGCGCAGTTTGTGCCAAGCCGCGCTGCGGCAGTGCGAGTGACGATTGCCAGGACCGGCGCCACATGCAGGAACATGGCCTATATCGCTCCAGCGCGGCGCGGTCCCATTTTCCGCGATCGGCGCGGCCTGCGTAGCTCGCCTGCATGAAATCGAGCAGCGTCTCGTCCGGCGAAGCGGACCGCGCGCACCGCATCATACGGCAGCAGAATTCGCCCAGCGTCGCTGTCGTAGGCTGCGCCTTCCACCGACCGCCTGCGCAAAACCTTCCGGCTCCGGATAGGCGTAGCAATAGAACGCCGCGCTGGCCGTAGCCGCCGTTGCCCGGCCAGAAGCCGGCGCTGCTGACCTCGTGCGAATAGGCCTCCTGCATCACCCAGAGCCCGACATGCGGCGCGGTGCGCTGGATCGGCGGCGCGGCGCGCCCGGAAAAGCGCGTCACCGCAAGATCGAAGCTGCCCCAGAAGAAATGCGCCGGGCTGCATTTGCCGAGGAAGCGCGCGCGGAAAATATTGAACACGCGATGCGCCTGCACGAGCTGCCGCCAGAACAGATTGCGCCGCCGCGGCGTCGTAGCTCTTGTGCTCATGGTCGGCCTCGAAGGGAATGGCGTCGGCGATCTCCACCGGCATGGTCCAGATCTGCACGTCGACGCCGAGCGCGCGCAGCCGGCCCATCACCTCGGCATAGAAATCCGCCACCGAGCGCGGCGCTAGCGCGACGCGTTCGGCGCGCCCGTCGCTCATGCGCAGGATCAGCTGGTGATCGATGAAATCGAAATCGATCTGCAGCGCGCCGCCCTGCCATGGCATTGCCGAGGTGGTAAGCCCGCGCGCGGTGACATAGAGCGTGATGCCCCACCAGTGATTGATCCGCGGCGTCAGCGCGAGGCGGATCTTGCCGACCACCTGCGTCCACAGATGCAGCGTCGCGCAGGTGTCGGCCCAGGCGGAATAATCCAGCTGCGGCCACGGCTTAGCGAAACTCTCGAGAAGCGACTGGTGGCATCATGGGCCTTGCCTGTTCCCTAATTGTTCTTGCGGGCCGAAATACGGCTCGGCTAGTCTTCCCGCAGGCAGGGGCGGCGGCAATGGTTCAACGCGTTTCCACCGTGGCATTCGAGGGCATCGAGGCGCGCGCCGTCGACGTCCAGGTGCAGGTGGCGCCCGGCCTTCCGGCCTTCCATGTGGTCGGCCTGGCGGACAAGGCGGTGTCGGAAGCGCGCGAGCGCGTGCGCGCGGCGCTGGTCGCCTCCGGCCTCGCGCTGCCCTCGCGCCGCATCACCGTCAATCTCGCGCCCGCCGACATGCCGAAGGAAGGCAGCCATTACGATCTGCCGATCGCGCTCGGCCTGATGGCGGCGATCGGCGCCATTCCGCATGACGCGCTCGTCGGGCTTCACCGTGCTGGGCGAGCTCGGGCTCGACGGCTCGATCGCCGCGGTGGCCGGCGTGCTGCCGGCCGCGATCGGCGCCAATGCGCGCGGCGAAGGCCTGATCTGTCCCGCCGCCTGCGGCGCGGAAGCGGCCTGGGCCAGTCCCGGATCTGGAGATCGTCGCGGCGTCCTCGCTCATCCAGCTCGCCAATCATTTCAAGGGCACGCAGGTGCTGTCGCGGCCGACGCCGAAAATCCGCGAGCAGGAAGAGCTGCCGCTCGATCTCGCCGACATCAAGGGACAGGAAAGCGCCAAGCGCGCGCTCGAAGTCGCCGCCGCCGGCGGCCATAATCTGCTGATGGTCGGCCCGCCCGGCGCCGGCAAGTCGATGCTGGCGGCGCGGCTGCCCTCCATCCTGCCGCCGCTGACGCCCGCCGAATTGCTCGAAGTCTCGATGGTCGCTTCGGTCGCGGGCGAGATCGCCGACGGCGCGCTCACCAACCGCCGGCCGTTCCGCGCGCCGCATCATTCCGCCAGCATGGCCGCGCTGGTCGGCGGCGGCCTGCGCGCCAGGCCGGGCGAGATTTCGCTCGCGCATCACGGCGTGCTCTTCCTCGACGAATTGCCGGAATTCCAGCCGCAGGTGCTCGAACTCGCTGCGCCAGCCGCTGGAGACCGGCGAAGTCGCGATCTCGCGCGCCAATCACCGCGTGACTTATCCCGCGCGCTTCATGCTGGTGGCGGCGATGAATCCCTGCCGCTGCGGGCGCGCCAACGATCCCGGCTTTTCCTGCAAGCGCGGACCGAATGTCGCGCTGCGCGGCGGAATATCAGGGGCGGCTGTCGGGCCCGCTGCTCGACCGCATCGACCTGCATATCGAGGTGCCGGCGGTGACCGCCGCCGACCTGATCCTGCCGCCGCCGGCGGAAGGCAGCCGCGAGGTCGCCGCGCGCGTCGCGCGCGCGCGCGAGATGCAGGCGCGAGCGCTACGCCGCGCTCGGCCTGCCCGGCGTGCGCACCAACGCCGATGCGAATGGCCCGGTGCTGGAAGAGGTGGCGCGGCCCGATGCCGCCGGCATGACGTTGCTGCGAGACGCCGCCGACGCCATGCGGCTCTCCGCGCGCGGCTATCACCGCGTGCTGCGGGTCGCGCGCACGCTCGCCGATCTCGACGGCGCGGAGAAAGTCGGCCGCCTGCATCTGGCGGAGGCGTTGTCCTATCGCGCGATGGCGGACGAGATCAGACGGGCGGCGT
>CAVSLB010000024.1:0-26743 GCA_963728585.1 uncultured Alphaproteobacteria bacterium
ATCCGGACGGTTTCCCCCCTCCCCCTTTTCTTCACCCCTCCCCCTTTAGCGGGGAGGGGTCGGGGGTGGGGGCGCTTTGCCCGCCCTAAGCGGGTCAACCCCACTTAGAATGCCTTTGGCAGTCCTGCCTGCCGCAGGATGGCGTTGGCGGTATGTGGGCTCGGAATGCCGATCGGCACCGCGAAGTTCCGCTGCGTCAGCGGGCTATGCCAGATTTCGTGGCTGCCCTTGCCCTGGCGGACAAACGTGCAGTTTGCCACCGCGCAATAAATCGCGCAACGGTCGGTCGAATTGTAGGGCCATTCAGGCGACCGGTTCCGCTTCCCGCAATGCGGTAATCTGCAGGAACAGGGAAGCGGGATCGACCTCGGGATGATTATCCGGCAGCAGGTCGAGGGCCATGGCCGAAATCTTGGCCAGCAATTCGTCCAGTGTCGGAGCGTCGGCCGCGGCCGGTATGTCGTCGCAATGCCCGCTCCAGACCGACGCCTCGTCATCCCAAGCGGCGGAAATTGTGAAAATCACGGGTTTGGACATATCCGCTCCGTTGCCTGGGTCGATTTGTTGCGACTGTTCTAGCCGATCCGGCGCGCTTAGGGCCAATGCGCCAATGCTTAGGGCGTAAGTTCGGTTCCGCGGCCTGGGCGGGGGCAATTCTCGCGTCACCTGCCCCCTTGTGGGAGAGGGTTCAGGGATGGGGGTCTGGGGAATCCGCTCGCAAAGCGCGTAAAAGACCGCCATGACCACCGCCGACCCGCCCTTCTGGAAAACCAAGTCATTGGACGAAGATGACGGATTCCGAATGGGAAAGCCTGTGCGACGGCTGCGGCCGCTGCTGCCTGTCGAAGCTGGAGGACGACGACACCGGCGATATTGACTTCACCCATGTCGGCTGCCGCCTGCTGGACGGAGAGGCCTGCCGCTGCCGCGACTATGCCAACCGCAGCGCGCAGGTGGAGGATTGCGTGCGGCTGACGCCGGACAATGTGCGCGCGATCAGCTGGCTGCCACCGACCTGCGGCTACAAGCTCATCGCCGAGGGGCGCGATCTCTACTGGTGGCATCCCTTGCTGTCGGGCGATCCGGAGAGCGTGCACGCCGCCGGCGTCTCGGTGCGCGGGCGGGTGCGATTTTCCGAGGAGCAAATCCCCGACAGCGAGCTGGAGGACCACATCGTCAAGTGGCCGGGCAGGGTGCCGAAGGGGAGGCGGGCGAGCAAGATAATAAATCCGGGACACGCGTATCCCAAAGAGGCTGCGGTGGCTGAAGGCAAGCTGTCGATAACTTCAGCCCCGAAGCTGCGATGTGTCCGGCGCCGATCGAAATGCTGCCATTCAGCTGGTCAAGGCATACACCACGTGTCGCGATCGCTGCCGCATGAACGGCTATTCGTGAGGCAAGCCCGATCGACGGCTGACACGCTTATCGTTGGGGCAAGAGCGCTGAGAGGATCGTCGATCGACTCGGTGCATACGAGTGCCTTCGACGTGGCGCGCCGAGCAGGCGATCGCAAGACACTCGATGGCCGCGCGGCGAGCGCGATCACAATGCGGCTCGTGCACGGGCGCGAGGATTGCCGAAGGCGATCGCTGCGCGAGCCGGAGGAATCGACACCGCTGATGACGACAGCGGCGCCGCATGCGCGCCGGAAGTCGTGGCAGATCGAAGGCTGTGTATGATGTTGACCGCATCCCGGCAGTGTCCTTGGAAGCACTCAGAAAGGCGCGTGTCAATGCGCGACACAGTGGCCGATATGATTCAACCGATCATGATCCGTCATGCGTCCAGTCTGTTGCGAAGCTGCTCGAATCGAGGTTAAGGGCCGGATGAAGCGTCGCCGTTATGATGAATGGTTCCGCGCGGTCATGGGCCCAAGCTCGCGCGAACCCCTGATGATGCAGCCTTCCGGCCAAGCGTTCTGTTGACGAGCGAGTACTTGGCGTCGAGTAAACCGGTGCAGGCGGCATTGCTCGGCCGGTCTATCCGACCGTTCGTGACCGAGATCGTCGCATCGATTGGCCGGCCGCGAAGATGAAGTAGCCGCGCAAGTCGCCGCGCGACTGACATGCGTCAGCGCTTTGCCTCAATGCTGCGCAGCGACACGTCTTCTACGTTGCAGACATTCAGTGGCAATTGATCCTCCAACTGTTCGCCGACGCAGGCACTCAGCAGAGGCTAACTCGAGTGACGGGCGCTGTTATCCCGCGATATCCGCAGGTTTTTCCGAATCGAAAAAGCTCTTGCACTTATCCTGGGACATCTCCTGCATCCGGGCTGTTTTCCGCTGGGGCCTACTCGGGTATCGCGTCGCTCCGCCCTGCTCATCCGGGGGCGTCATCATGAGGCGTCTTAGGGACGGAGCAGGTGCGGCGCCTGCGGATTGCCTCGCAAGCAATCTCCGGGCGGCCTCGGTTACCGTCCGCGCCAACTACGTGGGGCTGCCTTCAATGGCTGGACGCGGGACGGACAACGCGGCGAAAGCCGCGGGGGCGAACCCTGTCCAGTCCCCGGAAGCACGGCTCCGAGGCCGTCACCGCCGCAAGTGGAGCGCCGAAAGGCGCGGCATCCTTAGCGGGATGTCCACGCCGGAGCGCATCGGCCCGCATGAGCGTGCGGGCCACATGCGCGGCGTGAATTATCTGATGCGCCGGTCGGCGCTCCGCTCCCCCGGATGGGGGGCAAAGAGGAAAAGACAGGCGAACCGGTGCCTGACAAAAACCCGGGGCGATGACGCTTGGCTGTTTGAGATTGTGACAGCGCAAAACATTCTACCTCATCCTGAGGAGCCCGAGTGCAGCGAGGGCGTCTCGAAGGATGGGCAGCAGTTGGCCTCGATGGTTCGAGACGCGTCGCACTTGCGTGCAACGCTCCTCACCATGAGGGGAGAAGTTAGCGGCGAGGGGATGCAGCTAATCCCGCACCAGTTCCTTCGCGCGTTCCACCACCGCCGGCGGCGCGGCGTAAATGCTGCTCACCACCTCCTGCACCTTGGCGCCGTCGAGCGCGTTGACCGCGAGCTTCAGCTTTTCCGCCTCGGCCAGAAATTCCTTGTCCCGCAGCGTGGCGATGAAGGCGTCGCGCAGAAGCTTCACCGCCTCCGGCGGCGTGCCGGGCGGGGCGACATAGGGCCGGCCGAATACCTGCTGGCTGAGCACGAGCTCCACCGGCTTCCTGTCCTCTTCCTTCTTGATGAAGCGCCAGATCTCCGGCACGCCGCGCTTCGTCAACTCCGGATCGGGCTCGAGCGAGAATTGCGCCAGGATGTTGACCTTGTTGTCGCGGATCCAGTCGGGCTTTTGCGCCTTCAGGCTCGGCCAGTCCCAGCCGCACATGCCGTCGACCTCGCCGCGCTCGATCGCCAGCGCCATTTCGGCCGAGCCCTTGTAGCCGGAGACGAGATCGAATTGCGCGCCCGCCGCCTTCTTCACCAGGTTGACGTAATCGCGGCTCGAGCCGCCGGCCGCGCTCGCACCCATCGCGCCCTTCTGCCGCTGCGCGTCCTCGAAGGTCTTGATCTTCGAGGTGATGAAGGAGGTGCAGACGCGGGTGACGCTGTCGGCGGTGGCGAGATAGACGAGCCGGGTCGGATCGTATTGCGGCTTCTCGCGGTCCTCCAACAGCGGGCCGATCACCGCGCCCGGCATCAGCGCGCCGATGGCGGTGCCGTCGCGCGCCGCGGCGGTGGCGAGATAGGCCGCGGCCTTGCCGGAGCCGGCGCCCGGCAGGTTCTTCACCACGATGGTCGGGGCGCCGGGCAGGTGACGCGGCAGGTGCTTGGCGATGGTGCGGGCATAGACGTCGAAACCGCCGCCGACATCGGCGCCGACGGTGAATTCGATGGTTTTGCCGGCGAAATAATCCGCGGCGGAAGCGGGGAGGGCGATGGCGAGTGTGAGGGCAAGGACGAGAGCGAAGGGCAGATATTTGGAACGCATCGCACCCTCTCAATCAAGGATTGTTCTTGTCTCGTCATTGCCGGGCTTGTCCCGGCAATCGCCGATCAGGGAGGAAACAGCTGGCTAAGCGAGATGGCCGGAACAGAGTCCGGCCATCTGACCAGAGGTCCGATTGTGAAGCGCAGTCATTCCTTGATCAGTTCCTTGGCGCGCGCGACCACGGCCGGCGGCGAGGCATAGACCTTCTCCACCACCTCCTGCACCTTGGCGCCGTCGAGCGCATTGATATCGATCTTCGCGCGTTCGGCGTCGGCCAACAGATCCTTGTCCTGCAGCGCCTTGGTGAAAGCCTCGCGCAGGATCTTCACCGCCTCCGCATTGGTGCCGGGCGGGGCGACGAAAGGCCGGCCGAACACCTGCTGGCTCACGACGAGCTCCACCGCCTTCTTGTCGTCCTCGTTCTTGACGAAATCCCACACCCGCGGAACGTTGAGCTTGGTCAGCTCCGCCTCCGGCTCGAGCGCGATCTGCACCAGGATGTTGATCTTCTTGTCGCGCAGCCAATCCGATTTCTGCGCTTTCAGGCTCGACCAGTCCCAGCCGCAGAGGCCGTCGACCTCGCCGCGCTCGACCGCCAGCCCGATTTCGTTCGTGCCTTTGTAGCCGGTGACGAGCTCGAACTGCGCGCCCGCGCTCTTGCGCAGCATGTTGACGTAGTCGCGGGTGGAGCCGCCGGCCGCGCTCGCGCCCATCACGGTCTTCTGCTTCTTGGCATCCTCGAAACTCTTGCTCTTGGAATTGATGAAGGTGGCGCAGACGCGCGTGCCGCTGTCGGCGGTGGCGAGATAAACGAGCTTGGTCGGATCGTATTGCGGCTTCTGGCCGTCCTCCAGCAGCGGGCCGATCACGCCGCCGGGCATCAGCGAGCCGATCGCGGTGCCGTCCTTCGGCGCCACCTGTGCAAGGAAGGTCGCGGCCTTGGCGGAGCCGGCGCCCGGCAGATTCTTCACCACGATAACGGGATTGCCGGGGATGTATTTCGGCAGATGCTTGGCGATGGTGCGGGAATAGATGTCATAGCCGCCGCCGACATCGGCGCCGACGGTCCATTCGATGGTCTTGCCGGCATAATAATCCGCGGCAAGAGCCGGCGCGCCCGCTACGGTCGCGAGCGGCGGCGATGAGAACGAAAGGCAGGGATTTCGGCGACATGCAGGCCTCCAGGGCAATGCGGGGCGGGGTTGCCCGGATTGTGACGCGGGCCGCCGCTTTGGCAAGCCGGAACCGGCGTCCGCAGCGGCGGCCCTGCGCCGCAGGTTCCGTTCGGCGGGCGGAATGCCGGCCTACCGATCTCGGGTTTACCCGAGATCGGCTACGGTCGCAAGTCAGGCAGGCCCGACTTGCGGCGGCGGGCTTGCTTGTCTTTTGCACCGTAAGCAATGTAAGTCGCAGATGAAGCAGAGCCGCATGACCGCCGCCAAATCCGCCCCGCCAAAAAGCCAAAGCGCACGCCCAGGCCCGCCCATAGTCACTGGGCCGGGCACAAGCCGCTGTCGCATGCCGAGATCCGCCGCATCGTCTTCGGCATCATGCTGGCGATGTTTCTGGGCGCGCTCGACCAGACCATCGTGGCGACCGCGATGCCGACCATCGGGCGCAGCTTCGGCGCGCTCGAGCATCTGTCCTGGATCGTCACCGCTTATCTGCTCACCTCCACCGCGGTGACCCCGCTCTACGGCAAGCTCTCCGACATGTATGGCCGCCGCGCCATGATGCTGATCGCGATCGGCGTCTTCATGGCCGGATCGCTCGCCTGTGCGCTCGCGCCCAACATGCTGCTGCTGATTTTGGGGCGCGGCCTGCAGGGCCTCGGGGCCGGGGGGCTTCTGCCGCTGGCGCAGACCGTGGTCGGCGACATCGTGCTTCCGAAGGAGCGCGGGCGCTATCAGGCCTATCTCAGCTTCATGTGGATGACGGCGGCGATTTCCGGCCCGGTGCTCGGCGGTTTCCTGTCGCAATATTTCCACTGGTCGCTGATCTTCTGGATCAATATTCCGCTCGGCTTGCTCGCTTTCTGGATGAGCAACGCGGTGCTCAAGGACCTGCCAAGCGTCACGCGCCCGCACAAGCTCGACGTGCTCGGCAGCCTGCTGATGATGGTGGCTGCGGTGTCGCTGCTGCTGGCGCTGACCTCCGGCGGGGTGCGATTTCCCTGGGCGTCGGCGCCGATCATCGGGCTGCTGCTCTTCTCCGCCTTGTTCTGGGTGCTGTTCGTCATCCGGCTGCGCCGCGCGCCAGAGCCCTTCCTGCCGCTGTCGATCCTGTCCAACCAGGTGGTGCGCACCGGCACGCTGCTTGTCGTCCTTCAACATCAGCTGCCTGATCGGCCTGACCATCTTCATGCCGCTCTATTTCGAGCTGGTGATGGGGCTGTCCTCCAGCCTCTCCGGCCTGGCGCTGATCCCGCTGATGGTGGTCTCCAACTTCGGCGCGCTGTTCGCCGGGCGGGGACTTGGCTATTTCCACCACTACAAGCGCGTGCCGATGGTCGGGCTCAGTTTGTCGGTGCTCGCGCTTGGCTCGCTCGCGATCGATCCGCAGCAGTCGCTGATTGCCGTGCTGATCCATCTCGGCTTCGCGGGCGCCGGCATCGGCACGGTCTATCCGGTCGCCACCGTCGCGGTGCAGAATGCCGTGCCGCGCCACCAGCTCGGCATCGCCACCGGCACCATGAATTTCTTCCGCGCGCTGTTCTCCGCCATCATCGTCGCGGGTTTTGGCGCCATCGTGCTCGGCGGCATCAACCTGAAATCCGGCCGGCGCGCATCGAAACATTGCACGGCCTCGGCCCCGCCGAAGTGGCGCGGCATTTTCCGCTGGGTGTTTGCGGCCTCCGCCGCGGTGCTCGCTGCCGCGCTGTTCTGGCTCATCCTGATGGAAGAGCGTCCGCTGCCGGGGCGCGCCGATATTCCGGTTGCGGCCGCGCCGTCCGCGCCCGCGGCGGAATAGGCCCCGCCGCCGCGATTGTTATTTCCCGCCGGCATCCCGGGGCGCTATAGTAGCCGCATGACGCGATAACAGCCTGCGGGAGGAAACGATGGCCGAAGCAATCACATGGAGATCCGACGGAAGTCCGCGGCGAGGCGAAGAAGGAAGCCTTCCACCAGGAGGCCGAGTCGAAGATCGTCAAATTCGCCTTCGCCCGGCCCGACATGGAGGCGGTCGACGGCCAACGAGAAGATCCACGTCAAGCTCGCCGGCACCGACAGCTGCCGCGCCTCGGTGCAAATCCTGATCAAGGGTGGCGACAACAACCTGCATTACCACCCCAACATGGACCTCATCTATATGGTGCTGCAGGGCAGATCGAATTTTACGGCCCCGGCGACAAAGCTGATCGGCGATGTTCGGCAAACACGAAGGCCTGATGCTGCCGGAAAATTCGCGCTACTGGTTCCGCAGCATCGGCGAGGAAGAAGCGCATCTGTTGCAGATCGCCGGCTATCCGCGCGGCGCCAAGGCCTCGAAGCGCATTCCGGTCGAGGCGGCCAAGCCGGGGGTGAAACGCCACTGGATCGGGATGACCGAAGAAGAACAGCGAATCCGCGGCGAGAACAACAGCACGGTTTGAAGCGCCTGCTGTTGTGCCTGACAAGAAAAACGCCGCCCGGCAAAAAACCGGGCGGCGCAATTGTTTCGTGACTCTCGGTTGACGCGCGTTAGCGGATGATCTCGATCACGCGGCGCTCGGTCGGATCCACGACGAAGACGTCGTTATCCTGGCGGAAGTAGCGATAGGTCCGCACCAGCGGAACCTCGGTCACGATCTCAGCCGGGAATTCCTCCAGCTCGATCGTGGTCGGCACTTCCTGTTCAACCACGATTCGCGAACTGCTGGCGCCGGTGGTGGCGCTGCTTCGCAACCTCGATGCGCGACTGCGAATGACCTCACGGTGCTGGTCGGTGAAGCTCGATCGGCTTGCGCGCCGGGGCCTGTGCCCGGGCGGTACCGCCGGCCGGAAGCACGGCGACAATGGTCTTCCGCCTTGGCTCAACGATCACGATCTGATCGTTGGTCACGAAGTAGCTGATAGCCGCGAAATTGCGGAACGATCTCGACGATGCTCGTCGGCAGCGTGTGCAGCACGACAGTCCTCGGCACGACCACGCCCGTCGCGATCCGGAAGTTCACGTTCACAGATCGCACATTGTGCTGCTGATAGCCGGCGGCGATCCGGGTGCGTTGCTCTCGTTGATATTAACATTCAGCGAGGGAGGCTCGTTCCCGAGCGGGAGGCTGCGCGTCGGTGCTGATCTGGCGGACTGCGCGTCCTGGCGCTGTCTTCTGTCGCTGACGATTGCGCCGGTTGGTTCCGGTCGCCGTGTGCCGAACGCTGCTGTGCGGTCGGCAGGCGCCTGACCGCTTTGCGCCGGTTGTTCCGGTCGTGGCCGAGCGCTGCTGATGCTGGGTGCGGGCGTTGGCTGTTCCTGTCGGGCCGGGACTTCCGCTGGTTCTGCGCCTGACCGGCTTTTTGGTCCTGGTTGGCGAGGCGCCTGTGCACTAGACGGGGACAGCCGCCGGAAGGCTGCTGTTCTGAGCCTGGTCTTTCTGGTCCTGGCTGGCGGGCGCCTGTGCGCTGGGCGAGGGAGAGCCCGCTCGCAGGCCGCTGCTGCGCCTGGCCGCCTGGCCGCTGTCTGGTTCGACTGTTGACGGTCCTGCGATTGGGCTGCCGGTGCGGCGGTGCTGGGCGGCGCAGCCTTTTGCCTGTTTAACTGTTCCTGTTCGGTTGTGCATTGCGCGAAGGCAGGTGCCGCAAGGCAAAGCCCGATCGCGCTCGTAATCATCAGTAATCGCTTCATGGCCGTCTCCGTGGTGCAACCCCTCCAATAAGGCAACGCAAAGCTAAGGCTGGCTGTTCCGGTTTGGTGGGAGGAAAGCAACGCTGAGGATGAACGACTGGTCATCTGGCCCGCCGCCGGCGTACACCATTGGAAATACTCCATGGCATACAACTCGGTACATAGCGCGTTGCGGGAAAAGGAACCGGTTTTGCAGGTGGCGCGTTGTCGCTTCGAACAGGGAATAGGAGGACAACGTGCCAGTTCTTTTATGGCTGCTAGGCGTTCCGCTCAGCCTCATCATCGTGTTGATGTTGTTCGGTGCGTTCTAACTGCTGACTTTAGGAGGTGCAGAAACCCGCCGCGCGGCGGGTTTCTTGCGTCGGACTCGCACAACCGATGAAGGCGAAGGATGATTGCGCTGGCGAGAGCTTGCAATCGCAGTCGGCCACTTCGCAATCGCTTGTCATCTTCGTCAGGGCATAAGCGGGCTTCCCAGGTTTCTCGCGGTATCCGCAATCCAGGGCAGGTACAGCTCGAGCGGGGTGACGCCGGTGAGTCCGCCGCAGCCGTCGCTCAGTTTTGGGCCGGTGGTCCAGCTGATCACGCCATAGACCATGCGCTTGCCGTCACGTTCTTCATAGACCGGGCCGCCGGAGTCGCCGGTGCAGGCGCCGAGCCCGTGCGTCTCGCCTTTGGTGGCAGGATCAAACAGCCGGAGTTGCAGGTTGCCGGGCTTGCCGGTGGCGATGAGATCGGCGCGGCGGAGCACGGCGGCGCTGCGGTTGTCGCGCGGGGCGGTGACACCGTAGCCGACGATGGCAAAAGGCTCTCCGACCGTCACGCGCGGGCGCGTGGTGCAGACAGCGTGGCGGCAAGGAATTTCGCCGGCAACGGCGTGGCTAATTTCAGCAACGCGAGATCGGCTGTGGCGCGATTGGCGTCGAAGGCTGGCCTTGCTGAATTGCGGATGCACCACCGTCTTTGCAAGGTCGTGAAAAATCGGTTTTCGCTCGGCGTCGAGCTCATAGAGCTTATAGGCGAGGCCAGGCTCGATGCAGTGCGCGGCCGTGAGCACCACGTTCCTGTTTGAGCACGATGCCGGTACAAAGATTGCCGCGGCTGCTGAGAATCATGACCTCGCTGCGGTAGGCGCTCGCGTCCACGGCCGGCGCGCCGCCCACCATGGCTGCGGCGGGCAGGGCAAGGTTAATAAAACGGCGAACACGGCGAAGCAGCGAAGCATGGCGCCGATGAGCCGCAGCCGGTCATGTTTGTCAATCACCACCGTTTTCCCGTCCGCGAGCCTGGAGGCCATGAAGAGATATTCAGGTACAAAGCCGTTTTGTTTGCATGCGGGGCGGAAACTGCTTGCTGTCTGCTGACTTCCGTTCCGCGGAATGGCAGAGTAGGGCACGCGGCGGTGGGCCGCGGCAGACCGGAGCAAGCCTTTGCGCCTTCTTGTTATCGAGGACGATCCCGACCTCAATCGTCAGCTCACCACCGCCTTGGCCGATGCCGGCTACGTGGTGGACCGCGCCTTCGACGGCGAGGAGGGGCATTATCTCGGCGATTCCGAGCCCTATGACGCCGTGATCCTCGACATCGGCCTGCCGAAGATGGACGGCATCTCGGTGCTGGAGTCCTGGCGGCGGGCCGGCCGCTCGATGCCGGTGCTGATCCTCACCGCCCGCGACCGCTGGAGCGACAAGGTCCAGGGCTTCGATGCGGGCGCCGATGACTATGTTGCCAAGCCTTTCCATCTCGAAGAGGTGCTGGCGCGCGTGCGCGCGCTGCTGCGGCGCTCCGCCGGCCACGCCAAAAGCGAATTCAACTGCGGTCCCGTGCGGCTTGATACCCGCACCGGCCGCGTGGCGGTCGACGGCAATCCGGTCAAGCTCACCTCGCATGAATACCGCCTGCTGTCCTATCTCATGCACCATGCCGGCCGCGTGGTCTCCCGCACCGAACTGGTCGAGCATCTGTACGACCAGGACTTCGACCGCGACTCCAACACCATCGAGGTCTTCGTCGGCCGCATCCGCAAGAAGCTCGGCGTCGATGTGATTCAGACCGTGCGCGGCCTCGGTTATCTCCTCCAGCCGCCGAACGATGCGCGTTGACGCGCATGCGCGCCAACTCTCTCGCGCTTCGGCTCTTCGTCACCGCGACTCTGTGGACCGTGGTGATCCTGGTCGGCACTGCGATCCTGCTTTCCTCGCTTTACCAGCGAGGCGGTGGAACGCTCCTTCGATCACCGCCTCAGCGTTTATCTGCGCTCGCTGGTGGCAGACGTGGCGTCGCCCGACATACCGCCCGACAAATTTCCGCAATCGCTGGGCGAGCCGCTGTTCGAGTTGCCGCTGTCCGGCTGGTATTGGCAGGTGACGCGGCTGGACGGAAAAAAGGATGTGCGCGCCTCGCGCTCGCCTGGGGATCGCCAGCTCCCGCAATTGCCGAGCCGCAACGCAGCGAGGCCGAAACCGAGACGCGCGAGGGTTATGTGCAGGGGCCCGAGGATCAGAAGCTGCGCCTGATCGAGCGCACGGTGGATCTCGGTGCGGACGGACGCTTTCTCGATTGCCGTGGCGGGCGACGCCGCGGAAATCGACGCGGAGACCGAAGCCTTTTACCAGGCGCTCGCCATCACTTTCGGCGCGCTTACCATCGTGCTGATCCTTACAACCATGTTCCAGGTGCGGTTCGGTCTCGCGCCGCTCAAGCGCATTTCCGAAAGCCTGACGGCAATCCGCTCCGGCACCACCGAGCGGCTGGAAGGCAATTTCCCCGACGAGATTGCGCCGCTTGCACGCGAGACCAATGCGTTGATCGATGCCAACAGGCAGATCGTCGAGCGCGCCCGCACGCATGTCGGCAATCTCGCGCATGCACTGAAAACGCCGCTTTCAGTCATGGTCAATGAAGCTGTCTCGCGCGGCGACGATCCCTTTGCGGTAAAAGTGCGCGAGCAGACGGACATCATGCGCGATCAGGTGGCGCGGCATCTGGAGCGCGCGCGGCTGGCGGCCCGGCTCACCACCATCGCGACGCTGACGGACGTGCCGGCGGTGGTGACCGCGCTCGCCCGCACGATGGAAAAAATCTACCGCGACAAGAATATCGCCATCGCGCTCGATGCGCCCGCACACAGCCGGTTTCTCGGTGAGCGCCAGGACTTGGAGGAGATGGTCGGCAATCTGCTCGACAATGCCTGCAAATGGGCAAAGGCGCGCGTGGCGGTGCAGGTGGTGCGCGAAAAATCCGCTCCGAACACGCAGATCATCCGCATCATCGTGGATGACGACGGGCGCGGCTTGTCTCCTTTGGAGCGCGAGCAGGTGGCCCATCGCGGCAAGCGTCTGGATGAAACCAAGCCGGGTTCGGGGCTCGGGCTGTCCATCGTGGTGGAGCTCGCCGGCCTCTATGGCGGCAAGCTGACGCTGGACACGGCGCCGATCGGCGGGTTGCGCGCCGAGCTGGTGCTGCCGGCGGGGTAAACCATTCCAACATACGAGGGCATCTACCGGCGCTTCGACGAGCTGCTCCGGGACAGGCGCTCGCAAGTCGACACGGAGCCGTTCCGGCTGGTCGGCGACGCCTTCGATCGGCCGCCGCGTGACAGTGGAGCCGTTTTCCGAGTGACGGCGCGGGTCTAACCGCTGCGGTGCGCCCGGACCCGCCTCGCCTGGATCATGTTCCCCACAATCTGGCCGGTGTAGTGGGTGGCGCGGCCTTGGCCGGTGGCGATGGCGAAGCTGATCTGCGCTCCCCTGACCCGGCCCTGGCGAATGGGAAAGGCGCGTCCGTCGAGCGTCGCCGTGCCCTCGATCTCCTGATAGCGTTGCTTTAGGTCGAGCGCCAAGGACTGGCCGTCGTCGGTCTGCACGGTCCAGAGCCCCTCCACCTTGGCCGGAACGATCCAAATGTAAACTTTGCTCCTGCCCACGGTGGCGTGCTGATCCGGCTTCCAGTGCCCATATCGAAGTCGTGCGACACCACCCGCGCGCCCGGCCTGAGTTCGCTCAGGATGCGCGGCCTGAGCTTCAGGTTGACGTCGGGCATGAGATACATGGTCAACACCGTGGCGTCGCGGATCGGAGTCTCAAACAGGTTTTGCTGGCGGAACTCGACCCGGTCGGCGACGCCGGCGGTCTGCGCATTCTGCCGTGCCTCTTTGACGCGCTCTGGATCGATGTCGACCCCAAAGCCGCGCGCGCCGTGGTTCTTGGCGGCCGCCACCAGCACGCGCCCGTCACCCGAGCCGAGGTCGATGACGTAATCGTCGCTGCGCACCTGGGCCATGCTGAGCATCCGCTCGACGACGTCATTCGGAGTCGGCACGTAGATGACGTCGAGGTGCGGCCTGTTCAGGACCTCCTGCGCTGCGGCGGGTGGGGGCAGTAGGCACCACGCCGCCAGGAAAGACGCGACGATCGACCGTGGTGTGATGAGCTGGTGCATCCGCCATCCTTCCTGCTGAAGTGAAACGAGCGCGAAGTTTCACCGGAGTTGCCGCGCCTGTAACGGAGGATCGGCGCGCCCTCTCGATCATTTGAATGGCGGCGCGAGACGGCGAGAGCGCGGACACAAAGAAGCTCCAGAGCTTTCGCATCGGAGCTTCATCGCTGTCCGCATCGGCCTTGTTTTTGCGACCATCCGCCCGAACAGAGTTTTGCCCCAATCCAACTCTTTAGCTAGGTCGCGCGGGCTCGTCGGCCGCCGAAATCGGGGGAGTTCCAATGTTTGCTGCCAGAATGATCGCCGTGAGCTTGCTTGGGCTGGCCGTTACGGGCTGCGCCGGCGATCCGGTAACCGGCACCGGCCCCAAGGAAAACACCGGCACCCTGGTCGGCGCGGTGGCTGGTGGCCTGATCGGCTCGCAGATCGGCGGCGGCACCGGCGAGCGGATCGCCGCCGGCGTAGCGGGCGCCGCGATCGGCGGCATCGTGGGCAACCGCATCGGAGCTGCCATGGATGACGAGGACAAGCGTCGCGCCTATGCGGCGCAGATCCAGGCCCTGGAATCCGGCTCTTCGGGCGCGCCGGTGGCCTGGCGTAATCCGGCTTCCGGCCGCTACGGCTCGGTAGTTCCGGGGCCGGCATATGACCAGGGCGCCCTGAAATGCCGGCAATATACCCACACCATCTATGTCGACGGGCAGCCGCAGGCGGCGCGGGGCTCGGCCTGCCGCAATCCGGACGGCTCCTGGACGCCAGTGGGCTAGCCTTCAAACCAAGCGCGCCTGCGAACACGCGCTTGTGCTGATGAGCCGGCTCTCGATCTCTTTGGCAATTGCTCCGCTCGGTGCCGAGATGCGGCGGAAGTCGCAGCACTGGTTGGTCTTGTGGATGCCTGCCGCAACGATGCCGGCGAACGCGCGCTCCGCCGCCAAATATCGAGCGCAAGGCTGCTGCCACTAAGGGCATCCTAGCCCTGTCACATTCTCCCCATTGCAGCCGTGTTTGCGGCGTGATGTAACGCCGAGGGCACGCAGGTTTTGATGCATCCGAGTCGCTCTGGTTTTGTCCTGATCCGCGTCCGAATGTGGTCATAAGGCGCAATGACGCTTTGGTTCGTGCTGGCGATGATGACGGGCGCCGCGGTCTTTGCGGTGCTGTGGCCGCTTGGCCGGCGTGCGGAAGCCGTGTCATCGGGGCATGACGTGCGCGTCTACCGCGACCAGCTCGAGGAGATTACCCGCGACCAGGCCGCCGGCCGGATCGGCACGGCAGAGGCGGAAGCCGCGCGGATCGAAGTGTCGCGCCGGCTGCTTGCGGCCGCCGAACAGGAACCGACCGCGCCGGAGATCTCCCCATCGCGCAAGCGGCGGTTGCACTTGCCGCGCTCGTGCTGCTGCCGCTATTGAGCGCGCGGGCTCTATCTGGCGCTCGGCTCTCCCTCGCTGCCCGGGCAGCCGCTCTCGGCGCGGCGCGAATCCGCGAAGCTGCACCGCCGATCGAGCAACTCGTCGGCGCAGGTCGAAGCACATCTGGAAAGCAACCCCCAGGACGGCCGCGGTTGGGAAGTATTGGCGCCGGTCTATATGCAGCTGCGGCGCTACGAAGATGCCGCGCGCGCGCGGCGCAACGCCGTCACCTACAACGGGCGCGACGGCCACACGCGAAGCCGATCTCGGTGAGGCGCTGGTGGCGAGCGCCAAGGGGATCGTCACCGCCGAGGCCAAGCAGGCGTTTGAGCGCGCCCTAGCGCTCGATGGCAGGGAAGCCAAGGCGCGTTATTTCCTCGGCTTGTCGGCAAAGCAGGACGGCCGCACCGCCGAAGCCGCCGCGATGTGGCGCGAACTGCTTGCTTCGCCCCGCCCGGCGCCTCCTGGGCCGAATTCGTGCGCGATGAACTGGCGCGGATCGAACAGGGGCCCGGGCAGACCGCCTCCGGACCGGGCGCGGAGGAAATGGCAGCGGCGGCGCAGATGGATCCCAGCAGCGCCAGCAGATGATCGTCGGCATGGTCGAAGGCTTGGCCGAGCGGTTGAAAAAAGATGGCGGCGATTTCGAGGGATGGATGCGGCTCGTGCGCGCCTATACGGTGCTGGGCGAGCGCGACAAGGCGCGCGTCGCCGCTTCCGACGCCCGGCGCGCGGTGGCAGCGCGATGCCGACAAGCTTCGCCGCCTGGATGAGCTGGTGAAAGGAATTGGGATTGGAAAGCTGACAATGGCGATGACCCGCCGGCAACGACGCATCAGTCTCATCGGCGTCAGTCTCGGCGTGCTCGCGCTCGCCGTCGGGCTGGTGCTGAGCGCGTTGCAAGGACTCCATCGTCTTCTTCAATTCTCCGACCGACGTGCTGCAGAAGCATGTGGCGGCCGGCACCCGCATCCGGCTCGGCGGCCTGGTTTCGCCCGGCAGCCTGGTGCGCAGCGATAACATGCAAGTGCGATTTCAAGTGACCGATGGCAACCATGCGGTTACTGTCGCTTATCAGGGGCTGCTGCCCGATCTGTTCCGTGAAGGGCAGGGCGTAGTGACCGAAGGCGCGCTCGACACCGCAGGCATTTTCCGCGCCGATTCCGTGCTCGCCAAGCATGACGAAACCTATATGCCGAAGGAAGTGGCCGACAGCCTGAAGAAGCAGGGCCACTGGAAGGACGACTACGAAAAGGCAGGCAAGGCGGGGAAGCAGACGCCATGATCCCGGAACTTGGCCATTACGCGCTGGTGCTGGCTTTTGCGCTGGCCTTGATTCAGTCCAGCGTTCCGATCATCGGCGCGCGCATGAATGATGCGGCGCTGATGGGCGTCGCCGGGCCGACCGCGCTCGCGCAATTTATCTTCGTCGCGCTGTCTTTCGCGGCGCTGATCACCAGCTACGTCACCTCGGATTTCTCGGTCGCCACGACGTTCGAGAATTCCCATTCCGCCATGCCGCTGATCTACAAATTCACCAGCGCCTGGGGCAATCACGAAGGCTCCATGCTGCTGTGGGTGCTGATTCTGGCGGCTTTCGGCGCGCTGGTGGCGTTGTTCGGCAACAATCTCCCGGCGACGCTGAAGGCCAATGTGCTGGCGGTGCAGTCATGGATCGCCGCGGCTTTCTTTCTTTTCATTCTGCTCACATCAAATCCCTTTCGCGCGGCTGCCGGATGCGCCGCTCGGAAGGCCGCGATCTCAATCCGCTGTTGCAGGATCTCGGCCTCGCCATCCATCCGCCGCTGCTCTATCTCGGCTATGTCGGCTTCTCGATCTCGTTCTCTTTTGCATCGCCGCGCTGATCGAAGGCCGCATCGATGCCGCCTGGGCGCGCTGGGTGCGCCCTTGGACGCTGCTCGCCTGGATGTTCCTGACCATCGGCATCGCGATGGGATCCTACTGGGCCTATTACGAGCTCGGCTGGGGCGGCTGGTGGTTCTGGGATCCGGTGGAGAATGCCTCCTTCATGCCCTGGCTTGCCGGCACGGCGCTGTTGCATTCCGCGCTGGTGATGGAGAAGCGCAATGCGCTGAAGGTATGGACGCTGCTGCTCGCGATCCTGGCTTTTTCGCTGTCGCTGCTCGGCACTTTCCTGGTGCGCTCGGGCGTGCTGACGTCGGTGCATACCTTTGCCACCGATCCGACTGCGCGGCGTTTTCATCCTCGCCATTCTGGTGGTCTTTATCGGCGGCGCGCTTCGCGCTCTTCGCCTTGCGCGCGCCGATGCTCAAGCAGGGCGGACTGTTCGCGCCGGTGTCGCGCGAGGGCGCGTTGGTGCTCAACAATCTGTTTCTCACCACCGCCTGCGCAACGGTTTTCGTTGGCACGCTTTATCCGCTGGCGCTGGAAGCACTGACCGGCGAGAAAGATTTCCGTCGGCGCGCCGTTCTTCAACGCGACCTTCTGGCCGCTGTTCGTGCCGCTGCTGATCGCCATGCCGTTCGGGCCGCTGATGGCCTGGAAGCGCGGCGATCTGCTTGGCGTGACGCAGCGGCTGTTCGGCGCCTTTGCCCTGGCGCTCGTCGGTATCGCGGCAACCTTCGTTGTCGCCGGTGGCGGGCCGGTGCTGGCGCCCTTCGGCATCGGGCTTTCGCTGTTTGTCGATCGGCGGCGCCATCAGCGATCTGGTCGAGCGCACGGATTCGGACGGCATCCGTGTCGGTGGCATTCAAGCGCGCGCGCCGGCCTGCCGCGCTCCGCCTGGGGCGGGGCGCTGGCGCATCTTGGCCTGGGTATCACGATTTTCGGGATCGTCTGCGAGAGCAACTGGGCGGCTGAGCGCATCGCGGCGGTGCGGCCGAATGAAACCATCTCGCTGCGCGGCTATGAGCTTACTTTCGAAGGACTGATGGCGCGGCGGGGACCGAATTATTCCGAACAGGTCGGCTCTTTCCTCGTGCGCAGCGGCGGCGAGGAGATCGGCCGTGTTGCAACCTTCCAAGCGCAGCTTCGCCGCGCGCGGCAGCGCCACCTCGGAAGCCGCGCTGCTGACGCGCGGGGCGAGCCAGCTCTATCTCTCGCTCGGCGATGCCGACGCCGACGGCGCAGTAACAGTGCGGCTCTATCACAAGCCGCTGGTGCTGCTGATCTGGCTTGGCGCGCTGGTGATGTTCCTCGGCGGAGCGCTGTCGTTGTCGGATCGTCGCCTGCGCGTCGGCGCGCCCAAGCCGGCGCAGCCGAAGGCGTCCGCTCTGCGGGTGGAGGCGGCGGAATAGCATGCGGCGCCTGCGTGCCATCGTGTTTTGTTTGATGATGGCCGCGACGCGCGCCTGCCTTCGCGGTGCAGCCGGACGAGGTGCTGCCGGATCCGGCATTGGAAGCGCGCGCCCGCGCCTTGTCGCAAGAACTGCGCTGCCTGGTCTGCCAGAACCAGTCGATCGACGATTCCGATGCTTTATTGGCGCGCGATCTGCGGCTTCTGGTGCGCGAGCGGCTGAAGAGCGGCGACAGCGACCAGCAGGTGCTGGATTTCATCGTCGCGCGCTACAACACTTCGTCCTGCTGCGGCCGCCGTTTGGCTGGCACACCCTGCTGCTGTGGCTCGCGCCGGGCCTGCTGCTGGCCGGCGGCATGCTCGTCCTCGTTGTCGCGGGACGGCGGCGATCGAAGCCGATCCTTAGCGAGCCCGCGCTCACGCCTAAGGAAATCGCCCGCTTAAAGCGACTTGAAGATCAATAATCGCGCCTAAGGCATACTGATAAACATACAAAGCTAGTTTTTCTAGCAGCACCTTAACAAGTTTTAATCCCGCCGACAGTGCGCCGTAAGGCGACAGTCCCCATCTTGCTGTCACGGCGCGCATGCGCCCTCAGATTTGAAGATGGAGAACACGATGACTGGCGGCGAACATTCGGCTCCTCAATTCCGAGGTCTCAAGCGCGCCGCCTCGCCCTGCTTGCGACCGTCGCTGGCCTTGGGGCTTGGCGCGTTTTTCGTATCTCCCGACCACCTTCCGCAGCCAACAATGCCCGGCCTGACCGTTGCGCAGGCGCAGAACGTCACGCAGGAAGCGCAGACCGTCGCGCGCCCGGTTGGCTTTGCCGACGTGGTCGAGAAGGTGAAGCCCGCGGTTATTTCCGTGCGGGTGAAGGTGGAGAACAAAGCGCAAATGAGCGGCCTTGACGGCGAGGGTCTGCCTCCCGGGCCTGGATCGCTTCTTCAGGCAATTCGGCCAGCCTGACGGCGGCCAGAATGGGCAGCGCGGACCGCGCGGCGGCGGTTCGGGCCCCCGTAATTTCTCGACCGGCCAGGGCTCCGGCTTCTTCATCTCCGCTGACGGCTTTGCCGTGACCAACAACCACGTCGTGGAGAAGGCCAGCACCGTCCAGGTCAAGCTCGACGACGGCAAGACCTACGATGCAAAGGTCATCGGCACTGACCCGCGCAGCGATCTTGCCCTGATCAAGGTCGATGGCCGCAACGACTTCCCCTATGCCAAGCTGTCGGAGACATCTCCGCGCATCGGCGACTGGGTGCTCGCGGTCGGCAATCCCTTCGGCCTCGGTGGCACCGTGACCGCCGGCATCGTCTCGGCGCGCAGCCGTGACATCGGCGCCGGCCCCTATGACGACTTCATCCAGATCGACGCGCCGGTAAACAAGGGCAACTCCGGCGGCCCGACCTTTGACGTCGACGGCAATGTGATCGGCGTCAACACCGCGATCTTCTCGCCGTCGGGCGGCTCGGTGGGCATCGCCTTCGCGATTCCTTCCGACACGGTGAAGACCGTCGTTACGCAGCTGAAGGACCATGGCACGGTGACGCGCGGATGGATCGGCGTGCAGATTCAGCCGGTCACCAGCGAGATCGCCGAAAGCCTCGGCCTGAAGAAGGCTGAAGGCGCGCTGGTCGCGGAAGCACAGTCCAATGGCCCGGCCGCCAAGGCCGGCATCCAGTCCGGCGCGGTCATCACCTCGGTCAACGGCAATCCGGTGACGGATGCGCGCGATCTCGCCAAGAAGATCGGCGCGATGGCGCCCGGCAACAGCGTCAAGATCGGCGTGATCGAGAAGGGCGCAGAGAAGACCGTGACCCTCACGCTCGGCGAACTGCCGGCCCAGCGGGAGGCCAAGGCCGATCCGCAGGAAGCGAGCAGCCCGGCAGCGATGTCGGCAAGCTCGGGCTGACGCTTGCTCCTGCGAGCAGCGTCGCCGGTGCCGGCTCGCAGGGCGTGGTCATCACGGGAGTGGATCCTAATGGCGCGGCCGCGGATGCCGGGCTTCAAGACCGGTGACGTGATCCTCGATGTCGCCGGCAAGGCCGTCTCCAGCCCAGCTGACGTGCGCAAGGCGCTGGCCGACGCGCGTGGCGACGGCAAGAAGAACGTTTTGATGCGGGTGAAGTCCGGCGAGGGGACGCGTTTCGTCGCCATTCCGCTCTCCCGCGGCTAACGAGATGGGGAACTGCTGCCGGCAACCGTCGCCCCCGCCGGCGGCGGAACCCTCGGGGGCGGGCCTTGAGCCCGTCCCCACCAGCCCCCGAGCCGATCCGGTTTCAGCCCCCCGGCCGATCGGCTCAACGAGGGAGTGGTGGATTTCCACCACTCCCTTTTTTGTGCTCGCGACGGCGCCGCCGATCGCCAAAAGCGGTCCCCCATTTGCAGATCGCGCGCTAGACTTGAGCTTGGTGAACGGACTGAAAAGAACATGCGCCTGCTTATTGTCGAAGATGACCGCGAAGCGGCGGATTATCTGATCAAGGCGTTTCGCGAGGTCGGGCACGTGGCCGAGCACGCGGCGGACGGCGAGGATGGGCTCGCGCTGGCGGAAGATGGCCGCTACGACGTGCTGGTGGTCGACCGCATGCTGCCCAAACGCGACGGCCTTTCCTTGATCTCGACCCTGCGCACGCAAGGGAGTGGAGACACCCGCGCTCATTCTCTCCGCGCTGGGTCAGGTCGATGACCGCATCAAGGGCCTGCGCGCCGGCGGCGACGATTATCTGCCCAAGCCTTATTCCTTTGCCGAACTGCTGGCGCGCGTCGAGGTGCTGGCGCGCCGGCGCGGCGGCCGGAGCGAGGAGACGGTTTACCGCGTCGCCGATCTCGAACTGGACCGCATGTCGCGCGAAGTGCGCCGCGGCAAGGAGAAGATTTTGCTGCAGCCGCGCGAATTCCGGCTGCTGGAATATCTGATGAAACATGCCGGGCAGGTGGTGACCCGCACCATGCTGCTGGAAAACGTGTGGGACTACCATTTCGACCCGCAGACCAACGTGATCGACGTGCACATCTCGCGGCTGCGCTCGAAGATCGACAAAGGATTTTCCCAGCCGCTGCTGCACACCATGCGCGGCGCGGGATACATGATCCGTGACAGCGCTCGGTAAGCTTTATCCGCACGACGACCTTCAAGCTGACGATCGTCTATTTGACGGTGTTTTCGTTGTTCGCGGCTTTTCTGCTCGGCTATTTCGCCTGGAACACGCGGCGTCTGTTTACCGAGCAGATCAATGCCACCGTGGATGCCGAGGTCAACGGCCTCGCCGAGCAATACCGCACCGGCGGCATTCGCCGCCTGGTGCAGGTGATCGAAAGCCGTTCGGCGCAGCCGGGCTCGAGCCTTTATCTGGTGACCACGGCGGCGGGCGAGGGACTAGCCGGCAATGTCGGATATTTGCCGACCGGCACGTTGGAACAGCCTCGGCTGGTCGGAAACCGAATACCGCCGGCATGGACGATCCCGCGTCGATCGCATCACGCGCTGGTGCGGGTGTTTCAGCTTCCCGGCGGCTTTCGCATGCTGGTCGGACGCGATCTCGAGGATCGCGAGAAGGTGCACAACATCGTCATCTCCGCGGGCCGCTGGTCGCTGGCGCTGGTGGTGGTGCTTGGGCTGGCCGGCGGATTCTTTGTCACACGGCGCGTGTTGCGGCGCGTCGATGCCATGACCGAGACGACGCGCACGATCGTGGAAGGCGATCTCAGCGGCCGGCTGTTTGTCGCCGGCACGGGCGACGAGCTCGACCGGCTGGCGGAAAACCTCAACGCCATGCTGGAGCGGATCGAAGCCTTGATGCGCGGCCTGCAGGAGGTTTCCGACAATATCGCGCATGACCTGAAAACGCCGCTGACGCGGATGCGCAATCGCGCCGAGGAGGCCTGCGCGCGGCAAAAAGCGAGGCCGATTATCGCGCGGCGCTGGAGCGAACGATCGAGGAATCCGACGCCTTGATGCGCACCTTCAACGCGCTTCTGATGATTGCGCGGGCGGAATCCGGTCATGCGCGCGACGACATGGCGGATTTCGACGCCGCCGAGGTCGCGCGCGGGATCGCCGAGCTCTATGAGCCGCTGGCGGAGGAAAAGGGCGTCGATCTGAAGGTCGAAGCGCCGGGACCGATCACCGTGCGCGGCAACCGCGAGCTGGTCAGCCAGGCGCTTTCCAACCTGGTCGACAACGCCATCAAATATGCGGTGCCGGACGGCGCGGAAGGCGCAATCGTCGTCACTGCGCGAGGCCGGAGGGCAGGCGCGTGTTGCTCACGGTGTGCCGACAACGGGCCGGGCATTCCCGAAGCGGAGCGCCCACGCGTGGTGCAACGCTTCGTGCGGCTGGAGCGCAGCCGCTCGCAGCCCGGCTCGGGATTGGGCCTTAGCCTCGCAGCCGCGGTGGCCCGGCTGCATGGCGGCGAGCTCATTCTGGCCGACAATGCATCCCGGGCTGAAAGCGGTCATTGCCTTGCCGACGGGAGGGCCGGTACAGAGTTCGGGATGACCCCGAGGAAGTCACCGGGGCAAGAAAATCTCGGAGATGGCCGAGCATCCGCATCGCTGGCGGCGCAGAGTGGTCGCGGCCCCCAAGGTCGCATGCGCCGGAAGCGGCACGCGCGCTGCTGGAACGCGATCTTGGCGCGCGCCTGCGCGAGCTCGAGCCGCTTTTCGCCAGTCCCCAAACTTCGGGCGCTGATCGAAGGAATCGCCGAAGGCTCTCCTTATCTCTGGGACCTGATGCGCGCGGATCCCGCGCGGCTCGTCCGCTCGCTCGACGCCGATCCGGACGACATCTCGCGTCGCTGCTCGCCCGCAGCTTCGCCGCGGTCGACGCCGCGCAGGATGAAGCAGAGGCCATGCGGCAGCTTCGCGGCATGAAAGCGGAAGCCGCGCTGCTGATCGCGCTGGCCGATATCGGCGGGCGTTTGGCCGCTGCAACAGGTCACCCGTGCGCTGACCGACCTTGCCGACACGGCGGTACGGCGCGGCCGTGCGCTTTCTGCTGCGCGACGCGGTCGCGCGCGGCAAGCTCAAGCCGCGCGATCCCGCAGAGCCGGAGCAGGGCTCAGGCTATGTCGTGATGGCCATGGGCAAGATGGGCGCCTTCGAGCTGAATTATTCCAGCGACATCGATCTCATCGTGTTTTTCGATCCGGAGGCGCCATGCGCTCAATCGGGATGCGGATGCCGGCCAGCTTTATGTGCGCATCACCCGCGGGCTGGTGAAGCTTCTGCAGGAGCGCACGGCGGAAGGTTATGTCTTTCGCGTCGATCTGCGGCTGCGGCCGGATCCCGGCCTCCACGCAGGTGGCCGTCTCGGTGCGCGTCGGCGCTGAACTACTACGAAAGCGTCGGCCGCAACTGGGAGCGCGCGGCCATGATCAAGGCGCGCGTTTGCGCCGGCGACGACGACAGCGGGCGAGGCGCTGCTGAACGACTCGGCGCCTTTCATCTGGCGCAAATACCTCGATTTTGCCGCCATCATCGATGTGCAGGCGATGAAGCAGCAGATCCACGCTTATAAGGGTCACGGCGAGATCGCGATCGAGGGACACAACCTCAAGCTCGGACGCGGCGGCATCCGCGAGATCGAATTCTTCGTGCAGACGCAGCAACTGATCGCGGGCGGTCGGCATCCGCAATTGCGCGGCCGCGAGCACGCTCGCGATGCTGACGGCGCTGGCCGAAGGCGGCTGGATCAGCGCGGAAGCGTGCGACGACATGGCGGCGGCTTACGCTTCCTGCGCAACGCCGAACATCGCCTGCAAATGGTGGCGGACGAGCAGACGCAGACGCTGCCGGCCGAGCGCGAGGGCATCGAACGTTTTGCGCGTTTTCTCGGCTTCGACGGCCGCGACGATTTTGCGCCGTGCTGGCGGACATCTGCGCAAAGTGCAACGCCATTATCAGCAACTGTTCGAAGCCGCGCCGGCCAAAAGCGGAGAGGAGCGCGGCTTCGTTTTTCCGAAGACCAGGATGATCCGGCGACGCTCGACAACCTGTCCGCAATGGGCTTCCCCAAGCCGTTGCAAATCTCGGCCAGCGTGCGGCGCTGGCTCTCGGGCGGCTATCGCGCGTTGAAAAGCGAGGCCGCGCGCCAACATCTGGCTGCGCTGATGCCGTCATTGCTGCGGCATCTGGCGAAATCCGAAAATCCGGAAACCGTATTCGCCGCCTTCGACCATTTTCTGACCGAGCTGCATGCCGGCGGAGCGGCTGTTGTCTCTATTGCGGCAGAACCCCGATCTGCTCGGCTTTTATCGCGCTGATCCTCGGGACCGCGCCGCGGCTCGCCGACATCCTGGCGCGCTACCCGCATGTGATCGATCCGCTGCTGGAGCCGGGTTTTTTCGGCTCGCTGCCGGACGAGACAAAGTTGCGCGCGAATGGGAAAGGGCGATCGGGCAGACGACATCTTACGAGGATTTTCTCGACCGTATCCGCATGTTCGGCCAGGAGCAGATGTTCCTGATCGGCGCGCGCATTCTGTCGGAAACTGTTTCCGCGGAGCAGGCCGGCGGGGCCTTCGCCAATCTGGCCGACGTGATGATCCGCGCGCTCGACCGGGCGGTGCAGGAAAACTTCGTACAAACCCATGGCGCGTTCCGGGCAGCAAACCGCGTTGCTCGCCATGGGCAAGCTCGGCGGCCGCGAGATGACGGCAAGCTCCGATCTCGATCTCATCGTGGTCTACGATTTCGACGCCGATGCTCCGCTATCCGACGGCGCCGTCCGCTCTACGGCAGCCAATATTTCGCGCGGCTGACGCAACGGCTGATCAGCGCGCTGACCGTGCAGACCAACTACGGCGTGCTGTATCCGGTGGATATGCGGCTGCGGCCATCCGGCCGCTCGGGACCGCTGGCGACGCAGTCGACAGTTCGAAAGCTATCAGGAGCAGGAAGCCTGGACCTGGGAGCACATGGCGTTGACGCGTGCGCGCATCCTTCGGCGTCGTCGCCGGAATTTGAAGCGCCGGTGGCGGAGGTGATCCGCACGGCGCTGGGCCGCAGACGCGACGCTGCCCCCATCGCGGGGATGTGGTCGAGATGCGGCGCGCCATAGCCACAGAAAAAGGCGACAGCGACCGCTGGGACCTGAAGTTCGCGGCCGGCGGTCTGGTCGATATCGAATTCGTCGCGCAATATTTGCAGCTGGTGCATGCCGCCGAGCAGCCCGACATTCTGGATACGTCCACCGCCCGCGTGCTGGACAAAGCCGGGCGGCTCGGCCTGCTGCCGCTGACGGAAATGGAAATCCTGCGCCCGGCCGTGCGGCTCTATCTCAACCTGACGCAGATCCTGCGGCTGTGCCTGCCGGGCAATTTCGACCCGAAACGCCAGGCGCGGGCTGCTGCGCCTCCTGGTGCGCGCCGGCGACGTGCCGGATTTCACCACTTTGGATGCGCATTGCCGAGACGCAGGCCAAGGTGCGGCAGAGTTTCGAGCGGGTTCTTGGCGAATCGGCGTAGGCATCGAAGGACGAACCCGTTTGGCCGATCTAAACAGCCGGCCGTGTTGCGCGGCGGTTCCGGCACAAGCTCGCTTTCCCCGCCAGTGGCGTCATGCGCGGAAGCGGTGTGACGCGCGGCAGGCGCACCACCACGAGCGTGCCTTCGCCGGGAGCGGAGCGGATGCGCATGGCGCCGCCATGCAGCTCGGCCAGCGATTTGGCGATCGCCAACCCAAGGCCGGAGCCTTGGTGGCTCTTGGTGAGCTGGCTTTCCACCTGCTCGAACGGCCGGCCCAGTTTCGTCAGCGCCTCGTTCTCGATACCGATGCCGGTGTCCTGGATGGCGATGGTGATCGCGCCGTCCGACAGCCGGCCGCGCACCGTGACCCGGCCGCCATCCGGCGTGAATTTCACCGCATTGGACAGAAGGTTGAGCGAGATCTGCTTTAGCGCGCGCGGTCGGCCTTGAAGAACGGGCGGTGCGACCTCGGCGAAGAGCTCGAGCTCCTTCTCCTGGCGCGGGAGCAGACGACGCGCATCGCCTCCGCCAGGATGAGGTCGAGCTCGATATCTTCGAAGTCGAGCTTCATCCGGCCCGCTTCGATCTTCGACATGTCGAGGATGTCGTTGATGACCTCGAGCAGGAATTGCCGCTCTCGCGGATGTCGCGGCAGTATTCGTGGTATTTGTCGGCGCCAAGCGCGCCGAACATGCCGGACTCCATGATCTCGGAGAAACCGATGATGGCGTTGAGCGGCGTGCGCAGCTCGTGGCTCATGTTGGCGAGGAATTTGGACTTGGTCTGGTTGGCCTCCTCGGCGCGGTTTTTCTCCTCGGCATATTTTTCCGCGAGTTCGGCGAGCTGCTCGGTATGAAACTCCAGCGTCTGCTGCGACTGGCGAAGGTCGGCGACCGTGGCCATCAGTCGTTTTTCGCTCTGCATCAGCTTTTCTTCATGCAGCTTGAGCGCGGTGATGTCGGTGCCGACCGACACATAGCCGCCGTCCTTGGTGCGCCGCTCGCTGATATGGAGCCAGCGGCCATCTTCGATCTGCGCTTCGAAGGTGCGCGCGCCGGGCAGGGGCGGGCCTTGGTTGCCGATGCGGTTGCGCGGCACCGGCTTGCGGCCGGCCGCGATCACGGTCTCGTACGGCGTGCCGGCGTGGACCGAGTGGTCGGG
The DNA here is from genome assembly GCA_963728585.1 of uncultured Alphaproteobacteria bacterium. Lineage (GTDB taxonomy): Bacteria > Pseudomonadota > Alphaproteobacteria > Rhizobiales > Xanthobacteraceae > CANKHA01. The sequence goes on from CAVSLB010000024.1 coordinate 26,509, forward strand.
AAGGTTATGCAGGTCTGGAAGTTGGAATTGCAGAGGACGAGACGATTGTCGGCGTCCCAGACCACGAAGGCTTCCGGGATCGTCTCGACCGCATCGCGCAGGCGCATATCGGCGGCGACGGTGCGCTCGACCAGGCTCTTCTGCTCGGTGATGTCGACGGCGATGCCGATCAGGTGCACGCCGGGCTGACCGGCGCTCGCGGTCGCGCCGAAGCTGGCGCGCAACCAGATCCAAT
>CAVSLB010000025.1:0-145321 GCA_963728585.1 uncultured Alphaproteobacteria bacterium
GGTACTTGCGGCAACCGCGGGAGTGGCCGGTAACGAACCATCCCGGGAGTCAATATGCCAATATGAGCGAGATCTGTTAGATCGGTGCGAATAATCTGTCATGCTAAGAGATCGGTCAACGAGGACATTTCGATTGTTATTGCCGCATTGACTTTCTTGAGAGCAACGCTCGTGCAAATATCATGGTCTTATCCGTAGGCGTCTAATAATGCCGTCCATCATTCTAAAAGGTCTAGGGAGTGCGCTATTATTATTATTGACGGCGATCATTTCTCGCGAACATCCGGCAGCCTTCGCCAAGCTACTTGCCAAATGCTTGCCATCTAAAAATCGTCACCGTTCAAACTCCGCATCGAGTTGATCAGCGCTATTTAGCTTCTAAGGATCAAAGCTTGCCAACACCAAAGTTTATTTTATCCGTATTGGCTCGAGCGGCACGGGGTACGGCTATGGTTGACCGCGGCTACAGGGTGTTCGATCGGCTACGGTCAAAGCTTGTCTTGAGGTGGGCATCAGATGCCTTCTACGAGGTGTATAATGATGTCACTTACGCCAGCCAGAAAATCTATCGAACGGGAAACGTAGATTTTCGCGAAGCTCTATTCCCATTCGAAGAGCGTGCCATTTCGCAGCACTTTCCTGCACCTCCGAGATCTGTACTTGTGGGAGGAGCAGGGGGCGGGCGGGAGGCGTTTGCTTTGGCGCGACGTGGATACGAGGTTATAGCGTTCGAACCTGTATTGCGTCTGGTAACTATGATAGAACGCAACCGTGGCGAGTTGCCTGTAGAGGCCCTTGTGGGACGCTACGAGGACTTGCCTATCATGCAATCTCCGGCTCAACCACCTGCACCAATTGATCTACGGTCTCGCGGCCGTTCGCAGCCGCCATCATGGGATGGGGTAGTTTCTCCCATATTCGATCGGACAAGCAGTGCGTCGAGGCATTGAGGCAGATCAGCTATCTAACCAGAGGACCGATCCTAATTAGCTATCTGCATCCGGGCTATGTCGGCGGTGTCCCCGCTGCGGGGTTCACCCCGATCGTCGGCTTTTTCCGCACGTTTTCGGGAGAGGGCATTCGATCGTTAGCAGAACTCGCGGAACTGAAGGTTATTCATCTGGACGAAGACAACTCGCCACATGCGGTGCTCCACGCTTGACAGCGCGTACGAGGGGCACCAAGGAATGAAAACTAAATCTACAGATGTTCGCCCATCCACCTTCATCTGACTGAGAAGCTCAATGTGTAGTTGGTTTACTGCTTGGCGCGATGCCAGCCGCAACAACTCTCTGCTCCACGCGATCCCGCAACTTTCCTCGTCTTCCCTGGCCTCAAGCGCTGCGGATGAGTTTCGACGGGCGGGTTGTCTTCGCTTATCGGAAATATTGCCCAGCGAAACGGTCGACGAGCTAAGAATAGCCTATCTTGATCGCTACGGCGACTACCTGACTGGCGATGCGTTGCAGAAGGCTCTCCAAGTAGGTCATCGACGGCATATGATTACGGTGGAGCTGGAGGCGCCGTTCCTTGACCATCAACTTTATGCCAATCCCTTGATCCTTCCCGTTTTGCGCCAGCTCCTCGGCGACGACCTGGTGTTGGGCAGTTTTGCGTCTGTTACCTCGCTTCCGGGCGCAAAGATGCAGCATCTCCATCGTGACACGACTACGCTTTTCGATGCCAACCTTGACCGCATGCTGCCAACTTACGCGATCACTTTGTTTATTCCGCTGCGTGAATTCAATGAGCGCAATGGCACAACACGACTGTTGGTAGGCAGTCACGTAAAACTGCAAGAGGAAGGTGAGAAATGCCAAGCAGTCGACCCAGTGGTACCCCTTGGCGGCGCGCTACTGTTGGATTATCGCCTCTTGCATCAAGGGACGGCAAATCGGTCGAATGAGCCGCGGCCCATGCTCTACTTCGTTTATCACCGATCGTGGTTCAAAGATTACCTCAACTATCGCAAGCAGCCTTTCCTGAAGCTCTCTGCGGCAAACCGTATCAAGATTCCAGAAGAACACCGACCAATGTTTCGGTGGACAGAACATTATGATGCAGGTCTATTCTGATCAATGATGACGCGCATTTTGCGTCGAGCCAGACGCCTGACGTGTATCCTTGACTCTTTAAAATGGTCGGATCTAACGCCTTGCCGCTGCCAATGACGCGTTCTGAGGGCCGGCTACGTCATCGGCTGGAACTCCAGACTTTCAGCGACACACCGAGTGACTAAATTTTCGTGACGCGTGTGATGAATAAGTTGGCAGGTTCGTGCACGCTGGTGTGAATTGTTATCGTTGCTGTCCTGAGAATTGCTGTTCGTTGGTATTTGGTCGATGCGGATTTTCTGGATAAAGAGCAACAACACCATAACGTTACGGTTCCATCAAGCTCCGAACATCTAGTGTTGTCGAATCCAAGCGTAATGAGATGCACGAACGAGGGTTAAAAAGCGAGGTGCGTTCTAGAATTGCTTATCAGCGGTTCATTTTGTTGGGCATACTAGCCGCCGCTTTTCTGTGCCGGCTCGGCGTGCGTATGGCATTTGGTGAGGATGATTTTTGGGTAAATAGCTATTCTGCTTTCTACCATTTTGGCCGAAAACTTTGTGGCGGGCAGGGGCCTCTGCTTTGGAAGCACCTGCGCCTGGTGGCCTCCTATATACCCTCTTTTTTTGACGGCAACTGCGTTTGCAGGAAAACATTATTTGCTGATTGTTATACCAGAGGCGCTAATGGGCGCCGGCACTGCCCTCTGCGCCTTTCTAATTGGCAGGCAACTCTTCAATGCGCGCGCTGGCCTTGTTGCCTGCGCAATCACCGCATTTTACCCATATTATGTGGTGCACGACACGGCTTTGCAGGAAACCGGCATGGTGACGTTTTGTATGGCACTGTCGGTCTGGCTTCTATTTCGTGCCAGTAAGTTGGCACGCAACCGCGACTGGTTCGTTGCCGGCATCAGTCTGGGAGCGGTCGCGTTGGTACGCGCTTCGGTAGCGCCTGCTATTGGTGTCGCGTTGATCTGGATAGCGATTTGGGGACAAGGTGAAATTTCGAAGAGGATTCGGGAATGCGCGATTTTATTGTTCGCGGTTTTGTTAACAGTCGCTCCGTGGCTCATCTACACCTACCATGTGACTGGAAGTCCAGTTCTCAGTTCTCAAACTGGACGGGCGCTATGGATCGGAAATAACTCGGAGACCTTTTCTCACTATCCGGCGAGAAGCATGGATTTGAGTACTGGCGAGGCATGGTCCAAGATGCCACCGGCAGACAAGGACGAAGTCATGCGCTTAGCCAACGACGAAATTGGAGTCAGCAACTGGTACGCTCAGCGTGCCTTTAAGTACATGCGCGAAAATCCAGGAGCGACTTTATGGGGCGCCCTTCGCAAGTTGGAAGCAGCATTTTCGTGGAGGTTGAATCCTCATCGAGAGCCTTTGGCGCAGGCTGCATATGCAATCGGATACATTCCAGTTGCAGTGTTTGGAATTATCGGGATGTTTCTGAATTGGCATAGGCGCGAGGTAAAGTTGATAGCGTTGCTTTACTTGGCATTTATTGCCGTGTCTGCAGTGTTTTTGGCCCACACTAGCCACCGAACATATCTCGACGTTTATTTGATAGTGTTCGCAGCGTCTACTATAGAGTATCTTAGAGCATGGCTTACGGCACAACGGGCTTCGACGCGCTAACTTATGTCGCCGCCCCTTCACGGATCGCCGCTCCCCATCAGGCGCCCCAAGCCATCGATAAGATCGTCGACATAACAGAATGAGCGCGTTTGCAAGCCGTCGCCATAGATCGTGATATCGCGCCCAAGCAGCTTGAACGATAAAATTTGAGACTACGCGCCCGTTATTTGGACGCAGGCGAGGCCCGTAAGTATTGAAATACGGGTAACTGTGATGCGCGTTGTGTTTTGCCGCCAGGCCTTCGCACGGCGACGCGGCGGTTCGGCGTTATCCCTGACCAGCAGCCTGTAGCCGTCCCTCAACCGCATCAGCCGTACGCAAGGCGGTCATCATCATCATCATAGTTGGATTGGCGCCGCCTCCGGTCGGAAACGTCGACGTTGAAACGACGCTAAGATTTGAAATTCTGAATGTCCGTCCAAACCCGTCGACTACTCCCTGCGATGCATCGCGGCCCATTCGCGTGGAGCCGCCCGGGTGGTAGACACCACCCGCTTCGGAGAGTGCCTGTTCCGCCTCGCCGGGCGGGAGACGCTGGATGGTGCCTAGCTTGGCTAAGGTACTGTGCTGCCAGAGGTCTATAAAGGCGTCCGTAAAGTGGGTCAGGTTCTGCTTATCTTCTTCGTCTACGGCCCAGTCGATACAGGCTAGCGGCTGGCCATAGAGATCGGTGCGCGTTGCGTCGAGCGTGATTCGGTTACTCGCACGCGGGATCTGATCGATGACTGCGTGTAACTCGATCGCAGCGCCGCTAGGATAAAGAAGCCGCTGCTCATAGAACCGCCACCAACCCGCCTGAACAAGCCAGGGTGTCGCGCGCAGGAGACCAAGGAGCACATTCCGATTGGGAGGACGGCGCTTCTGCAGGTGTCGATAAAGTGTGCGAACGGCCTCAAATCCGCTATCCTCGCGGGAGGAGAAAGATACGTGGGCGAAGCCGACTGGTACACGCGCCCGGATCTCCGGAGCCTCGCTAGACCTCGAACCGGAGATTGCGCATGCCCCCGCGTTCGAAACGAAATCCTACCACACGGTTAAGCGCGCGCCGATCGCTCGGCTCGATGCCAGCTACCTGCACCGAAAGATGATCATGAAAGTAGCGGCCGAGGACCTCGTCGGGGCTGAAAATGCGGTTTCCGTACTGCCGGTCGGCAAGTAAAAGTAGGCGTGTGCTCTCTATCGCGCCGGCCGCCACAATGGTCTCAACAGCGCGAACCGTCAGCCGGGCGCCGTCCGGCGCAAAACACGTAACAAACTCAAGCCGACCGGAAGCATGCATCTCAAACACGGCGGCGGTCGAGTTCAGCCAAATCTGAGGTCCGCTTGCGTTCCCGATCTCAGCCCTGAGCAGAACCGCGATGTTGCGGCGCTCGAAAGACGGCCACTTCGCAAGCCTTGCAATGTGTGTCGCAGGCACTCCGTCCACGCGCTGCGCAAGGTCTGGAAGCTCATAGGTACCATCGGGAAGCCAGAACAAACGTTCAACGTCCCGGCAGTAGGCCATCAACTCGGCGTGGCGGACCGGCCACGCAGAGTTGCCAGCCAGATCCGCAGGTAAAAAGGGGATCATGGCGCCCCCCCAGCGGGTGGAGGTACCCCCGAGGCAGCGGAACCGACCGCGCGCCGCCCCCGAATAAATTGAGCGCCGGTGCACCACCTCGTTTAGCGGATGAGTCTCGTCATCCTGGTGCTCCGCGCCCGACTCCGAAACGATCACCCGCAAACCTTTTTTGCAAAGGCGAGTGGCGACAAGGAGACCAGCGATTCCTCCGCCGATGACGTGAACATCGGCCTCAAGGACGACCTTTTTGCCCTGCCCGAGCAAGTCTTGGATCATGGCCCCTCAAGGATAGGGCTGTACTGTTGTAAGCGCTCGGCACGCCGGGTACTGACGATGATCGCTCCTTTTGAGTTTCTATCGAGCGCTCGCCTCAAGATCGCGGGGACATCAGCACCTGTTGCCTGCTTTTGAGCGGCTGAGATGTACCCGTAGGTAATTTGGATTGGGCGGCCGTAACGCAAAAGGACATCGGCCTCACGGAACTCTAGGCTGTCGGTAGTCTGGATGACCGGGCCTAGGGGGCTATTTTGGGAGACGAAGGCCTCAAGCCGTTTTGACTCCAGAGCGAGGCCAAATCGCCTCACCCTCCCTTGAGTGACCTCTCGCTCAAGCCATCAACTCCACTCGGCGGTGTCGAGAAGCAGCAATTCAGGTTCATGCAGCATGTAGAGGTCGATCGTGCTGCGCCCAAGCCTTCGCAGGCTTCCCTCCAAACTCGCGCGAGCCCGAGTAATGCTCCAGTCGATCTCGGGTCGAGAGAGGGACCGCACGACCTTCCCCGCGGCCTTGCGCAGCCATACGATCGGGGCCGGCTGCTCCTCGCCGCCTGGAGAATAGATCCCGACCTTGGTGGTAACGGTTAGCTCCGGATAGGCCTTCAGCAGGGGCGCCAGGTCTCGCTCTGCCATTCCGAACCCATAATACGGCGCCGTGTCAAAGTGCGTGAACCCATGATCCCTAGCCGTCTCAAGCAGGCGAAGGCGCTCCTTGCGCGTCCCAACATTGAAGAGACTTGCCGTCCCGAAAATGAAGCGTGACAGGGCCAGGTCCGTTCCGGGAAGGATGGTTTGCTGCACGTCCAGGTCCTTGTAGCTTCCCGCACCTCACTAGCCTGGTACAAGGCACACTTACGCATGGCGGGATTTTCTTGAAGTCGAAGCCGAGACTGGATCGAGCGGCTTAGCATTGTTCCGCCGGGGTGTGACAATCATCCGGCAGATAATAGCGTGTCGGATGTAATGGCGCCGCAGCTTCTTATCTATCTTCCCAATCCTCTGGAGTGCTTGGCATGGTCCTGTAACCTAACCAATCGTGAGCAGCAACAGAGTGGGCAAGACTCCTGGTGACCGACGGAAACGCCTAACAATAGAAACGATGCTGAATCCGTCACTGCGCAACCATTACCTCATGTTCGAGAAACCACTGGTACGTCTTGCTTAGTCCGTCTTCCAAGCTCGTTGTCGGCGACCATCCCAGCGCTTTCATTTTTCCTGAATCTAAAAGCTTGCGCGGTGTGCCGTCTGGCTTGGAAGAATCAAAACGCAATTTGCCCGACACCCCAACAACCCGTGCCACGGTTTCGGCCAGTTCGCGAATGGTAACGTCCGAGCCGGTCCCAATGTTGACGTGCTCATCCCCGCTATAATTTTTGAGTAGGAATATGAGCGCATCGGCAAGATCGTCGACATACATGAATTCGCGTCGCGGGGTGCCGCTTCCCCAGACCACGATTTCCCCCTCAGCGCTATCCCTCGCCGCATGCGCCTTGGCAATCAGCGCGGGAACGACATGGCTCGCTTGCAAGTCGAAGGTGTCGCCCGGCCCATATAGGTTGGTCGGCATGGCCGAGATGAAATCGCATCCATACTGCCTGCGATACGCCCGGCCGAGCATGACGCCTGCGATCTTTGCGATCGCGTACCATTGATTGGTCGGTTCAAGCGGCCCTGTTAGAAGGGCGTCTTCACTCATCGGTTGGGCAGCTTCCCGCGGGTAAATGCAAGACGACCCAAGGAATAGCAACTTTTCCACCCCGGTCTGCCGCGCGGCCTCGATGACGTTTAGCTCGATGGCCAAATTATCGTACAAGAATTCGCCAGGCCGCGTATCATTGGCGAGTATTCCACCAACGGTCGCCGCAGCCATGATTATCGCATGCGGGCGAGTTTCCAGCATCCAGCGCTCAAGTTCCCGCTGCCGGCGTAAGTCGACTTGTTCGCGGGTGAGGGTGATGACCTCGCAGGCCTCGCTGCGCAGCCGTCGGACGAGCGCGCTGCCCACCATCCCGCGATGTCCGGCTACCCAGATGCGTTTTCGCGCAAGTTCGTAAACTGGTATGGTCATGGCGCGTTTGGGTTTTCGCGATAGTATTTGAGATCGCTCTGCACCATTTCGCGAACAAGTTGCTTAAACGAAACCTGGTGTTTCCATCCGAGTGTTGTGCGAGCCTTGCTTGCATCGCCGATGAGCAGATCGACTTCGGTGGGGCGAAAATAGCGCGGGTCAATTTCAACGAGAGTTAGCCCATTGGTTTCGTCCACGCCCACCTCGCCCGCGCCATTCCCACGCCAGACAATCCGGCGTCCGACTACCAAAAAAGCCTCCTCGACCAGTTCACGCACGGTATGGCCTTCGCCGGTGGCGAGAACGTAGTCGTCCGGCTTATCCTGTTGTAGAATCATCCACATTCCTTCGACATAATCGCGGGCGTGTCCCCAATCGCGCGTGGCATCTAAGTTGCCGATATAGAGTTTCTCCTGCCGACCCATCTCTATCGCTGCTGCCGCACGCGTAACCTTTCGCGTGACAAAGGTTTCGCCGCGGATAGGGCTTTCATGGTTGAACAGGATTCCATTAGAGGCATGCAGGCCATAGGCTTCGCGATAATTGACCGTGATCCAATAGGCATAAAGTTTTGCTGCTCCATACGGACTCCGTGGGGCAAACGGCGTCGTTTCCCGTTGCGGAAGATGTAGCGAATTGCCGTAAAGTTCAGACGTGGAAGCTTGATAGAAGCGCACTTTCTGTTCGAATTTAAGAATGCGGATGGCTTCGAGCAGTCGCAACGTACCAAGCGCATCGGCGTTGGCGGTATATTCCGGCGTTTCAAAGCTGACCTGCACGTGGCTTTGCGCCGCCAGATTATAGATTTCATCCGGCTGCGTTTCCTGAACCAGCCGGATTAGATTGGTCGCGTCGGTAAGGTCGCCGTAATGCAGAAAAAATCGCGCACCTTCCGTATGCGGGTCTTCATATAGGTGATCAACTCGTGCCGGTATTAAGCGATGACGAGCGTCGCTTTACGCCGTGGACGATATACCCCTTCGACAACAGGAGTTCAGAGAGGTATGCGCCATCCTGGCCGGTAACGCCTGTGATGAGAGCGACTTTCGGCATTGGTCACTTCTATGAGATGTAGTCGGCAATCGGCTTGAGGATAGCCGCCAAAGCGACAAATAACATTCTTGGAGGGGCCGTTTGGTTAATTGATGGCATGGCCGCTCTCGCCCGTCCCGTTCCGGGCTTCAACCGATCCTTTGGCTAAAAAACGGCCCGTTGAGGACTGCCGCAAGCAGTCGAAACCGCGCATTTCTGCATGCTCCGTTATCGCAAGCGAACTTCGTTAGCTTGTGTCTAAGCTACGGAGTACAGGAGTGCTATCGGCGCCTCATCGTACGTTTCTTTTCCATTGGTTTTCTGGATTTCTTCAGTGCTTTCGTTTTCTTCGAAGCAACCTTCGGTTTACGCACGCGCGCTCGCTTAACGGAACTTGGCCTAAGCTCGCCTTCAGCCGCTAACTCAAGCACACCTATCTCTGAACCCGTTGCCGCTACACTTGCGGCATTCGCCATGTCACTGACCGCTTGGCCGATCCGGTCCCCGAGCGAAACACTTTTCTTCTTCGCCATCACGTCACCCAACAGCAAGCGTTGTTTTATTGACGACTACTATGATTGATCTAACGGTTTCAAGCGCGCGGTCGAAGGTGCCGCGGCCGGTGTCGCTCCACCGTGCTTCCAAAGGCCCCGTTCCTTGGAAGCAGACAAGTAGAAAAGCATCTAATTTTCCGGTCGAAGCGCCGAGATTGAACTCGGGACCCCAGTCCCGGGTAGATTTAGTCGATCGCATTAGGGGGGTCCCCGCCTGGTTGGCCTGCATACCAGAATATAGTTCTGCTCAAAAGTTGTGGGACGGTTTGGCCCGAGGTAAAGCCGAAAAACAGTGGCCTCGATGCATTTCATCACGATTTTCTTGAAATACCGAACGATGCGTCTTCGCAGCGCACCACTGATTCTTACGCCCCGAAGTTGCTGGATCTCCCAGCTAGACTGACGGCAGACGTGTCGGATCGCACCGCTGCCCCACGCCGTGCGGTGTGTCGGGTCTCCATTCTGCATCGGTAGACTGAAAGGGCTATCACCATTCGGGAAGCGAGCGATCAGGAATGCGGTATCGCGCGCACACAAACCGTGGCAGCGCTGAAGTAGACTGGCCAGTTCCGCCGCCGTAAGATGCTCAAACACGTCGAAAGCTGCTATCAAACCGAACCCCACGTCTGGACGAGTAACATCGTGCAGGGTTTCCTGCACTTTAAAGCCCCGGGCTCGTGCCAGCGTGAGCAATTCACTTTGGACCTCTACTCCTACAACTTGCGCTCCCTGATCGCGGGCCCATTGAAGAAAGCGGCCCTCGCCAAAACCAATTTCGAGGACAGCAACTCCAGCCAAAGTGGGGATCAAGTCAGAAATTTCAGCTTTGTAAAACGCAGCTTCATGGTCCGAGTATTTTCCAAAATTTTCGGAGGACCAACCTTTCCATTCTATGTACGAGTTGTAGGACATTGGCTTATAGACTGATCTAGCCGTGCGCCAAACTCTGCCCGCAGTGTGGCTGATCGTGCCACCATCGCGCGAATCCCTTCAGACCATCATTCAATCGGATCCTGGGCTCGAAACCGATGGCCTGTCGCGCCAGATCGGTATCGGCGATCCGTCTGATGCTACGATTATCTCCAACCTTTTCCCAAAACGTAGGCTCGAGATCGGGCCGATGCATGATGCTCGTTAAAGTCCGGGCGAGAGTGAGCAAGGATGTCTCCGTACCACTTCCGATGTTCAGGGACACGTTAGTCGTGGGGGCCAGCGCAGCAAGAACGTTGGCGCGGGCCACGTCATGCACGTGCAGCATGTCAATTGTCTCGGTTCCGTTGCCTTCTATGATGGGGGGCAGACCGGCTAAAATCCGCTCCGACCACCTGAGGATAAGCTTTGCGTGCGATTCCTGGTGTCCCATCCTCGGTCCGTAAACGTTGAAATACCGAAGGGCGACGTAGTTTGTACCGTACATGCTGTGAAAAGAGCGCAACAGGACTTCGCAAATATACTTCATCGATCCCTGCACAGTACGGTTGAAATGGGAACTGCTGTTTTCTGTGATTGGGCAAATTTCAGGATACCCATAAATCGACGCGGAAGACGCTACAACGATCTTGCGAACGCCGGATCGGGCGCATTGCTCCAGAAGAGTTAAAACTGCATCCACCATGACTTCTAAGGCAAGGCGGGGTTCCAGTGCACAATGCGATTCACCCAGACCCGCTTGATGAAAGACGATATCGATACCATTACAGAGCTCCTTCATGAGGAGCGTATTGCGAATGTCGTCGACCACCAGTCGCACGTTTCCGGAACGAATTGACGAAATGAGGTTCTCCGCTCTGCCGGTAGTCATGTTATCCACGACGACGATCTCGCGGCACCCACTCTCCACGAGCAAATCGACGACGTGGGACCCAACGAACCCGGCACCACCGGTCACAAGGATCCGCTTTTGGTTCAAGGCTTTTTGCAGCGGCAGCCGATTAGAGCGCAAAGGATTTCCGCGATGACCGCTTTCATCCAACATGAGCGAGCTCGACCGCTTTGTAGCTTTGCTCGAAACCTGCATTTCAGGAGCTTCGCGCGATCCGGTACCGCCTTCGCATTCCCAATTGTGGACGGCGCAACAACGCTGGTTACCAGACGATTTCTCTGTGGCTAAGGCTTGCACCAGCCTGAGCGCCGATGAATAGTCCGTTCATGCACCGACAACAACGTGTCAGCCGACCGTGGTTTCGGGCGCGGCAAACTTAACGCCATCAAATTGGAAAATGTCTTTCCAACAGAGCTATGGTAGGCCCATACAATTCCAATGTACTACACGCGATCTTGGGGGATACCCTGGCATTTGGAGATACCGCCGAAGTGCGTGTGCCTTCTTCTTTCGTGCTCTCCTAATAAAGGCGGAGGACAACAAAAGCCGCGTGAAGCGGCGTGGCCTTGCGGGCAGAGCAAGAGCAAAATCGGTCTATTCCACAAGCTATTAGCTTTTTAATGCCGGGCTCGACGGGATCGGGGGCGACAAGGTCTACCTCCTTTGGCGACGTTCAACTCAGCACCGATTTGCGTAAGATGCCAACGATGATCCAATCGAACAGGACACATACTAACAGGCACACTCGTGCGCTTCCGCGCAACTTATCGGACGACGTCCGAAGTCTGCACGTGAACGTTCAGAGAACCCCAACTGCGCCCGGTGGATGTCGAGCACAAAATGGATAATCTGACAAAGCTGTCACCGGCTCGGGAAAAATATCAGCCGGGTTTGTCGCCCGATAGCGAAACCGGCGAATTTATTAGCGCTGCGGATTTCGCGGCTTTCTTTCGGAAGAACGCAACCGCCGTTTTGGCGCCTTTGATACTCACTGTGACGGCGGCATCCTTGTACCTTCTTCTTGCTACGCCGGAATATATCGCGCGATCGCAGATCCTCATCGATCCAAAGACCCCTGTTCTGCGTGAACAAACCCGGGAGGTTAATTTCTCGCTGGATGCGGCGCAGGTCGAAAGTCAAATTACCCTCCTGCGGTCGGAAAAAATTGCGGCAATGGTGATCAACGACCTGAAACTCAGGGATGACCGCGAGTTTCAAGGCGCGGCACCCCCAATGTGGCGGACATTATTTGAACGACCGGAAGAGCTGTCTGAAGAGGACGCCAGCTTCATACGCCACAGGACCGCGATTGCTGCTTTCGAAAAGGGCTTGATCGTTCGTCGGGTGGGTTTGTCATACGCTATTGAAATTGCTTTTAGATCCGTAGATGCCAAGAAGGCCGCGCTGATCGCCAATGCCACGGCGGAAGCGTATTTGCGTGATCAGATCGATGCCAAATCGGACTCTGCTCGGCAGGGGAGCCGATGGTTGGAGGTTCGTTTGGCGGAACTTCGTGATCAAATGAAAGTGGCAACGCGCCGCGTGCAGGCGTTTCGTGCCAATCATGATTACCGGCTTCCGGGGAAGAACGAAGAAACTGCCGAAGCAAGATCATCTCGCGGCGTCGAGGGCGAGACACTTGAGGAACTGGAAGCGACCGCTGATACGTATCGCAAAATCTATGAAAGCTTCTTGCAAGCATTCACCGCGTCGGTGCAGCAGCAGTCCTATCCGGTATCTGATGCACGCGTGATCACGCTTGCGGAACGTCCCCTCGCCAAGAGCTACCCGCGCACTTGGCTGATATTGGGCTTTGCAATGTTGCTCGGTCTGACGATCGGTTGCGGGATAGCTTTGATCCGGCACGCGTTCGGCAGGACGAGTCCGTAAGGTATTTACCTCCGGTCTCCGACCAGAACGGCGCGTTCAAACGGATTAATTTTGAGGAATTATGTCCTATTGTGGTCAGAGCGTGTTTTATCCGGGTTGAGTTTGGCGACCACTTCGGCCTCGGTTCTCAGTGCCCGGCTGAGTTTTAATGCATCATCTGCGCTTAACAGAAAGGGTACCCCTGCGTTGAATTGCAACGCGGTAAGCCTTGCGCCTTCGATCCGTCCCACCGCCCACGAAGTCACTGTCGTGCACTGAGAGCGTTGAAGCAATTGTTCCTGCAATATTTTTTTCGGCTTTTCTTCTGGCTGCGTCATGGCCGGCCCTGTTTGCAAAATGTGACGTTGGCCGCTTTCCCGGCCCACTTTTTTTAGCAGGGCAATTATGCAATTGGTCCTCCAAAATAGGTAAGAAACTAGTTGTTAGTACTAACGACGAGGAGGTAGATCTTTTAAACCAAAGATGGCATAAACAAAGCGTTAATAAGCCGTTAAATTTTGGATGTTGCGTTGGGGGTAACCATGAGTAACCGCCGGGTGGACGTGGCGAACTCCGTCGAGATCGCCTGGATTCATTCTTCGACCAGCCTGGCCAAAGAAGCTACGAAAGAGAGCTACAGTAGCCAAAGCCTAGACTTCGCAGGCTTCTCAGCAGGTGAGGATATCAACTCACCAACCCTCATCGTGGTAATCGAGCCCCGCATCTTCATCCGAGAGTGCCTAACCCAGTGTCTTAGACTTGTCCTGGGTTACAGCGTCACGTCCTTCCCGAGCGTCGACGCCTTTCTTGCGGTTTCAGACAGCCTTTCAGCCTCGGTTATTATATTAAGTAATGCGGATAAGCCGGCTGCAGCGGCGGTGCGCCGGCAGCTTTTCCTGCTGAAGCAGGCGCGGAATCAAGTTCCGACAATCATTTTGAACGACCTCGACGATCCTGATGAAGTCATGGGAGCGCTCAATGGGGGTGCTCGCGGCTATATTCCCACGAGCGTACCTCTTCAGGTCGCGATTGAAGCCATGCGTCTGGTAAAGGCGGGCGGCGTTTTTGTGCCGGCGAGCAGTCTTGTATCCATGCGGGATACGAAGCCAACCAAGACGCCGGACCAAGCAGCCAAGTGCGGGCCGTTTACCACCCGCCAGGCGGCGGTTGTGGAAGCGCTTTGCCGAGGCAAGGCCAACAAAGTCATCGCCTACGAACTGGACATGCGCGAAAGCACCGTGAAGGTGCATGTCCGGAACATAATGAAGAAACTCAAGGCCAAAAATCGAACCGAAGTGGCCTTTATCACCAGTAACCTGATGCGTTCTCAAAACGTGTGATTTTTACGTGCTGCGATGGCTGGTTCACACGGTCCGGTGACCCTTACATTCGGCCGAGGAAATCTTGTCGCATGCTCGCCGCATATGCGCGAGGCGCGCAAATCCTTGGGCCGGCCATTGTCACCAAACTTTTCTAGTGGCGTGGCGATCCACCAATCAGGCGATATCTCCCGCACTTATTAGGTACTACGCCCTTTGTTCGCCTTGCTCGGAGGGGCGCCCTCAAAAATAATGCAGTGCGAGGATTCGAGAAGGCACAGACCAACAAGCAAAGCAGCGACTTCAAAGGATCTTCGCGTATTGTTCGACCCGACGGGGGCCGTCCGCTCAGGTTATCAGGTTGGAAGGGCAGTTCAGTGGTAGCCCATCGACAGTTCGCTAAAGTCGCGACTGAGGAGCCAAGCGCATCGCAGGCTGCCACGAGCTATGTCATCCATCAGTTCAAAAATAATCAGCATTCTTCGCCGGTTGGAGGATGGTCTAAACGCGTAACTGATATATTCATCGCTTTGTTGGCAACGGTGGCGTTGATGCCCCTCATGTTGATGGTGGCCATTTTTGTCAAACTGACCATGGGCGGGCCGGTTATTTTCTCTCAAACCCGCATCGGCTATAAAGGCAAGCCGTTTCGCTGTTACAAATTTCGCACCATGGTTTCAAACGCGGACGCACTGCTGGATCGCCATCTGGCGACCGATCCGCAAGCTGCGCAGGAATGGCGACGGCACAGAAAACTGAAGAGAGATCCAAGAATCACATGGATGGGGAATGTCTTGCGCAAGTCGAGTCTCGACGAGCTTCCTCAGCTGATCAATGTGCTTCGCGGCGAGATGAGTTGCGTGGGCCCGCGGCCAATTCTCGAAGTCGAACTGAAGAACTATGCCGGGTATGTTCAAGATTACCTGCGAGTTCGGCCGGGTTTGACGGGGATTTGGCAAGTCAGCGGCAGAAGTAATATCGATTATCCGGAACGGGTTCTGCTCGACAGTTCCTATGCCCGGAATTGGACCCTGCGGGGGGATTGGCTTATTCTGGCCAAGACCACAGTCGCTATTATGAAGTTTGACGACGCGGGTTGATCCAGACAGAAGCACGCTCTTTTTGCTTAAGAGTAAATCGTGCCACTGCTACCCGCTGGGCGGCCGGTCGGGCCGTCCCGCGGCCCCTGTAAGATGATCGCTTGGGATCGTTGTAAGGTGGGCAGTGCGCATAGCTCTGACAAATGCGCTACGTAAGATGAGAGCCCTCTGTAAGATGAGATGTAGTTAATGCAACTTTCTGTCGTCGGCCTGGTAGTCTGTGCGGTACTTTTGATCGTTAGTTATAGCCAGCGCGGCGCTTTGACTCTCGCATTGATGGCGTCCTTTGCGTTCGGCGCCACATCGATTGCAACGCTCGATGCCTTGGGCGGTTCGTCTCCCCTCATCTATACCGTATTCGCCCTCCTCCTCGTGTCCTCGGTCGTCGTTCGGAAGTCCTTCCCATATGACTTCGCAATGGTGTTTTCCCGATCCAAAACCTCTTGGATATTGGTTGCGTTGGCGCTGTACGCGAGCGCGAGTGCGATAATTCTTCCGCGCCTTTTCGCTAGTCATACGACGGCTTTCGTGCCGTCGCGGGACAGCGGAGAGGTTCTTGAGCTGCCGCTCGCACCGGTCTCCGGAAATCTAACGCAGACATTGTATCTTACCCTTGGTGTCCTTATTTTTGTGGCCCTCAGCATGCGTCTGCTGCGACGCGAGAACCTGCAACTCGTCTTGCGTGGATTCTTCGCGTTATGCATCGTTCACGCGGGTCTTGGATTAATTGACTTGGCCGGAAAGCTGTCCGGCGCCGGCGACGTGCTGAGATTTATGCGAACTGCGTCCTATGCGCTCGCAACCAATGTAGAGGAGGGGGGATTTCACCGGATCGTCGGCGGATTTTCAGAGGCATCCGCCTATGGTGGATATACGCTAGCATGCTTGGCATTTACCTTGACGTTTTGGCGGCGAACAGGATCGACGTTGGCTCTTGCCTTGACTGTCTGCCTTTCCGCACTTCTCATCCTGTCCACATCGACGACCGCTTATCTTGGCGCAGTGGTGATGGCGCTGCTTGTCGGCGCGTCAAGTCTCGGTGCGGCCTTTGAAGGTAAGTTCTTACGACAAGACTTAACATTGGCTGGGCTCGCACTTATCGCCGTAACAGCCGCGTTTGCCATACAGCTCGTAAACCCGGATTTTTTCCGTCCGCTGATTCGTTTGTTCGAGACTACGGTGCTTAACAAGTCGTCGTCCGTATCGGCGGATGAACGGATGTATTGGACGACCAGAAGTCTTCAGTCGCTCATAGATACGGCGGGTCTTGGCATTGGTTTTGGAAGCTCGCGCTCCTCAAGCTGGTTGGTCTCGGTCGTATCGCAACTCGGTGTGTTGGGGTCGATCCTGATGGCAGCAGTCGTTCTTGAATTTGCAAGGGGGGCCAAACAATCGCGGAGGTCCGATGCCGATGCTGAGCTCGTGGCCCTGCACGACAGTGTCCGGTCTTTTGCTCTGCTTTGGATAGCCGCCGCTGTGATTTCGGGCGGCGCTGCAGAACCCGGAGCGCTGTTCTTTGTAGCCCTTGCAACGGTTATCGCGTGTCGGCAACACCTCGAATCCGACGACCGCCTGATTTACTATACCCCTGCAGCTGTTACGTCGAGTTGACGGCGATGGCGATGTCCTACGCCGTTCTCCGAAAAACCAGTTTCGCCGCCTTTCTTATCGCTGCGGCATGGACCGCCAGCTCTGTCACGCCACGAGCCGATATTCTGTGGGGGGTAAACGGCCATCCGTTCACCGCGTATCCCGGCATCTCTTTCGAGCAGCAACTGAGCTACGTGAAAGACCTCGGGATGAAATCCTATCGCGTCAATATTTCTGACGCCCGGTTTGCCTCCGATCTGGCCCGCCTTGTGGCGGAGGCGAAGACGCGCGACATCGAGATCCTTCCTGTTATCACGCCTGACTTGGATCTGGATCGCCTGTCAGCAAAGGATCTTTATACGCGATCGTTTGACTTGGCTGTGGCGCTAGTGTCCCGGTTCAAGAACGACATTCGCGTCTGGGAACTCGGAAACGAACTCGAAAATTATGCGATCATCAAAGCCTGCGAGATGCAAGACGATGGTGTGCAATACAATTGCTCCTGGGGCCCCGCGGGCGGTACAGGCGTACTGCACTATTTCAGTCCGCGCTGGGAAAAGGTGAGTTCTGTTCTGAGGGGGCTTTTGGACGGCGTGACTGCGGTCGATCCGTCGTTGCGGAAAGCCGTGGGGACGGCCGGCTGGGGCCATACCGGCGCGTTCTTGCGTATGCTGCAAGACGGCATCCAATGGGATATTTCAGTTTGGCACCATTATGAAGGCGATCCTGAGGAGGCTCTGAAATTCCTCGTTCGCCTTAATCGGCCGATCTGGATCACCGAATTCAATAATCCCGGAGGCAGCGAGAAAGGGAAACAGCAACAAGCCGACGGGCTTGTTGAAATGATGGCCTACATCCGACGCTATCAAACCATCTACAATATTGAAGCGGCGCACCTTTATGAACTCATGGATGAACCCTATTGGAGCCCAAGTTTCGAAGCCGTCATGGGTCTCGTCGGGATGGTCCAGGACAGTGCTGGAAAGTGGATACCGGACAAGCCCAAGCCTGCCTATGATGCGGTCAAGCAATTCATTGCCGCCGGGGCCGAACAAACCGGTGCTATCCCCACGATCCAACCAATAATCCCGCCAAACGAAGCTTCATTGGCGCGACGAACATTGTCTCGCGCGGAACTTATTTCCCGTCGTTGCAGCCTTGCGTCGTTCAACTCCTCCGTCACCACCGCCGAAAACCAGGCAGCCTATGGCGTCTGCCTTGTGATGGGCCGCATGCCAAGCCCGGGTGAGCAGTGGGATCTGGTCAGCGCGTTAAAGCAAGGAATGACCATTCAACAAATGCTGTTAGACGTTCTGTCCTCTGATGAGGTCCGCGACCGGTTTTTGCCATCGAAGATGAGCAATCGTGAGTTCGTGGTCATGCTCTATCGAGTGTTACTCCGACGAGAGCCTGACAATGAGGGGCTTATGAGCTACGTCTCACAGCTAGAACGGGGCGCGCTGAGCCGCGTAAATTTACAGCATGAGATCATCTCCTCAAACGAATTCCGGTCCCGTAACGCAATTCTCTTTCCTGACCAAAAAAAATGACATCGCTGGGCAACAAGATTGTTTTCGGGACATTCTGGACGGCGGTGGAAACTTGGGGCCGCCAAGCGGCCATGTTTGCCGTCTTTGTCATACTTGTTCGCCACCTCGGACCGGAAGCCTTTGGACTCGCGGCTCTGTCCATGGTGGCTCCGGTGCTGCTCGCCGTGCCTGTCACAAAGGGCCTGCCCGAGGCGCTCATACAGCGCTCGGAGGTCGAACCCATCCACTTCCATTCGGTTTTCTGGCTTTTAGTCGCGATAGGGGCTGTCCTAAGCGGCCTCATTTGGGCATTTGCGGGCGTGATTGCGGATATTTTCGGTCAGCCCGTACTCAAGGATCTCATCCGCTGGACCAGCCTTATCGTCCTGATTCAGTCCATTGCAGGGGTGCCAATCGCCATCCTCAAGCGCCAGCTCAATTTCCGGCTGTTCGCATTGCGAACGATGGTCGGAACGATAATAGGCGGCTCGCTCGGTGTGGCGCTGGCAATCTCCGGTTACGGAATGTGGAGCATCATATGGATGCAGATCGCCAAGGCAGTGGTCGAAACGGTGGTCCTTCTGGTGGGCAGTGCGTGGTCGCCGAGGCTGCAGTTCTCATGGTCTCGGTGCAGCGAATTATTCGGATTTGGCGGCCCGATACTCGGCCAGTCGCTCTGGACCTTCGTGAACGACGAAATGCCGAAGGTCATCCTTGGGTTCTTTCTCGGGCCCTATGCTGTTGGTATCTACGCAATGGCTCGGCGCCCGCTTGAACTGCTGGTGGAAGCGTTTCTGAGCCCGATTGTGGCCATGACCATGCCGGCGGTCGCGCGAGTCCAGAATGAACCGGACAAAATTGATCGCTTCTTTAACGCCTCGGTCCGCCTCGCCGGAATTGTCGCATTTCCGGCTTTCGTGGGTTTTGCAGCAATTGCGCCGGTGGCGGTGCCGTTTATCTTCGGCCAGCAGTGGATCTCGGGCATTCTTGCCGTTCAGATCCTCATGCTGCTGGGGTTGCAGCGCGCGATCGACAGCATCTGCGCCTTTACAATTCTGGCGCTTGGTCATTCCGGCCTGATCCTGAAATTGAACATAGCGTACACGGTTTTGGGGGCGATTCTTCTAACCGCTGCCGCACAGATCAATATCAACGTCACTATCTCGGCTCTTGTCGCCACCAATCTGCTGTTGTTGCCGATCTTCCTCTTCTTGGTCCAGCGCATTGGGCAAGTTGATGTCCTGAAGCCGCTCGCAATTTACCCGCGGCTTGCGTTTGCCGCCGTCCTGATGTTCGCCGTGGTCGCCGCTTGGCTGGCGGCTGCGCCGGCGAATTTGTCGCCGATCATCCTCATTGCCGGCGGCATCGCCGCGGGCGCCGTCGTTTACCTCGGAGCGGCGATTATTCTGGTTCGGCCGGATTTGCTAAACGCGCGGGATTTGTCCCTCCGGTTGCGCGGCTAGGCGGACAAACGGATAAAAAAATGAAAGTCGTATTTGTCTGTCAGCATTTTGATGAGGTTTTGCCACCTCATCAGAATTCGATTGGAATTTGGACATACGAGGTGGCCCGCCGGCTCGCTGCCGGCAATGAGGTCACCGTTATCGCTCCACGACCGCGTAGAGAGCCCTCGCGGTGCGCTGTTGACGGCCTTAACGTCCAATTCCTCACCTGTGCGCCCGTCAGGCTGTGGGGCGCGGCGTCGCGCCTCTGGAACTATGTTTGGCCGCATTCTCCGCTCTTTACGCGCAGTTACTACGCCATCGACTTTATCGGGCAAGCGGTGCGCCGAATTCGTGAGCTTGCGCCCGATGTTGTCCATCTGCAGAACTTCCCTCAATACGCTCCGATCATTCGGCGCGCGGTGCCTGATGCGACGATCGTGCTCCATATGCATTGCGACTGGCTCGTCCAGCTCGATCTACGGCAAATGATGGAAGCTGTCGCTGCTTGCGATACCGTGGTGGGTTGTTCGAGCCATGTGACCGATGCCGCTCGCCGGCGCTTTAGCACGTGTGTGGGTGACAAGGTGCTATTTGCAGTTTTGCCGAACGGGGCGCCAGTGGAGCGGCTTGCATCGGTCCGGACCCAACGCAGCCCGGCCAAAGTCCTGTTCGTTGGACGCGTTTCAGCAGAGAAGGGCGTTCACACGCTGATAGAAGCCTGGCCGAAGGTCGTAGCCGCGCACCCGGAAGCCCGACTCGATATCGTTGGCCCGGCCGCCGAAACCCCGCGCGAGTTTCTCGTCGACCTAAGTGAGGATCCCGATGTTGCCGGTCTGTCTCGCTTCTATGATCGCGGAAACGCTTACAACGGCTCATACAACGCCGCGTTACGCGCGATGGTGCCGCCGTATCTCGCCCACACAATCAATTTTGTTAGTTCGGAGCCATATGAGCGGCTTCTGGACCGCTACGCCGGTGCGTCGCTCCTTGTAAATCCCTCGCTCAGCGAGTCCTTTGGAATGAGCCTTGTCGAGGCACTCGCCACCGGAACACCGGTGATCGCAACACGCGTCGGAGGCATGCCAGAGATTGTCGAGTGCACAGGAGGTGGATTGATTGTCGAAAAAAATGACCCGGATATGCTAGCGGCTGCAATCAACCGGCTTCTTGCGGATCCGGGGCAAGCCGCCGCATTTGGCCGTCGGGGTGGACAGCGCGTTGCCGAACGCTATTCGTGGTCACGGATTGCTGAGCTGACAGCGTCTATTTACGAACAGGCACTGTCGGCGCGGCAGTCACGTCGCCCGGAAGCGGCTTAGGCTTGGTGTAGAAGGTGTATGTATGGCGGTAGCTCGTATTGGTGCGATGTTCGCTGGCTCCCAGCGATGGAAACGCCGTGGGGATGAGGGCAGCTAACGCCGGGCTTTCGCCCGGCGGATAGGGTCGCAATTCGTCGGTATCGTTCCAGCCAAGGATATACCAACCCCCTGTCCGAAGGCAGTCGATGCAGGCCTCAAACGAAGGTTCTGCCTCCTCACGCGTTTCAATTGCCGTCTTCATGAAAACACCGTTGCACACGATCGCATCAAAGTAGTCTCTGGGGGCGTGTAGCCCGAGATTCTTCAATGAATCGACTATATGTCGGCGCCCGCCGTATCGCCGCTTCGCTGGGTCGATTTCGAGCGTCCAATACTCTTTGGATTTGAAAAATTTTTCGTAGTTCTTCGTGTACCATTCGCACCCGACAAAGAGAATTCGGTTTATCGCTGGATCATCCCGCAAATACGTCAAGATACTTGTTTCCAAAAGCTGCCGGTCTTCCGAGAGATGGAACGTACCGATGTGCCGATTCAGGGAGGGAAGGCGGGTGCGTACGAAATCGCGCACAGTGCTGCGCGCGCGAGGGATGATGCCTTTCATTCGCAGCATTAGAATTCCGCTTGGTCCGAAAAACGTGACATGCCTACGACGCTGCCGGACGGGCCAAAATATGGACGACCTGCCACCCTTGCTCCGGATAAGCCGGCCGCAACGGTTCCAACGTGTAATCGGAAGCCGTCAGGAATTCAGCGATGATGCGACCCTTGCGGTCAACACCCTCGCGCGTTTCGTCGTCGATTTCGTAAATGATCGTCGGCCGGCAAACCCGCAATGTTTCAGGCATACCCCGTAGGACATCGATTTCGGCGCCCTCGACATCGATTTTGACGAGGGAGGGGGCCCGCAGACCGCGCCGGCTAATGGCGTCATCAAGCGCCACGACATCTATTGCGGTCGCACCAGAAAGGTCCGGCGGCGGGCCTACCGAAGACAAGGCCGCACCCCCGATATGGTGAGCAAGCAGAAGCTCGCCGCGATGGCTGTGCGAGCCGACCGCCTCAGTGAAGACCTCGATGACTCCGAGGTTGTTCAATTCGGCATTGCGTTTGATCGCGGCGGCGTTCCTACCGACGGGCTCGAAGGCATAAACGCGACCGCCTTCGCCCACGCGTCGGGCAGCAATCATGGAAAAAAAACCGATATTGGCGCCGATATCGAAAAAGACATCGCCCGTATCGAGGTTCGACACAATCGCTTCCTGAATGGGAAGCTCATATGTTCCCTGCGTGAAAGTGGGGTCGGCTCGGCGCGCCACCAGCCTCAACCCAGCGGCGAATCCACTTGGGACGACCTGAGAAGTTGACAGTGCGCCTAGTAGTCTTGCGAGGAGTGTCAAAGGCTATCTCACTAGCGGCACGCCGAAGTCGGATCGGAATACTTTATTCGCGGCACCCACGACCCGATAGATGGCCAACGGTAGTACGACCGTTCAACCAGATTCGGAGGGGCGGATTGCCGGCCCAGTTCGAGCCGAAAATGTCGAAGGTGCCATTCTGGTCTATATCAGCGACCACGCCATTATGCAGGCCCGTGCGATCGACAACCTGCTGGGCCCACTGTGTCCCCTTGCCATCCATGTTGTAGTGAATCGTCAGAGCCCGCTCCCTCGTCGTGTGCATCTGACCGACAATAACGTCGATATCGCCGTCATTGTCCATGTCCGCCGCCTGAAGCGTGTGGACGCCAGCGGCGGCGGGCTGAATGACGCTACGGGTCCAGCGCTGCGAAGGATCCGGGCCGGCGCGATACCAGGCGACATCGGCCGTATGTTCGGAACTTGACGTCAGGATGTCGAGCTTGCCGTCGCCGTCGAGATCAACAACCAGCGCCTTGAACGCCGCATCGAAATCGCCGATCGGGAAGGGCCTCCACCGTAAGGGATCGCGCGCTGCAGGGCCTCCCGGATTAGAGGCCCATAGGCCGCGCAGAATAAGATCAACACGGCCATCTCCGTCAATGTCACCGCTGGCCATCCCCTCTTCACCGATTGCAAACCCCTGAAGCAGCACCCGCGTCCAGTCAGTTGGTGTTCGGAAAAAAATCATGAGGTCCCTCGGCGTGCGCACGGCTACGTCGAGACGCCCGTCACCATCGAAATCCGCAACCTCGATGTCCTTTACCCAGTCGCCGGCCGCTCCGATGGAGTGTCGTTTCCACCGCATCGTGCCGGGTGGATCGCCCTGGCGGCCTGGGTTCTCGAACCAGATAAGATTGAGGCCCTTGGGACCGTCAGCGATGACAATGTCGATATCCCCGTCGCCGTCCAAATCTGCCAAGCTTCCATCGGTCGTGAATTCGACATCGGGACGGGCGATGAAAGTGCGTTGCAGACCGGGCCAGCGCCAGAAAGATAGTCCATCGTTTGGTAGCCCGCCTAGAACAAGATCCGGTCGGCCGTCGCCGTCGATGTCGCCAACAAGTTTTACATCGCCGGAATAGTTTCCGATCTCTCTGCGATCGAAGCACAGCTGTGGATGCGACGTTTCACCGCCACTTTGATCGACCATAGAGAGCAGCGCCAAAAGAGCGGTAGCAAAGGCAAGCGACCGGGCGAAATCACGGTTTGAATTCATAGCGCATAAATACCTCGTAGCTGCTCATCAACCGCTTTATAAAATCGCCATTGGACAGTTTCGGAAGCGTGGGCCAATCCTCTTCTCCGGCGGGCGACATCATCTGGCTCGCATGTGCGTTCAGCGCTGCCCGCTTGAGTTCGGTCACGTCTCCAACGTAGGCGATCGTATTCAGAGCCGACAGCGCGCGTAGACCGGCAAGGCTTGTAAGCGTTTGCTTCAGCTTGAGACGCCTGAGGCCGGGCAGGTCAGAGCAAAAGCCCATCCATGGCCAGTGATACCAATACCAGATCGGATATTCGTACACGGTGACCTGCCGCCGGCAGGCGCGAAGCGCGCGCCATACAGCGCTATTGACGGCCACGTGATCGGACGGCGGTTCTTTGGCGTGAGTGACAAAAATACCTCCAGGCCGCATTCTGTCGAGCAGTGGCGCGATCGCACCAGAAATAGCTTCGATATGACGTGCGGCCGATCCATCGGGAATCCGCAGGAAGGTTACGCAATCGGCTGTACCGCCGAGGCGACTGACCGCTTCTACCGCCTCTGCCTCGCGGTTCATTCGCAGCTTCTCGGCCGTCATGCGATGCGAATGCGAGGCGCTTCCATCGGTAACAAAAACGAAGTGGACCTTCGCGCCCCGTTTCAGCTTTTTGATGGCAACGCCTCCACAGCCAAGCGTCTCATCGTCGGGATGGGGCGCAACGACGACAGCGGAAGCACTCCAATCGACTACATCGAAGGAGGTAAACTGAGATTGCATACGACTATCGAGCATACTGCATATAGCTCGCCTCACCCTATTCATTGGCGGGGCCCTTGGCCGAACGCCCGCGTCGTCCGGTGCAATTGCGCGTGCTAACATCTTCAAATGCCAACAAAAAGAGTAATCGATGAAAGTGGGAATCCTGGCCGGCGGATTCGGAAGCCGGCTTGCTGAGGAAACTGAAATCCGGCCAAAACCGATGGTCGAGATCGGTCAGATGCCAATCCTTTGGCATATCATGATGCATTACCATCACTATGGTCATCGTGAGTTCGTCATCGCGTTGGGTTACAAAGGAGAATACATCAAACGCTGGTTCCAAGACTATACGTTGCTTAATGGCAGCATGACGTTGCGGACGGCGACTGGCGACGTGAAGCGTCATTCTTGCAATATTCCAGACTGGTCCGTCGATCTTGTCGACACCGGTCTGCACACGATGACCGCCGGTCGTATTAAGCGCCTGTCGGAGTGGATGGGTAACAGCACATTCATGCTAACATGGGGTGATGGTGTGTCCGATGTAGATCTCGATCGCCTGCTTGCCTTTCATCGCTCGCATGGAAAACTTGCAACGATGACGGCGGTAAGACCGCCCGCGCGGTACGGACATATTGAATTTGAAGGAGATCGCGTCGCAATCTTCAGTGAGAAGCCGCAGGCGACTGAAGGATGGATCAATGGCGCCTTTTTTGTGCTCGAACCCGGAGCTTGCGATTACATCGATGGTGACGACGTCATGTTCGAGCAGGCACCGATGCAACGCCTCGCAGCCGACGGGCAGCTGATGGCCTATCGACATGATTCTTTCTGGCAATGCATGGACACTCTTCGAGAAAAGCATCTTTTGCAGACGCTCTGGGACAGCGGACGCGCACCCTGGAAGTCATGGAGTTGAGTTAAATGAAAGTCCTGGTCACGGGTCACTGCGGATACATAGGATCTGTCCTAACGCCTATGTTGCTCGAGCGAGGGCATCAGGTCACTGGTCTCGATAGTGATCTGTTCCGGGCCTGCACATTTGCAGGCGAACTGGAGAGTGTGCCGAGTATCGAAAAAGACGTCCGCGACATCATCATAGAGGATGTGCTCGGCTTCGATGCCATCATCCATCTTGCCGGGCTATCCAACGATCCACTCGGCGACTATCGCGCAGAGTTAACCAACGAGATCAATTTCAAGGCCTCCGAGCGACTTGCCCGTATCGCCAAACGCGCGGGGGTTCAGCGTTTCCTTTACGCGTCCTCCTGCAGCAGTTATGGTTCTGCTGGGGAGAATTTCGTGGACGAAAGCGGGACCTTCGATCCTGTAACTCCGTACGGAGTTTCGAAGGTCAATGTCGAACGCGCAGTCGCGCCGATGGCGGATAAAAGCTTCAGCCCGACCTTCCTTCGTGCCTCAACCGCCTATGGACTGTCGCCACGCCTGCGCTTCGACCTCGTTGTAAACAACCTAACCGCCTGGGCTTTCACCACAGGACAGGTTTATCTGAAGAGCGACGGGCTGCCGTGGCGACCGCTCGTCCATGTCGAAGATGTCGCCTTGGCTTACGCGGCGGCGCTCGAAGCAGATCGCGAAATAGTTCACAATCAAGCATTTAATGTCGGCACCACGACCGAAAATTATCAAATGAGAGAGCTTGCGGAGATTGTGAAATCAGTCGTTCCCAACAGCCGCGTGGAATATGCTCCGACGGCAAGCGCGGATTTGCGCTGCTACAGGGTCGATTGCAATTTTATTGCACGCCGCCTGCATGGATTTAAGCCGCAATGGACGGTCCGGCGTGGGGTGGAGCAATTATATGAAGCTTTCACTACTACCGGATTGACGCTGGAAGAGTTCGAGGGCGAGCGTTTCAAGAGGATCGCTCACGTCACGAAACTCGTTCGGGAAGGCGAGATCGACAACGACTTCCGACGTATTTCGTCAGCCCGACCGCTGACGCAGCTCGCAAGCTGAGTACGGCCTCGTCATGTTGGACCACGTCAAGAACTCTGTAACGGAAGTAGCCTGTCGTTCCTGCGGTGGAAATCATATTGATGTTGTGCTTGACCTTGGTCAGACGCCTTTGGCGGACCGGCTTTTGACGGACGCCGATCTCGGGCGGCGCGAGCTGACATTTCCCCTGCGGGTTGCATTTTGCTCCGATTGCAGCCTTGTGCAGATCACAGAAACAGTTCGCCCGGAAATACTTTTTGCGGACGCCTACCCTTATTACTCCTCATTTTCGCCCGCGCTCCTGCAGCATTCTCGCGACAACGTGCTCGATGTCATTGCGCGCCGCAATCTCGGCCGCGACAGCTTCGTTGTGGAACTCGCGAGCAACGATGGCTATCTGCTGAAGAACTATGTCGAGGCGGGAATTCCCGTCCTCGGCATCGACCCGGCGGATGGACCGGCCGCTGCTGCGGAGAAGGTGGGAGTTCCGACAAGATGCGTGTTTTTTACCCGCGATTTGGCGGAAAAGCTGCGTGCTGAGGGCATTCAGGCTGACGTAGTCCATGCCAATAACGTGCTTGCTCACGTCGCTGACACGAATGGCTTCGTCAGCGGAATCGCGCGCCTCCTGAAGGAGGATGGTGTCGCGGTGATCGAGGTGCCCTACGTAGAGCCGCTCATCGAACACTGCGAATTCGACACGATCTATCATGAACACTTGTGCTATTTTTCAGTGACCGCGCTTGACCGTCTGTTCCGGCGCCACGGCCTGTTTCTGAACGAGATAAAGCACCTCGAAATTCATGGCGGTTCGCTGCGCCTTTATGTGGAACGGAGGGAGCGCGTCGGGCCAAGCGTCATCGCGCAGCTCGCCCGCGAAAACGAGCGCGGCATCAGTACGATCGGCTATTTCCAGGAATTTTCCGGGAAGGTTGATAGATTGAGGCGAGATCTGGCACATCTGCTGCGCGAGCTGAAATCAAATGGCGCCTCGATCGCAGCCTACGGGGCTGCCGCTAAGGGGGCAACGCTAATCAATTTCGTAAGCATTGGACGCGATCTCATCGACTTCGTGGTAGACATGAATACCCACAAGCATTGGCGATATATGCCGGGTCAGCACATCCCAATTCTTCCGCCGAACGCGCTGCTTGAGAAGCAACCCGATTATGTGCTGATTCTCGCGTGGAATTTCGCAGACGAAATTCTGCAGCAGCAGGCCGAATATCGCGCCCGTGGGGGCAAATTCATCATTCCCATTCCTGCTCCGTGTATCGTGTGATGCAGCCAGCCGGCGCCATCGGGCAGGGTGGCTGTCCGGTATGCAGCGGTCGAAATCTTTGGCGCTCCGTCGAGTTCGACGCTCTGCCGATTTTGTGCAATGACCTTCACGCCGATATGGCGGCTGCGAAGCGGGCTGACACCGGCCGTTTCGTCACGACCTTCTGCCGAGATTGCGAGCATTTGTTCAACGCTGCTTTTGATGAGAAGCGGATCAGCTACGCGCAAAGCTACGAGAATTCGTTGCATTATTCCCCGCGCTTCGTGGAATTCTCGGAAGCACTCGCGGCACGGCTGAACAGGCGTTATGCGCTTTGTGGAAAATCGGTCGTCGATATCGGATGTGGGAAAGGCGACTTCCTGAAGCGCCTATGTGCCTTGAGCGGTGCTGTTGGATGGGGTTTCGACAAGAGCTTCGATGAAAGCCGGGGGGCCCCCACTCTCGACATCACCTTCGTGAAAGACTGGTTCGGCGACGGTTATGCCGACATTCGGCCGGACATGGTGCTGTGTCGCCATGTACTCGAGCACATCGCTAATCCGATTACATTCCTGCGTCAGCTTCGGGAACATCCGGGGGTGACCGATCAAACCGTATTCTATTTTGAGGTCCCGAACGCCCTTTACACATTACGAGACCTCGGAATCTGGGATTTGATTTACGAACACGTCTCCTACTTTACGCCTGGATCGCTGCAGATGGCGTTCATGCGTGCGGGCTTCGATATTCTTGAAACCGGGGCGTCGTTCGGCGAACAGTACCTTTACATCGAAGCAAAGGTTGGCGTGGAGCGCCCGGTCGCGCCGAATGACGGGAATTATGTGGACCAGCTTGTTCAGTCCTTCGATAATGCCTATCGCGAAAAGGTCGACTACTGGCGTGACTACTTGGCTTTGCGCGATCCCAGTCAGACCGTGGTGTGGGGAGCAGGATCCAAGGGCATCACCTTCGTCAATGTTGTCCCCGGCGCCGACCTGATCGCCACGTTGGTCGATGTGAACCCCCATAAGCAGGGCCGCTTTGTGCCGCGCACCGGCGCGCGTGTGGTCTCCAAGCAAGCGCTCACCGCGCAGCCTGTCCAGTCAATCATCATCATGAACGGTCTTTATCGTGAGGAGATCGCTACGGAAGTGGCGTCGCTAGGGCTTTCCTCTGAAATAGTGGTTGCCTGAGGCCGGAGATGACCGCTCTTGTCAGAATTTCCGGGGATGATGCGGCGCCTGCAACGGCAAAGGCGCATGTGGTCGACAAGTTCTTGGACGACCGGTTTGCCGGCACGGTGATCGGGGCGCCCGGACCTGGTGGCTTCATCAGGCGAGGATGTGATGTCGAGCGCCAGATCGCGATTGACCATGGGGCGCTACGCTTTCAACCGCTGATCAGGCCTGGTTGGGGTCGCCAGGGCATTTCCTATGGTCCGTTTCGAAGGACGCATGGGCTCGCCCTGGCCGTTTCGATCACCAATGGTCACAACACGTCGCAGGGCAGCGCAATTCCCGAGCACATCGCCAAACGAATCTTGCGTTGGGCCATGGGACCCGACGCGGATCCGTTTTTCAAAAGGTTTCGAGCGTGGATAAGCGGGCCGCGCAAGAAGGAAACCTTCCGGCGCATGCTGTGGTGGCTGCTAAGCACAAAAAGAACCTATAGGCTCCCGAATATAGATGAGAATTTGGCGATCGGCTGGTTCAGCAGCGAGACACCTGTTGATCCGCGCACCGATGGATGCGGCCTTATAATGCACGCCGCCGAAGGTGAAAATGGCGAACTATGGGCCCGCGTCGGCGAGGAGTGTCTAAGGGCGTTTCGTCGGATTAAAAATCTCAGAATCGATTACGTGGTCGCTCTCAGAGAACGAGGCGCCATTTATTATGCATCTGCGATGCAGAATGCGCACGGACTCGCAAGCTATCCAACCATGCGTCCGGTAGCCATCGATCCTTTCAATGACACGAAGACAATGTATGCCGGGGTGCATCAAAGCGTTCTTGGCCAGATAGGCTTTCGCGTCGATACGCGCGTGCACAGCGTTCATATAGGCGAGATGCCGGAGTTTTCATCCCGTTTCGGAACCGCGCATGCTGCCGACACACTGACGGGCGCCGGCGCACTCGTAGACGGGATCGGGACTGACGTGGCCTGGCGCATGTTGCGCGGCGAAATACAGCGCTCCGCTTGCGGGGCATCGGGCCAGGCTGAGCATTGCCTGGCCACTCTCCACCCTGATCTGCCGTCCGGGCTGATCCATGCCCTATGCATGACGTCAGATTCTGTGGCGACCGCAGGCCTTGCTTTTCGCGTCCTGGATGCCGAGAACTTCTGGCTTCTTAAGGTTTCGACCGATCGTTGTTCGCTGCTGAGGGTGGAAAATGGCATCGCGACTGAAGTTGCCCAGGACGAAAAGCATTGCCTGAGCTGTCATACTGAACACTCCATTCAGATACTTGATTCGCACCAACAGATCGGTTGCTTTCTCGACGGCCGACGTCTTTTCGACAGTTGGTTCGACGATAAAGTGCTGCAGAATTCAACCGGTGTCGGAATCTGGTTTGAAGGGGAAAGTGGCGTGTGGTTGCGCGATTTCGAGGCACACGCTCGTGAAATTCCGTTTCCTCGTAGCGTATCGTTCGAACCACACTGGAGTCGATCCGGTTTTCGGACTGTATTCGACGACGATTTCGTCGGTATTGAGGGTGACCTCGCGGGCCGTGCTCCCCGCCATGGCGAAGGTCTCTGGGAGCGAACGGCGGGTGTGGGCCAGATTGACATCAAGGCCCCGGGGGGCGCGCACGTGCGTGGCACTGTGCAGGCACCTCATCCGGGCCGGACCTTCTATACCTTGCCCTGGAGCGAGCCTGGTTTCGCCGATCTGGAAGCTACGATTATCCCACCCGGAACGCGGCGTGGAGAAAATCACCGTAGTCGATGCGGTCTCGTTTTCTGGCAGGACGACGACAACTATCTTTCGTTCACGATCTTTCTAGACGATTCATACAATGGTGCTTCAATCGCGCTTTTCCCGAAGCGGCACGGATTCGAGGAACTCTATGACGCGGTTTGGACCATGGTTTGGGACCAGGCGAGTTGGGGGCAACCATTTCGTCTTCGCGTCGCGTGCGACGGCGAGAATTTCCTGGTTTACGTCGGCGATGAGCCAATCCTGCAACGTCGGATGACTGATCTCTACCCGAACGATTTGCCGTTGCTGATCAAACGTGTCGGTATCGCAGTGAATTGGGAATGGGGCAATGACACTGGGTCGCGATTTGAGGCGTTCACCGCTCGCGCTTAGAGCCTGATTTTCTGCCGGCCAACGACGGTCGCGCATAAGCAATCAACAGGCGTCGCGGTGACGTCCTTGGCTTGGAAAAACGCATTGCGCCGGCACCGAAGGCGGTTGGGCCTGGTGAAACTATCGGCTCGGCGTACCGGGACCACAGCGGAAGCAGCGCGGCCAACCCAAACTTTCAGCTGCGATGCGGCTTCAGGGCAATTACTTCCGAACGCAGGTTCATGGCCCGCAGGTTGGCCGCTACCTCGTTCTCGTAAATTGGGTTCATCACAATCACGAGGTCCGGGCGTAGATCGGAAAGCGCCGTCGGGGCAATCACTTCATGCCCTGTTGCGGGCACAAATTTGCCCTGCTTGTAAGGATTGATGTCTACGACGGCTGCGACTTCCTGCGTCAGACCGAGGGTGGTGAGGAATGACACCCCTTTAGAACCACCACCCCACAGCACAATGCGCCGTCCGTCCTGCCAGCCCCGTCGTACACGTTCACTCCAAAAATTCTTGACCTCGCTGACACGGTGTTTAAATCGGTCGGCCAGTGCATTGATCTGCTCTAGATCTTTCTCGAGGGGGAGGCGGGCGATTGTGGGCCGCATGGTCGGGGTGGCGTATTGCAGTATGTATTGGCCGTCGTAAACGAGGGAAAGATCGGTGACATCGAAGCCTTCCTGACGAAACAAGCGCGCGTGCGTCCCGGGGCTAAAATAGGAGCAGTGTTCGTAATAGATGTCCCAAAACGCGCCTTCCTCCAGGACACGTTTAACATCTGGTGTCTCAAAAACTACGCATGTGTCGGCCCGTGCTCCTATCATCTCCCGGATATTGCGCACAAAGCCTGCTACCGCCGCGATGTGTTCCAATGTGTGCCGGCAAAGAACGACGTCAGCCGAGAGGTTCTTATATTTTGGGCCGAAAAGGTCGACAATGAAATCGATGTTCTCATCACCATCATTGCGCCCTGCATCCTTCCGGTAGCCCGGATCGATCCCGAGTCCCGTGGCATTGCCTTGCTTGCAGAGTTCCCGCAGAAACTCTCCCTTGCCACACCCCACCTCCAACACATGTCGACCGGCAACCGCGCATTTCTGAGCGATCTCTCCGGCAAGAGTTTTGGCGAAAGAATTGAAGGTTCCTGAGAAATGTTGAGATTCCTCGAAATCCGTTGAGTATCTCATGGCGGCTTCGTCGAACGAGAAATTGAAGACAAAGCCACACGTTTCACAATGGGCGAGTCTCAGATCCCGGCGGGTGAATGATCGTGCCTCCTCCCTGCTGCCTAACAGGATGCAGCTATGTACTGGGACGGAAAGCGCTTCATACAGCTGGTGAGTTGCGGCTGCGCCGCAGCAGGGGCAGCGCAACTGCGCAGCGCCTTGCAGCGTTTCGGTCGATACTGTCGGAGCGAGTAAATTCATCATTTATTCGATGCAGGTGGCACATGTCGCGGTGTCGGATACCGGTAATTCAGACCTCAGTTGTCTCATTTATCTTTATCCCTCAAGACGTGCTTTATTAAAGAACGACCATCCGAACTTGCGTAAAGGGTCGCGGACTGACGGCACTACCATTCCGACAATCTCCAGCGCGTATCTCAGCAATTGCAGCGGCTTCATCATCCAAATGAAGATCGCGCCCAGTGTTTTCGATAACCGCGCAGTTCGTCGGTGTCGTATCGCCAGCTCGAGCAGATGCTTCAGCAGTGTCAGGTGCTCGAGCCCCCGCGCCGCCTTGCGGTCTGCCGTATGCCAAAGGGCGCGCGTCTTCTTGTCAGCGATATTGATTGATCGTTTGGGGTGTTCGCGATTGTAAAACACGATACCCGGAACATGAACAAACTGACCGAACAGGGACATCTCGACCAACAGAGCACGGTCGGACCCATAATAAGGGCGGTGCAACGAGCTTAATAAGAGTTGTCGCCGGCGGAACACGCCGAATATCTCATAACATGTACCGACCCTGTTGATGATGTTTCGAAAGCGGCGGGCCGGGTCTTCGTCCCGGGTATCCGGCATTGTCGAGCCGACGAGAGGAATCTCATTACCGTCTTGGTCGATGCTCTGAGTTGTACCATAGGCGAGCGCGACTTGAGGGGTTGTCTCGAGGACACGGAGACATGCACCAATAAAGTTAGGCGTTAGAAGGTCATCGCTCGAGCACCACTTGAAATACTCTCCGGTACTGAGATGGAAGCCAAGATTATAATTCGGACCGGCACCGAGATTTCGATCATTTCTGAAGTATCTTATACGGCTGTCGAGGGCTGCGAACTCGCGGCATATCTCTGGTGTCTTGTCGCTTGATGCATTGTCAGTAATGATGAGTTCAAAATCACGATAGTCTTGCGAGAGAATCGAGCGGATCGCGCCGGCAATGAACTTTTCTCCATTATAGACAGGAAGCGCCAACGAGATACGAGGCGACACGGCATTGGTGGTTTCTGTTACGGAACCGGCAGCCAATTCGCGTGACATTGCAATTTCCTGGCGCTCAATTTGCACGTTTCTCGCGCCCAAGCTTCGTGCTGCCGGCAAGCGCGGGATTACCGATCGCATCCACCCTCGCCATGAGGTTCAGATAGATCTCAGCAATAGCGCGCCATGAAAATTGGCGAGCGCGTTCCAAGCCGTGTGTCATCATACGTTCGCGCAGCTGCGGATCGACATGCAGCGCCTGGATGGCGGTCAGCCAGCCTTGTGCATCATCGGGGTGAACCAGCATGGCGGCATCACCGCAAACCTCCACAAGGGCGGGGATGTTGGAGGAGACGACAGGGCAACCGAGTGCCATGGCTTCGACGACAGGTAGCCCGAAACCTTCCATTCGCGAAGGAAAGACGAAACACAATGCATTGGCGTACAAGTCCGCGAGCTCTGCGTCTGTGACCCGGCCTAAAAACCGCACATTGCGAAGTTCGGCGCTGGTCGAGGCCCGTATCGCGGCTTGACTTACATGTCCGGCAATACAGATGTCGAGGCCTAGGGCGTCTAACTGTTTCGACAATGCGATCAAAAGATCGAGGTTCTTGTATCTCTGAGTTTGTCCGAGACAAAAAACGAACGGCCGCACCGGCGGACGACTGAAGCGCGAGGACCCCTTCTGCTGCCATCGGTGAATGTGATCGCTTCCGTTATGTGTCACGACGATCTTGTCCGCCGCCGCCACACGATACTCGATCAGATGTGTGCGGGACAGTTCGGAAACCGTTGTAATGAAGTCCGCGCGGCGGCCTAGAATTGGCAAAACGATCCGATGTGCCCATCGGAACAGCGTGCCGTAGCTCTCGGGCGCGAGCCGCGTATGCAGGTCGTGGATGCAGACGATATGCTTGCGGTGCAAGACGGGTGCCAGATTGCAGAAGCTTAACAGACCTCCAGGAACATGCCGTGGTAGTTGCAGCTGCACCCAGAATTGGGGCAGGCGCGGCGTGCTGAACTCGGGGATGACCTGCGTCGAAATTGCGCTCAGGTGAAGCGGTTCTTCGGGCTGGCGGGGAACCAGAAGGTTTAGCTCGAGCCCAGCGGCCAGGGGATGATTTTCAGCCACCAGCGCGTCAAGTGCCTGCGTCACCTCTCGGGCATAGCGCGGAACGCCTGTGGGCTTTAACGTTACGAAGTCACCGTTGATGGTCCAGCTGCGCTTTGAGCCTTCCGCGCGCCAGACGGGAGTGCTGGGGATGGTGTGGAGGTGATGATGTGCCTCGGAGGGTTGCAACGGCAGCTCTCGCAGCAGCCCATCGCCCAAGCGGGCATGCCATACTGGATTTGTCATGATCGAATGCTGCCGAGAATAGGTTCGCAATCATAACGACTTATCGACCGACCTTGCAGCCGCGCATTCGACTAAATTCTATTCTGGGGCGCAATTTCGCCCTCTCCTTAAGGCTTAGGGTATCTACTTCCTTAGCATTAAGAAAGGCAACGCGGGCCGGAAGGAAGCCGTCTTAGAGGTTACAGCGCGGGTGCCTTAATACGGGAGCCGCAGTATTTATAATGCTGGCGAGATTTTGCGAGTGAACCGGGTGCCGCAAAGACGGTGGAGTATAAATGGACGCTTCCTCACACAACCCGTGACCGGCGTTCAACGCTATGCATGTGAGATCGTGCACGCGCTCGATGCACACATGCAGCAGGGACACCTGCTCTCGCGCGATGTCGACCTTGAACTCCTGGCTCCGCCAGGCACTGAGATGCCTGCGTTGCAGGCAATCCCCTGCCGCATAGTCGGCCGATTACAGGGACATCTCTGGGAGCAAACGACACTTTCACGGGCGCCTGGCGGGCTAATCAGCTTGTGTAATACAGGCCCCGTTTTTCATCGCCGGCATATTGTTTGTATTCACGACGTCAATACACGAGCGTATCCAGCCAGCTATACAAAAAGGTTTCGCGCGCTCTACGGCGTCTTGCAGCCACTACTCGGCCGCCAGGCGACCGCGATCGCAACCGTCTCTGCCTATTCCGCTGGCGAGCTCGTCCGTCATGGAATCTGCGCAGGCGAAAAGGTAACGATCATCCCGAACGGCCATGAGCATGCAGAACGCTGGACTCCCCGGCATTCGAACAAGACGCTTGCTGCGGCCGGTCCAAGCACGGTCGTGATTATTGGAACGCCCGCGCCGCACAAGAACGTCGCATTTCTCCTGGGCATTGCGGATCGCTTGAAGATCCTGGGGTTGCGGATCGCGGTGGTCGGCGTTGGCGATCCGCGGGTGCACGGTATCGGAAACGCTGATGCGCATGCCGATAACGTCACCTGGCTGGGGCGCTTGAGCGACAATGAGATGGCGGCGCTGCTGCGCGATTCTCTCTGCCTGGCATTTCCCTCATTCGTCGAAGGTTTCGGGTTGCCGCCGCTGGAGGCGATGGCGCTGGGATGTGCGGTGGTCGTCTCCGATCGCGCCAGTCTTCCGGAAATATGCGGTGACGCCGCGCTCTATGCATCTCCGACGCAGGCAGATGACTGGCTTAAATGCTTAGCGCGGCTGCACGCCGATGACGCGCTCCGGGCCACCCTCAGCCAAAGAGGTCAGGCACGCGCGCAACGCTTCAGCTGGCGAGATTCGGCCGAAAGGTATCTGATGGCCATGGCGCAAGCCGACGGTGTCGGTTCCGCGCGCTATGCTCGGGCAGGGGTCGACGGGCGCGACGATGCGACTGTCAGTCCGGCGTTATCGTGACGTGTGCATCGACTGGACAGCGTCAAAAGCCTCGGCGATTTCCCTGTTGAACCGTTCGACCGAGAACCGCATGGCATTCTGCCGGCACGCAGTTGCAGAGATAGTACCGCGCTGTGACTCGAACTGCTCGACCGCCTGCTTTATCGCGTCCACCGTCTGTGTCTCGAACAGAATGCCGGTGGGGTGTTTCACGGCGTTCAGGGGCAAAACGATGTCCCGGGCGCCGCCTCTGTTGAAGGCAATGACGGGTGTTCCGCAGCCTTGCGCCTCGGCAAGAGCGATTCCGAAATCCTCACAGCCGCCAAAGACCATCGCTTTGGCCCGTCCGATTGCTTCGATGTAATCTCGTCGCGGCAAAAAGCCGGTGAAGGTTACATTGGGCGTGGCCAGGGCGCGCAGCTCCTTGGATTGCTGCCCTTCACCCACAACGAGCAGGCGGCGGTTCGGCATCTCGTTGAAAGCTCTGATAACGAGATCGGTTCGCTTATAAGGGGCGAGAAAGGATGCGGCGATATAATAATCGTCCTTCTCACGCAAGAAGGGCAGGTCAGCAAGCGCCACCGGGGGATGAACAACCTTCGCGTCGCGGCCGTAAATGCGCCGGATCCGCCCCCGCACATAACTCGAATTAGCTAACATTAAATCCGGCCCGTGAGCTGTTCGCGTGTCCCACGACCTGAGCCGATGCAGCATATAACGGAACAGCATCCCCTTCGGCCCGAAACCAAGACGTCCCTGCGACAGATAGGAGAATTGCTCATCCCACGCGTATCGGATCGGACTATGAACGTAACAAAGATGCGGCTGGTCGGGCCGCGTTAGCACGCCACGCGAAAATGCGGCCGATGATGAAATCACGATATCATAATCGGTCACGTCGAATTGTTCGATCAAGAATGGACACAGAAAGAATAGAGAACGGTAGAACTTTTCGACCATGGGCAGGCGATTGGCAAACGAAGTGTGAAAGACGACACCTGGGAAGTGTTGGTCCTTCACGTCGGCAGGTAGAAAATCGAATAGCGTGTAGACCTGCGCAGCAGGCAAAAGATTGCAAAGCTGGGCGAGTACGCGTTCGCCGCCGCGGAATGTTGGACACCAGTCGTGAACGAGCGCGACGTTCTTCGCGGTTACGATCGGGGCGTATATGCGTGGAGCGTCATCAATTCCGGACGCTTGCCCCGGCTTGGGCAGCGGGAAACGGATCGTTTTTGCGTTGGTGTGCTGCGCGCTTCGCATGCAGTCCGTTCTGCGCGGCCGCGTCCCTGATGGATGAGCCAGTCCCCGCTTGCGCCTGCCACAGTCCGGGTAACCATGTTCAATTGCAAGCTGCCTGGCGGGCATAGACCGTTCGATGCGCTACACGACCATGGCTAAGTCGAAAGGCGTAGGGTCTGGCAAATCAGGCTTATACTCTCCGCAGTAGGCGCCGGTTGATGCACTAACCTTTAGGGCTAGCGCCCTCTTCTCTGACAGGATTGAGGGATGTTCCTTTGCACGTTACGGGATAACGTATAAGCCGCATGGCGCCGACGATGAGCGTGTGAAACTCATGGCTGGTACTTCTCACGACGAGACCCTTTTGGTGGTGTATCGGACCCGTCCTGCGCTCGGAGCGTTCGTGCAATGAGGCTTGTCGTTGTAATTCCAACCCTCAATCGCAAGAGTCAGGTCGCGCGTCTGCTTGAGCACCTGGAACGCCAAGAGAGAAAACCCGACGAGATTGTCATTTCGGCGCCCGATCCGACGCATGTCGAGCCCTATGAAACATCTCATTTCCTGGTCTCGTATCTTTTCGGAAAGAAGGGATCCTCGGCTCAGCGGAACCGGGCTCTCG
This sequence comes from uncultured Alphaproteobacteria bacterium, assembly GCA_963728585.1. Classification (GTDB taxonomy): domain Bacteria; phylum Pseudomonadota; class Alphaproteobacteria; order Rhizobiales; family Xanthobacteraceae; genus CANKHA01. Next base: position 38,114 of record CAVSLB010000025.1, read on the forward strand.
ACTATGCGCTGTCACGCTCTGATGTCGTGGCATTCTTCGATGACGACTTTCTACCAGCCGACAATTACCTTAAGCAAGTGATGGACCGGTTTGCTCAGCATCCCGATTGGGCGGTCATCATGGGTCACGTCATTGCTGACGGCGTGCACCATAAGGGTATCTCATTTGACCAGGGACTGAGCATCTTGAGGTCGGTCAAAGAAGACTTATCCGCAAATTCCGACGCAAAAGATCATATTGGCGCCTACGGCTGCAATATGTCGATAAGGACACGCTTGATCGGCGAGCTACGTTTCGACGAGCGCTTGGTTCTCCACGGTTGGCAAGAGGATATTGATTTTACCAGCCAACTGCGACAGCGAGGCCGGGTCGTAAAGATCCACAATGCGCTCGGCGTGCACCTTGGCCTCAAAACGGGGCGGGTAAGTGGCGTGCGCTTCGGCTACTCGCAGATTGCGAATCCGGTCTATCTGATCAGAAAGGGTACGGTCCCGGCAACGTTTGCGCTGAATCTTATGGCGCGCAATGTAGCGGCCAACGTGCTCAAGAGTTTGTGGCCGGAGTCTTATGTCGACCGGCGAGGCCGTCTTAGGGGAAATTTGCTTGCTATGAACCACCTGCTTCGTGGTCGGGTGGAGCCGGAATATATCCTGAAACTCTAAAGCAGCGGACAGGCTATGAAACGGAAGAATCAAATTCTTTGGATTTTTGCGACGCTGGCATTCGGGTTCCTGTGTCATGTGCACGCGGCCCTCGCCGAAGAGTATAGTCTTGGTCCGCGCGATAAGATTCGTCTGAAGGCCTTCGAGTGGCGGGCGACGCTAGACCAAGTCATCGAATGGAAGGCCTTGAACGATGAATTTACGGTGGGCGCCAACGGTATGGTGTCAATCCCCGTTGCCGGAGAGGTTCAGGCCGCCGGCCTGGGCGTGGATGAACTCGCCAACTCCATTGCCGAGCGGCTGCGCACGGCCATGGGTGTCGGTCGCGCTCCCCACCTGGCGGTCGAGGTCGTCCAGTTCAGGCCTTTTTACATCGTTGGCGATGTCGAACGGCCTGGAGAGTACCCCTATCGCCCTGGCCTGACGGTCTTAAAGGCAGTTTCAATCGCCGGCGGACTGCGGCGCGGCCCCGACGCCGTAAGGCTTATTCGGGATGCGATATCGATCAGGGGTGAGTTGAGCGTGCACGGCGTGCAAACGATCAGCCTTGTTGCTCGCCAATCGCGCTATCAAGCCGAGATAAATGAAGCCGAAGCGATCGCCTTTCCCAACGAGTTGACATCGACGCCGGAGCCCGCCGCCGCTTTAGCCATGCAGCAAGAGCGGCAGATCTTCGAGGCGCGCCGCGAGGCGCTAGCAACGCAGAGACAGGCCCTGAACCAGCTGAAACGCTATCTTGATCAGGAAATCCTCTCGCTCGAAGCACAGCTCAAAACGGAAGACGTTCAGATCTCGCTCGTTAAGAAAGAACTTCAAAGTATCGCCGGACTCGTCGAGCGAGGGTTGTCCGCTGCGCCCCGACAACTGTTGCTGGAGCGTACAATTGCGCAGATTGAAGGAGACCGCCTACGAGTCGGAACTGCGCTTTCCAAGGCTCGGCAGGAAATTAGCAGAACGGACATTGCACTGTTGGAATTGAAGAACAACCGAGCGACTGAGGCCGCCCGAGAACTGCGTGAGGTCCAAAGCAAGATTGACGAGGTGCGCCGCAAGACCGCCACCTCCAGACGATTGCTTCAAGAGACCGAAGGTGTTGGCTCGAAATCTCTCGTCGCGGGTTCGCCTGACGCCAAAGTACAGCCGATCTACGCAATCCTGCGCGAAAAAATGCCTGAGGGGTTTGAACAGCAGGCGCTGGAATCAACCGTATTGGGACCAGGCGATACCATCAAGGTCGAAGTGCCTACCGCCCACGACCTAAGCGCAACAACCGCTTTGTCACCGCAAACCGACACCTCCGAACGGCCACTCATTGGTCCTCGGTCGTCGTTGGAACCGGCGTTCGGGCCGCAAACACGAAATTGAAAGAGAACGCTGACCTACCTACCGGCGAGGTCCGAAGATTTTCCAATTCAAAGGCGGGCGTAATAGCTGAATATTCTGCTCACTTGCTGTTGTCGTATACTTTTCTGTTTTCTGAAAGATCCCCGGAATCCAAAGTGAAGGCTCGGTATCTTTGTCTCCGCATCTGTGACAGGGAGCGAATAGTGGTTCCGATGAAATAGAAAATCTGCAGAACCATGCCTCCACCGATCACAAATCCGATCGTCGCGTAAGTTGAATATTCTTGAGATGGCGCCGCAAGATACGCTGCCGCCCAAGCCAGGGGGGTTAGCGCAATAAGTATATAGATGCGCCACCACATCCCGGTCATTAGCCCTACAGCTGCTATCAGACAGAGCGTCAGTGTCTCGGTCATTCGATCTCGGCTTTCAGCCAGCTGCGATGGTCGGACGACCAGACTCAAGTCGATTCGTTGATCGTTATGGGCAGTCCGCAACAGCGCATCAGGAACGATCTTAAAAAACCGCACTTAACGCGAAGTGACATAAGTGGGTGCTCGGAAATCGGTATTCCAAGCCCACGGCAATCGGACAGGCGCAAAGATCTACATCATCCGGTGATTCGCCGCTATCATTCTGCGGGAAAACGTCGAAAATGCGGAGTTCCGAGGAAACCCCACCGCCATTCGTGGGCCGGGATACTCGGTAACGGGCTGGAATTACGAGGTCCTTGATGTTCTCATTTAGAGTTCGGTTTCGATCGCCATCGCGAGATCGGGAGACAGACCGCCTGAGGGTGGCCGCTATTCGCGATGCGGTGCAGATTGGCATTGCGAGCGCGACCCGCGAACTCGAAGGCGTTCGAAAGCGCCTGGAACTTAGCAGGGACGAGGCATCAGGCCTGGTTGGAACGGAGGTGTTTGGCGGCGCGCGCGAGCCGGAAGATGAAACGGCATTGGTGGAAGCGGAAGAACGTTACCTGAGTGCGCGGCAGAGAATTACAAATCTCACAGTACACATCGAGAAACTTAAACTTATTGAAAATTTACTCGACGACAGCTTCCCTGACACAGCGGCGAAATCCGGCGGCTGATTATGTAAAGGCTTAGTTTAGCAGCGCCGAGCACTAGCGCGCCATCCGATTGCATACAAGGAGCGCATTATCTCCGCCCGATACGAGGCCGCCGGAAGCCCTTACGATGAAATCGGGTGTATGCCGCGGGTATCAGCTTGCGTTGACCCCGCGCAACCTTCGGACTCATGCGCCGTCCCGCTGGTAAGCCCCTATTTGTTCGAGCGAAAAGCGATGCATGTCGTGTCCCTCTTGCCATGCGCGATACCAGCGGACGGTTTCTTGCAGGCTGCGCTCCAGCGACCAGTGCGGGCGCCAGCCGAGCTCCGCCCGGGCTTTGCTTGAATCAAGCCGTAACATTGCGTCTTCGCGATGGATCGCGCCTGCGCGGTCGATTTGCACCTGCGCGCCCGATCCCCATTCACGGGCGACGCTGGCGGCGACATCACCAACGGTGGCCTCGGAGGATGCGTCGGGTCCGAAATTCCACGCGGTTGCATAGCGGTCAGCATGGTCGCTCAATAGGCCTTGCACCAACTGCAGATAGCCAAAGAGCGGATTGAGCGCGTGTTGCCAGGGCCGCACCGCTTCCGGATAGCGGAGCACGACTGGCTTTCCTTCCGAAAAGGCGCGGACGCAGTCGGGAATGAGCCGGTCGGCGGCCCAATCGCCTCCGCCGATGACATTTCCGGCGCGCGCAGAAGCAACCCGCAGCCTCGAACTCGCCGCAGACGTAAAACTTGCCCGATAGGACGCTGTCACCACCTCGGCGCAAGCCTTACTCGCGCTGTAAGGGTCATGTCCGCCAAGCGGATCGCTCTCGCGGTAAGGGTGACCAGTTTCCAGGTTCTCGTAACATTTATCAGACGTAATGACGACGATCGCCTGAACCGAACTTGCAAGGCGCGCGGTCTCCAACACATGAGCTGTTCCCATGACGTTGGTTGCATAAGTGTAAACAGGTTCGCGATAGCTGGTTCGCACCAGTGATTGCGCCGCCAGGTGAAAGATTATTTCAGGTGCCGCCTTAGCGACTGCAGCCTGCATCTTTTGCAGGTCGAGGACGTTCGCGTGGTGATGCTCAGCGAGACTGTCACGAACGCGGGCGATATTGAAAAGATTCGGTTCGCTCGGCGGATCCAAAGAATAGCCGGTCACCCGGGCGCCTAATTCGGCGAGCCAAAGCGTGAGCCAAGCTCCTTTGAATCCAGTATGGCCCGTCAAAAGGACGCGCTTGCCCGCCCAAAAATCGCGATCTAATCCCATAATATCCACTGCGCCTTGCCGGCTCCCATAGTTTCCATTGCGCCCTGCCGGACTGAAAGAGGTTTTGCAATTGTTGCCAAAAGCCGTCGAGCTTGAATGCCATCAACTGCCCTCACTCGCAAGCCGGACCAGCGTTCGGCTTTCCAAAGGGTCGTAGCGCCTTGGATATAGTCGATCACCTTGGGCGACGCTAGTTCTTCTGCGCTTAGCGCCGCTGCAACATCTTTCCCGTAGCGCGAAGTCAAGCTTCGAATTAAGGCTTTCGCTGCTGTCGTAATGGCATGCTCTGTGACCATCACAGCAACAAAAAGAGTGCCATGGAAAAAAGCCGTAAAGGACAAAGCCTCTCATCAAGAGAGCAAGCTCTCTCTGATGGTCGTGATTGTAGTGGTTGTTACTATTGCTGCGGCGATTGTCGTAACGGCAACGCGGTACGCTGATTGATTGCCGCCTCGTGGCGCTCTTCGGCTGGATTGCGGGATAACACTGCCGAAGCGCGCCATTGGCGTCAGCGCAATGGCTCGAGCTGATGCACTCTCACATTTGCCCGTACCTCTTCGATTCGATTGAGACGACTGCAGGTACCTTCAGCCGTAGGCGCAACCTGGAGCGATAGAGGGGCGAAGCGTTAAGATTTGCTTAACGTTTTCGGAGCAAATGTAAGAATGCAAGGATGTGAGTCGTACGAAATTCGCTCCGAAGGACGCGAGTTCGCAGATGAGCTCTGGCGATCAACTTCGCCTCAAGGCAGCGCAATTGTTGATCAAGGCGGCGCGGGAAACAGACCCGGGTGCGCGCGCTGACTACGAATTAATGGCCCAGAGCTATTTGCGGTTGGCCGATCTCGCCGAGCAAAACAGCAAGCCCGACATTGTTTACCAGACGCCGCAAGCCAGCTCTCTTGGCAAACGGTAAGCCTCTTTGCCGAGCAATTTGCGCGGGACCGAAGGCGCCGGAGTAGCTCTTGATGACCAGCGAGGAATTGGTCGTGTATCTGGCGGTAACCGTCGCTGTCCTGGGCATGTGCATAGCGTTTTACCTTCGCACCCCGCAAGACCTTTAAGTCACCGCGAACGACACACCTTTGTCAGACAGGTAATGACTTGCAAGGTCGCCAGTCCGCGCCACACAACCGCTCAGTTGGTCGATAGTTTCCTGGCTCGCGCGGAGCCCGAAGACTTCGAAAACCGCTGGTACGCTGTGCGTGCGTTTCAAATCATCCACTTGGGTGCGAACAGCGTGGGTAAGGCTTTCGTCCAGTACGACGGCATGCTTCCGTAGTGGCGAAACAGAAACGCAGCTGCAGGCAAGAGTCCCGGCGTCGGACCGCGCTGGGTCTTAGCATTCACCAGCCGCGCCATGACATGCGTGTCGAACACGCGCTGACGCATCGCGCGCCAAGAATCCCGATCCTGCGCGAATAACCCGTCGGCAATCTGATCGTAGGCGATCACATCGATCTCGAGGCGTTTGCGCCAACCGAACTTACCTAGCAATTGATCGTTGCTCGTGCGAAAGCGTACGCACGGCTCCTGCACGATGCCCCAATCGCCATTACGCTCAATGATCCGACCCACGACGTAGACCTGCACATAGTAATTCTCGTAGCCGCGCGCAGCCCCTTCGCGAATGATGCTCTGCCACTTCTCCCGATCGACGACGAGCGCGGACATAAAGCCCAGCAACTCCGAGATCTTACTAAAGACGTTACCGACGCCTTCCATGCGTTGGGTGGCCGGCATCGCGCGCACTCCGACGGGTCGGCGCATTTCCGGATCGTAATCGATCACTCCCACTGTCAACCCACAGATGCCCGTCCAGCGTTCGAGCGCGTCCATGACCCGACGCGCGCCATCTGGTTCCAGCTGATCGTCGTCGCCCATCAGCCAGATATAGTCGCTGCTGGCCGCTTCCATGACGGCCAGGAAATTGCGATCGAGCCCGATGTTCTCCGGCTGCCGAATGAATTTGAAACGCGCAATCTTGCCCTGGTAGCTCGCAGCGACAGCTACCGTATCGTCTGGCGAGGCGTCGTCGCTGACAACAACTTCAATCTCGGGCATGTTTTGCGCGAGGATGCTGTCCAGTAGCTCTGCCAGACACCGCGATCGGTTGTACGTGGGGATACAGATCGACAGGGTCGGCAAGGAAGCCTCACAGCTATTGGTAGCCTGACCGACGCTGCCGACCTCTCAAAAGAATCGGTTCGCCGGATACTGGGGCGCGGGCGGTGTCCGCACCCCTACGCCGCGAGCTTAATTCGATCGGGGACTTGCACAGCGCGGCCTGCGGGGTTTCCGACGCCGCGCCGAACCATATCACCCACGTTGGTTTAGGGCCAAAGGAAAAGGAAGCAGAACCGATTGCCTTGCGGCTTCCCCTGCATCCTAGGGGTGGGAGAGGGGGCTGCTCGACCAAACGGGGGCAGTCGGTGGTGGTTTCGGCACAGCTACGCTCGTTTTGAGCGCCTGCACACTGGCACGATCCCGATCAGCGTTAGGTGATGACCCTCTGCTCCTTATCCCTGCCAACAAAAGCGGGTAGACCTTAAGTCTGTGGCGGGCCTGCGGAGCGGGGACAGAAGGAGCGCAAGGCAGTAGCTATGGCCGATCTTGGTTTGCAGCGGAAGGCGCCCATCGGCCGCGGAGGCGACTGGATACCTATTGCGATAAATCCCGAGGATCCTGCCACACACTTCCCTGGCGCGTACTTTCATGCAGATTGGGCCATTGACGCGGGATCCGATGGCCACGCGGTTGCCGGACCAATCCGCAAGCGCTTGCAGCAATCGTTTAGCTGGAGAGTGAAATGAAAACTAAGATTGCGGTCATCCAGAGGCCTCCCGTTTTCCTGGACCGTGAAAAGACGATCCTTCAAGTGCTGGAGCAGATCGATGAGGCGGCCGGGGAAGGCGCTTCTCTTCTGGTCTTTCCGGAAGCCTATATTCCCGGCTACCCAACTTGGATCTGGCGTCTTCGTCCTGGCGGAGACATGGCAGTTTCCAGCGAGATCCACGCGCGCCTTCGGCAAAACTCCGTTGACCTGACGCGCGGTGACCTGCAGCCTGTTCTTGACGCCGCTGCCAAACATAACGTCACCATCGTACTTGGATTAAATGAGTTGGACAGCCGGTTCACTGGCACGACTCTGTTCAATACGGTCGTCATCATTGGGCCAGACGGGAGAATTCTGAACCGGCATCGCAAGCTCATGCCGACCAACCCAGAGCGGATGGTTTGGGGGATGGGTGACGCGAGCGGGCTGAAGGTCGTGGACACGCCGGCGGGTCGACTTGGCGCGCTCATCTGCTGGGAAAGCTATATGCCGCTTGCTCGCTATGCACTCTGTGCCCAGGAGATCGATATTTATGTTGCGCCTACCTGGGACAGTGGCGAGACTTGGGTGGCCTCAATGCGCCACATCGCGCGCGAAGCGGGGTGCTGGGTCATCAGCACCGCGACTGCTTTGCAGGGAAAAGACATTCCGACGGATTTCCCCAACTTTGACAAGCTGTTTGATCCCAACGAATGGATCAATGACGGCGGGGCGGTTGTGGTCAAGCCGAGCGGCGCTATCGCTGCCGGCCCACTGAACCGGGATCCGGCAATTCTGTACGCTGAAATTGACAAGGAGATGGCGCGGCGCGCGCGAAGATCCCTGGACGTTTGTGGTCACTACTCGCGCCCAGATATATTCTCATTTTCCGTTGATCGGCGCGAACACCTACCGGTGCAATTTCGCGATTCGTAGGACTATGATGATCCGGCCAGAGCGCAGAGCGCCCATTTAGGGAAATGCTTCCCAATCCAACTGAACCCGCGCTAGAAATATCGGTTTGGTACCGTCCTTGGCCATAACCCGAAGCTCACGGGAAGGGTTTTCCTGCATGAGCTCTTCTTTCGCCAACTGGCCCAACGCCTCTCGAACCTCATCCTTCGCTGCGTTCGGGCCGGGCATGTCAGTTCCCTCTTCGTCTTGGATATGTTCGTTTCCCTTCCATAGGTCAAAGTAGTATCGCGGCATGGAGTGCCCTCGCGTCTCTGGTTTGTAAAGCTTGAGCGATCCTTTCAATCAATAGTTAAGGGATTCTTTCTCGAAATCGTTCCGGGACTTTCCACCTTTGCAGCGCGGAGGCCCTGGGGCCCGGCCGCCGCAATCCCAGTCAGGGCGAAGCTGCTGGTCGCGTGTTGAGATTCATCGGGCTTGCCGCTGGCTGAGCAGTTGGGAGGCGTGCTGCCAAGATCGGTTCATCTGGTGCTGTTTCGGTAAGCCGCTGCGTCAGCAAGCCGGCAGCCTACTTGGTTGAAAGAAAGTGCTCGGGGATATCTGCCCCAGCAAAGTATTGGGCCGCGCGAAAGTCGGCAGGATAACATTCGGACCAGGTTTTCAATCGCAAAGCTTACCGTTGGCTCTTAAGCGCATGATAGTCCAGGCATTTGCGGCAAACTGCTAGGCACCCGCCGCCACGCAAAACCCCTATCAATCAAAGCTTAGCGAGTAAATTAATTGGCTGGAAGCCATGTCATTTTATCGCCTGTTTACTGCAACGCGGTACCAAATGAAAGGTTAGGCAGTTGGTTAGAAACCGGGCAAGAAATGAGCCATTCGGATCACTGGCAATCCTTAGTTCGCAGGCGACCGGTTCGCCTGGCGCTCGCCTTCATACTCATCTTGGTCGCCGCCTGGATGCTTTGTTCCGTACTTGGCCTACCGAGTGGCGCCCTCGGCCTTTGTCAACGCCGAACTGGTTCGCGTCGCGGCGCCGATCGCCGGGCGGTTGACACGGGATCTTCCGAACAAGGGCGACCTTATCAAGCGAGGCGGCGAACGTGCCGCTTGTTGCCGCGCTCTCGCCTGACCGCCGGCATATTTTCGATCTCGAGCGGCAGCAAGCAATGGCGCAAGAACGCGCCCAGCTCGCGCGTCGCCAACTCGCCGAGATCACCGAGTTCGATCGCGAACTCACTAATCGTATTCAGGCCTATCGCAAGGGCATGACTGAGCGGCTCACCCAGGAGTCCATTGAGACGGCGGCGGAGCGGGCGGGCTGTCTCGCGGAGGTCCAGCAACGGCAACAAGTCGGCTCCCGCATGGAGCAACTGGTCGAAAGGGGCTTGGCATCACAAATCCGGACTGCGGAGGCGCTCGCCTCACAACAAGCCGTTTCCACTCGCTGCGAGATGGCCGAAGCGCGGCTGCGGCGCCTGCAGGTCGAATTGGAATCTGCGAAGGAGGGCGTGTTTTTGCGCGATGGTGCAAATGATAGTCCCTACTCGCAACAGCAGCGCGACCGCTTGGTCCTGCGTCGGCAGGAGCTTGAAATACAGATCCTGGAAGAAAGCTCGCGCTCGGCGAAACTCGGGGCGGAAATTACGGAAGAACGCGAGCGGCTTCATCGTCTCAGCCAAGTCGATCTTTTTCTGCCGGCAAACCACGTCGTCTGGGCAGTGGCCGCAAGTCCCGGCTCGACAGTGACGGAGGGGCAGACCCTGCTCGATCTCGCCAGCTGCGAGCGCCGGTTCGTCGCGGTCGAGCTTCCCGAGCGGGAATTTGAACGAACAAAGGCCGGCGACACGGCAAGCCGTGCGCCTTATCGGCAGTGACGAATGGCGCCCGGGCATCGTGCGACAGGTGCGCGGCTCGGCCGCGCGCACCGATGACCGACTGCTGGCAGCGCAGGTTCCGGTTCCTCATCCCAATAGCGTAACGGTCGAAATCGAGCTTCCGCAGCAAGAGTCGCAGCAGAACAGCTTCTGCAACATTGGCCGCCTCGCCGAGGTTCGGTTTCCGCGGCAATTCGGCTTTCTCGGCGATCTGAGCCAGATTGTCCGCCGGTTGTCCGGCGGAGCCATCGAGACTGCCGCCAACGCTCAAAAGAGCAACTAGCTTGGACAGCGATTTCCTCGGGCTTATCGCGCCGACGCTGCTCGTCGTGGGCCTTGTCTATGCCCTTGGTCCGCTATTGCCACGCGAACGAGGTTGGGCGCGCCTTTTGATATTTGCTGTGGTGTGGCTGGTCATCGCTCGGTATCTGGATTGGCGCTTCTTCCAAACGGTGCTGCCCGCGCGTGGCGCATGGTACGAGACAGGCTGGGTTTGGCTCTGCTTCGCTGTCGAGCTCCTCGCCATCACCGACCAACTGCTACTCTACATCACGTTTTTAAGGCCAACGGATCGCCGGGCGGAAGCTGATGCGCACGAAGCGCGCATGCGCGCGCTGCCGCCCGATCAGCTGCCTTCGGTTGACGTATTAATCCCAACCTACAACGAGCCGATCGAGGTATTGGAGAAGACTATCATTGGGGCGCTCTGTCTCGACTACCCGAAAGCCAGCGTGTGGGTGCTCGATGATGGCCGCCGGCCGTGGCTAAAAGCCTATTGCGCCGCTAAGGGCGCGGGCTATCTCACGCGAGCGGAAAACAGCCATGCGAAGGCTGGCAACATCAATCATGCGCTTGCCCATACCAGCGGTGAATTCTTCGCTATTTTCGACGCCGATTTCGCCCCGCAACGCAATTTCCTCATGCGCACCATCGGCTTCTTTGCAGACCGGAATGTTGGCATCGTGCAGTGCCCGCACACCTTTTACAATCACGACCCGCTGCAGACGAACCTTGCGATGCGCAAGGCTATCCCCGATGAGCAGCGCTTCTTCTTCGACGCAATCATGCCGAGTCGAGACGGCTGGGATGCCGCTTTCTGCTGCGGGTCCAATTCGCTCACCCGAAGGGCGGCACTCGATGCCATCGGCGGCGCGCTGCCGACAGAAGCAGTCACGGAGGATATGCTGCTCACCCTCGCGCTGCTGCGCAAGGGTTACATCACGCGCTATTTGGGCGAGCGGCTCGCCTTGGGGCTTGCCCCCGAAAGTGTTGACGCGTTCTTCGTGCAACGCCAACGTTGGGCACAAGGCGCAATCCAGATCCTATTTCTGCGCGAGGGACCGTTCGGCGCCAACCTTTCGCTCATGCAACGGCTCATGTTCCTGCCGACGCACTGGCTTTCGATCGGTCTGCAATCGCTGTTCGCGGCGCTGGTGCCGATCGTGTTCCTGTGGGCGGGCATCTCGCCGGTTTCGCAAGTCGACGCGGATCAGGTTATCTACTATCTCGTTCCGGCGATACTCGCAGTATATGGCGGCATCGGCGCTTACGCACCCGGGCAGTTATTTCCGCTAGCCGCGCAGGTGCTCGGATTGCTGCAGAGCTTTAAAATTCTCCCGACAGTTCTGCTCACGCTAATAAAACCGCGCGGTCATCTGTTCAAGGTGACGCCGAAAGGTAGCAGCGCGCGGGAAGCCAGCTATGCGCGCGGCATCTTTTGGAGTGTGGCTGCATTGATGATGTTGACGGTCAGCGGCTTGGTCATCAATGCGTTGCCGGAATGGCAGATCGCAGAAGCGGCGGTGTTTCCCATCGTGGCGTTTTGGGCGGCAAACAATATCGTTGTGTTCTTTCTTACCTGTATGACGACGCTGCAGGCGCCCGCGCGCCGCGATGAAGAACGTTTCGAATTCGTTGAGCCGATCTGGATATTCAGCGCAGCCGGCGCGCTCTCGGCCGGCCGTGTGAGGGACATGTCGCTTTCGGGGGTAGCTATTGAGCCTGACTTCGAGCGCGAGTTGACGCTGCAGGCCGGCGAGCGGATACGACTTTTCATCAGTGAGGTCGGGTTTGTCCCCGGCACCGTCGTGCGGCAGACCGGAGATTTCCTGGCAGTTAGGTTTGAGGTAGCGGACACCGTCGAACGCGATCTGTTGATCCGCAAACTATTCACGTCAGGGTTTGATGCCACTGCCGTCAATGTCTCGACCTGGTCCTCGACCATGGCCATGCTCAGCAGCATCTGGACGACGCGCACGGAGCTCCCGGCAGAAGTCTTAGCCCCTGCACCCCATCCATTGCCGGCTGCGATGCCGCCGGCGATGCTAACCGAAAAGCTTCCGCCCGAGAATCTGGTTGTTCCGCCGCGGCTGCAACAGGAAAAAATCACCGATCTCGTGCCACGCCGCCGCTCCATCGCCGCTTAGGCGATGATGCAGCGCCGCACGAAGAAGAGCGGATGCCACCGGAGCAACTCGCGGTGGTCTTCTAATTACCGCAAGTTAAAAAAGGCGCCGAAGATCGGCGGCAGCCATTCTCGTCCGCTGCATCTCTTTACAGCAAGGCTTTTTCTTTAAGATCAGGCAACGGCTTGGGATCCGCGCTAGCGAACCGTTTTGATCCCGGCGGTTTGCAGTACCGACCGCAACTGCGTCTCGTATTGCGCGAGGAAGGCGGCGTTGTCCTTTGACGGGAGGAAAGCACCTTCGATCTTGGTCTCTTCCAGGTATTTCTCCCAAGACGGCGTTTTTGTTACCCGGCGCATCAAGTCCTCAAAATACGCAACCGCTTCGGCTGGCATGCCGGGTGGTCCAATGATGCCGCGCGCCTGCGGAACATCGGGAATGTTGACGCCGGCTTCCTTCAAGGTCGGCACCTGCTCGAAGCCGGGAAGACGCTTCTCAGATATTTGTGCGAGCGCGCGCAGCTTTCCGGCGCGCAAAAGCTCACCGGCTTCGCTTGGCTCGAGCATCAAGAGATCGACGTGGCCGCCCAGCAGTGCCGCAATGCGCTCGCCGCCGCTAGGGAAGGAGATGAATGACCATTTGGCTCCCGTATTCGACATGAGCAAATGGTAGACCAGCGCGTCGCGTGCGAGCGCCGAGCCGCCTGATTGTTTCATCTGCCCGGGCTTGGTTTTGGCGTCTTCAATCCATTCCTTCAGGGTTTTGTATGGCGACTCCGCTCTCACCGCCACGACCGCCGGCTCGAGGATAAGACGTGCAACCGACGTCATATCCTGCACCCGTGACGTGGCTTCGGCCTGCGCCAGCGGGTTGGAAATCCAAGCGCTGGTATAAAGGCCGATCACGTTAGCATCGCCTTTCTTCCCCACGATGTAGGACGCCGCCAGAGTACCGCCGCCGCCCACCCGATTTGAGATCTGGAAGCGTACCGGTGCGAGCTTTTCCTTCTCAATCATCTGGACGATCGCGCGGGCAAAGGCGTCATTGCCCGAACCCGGACCGCCATGCACGACGAATTCGACCGTTTGTGTCGGCTGATACTGTGCCGTCGACGGTCCGGTGGCGGCGATCGTGAGCAGGATCGTCGCGCCAGCGAGAAGGCTGTAGTGCTTCATTGCATTCCTCCCTCACGATTTCATGGGATTATTATTTCGGCTTATTGTTTCCCATTGTGGCAACTATTCATATCGCCGGAAAGGCGGGTTTTCAGCTTGGCAAGGCCGTGATTGTCGCAGGCTGCTGGCACCTCACCCCGCAAGCGCGACAAGGTGGCCAAGCACATGCGCCTGGTTGCCGCCGCCGGCCCTTCTGCAACACCGACAATATCGTTTGAATTTCTTTCTGCCTGCTCCCGGCCAGCGCGCAACCGATCCAGTCCAACACCAGGCGCTACGGCAGATAGAGCCCGCCGCTGACATGGATGGTCTGTCCGGTAATGTAGCCGCCGTTCGGTAGGCAGAGCAGGTGCACAACGTCGGCAACTTCTTCGGCATAGCCGTCGCGCCCGACGGGAGCAGGCGGGGCGACGCCGTGGGGGGAGGTGGCGGAACGCTCGCCGCCGATCCGGCCGGGAACCACGCAATTGACCGTGATGCCCCGATCGGCGAATTCGAGCGCGAGCGCGCGCGTCAGCCCCACAAGGCCGGCTTTGGCCGTGCCCACATGGGCTCGCTCCGCCGCGCCCATATGGGCGCTGACGCCGCCGATATTGATGATGCGGCCGTATTTCGCGCCGGCCATCTGGCGGAGCGCGGCGCGCGAGCAAAGAAAGGCACCGTCCAGGATGACGCTGGTGTAGGCGCGCCACTGCGCGAACGTCATCTCGGTGAAGGGCACCTGTTCGCGGTTGGCGGCATTGTTCACCAGGATGTCGATCCGGCCAAACTGTTTCACCGCCGCCTCGAACATGCCGGCGACGGCGGCCTCATCCGTGATGTCAGCAAGGTGGACAAGGGCACGGCCGCCGGCGGCTTCGATCTCCATCGCGGTCGCCTCGGCTTCCTTGCGCGAGGACCGCGCATTGACGACGATCGCCGCCCCGTCGCGCGCCAATGCCAGTCCGATGGCCTTACCGATGCGTCGCACGCCGCCGGTGACGACCGCGACATGCCCTTCCAGCGGTTTGTTCGCCACGCGTGCCCCTTATGCTTTCGCCCAATTACAGGTTGGGCGCTTTGGTATATATGCAGTGCACTTCGATCGAAGTAAATCGTACCCAGAGGGGGCTGTGAGCGCACCGCCGAGTAAATTGTCAGCTGAGGCCGTGCGAGGAATGACGGCGCCTGCGAATTGCAGAGCTTGCCTGCCGGGATGCCAGTCGTGATACGCTCGTGCATCCGCATTTAAGTTGAGGCGACGGGGTATGCCAGATTTCGATGTCATTGTCGTTGGTGCCGGCAATGCAGCCTTCTGCGCCGCGCTGGCGGCGCGTGAACAAGGCGCATCGGTCTTGATGCTGGAAGCAGCGCCGGAAGAGGAATCCGGCGGCAATAGCCGCTTCACCGCCGGCTCGATGCGCGTCGTCTACAACGGCCTCGACGATATCAAGACCCTCGTCCCCGATCTTACCGAGGAGGAAATCGCGACTTCCGATTTCGGCACCTATACCCAGGACCAGTTTTTCGATGACATGGCCCGCGTCACGCAGGACCGCGCCGATCCGGATCTCGTCGAACTCCTGGTTACGCGCAGTTTCGATACCTTGAACTGGATGCGCTCAAAAGGTGTGCGTTTTATTCCGATTTACGGTCGGCAAGCATTCAAGATCGAAGGAAAGTTCAAGTTTTGGGGCGGCCTCACGCTGGATGCGGTCGGCGGCGGTCCTGGCCTCGTCAATATGCTGACGGCTGCCGCCAAAAAACAGGGCATCGAGATTCTCTATCAGACGCGTGCACTCGCGCTGCTCTCTGACGGCATTCGTGTTGAGGGGGTGCGCGTGCGGCAGGAGGACGAAGTCCGCGAGCTGCGGGCGAAGGCGGTCGTGCTTGCGTGCGGCGGCTTTGAAGCCAATCCGGAGTGGCGCACGCGCTATCTTGGCCCCGGCTGGGACTTGGCCAAGGTTCGCGGAACCCGTTTCAATACCGGCGACGGCATCCGCATGGCGCTGGAGATAGGCGCCAGCCCATGCGGCAACTGGTCAGGCTGTCACGCCGTCGGATGGGAGAGGAACGCGCCGGAATTCGGCGACCTCGCGGTCGGCGACCAATTCCAGAAACATTCTTATCCGTTCTCAATCATGGTCAACGCGACCGGCAAGCGCTTTCTCGACGAAGGCGCCGACTTCCGCAACTACACTTACGCGCGATACGGCCGCGTTATTCTCGAACAGCCGGGCCAATTCGCCTGGCAGATATTCGACCAGAAGGTGAAGCATCTGCAGCGTGACGAATACAAGATCCGTCAAATCACCAAGGTAACCGCCAATACGATCGAAGAGCTGGCCGGTAAGCTCGAAGGTGTCGACGCCGCCCAGTTTGTCAAGACAGTCGCCGAATATAACGCCGCGGTCCGCGCCGAGATTCCCTTCAATCCCAACATCAAGGATGGTCGAAAGACCCAAGGTCTGGCGATCAACAAGAGCAACTGGGCCAATACCATCGACCAGCCGCCTTATGAGGGTTACGCAGTGACCTGTGGCATCACCTTCACCTTCGGCGGGCTGCGTATCACCACCGACGGCGAGGTGCTGAACACGGATTACCAGCCGATCGGCGGGCTCTACGCCGCAGGCGAGCTGGTCGGGGGGTTATTCTATTTCAATTATCCGGGCGGCACGGGCCTGACTTCCGGTTCTGTATTCGGTCGGATCGCCGGCGCCTCTGCCGGACGCGCGCGGGCAAACTGACCCATCTGCGGTACGTTGCGTCTGGGTGAAAGGGGCAGGGGTGGATCCTGCGTTCTCTGAGCTTTATCAGTCCGTCGAATGCGTTGGGACCGAGTGCCGTTGTTATCGGTTCGCGCGCTCAAATTGCCGGAGCAATATGTTGCCGCGCCGAACAGCGGAATCCAACGCCTCGGCAGCTGATTTCTTGCCGGCTAGCGTTTGCTCGATTTCATCCTCGATGACGTCCCTGATAAGAACAAATGACCCAAGCCGCAGCCCTTTCGAATTCTCGGTCGGCAGCTTTAGCGTGATCTGCTCGATCGATATCGAAGTGCCCGGGTTCCGCTCGTAAAAGCCTTGCGCACGCGTCAGATCGTACGCCGCGGCGGTAATCGGGAGATAGCCCGTCGTCTGATGCCATGCCGCCTGAATCCTTGGCTGCGAGAGGAAGGTGAATAATTTTGCCACCCCTTTGTATTCAGACTCCGGCCGATTGCGCAGAACCCAGAACGTCGCGCCGCCGATGATCGAGTTCTGCGGCGCGCCCGCTATGTCAGGCCAATAAGGCAGCATTCCATAGCCGATCGGAAATCTGGCGTTGGCGATTATGTCGCCGCGCAAGCCTGAGGAACCGATGAAAATGCCGCACTCCCCATTAGGAAATTTGGGCTCAGCCTGTGTGGCGCGTCCGCCGTAATCAAAAACCTTGTCCTTTTGCCATTCCGCAAGCGCTGCGATGTGCCGCGTCATGAAAGGATTGTTGATCGTAAGTTCGGCATCAAGTCCCGCCATTCCATTCGACCGTGTCGCGAGGGGAATATTGTGCAGGGCGGAGAGGTTCTCGACGTGAACCCAAGAGGGCCAGTGCGTGGTGAAGCCGCACGGCACCCCGGCAGCGCGCAGCCGGCGCGCCGCCTTTTCAACTTCCGGCCACGTTGCGGGCGGAGTGTTCTCGTCGAGCCCGGCGGTTTTGAAAAGCTGTTTGTTGTAATACAGGATCGGTGTCGACGAATTGAAAGGATACGACAACATGTTGCCGGCCATATCGGTATAATAGCCGGCTACGGCTGGCAGATACGCCTTCGGGTCGAACGGCTCCCCCTGATCCTTCATCAGCTGATAAACCGGGTAGATAGCGCCTCCCGCAGCCATCATGGTTGCCGTGCCGATTTCATTCACCTGCACGATAGCCGGATGTGTCCGGGTGCGAACCGCGAAGATCGCCGACATAACAGTTTCGCTGTATCCACCCTTTAAAACCAATATGACCTTGTAGTCATGCTGGCTCGCGTTGAACTGGCCAATAAGAGCCTCGAGTTGCCGCTCACGCTCCCCTGACATCGCATGCCAGAGGTGAATCTCGGTTGCGGCATGGGCGGGAAGGCAGACCGCCGCGCCGATCCATGCCACCGCCGCCAAAACCATGCGCAGGCCCGCATACCGCGCCCGAACACGCCAATTTGCCCGCTTGGTGTCGCTGCCGCTCATGCTTCTCAGTGGTGGTGCAAAACGAAGTTCCATTGTAGCATGCTTGGCGACCATGGCTTCAACACCAAATCGTTGTTTTCCGGCTTTGAATTATCTCGCTGCAACGGCATTGGCGCTCCGGGCCGCCGGCAGAGGCGATGCCAGTCTCGTGCCACCGGCGGTCCGCGCCGCTAATACCCGCACGGAGAGCTAGGCGTGGCAGGCCTGGGCCAACGCCGGGTCGGCGCATCTGTTTTCAAGTTCTGGGCTGGTCCGCTGCTTGCGGCCGATGACTATATCCGTGCCATTCCGATCCGCTGGCGTATCTTGCTGCTTGCGGCGCTCAATATTCTTGTCGCACTCGTTCTCGCCGCTTTGATCTGGAATGGCGCGCGGATTTTGAATTCAGCCTGGAACGAGGTCCGGCAGGTTCGCCAGTCAGACCAGTTACTTGGGTTGCTGCAAAGCGAGTCCGGGCGCCTCCAGAGTCTTATTCACCGCTATATCAACCAGCCCGGGCCCGATATTTTCGCTGAAATTTTGCTGCTGCGCGAAGCCGTCCTGGGAACACTAGGTTTGCGAGGCAAAGATGACTTGATGCTGTCCAGCTCTGTAAACGAGCTTAGCGCGGCCACGGAAAGGCTATTTGACGGCTTTGCTGACTTACGCGCGGAACAAACCGCAATATCACAAAGCTACGATGCGGAGGTCGTCGCGCCGGCGAACGCAATCGCGCGTCTTTACACGACACTGGACCGGACCGGTGAGGGCGCGGAAATTTTGGCGCCGGTTCGCCAATCCCGAGAATCCTTTATCGCAGCGTTTACCGCGGCCAATGCGCTGTATGAGCCGGCGGGAGCAACACGCGTAAACGAAGCGGACCAGGCGCTGTCGCAGATGCAAGCGGCAATCCAGCAAGCTTCGGACTTGGCGGTTGATGGCGCTCAACGCAGTATTCTAAAAGATATCGGGGAGCAGATTTATATCCTGCGACAAGGCGTACGCAGACTTTCCGGTCATGTGAAGAGACGCGCCGAGATCCTGAGCACCACTATCGACGAAAATCAGGCCAAGATGATTACGACGATCGAGGGCTTGTCTTCAGAAATGCGGAAACGGGAGCAAGAAGCGCAGACTCGTTTCGATCGGGCTTTAGCGAATATCTACCGCGTAATAGCGTTTGTCGCCGTAAGCTTTGTTCTGGCCGTGCTCTTTGTATCTGTTGTAATCGGCAGCAGCATCATCGTTCCGTTGCGCCAACTTCGCACAGCGATGCGCGCAATCGTCGCAGAGCAATACGAACGTACTATTCCGGGAGCCGAAGCGCGCGATGAGATCGGCGACATGGCGCGCAGTGTCGTAGTGTTCCGCGAAAACGCGATCGCGAAGAAACGCGTAGAAAATGATTTACGGGGTGCAAAAGAGCGTGCGGAAAAGGCGCTCGCCGATTTGCGTTCCGCTCAGCGCAGTCTGATTGAAGCTGAAAAACTGGCGGCGCTTGGCGGCCTTGTTGCGGGCGTAGCACACGAGGTCAACAATCCCGTCGGCATCAGCCTGACGGTCGCCTCCAGCCTGCAGCGCCGTTGCGAACTGTTCGCCAAAGAGATAAAAGACGGCGCGATACGCCGCTCCAAATTTGAAGAATTCATAGCCTTAAACCGCGATTCCGCGCAGCTCCTGGTAACCAATCTGTTGCGCGCCGGTGAGCTAATTCAGTCGTTTAAGCAAGTCGCTGTCGATCGGAGCGTGGCCGACCAGCGCGAGTTCGATCTTTGCGAAGCCACGAGTCAGATAGTCGCAAGTGTGCGGCCGGTCCTGAAGAAAGCGCCGATTACATTGGACGTTGATTGCGCCAAAGGGCTTCTGATGAACAGCTATCCCGGCTCCTATGGGCAGGTAATTACGAATCTTTTCCTTAACTCGGTGACGCACGGCTTTCCTGAAGGCCGTACTGGGCGCGTCAGGATAGAAGCGCGGGCGCTGGACCAGGAAAATGTTGAAGTTATTGTTGCCGACGACGGCATCGGAATGACGGAGGAAGTACGGAAGCAGGCCTTCGATCCATTTTTCACGACGCGTCGCAATGAAGGAGGAACGGGACTGGGGCTTCACATCATTCATACTCTCGTCACGCAGCGTCTGGGTGGACAGTTGGTCCTGAATTCTAAGCCCGGGCGTGGGACCGTATTTAGGCTGGTGCTTCCCCGCCAGGCACCGATGGAAAGCGGCGCTGCGCCGCCGTCCGGAGCGCACATTGATGAATGAAGATGACTTTCTTCAACTCATTGACGAACCGGAAGGCCGCGCTCCGGTGGTATCCGTCAAGCCGTGGAAGATCGCCATCATCGATGATGATCAGAGCGTCCACGACGGAACACGCCTGGCGCTAAGCGACTATGTCCTCAACGGCCACGGCCTCGAACTGTTATCAGCTTATTCGGCGGCGGAAGGGCGGCAACTGCTTGAGGCGCACCCGGATGTGGCCGTGGTGCTTCTCGACGTCATCATGGAAACAGACGACGCAGGGCTGGGTCTGATCGAATATGTCCGCACCACGCTGAACCGGGAATCGCTCCGAATTATATTGCGGACCGGCCAACCGGGCCAGGCGCCGGAGCGAAGGGTCATCGTCGATTACGACATCAACGACTACAAAGCAAAAAACGAATTGACGGCCGACCGACTTTTTACGTCCCTGACGGCGGCATTGCGCAGCTATCAGCAACTTCAGCGTATGGTCGAAACCCGGCGCGGTCTCGAAATCATCATTGATGCCGCCTCGACAATGTTCGACCTGAAATCCATGCAGCGTCTGGCGGAAGGGGTTCTGACGCAGATGGCTTCGCTGCTCAATGCCGACTGTGCCGGGATTCTGGTGCTGCGGGAAAACGGCACCGGAACGCCGAGCTTTTCAGTTCTTGCAGGCTCGGGATGCTATCGCGACATCGGTGGCGGCTCGCTGGCTGCGGCGTTGAAAGATGACCTCAGACGACTGGTCGAAGAGGCATTTCAACGTCGTCGTCATGACTTTACCGGCGATAGGTCTATTCTCTACATTCAGACCGGTAGCGGACGAGAGGTCGTGGTGCTGCTGGAAGCAGCACGTGAGTTGTCAGCCACCGATCGCGCGCTCGTTGAAATCTTCACCAGCCGGCTCTCGCTCGCATTCGACAACGTTATTCTCTATCAGCAGCTTCAAGAGGCGAATGCCCAACTTGAACAGCGGGTTGCCGATCGCACCCGGGAACTGACCAGCGCCAACCGCAGACTGGCTTCCCGATGGACGGAGTTGCAGAAGGTAAACGCCTTCAAAAGCGATATACTGAGCACTGTAGCGCACGATCTGCGTAATCCGCTGGGCGTCATTCTTGGACGCGCCGAGATGCTCACGAGCATGCTGAATCCCGGCCCGGAGACGGAAAATCTCGTGGCGCAAATCGACCACATCTCGAATGCTGCCCGGAACCTGTCAGGGATGGTCAACGATCTTCTCTCCGACGCGATGGCTGATGCCATGGACATCAAGATCCGAAAGGAGACGGTCAACATTGCGGCCTTAGCGGCGGAGCAGTGCGCTGCCAATCAGCCTCTCGCAGCCAAGAAAAATCAGACGCTTTCATTCGCCGCGCCCGAGCAACTGAATGCGTCCTGCGACGCAGATCGACTGCGCGAAGCAATCGACAACCTGGTCAGCAATGCGATCAAATATAGCCCGCGGGATTCGACGATCCATGTTTCCGTGACGCAGCAGGCGGAAGACGTCATTATTTCCGTCGCCGATGAAGGTCCCGGCCTTTCACCTGAAGACATGGTGCGGCTGTTCGGCCGGTTTCAGAGGCTTTCGGCCAAGCCTACAGGAGGCGAGAGTTCTACCGGGCTGGGTCTATCTATCGTAAAACGCATCGTGAATTTGCATGGCGGTTCGGTTGCGGCGGAAAGCAGTGGTTCTGGTGCCGGAACGACATTCGCAATCAGGTTGCCGGCAACATGACCGCGCGCAATTACATTATTGTTGTCGATGACGAAGCGCCGACGCGGGAAATGATTGGCGAATACCTCGGGATGCAAGGCTTCGATGTTCAGTTGTGCGACGGCGGCCGCAGCCTGCGACAGGCTATCAACGTCCGGGTGCCTGACCTCGTGGTTCTAGACCTCAATATGCCTGAGGAAGATGGCCTTTCGATTGTCCGTGATCTCAAGCAACGGACGGGAGTGGCCGTGATCATGCTGACGGCGACTGCGAGTCCGGTGGACCGGATCGTGGGTCTTGAGCTTGGCGCCGACGACTATCTTGCCAAGCCGTGCGAATTGCGTGAATTGCTCGCGCGCATTCGTGCGGTGCTGCGCCGGAGCGCCGCGGCAAAGCCCGCCGTCGGGGCGCAGACCCGGGAATCGAAGAACACGCTGGTGCAATTCGGGGTGAAATGGCTGAACGTTGAGGCGCAAACCCTGCGCGACACGGATGGAAACGAGCACCAGCTCACAGCCTCAGAGTTTAGCTTGCTAAAGGTTTTTGCTGACAATCCCAAGAAGGTCCTATCACGCGAACGGCTCCTCGATCTCGCCAATGCGCGCGATCCGGAAGCATTTGACCGTGCGATTGATATCCGGATCATGAGAATCCGCCGCAAGATCGAGCCCGATCCGGCTCATCCTCGTGTGATCCGCACAGTCCGGGGAGGCGGATATGTGTTTTCGCCCTTGGACGACAAGACCTAGGCTCTAGGGCGAGTATCGGGACTTTTGTTTCGTCGCGGGCATCCCGACGAAACATTTCGCGCCAGGAAGAAACCATAATCCTTGGGCGACGAAAACGCCTGGAAAGAGGGCTGCATTATATCTGGTCTCCAGAACATAGCCGCAAAGGCATGCATGGAGGCTTCAATGAATACCAGGATCATGGTCGGGATTTCGGCCCTTGTCTCGCTGATTTATGTGGTCGCGGACGAGATTGCGGTCAATCACATGCTCACCGCCGCGAACGGGGCGGCCATGGCCGCTACCGAGCGTCAGGCCGTCGATCTTGTCGCGGCGCGGCGCGAAGCCCAGGCGGCGGTGAAGGATTTGCAGAATCTTCAGCAGCTTGCGAGGACGGCCAATGCCGGCGACCGCACGCATTGTCGTGAGCAAGCCTGGCCCTATTACTCCGGCGCTTGCCTCGACGCGGCACACGAACGGCAGGTTCGGATCGTCAGTCACGAATCGAACAGCGCGGTCACGGCTGCCGCCCCGAATGTCATGCATGCCGCTAACTTTTAACCGCTCGATTGAACGCAGCTAATGGCTTGCAGAGCTTCTAGCCCGAGGAAAAGCTGATGCTTCCCTTAAGCCCCAAATTCCTGGCCCTTCCGCTTGCGGCGGTGCTGATCATTTGGGCGCTGCCGCGCGCCCACGTGGTCTCAGATTCCCCTGTAATTGCCACGCAGAAAGGCGTGCTCAAGCTTTCCTCACCAAAAACTAACCTCCTGCAGGTAGAAAATGGAAATGGACCGGCGACGCGCTTTGCTTCTGCGACCGCGTCGGCGCCCTTTTGACCCCGCGTCCCCCGGTTAACCCGAAACGCGTTCGCTGAGTTGGATTGTGTTTACCAAAACCGCTGCGCCAAGCCGCCCTCGAAAGCAGGTACGAACACCACGTTGACTAGGAAATTGAACATGGCAGACAAGAAAAGCCTCGGATTGTTGGGAGCTGTATTTGGCGGTATCACGGTAGTCGTGACTCTGATGGCCTTCCTGGTGGTGCGCGCGCATATCGAGGGCCACCTCCAGTTCGGTGATGCGGCGCTGGCTCCACAAATGATCGCGGTATCCAGTAAATGACCGAAAAGAGCGCCGGGCAGAGGGAATAGGCGGCTCGACGAGTGACCGTCCCAAAGGGTTTTCAGCCATCACGTCTTTGCAGGTCGGCCACCACGAGGTGGTCGGCCTTTATTGCTGCCGCCTTCCTATTGTCCTAGGGATGACGACCTGGACAGTGTCGAATACCCCCGCGAACTGAGTGCATGCCGAAAGATTCCCGCCAGGGTCTGAAAGCGGTGATCAGGGCGGGCAAGCCCCTGATCGGGTCCTATGTCACTTTTCCCTCCCCGGAAATCGTCGAACTGTTTGCCAATGCGGGCATGGATTATGTCATCATCGACCTGCAGCACGCGTCTGCGGACTGGCAGACGCTGGTGCATATGCTGCGCGCAGCAGACGCCGGCGGTGTATCGCCGATCGTGCGCCTGTATACGCACGATCCCAGCCTTATTCTGAAGGTTCTGGAACTCGGCGCCGAAGCGATCTCTTTGCCGGGCGTGAAGAGCGCGGCAGATATTCATGCTGCGGTCGACGCCATGTATTATCCGCCGCTCGGCCATCGTGGCGCCTGCGGCCACACGCGGGTGGGCGGCTATAACTCACGCCGCTCCGACTTCCCCGAGCATGTGCGGCGCCAAAACGAGCGGGTATGCATCTGGGCGATCGTCGAGGATCCCGATGCAATCGGCAAGGTTGGCGAGATAGCCGCGGTACGTCCGGGCGCCGACGTGATCGGCGTCGGGCGCGGCGATTTGTCGACCGCGATGGGGCTGGGTGGGCAGGTGAACCATCCCGATGTGATCGCCGCCAATGAAAGGGTCATCAAAGAGGTGCGGACTGTATCCGGTGGCGCATGCGCATCCGCGACGATGATCCAGCGGAGCGAAGACATCGGGCCGTGGTTCGAACGCGGTTGCCGCCTCTTCACCTATGCGGCCGACGCCATCCTGCTAATGGAGGCCGCGCGCGGCGCCGTCGAGAGATTTCGTTCGTCCTTGCCCGGGCATGCTCGCGGCTAATCGTGTAATCCGGTTCGGTTGAGGGGTAGCCCTGGAGGCCGTAATTGTGCATGGCGGCGGCTCCTCCGATAACCACCGTCTGCGGCCCCGGCCTTGCCCTGGCAGATTAGCGGCGCAAGTCAAACCATTGTGACCGCTCTGGTTACAATAATAGGTAAGATCGGCTGGGAGCCGGGAACAAGGCACCGGGAAACTAGGCAAGGGCTTGAATTCGAACGAAAAAAGCTTGCGAGGGGACGGACTTTTGGCCGGCTTGTGGTGTTCGGACAATGTGGGAGACTTGCTGAGCCCGGCCAACGCAATCCATCCATGTAGGATCCAATAGCTATGTCGAGCGGAAAGACAGCTGGACCGCGCGGTACCTTGTCCATGCTCGACGGTGCAGCGATCGTCGTTGGGATGATGGTGGGCGTCGGCATCTTCGCCACGCCGGGACTGGCGGCGCAATTCGCCGGCAACAGCTTTAACTATCTGGCGATCTGGCTGCTCGGGGGTCTGCTCACTTTGATCGGAGCCCTGTGCTACGCAGAGCTTGCCACCGCCTTTCCGGATCCCGGTGGCGAGTACCATTTTCTCTCGCGCGCCTATGGCAGATCCGTTGGCTTAATGTTCGCCTGGGCCCGCTGCACAGTGATCCAAACCGGCGCAATAGCTTTGGTCGCCTTCGTGTATGGTGACTATGCACACGCCGTGGTGCCGCTGGGCGCGTACGGGCCAGCCATCCATGCAGCGCTCGTCGTGGTGCTGTTCACCGCGATAAATGTCGCAGGCACAACCCAAGGCAAGGTCGCGCAACAAATCTTCACCACCTTGGATCTTGGCGCCCTCGTGATGCTGATCGCGGCGGGCCTCGTGGTTGCAGCAACAAGCGGCGGTCCAGCACCGTCTTTGGCCCCCACCGGCCCAAGCAGCTATGCGCCGCTCGGCCTCGCGATGGTCTTCGTTCTGCTGACATACGGAGGCTGGAACGAGGCGTCCTATATTTCGGCGGAGCTGAAAGGCGGCTCTCGCGATATGGTGCGCGTGCTCACATTGAGCGTCGTTTTCGTTACAGCCATCTATTTCCTCGTCGCTTGGGCGTATCTCTATGTGCTCGGTTTCGAAGGACTTCAGAAGTCGCAGGCTGTCGCCGCCGATGTGGCGCGTTCGGCATTTGGGCCTTCCGGCGGGGCGTTGCTCTCGGTGTTCGTATGCGGTGCGGCAGTGAGCACGCTGAATGCCACGATTTTTACCGGCGCTCGTGTCTTTTATGCCCTCGGCCGAGATCTCCCCGGGCTGAAGGTTTTTGGCATCTGGAACCCGCGGGGGGAAAACCCGGCAAACGCCTTCATTCTGCAAGGAGCAATTGCGGTCGCCCTCGTTGGCCTTGGCGCACTGACGCGCGATGGGTTCAAGACCATGGTCGAATACACCTCGCCGGTGTTCTGGTTTTTCATGACACTGATTGCCATTTCGATTTTTGTTTTTCGCCGGCGCCATCCGGAGCACGCCCCCCCGTATCGAGTGCCGCTATACCCGGTGTTTCCAATTATCTTTGTCGGAACCTGCCTCTGGATGCTGTATTCGAGCCTGGCCTATACCGGCATTGGCGCACTGTTCGGCGTAGGCGTGCTCGCGGTCGGGGCGCCGTTGCTATTGTTCAATCGTGCGCGCCGGCCGGCG
The DNA here is from genome assembly GCA_963728585.1 of uncultured Alphaproteobacteria bacterium. Classification (GTDB taxonomy): domain Bacteria; phylum Pseudomonadota; class Alphaproteobacteria; order Rhizobiales; family Xanthobacteraceae; genus CANKHA01. The sequence continues at coordinate 64,294 of CAVSLB010000025.1, forward strand.
CCAGCGGAGTGAGCCGATGCATACAGGCCAGATCTGTGATGGATACCCGCGCAACGGTAATGGAAGCTCTACGAGTTCCTTTTGTGCAAAATGAAATAGGAGGCTGCATGACGTCCGCTGGTGTCTTTCGATCGCTCGCCGTCCCGACCCTCGCCGTGCTGATGATGGTCGGCGCGGCTGTCGCCCAGCCGGCGACCAAGCCCTATGAGCCGCAGGTCGGTCAGTCTGGAAAAGACGTCGTCTGGGTGCCAACGCCGCAGGCGCTGGTCGACCGCATGCTCGACATGGCGAGAGTGACGGTTGACGATCATGTCATCGATCTCGGTTCCGGCGACGGCCGCACCGTCATCACCGCCGCGAAGCGCGGCATCAAAGCACAGGGCATCGAATACAATCCCGATCTGGTCGAACTCTCGAAACGCAATGCGGCCGCTGCCGGCGTTTCCGACATGGCGACGTTCGTTGAGGGCGACATATTCAAGAGCGACTTCAGCAAGGCGACGGTGATCACGTTGTTCCTGTTGTCGGACCTGAATCTCAAGCTGCGTCCGATCTTGCTGGAAATGAAACCCGGAACACGCGTGGTGTCGAATACCTTCGATATGGGCGACTGGGAGCCGGACGATCGAATTTCTGCGGAAAATTGTACTGCCTATTGCAAGGCCATGTTCTGGGTCATCCCCGCAAAAGTCGCAGGAACCTGGCAATTGCCCCAAGGCGAACTGGCGCTGCAGCAGAAATACCAGATGCTGACCGGAACTTTGAAATCGGGCCAAGAATCCATCTCCATCACGAGCGGCAAAATGCTCGGCGACCAGATAACTTTCGTTGCTGGGGACAGGGTCTACAGGGGCAAGGTCAACGGCGACAGAATGGAGGGCGTGTTCGGGACCGAAACCAAATTTCAGGCAACCCGTCGCTGAATCGTCCTTCGATCAGCCGGCTTATGAAAGGACAAGGCGTCGGCCGCCGGCGGGTTTCGCCGGCTGCCAGCCTCAGCGGGAAACGATAGTCAACTGAAAAAATGATCCGGTGAACGCGATCGGCCACCCCGGCGTTGTATGATGCCCGGGATTCGGGATTGGTGCGGCTCCCGTAGCTCCCGCGTGGGCGAGGGAAATTCGCGCTGGCCCAGGAGCAAGATGCGTCGGATCGTCGTCAGCGGCTGCGGCCTGGTTACCCCGATGGGATGCGGGGTGGAACAGGTATGGCGCCGCCTGCTGGCGGGCCGCTCCGGCATTCGCCGACTGCCCGACGCGTTGGTCGCCGACATCGCCACGAAGATCGCCGGCATCGTTCCCAGCAAAGCCGAAGACCCGGAGGCCGGCTACGACGCGGCAGAAGCCGTGTCGCCGAAGGAAAAGCGGCAGATGGACCGCTTTATCCAGCTTGCCATCACCGCCGCCAACGAAGCCATCACCCAGGCCGCATGGTTTCCCTCCACCGAAGAGCAACGGGACCGCACCGCGACCATCGTCGCTTCCGGTATCGGCGGATTCCAAACCATGATGCAGGCGACACGCACGACCGATACCCGCGGCGTGCGCAAGCTCTCGCCCTTCACCGTTCCAGCCTTTCTGGTAAATCTTGCAAGCGGGCAGATTTCCATTCGTCACCGTTTCCGGGGCCCGATCGGCGCGCCGGTGACCGCCTGCGCCGCCAGCATCCAGGCGCTCGGCGATGGCGCGCGGCTCATCCGCAACGGCGAGGCCGATATCGCCCTCTGCGGGGGCTCGGAATCCTGCATCGAGCGCGTAAGTCTCGGCAGCTTCGGCGCCGCACATGTGCTTTCCACCGGCTTCAACGATACGCCGGAAAAAGCATCGCGTCCTTTCGATATGCTACGCGACGGCTTTGTGCTGAGCGAAGGGGCCGCCATGCTGGTTATTGAGGCGCTGGATCATGCGCAAGCGCGCGGTGCCCAGCCGATCGCCGAGCTGGTCGGCTATGGCACTACGTCGGACGCCTATCACATTGCCGCCGCGCCGCCCAATGGCGAGGGACTTCAACGCTGCATGCAGATCGCGGTGCGCGCGGCGGGCATCCAGCCGAAGGACATGGGCTATATTAATGCGCATGCGACCTCCACGCCGCTGGGGGATGTGGCGGAACTTACGGCCATCCGCGGCGTCTTTGGCGAACATGCCAAGCTCTCGGTCTCGTCCACCAAATCCGCAACCGGCCATTTGCTGGGCGCAGCCGGCGCCACGGGTGCAATCTTGACAGTGCAAGCGCTGCGCCACGGCATGTTGCCGCCGACACTGAATTTGCAGGACGCCGATCCCGTTGCCGGCGAGATTGACATCATCGGACCCAAGCCGCGCGATCGTGCCGTCGATTACGCGATGACCAATGGGTTCGGCTTCGGCGGCGTGAACGCCTCGGTGGTGTTCAGGCGCTGGCATTAGCCAGCCGGGCCGCCGGTACAGCTGCGACGGTCAATCATAAGCCGCGGAACTGGGGTCGCGGCGGCACTGGAAGAACCTTGTCCAGACGAGATGTTTCAGCTTCTCAGTAATACATCGGAAACCCAAATCATTGATGGCTTGGGGTCGCCCTGGGGCGGTAAGCCCCTCCGGGGCCATTATCGGCCCGCTGAAGGCCGGGCTTAGACGGGCGCGGGAGGGGAAAAAGGCGAACTGGAGACAAATTCGGGAACCAACTGTGGCCTTCGCGCACTAGTATGCGGCGGCTGACAGGCCGCAGTATAGCCAGGTTGAATCTATTCGGAAGTCACAGAGAGGGTTGCCCATGAAGAAGCTTACGATCGTGGTGATTAGCTGCATCGCCGTTGCCAGCCTGGCCGGGTGCGTCGGCAAAGGCAAAGGCAAGGGCAAGGGCAAGACCCCCCCGCCCGCCGCCGTCGTCACCAAGGGCTGATTACCTGGCGCATATTCTTGCGGGATCTCCAGTGGAGATCCCGCTGCTTTGTTTGGCCTCGATCAGACTGAATGGCTTCGGCGGCTCCTGTCGTGAGCCTTCTCCTGCCGAAATAGTCCGCAGCAACGGCGGTTTCTTCGCGCGCACTTGCGCGCCGGCGCGCTGCGGCTGCTGTTAATTCAGCAGCGAGCCAGCAAACGCGCTAGTGGATCCATGGAATGAGCCGTTTCGTCCGCAGCATGTAGGACCGGTAATCCTCTCCGAAGGTATCGATCATCAGCTGCTCTTCGCGATTCACCCGCACAAAATAAAGAAGCGCGAAGCCAACAATGCCAGACAGCCCGGCCACCCAGTTCGGCAGGAGCAAGGCCTGTGCGAGGGCCCAAAGCCAAAATGCGGTGTACATCGGGTGGCGCATATATCGGTAAACGCCTTTCGTAATCAGTTGATGATTTTTGCGTACGTCCAAGCTCACCGACCAGTTCGTGCCAAGCGCCCTATGCGTTAGGTAAAACATGCCCAGCGCTGCGATTGCCATAATGGCTCCGCTCCACGCTTGCGTCGCATTGAAGGGATAGTCGGCGATTTGAGGAAATCCTGTCGCAATGTACAGCAAGGGCAGCGTTCCCAGTCCCAGGATCGCAATCAAAATAACTGCGAGTTCTCGGTAGTCGCGTGCGCTGCGCTTCACTGGTGTGCGGCGGGCGCGCCATTCATGGGGAGCGCGAATGGCGTACCAGCCCACTATAAGCAAAGCAAAAATTGCTTTGGCAATCACGGGAGTCATAGCGGTCCTTTTAGGAAACTGATCTTGGATCTTGAGTGCTGCGCAAGCTGCGAAGGAGCGGCAGCGACTGCGCGGCCGAGGACGCGCGACGCCCGGGCGAAGAGAACCTTAAGAGCCTATGCGGTAGCAACCAGACGTGCCGCATAGGTATGGAGCCCACCGCCAAGGGTTAGCGTCGGTCAGGCTTGCTCCGGCAGGCAATCACCCGAGCCTTGGTCTGCTACTCTTCGTGACTCTTCATGGCGAGGACCGATGTTGACCCTGCTCATATCACCCTTGACCTGCTTCAATAGCAGAGGATCCATGACACGGCGCCACAGCGACGGGATCAGCGCAAGTAAATACATCGCCGGATAACCGGCAGGCAGCTGCGGGATCCCCTCGAAGTTCCTCAGTGATTGGTAACGCCGCATCGGGTTGGCATGATGATCCGAATGCCGTTGCAGGTGCAGCAGCACAAAATTTGAGAAAAGGTGATTGGAATTCCAGGAATGCTCCGGCCGGCATCGTTCATAACGGCCATCAGGTGTCTTCAGCCGCAACAAACCGTAATGCTCGATGTAGTTCGCTGACGTGAGTTGCCACCAGCCGATGGCAGCTTGGGCAATCAGGAAGGGCACGATAATCACGCCAAACAGCGCGACCAACGTGCCGTAAAGCAACACGGTGAGTCCCAGCGGCTGCAGAATCTGATTTTCCCAAGACCACCAATTCTTGCCTTTTCGATCGAGACGGCTTCGCTCTGTTTGCCAGGCGCGTCGCCAGGCACCAGGAATCTCGCGGCGGGCGAACTGATAAATACTCTCTCCAAAGCGCGCGCTCGCAGGGTCCTCTGGGGTGGCCACATGCCGGTGGTGGCCTTTGTTATGTTCGATGTAAAAGTGGCCATAGCCGACGAGCGCCAGCACGGCTTTTGCCAGCCAATGTTCCAGAACCGAATTTTTGTGTCCGAGTTCGTGGCCCACATTGATAGCCATTCCATTAACCAGCCCGAGCGCCAGCGTCAGACCGATGAGGCCGAACCAATCAAGCTGGTGAGTGCCCACATACCAAACGCAGGCGAGGAAAACAGCGTAATGGATCGGCACAGTGCAATAGGTGAGATAACGATAAAACGGATCTTGTTCGAGCTGCGGCACAGCCGTTTCCGGCGGGTTATTGCGCGCATTGGGTCCAACGAGCCAATCCGCAACAGGGACAAGCCCGAACCAGAGGGCGATGGTCACCCAGGTAAAGGCGCCCAGTCCAGTCTTGGCCTCAAGATAGGCGCCCAGCAGCGGGGTCATCGGGGAAATAAGTGCGAGCCCCCACAGATACTTATACCTGTCAGAATACGTCGCCGCACCGCCGAGGCGCGAGGGCGCAACTGCGACGGATGACGACTTCATCGACTGGCTCCCCCTCGGATTCAAGTTTTTCGCGAGCAGACAGAATAGCAGGATCTGTAGGGGTTGGAAGCGGCGGTTTTAGGGCTAAATGTTAGGCGGAGGCCGCCCGGCAGAGCTGCTGCAGGGATGGGCCCGCTGCAGCGCGAATGAGCGGCCATCGCCATCGCCGCCAGCTAGCAGGCCGCGGTCCCACAGCGGCTTGAGACATGTAATTCGTCCTGCCAGAGTCCGGCCAGAAGCGGCGCTTAGGGGGCACCGGTTGCAGCCTGGCTGCAGCCCGGTAGGATGGGAAAAAACAATCAATGATCCGGAAGGAAACCCATGCAGGACGTTATCGACATTCAGGTCACACCGTTGTCGCCGGCTTGCGGCGCCGAGATCGGCGGAGTTGATCTGACGCGGCCGCTCTCAGCCGAGACGGTGCGAGCGATCCGGGACGCCTGGAACAAGCACATTGTCCTTGTGTTTCGTGGGCAAAAGATATCGCAGGACGACCAGCTCCGCTTCGCGTCTTATTTTGGCCATTTGGGCGAGCGCAAGCGGGCGAAGACCCAGCTGGCGAAGAAGATCGAAGGCACCCAACAGACTCACAAGAACGTCCTGCTCGTCACCAACATCAAGCAAGACGGAGTTCCGATCGGCGCTTTCGGCGAGGGCGAGTTCTGGTTCCATATCGACGGGGGCTATACCGAACGGCCGTATCGCTACACTTTTCTCTACGCCATTGAGCTGCCGTCGACCGGCGGCAATACCATGTTCTCCAATATGTATAAGGCCTATGACGCGGTGCCGGCGGCTCTCAAGGAGAAGCTCAAAGGCAGGAAAGCGATCCACATCCACGAATATAACCGCGCCAAGCAGGCTAGCCATTCCGGCGACATCAGCCACCTGCCGCATTACCATCACCCCGTTTTCGTCAGGCATCCCGAGACCGGCCGCCAGACTCTGTTCGTTGACCGGCTCATGACCGTGGGCATCGAGGGCATGGACAGGGCCGAGAGCGACGCGATCATGACTCAGCTCTATGACATCGGTGAACGGCGCGAATTCATCTACGAACATGAGTGGAAGCTCGGCGACTTCCTGATGTGGGACAACCGCTGCACCATCCACGCGCGCACCGACTTTCCGAAGGAAGAACGCCGCCTGCTGCGCCGCTGCACGGTTGAAGGCGACTTGTTGTACGAATAGGACATCACCGACTTCTCGAAAACTTTTACGAATTGGGAGACAGTTATGAATGCACATGCACAAGTGCCGGTCTTCGCAAAATTCATAGAGGAGTTGCGCCAGATCTGGGCGGCAAAGGCCGATATCAGGAGTCGCATGGAAGCGGCAAAGCCGGTACTTGAACAACTCGTGAAGGACGACGGTCTGAGGGCAATTTCCGCAACCTGGCCCTCGACCGAAGGCGGAAAGAATCTGCTGCTCTATGTTGATCCCGATCACGGCTTTGCGATCAACGCCGTTGTGCGCGTGCCAGGCCGCAAGGGCAGGCCGCATGATCATGGCGAGGCCTGGGTGCTGTACGGCGTGCTCGACGGAACCGAGAGCCTCGAGCGTTATGACCGCCTCGATGATGGCAGCAAGCCCGGCCATGCCGAGATTAAACTGACGTCCGTCACGACCGGCTCGCAAGGCAAGGTCGACCTTGTGCCGCCGCACGACATTCATGCCGAGCAGGGGGGCGACGCGCGTTCAGTCGCGATCATCATCCGCAGCCAGAAGCTGGGTGGCAGCAATATCCAGCATGGTTACAACGTCGCGGAAAAGACCGTGGAGGAGCGTTATGGCCCGCGCCAAATTCCCTACGAGGTGAGTATCTGATCAAAGCAAGTTTGGGCAGCGGGCGGATTCCAGTTTCCAGCTGAATTGGCGGCGTGCGGCCGCCAGATGCAACGCTAAGTTTAATAAAGAAATATGGCATATATTCTAACAAGATAAATCGCCCGCCGCGTATGCTGGGCTGAGCTTGGTGATGCATCAGCGGGATATCTATGGATACGACGCTCCCTGTTCTTGTCGTTGAAGACTCCGGTACTATGACTCGTATCATTGCCAGTGCCCTCGAGAAACTAGGGTTTACCGACATTGATACGGCACCGGACGGCCAATCGGGACTCGATCAGCTGCGGAATAAAAGATACGGATTGATCTTGTCAGACTGGGAAATGCAGCCCGTGAGCGGGGACCAGTTTCTCAGAGAAGTTCGAAAAGATCCGGCGCACAGCACCATCCCTATTGTCGTCATCACTGCCCAATCAAGCCGCGGTGCCGCGTGGTTGGCCGGGGCTAAGGCATATCTGGGCAAGCCTTTCAGCGACCGGGATCTCGAGACCGCGATAAAAGTGGCGCTCGAGTGATTTAACAACGCTCTCATCAATCCCGCGGTTTGATCTTCGACCGGTGGCCGCTGACCTCAGCCCCGGCGTCGCGCGTCAGCGGCAGGCAAAACAGGATAGAGAGCAGCACAAATGTCGTGGCGCCGGCAAAGGCGATCTGCAAGTCGATCAAGCTAAGCTGCCCACCATCGCGCCAGGCAAGCGACAGATTCAGCAGGCCCGCCGCGAAGGCGATGCCGAAGCCGCGGCTCAGCTGTTGCGCCATGCTGGCGATGCTGCTCGCGGTGCTCATCCGTTGGTGTTCGATATCCGCGTAAACGATGGCTTGGGTTGCGGTGAACTGGAACGACTGGAAAAATCCGCCGATCAGCAGCAAGAAGAAGATGAACACAACCGGTGTCGTGTCAGTGAAAAAGGCGCATATCGCGATCGTTACGGCGCTGATAAGCGCATTGCCGACCATGGCGTTGCGAAAGCCGAAGCGTTTGAGGATCGGTCGCGCGGTCGCCTTCATCGACATAGCTCCGGCCGCACTGGCAAATGTGAGGATGCCGGACAGAAATGCCGACATGCCAAATACGACCTGAAACAGCAACGGCAACAGGTAGACCAACGTGCCCCCGCCGGCACGGAAGACTGAACCGGCGCCGATACCGGCGCGAAAAGTGGGGTTGCGGAACACCGACAAGTCCAAAAGGGCGTGGGTGTGCCGTCGCATATGACGCAAGGCGAGTGCGCCGACGATCATGCCGATGACCAGCACCGCGCCCGCCACAGCCGCTTCGCCTGCCCCGCGTCCGATCGCCTCGATGCCATACATGATGCAAGACAGCGACACACCGGTGAGGATGAAGCCGAGCCAGTCCATCCGGCGCGGATTTGCTTCTCTCGGGTTATCGAAGTAACGCGACACCAAGAATATGCCGAGGATGCCGAGCGGCACATTCACAAAGAATATCCAGCGCCAGGAAATATAGGTGGTGATGAAGCCGCCAAGCAGCGGGCCGAGCACCGGTCCGAGCTGCGCCGGCACCTGCAGATAGGCCATCACGGGGATCAGTTGCGACTTCTCGACGCTGCGAAACAGGACGAGCCGCCCGACCGGCACCATCATCGCGCCGCCCAGGCCCTGCAGAACGCGCGCTGCCGTCAGCTGGACGACATTTTCGCTGATCCCGCAAAAGATGGAGCCCAGCACGAACAGCGCGATTGCCGCCCGGAACACCGTGCGTCCGCCGAATCGATCCGCAGCCCAGCCGCTGACTGGAATGAATACGGCAATGCTGAGCAGATAGGACGTCACGGCAATGGTGAGCCGTACCGGATCGGTATTCAGAGAGATCGCCATTTGCGGCAGAGCCGTGGTGATTGCCGTCGCGTCGATCTGCTGCATGATGATCGCCGAAGCGACGATGACCGCCAGGATTTTTGGATTGGTTTCTTTCGGCTTTTCGCTTGGCGGCATGATGATCCGATCAGGCTTCCGTCTGCGTTGAGATGCCGGCGATCTGACGGCGGAATATCAATGCCAGTCCGCCGGCGACCAAGGCAATGCAGGCTCCGATGAATACCGGCCAACGCAATCCCGCGGTTTCCGCGATCAATCCCATGGCCAAGGCGCCGACGGCCGGGCCGCCTTGGGCAATCATCCCATAGATGCTCATCGTCCGGCCCCGGAAGCGGGATCGGATGGCGGACTGGATAAGCGTTTGGTTGCTGATGTCCATCACCACAGTGGAAAATCCGAAAAAGAACATAAGCAGACAGCCGATGATGAAGGAATTGAAACCGACGAATAGAATGAGCGCTACCGCCATTGAAATGATTGCGATGCAGGCCATCGTCAGCAGGCTTTGAACTCCGAATCGCAAAGACATCCAGACGCCGGCCAGCGTCGCGCCGACGCCGTGGGCGCCGAGCAGCCAGGCAAGCCCACTGGCTGCTCTGCCGAACTCGCCGGAGGCGAAGCCCGGCATCAGCTCGGTGATCGGTTTTGCGCAGACCGCGACGATAGCCAGCAAGATGAACTGATTGCGGACTGCCGGCTGCGACAGGATATAGCGCAAGCCGTCGGCGACCTCGGTGGCAATCGGCCGGGGTTCGCGCTCGGCGCGGGGCGCGGGAGGCATATCGACCAGGCGCAATGCGCCTGTGAACACGATGATAAGCAGAATGCTGATGGCGAACGTCTCCGCGACGCCAAAGGCGACCAGGGTGGCTCCGCCGACCGCCGGACCGATGAATTTCGAGGTTTGAAAAATCATCGCATTTTGCGACAGCGCCTTGAGCAACTTTTCACGTCCCACGAGTCCGTAGACGACGGTCTGCCGTGCCGGGCGGTTGAACGCGAAGACGGCTCCCCGGAAGAGCACCAGACCGGCGAGCATCCAGATATTCATGTATCCAGATGCCATAATCGCGAAGAGAGCGATTGAATAAAGCAGCGTCAGAAGTTGCGTGAAGCGAAGCACGCCGAGGTGGTTGAGGCGGTCGAGTACCGCCCCGGCATAGAGGCCGAGCGCAATCGTCGGGCCCGTTTCGGCCAGTGCGATGAGGCCGAGCCATGTCGCCGAGTGGGTGAGTTCCCAGGTCAGCCAGAGGATCGCGGTGCGCTGGACCCAAATGCCGACGGAAGACGAGAAATTGCCGATAAGATACCAGCGGTAGCTTCGATCGGATGTCTTAGTATCGCTCTCGCTCAAATCGACGAATTCCTTCGGGCTGCGAGACGTTCGTGATCAGATTTTAACCGCTTGGCCCGTCTTTGCCGCCCGATCGATCGCTTCCAACACGGCCACGCCATGGACCGCGTCGTCCACCGTCACCGGGAAGGGCATTTCGCCCGTCACCGCGGCCGCAAAGGCCTCGAGTTCCGCCTTCTCTGGGTCAGCGGCGGGATAATCGGTGGTGGCGGCTTCTCCATCGAACGGTTGATAAGGTGAATTGTTCGCCGTGGCGTATCTCCGCCCAGCCCTTGGAGCCGAACACCGTCGTTCTCTCATACGTCGCCGTGGCGCCAATGGCGGTCAAAAGTCCGCTGGCGCCGCTCGCAAAACGCAGAAGCGTCGCCGTCGCATCGGCAATTGGCAGCTTGGTTGCCCGCGTCGAGGCCATGCGAGACGACTTCGGCCACCGGGCCTAGCAGCTCGATCATGGCATAGAGCGGGTGATCGGCCAGCGCACCGGCCAATACCTGACTTGAGTCCGTCTTCCAGTCGGCGCCGGGCTTGAGCTTGAAATAGCGGTCGACACAGAAATTTCCTTCCATGTGCAGAAGGGTGCCGAGGTCGCCGGCGGCGACCCTGCGGCGCAGCTCTGCCACGGCAGGGAAAAAGCAGCGGTTGTAACCAAGCGCCAGCAACACTTGGTGCTTCCGAGACGCGGCGCGCAAGGCCTCGGCGTCGGCCCGCTTGAGAGCCATCGGTTTGACCGCCAGTACAGGCTTTCCGGCCTCCAGTGCGGCCAGCGAATGTGCCGCGTGCAATCCGGCCGGTCCGGACGAAACCACCGCATCGATCGAGGCATCGGCCAGCATCGATCTTGAGGTCGTCACTGACTTTGAAACCGTGTTTGGTTGCAAATGGTTCGGCCTTGGCCGGCGTTGCGGTGACCGCCGCGGCAAAGCGGATGCGGTCGCTTTTGCCCTGCACTGATTCGACCAGCCGGCGTCCCCAGCCGCCAAGACCGATGATCCCAATGTTCAGCATGTTTGTTGGCCTGCCCCACGTGTTGGCGGAAGATCGCGCAAACTAATGGAGGTGAGCGTGACAGTCGAGCCCAGCTCGAGGCACGTGTGGGCGACGCCTCATGTGCTCTCGGGAACAAGTTTCGCGAGTGCGGCTGTTGGCGCTGGCCTGCCGCTTGACCGGATTGCGTCTTAACCCGCGCGACAAAACTCAACGCGCCGAAAGTAGCTCCTTCATGCGTGCACGCACCATCTCCTTTTTGGTGACGGTGAATTCCCAGTCATAGGTGTCGAAATACTGCACGCCTTCTTTCGGAATGATCTCCGGAGGCAGGTGGCTTTCGTCGATGTCGTTTCGGGTCGGGACGGTGCCCATGGCGCGGTTGAACACTTCGTTGCCTTCCTTCGAGGCTATCCAATTCACGAACACCTTTGCCGCATTTGGATGCGGAGCGTTGTCGATGATGGCGACCTGGCCGAAGCTGGCGGAAATCTCGGGATACAGGTCGGTAAGGTTTTCAAGGATCGCGACCGGTATTCCCTCCTTGCGCAGCTTTTCGACATCGGCATCTTCGGCGCCGAGCGATATTGGATAGATGCCGCGCGCCAGTCCGTCGGTGATTTGCCGGGTGTCGCGGCTGATCATCGGCTTCTGCTCGACATAGAGCTGTTTGACGAAATCCTCACCATGCTGGAAGTAAAGATGGGCGGCCTGGTTGCTGCCGCTTCCCGGAATGGTCGGGTCCTGCAGCGCGATCTTTCCCTTCCATTTTGGATTCAGCAGGTCCTTGACCGAGCGTATTTCCCCGGGCTTCACGTCCTTTGTATTGATGTGGAACATCGTCGTCACGGTGTTCGCAAGCCGCAGGATGTATTGCTCCTCCGGATCAGCGAACCAGAGCTTTCCCTTTTTCCATTTCTTGCCGTCGACCACTTCCGGCAGTTGCAGCGCCGGTTTCAGCGGTTGCAGCATCTTCTCGCGATGGAAGGTCAAGGCCATGCTTTGGATGCCGGCAAAGACGATGTCGATGGAGTGAATGCCGGCCTGACGTTCCGCGCGCATGCGCGCCGCCGACTCGGTGCTGCGGCCGCCAAGATATTCCATGTTGATCCCGTAGCGCGCCTTAAAGGCGGACGGCAGAACCTTACGAAGTTCCTGGCTGGGCGGGCCGGAAACCACCACTTTGCCTTCTTCCTTTGCGGCGGCGAGCGTCTCTTCCCAGGATTGCTTCCAGGCGGCGTTCTGTGCCGCGGCGCTGACCGGCAACAGAGCAAACAGTGCCAGCAGCAGCGCACATACGTTCTTCATCGTTGTTTCCTCCCCGAAGGTTTTTAGGCGCAGCCGCCAGGCCTGATGGAGGCGCGCCGATTATAGGATGGTGCGAAATTGTGATGAAAACGCCGCACGAGGTCAATCGGCGAGGCCGCGCGCAACCGGTTCTTCGCAGGCTTAGCCGGCGTCAGGATGTCCTTTAAACAGGACTTTCACCACCAATAAAAACCGGCGCTGGTCTTTTCCGCCGTTCGGCGCAGGCATCGCTGATCTTTTCCGCCGTTCGGCGCAGGCATCATGTGAGCGCTGGGTTTTTTATCGCCGGCGGTCCTGCTTTGAGAGGCACGGCCGGTTGCGGCGCCGCCGCCACTTTCGGCATCGGCTTTTCAGCCTTGCCGTTTTTCTTCTTCGTGCGCTTTTTCTTTTTATCCGCGGCCAACTTGGATTTCAGCTCGCGCAATTCCGCTTTGAGCTCCTTTATCTGCTTCTTCAACGTCTTCTTGCGCGCTTCAACTTGTTTACTGGCCATGTCGATCCCCCGCCGGTGGCTTTGACCGTTCAAACTAACATTTCGCCACGTGGACGCTCAACATTCCCGGAATTATGTTTTGTTACAGTTTTATGACAGCGCCCAGCAGTGCTAGCGTCGGCGCGACGCGTACGACCCTACCGGTAGCGCACCTGAAAGGGTGAGATGGACCCCTTCGTTTTTGCCGCCGTGCTTTTCGCGGCGCTCTGCCATGCCAGCTGGAACTCGCTTCTCAAGATCCGGCTTGATCCTTTTGCCGCCAACGCGCTGATCACGGTTGCCAGCGGGTTGATCGCCGCGGCGGCGCTGCCTTTCGTCGGCGTTGCGCCAGTCGTATCCTGGCCCTGGCTCGTCGCTTCGATCATCCTGCATCTGGCGTATTATTACGGTCTCACCGAGGCCTACCGCACCGGGGATCTCAGTCAGGTCTATCCGATCGCGCGCGGGGCCGCCCCGCTGATGACGGCGGTGATTTCGACCACGGCGCTGGGGGAGGACATCGGCCTCTTTGGCTGGATCGGCATTTTGAGTCTGGTCTCCGGCGTTTTCCTGCTGTCGATCCGCGGCGGACGCGATCTCACACGCATCGACCGCCGCGCTGTCGGCTTCGCTTTCTTTACTGCGGTCACGATCTGCGGCTATTCGCTGACGGACGGTATCGGCGCCCGCGTATCGGGCAATGCCCACGCTTATGCGGCGCTTCTTTTCCTCCTCGATGGCTCCTGCATGGCGGTCGTCGCGCTATGGCGGCGCGGGCAATCGATTCTCACCGAAGCGCGGATTTATTGGAAAACCGGCCTGTTCGGCGGTGCCTTGTCGGTAACTTCCTACTGGATAGCGATCTGGGCCATGACGGTGGCGCCGATCGCCATCGTTGCGGCGTTGCGCGAAACCAGCGTGCTGTTCGCCGCCGTCATCTCCGTCGTCATCCTGAAGGAGCAGCTGCGGCCCGCGCGCGTGATCGCCGCGCTGATGATCGTGTTCGGATTGGCGCTGATCAGATTGCACTAGGGGTCTATGATTTTCCCGTGGCCAGGTCGCGCGCCACATCGAGAAAGGCGCGCACCAGGGGAAGCCGCCGCCGCTCCTGCAAGCAAGCCACGTATTCGCCCACCGTGAGATCGCTGTCGCTGACCTCGATGGCATGGAAACGCGCTTCGGTGCCGAATTCGCTGTCAAACACCACGCCAACGCCGAATCCCGCGGCGACGGCTTCTCGCACTCCTTCGCGCGTCTGCACCTCGATCAGCGATCCGGAAACCACGCCGGCTTGCGCCAGCCGCGCTTCGAATACCTCGCGGGTGATGGAGCCGCGTTCACGCACGACAATGTCCCGGCCGGCGAGTTCCGAAATACGGATCTGTCGCCGGCGGGCCCAGGCATGGCCCTGCGGAACAAAGACGATGAGCCGGTCTTCGCGCAATTTCATCGAAAAGATCCGGGGATCCGACGTCATCTTCGCCATCACCGCAATATCGGCGCCGTGCTCGGTAAGGTGATCAAGCACGGCTGCCGAATTGTCGATCTTCAGCGTGAAGGTGACTCCGGCATGCAGGCGCTTGAGCTCGGCCAGGATCGGCATGACGTGATAGGCGCTATCCGCGCTCACCCGCAGATGGCCGCGCGTCAAGGCGCGGCCGCCGGTCAGGAGCGCGCGGGCTTCCTCCTCCGCGGCGATCAGCCGGGTGGTGAGCGCGAAAAGCGATTGTCCGGTCGGGGTCATGCGCACGCCGCGTCCGCGGCGGTCGAACAGATCCACGGCGTAGCTCGCCTCAAGCGCACGCACCTGCGCGGACAACGTCGGCTGGCTCAGCCCGGCGGTCCGCGCCGCCAAAGAGAAGCTTCCGGCATCGGCGACCAGATGAAAGGCCCGCAACTGGGTCACCAGGCTCATATAGATATTATCTATATGAGCTATCAAAAATGCAAATGAGACGATGGGTCCGGGGGTGGTAATCTTACGGTTACCAGACCGTCAGGAATGCCGCGCTATGCTCGAAAAATTCCGACAAGCAGCCATGAGCGAAACCGGCGATCCTCTGCTTCTCACGCCCGGGCCGCTGACGACTTCCCGGTCGGTGAAGGAAGCGATGGTTCACGACTGGGGCTCGCGCGACGCGAGCTTTATCGAGATCAATCGCTCCGTGCTTTCCCGGCTCACCGCCTTGATCAATGGCGGCGAGGAATTCGTGACAGTGCCGATGCAAGGCTCGGGCACTTTCGCGGTGGAGGCCATGCTGACAAGCCTGGTTCCGCGCGAGGGCAAGGTGCTTGTCGTGATCAACGGCGCCTATGGCCACCGGGCCAAGAAGATCTGCGACATCGCCGGCCGCGCCACTGCTGTCTATGAGACGCCGGAAGATACGCCGCCCGATCTCGCCGCCATTGACGCTTTGCTCAAAAGCGACCCGGCGATCACCCACGTCTTCGCCGTCCATTGCGAGACCACCTCCGGCATCCTCAATCCGATTGCGGAATTGGCCGATCTGGTTCGCCGCCACGGCAAGTCGTTGCTGATCGACGCCATGAGCGCTTTCGGCGCCATTGCGCTCGACGCCACGCAAACGCCGTTCGACGCGGTGGCGGCATCTTCCAACAAATGCATCGAAGGCGTGCCGGGTTTGGGTTTCGTGATCTGCCGCAAGACGGTGCTGGAAAAAGCCAAGGGCAACGCGACAACGCTGGTGCTCGACCTGCACGACCAGTGGAGCAATTTCGTCAAGACCGGCCAATACCGCTTCACGCCGCCGATCCATGTCATCGTCGCCTTCCATCAGGCTTTGGCGGAATTCGACGCCGAGGGCGGCGTCGCCGGGCGCGGCCGGCGTTACGCCGAGAATTGCAGGATTCTGATCGAGGGCATGCGGGCGCTCGGTTTCGAGACGCTGCTGCCCGATCACCTGCAGGCGCCGATCATCGTCACCTTCCGCATGCCGGCCGAGAAGAAATTCGTGTTCCAGGATTTCTACGACCGGCTGAAGGAGCGCGGCTACGTGATTTATCCCGGCAAGCTCACGGTCGCGGATTCGTTCCGCATCGGCTGCATCGGCCGGCTCTATCCCGATCACATGCGCGGCGCGCTCGATGCGATCCGCGCCATCCTGGACGAGATGGGCATCGGCTCGCCTGAAAGCCAGCAGGGCGGCATAGGAGAAGAAGTTGAACATCAACACCGGCGCCAACATCACCGTCAACGGCCGCAGCTATCGCTTCCCGAAGGCGCCGACGGTCTGCGTCTGCATCGACGGTTCCGAGCCCGGCTATATCGAACGGGCGGTGGCCAGCGGGCTGGCGCCGAATTTCGCACGGCTGATGAAGGACGGCTCAAATCTGCTGGCGCAGTCGGTGATCCCGAGCTTCACCAATCCCAACAACCTGTCGATCATCACCGGCAGTCCGCCGGCGGTGCATGGCATCGCGGGCAATTACTTCTTCGATCCGCTGAGCAAGCAGGAAGTGATGATGAACGACGCCCGCTTCCTGCGCGCGCCTACCATCATGAAGGCGTTTCACGACGCCGGCGCCAAGGTCGCGGTGGTGACCGCCAAGGACAAGCTGCGCACGCTGCTGGGCCACGGGCTCGACATGTCGAGCGGCCGCGCCATCGCCTTTTCCTCGGAGAAAGCCGACAAGGCGACGCTGCAGGACAACGGCATCGCCGACGTGCCGCAGCGCATCGGCATGCAGGTGCCCGACGTCTATTCCTCGGAATTGTCGGAATTCGTCATGGCGGCGGGGGTTTCCATCATCATGCGCGAGCGGCCGAACCTGATGTATCTCTCCACCACCGATTACGTGCAGCACAAGGCCGCGCCCGGCTCGCCGATGGCGAATGCTTTCTACGCCATGATGGACCGCTATGTCGGCGCGCTCGACGAGCAGGGCTGCGTGCTGGTGCTGACCGCCGATCACGGCATGAACGACAAGCATCTGCCGAACGGCGAGCCCGACGTGATCTATCTGCAGGATCAGGTTCGATGCCTGGCTCGGCAAGGACAAGGCGCGGGTCATTCTTCCGATCACCGATCCCTATGTCGCCCATCACGGCGCGCTGGGCTCATTTGCAACCGTCTATCTGCCGGCCGACGCCAATGCCGCCGAGATGCTGGACAGGCTGCGCGCGGTCGACGGCATCGAGGTGGCGCTGTCGCGCGAGGAAGCCTGCCGGCGCTTCGAGCTGCCGCCGGACCGGATCGGCGACATCGTCGCGATATCGACCGTTCACAAGGTGCTCGGCACCAGCCGGGCGCGGCACGACCTCACCGGCCTGACCGAGCCGCTGCGTTCGCATGGCGGCCTCACCGAGCAGACCGTGCCGATGATCGCCAACCGCAAGGTGACGCTGCCGGACGACCGCAAGCTGCGCAATTTCGACATCTTCGACGTCGCGCTCAATCACGTGAATTGAGGCTGGGATGAACGTCCAGACCAAGCCGACTGCCGCGATCCGCCACGAAGGCATGCGCATTGCCGGCCAGCGTGTCGATCTCGACGAGCGGATCGAGGTATTCAATCCCTATAACAATGCCGTGGTCGGCACGGTGCCGGCAGCCCGCGCGGAACATGTGCGCTCGGCTTTCGCCAAGGCCGCGGCTTTCAAGCCCAAGCTCACCCGCTACGAACGCCAGCAGATCCTCATCCGCACGGCCGAGCTTTTGCGCGACCGCAAGGAAGATTTCGCCCGCCTGATCACGGCGGAATCCGGGCTGTGCTGGAAGGATTCGCTCTACGAGGCCGGCCGCGCCTATGACGTCTATTCCTTCGCCGGCCAGCTCACCATCTTGGACGACGGCGAAATTTATTCCTGCGATATCTCGCCCCAGGCCAAGCTGCGCAAGATCTTCACCATGCGCATGCCGCTCAACGGCGTCATCTCCGCCATCACGCCGTTCAATCACCCGCTCAACATGGTGTCGCACAAGATCGCGCCGGCCATCGCCACCAACAACCGCGTGGTGCTGAAGCCGACCGAGCTGACGCCGCTGACCGCGCTGGCGCTGGCGGACGTGCTCTACGAAGCCGGGCTGCCGCCGGAAATGCTGTCGGTCGTTACCGGCAATCCCTCCACCATGGGGGATGCCATGATCACCGATCCGGACTGCGATCTCATCACTTTCACCGGCTCGGTGAAGGTCGGCAAATATATCGCCGGCAAGGCCGGCTATCGCCGCATCGTGCTGGAACTCGGCGGCAACGATCCGCTGATCGTGATGGAGGACGCCGATCTCGCCAAGGCGGCGGAACTGGCGGTCATGGGCGCCACCAAGAATTCCGGCCAGCGCTGCACGGCGGTCAAGCGCATCCTGGTGGTGGAAAGCGTGGCGGACGAATTTCCCGGCAGGTCGTCGCCAAGGCGAAGACGCTGAAATTCGGCGATCCGATGGATCCGGCAACCGACGTCGGCACCGTGATCAACGAAGGCGCGGCCAAGCTGTTCGAGCGCCGCGTGCAGGATGCGGTCGGCAAGGGCGCGGTTCTGCTGCATGGCGGCCAGCGCGATGGCGCGCTCTATGCGCCGACGGTCGTGGACAAGGTGCCTTACGATTGCGAGCTGGTGCACGAGGAGACGTTCGGGCCGGTCATTCCGATCATCCGCTGCCCCGACGACATCGCGGAGGTCATCCGCATCTCCAATTCGACCGCCTATGGGCTGTCGTCCGGCGTCTGCACGTCCAAGCTCGAATACATCACCCGCTTCATCAATGAGCTCGAAGTGGGTACCGTCAATGTCTGGGAGGTCCCGGGCTATCGGATCGAGATGTCGCCGTTCGGCGGCATCAAGGATTCCGGGCTCGGCTACAAGGAGGGTGTTGTCGAGGCGATGAAGTCCTTCACCAATGTGAAGACTTACTCGCTGCCATGGCCGGTTTGACTATACCGGGCGGTTACGATCGGAGTTTTTGTCATCGGGCCTTCATATGTCCGTGACAATCACGGAACGGAAGGCGTGTTCAAACAGGGGGAAGTCAGATGAAGCGTAAACTGGCAATAGGGGCCGTCCTCGGCCTCGCTATGGCGTGTGCAACGGCGCTGCCGGCGGCAGCGCAGAAAACCGAACTCACGATCTATACGGCGCTGGAAAACGACCAGCTCGCGCCGTTCAAGCAATCCATCGAAGCGGCGGTTCCGGAGGTCAGCGTCGTATGGGTGCGCGATTCCACCGGCGTCATCACCGCGCGTTTTCTCGCCGAGAAAGACAATCCGCGCGCCGATATGGTGATGGGCCTGGCGGCGTCCAGCCTGCTGCTGTTCGAGAAGATGAACCTGCTGGAAACCTACAAGCCCGCCGGCGTGGATGCTCTCAAGCCGGCCTACCGCGACAGCAAGGAACCCTATACCTGGACCGGCATGGACGCCTTCATCGGCGTGATCTGCTTCAACACCGCGGAAGCCGGCAAGGCCAAGATCACCGCGCCGACGTCTTGGAAGGATCTGACCAAGGCGGAATACAAAGGTCAGCTGGTGATGCCGCATCCGGCGTCTTCCGGCACCGGCTATCTCACCGTGGCTGCCTGGCTGCAGACCATGGGCGAGGCGGAAGCCTGGAAATTCATGGATGCGCTGCATGAAAACATGGCGGTCTATACCCATTCCGGTTCGGCGCCTTGCGTGCAGGCGGCCAAGGGCGAACGCGTCGCCGGCATCGCGCTCGACATGCGCGGCGCTTCGGAAAAGACCAAGGGCGCTCCGCTCGAGGTGATTGTCCCGAAGGAAGGCGTCGGCTGGGACATGGAAGCCATCGCCATCGTCAAGGGCACGAAGAAGCTTGCGGCAGCCAAGAAGGTTGCGGACTGGAGCGCCACCAAGGCGGCGAATGAGCTCTATTCCAAGACCTATGCCGCCGTGGCCCATCCGGACGTGAAGAATATCCCGCAGAACTACCCTGCCGATGCCGAGAAGGGCATGGTGAAAAACGACTTTGCCTGGATGGCTGAAAACCGCGAGCGCATCCTGGCGGAATGGGCGAAGCGTTACGAATCCAAGGCCGCGCCGAAGTAAGGCAATCGGAACACAGCTCCCCGGGGCTTGCCCCCGGGGGGCTATCTCGCCCACCATGTCCTTGGCCGGGAAAGGCATTGGGGCAATCGGGCAGGGTGCAATGAAGAATCCGAACGATCCGGCATCATCCCACCGGGGGAATGGGTCCGGCAACGGTTCCGCGGCGCAGGCTGCGCCGTTTCTGCGCATCCGCAATCTGACAAAACGCTTCGGCGTCTTCACCGCGCTGCAGGATGTTTCGCTCGACGTCTATCGCGGCGAATTCATCTGCTTTCTCGGGCCTTCCGGCTGCGGCAAGACCACCTTGCTGCGCGCCATCGCCGGACTCGACCCGCAGGACGAAGGCAGCATCGAGATCGCGGGCCGCGATGTGTCGCGGCTGCCGCCGGCGGCGCGCGATTTCGGCATCGTTTTCCAGTCCTACGCGCTGTTTCCCAACCTCACGGTCGCCGGCAACGTCGGCTACGGCCTGGTCAATCGCAGGAAATCGCGCAGCGAAATCAACGCCCGTGTGCGGGAATTGCTGACGCTTGTCGGGCTGAGCGATCAGGAAAAGAAATATCCGGTGCAGCTTTCCGGCGGGCAGCAGCAGCGTGTCGCGCTGGCCCGCGCTTTGGCGACATCGCCCGGGCTTTTGTTGCTCGACGAGCCGCTCTCCGCGCTCGATGCGCGGGTGCGCCTGCGCCTGCGCGACGAGATCAAATCCCTGCAGCGGCGGCTGGGCGTGACCACCATCATGGTGACGCACGACCAGGAAGAAGCACTCGCCATGGCTGACCGCATCGTGGTGATGAACCAAGGCGTCATCGACCAGGTCGGCGTGCCGCTGGAGATCTACCGCATGCCGACCACGTCGTTCGTGGCGGATTTCGTCGGCAGCATGACATTCCTGAATGCTGAGGTGTCGGGCGCGGACCGCCTGCGCGTCGGCACGCTGGAAATCTGCTGCGCCGATGCCGGCCGCTTCACCCACGGCACGCCGGTGCGGCTCGGCCTGCGGCCGGAAGAGGTGAGGGTACGTAACCTCGATGCCTCTACGCCCAATGTCATCGACGCGACCGTCACCAGCCTGGATTTTCTCGGGCCATTCTGCCGCGCACAGCTCAAGCCCTGCGGGGGCCCCGGATGTGACCATTCTGGCCGATTTCTCCGCCAATCTGATGCGGGACCTCGGGGTCATGCCAGGGCCAAAAGCTGACAATTGCGCTGCCGCCGGATTCGCTTCGGGTTTTTGCCAGGAGCTGAGCAGTGGTCGACGCGGTAATAGCCAGCAAGTCTACGCCGCAGTTCGTAGCGCCGCGCATTGATCGTGACGCCTTGCTGCTCCGCGCCGGCATCGTCCTGCTGGTCGGCTGGCTTCTTCTCACCATCGCTTTGCCGCTCTGGACGCTGCTCTCGAAAAGCTTCCAGAATGCGGACGGCCAGTTTATCGGCTTCGCCAATTACATCCGCTACTTCTCGACACCGGCGCTGTTCAACTCGATATTCAACAGCCTGTGGGTAGCCGTGATTTCTACCGCGATCGTTATTCCGCTGGCCTATCTCTATGCCTTTGCGCTGACCCGCAGCCGGATGAAGTTCAAAGGACTGTTTTATGCGGCAGCGCTCTTGCCGGTGTTCGCGCCATCGCTGCTGTCTGCCATCTCCCTGATCTATCTGTTCGGCAATCAGGGTCTTTTGAAGCATCTTTTGTTCGGCGCTTCGATTTACGGCCCGCTCGGGATCATCATCTCGCAGGTCTATTATTGCTTTCCGCCGGCAGTGATCATCCTGGTCACCGCGCTGACGCTGGCCGACGCGCGGCTTTACGAGATTGCCGAAGCGCTCGGCACGTCGAAAGCCCGGGTGTTCCGCACCGTGACTTTGCCGGGCATAAAATATGGCCTGATCAACGCCTGTTTCGTCGTCTTCACCGTGGTGGTCACCGACTTCGGCATCGCCAAAGTGATCGGTGGTGGGTTCAATGTGCTGGCGACCGACGCCTATAAGCAGGTCATCGGCCAGCAGAATTTCTCCATGGGCGCGGTGGTCGGCATGATCCTGCTGATGCCGGCCGTGCTGGCCTTCGTCATCGACCGCCTGGTGCAGCGCCGCCAATTCGCGCTGTTGTCGGCGCGCGCAGTGCCGCTTGAGCCGAAGCCCAACGCCTTGCGCGACGTGGCGGTCACTATTTATGCCACGGTCGTTGCAGCGGTGATCATCGGCCTGCTGGGCGTCGCGGTGTGGGCTTCCTTCGTCACCTATTGGCCGTACAATCTGTCGCTGTCGCTGAGCAATTACAGTTTCGGCACGTTCGATGCCGACGGCTGGTCGCCGTATTTCAACTCGGTGAAGATGGCGGCGCTGGCGGCGCTGATCGGAACCACGGTGGTTTTCACCGGCGCCTATCTGATCGACAAGACCAAGATTTCTCCCGGCGGCAGGGCCTTGGCGCATTTGCTGGCGATGCTGCCGATGGCGGTGCCTGGTTTGGTGCTGGGGCTGGGCTATGTATTCTTTTTCAATGCGCCGTGGAATCCGCTGAACTTCTTGTACGGCACGTTGCTGGTGTTGGTGGTCAATACCACGACGCATTTCTACACGGTCGCGCATATCACGGCGCTCACCGCGCTCAAGCAAATCGATCCCGAATTTGAATCCGTGGCGGCATCGCTCAAAGTGCCGGTCTGGCGCACCTTCGGCCGGGTCACGGTGCCGATCTGCATGCCGGCCATTCTTGATATCGCCGTCTACATGTTCGTCAGCGCGCTCACCACCGTCTCGGCGGTGATCTTTCTCTACGGGCCCGGCACCAAGCTGGCTTCGGTCGCGATCGTGCATATGGATGAAGCCGGCGTAACGGCGGGCGCTGCGGCCATGGCGACGCTGATTGTCGCGACCGCATTGTCGGCCAAGCTGCTGCATCTCGTGCTGGACCGGCTGGTTCTGATGCGTCTGCAAGCATGGCGGCGGCGCTGATGCGCTCACCCGTGACCAATGCAGGCACACCTGCGCCTTCGGAAAGCGACACAAATCTGTCGCCAGAGCGGCGCGCCTGGGCCGCGCGCAATCTTGATGCAGCCGGCGCGCGCGCTGCTGGCGCAGGACGAGCGCTATTTCCTGCGCCAGTCGGTTTCGACGCCTTGCCTCAATGCCATCGTGAAAGCGGAGGGCATCTTCATTGAAGATACCGCCGGCCGCCGGATGATGGATTTCCACGGCAACAATGTGCATCACATCGGCTATGGCCATCCTCGGCTCAAACGCGCCATCGCCGAGCAGATGGAGGCGCTGCCTTTCACGCCGCGCCGCTACACGTCCGAGCCCGCCGTGGCGCTGGCAAAGAAACTTGCCGCCATCGCGCCGGGAAATCTGGGCAAGGTGCTGTTCACCACCGGCGGGTCCGATGCCATCGAAGTCGCCATCAAGCTCGCGCGCGCCGCCACCGGCCGCTACAAAACCCTGTCATTCTGGGATGCCTTCCATGGCGCGGGCTTTGGCTCGGCCGCCGTCGGCGGCGAGGCGCTGTTCCGTTCCGGTCCCGATCGGTCCGTTGATGCCGGGCGCCGAACATGTCGCGCCGTTTTCCAGCTACCGCTGTCCTTACGGCACGTCCAGCGCCGAGGAATCCTCCGCTGCCTGCGCGCGCATGATCGATTATGTGCTCGGCCGCGAAGGCGATGTTGCTGCGCTGATCGCCGAGCCGGTGCGGGCGGTGCCTTACATTCCAGCGCCTGGTTTCTGGAAGGAAGTGCGTAAGATCTGCGACCGGCACGGCACCTTGCTGGTGTTCGACGAAATCCCGACCGGGCTCGGCAAGACCGGAAAGATGTTCGCCTGTGAGCACGACGGTGTCGTCCCCGACATCCTGGTGCTCGGCAAGGCTTTGGGCGGCGGCATCCTGCCGATCGCCGCGGTGATCGCGCGGCCCGAGCTCGACGTCGGCGCCGATTATGCCTTCGGCCATTACACCCATGAGAAAAACCCGGTGACCGCGCGCGCGGCGCTGACCACCATCGAGATCATCGAGGATGAAGGCTTGGTGGCCAATGCCGCCAACGTCGGCGCTGCTGCGCTGGCGCGGCTTCACGACATCATGGCCAAGCGCGCGATTGTGGGCGACGTGCGCGGCGTCGGCCTCCTTCTCGGCATCGAGCTGGTCAGCGACCGCGCCGCCAAGACGCCGGCAAATGCCGAAGCCGAGAAGGTAATGTATCTCGCAATGGAGAAGGGTCTATCGTTCAAGACCACGTTCGGGAATGTGCTGACACTGACGCCGCCGTTGACTGTGACGCAGGCGCAGATGGATCGCGCGCTCGATATTATCGATGAATGTCTTGCGGCGATTTGAAGGGGCAGGGGATCATGGCTGGCAATCTTTCCTTCGATGAATTGAAAAAGGCCGTCAGGTCCGGCGGCATCGACACCGTTGTCGTTGCAATGGCCGACATGCAGGGCCGGCTGATCGGCAAGCGTTTTCAAGGGCGAGTATTTTATCGACGGCGCGCATGAGGAAACCCATGCCTGCAATTATCTGCTCGCCAACGATATCGACATGGAGCCGGTGCCCGGCTATGCGGCGGCGAGCTGGGAAAAGGGCTACGGCGATTTTGTTATGAAGCCCGACATGGAGACGCTGCGGCGAATTCCCTGGCTTGCGGGCACCGCACTGGTGCTGGCGGATGTGCTCGACCACCATCATCACGACGTGCCGCATTCGCCGCGCGCGATGCTGAAGAAGCAGATCGCCCGGCTGCAGAAGAAGAAGATGCAGGCATTCCTGGCTTCCGAGCTGGAATTTTATCTGTTCGACGAGTCCTATGAGAGCGCGGCCGGCTAAACGTTACGCCGGCCTGAAGACCGCCGGGACTTACATCGAGGACTACCACGTGCTGCAGACCACCAAGGAAGAGGGCGTGATGCGCGCCATCCGCAACGGCCTGCAGGGCGCCGGCATTCCGGTGGAGAATTCCAAGGGCGAATGGGGTCCCGGCCAGGAAGAGATCAACGTCCGCTATGCCGATGCGCTGGAGATGGCCGATCGCCACGTCATCCTGAAAAATGGGGTCAAGGAAATCGCCTGGGCGCAAGGCAAGTCGGTCACCTTCATGGCGAAGTGGAACTATGGCCTCGCCGGCTCGAGCTCGCACATCCATGCATCGCTCTGGGACGCTGCCGGCAAGACGCCGCTGTTCTATGACCGCAAGGGTGAATACGGCATGTCGCCGCTGATGAAGAGCTTCGTCGCCGGCCAGCTCAAATACGCGCGCGACATCACCTATTTTCTCGCGCCCTATATCAATTCCTACAAGCGCTTCCAGGTCGGCACCTTCGCGCCGACCAAGGCGATCTGGAGCCGCGACAACCGCACCGCGGGTTTCCGGCTATGCGGTGAGGAAACCAAGGCAATCCGCATCGAATGCCGCATCGGCGGCGCGGACCTCAATCCTTATCTCGCTTTCAGCGCGCTGCTGGCCGCCGGGCTCGCCGGGATCGAGGAAAAACTGAAGCTGCCGCCGGCCTATTCCGGCGACGCCTATCACGGCGCGAAACTCCCCGAGGTGCCGAAGACGCTGCGGGAAGCTGCTGACGCCTTCGGGCAATCCAAAATGTTGCGCGCCGCGCTCGGCGACGCGGTGGTCGATCATTATGTGCGCACCGCGGAATGGGAGCAGTTCGAATACGACCGCCGCATCACCGACTGGGAGCTGATCCGCGGCTTCGAGCGCTATTAAGCGTCACCGAGAACAAGAAGAATGACCGAGATCGTTTGTATTTCCCCGGTCGATGGCCGTGAGGTTGCCCGCAAGCGCGCGGCTTCGGGCGAGGAGATCGCCGCTGCCGTTGCCGCCGCCCGCAAGGCGCAGGCGGCCTGGGTGCAGGTGCCGCTGGCCGAACGCGGCAAGCTCTGCCTGGCCTTCGTCGACGCCATGCTGGCGATGAAAGCCGAGATCGCGCCGGAGCTCGCCTGGCAGATGGGTCGGCCGGTGAGATACGGCGGCGGCGAAATGGGCGGCTTCGAGGAACGCTCCCGCTATATGGTGAGCATCGCCGAAAGCGCACTGGCGCCGCGTTGAGCCTGCGGCCAAAGCAGGGATTTCGCCGCTATGTCCGCCGCGAGCCGCTCGGCTTCGTGCTCACCATCGCGCCGTGGAATTATCCGTATCTCACCGCGGTGAATTCGATCATACCGGCGCTGATGGCAGGGAACGCTGTGCTGCTCAAGCATGCGACCCAGACGATGCTGGTCGGGCGACCGCTTTCAGGCTGCCATGGACCGCGCCGGTCTGCCGAAGGGATTGTTTCAAAATCTCGTCCTCTCGCATGAAGACACGCTGAAGCTGATCGGCTCCGGCCAGATCGACCAGGTCTGCTTCACCGGTTCGGTGGCTTCCGGCCGCGCCATCGAGCAGGCGGCGGCCGGCACCTTTGCGGGCGTCGGGCTCGAACTTGGCGGCAAAGACCCTGCCTATGTCCGCAGCGATGTCGATCTCGCCCATGCGGTCGAGAATTTGGTCGACGGCAGCTATTTCAATTCCGGGCAATGCTGCTGCGGCATCGAACGCATCTATGTACACGCCGATGTCTACGACAAATTCGTCGCCGGCTTCGCCGATCTCAGCGAAACAATACGTGCTGGACGATCCGCTCGATCCCGACACCACGCTCGGCCCGATGGCGCAGCAGCGTCTTGCCGCGACCGTGCGTGATCATATCGCCGAGGCGGTGCAAAAGGGCGCCCGCGCGCTGATCGATACCGAGGCCTTTACGAAAGATAGCGCCGGTTCGACCTACGTCGCGCCGCAGGTACTGGTCGATGTCGACCACGGCATGAAGGTCATGATGGAAGAGACCTTCGGTCCGGTGGTCGGCATCATGAAAGTTCGCGACGACGAGGAAGCCATCCGGCTGATGAATGACTCGCCCTACGGTCTTACCGCATCGATCTGGACCAAGGACATGGACGCTGCCGAGCGGATCGGCAGCAAAGTCGAGACCGGCACCGTGTATATGAACCGCTGCGACTATCTCGATCCCGGCACTGGCTTGGACCGGCATCAAGGATACCGGTCGCGGCGCGGCCTTGTCGAAGATCGGATACGAGATGCTCACCCGCCCGAAAAGCTTCCACCTGCGAGCCGTGTGATGGACCTGCGCGCCAATTGGAACTACCCCACCTCGGTGCGCTTCGGTGCCGGCCGCATCAGCGAATTGGCCGATGCGGTGAAGGTCGCGGGCATGAGCAATCCGTTGTTCGTCACCGACCCCAATCTTGCGAAACTGCCGATGACGCAAGCAGGCGGCGGCATCTCTGACGCATGTTCTCCGAGATCAAATCCAATCCGGTCGAAGCCAATGTCACCGCCGGCGTCGAAGCCTTCAAGCGGGGCGGGCATGACGGCGTCGTCGCCTTCGGCGGCGGCTCGGCGCTCGACGTCGGCAAGCTAATCGCCTTCATGGCGGGCCAGACGCGCCCGGTCTGGGATTTCGAGGATATCGGCGACTGGTGGACACGCGCCAATGCCGACGCCATCGCGCCGGTGGTGGCGGTGCCGACCACGGCTGGCACCGGCTCGGAAGTCGGCCGCGCCGGCGTGATCACGGATGAAAAGACCCACACCAAGAGGATCATCTTCCATCCGAAGATGATGCCGAAAATCACCATCTGCGATCCGGAGCTGACCGTCGGCATGCCGCCGATCATCACCGCCGGCACCGGCATGGATGCCTTCGCGCATTGCCTCGAAGCCTATTGCGGGCCGTTCTATCATCCGCTGGCCGACGGCATCGCGGTCGAAGGCGTGCGGCTGGTGAAGGAAAATCTGGCCACCGCGGTGAAGGACGGCAAAAATCTCGAAGCCCGCGCGCATATGATGTCGGCCGCGGCGATGGGCGCGACCTCGTTCCAGAAGGCGCTCGGCGCCATTCACTCGCTCTCGCATCCGGTCGGCTCGCTCTACGACACCCATCACGGTCTGACCAACGGCGTGTTCATGCCCTATGTGCTGGTGTTCAATCGAAAGGCGATCGAGGACCGTATCGTTCGGCTTGCCGCTTATATCGGGCTGAAGCCTCGCTTCCGCGCCTTCCTCGATTTCGTGCTGGAATTGCGGGCCGAAACCGGCGTCCCGCACACGCTGGCCGGGCTGAATGTCGACGACGCCAAGGCCGACCAGATCGTCGAGATGGCGCCGAAGGACCCGACCGCCGGCGGCAATCCGGTGCCGCTCGACAAGCGCGGCGCGCGCACGATTTTCAACCGGGCGCTGGAAGGGCGGATCTAATAACCCTCAGTGGTACCTCTCGCTTCTGGCCCAGCCGGCCGAGCGACGGGCGCAGCGAATCGGATTATGTCCCGTGCATAGCTGCCCACCGTTCCAAGCACGATGGCATAAGCTCCGCTGCGTCGCGGCTGTGGGGATCTGAGGCAAGCGGTCGGTTGTGCCGGGCCGGCGCTTGGACCATAATCATGCGCCTGACCTGACCGCTGAGGGATTCCGATGCGTCGCACGTATCTAAAGGCTATGCTGTTCGCTCTCGCCGTGATAGCGGCGCCGGCCCTATCGCATGCTGCGGATTCCCCGGCGATCCCGATCACCGGCGCGCCCGCGGTTGTTGTCGCGCCTGCGGCACCAAATACCTTTATTATCGAGCAGCCTTCGCCGGTCATGCCGGCGCCGGTGATGCGCTACGGCTGCAGCCGCATCTGGCGCTGCGATTCCGCCATTTGCGAATGGCGCCGCGGTTGCTACGGTATCTATGGCTATATGGAAGGGCCTTATTACACGCTGCCGCTCGCCAAGCGCCAATACGAGCGGCATGGCTGGCCGGTGCCATCAGAAGGGCGGGCCAATTTCACCCTCTCAAAGTAAATAGAGCTGTTCGAGCAGGAACGCGGCCCAGATCGCCGGGGCCAGAAAGGCGCCGAACGGAATTTCCGTGTCACGGTCGAGCCAGGCGCCTTGCCTGATGCCGCGGAGCACCACGACCAGGATGGCTCCGACCGCCGCAAGCACCAGCGCATAGGGCAGGCTGCCCCAGGTTAGAATAATCGCGCCTGCGGCCATCAGCTTCACGTCGCCGAGACCGAGGCTTTCCTTGCCTGCCAAGCGCCGAAAAGCGAAGCGCAACACAAGGAGCAGCCCGCCGGCCGCGATGGCGCGCATCAGCGCGTCCAAGAGCTCCTCGACGAGCACGCCTGCTGGCGTTTCGAGCATGATGAACGCCAGCCCGAGCGCTGCGATGGCGATATTGGCAAGATCGGGAATGACCAGCCGCTCAAGATCGACGCACGCGATCCAGATCGCCAGCCCCGCCAGCAGGGCGGAGAAAACCGCGGGCGTTAACGGGAGCGTGGCAAAGGAAAGGATTGCGGCGGCGAAAGCTGCCGCAAAGCTTTGCCAGTAATCCGCCATGGTTGACCTAGCCGAGCAGGGATCGGCACTGTGTTCGCCGCTCATTGCCTGCGGATGGGCGGCACCACAATCGGCGGCGGCGGCGCCGCCACCGCGGGCGGGCGAGATATGCCCGCTCGCCCGATGATCGACAGCTTGGAGCGCAGTTCCTCGGCTACCAGCTGAGCGTCGACCCCGTCCCGGATGATCTGCGGGCGGATGAAGACGATCAATTCGGTCCGCTCTGACGAGCCGGCATTCTGACCAAAGAAATCACCGATGTTCTTCAGTTCGCTCAGGATCGGAAGGCCCGATTTGTTCTTCTCGCTGCGGTTACTGATCAGGCCGCCGAGCAAAACCGTCTGGCCGCTCGCCACTGCGATCGAGCTTTGCACTTTGCGCTGCGAGATCGTCGGCGTCAGGGTCTGTGCGGCGCTTTTGACGACATTTGAGATCTCCTGAATGACGTCGAGCGTGACCACGCCATTGGCGTTGACGCGCGGGGTCACCTTCAGGATCACGCCGGTGTTGCGCATCTCGATGTTGTTCACGATCGGCGCGTTCGGCACGCTGACGTCTACCGCCGAGCGGGTAGCGATCGGAACTTCGTCGCCCACCTGCAGGAGCGCCTGCTGGTTGTCCAGCACCACCAGCGCAGGTGACGACAGCACGTTCACGTCGGTGATTTGGCGCAAGGCATTGATCACCAGCCGCGGATCCTGATCGGAGCCGAGCACAAGATTGCCGCCGGGGATCACGCGCTTGAGCACGTCGGTGGCGCCGAAGCCGATCGAGCCCTGATTACCCTTGAAGCTCGATTGCAGGTAGAACTGCACGCCGTATTGCAGCTCGTTCTTCAAGGTGATTTCGGCCACGGTGGCATCGATCGCCACCTGCATGGGTGCGCGGTCGAGCTCGAAAATCGCGCGTTCGACGATCTTGTATTGGTCGCGGTTGGCATAGATCAGCAGCGAATTGTTTGCGGTGTCGGCGGTGATCCGCACATTCGGCAGCAGGGCAGGGCCGCTCGCGCCGGCAAGGGGTGTGGTTGCGATATCCGCCGAGACCTTGTTGGACGACTGATCCTGATCCACCGAGCTATCGGTGCGGGTACCGAGCGACGTGGTAGGGGAACGTCCCTGCATAGTGCTGCTGCCGGACATCATGCCGCCGGAAGAGGCGTCCGGACTGGTTGCGCGCTGCAAGGTCGACCCGGGCGTGAGCTGCGACAGATCGCCTTGCCCGGGCGTGGTGGATACCGTGCTGGCCTGCCCGGTAAAGACCTCACGCAGGATGCCGGCCATGATCTTGGCATTACCGAAGCGTAGCCGGTAAATCCGAACGGTCGTATTGTCGACATCCGACTTGTCAAGCCGGCGGACCCAGGTCGCCACTTCGTCGATCTTTTGTGGTGTATGCGCGATTGCCAGCACCGCATTGAGCCGGTTCATCGGCTGGAAGCGCACCAGATTGGCCGCCGCGCCTTCCCGCCCGCTATCGAACACATTCTGCAGCTCGGCGATGATCGTATCCGGACTGGCGTTGCGTACCGGGAAGATCCCAACTGACTGGTTCTTCATCCAGTCCACATCGAGCGATAGCGCGGCTTCGATAGCGCTGATGCGTTCGGTGCTCGGCCCTTGCACCAGCAACAAATTGCGCGCGCTGTCGACGCGTGCCATGCCGGGCTTGACCGCGAAACTATCGAGCGCCTTCAGCACAACCTGTGCCGACACATAGCGCAGCGGCATTACGGTTATTCCGTAACCCGGCTCGGCGTTCGCGTTTGTCCGCCGCTCTACCACGCCGTTGCCGAGGGCTTCGCCCGCCGGGACGATCTTGTAGATTCCGCCTTCCTTGACCAGATGCCCGCCAACGATCTTTACCGCACTTTCAAACAAGGGCATCAGGTCGGTTTTTGAAACCGGGCGTGCCGAAGACAGGGTGATCATGCCCTGCACCCGCGGATCGACGCTATAGCTGACGCCAAGCAGATCCCCGAGCAGTGCCTTGCTGACGGCATTGATGTCGGCATTCTGGAAGTTCAGGTCGAAGCCCTCGCCCGATTCCCTGACTTCCTGACCGCTCGTCATGGCGCCGTTGACGATCTCGCTGGGCGTGCCGCGATAGATTTCGCTGCGCGGCGGTGGCGCTCCGGGATTCGGACGTCCAACGGGAGCGGGAGACCGGGCGGTCAGATCGGCGGACATGACCTCGTCAAAGACATGGTCGCCCGAACCGACCTTTTCGAAGGTGGAGCAGCCCGCAAACGCTAGGGTTAGGGCAATCGCTGCCAGCGTCGCGACATCACGCAGACGCAAAAAAGGACCCCCCCAACCCATTACCCTCTTCTCCTACACGACAGGGACTCACATTAGCATAGGACCGGCTGCAGGAGCGAGGACGAAGCGCCCGGCTACCGATCCTGTGGCTATCAAGCTAGGCACCTGAAAAATTAGGGATTTTGTGGCCGCTGGGGCGGGTTCCGGCGGAGCGCTCGCCGCTGGGATGGGGTCATTTGTGAGCTCCGCCTCGTCTGAGGTATTTGCAGATTCGCGGGTTTCTGCCGCATGGCCCCGCGGTAACGCTGCCGGGTCCGGCGTGCCACCGCCTTCGGGGTGGGGAAGGAACAGCTCCAGGCGCACCTGGCGGTCGTCCTGGCGAAGTACGACGTGGCGGGGCGCGATCTCCTCGAGCGACCATGCATCCAGGGCCTCGCCCTGGCGTAGATGCACGGTCTCCTGCGTGTCGCGGTTGCGCAGGATGGCGATGGCCACGTCCGCCCCCATCACGACGCCGGTAAGCTCGAATGGCAGGGACTCCGGGTTTTCTTCGACCGGCGATGATTTCCATTTCCCCCGCGGCTTCCACATCCGGCCGGCGGCGGGGAGAAAACAGCGGGCGCTCCCGTGTTGCCTGCAATTCTTCCAGCGGCGGCAAGGAAAAGGATCGCACCGGCGCGTTCGCCGGGCGGGCTCTGCGCCGCGACAGCGCAGGGCATCAGTAGCAAAATTGCAACAATCCCAGAACGATTGACTTTGTTCATGGCGCGGTCCGCCGGAAATAGCCTGCAGCGCGCAGGTCGACGGAGAGCCGCGGCGATATCTGCCTATCCTCTGGATCCGCGGAACCGCGCGGCACGAGCCGGTTTACCAACAGATTCTCGACAAAGACATAGGGTGCCTCCGACTCCAAGTGGTAGAGCAGCTCCTGGAGGCTGTTGTTGCTTAACTCGGCGACTGCCTGCACCACGACCCGCCGCCCGGATTCGTCATCTGCGGTAACCGGTGGATCGATGCCGACGGTGATAAGAGTTCCTCCAGCATTTTCGATCAGACCGACAACCCGTTGCTGCAATTCGTTCGCCGCCAGCGCAAAGCCATCGGCAAAAAACGGCTCGACGGTGCGCGCCTGTGTGCTTGATACCGGCGCCGGTTGCGCAGCCCGCCGCTTGAGCGCCTCCAATTGCGTCTGTCGCGCCTGAATCTCGGATTGCCGCGCCTCGATCATCCCCCAGCTGAACAGCATGGCGGTGACCAGCGCGATAGCGAGCAGCAGCACGAGCGAGACAGCGGCGGCCGCATGGTATTTTTCCAGGAACGCTTTCATGACTTGGGCGTCCCCGGAGGCACCAGTTTGGCGTCGAGATGAAAACGGTCGCCCTGGTTATTGGGCAGGCGTGTGGTCGGCGCGAAGAAAGTCGCCTCAGCAAAGGAAGGAGAGGCTTCCAGCAGCGGCACCAAGCGCGATACCGAGCGCGATACGCCGGACATCCGTATACGACCTTCCGCCATGCGGAACTCGCTGAGCCAAGTGTCGTCAGGCAAGGATGCAGACAGCGCGTCAAGCGCGACAACCGCAACAGGCGTACTAAGACGGCGGTTAAAAATGCTTGCGACGTCACGATCGGCAAGGGATATGACCGGTCCTGTCGCTGTGAGCTTGCCGCGCAGATCGGCGACCTCGCGTTCCACGGTCTCCAGCGTGGCTTCGGTCCTTTGCCAAACAAGCACGAGCAGGACGACTGCCAGCACGCTCGCGGTCGTCAGCCCCACGGCGCTCCAGCCGATGGCGCGGCGCATGCGCTGCTCGCGCAGCATCGCGGCGCTATCGCCGGAAACGTCGATGGCCACGTCCTGGCCTTCCAGGCCATCACGAAAAACCAGCCGTATATGGCGTGGCTGCAAGGCGGCAAGCTGCTCGAGACGCCGCCGGTGCAAGGACCGGGCGGTCGCCGCGATCGTGACCATCAGGCGGCTGTCTTCCGGCCCTGCCGGTGCGGCATGGTAGCTGTACAACACGTCGCTCGCGCGCCAAGGCGTCAGACGCTCAAGCTGATGCCGTACGATGCCGTCGAGATAAGGTTTGCTCTGCGCCGGCAAAGGATCTAGCGCGCGGACGAGAAGTTCTTCGACCGGCAGTACGACGTCCACATCGCCATCCTTCACAACCGCCACCGCTTCGGGAGGAAAATCGGCTGCCGTCCCGCCAAGTTGCAGCCGCTCCACGGCGGCCTGGCCATCCGGGCGATGCAGCGTATATCCCTCCGCCGTCTGCACGAGCAGAATGCGCCGGCGCGGCCACAGCCGGTCCTCGACGGCCGCCCAGGCCTGCATCAGGCCTTCGACGAGCCAGTTGATCGCGCTGCGGCCGGTATTGATCAAAACTGCTCCTTCGCTATCACGGCAAGGCTCGGATGCGTTCCGGCGGATTGGGGTCCCAGGCCAGGATCCGGAACGGCTCCCTGTCGCCTGGAGAAACATACACCACCGCCTCAAACCTGCGCTCGTTATTCGGCCCCAGAACTACCCGCGCTTCGAAACGTACCGCTCGCCCAGGCTCCTCGCTCACGAATTCCTCTACGTCTCCCAGACTGGGAATCAGCGATGCGAAGGTCGCGCCTGGCCTCGCCCGTTGCGCCAGAAAATCGCGCACCCCATTGGGGGAAACACCCGGTATCGCGAGGAGGACCGGTGGGTCGGCGAGCATTGGATTGATCTGCTCATGACCACTAGCCACGGTAACATAGGGCGTCGCAGCGGCGGCAACGGCAGCGGGGATCCCGAGCACGAGGCCGAGCTCGGCGACGTGCACGAAAAGTCCATTGCGCGGGCTGTCGACACGGCCTATCCCGCGATAAGCACTACGTTCCGCGCCGCCCTTTTCCACCCGATCGTCTTCGTCCCTCCAGTCAACGACGCGTGCGGCATAGCTATCGGCCACATCCGCAGCCACGCCGAGCTGGCGGAAGAGGCCGGCCAATAATTGCGGCGATGCCAGGTTGAGATCGATACGGGCGGATTCACTTCGGGCCATCACGACGACCTGAGTTTGGCCGAAGGTGGCAGTGCTCAGTCCGCTCATCCCGGCGATAGCGCCGCCACTCTGCGCCACCGCCTGCTCGATTGCACCGCGCGCCGCTTCCTCTGCACGCAGGCCTTCCGCGAAGCCGCGGCTGGAGTTTTGCGCCGCGCGCATCGCCGCCGCAGCCACCACGGCAAATACGCTCAGCAGCCCGGCGAGGAAAAGCACAAGGACGAGCATCGAACCGCGATTGGTTGGGTGATTCCTGCTCATTGCCGCCCCTGCCTAGAGTTGGGCTGGGTAGCCGCATCGGGATCCTGCTCCTGATTTTCCTGTAGGCAACGAACCTGAATATTGGCCTTGTCGCTGGGCGGATTGAAGCATTCGACACTGTAGTTCTGCGGCAGCGTGATCAGGGCAGGAACGGGAAGGATCGGATTGCCTTGCGCGCCAAAAATCTCGATCGCCACGGCGGCAGGCAGTTCGGGTTGCTCGATCCAGGTCGGCAGGGTCTTGCCAGTGTGATCGCGATAGCTGAAGCGCACCCGCATCCGCCCGCGCATCAGCACGACTGGATCGCGCAATTCTGGCTGCGGATTGGCGACCGGCCCACGGTTACGGATCAGCGCGATGTCCTCACGGTCCTGAAAGGCGGACACCGAAATCAGTTCGACGCCGCGGTTGCCGGTGCCGTAGCCGGTCGCCGCGGCGAAAATCAGGCCGTTGGCGTCGCCCTTGAACAGCACCGCAGCGCCGTCGCCGCCGGGCACGCTCATCGGCAGCGAAACGGCAAGGTCGGTCTGCAGCCGGCCGATACCACGGGTGATCATTTCCATTGCCGCGATGGCCTGATCGCCACGGTGCCAGTTGCGCAACGTCCGCATGGAAAAATCGACGATCACGGCAAAAGCCGCAGCCGCGATGGCGAGCGCCGCCAGCGTCTCAAGCAAAGTGAAGCCCGCGCGCGGATTGTTACGGGCGGCTGAGGCGGCTGGTTTCAATGCTGGTTCTCCGTCCGTTAGGGGCGGTAACGACCACACCGACACGATAAAGTGTCCAGGGAAAGGGGGTTTCATCGACCGCCGCAGGCGCGGCCACGGGCACTCTCTTCACTTCCAGCGCCCAGTTATAGCGCCCGATAATTCCTTGCTGGACGATTTCCGATGCATGCTCGCGCGGGGTAACGGCGCTGATCAGCGTGCGCGCGATTAGCATGGTCTCGGCCTCCTCACGCACCGTACTGATGCCGAACCATGTGCTGAGGAAGGAGCGCGACAGCGCCACCAGGATCACGCCTGCGACCGCGACCGCGACCAGGACCTCGATTAGCACGAAGCCGCGATTGTTTTTTCTAGCCACGGCCGGGAGCCACGATGTCGATCATACCGGTGAGCCAATTGACTCGGATGCGCCAGTCCAGTTCGCCTTTGGCGACGTGCACGATAGCGCCGCAGGAACGGCCGTCCGGCGCGAATTTGATGGCGAAACGGCCGGGCTGGTCAGCACAAAGCTGGCTGGCGATCACGTCGAGCCTTACGTCGGAGGGCAATGTAACGGTGGTGTCGGCGGAGCCGCTGGAAACACGGCGATTGGCAACGTCGACGCGGGTCGCGATTTCGCGTCCTTGGCGTGCGGCAGCAGCGCGGTCGTTCTTCATCACGGCGGCAATCTGTGCTGCGTAGGCCCCTTGTCGGGAAGGCGTGGTGCCGCGCGGCAGCGAAGGAAGCACCAACAGCGCCATGAGCCCGAAGATCGCGAGTGTTAGCACAACGTCGAGCAGGATAATGCCCGCCTGCCACGACCGGTGTTTCCGCCTTGTGCTAGCGCCCGGAAATCTTGATATCCGAGGCATTGCCAGTTCCCCCATCGCGGCCGTCGGAGCCGAGCGAGATGATCTCATAATTCGCGCGCTCCCCGGGCGAGCGATAGAGATAAGGATTGCCCCAGGGATCGAGAGGCACCGTGTCGCCCTTGATGTAAGGGCCATTCCATGTGGTGACATTTCCCGGCCGCCGCACCAGGGCGGTGAGACCTTCGCTCGAAGCGGGATAACGGCCGGTATCGAGGAAATAGAGATCAAGCGCGCTGGTCAGCGCCTCGATCTGCAGGCGGGCCGCTTTGATACGCGCGTCAGTGAGATAGTTAAGCACGCGCGGACCGACCAATCCCATAATTAGGCCGATGATCACGAGCACAACGAGCATCTCGATCAGCGTGAAGCCGGGCGAGCCCCGCAGCCAGCGGTATGAGTGCTTTTTGTTTTCCACTTCACCCCTCGTAGTCACGCTTATCTCCCCATTCAGCCAATGAGCTGATTCACACTCAACAGCGCTGACAAAATTGAGACGATCAAGCCGCCAACGATCGCCGCAATCCCGACGATCGCGGCCGGGCCGACAATCCCCGCCAGGCGGTCCAGCCGGTCCGACAGCTTGGCCTCATAGAAATCTGCTGTCCGTCGCGCCACCACGGCAAGTTCGCCGGATTCCTCGCCGACGCGCAGCATCTTCAGCGCCAAAGGCGGCAAATATCCGACCGCGGCGAGACTATCCACCAGCCGCCCGCCGCGCCGCACCCCCTCGACCACCCGGTCGAGATCGCCGCTGAAGGCACCGGCGCTGTCCGCCATAACGCGCAACGCCGAGGTCAGCGTGACGCCATGGCCGAGCAGGGTGCTGAGGCTGGAGCAGAACATGACCGTGGACCGTAACAGCAGAATGCCGCGCAGGCCTGGCATCCGGCTCAGGTGACGGAAGGCGAATTTACGCGCCTGCGGCCGGCGGAAGATGAACAAAGCCGCGATCAGGATCACCAGCAGCGTGCCGGCCATCACGTCGCCGTTGTTTACGAAGAAATCCGAAGCGGCGAGAACGGCACCGACAAGGCCGGTCAGTTCCTGACCGAAGTCCCGCAGCACGCCGGCGAATTGCGGCACCACTACGACCAGGAAGAAAACCAATACCGACAGCGCCACGACCAACAGCACCGCCGGATAGCGCAGAGAGGAGGAAATCTTGTCGAGCAGGCGCTCGGTGCGCACCCGCTCCTCGCCGACCGATTCCAGTATCTTGTCGAGATTGCCGGAGGCTTCCGCCACCCGCACCATCGCGATCAGGTCTGCACCGAACAGTTTCGGGTGTCGCTTCAGCGCATCGGCAAAGCTTTGACCGCCGCTGATCGCGGCGCGCAGATCGCGCGAGACGACGGCAAGCCCGCGCCGCTCTTCGCCCGCCAGCAGCAGCAAGGCATCGTCAAGCGTGAGCCCGGCGCGCAGCACCAGCGAAAGCTCCCGCAGGTAAACCGTGATCTCGCGCTGGCCGACCGAGCGCTGGAAGGAGAGGAACCGTTGCGTCGCTTCCGGCTGCTGGGCGGCCCCGGTGTCGAGAGCCACATAGCCAAGTCGCTCCAGCCGGCGGGCGACATCACGTCTATCAGGCGCCTCGATCTCGCCGACAACAAAGGAGCCTTCAGCGTCGAGAGCCTTGTAACTGAAGGTGGGCATTGTCAGCGGCTCGCCGTGACCCGCAGGATTTCTTCGATTGAGGTGAGGCCCGCGCGGCATTTCGCGACCCCGTCCTCGATCATTGTGGTCATGCCGTCCGCCTTGGCTTTGGCCTCGATCGCCGCTTCGGACGCGCCGGTGCCGATCAAGCGGGCGATCTCTTCGGTGACCTCGAGCGCCTCGAAGACGCCGAGCCGGCCTTTATAACCAGTGCCGGCGCAGCGATCGCAGCCGACTGCTTCTCCGACCATGTCACCCACATGCAATCCGAGGACAATGTAGCGCGGCTCGCGCGCAACCGCCTGCCCGGTGAGCGGCGTCTTCTTGCGGCAATCGGGGCACAATACGCGCACCAGCCGCTGGCCGATGATGCAGCGCACGGTCGATGCGAGCAGGAAAGGCTCGACACCCATGTCGACCAGGCGGGTTACCGCCGCGGCGGCGGTGTTGGTGTGCAGAGTGGTCAGCACCAAATGGCCGGTAAGGGAGGCCTGAATGCCGATCTTGGCGGTCTCGCCGTCGCGCATTTCGCCGACCATGATCACGTCCGGATCCTGGCGCAGGAAGGAGCGCAACGCGGTGGCAAAGGTGAGCCCGATGGCAGGCTTCACCTGGGTTTGGTTCACGCCCTGGATTTCATACTCAATCGGATCCTCGATGGTGAGGATCTTGCGATAGGGGGCGTTCAGCCGTGAGAGCGCCGAAGCCAGCGTCGTGGTTTTGCCGCTGCCGGTCGGGCCAGTGACGATGAACAGTCCATGCGCGGAACTGAGGTGATGCTCGACGATGCCGCGGTCGCGTGCATCGAGGCCAAGCTTGACGAAATCCAGCAGCCGTTGGTTGCGCTCCAGCACGCGCAGGATCGCCGCCTCGCCCTGCGCGGTGGGCATGGTGGCGACGCGCAGGTCGAGCTCGTGCCCCCGGACGGTCACGCGCGCCCGGCCGTCCTGCGGTAGGCGCCGCTCGGCGATATTCAGGCCGGCTAGAATTTTCACGCGCGAAACGATGGCGCGCGCCATGTCGGCCGGGGGCGGTGGAATATTACGCAACAGGCCGTCCACTCGCAGCCGCACCTGCAAGGTGCCGCGGAATGGCTCGACGTGAATATCCGTGGCGCGCAGCTCAATGGCGCGCTCGAACAATTCAGTGACTGCGCGGACCACCGGCGCGCCGCTTGCCATGTCGCGCAGGCTGTCGAGATCGTCGGCATCGCCGCCGGCAAACAAAGCCTCGGCCACTGCCAAGTCTTCGCCTTCCGCCGCCGGCCCGGCGCTTTCCAGTGCAATTCCGAGCGCGGTTTCGATCTCGTCAAAGGGGGCGATCTCTCGCACGGTCAAGCGCCCGAGCGTCAGCTCCATGGTGCGCAGCACGCTGTTATCGGAGGGGTCCGCCACCGCCAGATGCACGATGCCGTCCGCGGTCTCATAGGGAAAAACGAAGAATTCGCGCAGAAAGCGCGAGGAGAATCCGTCGAGCAGGGCGCGGCCTTGGCGCATAACCGCGAGCGTGGTTCGCGGCAGTCCGTGAAATTTGGCTACGGCGTCGGCAAAGGGCGCCGGCTCCATTCCGCTGCGTTCATACAAGGCGCGATAGGAGGCGGGCCGCCGGCTTGCCGCCGCGCCGGCCGGCGGAGTCAAAAGTCCTGCCGAGATCAGATGCTGTTCGAAGTCAGATTTTACGCCAATGTTCATCGAGTTGCCTAAGCCAGGCAGCGGCCCCGCCCAATTCAAAGTCTACCAGAGCCGCTCCACTGGAGCGAACCGTTTCTGAAGCTCGGACAAAGGCATAGGAGGCACGGAATACGGCCGAAAAACGCCATTTGCCTTGGATTTCGGGGTTCGGCCGCGAGTTCTTCGATGCGGTTAATTTTTCCTTGCGATGGCGCCCGTCTGCCCCCTCGAGGCAAAACGAGGCAGGGCGGCGTGCCTCATTGGTAGAGCTTGTCGATATAGCCGCTGTCGTCGATGGCGCGCAGGTGATGCAGGTCCCACATCACCAGCGGATTGAAACCAGCCACCAACGGGTTCTCACGCACTCCGAGCGCGAAGACGTTCTGGATCGCCTCCGGCGTCG
Source organism: uncultured Alphaproteobacteria bacterium (assembly GCA_963728585.1). GTDB lineage: Bacteria > Pseudomonadota > Alphaproteobacteria > Rhizobiales > Xanthobacteraceae > CANKHA01. The sequence goes on from CAVSLB010000025.1 coordinate 104,430, forward strand.
GATACGGCTTCTTCTGGTAAATCTCGGCATGGTGGTCGTAAAAAATGTCGACCTCCTTGTCGGACTGCAGTCGCAACAGATCCCGGCTGGTCCGGTTGATGATCTCGATCGTGCCTTGCCGGTTGGTCTTGAAGTAATGGATCGCGTCGACCAACGCATGCATCAGGCCGTTGACCTCTTCCGGATGCTCATTGACGTATTTGGTCGTGGTGGTCACGGTCGGGCCTTCGATCATCGGGATGGTTCCCACATCGATTACACGGGCTCCCAATTCCTGCGCCCGATGCGCGTCGACCGGGCCCATGAAGGTCCCGTCAAAAGCGCCGCTCATCACAGCGCGAATACGCTCGACGGCGCGGCGGTCGCCCATGATCATCTGGACGTCCTTGCCCTCTTCCAGCCCGTTCTGCTTGAGGAATAGCCAGGCATTGAGGCCAGGATGCTGGTCGAGCTTGTCGATCGAAAGACGCTTGCCTTTCAGGTCGGCGACGCTGTCGATGCCGTTGCCGGCAACGAGCCAGTGCTGTTGCCAGTCGTTCTGCACCTGTCCGATATGCACGAAAGGTTCGTCATGCAGTGCGCGCCGTGCATAGAGGCTGTGATGATTGCCCGAGACGATGTCGAGATCGCCGGAGAGCAGCCCTTCAGTGGCGCGAGCGCGCTTGTCCTCCATCGAGCCAAACTCCATTTCAAATCCGTGCTTGGTCAGGAAGCCGCCTTCCTCCATCACCTTCCAAAGCGGAACGTGTGCTGGCGCGCGGTAGTAAATTCGGATTTTCTTTTTGGCCATGTGGTCTCCCTGAGTATCAAATGCTGCGGTGTGGACGAGGCGGTCCTACAGGTCCTCAAACCTGCCGTTGGTCCAGCGTGAAAGGATGGTCGGCCCCGGCCCGCGGCGGCCATTATGGTTGTCCGGGCTAAATGAGCATGTTCCGGTGGCGCCCTCCAGCGTCACGCCGCTTTCCAGGTATTCGATCGCGCGCCTGGCGTCGCCGTCGCCTGCCTGCAGTGCCACGGCGCAGAACTTCATGCAGTCCCAGCCGAAAGCGTGATTGGTAGTCGGCACCTTAACTCCGTTTTCCGCCATGACCTGGACGAAACGCTCTTGGCTTCCGTTCCGCATCCGGCTGCGGCGGAAATTGGTGTCGACGAACCAGAATTCGCCTGTTCGCCCGTTCAGCGATTGCAAGAAGCTTTCGCACAGCAGCGAGCGGCCAAGTACGAGCGGCGTATCCGGCATGCGCTCGCCGATCGTTTGCACGACCTTCAGCGCCTTTCGCTCGCTGGAAAACACGACATAGATCAGTTCGGGTTTCCAGCCGTCGGCACCGATGTCCAGCGCATCGCCCGGATTGTGGGCCAGCGACCGAGCCTCCATGCCGGATTCACGCAAGCGAGCTTCCATGGTGGCGGCGACGCGTGTCTGAAATTCGGTGGCGTCGTGCAGCATAAGATAGCGTCGCCGATTGGTGCTTCGTGTCAGTTCGGCTGCGACCGCGGCGGTGGTCTGGGTGGTGGGAAAACCGATATGAAAGATGTTGCGCCGGTTTTGCCAGACTGCGGGATTGTTGTTGGCGACCAAACATAACAGGTTCATCCGTTCGGCCCATTGCCCAAGCCGCTGCGACTCGGGAACGCGCATGGCTCCGATAACGCCCGCGGCCTTCCCCTCCCACGACCTCAGCTGCCTCGCTAAATCGTCGGCCTCGTCGCGCCGGAACCGTTGTTCCCGGATTTCGACCTCCGGCCCCGCGGCCAGCCGGGCGGCGAATGTCTGGTCCTCCGGAGAGGAGTCATCGCCCTCCGGACGCATGATCAGGACAGTATTTTTCTTCATCGTCTGCGCGCTCTCTTCCCGCTCTCTTTGCTTGCCTGCTTTTGTTATTTCCTCAGCAGCGCGCGCACATTGCTTGCGGCCTCGACCCGCTCCTTGGCGATCCACTTGAATTCCGTGTTGTCGGTATAGGCCACGCCCGGACGCGGAATCGTCTTGGGATCCAGAAATGACTCGTCTACATCCGTGCGCAAGGTAGGCGATTCATAGCCGCGCGAGTAAAGTTCCAATCCCTCCTTTCCGACCAGCCAATTGATGAAGATACGCGCCGCGTTCGGATGCGGCGCCTTGTTGGCGTAGGACAGAATGAAGGGTGAGGAATTCAGGCGGTTCTTCAGATCGGAGAGTTCGAAGACCTCCGTGATTTTGAAGCCCTCTTTGATCAACTGGCGGACGTCGTCGGTGCGGCAGGTCAGGCAGACCGGGTAAGTGCCGCGCGCCAGCCAATCGGTCAGCTGCCGGCGCTCGCGGCTGATGCCTGGTTTCTGGTCGATATAAAGCTTCTTGGTAAATTCCGGGCCGAGCTCACGCAGGATATGTCCCGCGGTATTGGCGCCGGTGCCGCTGCTGGTCGGATCCTCGCTGGATATTTTGCCGGTGAATTTCGGGTTCAGCAGATCCTCGGCGGAGCGGATTTCCTCCGGCTTCACATAATCGGTGTTGATGTAGAATTGGCTGTCCACGTTGGCGAAGAGCATCAGGATGTATTGCTCCTCGGGATCGATGAACCAGGGCTTGCCGCGCTTCCATTTCGAGCCGTCGGTGACCTCCGGAAGGATGAGAAGCGGCTTCAGCGGATCGATCATCTTCTCCGGGTAATAGACATTGACCGTGGTTCCGAGCCCGGAAAGGAAAACGTCGACCGAATAAATACCGGACTGACGCTCGGTGCGGATGCGGCCGGAGGCCTGCCCGGAGCTGCCGACGGCGATGTATTCCACCGTAATGCCGTAGCGCTTCTGGAAAGCCGGGATGATCTCGTTGCGCATTACCGGATCGGGCGAGCCGATGATTACCACCTTGCTCTCGTTCTTGGCGGCCGCGAGCGTTTCGTCCCAAACCTTCTGCCAATCGCCGCGCTGCGCCAGGGCGCTGGGCGCGAACAATAGTGCCACGAGAAATACGGCGATTTGCTTCATATCGGCAGTCCTCCAACGTCTGCGCGCCTTCAAGCGAGCCAGGAACAACGCGGCGCCTCGTTCCCGGCAAGTACCCGTGCGGGGCGTGTTGGCCGACAGGCGAGACCACTGGGCCTGCGGCCGACCGCGGTTCCTAATTCTTCAGCATTGCGCGGATCTTGGCGCCATATTCCAGCTTGTCTACCGAGCGCCATTTCGGATCGGCATCGTCGGGATAGCTCACGCCCGGCTTCGGGATCGAGCGAGAATCGAGGAAGGACTCATCCACGTCCGTCCGCAGCGTTACCGCCTGGAAGCCGCGGGAATAGATTTCAAGGCCTTCCTTGCCCGCCAGCCAGTTGATGAAGACCTTCATGGCATTGGGATGCGCCGGCTTGTTGGCGACGCTGAGCAGGAAGGGTGAGGAGTTGACTCGGCCGGTCAGCCCTTCGAGATCATAGATCTCGGTGATCTTGAAGCCCTCTTTCTGCAGCGGGCGCACGTCGTCGGCGCGGCAGGTCAGACAAATCGGATTATTGCCGCGCGCCAGCCAGTCGGTGAGCTGGCGACGGTCGCGGCTGAATTGGACCTTCTGCCCGACATACAGGCCCTTGGCGAAGTCTCCCCCGAGCTGGCTATAGATATTGGCCGCGGTATTACCGCCGCTGCCGCGATCGCTGGTCGGGTCTTCCGAGCTGATCTTGCCCTGCCATTTCGGATTGAGCAGGTCCTTGGCCGACTTCATTTCCTCCGGCTTGACCAAATCCGTATTGATGAAGAGCAGGCTGTCGACGCTGTTGAAAAGGCGCAGCACATAGGCGCCGTCCTTGTCCATGAACCACAGCTTGCCGGGCTTCCAATTCTTGCCTTCCGTCACCTCCGGCAGGATGAGATAGGGACGCAGCGGATCGATCAGCTTTTCCGCATGCAGGATATTGTACTGGGTGTCCGGCCCGGAGAGATAGGCGTCGACGGCGTAGATGCCGGAAGCGCGCTCCAGCTTCACGCGCTCGACGATCTCCGCGGAGCGTCCGGCGAGATAATCCACCTTGATGCCGGGATAGCGCTTCTCGAAGGCCGGGATCACCTCGTTGCGCATCACCGGATCGGGCGAGCCGACGACGGCGACCTTGCCCTCCTTCTTGGCCGCGGCGAGCGTCTCGTCCCAGGTTTTTTTCCAATCACCCGTCTGCGCCATGGCGCTCGACGACACCAGCATGGCCGCCGCAAATCCGATGATCGTTGAACCGTTTTTTTTCATTGCCACCTCCCCATCGCGAAAAAAGCCGGCGAACCCGCCGGCCTTTTTTGTTACTGATACAGCTTGTCGATATAGCCGCTGTCGTCGATCGCCCGCAGGTGATGCATGTCCCACATCACCAGCGGATTGAAACCCGCGTTTTCCGGGGTGTCATGCACGCCCAGCTGAAAGACATTCTGAATCGCCTCCGGCCTGGGGTAGGGCTTCTTCTCGAAGATCTTCGCGCATTCGTCGTAGAAGGTCTCCAGCTCGTCGTCCGACTGCATGCGCAGGAGGCCGCGGCAGGTGTCATTGATGAGGTTCAGCGTACCCTGCTTGTTCGTCTTGAAATAGTGCAGGGCATCCACCAGGGAACGCAGCAGGGCGTCCACCTCTTCCGGATGGCTGTTGACGTATGTGGTCGTGGTGGTGAGCGTGACGCCTTCGATCATCGGAAAGGTCGGAAGATCGATCACGCGCGCGCCGAGCTGCTTGGCGCGCAGCTGATCGACCGAGCCGATGAAAGTGGCATCGAAAGCGCCGGCCATCACATGCCGTACGCGCTCCACGCCCTTTTTGTCGCCGTCGACGATCGTCACGTCTTTGCCGTCCTCCAGGCCTTGCTGCTTGAGATAGAGCCAGAGGTTGAGGCCCGGATGGCCGGCGCGCTTGTTCATGCTGATGCGCTTGCCGCGCAGGTCGGCCACGGTGTTGATGCCATCCCTGGCCACCATCCAGTGCTGGTTCCACTGGTTATTGACCTGTCCGATATGCACGAAGGGCTCGTTGTGCAATCCGCGCCGGGCATAGAGGCTGTGGTGATTGCCGGAAACGATGTCGATGTCTCCGGTCAGCAGGCCTTCCGTTGCGCGCTTGCGCTTGTCTTCCAGCGAGCCGAGCTCGAACTCGAAACCGTGCTTCTCGTTGAAGCCGGCTGCTTCCATCACTTTCCAGAGCGGCACGTGGCTTGGCGCGCGATAAAAAACCCGAATTTTCTTCTTGGCCATTCTGTCTCCACCCCTTTTTTTGAAAGTTACTTGCTCCGCAGCATCTGCTGCATGATCGCCATGACCTTCTTCCGCGCCGCCACGGCTTCAGTCCAGTTGTGGATGTCGTAGTAGTTCAGTTGCGGATCGGCGATGATTTCCTTGGGCAGATAGGCACTCGCGTCGATGTCGCTGCGGGTCGGCGCCTCGCCGCGGGCACGGGAAAAGACCTCGAGGCCCTCCTTCGAAGCGACCCAGTTCGCGAACAACCGCGCCGCGTTCGGGTTGGGAGCCTTGTCGAGCAGCACCATCTGGCCGATGCCGGACGAGACGGTGCCACCCATGTCTTTGAAGCGGTAGATGGCTTCGATCGGCAACCCGTCAGCTTGCAGCTTCCGTAATGACTCGTCCTCGCCGTCGAGCGCGATCGCAAAGGACCCGCGCGCGACGCCGTCCGTCAACTGACGGCGGTCCCGGTAAATCATCGGTGTTTGGTCGACGTAGAGCTTCTTGAGGAAGTCCTCGCCGAACTCCAGGTAAAATCGTGTCGACTGCCCATTTCCGCTGCCGGCAGTGGTCGGGTCATGCGCGCCAATCTTACCTCGCCATTTCGGGTTCAGCAGGTCCTGCGCCGACTGCAGCTCACCCGGCTTTACCAGATCCGTGTTGATGAAGACGATCGGGCCGGCGGTGTTGAACAGCCGCAGCACATACATCTCTTCCGGATCGGTGAACCAGAGTTTGCCCTTCTTCCACTTCTTCGGGTCGGTCACGTCCGGATCGATCAATTCGGGCTTGAGCGGCACGATGAACTTTTCGGCGTAATAGGTCGTGGCGAGGCCGGTGCTGCCGCCGAAGGCGACGTCGACGCTGTAGATGCCGGAAGCCCGCTCCGAGCGCAGCTTGGCCGTCGTGTCGGAGCCGCGCTGGCCGATATATTCGACGGTGATGCCGTATTTCGCCTTGAAGGCCTCCGGCAGCGCCCTGCGTACCACGGCGTCGGGCGGCCCGTTGACCACCACCTTGCCTTCCTTCTTGGCGGCGGCGACGAGCGCGTCCCACTTCGCGGCGTCCTGCGCCAAGGCACTGGGGCTCAAGAACAGGACCGCCAGGATCAGAATTCTCATCATACCTGTTGTGTATCCGCTTGAGAGCCGATCAGTTGCGCAGCATCCGCTGCATAATCGCCATCACTTTCTTTCGCGCGGTCACGCCTTCGGCCCAGTCATGCACGTCGAAATAGTTCGCCTTTGGATCCGGGATGATCTCTTTGGGCAAATAAGCTTCTGCGTTGATGTCATTGCGCGTCGGAGCTTCGCCGCGCGCCTTGGAAAAGACCTCGAGCCCTTCCTTCGAGGCGATCCAGTTGGCGAAGAGCCTCGCCGCGTTGGGATTAGGAGCCTTGTCCATGAGAACCATCTGGCCGATGCCGGAGGAAACGGTGCCGCCCATGTCGTGGAACTTGTAGATCGCTTCGATCGGCAGCCCATCGGCTTTGAGCTTCCTGAGCTGTTCGTCTTCACCGTCGAGCGCGATCGGATGCGCGCCGCGCGCGACGCCGTCGGTCAGCTGGCGGCGGTCGCGCACGATCGTCGGCTGCTGGTCGACGTAGAGTTTGCGCAGGAAGTCTTCTCCGAATTGCAGATAGAAGCGGGTGGCCTGGCCGATCCCGCTGCCGGAAATTCGCGGGTCGTGCGCCGAAATCTTACCCTTCCATTTCGGATCGAGCAGATCCTGCACGCTCTTCAACTCCCCAGGCTTCACTTGCGAAGTATTGATGAAAACGATCGGCCCCGCGGTATTGAACAGCCGCAGCACATAGGTGTCTTCCGGGTCGCTGAACCACAGCTTGCCCTTCTTCCATTTCGTGGGATCGGTCACTTCCGGATCAATGAGCTCGGGTTTTAGCGGCGCGATGAATTTTTCGGCGTAATAGACGGTAGCCATGCTGTCGCTGCCGCCAAAGGCGACGTCGACGGAATAGATACCGGCGCTGCGCTCGGACCGCAGCTTGGCGGAAGTTTCCGTGCCGCGGCCGCCGATATATTCAACCGTGATGCCGTATTTCGCCTTAAAGGCGTCGGGCAATGCCTTCCGCACCGTGGCGTCCGGGGGGCCGATGACGACGACCTTGCCTTCTTTCTTTGCCGCGGCAACCAACTGGTCCCATTTGGCGGTATCCTGCGCGAAGGCGTCGGTGCTGAAGAGCAGAATTGCGAGTGTGAGAAGTTTGATCATGCCGCTTGTTTTTCCTTACTTGCGCAGGATCTCCCCCATGCGCTCCCTGATCTTTTCTTTGGTGCTCAGCGTGAATTCCCAGTTATAGGTGTCGAAATATTCGACGCCCGGCTTCGGGATGTTCTCGACGGGCATCCAGCTCGTAGCATCGATATCGGTGCGGGTGGGCGCGCCGCCGCGCGTGCGCGAGAACAGCTCCAGCCCTTCCTTCGACGCCATCCAGTTGATGAATAACTTGGCGGCATTGGGATGCGGCGCATTTGCCATCAGCGCGAGCTGACCGACGCCGGCCGAGGTCGAGCCGGGCAGGTCGCTCAGCTCATAGATCGGATGGACTGCGATGCCTTCGTTCCTTAGCTTCTCCATGTCGTCGTCCTCAGCGCCAAGCGCGATGGCGAAGGAGCCGCGCATGATCCCGTCGGTAATCTGCCGGCGATCGCGCAGGATGCGCGGCTGCTGGTCGATGTAGAGCTTCTTGATGTAGTCCTCGCCGAACTGGACATAGAGGCGCGCCGCGTCGTTACTGCCGGTGCCCGGCACGGTTGGATCATGCGCCACGATCTTGCCCTTCCATTTCGGATTGAGCAGATCCTGGGCCGACTTAATTTCCTCCGCCTTCACGACCGAGGTGTTGAGGTAGAACATCGCGCTGATCGTGTTGAACAGGCGCAGGATGTATTTGCCCTCCGGGTCCATGAACCAGGGCTTGCCCTTCTGCCAATATTTGCCTTCGGTCACTTCCGGGTGAATCAGGACGGTGTCGTCGATCGGATCGAGCATCTTTTCGCGATGGAAGATCGCGGCCATGGTCTGGATGCCGGAGAGGGCGACGTCGACGGTGTGGACGCCGGCATTGCGCTCGGCACGCATCTTGGCAGCCGTCTCGCTGCTGCGGCCGCCAAGGTAATCAACCGTAATGCCGTATTTCGCCTTGAACGCCGCGGGCAGCGCTGCACGCACTTGCGGATCGGGCGGCGCGATGATGACGACCTTGCCTTCCTTCTTTGCGTCGGCGACGAGCTGGTTCCACTTCTTTTCCCAGTCGGGGACCGTCTGAGCCGGGGCTTGAGCCAGAGCGAACGAGGCGTAAGCAACCATTGCCCATGCGAGGTGCTTCTTCATCTCATTTCCCCAACATTTCCTTGACCCGCAGGCGGATCTTTTCCTTGGTATTCAGGACAAACTCCCAATTGTAGCTGTCGAAATACTCCACGCCGGATTTGGCGATCATTTCGGGATCAAGAAAACTCGCTTCATCGATGTCGTTGCGGGTGGGCGAGCAGCCGCGGTTGCGTGCGTAGATCTCCAATCCTTCCCTCGATGCGATCCAGTTGGCGAACAGCCTGGCCGCGTTCGGATGCGGCGCATTGTTGAACACCCCGACGTGCCCTTCACTCGGCGATACGATGTCTGACATGCCCTTTAGGCTGTAGACCCGGTGAATTGGGAAGCCTTCCTTTTGCAGCTTCACCATTTCCTCGTCTTCCGCTCCCATCGCGATAGGCCAGGCGCCGCGCGCCAGACCATCGCCGATCTGCCGCCGGTCGCGGCTCAGCACGGTTTTTTGGTCGATGTAGAGCTTTTTGACGAAGTCCTCGCCGTACTGGATATAAAAGCGCGCGGAGTCGCTGCTGCCGATCCCCGGCAGGGTCGGATCGGAGGTGACGATCTTTCCCTGAAATTTCGGATTGAGCAGGTCCTGGGCCGACTGGATTTCTTCCGGCTTCACGTATTTGGTGTTCAGGTAGAGCATCGGCGTGCGGGTATTGAAGATCCGCAGGATGTATTTGTCTTCCGGGTCGATGAACCAGAGCTTGCCGGCCTTCCATTTGGAGCCGTCGGTGACTTCCGGATCGATGAGAGCCGGCCGGAGCGGATCGAGCATCTTCTCGCCGTAGAAGATCGATGCCATCGTGAGCGTGCCGGAAAGCGCCACATCGATGGTGTAAATGCCCGATTGGCGCTCAGTGCGCAGGCGTGCGGCCATATCCGAGCTGCGGCCGCCGAGATATTCCACGGTGATGCCGTATTTCGCTTTGAACGCCGCCGGTATCGCCTCGCGCACCTGCGGATCGGAGGGGGCGATGATGACGACCTTGCCCTCTTTCCTGGCGTCGGCGACGAGCTTATCCCAGCCCGGCGCGGGAGACTGCGCCCAGCTCTGGGTCAGAGCGGCGGTCGCGTGGAACGCCAGCGCCAATGCAACGGCAAACCAGTTCTTCATCTTACCTTCCCATCAGTTCCTTCATCCGGAGCCGGATTTTTTCCTTGGTATTGAGGACGAATTCCCAGTTGTAGCTGTCGAAATAGTCGACGCCTTCCTTGGGGATCATGGCGGCCGGAAGGTAGCTCTCGGCATTGATGTCGCTGCGGGTAGGGGCGCCGCCGCGGGCGCGGGAATAGACTTCCAGCCCCTCCTTTGAGGCGATCCAGTTGACGAAGAGCTTGGCCGCGTTCGGATGCGGCGCATTGTTGAACAGACCAACATGCCCGACGCTCGGGGAGACGATTTCCGACATGCCTTCGAGACTGTAGACGCGATGAATGGGGAAGCCTTCCTTCTCCAGCCGCTCCATTTCCTCGTCTTCCGCCCCGAACGCGATGGGATAGGCGCCGCGCGCCAGCCCGTCGCCGATCTGCCGCCGGTCGCGGCTGATCAACATCTTCTGCTCGATGTAGAGCTTTTTGACGAAGTCCTCGCCGTACTGGATGTAGAAGCGCGCGGAGTCGCTGCTGCCAATCCCCGGCAGGGTTGGATCCGAGGTGATGATCTTGCCCTGGAATTTCGGATTGAGCAGGTCCTGCGCGGTTTTGATCTCGTCCGGCTTCACGTAGTTGGTGTTCAGGTAGAACATCGCGGTGCGGGTGCTGAACAGCCGCAGGATGTATTTGTCCTCCGGATCGATGAACCAGAGCTTGCCGGCCTTCCATTTTGAGCCATCGGTGACATCCGGATCGAGCAAAATCGGCCTGATCGGGTCGAGCATTTTCTCGGTGTAGAAAATGGACGCCATCGTCAGCATGCCGGAAAGCGCGGCATCCACGGTATAGACGCCGGCCTGCCGCTCGGTGCGCAGCCGTGCGGCGGTATCCGAGCTGCGGCCTCCGAGATATTCGACGGTGATGCCGTATTTCGCCTTGAAGGCTTTCGGGATGCCCTCGCGCACCTGCGGATCGGGCGGGGCGATGATGACGACCTTGCCCTCTTTCTTGGCGTCGGCCACGAGTTGATTCCACTCCGCGGAGGGGGTCTGAGCCGATGCTACAGACGCAACAAGTGCCAACGCCAATACCAACAGTTTCTTCATCGCTTTGCCTCTTGCAGGATCTTTGGTTTACTTGAGCAGTTCGCGCACTTTATCTGCGGTTTCGTTTCGGCCTTTCTGCAGCCACTCGAATTCGGTGTCGTCCGGATATTTCACGCCCGGTTTCGGAATCATCCGCGGGTCGAGGAAGGACTCGTCCACGTCGGTACGCAACGTCACCGCCTCGTAGTCGCGCGAATAGATTTGCAGCGCTTCCTTGCCGGCAAACCAGTTGATGAAAATTTTGGCCGCATTGGGATGCGGCGCCTTGTTGGCATAGGTCATCAGCAGCGGCGCGGAATTGACGCGGTTCGGGATTCCCTCCAATTCGAAGACCTCGTGCAGCTTGAAGCCATCCTTGATCAGCTGCTTCATGTCATCGGCGCGGCATGTCAGGCAGATCGGATAGGTGCCGCGCGCGAGCCAGTCGGTCAGCTGCCGGCGGTCGCGGCTATAGACCGGCTGCTGGTCGACATAGACTTTCTTGACGTATTCCGGGCCGAGCCCGACGTAAAAATGCACGGCGGTATTGGCGCCGCTGCCCATCAGGCGCGGGTCCTGGCTGGCGATCTTGCCCTTCCATTTCGGATTGATCAGATCGTTCACATGCTTCATCTCTTCCGGCTTCACGAAGTCGGTATTGATGAACAACGTGTCGTTCACCGTCGAGAAGAGCATCATGATGTATTGCCCTTCGGGATCGATGAACGTTGGTGCGCCGCGTTTCCATTTCTTGCCGTCCGTCACGTCGGGATGGATCAACATCGGCTTGATCGGATCAAGCATCTTGTGGGGATAGAGCGTCGTGACGGTGCTGCCGGCGCCGGCGAGATAGATGTCGACCGAATAGATGCCAGAGGAACGCTCGGTCTGCACCCGTCCGATGATCTGGCTCGAGCTGCCCGCCAAGTACTCCACCTGGATGCCGTATTTCTTGGTGAATATGCGGAATCAGCTGGTTGCGCATCACCGGATCGGGCGAACCGACGACCACGACCTTGCCTTCCTTCTTCGCGGCGGCCATGGTCTCGTCCCACTGCTTCTGCCAATCGGCTGGCTGCGCCATCGCGGCCGGTGCGAGCGCCAACGAGATCAGCAAGACCAGTAAGTTTTTCATGGTTGTCTCCCTAAACGCTCGCAACTCAGCGGATTGCAAGCGCCTCTTTCATTTTTTCAGCGGCCTCTAATCGCCCGTTGGCTATCCATTTCGCATCGATGGCCTCGAAATACGATACGCCCAGCCTGGGGATAACACGAGGATCGAGGAAGGACTCGTCCACGTCCGTCCGCATGGTCGCCGTGCGGTTCTCGCGCGAATAAATCTCCAAGGCCTCCTTGCCGGCTAGCCAGTTCACGAAAACGCGCGCAGCATTTGGATGCGGCGCCTTGTTGGCGTAAGTCAAAAGAAACGGAGAAGCGGTGACTCGATTGCGGATGCCTTCTATCTCAAAGACTTCCTGGAGTTTGAAACCCTCTTTCGTTAGCTCGCTAGCGCCTTCAATCTTGCACGACAAACAGATCGGATAGTTGCCGCGGGCAAGCCAGTCGATCAGCTGGCGCCGGTCCTTGCTCAAGGTCGGTTTCTGGTCGACGTAGAGCTTCCTGACGTAATCCGGCCCGAGCTCATTCAGCCAATGCAGCGCCATGCCGGCGCCGCTGTTGCTGTCCGTTTTTGGGTCCTCCGCCGAAATCTTCTCTTTCCATTTGGGATTGAGCAGATCCTTGGCAGAACGGATATCGCTCGGCTTGACGTAGTCGGCATTGACCATCAGCAGGCTTTCGACGCTGCTGAAAAGCACCAACACGTATTGCTCCTCAGCGTCGGCGAACCAAGGCTTGCCGCGCTTCCATTTAGCAGCGTCGGTGACCTCGGGATGGATGAGCAGGGGTTTCAGCGGATCAATCATCTTTTCGGGGTGCAGCGAATAGAAGGTGGATCCCGCTCCGGCCATGAAGACATCGACCAGATGAAGGCCTGAGCTCCGCTCCAGGCGTATCCGGCCTAGGGTCTGGCTGGACCGGCCGGCTAGAAATTCCACCTGGATGCCGAACTGCTTGGTGAATCTGGGGATGATTTCATTGCGCATCACCGGGTCGGGCGAACCGACGACCACGACCTTGCCTTCCTTCTTCGCGGCGGCCAACGTTTCATCCCATTGTTTCTGCCAGTCGGAAGGTTGCGCCATCGCGGCCGGCGTCAGGACCAGCGACACCAGCAAGGCTATTGTTGTTTTCATTTTTTCTCCCCGGCTACATGAATTCGATTCCAGCAGTGCTTCGGCCCCGGCAAGTTATGGGCTTTTCAGGGCCTGCAGCATCTTCTCGGCCGCTTCCTTGCGGCCCGCGGTTATCCATTTAATGTCGGTGACATCGACATAACTTACGCCCGGGCGTGGAATGACGCGCGGATCCAGAAATAATTCATCCACGTCGGTGCGCAGCGTCGCTGTGCCGTTTTCGCGGGAATAGATTTCCAGCGCTTCCTTGCCGGCAAGCCAGTTCACGAAAAGACGCGCGGCGTTGGGGTGCGGGGCTTTGTTGGCGTAGCTCAGCAGAAACGGCGAGGAATTGATGCGGTTGGGTATGCCCTCGAGCTCAAAGACCTCAAACAGATTGAAGCCTGCATCTTTCAACTCGCTCGCACCTTCCTCCTTGCAGGACAGGCAGATCGGATACTTGCCCTGCGCCAGCCAGTCGACCATCTGGCGGCGGTCGTTGCTGACGGTGATCTTCTGGCCGAAATGCAGCTTTCGCATGAACTCCGGTCCCAGTTGGTGGAACCAGTGCAATGAGCTGCCGGCGCCGCCGCCACCGGCTCGCCCCAAAGGATCTTCCGAGGAGATTTTGCCTTTCCACTTCGGGTCGAGGAGATCCTGTACAGAGCGCAACTCCTCGCGCTTGACGTGGTCGGTATTGATAAAGAGAAGGCTCTGGACACTGCTGAACAGCATCAGCACATAGCCTTCCTCGTCGACGAACCAGGGCCTGCCGCGTTTCCATTTTGCGGGCTCGGTGACCTCGGGATGGATGAGCAGCGGCTTCAGAGGATCGAGCATCTTTTCCGGCAGCAGCGTGAAAAAGGTGGTGCCGGCGCCCGACATATAGACATCGACCAGATATTGCCCGGCAGCGCGCTCCAGCCGCACCTTGCTGATGATCTGGCTGGAACGTCCGGCGATAAAATCGACCTGGATGCCGTAAAGCTCGGTGAATCGCGGGATGATCTGGTTGCGCATCACCGGATCGGGAGAGCCGGCGACGACCACCTTGCCTTCCTTCTTCGCGGCGGCAAGCGTCTCGTTCCAGTGCTTTTGCCAATCGGCGGACTGCGCGAAGGCCGCCGGGCGCGCACATCATCGACATCAGCAAGGCGAGTATTGTCTTCACGCTGCCTCCCGAAGCCGCGTTGATTTTTTGACGCTAAACCGCACCACGCGGCTTGGCTTCCTCCCGTGACGGGCCGGTGAGCCGCAGGCCAAACCTTCTGCCGACCAGCATCATCACGCAGATGATGCCGGTGATCAGCAGCCCAAGAGCCGCAGCGCGTTCGATTTCGCCCGTGAAGCTATATTCCAGCAGCAGGATCGACAGCGGCCGCGACTCGGCGCTGTAGAGCAGCACCGGCGTGCTGATGCTGGTCAGTGCGCTGCCGAAGTTTAGCATGCCGACAGTCACGGCGATCGGCGCGACCAGCGGCAGCAGGATGCGCAGATAGGTGTAGCTCCAGGATGCGCCGGAAACGCGCGCCGATTCTTCGAGATCGGGTCCGAGCTGCATGAACCCCGACTTGAAGGCCTGCGTGCTCACCGGACTGTCGTTGATGGTGAGCGCCAGCGCGATGCCCCACACGGTGCCATAGAGAATGCCGCGCAGCGGCGTCGCCAGGAAGATCCAGAGCAGACCCAGGCTCATCAGGATGCCTGGGACAACCCACGGCAGCCAGCAGAAGAATTCCAGCGCGGCCGGGGCGACCAGCTTCCTTGATGCCAACAAGTAGCCGACGATGGAGTAGATCAGGATGCCGAGGATGGCGGTGGTCGAAGCGATGATCAGGCTGTTCTTCAGCGAGCCGATGAACAGCGGATCGCCGAGCAGGTTCTGCCAATGCGCCAGCGTGAAGGGGTTGCTTATGTTGAAGAAACCGTAGCGCCGCATGAACGAGCCGATGATCAGGAAGATCAGCGGCAGCACCATCATGATCAGGAACCAGGCAACGATTCCGCCAAGCGCGACATAGCGCCACTTTCCGAGCTTCACCCGCAGCGTGGAATAGCCCGAGCCGGTCACCACGGTGAACTTTTTCTTGCCCTGCAGATAGCTGCGATAGAAGAAGGCCAGCACGAACAGCACCAGCAGGAAGACCGAGCCGAGCGCGGTGGCTTCGCCATAGGCCGGCGGCTCCTGGCGCAGATAGTCGTAAATGCGCGTGCCATAGACATAGATGCGCGCGGGCAGGCCAAGCAGCAATTCGGTATTGAACGATTCCAGTCCCTTGATGAAGCTGAGCACCGCGATCGCCAGGATCATCGGCGACAGCACCGGGAAGGTGATCCGCCACAGCGTGGTGAAGGTATTGGCACCGGACACCCGGGCGGCTTCTTCCAGGCTGGCGCCGAGCCGGCGGAACACCGGGCGTCAGCAACATGACGTTGAGCCAGATTCCGCCGGTGCCGAGATGCACCCAGACGATGCCCCAGAAGCTGTAGGGATTGAAGAGCGGGCCGTCCACGAAGGGCAGGTATTTCGCGGCGGTGTTGAGGAAGCCGAAATGCGGATCGAGCAGCAGGATCCAGGCAAGCGTCAGCGGGAAGTCCGGCACGAAATAGGCGAACCAGCACAGGAATTCGATGGCATTGCCGCCCGGCATGTCGGTGCGCGCGATCAGCCAGGCCACGATCACCGACAGGGTTAGCGAGGGGATCAGCCGCACCACCGAGAACAGGAAGCTCATCCACAACGAGCTCAATGTCTGCGGATCGGAGAAGGCGCGCACCCAGTTTTCGACACCCCAGGTCCAAGGTTGTCCCGGCGCGGCAGTATTAAAGCTGCCGGCCAGCATGAACGTGATCGGCAGCGCCATGACCAGGCAGAAGAACAGCAGAACGAATACTTCCGCGACGCGCACACCGCGCAGTCTCGGCCAAGAGGATACAAGGGGAGGGGCTGTGATCGTGCTCATTGCGGTAGCGCCGTAACGCGGGCGGGATCGAACACGAGGCGCACACCGGCGCCGATGGGGTAGTTGTCGCGCTTACTCGCAGGCATCAGGAGCGTGCGGCCCGCCGCTTCGATCGTGTATTCGAGATGATCGCCCATATAGGCGACGTGCTCCACCTTGCCGGCCACTTGATTGGGCGCGAGCTCGCCCGCCGGCAGCAGCGAGATGTCTTCCGGCCGCGAAAGAATGCGCACGCCGGCGCCTTCGCCAAATGAGATGTCCCCGTTGACCATGACGCGGCCAGCGCCCTGGACGTCAACGACGCTTTGACCCGCGTCCTTATGCATCGTGCCTTTGAGAATGATGGTCCGTCCGAGAAAATCGCCGACAAAGCGCGTGTGGGGATGCTCGTACACCTCCGCCGGGCTGCCGACCTGCTCCAGCTTGCCCTGGTTGACCACGGCAATGCGGTCCGACAGCGCCAATGCCTCCGCCTGGTCGTGAGTAACATAGACCACCGCGAGGTTCAGGCGTTTGTGCAGCGCGTGCAATTCCTCGCGCATCTGCTCGCGGAGCTTGACGTCGAGGTTGGATAGCGGCTCGTCGAGCAGCAGAAGAGCGGGTGTGTAGACAATGGCGCGCGCCAGCGCGACCCGCTGTTGCTGGCCGCCGGACAACTCGGTCGAGCCGCGGTCTTCGAAGCCGGTAAGGCCGACAACCTCCAAAGCTTCGAGTACCCGCTTGCGGATTGTCGCCCTCGACTCCCCGCGCACGCGCAGCGGAAAGGCGACATTCTCGAACACGGTGAGATGCGGCCAGATCGCATAGGACTGGAACACCATTCCCATGTTGCGCTTGTCGATCGGCACGAGGATATTTCGGGCCGGCGCCGCCAAGGTGCGCCCCTGCAGCGTGATCTCACCGGCATCTGGCGTCTCCAGGCCGGCGAGCAAACGCAGCGTGGTGGTCTTGCCGCAGCCGGAAGGGCCGAGGAGGGTGAAAAATTCACCGGGTGCGACGGAGAACGTGATTCCGTCAACAACCGTGGTCTCGCCGTAACGTTTCACGACGTTGGAGAACTCGAGAAGAACGTTACCCGACAAGATAAACCTCCCACGCCCGCTCTTCGGCGGACTCGTCACATTATAGTCTATACAGCTTGCGGGCGTTCACCTCGAAGATGGACTTTTTGTCGCCCTCGCTCAGCCAATTGAACCCCTCGATGATCGGCCGAAGGTCGTCCATGGCCTTGCCGGTATGCGGGTTGACCGACGATCCGGCGCCCGGCGCCTCGGTTCCAAAGCAGCAATTGGCCGGACCGATCACCTTGAACAACAGTTCCAGCGCCTCCGGCGTGTAGAGGCAGGTGTCGTAATAAATCTTCTTCGCCACGTTTTCGAAATACTGATCGGGCGAGACGGCCTTGCGGGCCATGTCGCGGCGGCTCTGATAGCGGCCCGCCATGAAGCGGCCCATGTGATAGGGAATTGCGCCGCCGCCGTGGGCGCAGACGATCTTCAGCTTGGGGAAATGCTCGAACACCTTGGAGTTGACGAGCGAAACGACTGCGATGCTCTCTTCATTGATGAAGTGGAGCGTGTAGTTCAGCCGCGACGACAGGCAGGTGGAGGAGTGGATCATCCCCGGCACGTCGAGCTCGCACATCTTCTCATAGAGCGGATACCAGTATTCGTCGCCCATGCCCGGCGTAGAGTCGTCACCGCGCGCGCCCGGATCCGGGTTGATCAAGAGCCCGACGAAGCCAAGCTCCTTCACGCAACGCTCCAGCTCCGGCAGACAATTCTTGATCGGCGCGCCCGGTGACTGCGGTATGCCGGCGACGCCTTTGAATTTGTTCGGATACATCGCCACCTGCTGGGCAATGAGATTGTTGCAGGCCTGGATATAGGCATTCACGATTCCCCAAGGCTGTTCGTGATGCATCTGGGTGTAGGGGCGAGGCGACAGCAGCTGCATGTCGGTGCCGGCCTCTTCCAGGAATTTCAGGTGGGACTTGAGGCCCTTTTCAACCTTTTCGTCTTCCAGCTTCAGGACTCGCTTGGCGGGCGCGCGGCTTGCCAGCATGTTGGCCTGGTAAGCGTAAAGCTCCGGCGGCGCCGAAACGTGGGCGTGAACGTCGATGATCATGAAAATAATCCCCTCTGATCGGCTTTTATGAAACGAGCTGTCTTCGATTAGCGATTTTTACGACGCGAGCTTGAGGACATCGTCCATCCTGCTCTTCACGCCATTGTTGGCGAGCGCCTCCTCGAACATGGCGCGGACCTTTGGATCTTCATCCGCGTATTCGATCTGGTGGCCGCCCTCCTTCACGCTGACGTCGGTGCCGCCATCGGCATGCCCCACGGCGCGCACGAATTTCCGCGCGCCCCAGCGGATCGCGAGATAGCGCGCCGGCGTGGCGCCGGTATTGAAATGCTGGTGGAACCACATATTCGGCGGCACGACGACGCTGCCGTACTTCCAGGGGAAGACCTGAATCGGAGAGCCCTCCGGCCACATCAGCGAATAGCCCTCGCCGCCGATAATCACCACATGCGCGCCGGCGCCGTGGCGATGCGCCTTCTTGTAGGTGCCGACCGGCATTTCCGAGATGTGTGCGGTCATCTGGTTTTCGGACATCTCAAGGCCGAGAAAACTGCCGCCGGCACCGCGGTTGTTGCGGCGGTGGAGCTCGATGGAGCGCACGTCCGGCACGAAATTCGTGTCCCAAACCGTGGTGGCGCCGACCGGGTAGGAAACGCCGGTGCCCGAAAAGCTGTCCGGCTCCTCGTCAAAGCGGTCGTTGAAATTGAAGTTCGTTCCGAAGATGAATTTCTCGTTGCGGAACAGATTGAACAGGATGGGAGCCGAGGTCACCACCAGGAAGCGCGCAGGCTTGTCGCCGCTGCCGTTGAAATGCTGGCGCCAGGTGTTGAGCGGAGGAGAAAACAGGCTGCCTTCCTGCCATTCGAAGCTGACTTTCTTGTGCTCGTCGTTCCAGACGGTGCTCGACCCGTTTCCGTCCAGAACCAGACAGAATTCTTCAAACAGCATTCGCTGCGGCTTGACGCTGCCGCCGGGCGGAATTTCGAGAATGTAGGCGTCGTTCGAATCTTCGGTGCCGATCAGATTGAGGATCGCGCCTTTGGCGCCTTTGAACGCCCAATCGGCGACAGCGACCGTTTTCAGGTCCTGAATATAATATTCCTTGATGACCGGAATGTTCTGCGCCTGCACCCAGCGCTGGTAGGTGTTGACCTTCAGCTCGATCTTTTGACCCTTGATCATTTCTCCCCCACCAGGCTGCAGTAGTAACGCCACAAGGGCGCGCTTTTCGGGCCCTTCTTGCTGTCCCCGCGCGTGATATGCGCGATTTCATCGTCGGGAATCGGCTGCGGATTCCCCAACAGCTGCGCGCGATAGTTCATCTCGGCCAGCTCGTTCAGCTTGATCGCGGTGAGCGTGGCTTCCTGGACGGAGGATCCAACGGTCGTGATCCCGTGGCCCGCGCATCAGGCAGGCGCGGCCGGGCATGCTGTTGGCGAATTCCTCCCCCAGCTTGTCATTCGAAACCGTGATGCTGCGCGGATAGGTCGGAATGCCCTCCATCAGCAGCTTCAGGCTCGAGGGATCATAGGCGCCGTAAAGCGGCAGCAACGGTTTGTTGCAGATGGTGAACAGCACCACCGTGGCCGGATGGGCATGCACCACGGAGGCGAGCTCCGGCCGCTTGCGGTACATCCAGGTGTGGATGAAGACTTCCTGCGGCGGCTCGAGTCCGTCACGCCCGGCCAGTTTCTTGCCGTTGAAATCGACCGTGATGACGTCCTGCGGCTCGGTATAGCGCACGCCAATTTCATCCGGCCCACGCGCCCGAATGAGAATGGTATCGGTGCCGGGCACGCGGGCGCTGATATGGCCGGTCGCTGCCTTCGTCAGACCCAGCCCGCCGATGACACGACAGGCCTGGGCTACCTGTGCTCGAAGCTCTTCCACCACTTACTTGGATCCGTTCCACATGGCCAGGAAGCCAGTCAGCTCAGCCATGTTATGCCTCCACCTTTTCTCTGAGGTCCACGCTCGGGACCTGATGCGAGAGCGTGATCTCGCGCCGCTCCTTGGAGGACTGCAGCATGGCGAGGCAGACTTCGAGCGTTGCCTTGCCCCAACGGCCGTCGAGGAAAGGCGGCCGATTTTCGGCGATTGCCGCCTGCAGGGACTTCAGCTCGGCGGCGCGGCCTTCGTCCTTGCCGCAGGGAATCTCCTCGCGTCCGTTCTCGCTGTAGATGAAGAGCCCGTTGGGCGATTGGCGAATGATACCGTGTTCGCAGGCTACGATGGTAATGCCAAAGAAAGATTGCGACGAGCGCTCGCGCGTCGCGCGTTCCTCGGTGGTGCGGGGGTTGGCGTATTTGTAGGCCATATCGACCGCGCCTTTCAGGCGCTCGCCGGGGGCGTGCTGGCCGGTGTCTTCCTCCGGCAAGCGCTTGCCGCCTTCGCCGATGCCCCAGGTCAGTTCGGCGGCGTCGAAGAAGCCGTAGCCGTTGAAGACACCGGTCGCGGCGCAGCCGTTCTCGAATTCCAGGAAGGCCGTGTAGTCGCCTTCAGTGTTGAAATTCTTGTCGTTGCGGCCGGTGATGGCGCGCACACTCCTGACCATGCCGCCGCCGATATAGCGGATGATATCGATCATGTGCGGGCCCTGGCGGAAGACAATGCCGCCGCCGACACTGGTATCCACCTCGGAGGCAAGGCGAGGGCGCTGCAGCCAGTCGTTGGAATTCCAGCTGTTGATCTGGATCACTTTGCCGAGCCGGCCGCTCGCGACGATCTCTCGGATCTTCTGGATGGCCGGGCCGTAAACCTTGGAATGGCCCTGCACCAGTTTGACCTTGTGGCGGTCGCACGCCTCGATCATGCGGTCGGTTTCGGCGAGGGTCACGGCCGTCGGCTTTTCCACGATGACATGGATGCCATGCTCGGCCGCCATCACCGTGTGATCGGCATGATTGACGTTCGGCGTCGCGATCCAGACGGCGTCGATCTCGCCGCTGGCGTACATCTCTTCGACGCTATTGAAGGCTTTGCGGTCGTTGTATTTCTTTTTGAATTCCTCGACGGCGTCCGGGCGGGTATCGGCACCTGCCGTCAGCGCCATGCCGGGAACACGATCAATATGCGGGAGGATCTGCTTCGACGCAGCTCCCAGCCCCGCCACTCCAATTCTCAGATTTGTAGTCACGCCATGCTCACTCTGCTTGGAGCGGACGAGCCCGGTCCGTCGTTAATAAGAGGGATCGCTGTTTATTCAGCGGCTTGGCGGACGAGACCGATCCGTTCGTTGATGACCGGGATATCGATGATCTTGTTTTTCGCAGGATCGCGAATGATGCCCATTGGTTCGCCGCCCTTCTGCACGATCTCGATCTGCTCGCGCAGCAGCCGGCGGAACATCACGATGCCTTTGTCGGCATGGCCGAGATGTTCCTTGGTGCGGTCGGTGATCGGGCCTTGCGTCTCCCAAGCCATCGAGTCCTGCGCGCCGACGATGGTCGTGTCGTATTTCGTCATCGGGATGTCCATCGGCAGTTCCCGCCCGCCTTCGGATTCTTCGATGAACTTCAGGGGACGCAGCTCCCAGGGAGCGTCTGCGTCGGCCGGCGAGCGGTCGGTGGCGGTCGGGATGAAGTTCACGCGATAAACGCGGGTGTGGGTGTCATCCATCGGCACGCGGATTTGCAGGTTGTGCCGATACAGCGGGTTGGCCTTGCCGCGTTCACCGGAGACATGCCGCAGGCTGCAAGGGAAGATCAGCGGATGCTCATCGGTGCCGTTCGGCGTGATGCGACGCTTCATGATGCCGTATTCGAACGGGATGAATTCGTGTTTCTCCTGATATTGCGCTTCGCGCTTTTGTTTCTCCACCGGATCGACCAGATGGCCGGAGCCGTAACGGTAGCCATGCAGCCAGTAGAGATGCGATGGATCGACCGAATTCTCCATCGGCTGCAACCAGTTGCAGTCCAGGATGGATTCAACGGAGATGATGCGCTGGCCGTCTTCGCGCGCCAGGCAATCCCAACGCGGCAGAAGCGGCACCGGCTGTGGCCCCATGTAGGTCCAAAGCAGCCCGCCGAGCTTTTCTACCGGATAGCCGACGTGCTTAATCTCGTTTTTGTAGGCCCATTCTTTCGGCTCCGGCGGGGTCTCGAGGCAGGTGCCGTCGAGGCCGTATTTCCAACCGTGATAGGGGCAACGGATGCCGTCTTCCTCGACGCGCCCGTAGGCCAGTGAGGCCGAACGGTGGCTGCACTGCTCGGCGACCAGCCCGTAGCGGTGCGTGGTTTCGCCATTCGTGAGCGGCAGGCGAAAAGCCACAAGATATTCGCCGAGGATCAGAACCCGCTTGATGGGATTTTCGTCGGTCAATTCACCGGCGACACAGACGGGGTGCCAATAGCGGCGCAGAAGTTCACCGGCCGGCGTTCCCTTGCCGACGCGCGTGAGCATCTCGTTTTCGGCTTGTTTCATGGTCTTCCTGCCCTGCTGCGTATTCAGTCCGCGGCTCGTTTCGTGGCAGCGGTGCAAAATTCGATATGCCTTATGAATTTCAATAATTACATCTTTGGCCGGGGCCGTGTCTAGAGCGCCGGCCTACAGCAGTTTTGCTTTTTTCCCGACAGTTTTCGTCGTTTTCGTTCGCGCTTAGAGCGGCAGGGCGCGTGCGCCGCAGCTGTCCAGGGGTCACACAAAATCCGGCCGGCGTTCGGCCTTTTTGTATGTCATTCGGCTTTGCAGGCCCTGTTTAGCCAACTCCGCCTCAAACATCCGCCGGATCTCGGGATCCTCATCCTCGAATTCGATCTGGCTGCCGCCTGTCTTGACGCTCTCATCGACACCGTAGCTCTTCATCTGCCAGGGCCTTGGATATTTCTGGCTGCCCCAGCGGATCGCGAGATAACGCGCGGGCGCCGCGCCCGTGTTGAAGTGCTGGTGGAACCATCGCTCCGGCGGCACCACGACGCTGCCGTCTTTCCAGTCGAAGCGCTTGATCGGCTCGCCTTCCGGCCACATCAGCGAATAACCCTGGCCGCCGATGATGATCACGTGGGCTCCTGGTCCATGCCGATGCGCCTTTTTGTAAGTCCCGACTGGAAATTCCGAGATGTGCGAGGTGAGAGAGTTTTCGGACAGCTCGATGCTGACGGAGGCGGCGCCGGGGCCGCGGTCTTCCCAGCGATGCACCGGCAAAGTGCGGACATCCGCCACGAAATTTGTGTCCCACACCTGCATGCGCCGGCCGCGATAGGATTCGCCGGTGCCCGAGAAGCTTTCCGGATCCTCGTCGAAACGTCCTTTGAACTGATAACTGTTGTTTAGAATAAAATCGGTGTCGCGGAACAGATTGAACAGGACGGGGGCGGTCGTCACGGCCAGCAATCGCGCCGGTTTCTGGCCGCTGGCGTTGAAATGCTGCCGCCAGGTATTCGCGGGCGGCGAGAACAGGCTGCCGGCCTGCCACTCGAAGGTGACCTTCTTGCTTTCGTCGTTCCAGACGGACGTTGATCCGCTGCCCTCAAGGACGAAGATAATCTCTTCGAAAAGCAGCCGTTGCGGCGCGATGCTTTTACCCGGCGCGATCTCGAGCAAATAACCGTCGTTGACGTCGCCGGTCCCGATCAGATTGAGATAGGCGCCGCGCGCGTCTTTCCATGCCCAAGGCGCCAGCTCCACCTTGCGCAAATCCTCGATATAGAACTCGCGCAGGATCGGAATGCCCTGCGATTCAATCCATTTGTGATAGGCGGACTTGCCGCCGATCTCGACTGTCTGGCCTTTGATCATTGCTGCGATGACGCGCGTGGAAGTTCATGTTCTGTTGTCACGCGGTCTTCCTCCCGAAAGTATTTCTTCCGGAATTATCGGCTAAGTCAACGTGTGTCGGGTCGCGGAGCCGGCGACTTCATTTTTCTTGCGACAGCATGGCTTCGTAGCCAAGCGTCTCCATCACCTCGACCACCGAGCGGCCGGTGCGGATCGCTTCCGCCATGCGCTGTTCGCTTGCCGCCAGGGCTTCCGCCTGGGTGAGCACCTCCTGCTCCTTGGCGCGCGGGATGAAGACGACGCCGCTCGTGTCGGCAATGACGAGATCGCCGGGATGGACTTGCACGCCGGCGCATTCGATCTCCTCGTTGAAGGATTCCTGCATCACGCGTCCGCGCGCGGTCACCTGCACCGCGCCGCGCCCGAACACCGGGAATTCCAGCTCGCGGCTTTCGTCCACGTCGCGCGCCGCCCCATCGACAATGACGCCGCGGATCTTTTTGACTTGTGCGGCGAGCGAAAGAAGCCCGCCCCAGGCGGCGACGTCGGTGCGCCCGCCATGGTCAATCACGATGACGTCCGATGCCGTCGCCGCCGCGATGGCGGGCGTGCAGAGATGCTGCTTCGGCTTTTGCAGCCCGGCCGGCTTGATCTTGACCGTCACCGCGCGTCCGACGATCCGCGGGCAGGGCCATAGCGGCCGCAGGCCCAGCACCGCGCCCTTCAGCCCAAGGCGATCGAGCGCGTCCGATACTGCGCAGGTGTCGAGCTTGGCCAGCCGGTTAATGGCTTCATCTGTGCTCATCCCGTTGTGCTTTCCTCATGGGGCTGCGCCGCAATTGACTAGCGCGCGATTTTGCCAGTACACGCAGTAAGACTCGTAAACTCCCGTTTTCGCGAGAAGTAGGGAAGCTCTATTGCTCAGCGCGCCTTTGTCAATCCAGCCGGCCTTTTTCACAAAAGTATTGGTGTCGCCAGGGGTTTGCGTGAATGAATAAGCGTGCAGCCCGCCGCCGGTTGCCGGCCGGCCTGATCGCGCTGCGCGAACGCAATTTCGTTCTTTACACGGTCGGACAGTTCACTTCCCAGCTCGGCAGTTGGATCGAGCTTACCGCGGTGAGCTGGATCATTTACGAGATGACGAATTCCCCCCTGCTGCTGGGGCTTGTCGGCCTGTTCCGCGCCACCCCGACCATTCTATTGGCGCTGTTCGGCGGCGCCATTGCCGACCGGGTGCCACGGCGACTCCTGCTGATGTGCACGGAGTCGACCATGCTCGCGGTCTCGCTCGTCATGGGCATCCTGTCGTTCACCGGCCATCTGGAATACTGGCATCTTTACGCGTTGAACCTGGTCAGCGGCACGCTGCAGGCCTTCTCGGTGCCCTCGCGGCACGCGCTGTTTGCCGGCCTGGTGCCGCGCGAGGCGATGTCGAGCGCGGTCACCTTGAACTCGGTAGCGGTGCGCGGCGGCGGCTTCATCGGTCCTTCGATCGCCGGCCTGGCGCTGGTGCTCGGGGGTTATTCGCTGCCGTTCTTCCTCAACGCCGCCAGTTTCGTCGCGATGCTCACCGCGCTTTGGATGATGCGCTTGCCGAAAGCGCAGGCGAACGCGACCGACAAACATCCGCCCTTGCGCGAAGGGATCACCGAAGGGGTGAAGTTCGTCTGGCGCACGCCGGTCTTGCGGGTCGCCTTGCTGCTCGAACTCGCAACCGGCTTGTTCGGCCACAATGCCGCGCTCATTACCATCCTGGTGCGGGACGTGCTGAATGCCGGGCCGGAATCCCTCGGCCTGCTGCTGAGCGCGACCGGGGCGGGCGCCTTGATCGGCATGACGCTGCTGCTCAGCTTCCCGGTCAAGCAGCACGGCCGGCTGATCCTGACGCTGGGCGTTCTCTATGCCGGGCTCTGGGCCGGCGTCGGCGTGTCGCACCTGATCTGGCTTTCAGCGCTGCTTTTGCTCGCGCTCGGCACGGTCGACAGCATGTGGGGCGTGACGCGCAACACACTGGCGCAATTGCTGACCCCAGACGCGCTGCGCGGTCGCGTGATGTCGGTGGTGATGCTGGTGACCCGCGGCGCCTCTCAGCTCGGCCGCGTGCAAAGCGGCTTCACGGTGGGACTGATCGGAGCGCAGCCGGCGGTGCTGTTGGGCGCCGCCGTTGTGGGCGCGGCCATTCTGGCCTCATGGCGCGTACCGATGCCGGAATATAGCGGCAGGCTGGTGCCGCCGCAAACCGAAGAACCCCCCGAGCAACATTAGTTGCAATTCTTTGCCGCCGTGGCCGCAAGAACTAGACCGCCTTGGCCGTCGGCACCGGCGAACGGTACTTGGCGCAAAGTTGCTTCCAGCGTTCGGCGCGCTTCTTCTGCCGCTCCACCACCTCATCCGGGATGGTCAGGAAGGGCGGACGCAGCGGGCCGCAGTCGACATAACCTGCCGCCTGGGTCGCGATCTTCGATGCGGTTTCCCGCCATGAAAGGTTTACCGGCACGCCCGGCGGTGGCAGCAGGTCGAGCGTGATGTCCTCCGCCAGTTTGCGGTCGCCGCGCGCCACTGCGTCGCGCAAGGCGAGCTGCGGCCACGGGCCCATCCAGGCGTCGATCGACCAGAAGCCGGCGGCGCCATGTTCGGCGAAATTGAAATACTGCGTTTGCATCACGAAGATGCTCATCTTGCCGCGCACGGTGCGCATTAACTTGAGGAATTCCGGCACCTCGCGATGGCTGTCCTTCATGCCGATCACCGCCGGATTCTTGGTGATCTCGACGAAGGCCTCCACCGGGATCTTGATATTGTGCAAAGTGGGGTTGTGATAGATCATGATGTTCAGCTTGGGGAACATCTCGCCGATCTCGCGGTAGAAACGCACGGCATTGTCCACCGTCGAGGGGAAATAGAACGGCACGCCCAGCAGCACGCCGTCGGCGCCGGACTTCTCCACCATCTTCATCTTCTGCACTACCTCGCGGCTGTTAAGCGAGGTGGTGCCCGACGAACACCGGCACGCGTTTCTTGGCGGCGGCGACGGTTTCGTTGGCAAGCACTTCGAATTCATCCGGCAAAAGGGTGTGGAATTCGCCGAAGCTGCCGGCGGCGGCCATCACGTTAGCGCCGTCCTGGATCATGCGGTCGACGCCTTTGTGCAACTTGGCCACGTCGACGGTGGAGGTCGCGTGGATGTCGGCCGCGTTGTCGGTGGCGAAGGCAGGCATCATCGCCATCAGCCCGCCGATATCTTTTGAGCTCAGCATCGTTGCACTCTCCTCGTTGCCGCGGATAGTGTTTTAGCCGCCGTTCAGGAATTTCAGTTTCCCGGTCCATTTGCGCTTGATCTCTTCGGCGTATTCTTTGTCGACCGTGTTGACCTTCGGGAAGTCGTCTTTCCAGTGATAGGGCCGCACAGCATAGATGATAATGCGGCTGTTCGTCATGTCGCCGCTTTCGCGCCGTTCCGGCAGCAGCATGGGGTCGATATAGCCGGTCCACATCCCGTCGATGATGTCGGTCGCCGTCTTCGGGTCCCAGCGCGTGGCCACCGCCCACATCACTTCGGCGGGGTTGGTGATGTCGATATCATCGTCGACGATGATGATGATGCGCCCGAGGTAAGCCGCGGAGCCGCAGCCGGCCGCGACCAGCCCGGCCATCTTGGCGTGGCCGGGATGCATCTGCTCGATGGCGATCACATTGATGAAACGCGTGCCGCCGCCCGGCACTTTCCACACGCCTTTGATGCCCGGCACGCCGGCGGCTTCCAGCTCGTCCCACAGCGAGGCGGCGCGAAACAGCGCGGAACCGGCGACGCCGTATTGCACGCCGGGATGGGTCGGCAGCGCGGGCGGGGAGCCGGTAATGATCGGACCGTTGCGGTGATAGATCGCCTTCACCTGCAGCACCGGCTCCAGCCCGCTGGAAGCGTAATAGCCGGGCCATTCCCCGAACGGACCCTCGGGCATGGAGACCTGTTCGGGCGGCGGCATGAAGCCTTCGAGCACGATCTCGGAATCGGCGGGGAAGGGGATGCCGGTCACCTTGCCCTTGATGAGCTCGATCGGCCGGCCGAGGCGCGCGCCGGCGGCGGCGAATTCGGATGCGCCTTCCGGCGGCGTGGAAGCCGACGCCGCGCTCAACGCCGGCGGCTGGCCGACACTGACGGCGAACGGACAGGCCTCGCCGCGCGCCCAATATTTCTTGCGGATGGTGTCGCCGTGCTTGCCGGGCTCGATGAAGATGTTCACCGTCTTCTCGTCCTGCACCTGCACGCGGTAAGTGCCGGCATTGACCCAGTCGCTGTCCGGATCCTTGGTGATCACCATGCATTCGGTGCCGATATAGCGGCCGCCGTCACCCTTATTCCAATGCGGCGTCGGGAATTTCAGCACGTTGACCTGATCGCCGGTCATGACGTTTTCCAGCACCGGACCGGAGTTCACGACCTGCGGCGGGATCGGGTCGCTCTTCTTGCGGCGGTGCTTGCGATAGGCCTGCACCAGCTCGAGGCCTTCGCCTTGGACGAAAATCTTTGAGGCGCGGACATTCACCACGACGCGGAAATCGTCCGGATAGCCTTTGATTTTCTGGAACAGCAGGATCGGCGGGACCTGCTTGGCCTGGCTCAGGGTATAGAGCGCGCCCATTTCGAGGTGCGGATCGGCGCCATCGATGACCTCGAGCTCGCCCATCTCATCGGCGAGTTCGAGGCATTTGCGAAGGTCGCCCAGCGCGGCGTTGCGCCGGGCCTGCTCGTTACTCTCGGGCATGCTCTCCTATCTTCGCGGCGGCTAGTGTCCAGAAGTTCGCTTGATTTGCGGCACTCTCGGAGCGAATCGGATTCGAAGGACACTAGCAAATTGCTAGTGTCGTTTGGTTCAGAAATTCGCTTGAAAGCTCGCGGCATGAGCGATTCCTTGAAGTCGGGCGAGATCTCTCTCTGCTGCAGGTCCGAGGCGAGATGTTCCTGGATCGGCACATTGATAAAGGCGGCCCAGACCGACGGCTTGTCGTCGAGATTGAAATGCTGATGCTCGACGCCACCCGGCTTCATCGGCAGCAGTACGAGATCGCCCTTTTCCCAATCCCAGCGCTCGCCGTCGACGATGGAATAGCCTTTTCCTTCGACCACGAAGATCAGGAGCCCACCCTGATGGACATGCTTGCCGGACTTGGTGGTGATGGTGTGAATGAACACACGCCACTGCTGCAGCGGCGTATCCTTGAAGGAGACGGGGTCCATGTAGAAGCGCAGCTTGCCCTGCCGCGCCTGGAACATCTCGCGGTCTTCCGCGCGGATCACCACCGGCCCCGTCAGGTTGCGTTCCTTGAGCTCCGCGCGCTGGCGCAGCACGGCCTCGTAGGGATTGTCCTTGATCGGCGGGCGCTCCCGCTCTTTTGTCCGCTCCATTTCAGCCATTTTCTTTTCCCTTTGCCTTATTGGTTTTGTCGGCGTCGAGCGCGACAAGAACGTCAGCGATGGTGGGTGCAGCGACCTGGGTGAAGCCGGTGCGCTTCATCGCGTTGCGTTTTGATTCATCGCAGAGTTGCCGCAGCCGTGCGCCGGAAAAGCCTTTCGTCATCGGCACGATTTTCTTGACGATGGCGTCGATTTCCTTGCGGGCTTCGAGCTTCGGCGTGCGCAGGCCAAGGCGCAAAATCTCGGCGCGCGCCTGGGCGTCGGGCAGGCCGACCGCAATATGCACGCCGAAGCGGCCGGGCCGCAGCACCGACGGGTCGATCAGATCGATGCGGTTGGTGGCGCCCAGCACGATGACGCGGGAAAGTTGCTCCACGCCGTCGAGTTCCGCCAGTAACTGTCCGACCACGCGGTCGGTAGTCATCGAGCCGACATTGACGCCGCGGATCGGCGCAATGGCATCAAGCTGATCGAAAAAAATCACCGTCGGTGCGACCTGGCGGGCGATGCGGAAGATCTGGCGCAGCCCTTCCTCGGTCTCGCCGAGCCATTTGGTGAAAATCTCCGGCCCGTCGATGGAGATGAAGTTGACCCCGCATTCATTGGCCAACGCTTTCGCCAGCAGGGTCTTGCCGGCGCCGGACGGCCCGTAGAGCAGGGCGCCGACGTGCGGCGGCAGGCCGCTGGCGGTCAGCAGCTGTGGATTGCGCAGCGGCAGCTCGACCGTGTCCTGCAGCCGCTGCTTGACGTCGGCGAGGCCTCCAATGTCGCTCCAGGAGACATTCGGCACCGAGATCAGCGTCTCGCGCAGCGCCGAGGGGCGGATCTGCGAGAGCGCCATTTCGAAATCTTCCTGCTCGACCCGCAAATCCTGCAGCGGGATGCGGAAGGCGGCGCGGTGGTCGGCAAGATTGCCGGCGCTCCTTCGCATCGCGCTGAGGCCGGCGTCGCGGCAAAGCTCCATCAGGTCGGCGCCGAGAAAGCCGTGAGTGCGCTTGGCGATCTCGTCGAGAAATTTCTGCGCCCCGTCGGACAGCGGCATCTCGCGGGTATGCACTTCCAGGATCTCGCGGCGGCCGGCCACATCCGGCGGGCCGATGAAGATCTCGCGGTCGAACCGGCCTGGCCGGCGGAAGGCGGCGTCCACCGCATCGATCCGGTTGGTCGTCGCAACTACAATGACGGAATCGACTCGCTTCAGTCCGTCCATTAGCGACAGCAGCTGCGTCACCGAGCGGGTGTCGGCATGCGCGCCGGTCTCGCCGCGCTTCGGCGCCATCGCGTCCAATTCGTCGATGAAGATGATCGCGGGCGCGTGGTGGCTGGCCTCGCTGAACATGCGGCGCAGATTGGCTTCGGTCTCACCCGTATAGGTGCCGATAACATCCGGGCCATTGATGTAATAGAAGCGCGCGTCCACCTCGTTCGCCACCGCGCGCGCAAGATGCGTCTTGCCCGAGCCGGGCGGCCCGTAAAGGATGATGCCGCGCGGGGGATTGATGCCGAGGTGGCGATAGACATTCGGATATTTCAGCGGCAGCTGCACCAGCTCGCGGATCAGCTTGATCTGCTTGCCGAGCCCGCCGACGTCCTCAAAGGTGATGTCGAAGGCGCCGTCCGGCAGATGCGAGTCGTGATAATTCAGGATGACTTCGGTCGACTCGTCCACATAACCGGGACCGTCGCTGACCTTGCCGATCTCGTAGGTGGTGCCGGCATGCGAATTGGGGAAGGGCACATAAACCACCGCGCCATTGCTGGCAGGCGTTCGGTTCTGCACCATCACCGATTTCAGATGCGGCGTCAGATCATGCGCAAGCGAGACGTCGACAGCGGGACGCAATTCGATGCGCTTGACCGGACCCAATTCGGCTTTCTCGATCTCAACTTCTTCATTGAGATGGGCCTTCAGTGCCTGCCGCACAAAGCGGTCGAGCCGCACCACTCCGCTGTCGCGATCCTGATCGAGCGGGGCATCCAGCCGCACGAGGATGCTGCGCCCGCGGTCGGTGGCGACGCGTACGAAAGCATCGGCGGCCAGGCCGAGCTTCTGCATCAGCGCCGCATCGAGCCGGATCGCCAGCCGCGCGCTGTTGCCAAATTCATTCGCAAGATGATCGACACTCGCATGCACGTGCGGAATCCCGCCCGCGGGGTGGACGTCGTGCGAGTGACGGATGTCATCCATTCTTTTGCGCTCTGTGTTCCGGAGCCTCTTCCATCACCTCAAAACCGCAGCCGCGGTCGACGGTGGTGGCTTCGAACCAGTTCGGCTCGACCGCCAGAAATTTGGCCGTGACCGAAGAGTTGGTGTTGAAGTGCTGCACGATGATGCCTTCGTCGCGCAGCGGCAGGTTCAGCACGTCGCCCTTTTTCCAGGTGTGCTTCACGCCGTCGATCGAAGTGTAGCCCTTGCCGTCCAGAATCATGATGACCTGGCCGCCCTGGAATTTCAGCCGGCCGGAGCGGCTGCCGGGCGGGATCTCCTGCTGATAAACCATCATCACATTGACGACGGTGTCCTTCAAATTGGGATGCAGGTACCAGCGCATCTGTCCCATGGGATTGGTCTCGAGCGGCAGGTCCTTTTCCTTCACGACCTGCAGCGCGCTCTTGGTTTCTTCGCGCTGACGGTCGCGCAGCGCAATCAGCTCGCCCCACATGTTCCTGCCCTCAAGCAGTGCTTTTCTATCTTTGGCCATGCGGCAATCTCCTAAGCCGGCGCGGCGAAAGCCGGCCGAATTCCAGATAAAGCGGCGGCCGAAACCGCGGCGGGGTTACAGCCGGTTGTAGAGCTTGCGCGAATTACCGCTCAGCAACGCCTTCTGCATCTCGTCGTCGATGCAGTCGGTGTTCTCCACCACCCAGTTGGCCGGGTCGAGCGTCTGGTGCGGCCAATCGGAGGAGAAGCAGAACAGGTCCTTGGCGTGGCACATCTCGAGCAGCCACGCAAAATGCTTGCGGTTCTTCGGCATAGTGATCGGCTGGGTGGAGAAGCGCACATGGTCGAGCACATATTGGCTCGGCAGCTTGTGCAGCTTCTTCTCGCCGGTTGCCAGCTTGCGCTCCACCAGCGCGATATCGCCGCCCGAGCCGAGATAGAAATCGTCCATCCGCAACATGAAGTCGGGCAGCCACCAGTAACCGCCTTCCTGGAAGATCACCTTCTGATTGGGATATTTGTCGAACATGCCCTGCACGATCATGGCGGCGAGATGTGCCATGCAATTGCCGGCCGGCGCATTGCCGAACAGCTCGATCCAGGTGCGCGCGCCGTTCCACAGCGGCGTGAAATGCGGGAAGAAGCCCTCGCTGTGGCAGGTCAGCGTCAGCCCGAATTCCTGCATGGCGTCGAGGATCGGATCGAACTTGGCGTTGCCGAGCGGCTCATAGAGCGCGCTGAACGAGGTATAGACCGTGACGAATTGCTTGTGATGGCCGACGCGGCGGATTTCTTCCGCGCCCATGAAAGGATCGCGGTGGCAGATCATCAGCGAGGCCTTGATGCGTGGCGAGACCGGGAAAACTTCCTTGATCAGGTAGTCGTTATGCGCCGCGGCGATGGCCGCGATCATCGGCTCGTTGAAGATGCTCTGCGGCCGGTTGTAGCAGCGCCTTCTCCGCGCCAACGGCAGGCTGTATGCATTTCGTTCAATCAACAAAGATCCGAAAAAAGTCCTTCCACCCGATCTGCAGGATACATTCGTGGTGGGATAATCCAGGATCAAATCATGTCGTCCAATCCCGCCTCCCGGTCGGTCGTCGATGTGCTGGCGGATGCGCTGCAGGTTCTGCATCCCGAACCTATGATCGTGTTGCTGCCGGATGATGAACGGCTCGGTCAGTTTCGCGAAACCTTTGCCGGCATTCTGGGCACAATTGAAGATTACCCGGCGGCCGGTGAGGATGATACACCCGGTTTTGCCGGCTCCCTGACAAGATTGTCAGCACGATAAAGTTCTTCGAAACTCTGGAGAAGGACAACGACAATCTTGTTAACGCACGTGCAATGCTGACCGCGTGGGCCGCTCGATGTCTTCGTCGGCGATTGGGACCGTCATATCGACCAATGGCGTTGGGCGCGGTTCAAAGAGGGCGGCCGCAACATCGGCGTCCCATTTCCCCCGTGACCGTGACCAGGCGTTTGCCCGCTTCGATGGATTGTTTCCCGAAGATTGGCGCGGCGGCAATCACCCAGTTTGAGAATTTCGACGACCGGTTTCACCATATGCCCAGCCTCAACATTTGCCGGTCGTTTTATTGACCGGCGACTGCTCGTTTCGCTCGACAAGCAGGCATGGGACAGTGCCGCAACTGCTGTTACCCATACCCTTACCGACGAAGTAATCGATCGGGCTGTTCGGGAATCTGCCGCCGGAGTATTACAACCTTCGGGTGAATGGCTTGCGAAGGCGTTAATTCGGCGTAACGTTTTCGGGAAAGCCGTTGATGAGTATTACGCCATCCTCGCGGAATATGTCGACGTGCATTTCAGCCAGGGTGAAAATGTCGAGATCAGGAGATTAGACGATGAACGCATTGAAGTTGTTGCCCGCCAGAAAAAGAAATCCGGAGACGAGAATGAAGTTATATTCAGCCGGGTGTTTCAAGCAATTGAAACAATTAGTCAGGCTCTACCTTCACGGGGGCGACGACCGTTGCATCGTTACGGGAGATGTTGCATCGAGCATTGTGGTGCGTGTGGTAGGTGGGGGCGGGGATGATGAGTCTATCTATGAGTCGCATGTGCGCGGTGTGCTGTGGGGGTTTATCCCTTTCATCCCTCAAGCAGAGCGCTGTACATTTTTTTATGATGATAAGGGAAACAATAAGTTCGTTGCCGGAGCCAGCAGCAAGGTCGACAAAAGCAATTACGAACCTCCGGCAATCGGGCTGACGCAATATTGAGTCTATGATTATCCAACGGCACTTCGAAATGGTGATGAAACATCTTCTTCTGGCGTCTCTGGCGCTGCTGCTTGCACGTTGTTCCCATCAGGAGAGCATGCAGCAGGTCTCTTCGGACGGATTCACTGTTGTTGCTATTGGGGACGCCGGTGAAACTGGAAGCGCACTTCGTGGCACTACAAAGTATGTAAATGATATGTACATCGAACAGCACGATGGAAAAGCCGGATGCGATGATTTTTTTGGGCGACAACTTTTATCCGCTCGGATTGAACGGTCCTGCAGATGAAGTCTCCGGAAAAAATAAAGTCCGGGCGTTGGCTGTACCGTGTGACTTTCGAGAAAATGGGTCTCACTAATGTGCACGCCGTTACGGGCAACCACTGATTACTATGCGCGTAATGCTCTTGAGAAATCGTTGTTCTTCGGGCTCGTTAATATCGCCGTCGGCCCGATGGGTAT
Organism: uncultured Alphaproteobacteria bacterium; assembly: GCA_963728585.1. GTDB lineage: Bacteria > Pseudomonadota > Alphaproteobacteria > Rhizobiales > Xanthobacteraceae > CANKHA01. The sequence continues at coordinate 138,922 of CAVSLB010000025.1, forward strand.
CTCCGAAAAAGGCAATGAACGTGAGCGTGCGATTGAATGGTGGACATATTATTATAAAATGCCCGCCGAAGTTTTGTATCCGGTGAGCGCCGCTTGCGGACAGCGTTCAGTTTATTTTTTATGATTCGGCGTTGCCGCTGCGCACCGACCCCGGCACATGGCGTTCTGCTCTCATAGTTTGGGCAGACTGCTCGCACATTCCGCTGTTGTCGGGGCGTTGCGTGGAGAGTTCTTGTCCAACATCATGCCTGGTATTCGGTGGGTGAGCACGGGGGGTATTCTGTGTGGGATGATGAAGCAAAGACGGTCAACTATCTCTCGAATTGCTACAAAGATTCCAACGTCATCAATTGGTTTATGAACACGTTTGATCCGGAAGATCTGTGTGCATCGAAATATCAAGCACAGATCGACTCTCTCAAAAAAGTCATTCATTCCTCCGGCGCCAAGATTCACCTTGCGCTTACAGGCCACGATCATAGTTTGCAGCTTCTGTCCTATCCGCAACGAAATCCTGATTGCCCGGAATGTCCCGCGGTTCATGTGATATCCGGTGCGGGCAGTAAAGGCAGCAAAGTGAAATTGCCGCTCACGCCGCACGAGTTTACGGCTTCGCAGCCCGCCAAGCGGAGAGTCGTTGACGGGTTTTGCCCAAATAAGATTTGTAGATGGAAAACTCCGCATCATCTTTTTTAATTCCGCCAACGGAGAAAAAGTTGATATGGGAGAAGGGAAGAAAGAGTTTTGGATTCCACCGGGGTGGTGAGTGAATACATTGACCAAACTGACCATCAAATAATTTGTTATGAACCGTTAAGACGGTTTGCTCCTGAGGACTCCACTACAATCCCAATGGAAGTCGGGTGTTCAATGAAATAAAAAACTTAGCCCTTAACCGCTTGATGTTTCCCGTTCGAATGCATTTCATATCATCATAAAATGTTAGTGATCAATTTTAACAAATTTGTTCTACTCACTATAAGCGTCCTATCGTTGATGCTTGTCCATCCAATCTCGGTTATTGCACAGGATGATGAAGATGTGGAGGAACGTGCAAAGTACCAACCATACCGCGACGACCGGTCAGGTCGAAGTCGGGTCGATAGGCGTCGACGGCTGATGGTAGCGCTTGGCGGTGTAGTCCTCGTTTTGCTCGATACCCCATCCCTTGGGCCGGCCGATGAAATCCGTCCCGGCGCCGATCGACACCGACGGAATCCCGACCTTGGCAAAGGAGAAATGGTCCGAGCGATAGAAGTGGCCGCGCTCCGGATGCTCCTCGGGCGTGATCCGCATACCCCGCGTCGACAGCATCCGACCAAGGGCGGGACCCAGCGAGGACTTGTTGGAGCCGAGCACGGTGAGACCCGCACGCGCCCGAGAATGTTGCCGCCATTGACGTTGATGTTGGCGACGATCTTGTCGGCCGGCGCCAGCGGATACTGTCCGAAATACTCGGACCCGAGTAGTCCGACTCCTCGGCGGTCACGAAGACGAAGAGGAGAGAACGGCGAGGCCGAGGCGATTGCTGCGCGACCCGCGCGACCGCGAAAGATCTGCGACGCCGGAGGCATTGTCGAGCGCACCGTTGTAGATCGAGTCGCCGTCGACCGCCGGGCCACGCCCGATGGTCCCAGTGCGAGCTGAAGGCAACGTATTGATCGCGCACGACCGGATCGCGACCGCGGACGATCCCGACGACGTTCTCCGACTCCAAATGCTCGACGGTGTTCCGGAACGAGAGGTCCACCATACGCCCGTGGGCACCGGCTTGAAATCACGCGACTCCGCTTGCGTGCGGAGCGGTGAGATCGAGCCCGGCCTGTGTGAGCAAAACCTTCGCGGCGCTGTCGGTAATCCATCCGAACACCCAGCGGCGCAGGAAGATTCGGGTCACGTGGAAGCATCCGCTGTTCCTTCGCCCAGGATCCGACGACCGTGTGCCACGGATAGCCTGCGCGCTCCGTCGTGTGAACGATCAGAGCGCCGCCGCTCCGCGACGCTCGGCTTCCTCGAACTTGTATGTCCACCGCCCGTAGTACGTCATTCGCGCCCGCCGAACAGATCAGGTTCATTCCGGGGTGCGGAGGTCGTTCACGAGGACGAGCAGATCTTCCCGCGAATATCCGCACCCCTTGAAGTCATTCCACTTGTATTCAGGCGCGGTGGCTCCATAACCGACGAATAGCACCTCCCCCCGTGCCGCACTCGACTCGGCTGCCGACCCCGCCCACACCACCACATTCCTCCGGGTAGCGGAGGGTCGTCGTGGCGCGCCCCGTCGTCGCTGCGCGAATCGTGGCCTTGTTCGCGGCGACGATGTCGATGGGTACCTTCTGGAAAGACGCCGTTGACCCCCGGCTCCACGCCGAAAACCCGCAGCTGCGCGGCGATGTATTCAGCGGCGAGTCGCCCACCGCGAGTGGCCGGGGCGCGACCCTCGAGGAGATCAGACGAGAGGAAGCGAAGATGTCCGTCGATCTCGTTCGGCGTGATCGGCGCCGGAGCCGACGCGGGCTGCGCGAGCACGGGCGCGGCCGCCAGGCAGAGCGAGAGTAGCAGAGTGATGCGTGTCATGATCAGTGGTGTGAGAGGTCTCGTTCCCGTAGCTTGGCGAGTGGACAGCCGTTAAGGAAGGCACGCGCGTCGAATGGCGAAGATCTTGCCCTTTGGCTCGTCTGAACAATTCGAGACCAGGAGATACACTCGTGTCGGAAACTGAATCCGTTCCTGTCACCCGCGGCAGGACGGGGGTCGCGATCGGAATACTCGTCGTCACCCTGTTGCACTGGCGTTCTACTTCTACTGGCGCACCACCGGGATGGTTGACGAGAGGGTCGTCACCCGGCGCCGCCGCGCGAGATCAGCGCACTCCCGGCCATCGAACCAGTGGTGTCATAGAGGCGAGCTGATGAGGACTGAGGAGTGAGGAATTCGATGAGGCGGTTTCACTCAATCGAATTCCTCACTCCTCAGTCCTCATTCCTCATTTCGCCAGTGGTATTGCCTCGATGATCAACCGATCGGGCGCGGTTCCGAAATAGCGGATCGGCCAGCATGTCGTCAGCGTGAGCACCGGCTGATCGCCGAGAAGAGAGCGGGGCGGCCGGCGCCGACGACGCGACGCTTCGTCACGATCCACCGCGTGTGCTGCGACGCCGTCTCCGTGTATACGGTGTCGCCGATGCGCAGGTCGCCGAGCCAGGAGAAATGGCGGTCCGGTGCGCGGAGATGACGGCATTGCCTGGCTTGCCGGGGCCGCTGAGCCCGGCAGATGACCAGGACCGGCGTTGAGCTAGTCGTCACCCACGCCTTCGACGACGACCTCATCGAGGCCCAGAGAGGCATACCAGGCGAGCCATTGGGCGCACCCCGCCTGACGAGGGTGGGTGTATCGTCGAAGCCGAGTAGCCGGGCGTCGCGAACGGCACGCTGCGCCTCAGCACGCTCCGATGCGGCGCGGGCATCGCCTCGGGCGAGTGCTCCCCGAGCGTAAGTCGAGCCGGCGTGAACGAGCAGCGCAGCGCCGGCAAGACAGAGCAGCGCGCCGACCCGGCGGCGCACCGCGCCTAACGCTTCCGCAGCGCCGCGCCGCCAGCGAACAGCCCAGCGCCAAGGAGCAGCAGCGCGGGCAGCGGCGTGGCCGTGTTCGGTGCGGGGCGCCGTCAAGGAAGGCTGACACCTCTTCCTGCCGCGGCGCCGCAGCGACCGGTGTCTCGATCACCGCCGGAGGCGTGGCCGTGTCCTGCGGCGACTGCGCGGCGACGGCGACGGCGGCGAATAACCCACGCCTTCATGTCCGTCATCCGTGCCGCGGCGGCGGTGTCCGCGTTGACATCGCCCGCCCGGGAACGAGCTCAACGGGCGCTGCGGGCCGCGGCGGCGGAGTGACCAGACCCGTGAACTGGGCCGAGGCGCCGGGGGCGGCAAAGAGCGTGGCGAGAACGAACAGGGTCGGAATGCGCACGACGATAACCTCTCGAGGGAATTCAGCGCCCTCAGAAGGGGCATTTAGTGTACCACGAAAGGCAGGTCGTCCAGGCGGTCAACGGAACGGCCAAAGCGTCGGGTTTCCCTCCACCGCCTCGACATCCTCGACGACCTTGACTACCGGGGCTTCTCGGGCCACGCCTTTACAATCGCCTCCCCCATCCGCGCGATTGTGACCTGGGCCTCATTGTCCACTCGCCAGCTGCGGTCCTCGTTGTCCTTGGTGAGGACGCAGGCCACCACGCGCGTCTGCCGAAAGAACAGCGCGCAGTCCGTCCTGACCTGGTCGGTGCCGCCCCACTTGTGGGCGGAACGCGTGCCGGCGCCATAGCGGAGCAGCAGCGCCGGATCGTCGCCGTTCTCGAGCATGTGCAGCATTGCCGAATCGGCGGCCGGGCTCACCGCCTTCCCGCGAGCGATCATTGCGAGCAGCGAGGCCATCTCGTTCGGCGTGGTGACGCCGAAGCCGTATTTCACCGAGCTATCCATTGCCACGCTGGCGATGCGCAAGAAGCTCTTCGAGTGAACCTTGGTATGCGGAAGCCCGAGCGCCTCCATTTTCCCAACACGCGGCGGATGATGATGCGGTCCAGAATGAGATTCGTTGCGGCGTCGTCGCTCAGCGTCATCAACGAGCCAGGCCGCGTCCCCGACGGTGAGGGTCGCCCCGGGCTTGAAGAACTGGAGGACGCCGGACCCCGGCACTTGATCGATCGGCGAGCACGGTCAGCGGATCATTGAGCGCGAGCTTCTTTTGCTCGATCAGGTCGAACAGCGTGACCAGGATGGCGACCTTGATGAGGCTGGCGGTGGAGAACGTCTCATTGCCACGCCGATCGAGGCGCTCACCGGTGTCGACGTTGCGCACCGCGAATCCAACGACGCCGTGGTGCGCGCCGGCGAGGGAATCCAGGGTTCGACGGAGCGCGGCGGCATCGGCGCGCTGCGGCGCCGCGGCGCTGGCGACCTGCCCGTGTGCGCACGCGGGCAGCAAGAGCAACAACGCCAACGGCGCGAAACGACGGCGCGAGCGACCGGAATGATCACGGCGCGCGGAGGCGTCGCCGGCGACTCGTCAGGCGTCAGGGAATTCGTCGGCCTTGCGGCTCTCGACGAGCTCCCGCTCACCCGATGTCTTGTCGTAGACCGCCAGCACCTTGATCGTCTCGCCGGCGTATGCGTCGAACGTCTTGCCGCCGCCTTTCTTGACGATGATCTCGTGACCGTCCTCGAACCGCAGCACGACGACGGGATGCTCACTGTTGACGTACTGTTTCCGGAGCTTCTTGGGAGCGGAAGGCATGGGAACGGGGTGTAGGGTCGGACGAGATACCGAGGCCGGCAGAAAAGCGGAATGAGGATTGGCGAACGAGGAACAAGGAACAAGGAACAAGGAAGTCGCCAGCGAGCCTCAACGGCGAAGGCGCGATCGCCGCTTCCTCCTTCCTCGTTCCTGGTTCTTCTCGTTCGCCTTACGTCACCACTCCCCTCTCCCCGGCGAACGCTCTCCACTCCTCTCGTCGAGGATCTCATTGACCGCCGCCATCGCGCGCTCCAGCCCCCGTCGCTCGTGTAGAAATGCGGCGCGATCCGGATGCCGGCGTCCGCGCGGTAGTCAATCAGGATGTCGCGCGAGAGCAATGCCTTCGAGACTTCGTACGCGTGGGGAACGCGAATGGCGACGGTGCCTCCTCGGCGCTCCGGATCACGCGACGCGTGAACGCGAAATCCGCGATCGTCGGCGAGCTGGATGAGTCGGGTCGTCTGCCGGATGCTCTTCGCGCGGATGGCCTCGATCCCCGCGCGCCTCACGATGCGCGGCCCCTCGATCGCCGCGTACAGCGCCGGGATCATTTGGCGTCCCGTTCAACCACCGAAAGGAACCCGACGCATACTCCATCTGGGGCTCGAACGCGAACGGGCGGGATGCGTTGCCAGCCGGGGAGCGCCGGCTCGAGTCCGTCGCGAACCGAGGGCGCGACGTACAGGAAGCAGGCGCCAGGTCCACCGCAGAGCCACTTCAGCACGCCTCCGGTGACGAAGTCGGCGCCGCTGCGGCGGACGTCGACCGGAAGCACTCCCACAGCGTGAAACGCATCCAGCGACACGAGCGCCCCCGCCTCGTGCGCCGCCCGGCGATCGCATCCACATCGATCACGTAGGCCGAGCGAAAAAGCACGTGCGAGATCGACACCAGCCGCGTGCGTACGATCGATCGCTGCGATCACGCGCTTCGCATTGACTTCGATGCCGTCTTCGCTCTCGACGACCTTCACTCGGGCACCGAGCCGTGTCGCGAGCCGGTCGTACACGTACCGCACCGAGGGGAAATCGAGCGCGGTCATGACGATCGTGTCGCGGGGCGGCGTGTAGTCGATCGAGGACAGCACCGCCGCCTGCGCCGTCGTGA
>CAVSLB010000026.1:0-300673 GCA_963728585.1 uncultured Alphaproteobacteria bacterium
CACAAGCGGACGTCCCCCGATGTCCCAGCTATGTCCGCTATTCCCCGAAAGCAGACATTCACAGGCGTGATTAGGATGCTCGATTAATGCCAAATCCGTTTGCAAAGTCGATGCGAAGTGATTGATCGTCAGCCGCTCGAAACAGCAACCGTTGCAGAATTGTCCTACGATTTCTGAGGGCCGCCCCTACCTGGGGGACTGGGGGTCCCGAGTTCAAATCTCGGCGGTCCTACCAAACGATATCAGCTAGTTGGCTCAGGTCGTTCGTTTCCCGTTTGCATAGCGAGACTGGTGCGGTTTGCGCCAAGACCGAAGTCCCAGATATTTTCCGCTAACCTGACCCCCACCCGCTCGTGTTCACGACTAGTTTTTCAGCGCGCATTCTTCCGCAGTCCGCAGAGTCTCTCCTTCAGAACGTGTGACCGCAGTGAGTCGTCAAACTCGTCAATTAAGCGAACTCTCTCACGAGCTGGCGTTCCCACGACGCTGAAGTTGCCGAGCGCTGCGCCATCCTGCACGCGATTGTCATCATGCATGCTGCGCGTCACTGGCGATGTCCGTCACTTTGCAAGCATCAATTGCGCGGCCGGTGAGAAGGCGCGGCTGCGAATGAGCAGCGTAACGACTAGGCCGGTGATGCCGGATGCGGCCAAGATCATAGCGACGATAATGAACTGGTAGATGCCGGCATAAACCGGGCTAGCGCCCGACACCATCATGCCGGCCATCACGCCTGGTATCCAGACCAAGCCGAGCGACTTCATCATATCGAGACGGGGGAGCAGGCTGGCGTAAACCGCACTCTGCACATAAGGCGCAACTGTCACGCCGGGGTCGGCACCGAGCGCCAGACCGGATTCGATCTGGCCCACGTGTGCTGTGACATCGGATCTGAAGCGCTCTACCGCTTGCGCGCAGGCATTCATTGCGTTGGCGATGATCATGCTTCCCACCGGCACCAGTAGCGCGATGTCGGCGGTGAGCGCCCCGGTGGCAAGCATCCCGGCAATCACAACGGTCGCTCCAGCGGAGATCGCGTAAAAGCAGAGCAGAGCGAGCCCGTTACTTCCCGGGCACGACGCGAGGCGGTGACGGCGGCAGCAAAGGTCATGGCCAGAAGGATGAGCAGGCCTATCAGCAGACTTCCGTGCAGCAGCAGGGCCAGGACCATGCCCACGAACACCATCTGCACGAGCCCCCGCGCCATCGATATCGCACTCTCGCGCTCGACGTGCACAGCAAACCAACGACATAGGACCACGACTGCGGCGCAGAGCACGATGGCGCCAGCCGCCTGGGTCAGTCCCATGACGGTGTCGCCGTTCACGTTGTTCAGCAGCTCAGCGATCACGCAACACCTCCTTCGTGGGCGCAATCGTGACCAGCTTGCCGGCTTCCAGGACCATTGTGCGGTCGGCGATACGACGAGCCTGGGCCGTATTGTGGGTGACAATCACGCAGGTCATCCGCCGCTCGCGAATGATGCTCAGCAGGAGTTCCTCGATCCCTCGTGCGGAAACGTCATCGAGCGCTGAGGTGGGCTCATCCAGCAAGAGTGCCTCAGGAGCGTTCGCCAGCGTGCGGGCTAGCGACACACGTTGCGCCTCGCCTCCCGAGAGGTTGCTCACATCTCGTTCCTGGTACCCGAACAAGCCGACACGCTCCAGCAGCGTGGCAATCTGCTCTGACGAGAGCTTCTCACCATTCTGCCGCGGCCCGAACGCCACGTTCGCGGCCGCCGTCCCGGGGAAGAGGTACGCGACCTGCATGACCATGCCGACCCGGCGTCGTAGTTCTCGCGGCGCCATGTCACGGTAATCCTGGTCATTGACCAGCACGGTGCCGCCTGTTGGCTCATCGAGGCGATTGAGCAGTCGCAGGAAGGACGATTTTCCCGCCCCGCTCGGACCAACCACGGCGAGCACCTCCCCCTGCAGCACCTGCACGCTGATGTCGTTCACCAGCAACTTGCCAACGACAGCGCGGGAGAGATTTCTGGTTTCGAGCGTTAAAGCCCGACCTGAATGCGTACCGGCGTACGGGTTGGCGATTTTCGGGTTATTGAACATGGCACTGTACCGACGTAACGAGCCGTGGGGGACGGCGGCGAATGCGGTAGACTGCGGCCGGCGGGACGTTAGCGAACGCCCAGCTTAGGCGCGTCGCCTTCAGCCCGAGCCGGTCTAGCAGTGCGCGTGGCACCGGGCACAGGGGTCCATAGGTGAATTGGTAGAACGCACCTTCGGGCCGCAAATGCCCGAAGGAGGCATTGAGGATCGCGATCACCTTTTTCGGGGACATCGACAGCAGCGGCAAGCCGCTCACGACGGCACCCGCGCGTGCACCGCCGAAAAGCTCGACGTCCTTCAAATGCGCTGCGTCCATCCAGAGTGTTCGGGCACGAGGAAAGCGCAATTGCAGCAGACGGGCGAAGTCGGAGCCATATTCGATCAGGGCGAGGCGGTCTTCGGGGACGCCACGCGCGAGCAGCGCTCGGGTGAACACCCCGGTGCCGGAGCCGAGCTCGATGACAGGAGCAGTCGCCGGCGAAATCTCGACCGTGATGGCATCGGCCAACCCAGAGCTTGAGGGCATGACCGCGCCAATGCGCACTGGAGCAGATAGCCAGGCACAAAAGAACCCGAAGAAATCGACGACAGTGCTGGTCAACATAACGCTCATTCCTGCTTGGTTATGACTGGGATCGAGGGGCCAAAGGCCGCCCCAACCATCGTCATGGATATAAGGCTCCTTCCGACATGCTGGAAATGCATTCTAATCATTGGTATATGTTTGTTGTGAATGTGGAGCGCTCTCGTGGCGGCGCCATCAAACATCAAACTCGGCGCGGTCGACCTGAATTTGCTCGTCGTCTTTGACGCCGTGATGCAGGAACGAAGCGTCACGCGAGCCGGAGGGCGCGTCGGTCTCAGCCAGCCGGCGATGAGTTATGCCCTCACCCGACTGCGGCATATGCTGAAAGATGATTTGTTCATCCGCAGCCCCAACGGCATGGTTCCCACGCCGCGCGCCGAGCAACTTGCCGTGCCCATTAAGCTGGCGCTTGAGGGATTACGGGAATCCCTCGAGCCGCCGCAATTCGATCCGGCCACGGCGACGAGAAACTTCCGGATCGCCGTCGACAATTACGCGGCGATAGTTTTGGTCGGTCCGTTGGCCGCGCGCTTCGCCAAGATTGCGCCGCGCGTGGTGCTGGAATTCCAGCCGAGCGGCCGGGTGGAAATCCCTGGGGCGCTTGATCGCGGCGAAATCGAGTTGGCCATAGGGCCTTTCAGCCGCCAAGGGGAACGATTTTCCCACCAGTTGTTGCTGCGCGACGAGTTCGTTGTCGTGCTACGCAAAAATCATCCCGCAACCAACGCCAGCGAGCTGACGATCGAGGCCTTCGCTGCTCTGCAGCATCTCGATATCTCGTCGGTCGAGCACGCGACCGATTTCATCGATGCGGGACTCGCCCGTCGTAAACTTTCGCGGCGGATCGCCCTGCGCGCGCCCTTCCTCTCGGCGGTACGCATCCTGTGCGCGTCGGACATGGTGTCCGTTTTTCCCAAACTCATTGCCGAAGAGTTGGTGCGCTATCGCCCTCTCGTGATCCGTCCGCTTCGGCAATCATCGCCCGGCATCGAGACGGCGATGATCTGGCCCCGCCGCCTCGACAATCAGGTTCCGCATCGATGGCTGCGCCAAGTCGTCAGCGAATTTGCAGGAAAACCACGACACGGTCTCAGTAATTCACACCGCGCATGCCCTCGTGCAGACAATGCATTTGTTGCATTGAAAGCGCCGCCCTATGTCGCGGGAAGCAGCCAAGGCTGTGCACCAAAAGGTGCAATCAACCCAAGCAAGGAGAATTACGATGAAGAATATCTTATTTGCACTGACGGGCGCTGCCATCGCGGCTACTGCGGTCTCGGTTCCCGCTTCGGCCGGCACCATCGGCTGTGATCCGGGCAATCCGACCGGCCAGACCGCTATGACCAGCTGCCGGTTCTGGAATAACGCGGACCAGACGTCTGCCCAGCAGTCCTATGCAATGGCCAAGCAGTCCTATGCAATGGCCCAGCAGTCCCATGCAATGGATCGGGAAGGTGATATTTCCCGCTCCACTGAATTCGGAATTGCCCTTCGGCCACACGGGTGTCTCCGGTGGGGCTGCGAACTAAGCCATCGACCGCGATGAACCCCGGGGCCTTGGCCCCGGGTTTCTTTTAATTTTCTGATCTAATTCCTTCGGTACTGAAGTGGGGCGTGGCGCGCGTGATCTCAAATTTCCATTTAGTTTTCGGAATCCGAATTTAATGGCTGTTTTCCTCTTCCTGGCGTTCAATCCAGAAAGAGAACGGAGCGTTAGCCATGCCGAATACGGAGAGGTTCATAGACTATGAACCGTTCGAGCGCGTTGCCCCGGCGACGATCCCCTTTCCCCGGCCACGGTCGCAGCACACATCGGCGGAAAATGGACGCCGCGTAAGCGCTACAGCGTCAATTCTTTCATCGGCTTCTGGCGCTCGTCCACATGACCTCGACGATGCTGGTGACGGCACCCAAAGCAGCATTTGTCGGAGCCTCAGCAAACGCGCCGTGTGCTGGGAATTCCGTTTGGAGAGTTGATGCTAAGTGATTGATCGTCCGTCGCTCGAAACAGCAACCGTTTGCAGAATTGCCAAACGATTTCTGAGGGCCGGCCCCTGCGCGAGCGGGTCTGTCACCGTCGATGACCTTGGATTGCAGCGGACGGAGTAGGCTCAGCCGTCGCCCGCGAGCCGACCAGGAACAAGAGGTGGGCGAGAAGCGGAATCTCATTGGTCATCCTGGCATAGGTGCGACCAACATCCGTCCGTTAATGGCCGTGGCCCGCCCAAATTCTCGGTGTTACTTGCCTTTGAGCCCATCACGAAAGGCAATCGCTTCAAGCTCCACCCGGACAGCGTCCATGACAGGGACCACGGGTCGTGCCTGGAATTCAAAAGCAGGCAACATCGAGCAGAACTTGTGAACCGCCAACGGATCGTCGCAGTCCAACAGCATATACCCGCCCCAGTCGCCCACTCGGATAACGAACATCTCGATCTTGAAATTGTCAGGCGCCTTCCATTGAGTGAAAACCTCCAGGATTCGCTTCTGGGCATTCTCGTACTCGATCGGCGATCCTTGCGAACGTTCGTTCCAGCTGATCACGTACTTCATCGGCATCCTCCATAGGGGCAAGGCGGACGCTCTTAAGTAGTCCGCAGGGGGCATTTATGAATTCACGCGCTAGCTGCGGCTTGAGCGGGAGATGGCTAAGATTAACGGCACTATAAACTACCATACCGCGGGTCAAGGAGAAGGCGGCGGGCCATTGTGCTTACACGAGTTTGCTGAATTTGCAGCATTGTCGCCATGCTGATTTGGCTTCTTCGAGCGTGTCCACCTGTCCTTGATGTGGCTCGGCTCGTGCCCGCCGTTGTCAGAACCACGGCCGCTCGCCACCGACTAAGCCATGATTGCGGAAGATCTGTCCCACCGTCCGCTCCCGCCCGTCAGGGTCTCCTTGTAGATCACGTCATAATCGGGCTGGCTGAAATCATTGGGCCGCAGAACGATGGTTCCGAGAGGGGTCATAGATTTAGATTAGCCACCGCAGTTTGCGAACCAATAAAAAAAAAGCCCCGACACCGAGCCGGGGCCAAACTGGACGCACAAGGGGGGCTAAGGGGGCGGCGTCCAGTATTACTAATCGGAATTGAATGTTCGAACGAAGGTGTAGCCGCACGAGGCGGCTTCAACTTGCAGCATCTATCCGCACGAGCCCCTGTCCTCTCTCAGCATGGTCGGCCAGCGTCCGGTAGCTGCGCGCAAGCTCTTTGTAAGTGAGTTTGACTGTGGGATTCTCGGCTTTGTCAGCCTTGCCCTCAAACCGCTCGGCCTTCTCTACGAACCGTTCAATCTGCTTCTTCATTTTCGAAACGATAGCAGCACGCCAGCCGCGCGCAACATGGTTAGCGCTCTGACCTTAATTTTGCATCTTTGTTAACAATGAAAGGAGCCGCCAACTGAGGCGGTCTACCTTGCTTCGATCCTCAACTGCAACAGAGTGTCGAGCGTTGTTAGCAACTTGATCAGATGCCTTGAGGCATCTGCCGTTTCATGACCTTCGCTCGTAAGGACGGTAATCGTTGCTTCTTGCTTTTCGACTTCCCGACTTTGGCCGCGCGCAATTTGCAGGCAGCGAAACTGATCAAGTACCGCCGGGGGATCATTCAAGTCGTGGACGTGGAAGCGCTGCAAGAGGCAGCATGCGAGTGCCACGAGGCGGTCAGGGCCCAGGCGGCACGAATGATACCGGCAGTTGAAATTGCCTCTGGGCCCTGACGAACGGGCTACTTGACATCGGTGTGCGCAGCGAACGCTTCGGAAAGCTGGAGGGCCAGTATTTCCACTCCTTCCTGGTCGGTCACCCGCAGCAGCTCACTGTTCACCTCGCTCGGGCGACGGTTCGCAGCCATATCGCGGGCGACTTGGCGGCCATCCGCAGCGGCAGCTTCATCATCCGGAAAATCCTCAGGGTCAGACACCTGCCACGTGGATGCACCGATGAGGTGGAAATAGTACTGTGCCATTGTCATTTCCTACGGGACCATAATCCACTATCGCGGGCGACGTTCCTGTGTGCTGGAGCACACTGAGCTAAACCGTACATTATGCCGAGCTAAACCGCACAGTTAGGGCCTGAAGATTTCGAACTCCACAATGAGCGGCTGAAACGGACTGGGGTGCGAAGGTACGTGTCGAAGCGCATTGACGCGCCCTACCGCTCGGGCCGGGCCAGGACGTGGATCAAGGTCCGGAATGAAAGAGCGCCGGCCTATACGCGGGTTGAGGATGGCACATTCTGAGCGCTGCCGGACTCTGCCACCCGCGCCGGCGAGTGAGCTACCGCCGCCGGATTGCCCCGTCGGCGCAGTCGCAATGTCACCGCCTTCCGGCCACGTCTTAGTCACAATAACGTGTGGAACCGTACATTGCGGTGGTAAAATATTGTGGGGAGGTATTGGCTTACATGGTTAACGGGCGTCAAAGCCCGCAGCCCGCGGGCGACGCCCAAGGGAGGTTCTCATGCGTCATCTTATGAACGTAATTGGGAATGCCTTGGTAGCCATCATTTTGATTGCTGTTGGGGGGATCAGACTTCGCTGCAGCACAAAATGTTCATTTCAAGCAAAATCGCGCTCCTACCTTCATCGATGGAGGTCTAACGCTCAGTGCTCAAGGTGCGCTGGTTGGTCTCGGCAACGGGGACGTCGTCATCACTCTAACCGCACAGGCGGATGTGGTATCGACCTGCACCAACCCATCCGGCGCCAGTCAGCCTCCTGGGCAAAATCCAGCACCCATCACGGTGGCGGGCTCTCAGGCCATCCCCGCGAACGAGGTCAAGAATGGGACACTGTCCTTCAATGTCTCGACCCAGGCACCCGCCAGCACCATTGCTGGCGCGCCCGACTGTCCGAACAGTCGGTGGACCGAGAGCATCAATGATCTCAAGTTCACTTCCGCAACACTGACGGTGCAGCAACCGGCGCCCAACGTGGTGCTGACTGCCACCTGCACATTCTCGACCCCAACCAACAACGGGCCGGTGCCACGTCAAAACGTAAGTTGCCAATAGACCCGGAACACGGGCCAGATTCGCTGAAGCCCGCCGCACACCGCGGCGGGCTTCTGATTTTCGAGTTTCGAGCGCGGTTCGCTTCTCTGCCGCGCTGCGTTGTAGATGCTAACAACGCCGCGATTGTGAGATCCCAGGCGTGGGTTTAGCGCCCGGCATTGATGGAAGGTAATTGAAGAGGCCGCCCGCAAAGGCGGCCTCCTACAACGCCAAGAAGTTTAGACTAATACCAGCGTCCGCGGCCGTACCAGCCACCACCGAAAAGAAGCAATACGACGAGAATGATGATTAGGAGAGTTGTGTTGTCCATAACCGGCTCCTGGGTTCACCGTGAGAGTAGATGAAGCTCCCGATTCGGTTCCAAAAACAAGCCACCTCTTATTCAAAGTAGGCCACTTGCGGTCGCAACAGGCCAGTGCCCCTTGAGGGAAAGGCCGTATTGCGTCACCCATCCCCACTGACGCTAGTATTCCGAAATCAGGCCACTAGCGTGCATCAGACCGTCACGCCCGCCGTAAAACCGCTCGGCACGGAATGCGCGAATGCGGTCGCGCCGAAGTTGCTGGCAATGGTGACGCCACCCTGAAACTTACAAGGCAGGGAAGAATGTGCCCACGATGCCGGAGACAAGCGAGCCGGTTCCAGCAGCGGGGTCGCCAGCGGCGGCAGCTCCAGCGTCAGCGGCAATGCCCCTCGCAACAGCCGGTGCACGTCGTTGTCCATAACTGCCGCAACAGCGAGCCGGTGACCACTATTACGGTCACTCCGCCGCCACCGGATACCCAAGGAACATGTCCAAGCGGCTCGTTTTGGAGCGGCAGCTCGCTCGTCGGCTGCCAGCCGTGTTCGGCGAACCTGGCAGGCTTTCCGGGATGTGGCTTCCCGCCGGCGCAAATCTCTTCGGCAATTCCGCAGCCGCCTGTCAATCCGCCACCGCCTGTCAATCCGCCACCGCATATCAACCCGCTCCACCGCACGTCAACCCCGTCGGTCCGGTAGGCCCCAGCGCGCTAGCCCCACCGCCAAGAGGACCGAGGACGGCCTCCGCCGGCCGTCGTTTTGTTGCCCCCTTCGATAGAATCAGCAACCGGCCGCATCGAATGACCCGCATGTCAAATCCCCCCCTGTGAGCAGCCACATCAACAAATCCCCCCGCGTGAGCAGCCACATCAACAAATCCCCCCGGGTGGGCCGCTATGTCAACAAATACCCCGCGGGTGGGCGGCCACACCAAGATCGCGCATGAACGTACCGTGCGGCACGCTGTGGCCAACAAGCAAAGGGCAGCCATCTCCAAGAAAGATTTCAGGAGCAAGCCCCGCTGGCGGATTTGATGATAGAACATGCCGGGCCGGCGCAGTGCCGAAGCAACTCGCGGAGCCTCCCCGGCGTCGAACTCGTGGGGGCTCCTTTTGCGTAGCCGCCATGACTCCACAAACGCAGGGTGCCAAGGTGGCAGCCCGCGCGGATAGATCGGCGCGTGTCAGGTAATTGGAACGCTCGGTGAGGATGTCGCGCTCGGTATCGAGGATTATGTCGTTAAAAATTGCCATTCCCGTCGGACTAGCCGCACCCACTCCCCTGCCGGCGCGCATGGCATGGATAGTCTCAAGGTTTTGCGTCAAAGCGGTGTTGCAGCTTTACCCCGACCCAGCAGGACCCCACGAAACGAAGAGTAGCGTATTTAAAATATGCGAAGAAGATTTTCCGCAACGTCGGCCATAACTTTCCCCTGCACGATTTTGTCATTCAGCGCTTTAAGGCTGGCCCCGTTCTGCACTATGACGAGGTCAAGGCATATCGGCCAGAGAACTTGCGACAACACGATGCCGTGCGGCAATACTATGAGTGATGTCGTATAACGCTTAGCGGGCGATGGGCAGAGCGTGAAGTCTATCCTCGCTGCCAATGTTTGGCATCGCCGATGATGCCAAATCCGTTTGCAAAGCTGATGCTAAGTGATTGATCATCCGTCGCTCGAAACAGCTACCGTTTGCAATATTGCCCAGCGATTTCTGCAGGCCGCCCCTACCTGGGGGACTGGGGGTCCCGAGTTCAAATCTCGGCGCTCCGACCAAAAGCTTTCGCAAAATTTACGGGTTACAGCAGCGCGCCGGGACGTTGGCCAATCCATTTACCCGTCGCATCCTATCGTCTGAACATGATTCCTGCGCAGCAGCATCGGCTTGCCGTCGAACTGGCGGTCTGGATCGCAGAACGAGTGAGGCAATTGGGGGCATTCTCCGATTCCCCGGCGGGGCCGATCCTCGATAGCGCGAACTCGCCGTTCGCGGGAGCCTGCTACACTTTATGGTCGCTGGACTGCGCAACCACCACCGATGCGAATGGCAATTCGCCGCGCGACGACGGTTACGGCGCGCCTCCGCCCCACTTTCGGTTAGCGACCGAGCCTGACATCCGCGCCCGGCTCGCGAGCCGTGAAATCGCGCCGAAGCGATTCTCGGAGACTGTCCGCGATTTTGTCCGCTTGCACGATCATGTGCCGGAAGCGTTCCAGCTGACCGGCTCCTGGTTCCGTCCGGCGCTGCCGCAGCCGCTGCTGGACGCATTCGTCGCTGCGGGTTTCCTCGAATGCCTGAATGACCAATGCCGCTGGCTTGAACCCATGGCCGAGCGGATCGAGTGGACCACGCCCAGCCATGCGTGGGAAACCGAAACTGAAGCCGAAGCGCGGCGGCTGCGCAAATACGCGCCGATCTGGAAGACCATGCCTCCCTGGCTGAGGCAGAAGGTGGTGTATCGCGGCAAATTGGACACGCTGATGCTGCCGGACGCCATCCGCCGCTTCTGGAATGGCGACAACTGGCAGTCCGAGCAACTGCCCGACTGGGAAGATCAGAAGCGGCTCATTGAAGCGATGCACATCGCCGACGAGATCCGGCGGCTGATCGAAGCTGGGCGACTGATTTTATAGCGGCTCCACCCTTCCGCAGCAGCGCGCCGGGACGCGACGATTGAATATCGACACGTGGGATGCACCGCGCGAAGTGCGAAAAATTCGCGAGGGCGAACTCCCTAAAGCCATAAGGTCGGAGATACGTCGCGCCCCGCCCGCCCCGCATGCCATTCGGGCCCACTGTACCCAGAATTATTAGCCGTCATGCCGATCCGGGCTATGGTGGGAAACTCTGTCTGCGGTTAGCATTTGTGGATCCTGAGGATGGGGGCTCAAATGCTCAGGGACTCACAGTTGCTTGCTCTGGGCGCGCTTGCATGCGCCGGCTTCGTCAGCTTCGGCGTCTATTGCATCTGGCCGGATTTGTACTGGTGGGCGTACCCGCTGGTTGGGGTTCTGGCTGCCGCCGCCGCCTATCGTCCTTGGGCGGATCTGGTGGCCGAAGAGAAGATCATCGACCGCCGACTTATGAATAAGTAGGAAGGCCCTATCACTTGAGCCCGAATCGGGGCTCCTGCGAAGCGCCTGGCTGCGTCAAATGAAAGCGCGCAGCGGGTCTTGCCGCTTAATAATCCTTAAACGCTACCCCGATCAGCAGCCGCTTTCGCCAAAGGACTTCGCAAGCCCGCCTCGACTTGTCCTTGTCGAAGACCAAATCAAATGTGTCAGGAATTCCCGAATGGGATGCCACCTCTAAACAAGCGCCGACTTTCGAGATATTGCGTACCACGCAAGAAATTCCACCTGCCCAACCAAACATAATGGTGGCATGCCTCAGCAACCGCTGCCGCTCGGGAGTGCGCTTTTGTTCCATGGGCGGAGATATTGGACGCAATTTCTTAGGATTTGATAACGGCGGGACACCACAACCGGGAACAAAGGCGGTACCAAAACGGCTGCCAGGAACTAGACAAACCCATCCGCACAAAGCCGGACGCGCTGGAAACACCGGCAGCCGACGGACTGGGGGAAAAGTTTCGGTCCGATCAATGGTCTGTTTCAACGCCAGGCGTGGCTAATCAGCCCCACGGTCCTCTGCGCGACAGCCCCCATGGCCCGCGCCGCGCGGTAGCGCCGGACGCAGGGGCGGCCGGGGCGCCAGTGCCCATTTCACCCGCGAGCTGCTGCAGCGCCGCGATGCGGTTCTCGACGGCTGGATGGGTGGCAAACAAGTTGTCCCAGCCGTGGGCGCCGGCAAGGGGATTCACGATGAAAAGATGCGCGGTTGCCGGATTTTGTTCCGCCGTATCGTTCGGTATGCGCTCTGCGTAATTCGAGATTTTGGCAAGGGCCGAAGCGAGCGGCAGGGGACGGCCCGCAATCCGCGCCCCAGCATTGTCGGCGGCATATTCGCGGGTCCGGCTGATCGCCATCTGCACCAGCATCGCCGCAATCGGCGCCAAAATCACCATGGCAAGGGTGCCGATGATTCCATATCCGTGGTTGTTGTCGCGGCTACCGCCGAAAAACATTCCGAATTGCGCCAGCATGGAAATGGCGCCCGCAATCGTCGCGGTGACGGTCATGATGAGCGTGTCACGGTTCTTGATATGCGCAAGCTCATGCGCCACCACGCCGGCTAATTCCTCCCGATTGAGTACGCTGAGCAGGCCTGTGGTGACGGCAACGGCCGAGTGCTCCGGATTGCGGCCGGTGGCGAACGCGTTCGGCTGCGGATTGTCCATGATATAAACGCGAGGCATCGGCAAGCCTGCCCGCGCCACGAGATCCCGGACCACTGCAAAGAGTTCGGGCGCGGACCGTTCGTCGATTTCGGCGGCGCCGTGCATGGACAGCACCATCTGATCGGAATTCCAGTAGGCGAACAGATTCATGGCTGCCGCGACCAGCAGCGCGATCAACGCGCCTTCCCGGCCACCGATAAGAAAACCGACGCCCATAAAAAGAGCGGTGAGCCCAGCGAGCAGAATAGCGGTGCGAAAATAATTCATCGTCGTGCGGCCTCAGCCCATGCTGCCGTTGATCCGCGAAACGGCCGGGCAAATAGATGGGCGGTGGGTCTCGCCATATCAAGTGCCGCGTAAAGGCCAATTCCTCCGCCGAGATTCCCGCACCTCACATTGTGGTCTGACTGTGGCAGCGTCTTCTGTTCGGAACGTTCGCCGCAAGCAAACGTTTCCTTGTCAGAACGCGCTTACGCGCCGTTCGCCAAATCCCTCTAAGCGATAGGAGAAATTTGATGCAAATTCAGAAGAATCATGTTGCGGCATTGGCTCTCGCCGGAGCGTTGGCTGTGGCGTCCGTTACGCCGTCCTTTGCGGACAATCGCTGGGGCTATGCGGCCGGCGGCTTCGCAGCCGGCGCGCTCGTAGGTGCGGCGGCGGCTAACGCTCATGCCGGATATTATGGACCAGGCTACGCCTATCACCCGGGCTACGCCTATCACCCCGGTTACGCCTATGCGCCGGCGCCCACTGTCGTTGCACCGGCAACTACCGTCGTAACGCCGGCTCCCGGCTACATGGCATACGGTTACGCCCCCGGCTTCAACTCCTTCAGCTACGGACCGAGCTACGATCCCGAGAACGGCCGGGATCCGGATCCGCGCATCGGCGGCTCGTTCAGGATGAATTCGAGCGGCGACGACTAAATCGAAGGGAGATCCATCCCAAGCAAAAAGCCCCGGCCAGAAATGGCCGGGGCTTTTTCCGGTTATCCGGACTAAACTCCGGAGCCTGGTGTTTATTGATTAAAGCAAGGAGACAGCGATGACGAAAATTTTGGCAGCGGCGGCTTTGGCCGCATTAATCGCAACGCCCGCGTCCGCACAGTCCATGAAAAGCGAGGGCAGCGGCGCCGGGCTTAAAAGTTATGCGGCGTCCGATTCGCAGAAAGCGAAAGCCAAGAAGAAAAAGGTTGTCACCTACACGCAGCCGCGTCGGGTTTTGTCTTATTCGGGCAATCCCGAATTTGATGTGTATGTGCGCGGTGAATATGTGGGCTCCGATCCCGACCCTCGGATCCGCGCGACGCTGCGCGACGAAGCCAAGAGATACTACGGAGTACGGGACTAGCGCAGGACCTCTTCCAGCAGACGGCGGCATTCGCTGAGTTCGTGCAACACAGCCTGCAGCTTGCGCAAGTCTGCCTGCCCGAGTTTCGAACCGGATATATTCACCAGGTCCGGCTCAGGTAGATCTTTATCCGTATCGGGAAGTCGCGCCGAATCTTCGAGCCGCGGCTCGCGCCGCTCCATTTCTTTGCTGTGCAGGGACGGCAACAGCCCGCGCAGTCCGCGCACAGAGGCGGGTTCCCCGTTGGTGGGTTCGATCGCCTGCTCCGCCATGTCCGTGTCATCGTCCGGCAGGCGCGCCGGCTGTTCCGCGCCTTCTTGCCACACGGATTGGACGAATTTGATGCCGTGTTCTTTCAGGATGCGCTGCACACCCCGGATTGTGTAGCCCTCCCCGTAAAGCAGCTGGCGGATGCCACGCAGCAGATCCACATCGTCTGCGCGGTAATAGCGCCGCCCGCCCGCCCGCTTCATCGGGCGGATCTGGCTGAACCGGCTTTCCCAGAACCTCAGCACGTGCTGAGGCACCTCGAGCTCGCTAGCAACCTCACTGATGGTACGAAATGCGTCCGGAGCCTTGTCCAAAGCAGCGCTCCCTGCCATCGCGGCTAGCCGCCGCCGTTTTCGTGGCCGCCATTGATGCGCTGCTTCAGGATGGCGGACGGCTTGAACACCATGACCCGGCGCGGGGAAATCGGAACTTCCTTGCCGGTCTTGGGATTGCGGCCGATCCGCTGGCCTTTCTTGCGCACGACGAAAGAGCCGAAAGACGAAAGCTTCACGGTTTCGCCACGCTCCAGGCAGTCGGTAATTTCCTTCAGAACCAACTCAACCAGCGTTGATGATTCCGTGCGCGACAAGCCCACCTTTTGGTAGACCGCCTCGCACAGGTCGGCACGTGTCACTGTTTTTCCGGTCATCGCCTGCCCCGCTATCGGCGATTATAGGCTACTGAAATATCGACGATATTAGCATTGAAGGACGTGGTCAACGGGGCTTACCACCGCAAAAGCACGGAGCCCCAGGTGAATCCGCCACCCATGGCTTCCAGAAGAATCAGGTCCCCGCGCTTGATTTTTCCGTCTCTGACCGCGGCGCAGAGGGCCAAGAGGTATTGAGGCGGCCGAGGTATTGCCGTGCTTGTCGACCGTAATGACAACTTTCTTCGGGTCGATCCCGAGTTTATGCGCGGAATCGTCGATGATGCGCTTATTGGCTTGATGCGGGACGAACCAGTCGATATCGGCGGCGGTATATCCGGTCGCCTTGAACGCCGCGTCGACCACGTCAGTGATCATTGCCACCGCGTGCTTGAACACCGCACGGCCTTCCATCTTAACAACGCCGGCCGTTCCGGTCGTGGACACTCCGCCATCGGTATAAAGCTTGCTCATGTGGCGGCCATCGGAGCGCAAATGGGCGGTGAGAACGCCGCGGTCCTTCTCGGCACCGGGCTGCGGCTGCAATTCCATCACCACCGCGCCGGCGCCGTCGCCAAAAAGTACGCAAGTGGTGCGGTCCTTCCAGTCCACCAGGCGTGAGAAGCTTTCCGAACCTATCACCAGGGCACGCTTGAAAAGGCCGGCCTTCAGCAAACTATCCGCAGTGGCTATCCCGTAGACGAACCCGGAGCAGACGGCCTGCAGATCGAAGGCGGCGCCCTGGGTAACGCCGAGCGCCGCCTGCACGGTGACGGCGCTTGCGGGAAAGGACCGGTCGGGAGTCGAGGTCGCCAACAGGATCAGGTCGATTGATTGCGCCTCGACACCGGCATCGGCCAGCGCCGCGCGCGCTGCATGGATGGCGAGATCGGAGGTGTATTCCCCTTGCGCCGCGATATGGCGCTCGCGGATGCCCGTGCGCTGCACGATCCATTCGTCAGAAGTATCGACGGTCTGCGCCAATTCGGCGTTAGTAACGACGCGGCTTGGCAAATAGGCGCCGCAGCCGAGCACAACGGAACGCATAACGGTCACGAAGCGACTCCCTCCACCAGACCGGCGGCAGTCGCACGCCCTGGGTCATGGCCAAGAGCCTCGCCGATCTTGGCGAGGAGGTCGTGGCGGACCATGTCATAGCCGATATCGATGGCGACCGCGAACCCCTCTGCACTGGCGCCGCCATGGCTTTTGATCACGATGCCATTAAGCCCCAGGAAAACGCCGCCATTGGATTTGGCCGGATCCATCTTTTCGCGCACCGCAGCGAATGCCGGGCGGGCGAACAGATAGCCCAGCTTCGAACGGAGCCGCCGCTTTAGCTCCGCGCGCAAAAATTCGCCGATCTGCCGGGCGGTGCCTTCCGCCGCCTTTAGCGCGATGTTGCCGGCAAAGCCTTCCGTCACCACCACGTCCACGGTCCCCTTGCCGATGTCGTCGGCCTCAACGAAGCCGTAATATTGCATATGCGGCCACGGCTGCGCGCGCAGGATACGCGCGGCCTCCCGCACCGGCTCCAGTCCCTTCACCTCTTCCACGCCGATGTTGAGCAGGCCCACCGTGGGCTTTTCCACGTTCAGGAGTACGCGCGCCATCGCGCTGCCCATGGCTGCGAGATGCACCAGATGGTCGGCGTCCGCGCCGATAGAAGCTCCGACATCGAGCACGATCGAATCGCCTCTCAGGGTCGGCCACTGGCAAGCGATCGCCGGCCGGTCGACCCCGGCCATCATTCTGAGATGCAATTTGGACATCACCATCAACGCGCCGGTATTGCCGGCGGACACCGCGACATCCGCCTCGCGCTTTTTCACGGCGTCGATGGCGAGCCACATGGAGGAATTCCGGCGGCCTTGGCGCAGCGCTTTGCTTGGCTTGTCGTCCATTCGGATCGCCACGCTGGTGTGTACGAGCCGCGAGGCAGCTTTCACGCGCGGGGATTTTTCCAGCAAGGGCTCGATCTGCGCGGCATCACCGAACAGGATGAGCTCGGCATTCGGGTGCCGAGCCAGCGACAACTCGGCTCCCGGAACCACGATCGAAGGTCCATGATCGCCTCCCATGGCATCGAGCGCGATACGGATCTTATTTGGCATCAAATAACCTTGGATGCGAAACGCCGCGGGAAGACATCCCGCTGCGCGCGATGGCGGGGGACAATAGCGTGTCGGATCGGCGACACAAAGGGGATGCCTACCGCGGCCCCGAGGAGCTCATTTCTTGCCATCCGGCCCTTTTTTGAGTGCCGCGAGCGCCGCGAAAGGATGTGCGGATTCGTCCTCCACCTCGGGAGCCTGGAATTTTGCGTCGGGCTTGCGCGGATAAGGGTCGATTCCCAGAAGCAGGAATTCGGTGGCGAGCGCGCCGAGATCAATCATATCGCCTGTTAGTGGCTCGGGGTCGCCGGGATCGATAAGATCGGCTTCGTCAATCTCTTCCTCGCGGGAAAGAGGTGCGCTGGGGCGAGCAAAAACGAGGTTGACCTCCTCCCTTACTTCGTTGTCGATTGGATCGAGGGTCACGACGCAATCCTGACCCACGGTGGCGGACACTTCACCGTTGACCCGCAAGCCATCCGCCCCCTGGCGGGCGAGATCAAACGTAGCGTGCAATCGGGGCAGCGCACGCAACCCGGCGATTTTCGCCACCGCTGCGCGCGTGGCCTCGTCGGCAACGAGATGGAACCGCTTGCCATTCTCGGGAATCTCGGCAAGCGCGACCGGTATGCTCCAAGGCAGCTGGCTCGCAGGTTTGTCGATTGGTTTATTTGATTCCATCTGCCTAATTTAAAAAAGTTTCGGGGTCAGGAAAGCTGATCCGCCCCCGAGTTAGTTCCACGTCTTCCTGTTGCGCGAGCTGAAGGTCAGCCGCCTTGATATAAGCGACAAGGCGCTGGGCACGTTCCGGGTATTGCGGTGCTCCCGCGAATACGTTTCGAATCACGGCTTGCGCGAGCGTGCTATCCTGCTCTGCAGCCAAAGCGGTGTCATAGGCAGTTGCCCGGCCATAAAAGGCTTCGCCAATCCGCTGCATGTGTTTTGGCACTGCCAGATCGCCGACACCCATCTCGCGTAGGTTCGCGTCCATATCGTCACAGAATCGGTCGAAAACGCCCTGGCCAAGCCGCTGCATGGCTTTCGTCCGGTTGCGGGCGCGCCGGGAAAACAGGAATGCATGGATCAGTATCATTTCCAGCCGTCCGGCAACGGTATCCGGGACACCATAGCCGCGGTAGAACACCGGCGACCGGGCCCGCGCCACTATCGCGCCATAGAGCGCGTCGATGGTATTTTGCCTCGGGATGCGGGAGAAAAGGCCAGATATCATAGATTTGGCTCGTGTGCTGCGATCCGCTTGAAGCCCAGGGCGGGCCAGCCGGCGTTGCAATTCGCCGTTCCGGCAGGTACGTCAACGGCTCCTTGGATGCAGGAACGAAAGTCAAAATGCCGCGTCATAAAAAAACTCGCCCACCGGTGCTCAGGGCGGCTGTCGCCATCGTGGCGCTTGGCGTCATGCTGGGCGGTTGCCTCGGTCAGGTTTATCAACGCGGCTACGTAATTCCCGAAGGCGCGCTCCAACAGATCCCGATAGGCGCCACCCAGGAACAGGTGTTGATCGTGATGGGCACACCATCCACCGTGGCCACCGTGAGCGGCGATACTTTTTATTACATCTCGCAGCGCACGGAATCCGCGGCCGCTTTCATACCGGACACGCCGACCGACCAGCGGGTGGTCGCAGTCTATTTTGACAAGAACCGCCGGGTCGAGCGCCTCGCAGATTACGGCATCAAGGACGGCAAGGTGTTCGATTATGTCAGCCGCACCACGCCGACCGGCGGCCGCGACGCAAATTATGTGCAATCCATCTTCGGAAACTTTCTTGGGGGCGGCAGCGGGATTCCCGGCCTCGGCCGTTAAGGCCGCCACTCCCAAGATATTAACCGGCATCTCGTGCTAATGCGCGAGAATGGCCAGCAGCAGCAACGCCACAATGTTGGTGATCTTGATCATCGGGTTCACCGCCGGTCCTGCCGTGTCTTTGTAAGGATCGCCGACGGTGTCGCCGGTAACCGCGGCCTTGTGGGCTTCGGAGCCTTTGCCGCCATAATGCCCGTCCTCGATGTATTTCTTCGCGTTGTCCCAGGCGCCGCCGCCTGAGGTCATCGAAATGGCGACAAAGAGGCCGGTCACGATCACGCCGAGCAGCATGGCGCCCACGGCCGCGAAGCCTGCAGATTTGCCCGCCGCGCCGCCTCCGGCGATGAAGTAGATCAAAAAGTAGACGACAATCGGCGACAGCACCGGCAACAGCGACGGGATGATCATTTCCTTGATGGCTGCTTTTGTGAGCATGTCCACGGCGCGGCCGTAATCCGGCTTCTCGGCGTAGGTCATGATGCCGGGCCGCTCGCGGAATTGCCGCCGCACTTCCTCGACAATAGCGCCGGCCGCACGGCCGACCGCAGTCATGCCCATCGCGCCGAACAGATAAGGCAAGAGCCCGCCGAACAAAAGTCCGACCACCACGTATGGATTGGTCAGCGCGAAATCCAGCTTCACTCCCGAGAAGTATGGGTGAGTGTGGGCATTTGCGATGAAAAACTTCAGGTCTTCGTTATAGGCGGCGAACAACACCAGCGCGCCAAGACCGGCGGAGCCGATCGCGTAGCCCTTGGTGATTGCCTTGGTGGTGTTTCCAACCGCGTCCAACGCGTCCGTAGACTTGCGCACCTCTTTCGGCAGACCAGCCATTTCTGCGATGCCGCCGGCGTTGTCGGTCACCGGGCCGAAGGCGTCGAGCGCGACCACCATGCCTGCCAGCGCCAGCATCGTTGTTACCGCGATGGCAATGCCGAACAGTCCGGCAAGGCCATAAGCGAAGAGGATACCCGCGATAATGACGAGGGCGGGAAGCGCGGTTGCCTCCATCGAGATAGCAAGACCCTGGATGATGTTGGTGCCGTGGCCGGTCACCGAGGCTGAGGCGATCGACTTCACCGGACGGAAGTTGGTGCCGGTGTAGTATTCGGTGATCCAGATGATAAGGCCGGTCACGGCGAGGCCGACCACGCCGCAGAGGAACAGATCCATCCCCGTATAGCCGGTCTTGGCGACGGAGCCGAAACCGATCAGCGCGTAAATCACAAAGGCAATCGCGCCGAGCGACAGCACGGCGGATGCGATGAAGCCCTTGTAGAGCGCGCCCATGATCGACTGGTTGGCGCCGAGCTTCACGAAGAAGGTGCCGGCGATCGACGTAATGATGCAGGCCGCACCGATGGCAAGCGGAAGCGTCATCATGCTGATCAGCAGCGCGCTATCCCCGGCAAAGAAAATCGAGGCTAGCACCATGGTGGCGACGATGGTCACCGCGTAGGTCTCGAACAAGTCGGCGGCCATGCCGGCACAGTCACCGACGTTGTCGCCGACATTGTCGGCAATGGTCGCCGGGTTGCGCGGATCGTCTTCCGGAATGCCAGCTTCCACTTTACCGACCAAGTCGCCGCCCACATCGGCCCCCTTGGTGAAGATGCCGCCGCCGAGACGCGCGAAAATCGAGATCAGCGAAGCGCCGAAGCCGAGCGCCACCAATGCATCGATCACGAGACGATTATTGGGCTGCAGACCCATGGCTTGCGTAAGGAAGGCGAAATAGCCCGCAACGCCCAAGAGCGCGAGGCCGGCAACGAACATGCCCGTAATGGCACCCGACTTGAACGCGATCTCCAGGCCGGCACCAAGCGAGCCAATGGCCGCCTGCGCGGTGCGCAGATTGGCGCGAACCGAGACATTCATGCCGATGAAGCCGGCGGCGCCGGAAAGTACCGCGCCAACGGCAAAGCCCGCGGCGACCAGCCAGCCAAGGAAATAGCCGACAATGAAGAATATGACGATACCGACGATGCCGATGGTGGTGTATTGGCGCTTGAGGTAGGCCTGCGCGCCCTCGCGGACAGCGGCCGCGATCTCCTGCATTTTCGGGCTGCCGGGGTCCGCCCGCATCACAGAAACAATGGCCCAGATGCCATAAACGATGGCAAGCAGGCCGCAGGCAATGATCACGCTCAAGACGGACATGGATTCAACCCCGATTTTTTGGATTTTGCCGGGCTAATCCACCCGACCGGAATGCAAATTCGCGCGGACATTGCCAAAAAGGTTGCTCCGGCGCAACGGCGGACAGGCCTTTCTTGGCAGATTTAGCCTCCAATCAGACTGCTACCTGGCGATCCCGCAGCTTTCGCCACGTGAGTAGCACGGCGGCGGCGAGAATCGTCGGGAACACAACATAATTTACCGCCGTCCAACCAAAGCTCGCCAGTAGCTGGCCGGAGGAAAACGAGGCCACCGCCATGCTGCCGAACACCAGAAAATCGTTGAAGGCCTGCACCTTGTTGCGTTCGGCGGTGGTATGACACTGGGTGACCATCGTGGTGGCGCCGATAAAAGCGAAGTTCCATCCAACGCCGAGCAGCACCAGACCGGTCCAAAAATTCCACAAGGCGATACCCGAGATCGCTATTAGTGCGCTGGCAACGATAAGCGCGAGTCCAAGGAAGACAATGCGCTCGACGCCGAATCTCACGATCAGCGCGCCCGTGAAGAAGCTCGGGACATACATAGCGAGCACATGCCATTGCAGGCCGAGCGTCGCATCGGTAACCGAGTGGTCACATGCCAACATGGCCAGCGGCGCCGAGGTCATAACCAGGTTCATCATGGCATAGCTTGCGGCGCCGCAAACGGCCGCCGTGATGAAGCGCGGACCGCGGATTATTTCCGCGAGCGGACGTCCGCTGCTCTGTTCCTGCCCCGATGGCGGACGCGGAATTTTGACCAGAATGAGAACCGCCGCCGCCGCTGCCGCGAGGGCTGCCTGGCCGAGGAAGGTCACGGAAAAGATATAGGGCGGCAGGAAGTCCTTGGTGAAAATAATGAGCTGCGGTCCCACCACCGCAGAGGCGACGCCGCCGGCCAGCACCCACGATACCGCCTTCGGCCGGAATGCGATGCTCGCCGTATCGGCGGCCGCGAAGCGATAGGCTTGATGCGAAGCTGCGTAGATACCGCTGCAAAAGGCGCCGAGCAGAAACAGCCCGAACGAGCCCTGCAGAATCGCCCCCGCGCAAATGAGGCCCGCCAGCGCACCCATGGCTGCGCCTATCTGCAACGCGGGGCGCCGGCCATAGCGCCTTGCCAGCGCGCCGATCGGCAAGGTGCCGAGCCACATGCCGATAACCATCACGCTGATCGGCAGCGTCGCCAATCCCTTATCCGGTGCCAGCATCGTCCCGATAATGCCGCCAGTGGTGACCACCACGACCTGGTTACCGCCGGCCAGCGCCTGGGCAACTGCCAGCACCACCACGTTGCGACGGGCGAGACGATCGTCCGACGGAAGTTCGCTGGAAGCGGCGGTGGAGGACAAGGCGTCAATCTCCGGGACTCGAAGCCTGTTCTATTCTGCCCGCGCGACGCTGGCCAGGGAACCGCTGGATCACCTCCGCAAGCAACAGCGGCGCGCGGCAGCCATGATGACGGAGACGCAGTGAACACGCAGCGGGTGATATGGAGCTCAATCAGAAATGGCTGAACGAGGTTTTGTGCAAGCGTAACGGCTTGCCGTCAGCGCCGATGAAGCGTGGAGGTCCCTCGCCTGCCGTCGCGCCACCGATGTCGGCGGCCGCCACACCGGCAGCTTGCGCCGCGGCAATAAAGGCGTCGCTCTGTGCAGCCGGAACAGTACAGACGATCTCGTAATCGTCGCCGCCACCAAGAATGGTTTCGATCAGCGCTGGTTCCGCGGCCAAAGCCGTCCGCGCCGCATCCGACAGCGGAACGCGCACGACGTCGATTTGCGCAGTGACGCCCGAGGTGCGGCAAAGTTTTGCAAGATCACCGGCAAGACCATCGGAAACATCCATCGCGGCTGAGGCATGCGCCTGCACAAGTTTTGCAAGCGCGCTGCGCGGCTGCGGCAAGCGATAGCGGTCCAAAAGATGTTCGCGTGACTTGTCATCGAGATTCCAGCGGCGCCCCGCATCTGCGTCGCTCCGCAGTCTCAGGCCGAGCGCCGCGTCGCCGATCGTTCCGGTCACGATGATCCGCTCACCTGGCTTGGCGCCGCGGCGGTGCACCATCGCGCCCTGCGGCACGAAGCCGAAGGCGGTGATCGAAACCATTAGCGGTCCCGGCGTTTTCACCGTGTCGCCCCCGAGGAGCGGACAAGCATAAGCGTCCGCATCCGCGCCCAAGCCTTTCGCGAAGGATTTGAGCCAGCCGTCGGTCACGTTCTCCGGCAGCGCCAGCGCCAGCAGAAATCCTGCAGGCGCGGCACCCTTGGCAGCAAGATCCGAGAGATTCACCCGCAGGGCCTTGCGGGCGATCGCGTCGGCCGGCTCGTCGGGAAAGAAATGCACGCCGCCGACGATCGCATCCTTGGTGAGGACGAGATCGCAACCGGGCGGCGGCGTCAGCATCGCGGCGTCATCGGAAAGACTTAGTGCACCCGGATGGTTCGCGATCGGAGCAAAATACTTCGCGATCAGGCGTTCCTCGCCGGCCGCAGCGGGAGTCTTGCTCATCGCTCACCCTCGCGCTGGAAACTCCGGCGCGCGCATCTCGCGCGCGAGCTGATCGAGCACCGCATTGACCATGCCCGGTTTCGTCGCCTTCGACAAAGGCATGCGCCACGTCGACATATTCCGATACGATGACGCGTGCCGGCACGTCCCTGCGGTGATCGAGTTCGTAAGCTCCAGCGCGCAGCGCCGCGCGCAGCACGGCCTCGATGCGCTTCAGCGGCCAGCCGCGCTCCAAGGCTGCATCGATCAGCGGATCGAGCCTGCGCTGTTCCCGCACGACGCCGCCGACGACGTCGCGGAAGAAAGCCGCTTCGGCAGGCAGATATTGCTCCCCCTCCACCTCACGCCCGATCCAGTGGCTTTCGAATTGCGCCAGGATTTCGTGCAGCGGGGTGCCCGCCACATCCATTTGATAGAGTGCCTGTACTGCCGCAAGCCGCGCGGCGCCTCGGCGATTGGCTTTACGTTTGTCCTTGGGGGCTCCGGCGGCCATCGGGTCAACCGGCCGCGACGCGGCGCTTGAGCTTCACCATGGCCAGACAAGCGCGCACAGCGTCGCCCCCCTTGTCGGCCTCTTCCATGCGCGCGCGCGCCCAGGCCTGAGATTCCGTATCGACCGTGAGGATGCCGTTGCCGATGGGAAAGCGCTGGGTTACCGCAAAATCTATCAGCGCGCGCGCCGATTCCTGCGACACGATCTCGAAATGGATGGTGTCGCCGCGGATGACGCAGCCGAGCGCGACCGCTCCGTCATAGGGCTGCTTGCGCTTCTCCGCCGCCTCCACGGCGATAGCGATAGCGGCCGGGATTTCCAGCGAGCCCGGCACCGTCAGCCGGTCAAATTTGGCACCGGCGTGCTCGAGCGCGCGCGTGGCTCCCGCCAGGAGCGCATCAGCGATATCGTCATAGAAACGCGCCTCGACGATGAGGACGCGCAGATCCGCAAGGTTGTCGGTCTTGTCGCTCGCGGGTCGCCGCGGCTCGGCCATGGTCTCGATGTCCCGTTATCAGCGCGTCAGTAGCAAGCCGCAACCTGCGAAGGCAAGGCCGCCCGCCCCGGAGTCCTCAATCTCGACATACCCGGGGATCGGCCCCGTTCAATTCACCAGTCGGATATCTTCGACTGTGTGAGCGCAGGTTTGCTAGCGCGCCTCTGCCAGACGCGCAGCATAGCGTGCCAGCATGTCGACTTCGAGGTTAACCGCATCACCAGCCTGCAAAGTCCCAAGCGTGGTCGCTTTCAGCGTATGCGGAATGATGAGTACCGAAAAATCGTGGTCCTGCACCGTGTTCACCGTGAGCGAAACGCCGTCGAGCGTGACCGAGCCCTTGGTAGCAACGAAGCGCGAGAGGGCGCTTGGCGCACGCAAAGTGAAGCGGGCGGAATCGCTGCCGTCCTCGCGACTCAGCACCTCGGCCAAACCGTCCACATGGCCGCTGACCATATGCCCGCCTAGTTCGTCGCCGTGTTTCAGCGCGCGCTCCAGATTGATTTTGGTGCCCGGTCGCCAGCGCCCGGCCGTCGTGACCTTCAGTGTTTCAGCCGCGGCATCGGCGGCAAACCAGGTGCGGCCGTTTTCCTCGCCGCGGCCGACCACGGTGAGGCAAACGCCCGAGCAGGCGATGGAGGCGCCATCGGTAATGGAGGCGCGATCATAGCCGCAGGCGATCTTCAGCCGATGCAGCCCTTCGCCGGCCGGCTGCATCGCTATCACCTCGCCGATATCTGTCACAATCCCGGTAAACATCTTTACTTCCGCTCGAAATATTCGGCGCTGTCGGGGCCGAATGCCTCGCTGCCCACGGATTGCAGATGATGCCCCAGTGCCTTCAGCGGCAGGCCTTCGAGCGCGTCGATGCCATCCTCGCCGATCCTGTTGGGGCCGTGAAATACAACGGCCTCATCCACCAGATCGGCGGAAACGAAGGACGCTGCCACGCGCGGGCCGCCTTCCACCATCAGGCGCGTGATGCCGCGCTCGGCCGAGGACGTTCAAAACCTTCACAAGATCCAGCCGGCCGTCCTTGCCCGCTACCCGGAAAACCTCGACGCCCTTCTCGCGCAAAATCTGTTCCGCCATCGCGGAGGCCTGCGAGCGCGCAAAATATCCAGGTCGGATTCTCCCGCGCGGTGGCGACCACATTCATCGACAAAGGCACGCGCAATTGCGAGTCGAGCAAGACGCGGATGGGCGAGCGCTCGCGCATCCCGGGCAGCCGCGTTGTGAGCGAGGGATTGTCCGCGACCACCGTGCCCAGCCCCGCCAGGATGGCGTCGCTCTGGGCGCGCAGGAGAAACGCGTGCCGGCGTGCTTCCGCCGCCGTGATCTCCACCGGCTGGCGGCCGGCGGCACCGGCCTTGCCGTCGCTCGATACCGCAAGCTTGAGCAATACATGCGGGCGACCATCCCGGATGCGGCGAAAGTGGCCGGCATGCGCGCGCCGGGCCTCCTCCGCGCCCGGCCCGACCTCCAATGCAATGTTTTTGCTGCGCAGCCGCTCATGCCCCTGCCCGGCCACCTCGGGATTGGGGTCGTCCATCGTGGAAACCACGCGCGCGATGCCGGCGCGAATGACGGCGTCGGCGCAAGGCGGCGTCTTGCCTTCATTCGAACAGGGCTCGAGCGTGACATAGAGCGTGGCGCCGCGCGCTGCCTTGCCCGCGCGCTTGAGCGCCTGCGTCTCCGCATGCGGGCGGCCGCCGGGCTGGGTCCAGCCGCGGCCGATGATCTGTCCATCTTTCACGACAACCGCGCCAACGGCGGGATTGGGCCAGGTATTGCCGAGTCCGCGCCGCCCCAGAGTCAGCGCCAGGGCCATGAATCTCGCATCGTCGGCCTCGGGCATCGCTATTTCCGCGGCGCCGGGCGCGGCTCCTCGTCGCCGGACAATTCCCCGAGCACCGCCTCGAAATCCTTGGCCTCGCGGAAGTTGCGGTACACCGAGGCGAAGCGCACATAGGCGACGTCGTCGAGCCCGCGCAGATGCTCCATGACGATCTCGCCGATGGCCTCGGAGGAAACGTCGGTCTCGCCCAGGCTTTCCAGTTCGCGCACGATCTTGGAAACCGTTTGCTCGATACGCTCCGGATCGACCGGCCGTTTGCGCAGCGAGATCTGCACCGAGCGCATCAGCTTGTCGCGATCGAAAGGCACGCGCCGGCCATTACGCTTGATCACGACCAGTTCGCGTAATTGCACGCGCTCGAACGTAGTGAAACGGAAATTGCAGGCCAGGCAAACGCGGCGGCGACGGATTACCGCCAAATCCTCGGTCGGCCGCGAATCCTTCACTTGGGTATCGAGGCTCCCACAACTCGGACAGCGCATCCCCCACCCCTTTCGGCTGCTATCCCTGATAGATCGGGAAGCGGGAAACCAACATCTTCACCTTTTCGCGCACCGCGCCTTCCACCAGCGAGTCCTCCTCGGTGCCCTTCTGCGACAGCACGTCGAGCACCTCGGCGATCAGCTCGCCCACATGGCGGAATTCGGCGACGCCAAAGCCGCGCGTCGTGCCCGCCGGCGTGCCGAGCCGGATGCCCGAGGTGATCATCGGCTTTTCCGGATCGAACGGAATGCCGTTCTTGTTGCAGGTAATATGGGCGCGCCCGAGCGCCGCTTCCGCCACCTTGCCGGTCAGGCGCTTGGGCCGTAGGTCAACCAGCATGAGATGGGTATCGGTTCCGCCGGAGACGATATCGAGGCCGCGCGATTTCAGCGTTTCCGCCAGCGCCTTGGCGTTCTCGACGACATTCTTCACGTAAAGCTTGAAGGAGGGACGCAGCGCTTCGCCAAAGGCCACCGCCTTGGCGGCGATGACATGCATGAGCGGCCCGCCTTGCAGACCGGGGAAGACAGCCGAGTTGAGCTTTTTTGCCAAGGCTTCGTCATTGGTGAGGATGACCCCGCCGCGCGGGCCGCGCAGCGTCTTATGCGTGGTCGTCGTAACGACATGCGCATGCGGAAATGGGCTTGGATGCGCGCCGCCTGCCACCAGGCCGGCGAAATGCGCCATGTCCACCATGAGATAGGCTCCGACCGAATCCGCGATCTCGCGGAAACGGCGGAAATCGAGAATACGCGGATAGGCAGAGCCGCCGGCGATGATGACTTTCGGCTTATGCTCCGTGGCCAGCTTCGCCACCTCCTCCATGTCGATGCGGTGATCGTCGCGCCGCACACCGTAAGGCACGGGTTTGAACCACTTGCCTGAGAGGTTCACCGGCGAGCCGTGGGTGAGATGCCCTCCTGCTGCCAGATTCAAACCCATGAAAGTATCGCCTGGCTGCATCAGCGCGAAAAACGCTTCTGCATTGGCGGAGGCGCCGGAATGCGGCTGCACATTGGCGAAGCCGCAGCCGAACAATTTGGTCACGCGGTCGATGGCCAGCTGCTCGGCGATATCGACGAATTGGCAGCCGCCATAGTAGCGCTTCCCCGGCAGGCCTTCGGCATATTTGTTGGTAAGCACCGACCCCTGCGCCTCCAGGACGGCGCGGCTGACGATATTCTCCGATGCGATCAGCTCCACCTCGTCGCGCTGGCGGCCGAGTTCGAGGCCAATAGCTTCGGCGATCTCCCGGTCCGTTTCGGCCAGCGAAGCCTCGAAAAAGCGGTTCGCCTGGGCCGACGACGCAGGCTGATTGGTCAGCGACATTCGGTGAACTCCTGAGACGTCACTTGAAGTAGCAATTAGCCCGCCCGGCTCGGCCTGGGCAGAAACTGGCGATAGCATACTGGGCACAACGCGCCAAGCTTTGGGAACCTATTTGCCCCCAGCCGCAACATCTAGCGATTTAACAGCAAAATGCTCGAGCGCGAGAGGTGGCCTGGAGACTGTCAGTTCCCTTCCCGCGTGGGGGGCGGATTGTTACCGGCCTAAAATGAAAAAGCCCCGGGCAAAGCCGGGGCTGAATTCTCGCCGGTCAACGCCGGTTACAAGCGATAGAGGATCTGATCGGTCCAGAACCGCTCGAGCCGATGAAGCGACTTGTTCAGAGTAACAAATTCATCGGAAGAGATGCCGCCGACCTGCTCCACGGTGCGAACGTGCTTCTGATAGAGCGTGTCGACAATGTTGCGCACTTCCTGACCCTTGTCGGTTAGCTTGATGCGTACCGAGCGGCGGTCGACACGCGACCGCTGGTGATCCAGGAAGCCCATCTCGACCAGCTTCTTCAGATTGTAGGAAACGTTCGATCCGAGGTAATAACCCCGCGTGCGCAGTTCTCCCGCCGTCAGTTCCTTATCGCCGACATTGTAGAGAAGCAGCGCCTGCACGGAATTGATGTCAGCGCGTCCACGACGGTCAAACTCGTCCTTGATGACGTCGAGCAAGCGCCTGTGCAGCCGCTCAACCAAGGTCAAAGCTTCAAGATACAGCGGCTGGATTTGGTCGAGTCTTGCCTCGCGCTCGGCAGGTTCGACCGTTTTTGCAACGGCTTTCATTGTGACGCCTTCCCAGTTTTTATACATCGCGAGGCCCTGTTCTCCCCGCGCTCAGGAGGCAAACTAACGAAGCCGGTCTAAGATCAGCTTAAACAACACGCTAAAGGGAAGGTTATTTTTCAACGGTAAATCGTTGATTGACGTTTCAACTACGCGGTTTTTTCGTCACCGTCTGTTTACTCTGTGGCCCCCTTGCCCTTACATTCACGGCGCGTGCTCGCGCGCCGCTTGCAGGGCCAGTGCCAGATAGAGGACCAGCAGACCGAGCTCCACGACGACTGGCGTTAGGCTGCCGCCATAAATATTCGGAAACAGGATCTGCACCGCCACCATGGAAATGGCGGCGGTTAGCCAGACGACCGCCCCCCACGCCGCGGTCAGCCACAATCCGACTGCGGCGACCAAATCGATCACCGCGAAGAAGACGGTGGCCGCCTGCCACGGCAACGGCGCGGTTTCGAAGGTGGCGTCCGGCCCGTCACCAATGCCGCAGAGGATGGACCAATGATAAAGCCCCTTCATCAGCGACAAGACCGCCATCCCGCGCAGGAATAAGACCAGGCGCGCGGTCCAGCGGCCCTCGGTCTGCTGCTCCTCGCCGGCATGGACCGGCTCGAGCGCGCGGCCCTGGTCGGTGATAAAGGGTTCGGTCATGGGATGTGAGACTGGCGGGTGATGAGCAGCACGGGATTTCCTAACACGAGATGAGCTTAGCCCGAACGCGGCTGTCATGCACACCGCCTGCCGCCGAAACTGTGGCATGCCCTCTCCCCTGGCCGTGGTCGGTCTAAATGCGATAAAAGAAGCGTTACGGAGGAGCTTTCATGGCCATCAAGTTCGGGCGCCCAATTGAAGCGCGCACCCGGTTCACGCCGGTAGAGAGCGAGGCGGTCGCTGACGCAGCGGCAGCGCGGCTCGATTTGCCAAGCCGGCCGCGCCGCAATCGCCGCGCTGAATGGGCGCGACGACTGGTGCGCGAAATCGTGCTCACCACGGATGATCTGATCTGGCCGCTATTCCTGACCGACGCACGAGGGCGCACTCCGGTGCAATCCATGCCGGGCGTGGAACGGCTGTCGATCGACGAAGCCGTGCGCGCCGCCGAACGTGCGGCCAAGCTTTCGATTCCCTGCATCGCGCTATTTCCGCATACCGATCCGGCACGCCGCGACCCGGAAGGCTCCGAAGCGCTCAACCCGGACAATCTCGTCTGCCGCGCGCTGCGCGCGATCAAGAAGGAGGTGCCCGAGATCGGTCTTCTTTGCGACGTGGCGCTCGATCCCTTCACCAGCCACGGGCATGACGGCCTCTTGCGCGACGGCATCATCCTCAACGACGAAACCGTCGCGGTGCTGGTGAAGCAGGCGCTGCTGCAGGCGGAAATGGGCTGCGACATCATCGCACCATCGGACATGATGGATGGACGCGTCGGCGCGATCCGTAGCGCCCTCGACCGCGCCAATATGATCGACGTCCAGATCATGGCCTATTCGGCGAAATACGCTTCAGCCTTCTATGGTCCGTTCCGCGAGGCCATCGGCTCCGACGCCATGCTGACCGGCGACAAGCGTACCTATCAGATGGATCCGGCGAATGCCGAAGAGGCCTTGCGCGAGGCCGAGCTCGACATCGCGGAGGGTGCCGACATGATCATGGTCAAACCCGGCCTCCCCTATCTGGACGTTTTACGCAGCATCAAGGACGCCTTCGGCATGCCCACCTTCGCCTATCAGGTGTCGGGCGAATATTCGATGATCCTCGCCGCCGCGCAGAACGGCTGGATCGACGGGGAAAAGGCGATGCTGGAGAGCCTGATCGCCTTCAAACGCGCCGGGGCCGACGGCGTGTTGACCTATTTCGCCCCGCAAGTGGCGGAGAAGCTTGGCCGGCAATCGGCCTGAGATACTGACGAGCTGACGCCGCCCGGACTTTCATTCTGCGCCAGCCTGCCTAAAAGAGATGGTTGCCGAAGCCGCGGAGGTTGCGGCAGCTATAGCCCCGCCATTACTGCTCCAGAGACGAGGTCGAGATGGGTGAGTTTGCGATCGGTCAGTCGGTTCCGCGCTTTGAGGATCCCCGGCTCGTGCGTGGCGGCGGCCGTTATGTAGCGGACATGACACTCCCGCGCATGGCGCATGGCTTCGTGCTGCGTTCGCCGCATGCCCATGCAAAAATTCTTTCCATCGACACGACCGCGGCCAAGGAGGCGCCGGGTGTGCTGGCGGTGTTGACCGGCGCGGATTGGGAAGCCTCCGGATTTGGCGACATGCCGAGGGCACACCAGCGCCAGCGAAAAGACGGCCGACCGATGTACAAACCGGCCAACCCGGGCCTCGTGAAGGATCGCGTGCGCTGGGTCGGCGACTACGTCGCCTTTGTGGTCGCGGAAACCTACCATCAGGCGGCGGATGCCGCCGAGCTGATCGAGGTGGAATACGAGACCCTACCTGCCGTCACCAACACCGCGGAGGCCGCCAAGCCCGGCGCGCCGCTGGTTTGGGACGATTGCGAAAACAACATCATCTTCGAGATGAGCGTAGGCGACAAAGCGGCCGCCGACGCGGCCTTTGAGAAAGCCGATCACATCGTCAAGCATCACTTCGTGATCAACCGGGTCACTGCGGCCACCATGGAGCCGCGCGCCTGCATCGGCGACTACAATGCCACCGACAACCATTACACCTGTTACACGACGCTGCAGCGCGCGCATGTCTACCGTGGAGAGCTGGCGAAAGAAGTGCTGAAGGTGCCAGAGAGCAACGTACGGGTTGTTGCGGGCGACATTGGCGGCAGCTTCGGCATGAAATCGTCGGTCACCCCCGAGGTCGGACTGGTGCTGCTGGCTTCCAAGCTCGTCGGCCGGCCGGTGAAATGGGTCTCAACGCGCTCGGAAGCGTTCCTGAGCGACGCCCAGGCGCGCGACAATGTCACCGATGCGGAACTGGCGCTCGACAAGAAAGGCAACTTCCTTGGCATGCGGTTCAGAACCATCGCCAATATCGGTGCTTACGCACAGGCTTCCTCGGACGCCTTTCCGGGAAATTTTGGAACGCTGGCCGGCGTCTACAAAACGCCCGCGATCCACGTCGAGCTGACGGCCGTCATGACAAACACGCATCCGACGCGGCCCTATCGCGGCAACGGCCGCCCCGAGGCGGCCTATGTCAGCGAGCGGCTGATCGATCTTGCCGCGGCCGAACTCAAAATCGATCCGGTGGAGATCCGCCGCCGAAACATTATTCCGCCGGAAGCCATGCCGTTTAAAACCGGGCTCACCTTCATTTACGACAACGGCGAGTTCGAAAAGAACATGGATATGGCGCTGAAGCTCGCCGACGCTGCCACCTTTGAGAAACGGCGCGCGGAATCCAAAAAGCGCGGCAAGCTGCGCGGCCTCGGCGTATCCAACAGTATCGAACGGGCGGCGGGCGCCGGCGTCGAGGGAGCCGAAATCCGCTTCGACCGGGCCGGCACCGTGACGCTGCTGTCCGGCTCCATTACTCAGGGCCAGGGACATGAGACGGTGTTCAAGCAGCTGGTCTGCGACAAGCTTGGCCTGCATCCGGACGATGTGCGTTACGTGCAGGGCGACACCGACAAGGTCTTTTTCGGCACCGGCACCGGCGGCTCACGCACCGCGGCGATCTGCGGTTCCGCCTTCAATCAGGCTGCCGACCGTATCATCGAGAAGGCGAAGAAGATCGCCGCGCACATGTGGAATGTGGACGCCGCCGATATCAAGCTCGACGAGGGCATCTTCTCCTCGACCAAAAGCAACCAGACCATCACGATGAAGGAGCTGGCACGCAAGGCGATCAACCCGAAGAACGTTCCAGTGGATCTGGACGCGGGCTTGATCGCCAATTCCGTCTTCCGCACCGAGGTCGCCAACTACCCGAACGGTTGCCATGTCTGCGAAGTGGAGGTCGATCCGGAGACCGGCACGATCCAGATCGTGCGTTACAGTGTGGTGGACGACGTCGGCACGGTGATGAACCCACTGTTGCTGAAAGGACAGATCGTCGGCGGTGTCGTGCAAGGCGTCGGCCAGATCCTGATGGAAGACATCCATTTCGATGCCGACGGCCAATTGGTGAGCGGCTCGTTCATGGATTACGCCATGCCGCGGGCCTCCGACCTCAGCCCGGTCGAGGTCAAGAGCAACCCCGTGCCTACCAAGACCAATCCGCTCGGCATCAAGGGCGCGGGCGAAGCCGGCTGCGTCGGCGCAATGCCGGCGGTCTCAAGTGCCATAGCGGATGCGCTGGCTCCCCTCGGCATCCGTCATGTGGAAATGCCGACGACGCCGGAACGCGTGTGGCGTGCCATCCACGACGCCAAGGGAACCGCGGCGACCGCGGCGTAAGCTGCGGCTACAACAATATCTCCCCTCATGGTGAGGAGGCCCGCGCGTAAGCGCGGGCCGTCTCGAACCGTAGAGGCCCGGGTCTGCCGGCTCATCCTTCGAGACGCCCGCCGATCCGGCGATCGGCGGGCCCTCAGGATGAGGCTGAGTGTATTGTTGTCTCCTTGCGGACAGGAGGCAGTGACGAGCGATCCCTATTCCATATCGCCGGCTTCGATCCGCTGCGGGTGGTAGTCCTCGGCCGCAAGCGCGGCAAGAATTTCCTCCACATGGGCGCGGTCGCGCGCCTCCACGGTAATGTCAAGCCGCGCGCCTTTGGCCGGCACGTCGAGGAACAGCCGCTTGTGGTTGACCTCCAGGATATTGGCACCGAGCACACCAAGCCGTGTCGCGATCGCGCCAAGGACGCCTGGCTGATCCGGAATAGTGAGGCGGAAGGACACAATGCGCTGTGCGCGCTCCAGCTCCCGCACCATGATCGAGGCGAGAATGCGCGGGTCGATATTGCCCCCCGACAGAAACAATCCGACCTTTTTCCCGCGGAAGCGCTCCGGCTGCGCCAGCACCGCCGCAAGCCCTGCCGCGCCGGCACCCTCCACCATCGTTTTCAGCAAGGTGAGATAGGCGTTGACCGCCTGTTCGAGCTGCGCCTCGTCCACCAGCACGATGGCGGAGACGAGCTCGCGCACGATCGGCAGCGTCAGCGTGCCGACGGTTTTCACCGCGATGCCTTCGGCCAGCGTCGGACCGCCGATCGGCCGATCCTCGCCCTGTAGCGCGTTCGACATGGAGGGATAAAGCGCGGCCTCCGTGCCGACAATCTCAATGTTTGGGTTGATGCCGCGGGCCGCAATGGCGTTACCAGCGATCAGCCCGCCGCCGCCGATCGGCACCACCAGTACATCGAGTGCGGGCTCATCCTCCAACATTTCCAGCACGATCGTTCCCTGGCCCGCAATCACTTTTGGATCGTCGTAGGGATGCACCCAGAGCAGGTTGCGCTCGCGGGCAAGCTCCCCCGCGCGCGCTTGTGCCTCGAAAATCGTCTCACCCTCCAGCACAACTTCCGCCCCGTGCGATTTCGTTGCTGCGATTTTCACAAAAGGCGTGGTCACCGGCATGACGATGGTCGCGGCAATGCCGAGCCGCGCGGCGTGATAGGCTACCGCCTGCGCGTGATTGCCGGCGGACATCGCGATAACGCCGCGTGCGCGCTCGGCCGCCGTCAGAGAAGCGAGCTTGTTGAGTGCGCCACGTTCCTTGAACGAATTGGTAACTTGCAAATTCTCGTATTTGACGAAGATCGAGGCTTGCGTCAGTTCCGAAAGCCGCGGTGCCGGCAGCATGGGCGTGCGCAGCACCTGCCCTGCGATCGCCGCGCGGGCTGCCTGAATGTCGGCAAGGGTTATGCCCATGGGTTTCCTCCGGGGCGCCACTATACCTGCGCCCTCGCCGGGAAATCATTGTTTCCTCTTGCGCGGCAGAACATTCCTTTCCATCCTTGCATGAGGGGGAAAGGCGCGATTAATGTCCACGACCGGCCCAAGCGACATGGGGCTCTCTGCCGATGGCAGGCCTCATGCCTATGACCCGCTGACGAATCCGGAACTGTTCGACGGCGTCCTGGCGCGCCGCATGATGGCTTTCGTCATCGACATCATCGTGATCTCGATCCCGGTGATATTCGCCGCGCTGTTTATTCTGATCTTCGGTTTGATCACGCTCGGGCTCGGCTGGATCCTGTTCTGGTTATGGTGGCCCGCGGCGGTGATCTGGGCGGTGATTTATTATGGCATCACCCTGGGCAGTCCGCAGTCCGCTACAATCGGAATGCGCGTGATGAATATCCAGATGCGCACCTGGTACGGCGCGCCCTCGTATTTTTTGCTCGGCGTCACGCACGCCATCCTGTTCTGGCTGACGGTGTCGTTGCTCACGCCCTTCATCCTGCTGGTGGGTTTCTTCAGTACCCGCCGGCGGCTGTTGCATGACATGCTGATCGGAACGGTGGTCATTCACCGCCCGTCCTGGGACAGCCCCCATACGACGTCGGGCCCTGATCGGGGGTCCGCAACCTTTGACGGAACCCTTTGAACGCGCGATGCTTAGTGTGCGGGGATCCTCCGCCAATGAGGCTTGGACGAAAGCTTTGGACCTGTGACAAGACACTCGCGCGACACGCCGCAATTCTATCTGACGGCGCCCTCTCCCTGCCCCTATCTGCCAGGCAAGGAGGAGCGGAAGGTGTTCACCCATCTGGTCGGTGAGCGCGCGGGCGAACTGAATGATCTCCTGACCCACGGCGGATTTCGCCGCAGCCAGTCCATTGCCTACCGGCCTGCGTGCGATAGCTGCCGGGCCTGCGTTTCGGTCCGCGTCATCGCCCCCGAGTTCAAGCCGTCGCGCAACATGCGCAGGGTGATGGAACGCAACAATGACGTGCTTGGGGATCTGCGCCCGCCGCAGCCCTCGTCCGAACAGTATTCGGTATTCCGCGCCTATCTGGATTCCCGTCATCGAAACGGCGGCATGGCCGATATGACGGTGCTCGACTACGCCATGATGGTGGAAGACAGCCACGTGCAAACGCGTGTCGTGGAATACCGCCGGCGTGGCCCTGACAGCGGCATCACCGGGCGTGGCGCCGGGCAATTGCTGGGGGTGACGCTGGTCGACATCCTCAGTGACGGCCTTTCCATGGTCTATTCGTTCTTCGATCCGGAAGAGGCCGACCGTTCGCTCGGCACCTTTATGATCCTTGACCACATCGCCCGCGCCCGCCGGATGGGGCTGGATTACGTCTATCTGGGCTATTGGGTCCGGAGCTCGCGCAAGATGGACTACAAGGGCCGCTTCCTGCCGCAAGAACGGCTGATGCCGGAGGGCTGGCGCCGGGTCGAGTATTGAGCCTCAAATTAGCGATTACAATAACTTGCAAGGTCAGATTAAAGCCGTGCGCGAGCTCCTGACGCTGCACAATGGTGCGTAATTACAGTAATTATATTTGACAATCCGCCGGCCGCACCGCATTTTGTTGCGAATAATTTGCAATAGCAATTGCGGAGGATCGGCAATATGCGCGATTGGATTCGACGAAGCCTCAGCCGGCGGAATCTGCTG
The DNA here is from genome assembly GCA_963728585.1 of uncultured Alphaproteobacteria bacterium. Classification (GTDB taxonomy): domain Bacteria; phylum Pseudomonadota; class Alphaproteobacteria; order Rhizobiales; family Xanthobacteraceae; genus CANKHA01. Next base: position 36,085 of record CAVSLB010000026.1, read on the forward strand.
TCGGCAGGCGCCCTCGCCGCTGCCGGCGCAGGGCTAGCGACAGTGACGCGCACGCAACCGGTCGCCGCACAATCCGGACACGCCGAACACGGCACGCATGGCGCCACATCCGCCTCCGACCCGAAATCTCATGTGCATGGGAACATGATCTCGGGGGGAGACGTCGACAATGCCAAAAACGGTTTTGATCCTTCCAAGATGCTGACGGATTGGGAGACCGGAACTCTTTCGCAACTGCCCGATGGGCGGCAGTTGCGGACCTACGAAGTGACCGGCGAGGACAAGGAGATCGAGATCATTCCGGGGGTATTCTTTCCAGCTTGGACATACAACGGGCGCGTGCCCGGGCCCACATTGCGTGCCACCGAGGGCGAGCGCTTACGCATCGTATTCCGAAATAATGGTTCACACCCTCACACGATGCATTTCCACGGTATTCATTCCGCGCGTATGGACGGAATTCCGGGCGCCGGGATGGTCAATCCCGGCGAGGAGTTCATTTATGAGTTCGATGCATTGCCATTTGGCTGTCACCTCTATCATTGCCACGCACTCCCGCTGAAGCGGCACATTCACAAAGGGATGTATGGCGCCTTCATCATCGATCCCGATCCGGCGCGGCATCCCGAGCAAGCCGCGGTCGCGAGTTCGCGCCTGCTCGGCACGCCCGAGAACAAGGAGTGGCAGGAATTCGTAATGGTGATGAACGCCTTCGATACGGATTTCGATAATGAGAACGAGGTCTATGCCGTCAATACCGTCGGCCATCACTATACGAAACATCCGATTCCGATCGCGCGCGGCAAACCGATCCGCGTCTATGTCGTTAACGTCACGGAATTCGACCCGATCAACTCATTCCACCTGCATGGCAATTTCTTCGATTACTACGATCACGGCACGACGCTGACGCCGACGTTGAAGACGGTCGATACTGTCATGCAATGCCAGGGACAACGCGGCATTCTGGAATTCAATTACAAGGGCCACGAGACCGGCCTCTATATGTTTCACGCACACCAATCTGAGTTCGCCGAGCTCGGATGGATGGGCATGTTCGATGTCGCCGAGGCCACGTCATGAACGAGAACATCCGCACTCCCGTCGCCGCCGAGGTTGCGCTGCAGCCGCGCGCCTCGCGCGCCGCCAGCCTTCTTTGGTTCGGCGTTCCGCTGTTGGCGTTGATCTTGGCCTCTGTTTGGCTGGTCACCAGCGATTGGCTCAAGGCTTTCGACACCGGCGCTCCGCCGGTGGAAAAACTCACGTTCGAGCGCACGGTCCTCGACAATGACGGGATTCATCTGCAGGTCCGGGCCGGCGGCTCCGCCGAATTGTCCATCGCGCAGGTGCTGGTGGACGATGCTTACTGGTCGTTCAGACAAGATCCCGGCGGCGAACTTGCCCCGTTGTCATCGGCCTGGCTGCATATTCCCTATCCCTGGGTGCTTGCCGAAAAGCACGAGGTCAAGGTGCTCACCCGCACGGGTGTCGTCTTCAAGCACGAAATTGAAGTCGCGGTACCGACCCCGCAAGCGGAGTTCGGCCAGCTCGGGCCGCAGGCGCTGCTCGGGACTTTCGTCGGCATCGTGCCGGTCATCATCGGCATGTTGTTCTATCCCGCATTACGCGGCGTCGGCCGCCACGGCTTGAATTTCGTGCTGGCGCTGACCATCGGGTTGCTCGCCTTCCTCTTCATCAACTCCATGAAAGAAGCGATCGAATTCGGATTGAAGTCCGCCAATTCTTTCCAGGGCATACCGATGGTCGTGTTGGCCGCCACCGCCGCCTTTTTGCTGCTTTACGCGATCGGCCGCCGCCATGGCATCCCGACGGGCTTAGCGCTGGCCACTTACATTGCGCTTGGCATCGGGCTGCATAATTTTGGCGAGGGACTGGCGATCGGCGCCGCGTTCACTGCGGGCGTTGCCGGCCTTGGTGTCTTTCTCGTTCTCGGTTTCACGCTGCACAATGTGACCGAAGGGATCGGCATCGTTGCGCCGCTGGTGGACGAACCGCCGACGCTTCCTGCTTTTCTCGGACTCGCGCTGCTGGCGGGAGCGCCTGCGATCGTGGGGATCTGGATCGGCAGCCTGAGCTATGCGCCGCATTGGGCGGCGCTGGCCCTGGCCATCGGCGCCGGCGCCATTCTGCAGGTGATCGTCGAGGTCGGCGGCTATCTGAAGCGGCGTGCCGGACCGGGCGAAGCCTGGTTCACCCCCAGCACGCTTGCGGGTCTCACGCTGGGTATCGCGATCATGTATGTCACGGCCATCTTCGTGAAAGTCTAGCCCTCGCCGCCGGGCGCGCGGCCGAACTTGTTGTTTTTAGGGAAACCCTTCGGCGCCAGCCGTCCCGCATCGGCGCGGTTGCCGCGCCAGTCGGCCAATTCCTTCAGCGTGAGCGTGAAGGTCCTTCCCGCGCTGTCAATCCAGGTGAGCCCCTCGCCGGCCTTGAAGGTCTTCACGTCAGACAACCCGCCGTCCTTGTAGCGCTGCAGCCGCACGCCGCGACCACGCGTCATTTCCGGTACCTGATCCAGCGGGAAGATCAGCATTTTTCGATTTTCGCCGACGCTGGCCACCAGCTCGCCCTCGATCGGCGTCAGCGCGCGCGCCTCGTTCGGCATTTTGACGTTAAGTATCTGCTTGCCCTTGCGGGTATTGGCCAGGCACTCGTCTTCCGGAACGATGAAGCCGCGCCCGTCATGCGCCGCGATCAGGAATTTGCGCCCACCCTTGAACGGCTCCACCGAAATAAGATCGCTTTCCTGCTCCAGATCGATAAACAGCCGGATCGGCTCGCCATGACCGCGCCCGCCCGGCAGCTTGGCCGCGTCGAGCGTGTAGAAGCGGCCGTTGGTCGCGAACACCAGACACTTGGACGTGGTCTCCGCCGGAAAGGCAAATTTCAGCGCGTCATCGGTTTTGAAGGCGACCCCGGAGAGATCGGTCACATGACCGCGCAAGGCGCGGATCCAGCCTTTTTCCGAGACCACGACGGTGATCGGCTCGCGTTCGACCAGCGCCTCTTCGATCGCGGCGAGGTCATGCTCGGGTGCCTCGGCGAATTGCGTGCGGCGCTTGCCAAGCGCGGTCTTCGGCCCAAAGGCGGCACGTACTTCCTTGACCTGCGCGGCGATAAGCTTCCACTGCTCGGATTCTGCGCCGAGCACTTTTTGCAGTTCTTTCTTTTCCGTGCGCAGCGCCTTGTCCTCGGCGCGGATCTCTATCTCCTCGAGTTTGCGCAAATTGCGCAGCCGCATGTTGAGGATCGCCTCAGCCTGCACGTCGGTGAGCTTGAAGCTCTTCATCAGAACGGGCTTGGGCTCATCCTGATTGCGGATGATCTTGATCACCTTGTCGAGGTTCAGATAGGCGATGAGATAGCCGCCCAGCACTTCCAGCCGATGCTCGATGGCGTCGAGCCGATGGCGCGAGCGGCGCTGCAAGACCTCGCGACGGTGGTCGAGCCATTCGCGCAGCACGTCTGCCAGGCCCATGACCTTCGGCACGCGGCCCTTGGACAGCACGTTCATGTTGAGCGGAACCCGGCTTTCCAGTTCGGTCAGCTTGAACAGGCTTTCCATCAGCAGCGCGGGATCGACCGTGCGCGAGCGCGGCTCGATGATCAGGCGCACGTCCTCCGTTGAACTCGTCCCGCACGTCGGCCACCAGCGGAAGCTTCTTGGCATTCAGCAGCTCGGCGATCTTCTCCACCAGGCGCGATTTCTGCACCAGCCAGGGGATTTCCGTGATCACGACCACATAGGTGCCGCGCCCGGTGTCTTCCTGGTTCCAGCGCGCACGCACGCGGAACGAGCCGCGGCCGGTCGCATAGGCTTCGGCGATGACATCGCGCGGATCGACGATCACGCCGCCGGTCGGAAAGTCTGGACCCTGTACGTATTTCAAAAGCGTGCGGCTGCGGGTATTTGGATTATCGATCAGATGCAGAGCCGCATCGCACAGCTCTGCTGCGTTATGCGGCGGGATCGCGGTGGCCATGCCGACGGCGATACCCTGTGAGCCGTTGGCGAGCAGATTGGGAAAGGCCGCCGGCAGCACCACCGGCTCTTCGTCGCCGCCGTCATAGGTCGGGCGGAAATCCACGGCATTTTCGTCGATGCCGTCGATCAGAAGCCGCGCGACTTCCGTCAGGCGCGCCTCGGTGTAACGCATCGCGGCAGGGTTATCGCCGTCGATATTGCCGAAATTGCCCTGTCCGTCGACCAGCGGGTAGCGCTGGGCGAATTCCTGCGCCAGCCGCACCAGCGCGTCGTAGACCGCCTGGTCGCCATGCGGATGGAATTTGCCGATGACGTCGCCGACGACGCGCGCGCATTTCTTGAATCCCGCGCCGGGGTCTAGCCGCAATTGCCGCATGGCGAACAGCAGCCGCCGGTGCACCGGTTTCAACCCATCGCGGGCGTCCGGCAACGCACGATGCATAATGGTGGATAGCGCATAGGCGAGATAGCGCTCCTCCAGCGCCTCGCGCAGCGCTATCTCCTGCACGTCATTATGCTCGGGGGGAATCGACCGTCTGCCCATAAGAGGGTGGGTTAACCCAGAGCCGTTAACTGAACAAGCGATGAACGGCCCAATTGGGACACGTTCAGGCTCAAAGGTGCTAAATTGGGAACTGAGTTCCGGTCTTCGCCATTAAGTAGTTATGGCGACGACAACAAATGGGGGTTCGGAACAGCCGAACCAAGGAGAAGACAAATGCGTAAAACCCTTGTTGCAGCAGCGGCGGCGACGATTTTGTCGGCGGGAGCTTTCCTGACGAGTGGCGCCAACGCCATGACATCGACGGCTCCCGCGGGCATGCGGCTCGCAACCGAAGGCGTAAACGTCGCGGAGCCGATCCGGCATCGCTGTTACCGCTCGCGGAGTGGCAGGCTGGTGTGCCAGGCGCACCGCCGGGTCGTTTATGGCGGCGGCTATCCGTATTACGGCGGCTATCCGTATTACGGCGGCTATTACGGCTACGGGCCGACCGTTGGAATTGGTCTCGGTTACGGCGGTTGGTGGGGCGGCGGGTACGGATGGGGCGGTCATCGTACCGTCGTTCACCGGCACGTTCATCGTGGTGGCCATCACCGTCACCGGCGTTGATAGCGCCGGCGAGAGCCTAAGGCTCACGCGGCGCTTGGAAGAGCGCGCAGAATCGCGGCGATAAATTGTCGCCGCGCATCCGGCATCTCAACGCCGCGTGGTTCAAACAAATGCCGGGCAAGAAAGAAGCCCGTGATTTCGAAGCCATTGGCGACATCCATCGCCGATGGCTTTTCTTCATCCTGAGCGGTGAGGAAAGCCGGCAGGCGCATCAACTTGTCCTGCCAGGGCTGTCCGGCATCGCGTGACACCGCCCTGCCCGATTTCGGCGACACAAAGGCCAGATCGGCAGTGCCGCCGGTCGCCGCGCATTGCGAGAGATCGAGGCCGAAGCCGAGTTCAGACAACAGCATGAGTTCAAAGCGCGCCACCAGCGGGCCCGCCCTTGCGACGTCGTCGAGCTGCTCCAGAATGGCCTCCAGCACCTCATAGACATCACGATGCGGATCGCGCTCCGGCAAGAGCCGCGTGAGCGCTGCCAGGTGCGTCAGGCCATAAACGCCATGCGAGGCACCGAGGAAAAGCGAGGAGCGCAGCCGCGTGCCTTCCAGCGTGTAATTGCCCAGATGCTCGTCGAGCCGGGCCCGCCAAGTCGCCGCCACGCTGTTGCCTGGCTGCAGGATCGGGCGCATGCGCGAGCCAGTGCCACCGCGCACCAGGCCGAGGTGGCGCCCATGCTCGCGCGTCATCAGCTCGACGATAACACTCGCCTCGCCGTGCCGTTTGACCCCAAGCACGATACCTTCATCGGCCCATTGCATGAGCGCAGCCTACTCCTTCGGGAATTCCAGTCCCATGCCCCGGTAACGTTCCGGATCGTCGCCCCAGCCTTCACGCACCTTCACAAACAGGAAGAGATGCACCGGTTTTTCGGCGATCTCGGCAATCTCCCTGCGCGCGGCGGCGCCAATAGCCTTGATGGTGGTGCCACCCTTGCCAAGCACGATCTTGCGCTGGCTTTCCCGCTCCACATAGATCGTCTGCTCAATCCGCACTGAGCCATCCCGCAATTCTTTCCAGCTCTCGGTCTCCACCGTCGACTGGTAAGGCAGTTCCTGGTGCAGCCGATGGAAGAGCTTTTCGCGCGTGATCTCGGCGGCGAGCTGCCGCAAGGGCGCATCCGACATCTGGTCGGGCGGATAAAGCCATGGTCCCGGCGGCATCTTTTCCGCCAGCCAGCGTTTTGCATCGCTGACGCCGTCACCGGAGAGCGCAGAGATCATGAAGGTAGCGGCGAAGAGCACTCGGTCGTTGGCGGCCTTGGCTAACGCCAGCAATTTCTCCCGCTCCACCAGGTCGATCTTGTTCAGCAGCAGCAGTTTTGGCTGCCGCACCTCCGCAAGGCCTGTTAGGAGAGCCTCGGCTTCTTCGTCGAGACCCTTGCGCGCGTCGATCAGCACCGCAACCACATCGGCGTCATGCGCGCCGCTCCAAGCGCTGGTAACCATCGCGCGGTCCAGGCGGCGCTTGGGCGCGAAGATGCCGGGCGTGTCAACGAAAATGAGCTGAGCGTTTCCTTCAACCGCAATGCCGCGCACCAGCGCGCGCGTGGTCTGCACCTTGTGCGAGACGATCGTCACCTTGGAGCCAACGAGCGTATTCAGAAGCGTCGACTTGCCGGCATTTGGCGCGCCAATCAGGGCAACGAATCCGCTTCGCGTTGCTTCCGTGGGGTGGTCAGCCATTGCCAGGGTCTGCCGTCACACCCTCGCGCTGCAAAAGCGCTTGGGCGGCAGCCTGTTCCGCGGCGCGCTTGGAGCGGCCGCTGCCTTCCGCCGGCGCAAGTTGGGGAAGTTCAACGGCAATGCGGAATTCCGGGCTGTGGTGCGGACCCGAGCGGCCGACCTCGCGGTAGGTCGGCGTCGGCAGGCCGCGTCCTTGCGCCCATTCCTGCAGGGTGGTCTTTGGATCGCGTAGCGGGCGCACCGGCGTACGCATGCGCTCACCCCAGAGTCTTTCTACGAACGCTGCGGCGGCCGGATAGCCGCCGTCGAGGAAGACCGCGCCGATCAGTGACTCGCATACATCCGCCAGGATGGCATCGCGCGAACGGCCGCCGGATCCAGCTTCCGAAGAACCGAGCCGGATGATGGCGCCAAGATCGAGTTCGCGGGCCATTTCGGCGCAAGTTTCCTTGCGGACGAGGTCGGCCAGCCGACGGGACAGCTCGCCCTCGTTCGCCTTGGGAAAATTGCGAAACAACATGTCGGAGATTACGAGGCCGAGCACGTGGTCGCCCAAAAATTCAAGGCGCTGATAGCTGCCCACCCGATTGTGCGGACCGGTCAACGCGGAGATATGCGTAAGTGCGCAATCCAGAAGATCGGCGTCCTGGAAACGGTAGCCGATACGGTCCTCCAGCGCGCCCGTGCCCTTGCGCCGGCGCTTGCGCGGCGCCGCGACCGGAGCCGGATTGGACGCTGTGGACGCGCTGCTTTCGGTCTTGCCGGAAGCCGCCGGCGCGGAAAAAGCTCTCTCTCTCTTCCGCTTCATCTGACCAGCGCGAACAGCCGGTTCCAGCGCACCGCCCAGGGCCAGCGCCAGAAGTGCCAGGGGCGCTCACCTTCGCCGATGGAGAAGAAAATAATCTGAGCTTTGCCGATGATGTTCTCGAACGGCACGTAGCCAACCTGCGGGAACCGGCTGTCGGTGGAATTGTCGCGATTATCGCCCATCATGAAGTAATGCCCGGGCGGCACTACAAACACGTCGGTATTGTCGCTGTAACCGGAGTCGACAAGATCGAGCGTGGTATAGGTCACGTTTGGTTCTTCAGCCTGTCGGTTCGGCAGCGTTTCGCGCCAGCGCTTCACCCGCGTCGCGGAGCCGTCCTCGGTGTCGAGATAATCGTCCATCCGTTCGCGCTTTACCGGCTGACCATTGATGTTCAGCACGCCGCGAATGACTTGGATGCGATCGCCGGGAAAGCCGATCACGCGCTTGATGTAATCGGTGGAGTCATCCTTCGGCAGCCGGAATACCACCACGTCGCCACGCTGCGGCTCGGATGACCAGATGCGGCCGCTGAATAGCGGCGGTGAAAACGGCAACGAATAATGGCTGTAGCCATAGCTGTACTTCGAGACGAAAAGATAGTCGCCGACCAGCAGCGTCTCTTTCATCGAGCCCGAGGGAATGTTGAAAGGCTGGAACAGGAAAGTGCGGATCACCAATGCGATGAGGAGCGCGTGAATGATCACCCGCACTGTTTCGGCGATGCCGCCTTCCTTGCGTTTTGCGGTCGTCACGCTCATTCGCCTTTCGTCCTTTATTCGCTAAACCCGGGCCCTTGTAGCTGTTGGCCGGAAGCCGTGCAACGAAACCTAGGGCCTCCCACTCCCATGTCTTTTTTGCTAGCTAATAGAAAGAGATAGGGACCTTTGTTAGACCAATTTCAGCCCTTTGCGGGCTCCGCTGAAATGACCACAAAGGCCTGGGCGGTGGGATATTCGTCGGTGATCGTCACGTCGATGCGCGCCTCATAGCCGGCCGGGGTAATCGCGCTGAGACGCGCCAGCGCGCCGCCGGTCAGCAGCATGGTTGGCCGGCCCGACGGCAAATTCACAACGCCCATGTCGCGCCAGAAGACGCCGGCGCGCAGACCGGTGCCCAAGGCCTTGGCGCATGCCTCCTTGGCGGCGAAGCGCTTGGCATAGGTGTCAATCCGGTTCTTGCGGCGCTCGGCTTTTGCCCGTTCCACGTCGGTGAAGATGCGGTCGAGAAAGCGATCGCCATGACGCGCGATGGTCTGCTCGATCCGCCGGATATCGATGATGTCCGAGCCAATGCCGAGAATCATGCGCTGCCTGCTTTAGCGCGCCCGCGATCCATGGCGGCGCGCATTAATTTCACCGCCTGGGTAAGGCTGTCGAACACCGCCTCGCCGACAAGAAAATGGCCGATATTGAGCTCCACGATTTCCGGTAGAACCGCAATCGTCTGGGCGCTGGCATAATCCAATCCGTGACCCGCATGGACCTCGAGCCCGAGGCTTTTCGCCAACCGCGCGCCCTCCCGAATACGTGTCCATTCCGCTTCGGCCGCCTCAGCGTGGCCCTGCATCAGCGCCTCGCACCAGGAACCGACATGAATTTCTATGGCCGGAGCGCGCAGGCGTGCGGCCGCCTCGATCTGCTGCGGCTCGGCCGCAATAAACAACGAGACGCGGATGCCGGCGCTCCCGAGTTTCTCCACGACCGGCGCCAGAATATGATGCTGGCCGGCGACGTCGAGACCGCCTTCGGTCGTGCGCTCACTGCGCTTTTCCGGCACCAGGCAGGCAGCATGCGGTCGTGTCTGCAGCGCGATGCCCACCATCTCCGCTGTTGCCGCCATCTCAAAATTCAATGGCTTGGAAATTTCCGCCTTCAATCGCGCAATGTCGTCATCCAGGATGTGGCGGCGGTCTTCACGCAGATGGGCGGTGATGCCGTCGGCGCCCGCCTCAATCGCAAGCTTCGCCGCGTGTACCGGATCCGGATGCCGGCCACCGCGCGCATTGCGGATAGTAGCGACGTGGTCGATGTTCACGCCGAGACGGAGCTGCGGAGCTTTCGCCAAGGTTCACCCATTTACCCGCACGACCTTGGCCACTACCGGCTTGGCCCGTAATTGCCCGATGATCGAAGTGAGATGCTGGAGGTCATAGACCTCGAGATCGATGGTCAGTTCGGTGAAATCGGGCGAACGCCGGGTCATGTGGATGTTGTCGATATTGCCGTCGTGATCGGCGATGATCTGGGTAATCTGCGCCAGCGTGCCGGGCTCGTTGAGCGACTGCACCTGCAGGCGCGCGGGAAAGCGCCGGGGGCTTTCGGCGTCCATGTCCCATTGCACGTCGAGCCAGCGTTCCGGCGCTTCCTCGAAATCCTTCAGAACCGGCGAATGGATCGGGTAGATCGTGATCCCCTGCCCTGGCGTGAGAATCCCCACGATCCGGTCGCCTGGCACCGCGCCGCCGTTGGCGGCGAAACGCACCGGCAGGTCGCTGTTGATGCCGCGGATAGGCAGCGGGGTGCCCTCGCTCGGCACCTTGAACTTCAGCGACTTCGCGCGCTTCAGCCCGAACCAGCCGCTTTCGGATTTGGCCGGCTGGGCGGCCCGCGCCGCTGCACGTTCTTCCTTGTAGTCCGGATACATCGCTCGGGCGACATCTGCGGCTTTCATCTCGCCGCGGCCGACCGCCGCCATCACATCGTCGATCGAGGCACGTGCCAGGCGCGGCAGCGCGCCGCGCAATTTGTCGTCGGAATATTCGATTTTCACGCGCTGGAACAGCCGCTCCACGATGCGCCGTCCAAGCCCGGCATATTGCGCCCGTATGGCTGCGCGCGTCGCCCGACGGATCGCCGCGCGCGCCTTGCCGGTGACCACGATGGATTCCCAGGCTGCCGGCGGCGCCACCTGCGCTTTCGAGGTGATGATTTCCACCTCATCGCCGTTGTTGAGCTGCGAGGCGAGAGGCGAGATTTGACCGTTGATCTTGCAGCCCACGGCCATGTTGCCCACGTCGGTATGTACCGCGTAGGCAAAATCGATTGGTGTGCCGCCGCGCGGCAGCGCGATCAGCTTGCCCTTGGGGGTAAAGCAGAAGACCTGATCATGAAACAGCTCGAGCTTGGTGTGCTCGAGAAATTCCTCGGGGTTTGAGCCTTCGGCCAGAAGCTCAATCGTGCGGCGTAGCCACGCATAGGCGCTCGATTCCCGCGATAGCATCTCGGTCGGAGAGCCTTCGCTGTCCTTGTAGAGCGCATGCGCAGCGATGCCGTATTCTGCGATCTCATCCATCTCGCGGGTGCGGATCTGCAGTTCAACCCGCTGCTTTCCCGGCCCAACCACCGTCGTTTGAATCGAGCGATAATCGTTCTGCTTCGGGGTTGAGATGTAGTCCTTGAAGCGCCCGGGCACCACCGGCCAAGTCGTATGAACGATACCGAGCGCTTGATAGCACTCGTCCACCGTCTTAAGCACGATACGGAAACCGTAAATATCCGAAAGTTGCTCGAAGCCGACCGATTTACGCTCCATCTTGTGCCAGATCGAATAGGCGCGCTTTCGCCGCCCGTGTACCTTGGCACGCAGCAAGCCGCGTTCGGCTAGCTTCCTGGCGAGTTGCTCCTCGATCTCGCTGATCAGGTCCTTATTGCGGTCGGCAAGCGTGAGCAGGCGTTCCGAGACGACCTGATAGGCTTCGGGATTGATCTCCCGAAACGACAGATCTTCCAGCTCTTCGCGCATCTCATGCATGCCCATGCGGCCGGCGAGCGGGGCATAGATATCGAGCGTCTCTTCGGCGATGCGCCGGCGCGTCTCCGGCGCCATGTGCTCAATCGTGCGCATGTTGTGCAGCCGGTCGGCGAGCTTAACCAGCAGGACGCGCACGTCTTCGGCGATGGCAAGCAGCATCTTGCGCAGGTTCTCCGCCTGCTTGGCTTCCTTGGTGACAAGATCGAGCTTCTTCAGCTTGGTCAGTCCATCGACCAACACCCCAATGTCGTGACCAAATAAGGAGTCGATTTCCGCGCGCGTGGTCTCGGTATCCTCGATGGTATCGTGGAGAAGCGCCGCGGCGATGGTGGCATCGTCGAGTTTCAGATCCGTCACGATCGCCGCGACTTCGAGGGGATGGGAAAAATAGGGGTCGCCGGAGGCGCGCGTTTGCTCCCCATGGGCTTTCATCGCATAGACATAAGCGCGGTTAAGCAGCGCCTCGTCGGTATCGGGGTTGTAGCGGCGGACACGCTCGATCAGGTCATACTGCCGCATTTGCGGCGGCTTGCGCCGCGGGTTGCGCTCCGTCCCCTGCCGGGCCCGGACCGGGTTATGCTCGCCCGGCGGCGGGTGCAGCACACCGGCCTTGGCCATCGGTAGTTCGGTACCTGATCGCGCCATCTTTACCCCGGCTGCTTGAACCAACCCTATAATTGGCCCAGCGCGCGATCAGCAAATGGAGTACCTATTGTGCATCCGATCGCGCGGTAATCTATTGGCTTAACACAGGATCTGATCGGCGAACCGGCTTACACTTCGCCCGGATCATGCGCGGCCTAACGATAAGATAACACGGCGATTTACCCGCGCCGCAAGAAACCACCGCTAAAGGTTGCCGAAAAGGCAACGGCCCGAAGCCGAAGCTCCGGGCCGTTAATAATGATCGCCGGGAAGAAGCCTTATTCTTCCTCTTCCGGCTGTTCTTCGGGTGGCGCCAGACCTTCCAAGCCTTTGAGCAGCTCCTCCTCGGTCATCCGCTCGCCCGTGACCTCGGTATCGTCGGCTTCAATGCCGGCACCGGCAGCCGCCGCGCCGATCAGCGGAACCGCCTCGGGCTCCGGCTCGTCGACCTCGACATATTTCTGCAGTGAATGGATCAAGTCCTCCCGCAGATCCTCGGGCGAGATGGTCGTATCCGCGATTTCGCGCAGCGCCACCACCGGATTTTTGTCGTTATCCCGCTCGACGGTGATCTGCGCGCCTGACGAAATCATCCGTCCGCGGTGGCTGGCAAGCAGGACAAGGTCGAACCGGTTGTCGACTTTATCGATACAGTCCTCAACAGTGACACGGGCCATCGGCTCGCGCTCCTATATTCATGGAACATTGGGTGAAATCTGAACGTTAAGTATCCACCCTGAGCCCGAAGTTCAAGCACGATTTTTCGTCCAAGCGCGATCTGGGGGCTCTGTGACCGCTCCCGAAGCTTTAAGTCCGGTCCGGTCCGCCACATTTAAGGACCTGCCGCGGCCAACGGTGCGGCTCTTATACTTGGCCAGCCGGAGTTTCTGCTAGCGACGATCCTATTTTTTAACCCGCCTCGCTGCGGGCCCGCCATGGGTCCTAAATGGTTTTATTACGAGAGAGCAACATGCCCGTGCCCAACGAAAAAATAGCCCTATTCATCGACGGCGCCAACCTCTACGCCACCGCCAAGGCTCTCGGCTTCGATATCGACTACAAGCGCCTATTGCGTGAGTTTCAGTCGCGCGGCTACCTAATGCGAGCCTTTTACTACACTGCGGTGATTGAGGATCAGGAGTATTCCTCGATTCGCCCGCTGATCGACTGGCTCGACTACAATGGCTACAGCGTGGTGACCAAAGCGACCAAGGAATTTGTCGACCAGACCGGCCGCCGCAAGGTGAAGGGCAATATGGACATCGAACTTGCAGTCGATGCCATGGAGCTCGCCGGCCATATCGACCAGATGGTGTTGTTTTCGGGTGACGGCGATTTCCGCTCCCTGGTGGAGGCGGTGCAGCGGCGTGGCGTGCGTGTGGTCGTGGTTTCCACGATTTCGACCCAGCCGCCGATGGTAGCCGATGAGTTGCGCCGGCAGGCCGACCAGTTCATCGACATCATCGAATTGCAGGGCAAGATTGGCCGTGACCCGGGAGACCGGAGCGACCGTCCGCCACGAGAGCCACGTGAATCGCGCGAGCCGCGCCAGCACACGCCACAATTCCTGCAACGGCCCGCGGTGCCCCAACGCGCGGGCGCAGGCGACGACGATTTCGAAGAGTAACCCTCCAGAGAGCGGGGCAATGCCCGTCGAGCGCGTTGAACCCTCGCGCGATTGTCCGCGCTGCCCGCGACTGGTCGCCTTCCGCGAGAGTTGGCGCGTCAAGGAGCCCGGCTGGCACAACGCGCCGGTTCCCTCCTTCGGCCCGATCGACGCCCGTCTGCTGGTTGTCGGCCTGGCTCCCGGCTTGCAAGGCGCAAACCGCACCGGCCGGCCTTTCACCGGCGACTATGCCGGCGATCTGCTTTACCCGACCCTGATCGAATATGAATTTGCCAAGGGGCGATACCAGGAGCGTGTCGACGACGGACTAACGATGGTCGACGCCCGCATCAGCAATGCGGTGCGCTGCGTACCGCCGGAGAACAAGCCGGCCACAACAGAGATCAAAATCTGCAATGATTTCTTGAAAGCGGAAATCGCGGATATGCCGAACCTGCGCGCGCTGATCTCGCTGGGACGCATCGCGCATGACGCCTCCATCGTGGCTTTGGGCGGCAAGCGTGCGGGATTTGCGTTCACCCATGGCTGCCAGCACATGCTCGGCGAAATCGCGCTATTCAACAGCTACCACTGCTCACGCTACAACACGAACACCGGCGTGCTGACGCCGGAAATGTTTCGCGACGTTTTCGCCATGGTGCGCGCTTATCTCGGATGCGCCGCGAGCCAGCCCAACACCTCTTCGGCATTCTTGTCCGGCGGAAAGACCGGGTAGAATACCTTGGTCAGCACCCCGTCATCGGCGATGAGCGTCAGCCGCTTGAGTAATGTCATTCCGCCGGCATCGAATGTGGGCAGCTCCAGGGCCTTCGCGAGCCTGAGCTCGGAGTCGGAGACCAGCGGGAAAGGCAGTTTCAGGCGCTCCACGGCCTCGCGCTGATAATCTTGTGTCTGGGTGGAAAGGCCGAAGACATTCGCCACGCCATGTTGGCGCAGCTCGGCGAAATGATCGCGAAAGGCGCAGCTTTGCGGCGTACAGCCCATGGCGCCTGGGATTGCAGCCCAGCCCTCAGGCGGGGCTTTGCCCGGCTCGCCGGTGCGGGGATAGGCGTAAATGACGATCCGGCCGGCAAGCTCGGAAAAATTCACCGAACTCCCTTCCGTCGTGATCAGTGAAATGTCCGGCATCCGCGCGCCGGTCAAATGCCGGGCAGCGCCGTCATCCTGTGGAACAGGCAACTCTGTCTGCATGCTCCGCTATCCCTTTTCCCTTAACAACCGCCCGCGCTCGCGATCCCAGGACCGTTTCTTCAACGTCTCGCGCTTGTCGTGCAGCTTCTTGCCGCGCGCCAGCGCGAGTTCAAGCTTGGCGCGGCCTCGTTCGTTGAAATAGAGCCGCAGCGGCACCAGCGTCATGCCTTCGCGCTCCACCGCGCCGGCAAGCTTGTTCACTTGCTTCTTGTGCAGCAGCAACTTACGGCGGCGCTTAGGCTCATGGTTGAATCGGCTCGCCTGGAGATATTCCGGGATGTTCGAATTGATCAGCCAGATCTCGCCCCCGCGCGAATCCGCGTATGACTCCGCGATCGTCGCCTTGCCGCTTCGCAAGGATTTGACCTCAGTGCCGGTCAATATGATGCCGGCCTCGAAGACTTCGCCGATCTCGTAATTGAAGCGAGCCTTGCGGTTGTCGGCGACGACTTTGATCTTGCGTTCTGTTTTCGCCGCCATCGCTCCACGTCTCCCGTCGCCCGACAATAATCATAACAGCCCCAGTCGGCAGGATTCGTGACGAATAATGACTGGGAAAGCCGTTAGGCCAGCTGCGTCGGCGCCGTGGTCCCGGACTTCAGCAGATCGCGAATTTCCATCAGGATCGCTTCCTGCCGCGTGGGTGCCGGATCCGGCTTTTTTGCTTCCGCCGCCCGCAGGCGATTGATGACCTTGGCCACCCAGAACAGCACCCAGGCGACAATCATGAAATTGATCGTTACCGTAACGAAGTTGCCCCAGGCCAGCACCGCGCCTTGCTTCTTGGCCTCTTCCAGCGACCCGGCCGTCACAGTGGACGACAGACCCGCGAAATAGTTGGAGAAATCCAACCCTCCGGTGACAGCGCCGATAACCGGCATGAAGATATCCCCAACCAGCGACTGCACGATACCGTTAAAAGCGGCGCCGATGATCACGCCCACGGCCAGATCGGCCACGTTGCCGCGAATGGCAAATTCCCGGAATTCCTTCAGCATTGCCCTCTCCTCCCAGCATCGGCGCGTTAACTCCGGCCAGACCGCCGCGGGCGGTCATCGGCCAGATGAGGAGCAGGGTCAATTCGATTTGCAGCGAGGTCAATGGGCCTTGCGCTCACGCCAATGGGTCGGCTCAACTTCCAGCCGGCCTTGCGAATTGGCGTTGACCCAGCCTCCTTCCGTCAGGCGGCAGGGGAAGGTCAGGGTGTAGGAACCAAATTGATCGGCGACCTGCAGCTCGACTTCGCGGTCGGGCGGCGCGGATTCGATAGGCTTCCAGAAGCGATTATTCTGTTTTGGGCGATAAAGCGACACGCGGCACCAAATCCGAATTTCCCATCAAATTCCAACGCGGTGCAGCGCGGGATGTTCCTCATACAAGGAAACTATCCTATTGCCTGCCCGCCCTAGTTGGTCAGCCCGGCATGCACCATGGCCTCGCGCACCGCCGTCTTGGTCGGCTCCGACAGCGGCACCATGGGCAGCCGCACGGTTTCTTCGCATTTGCCGAGCAGGGAGAGTGCGTATTTCGCTGGCGCCGGATTGGTCTCGATGAACAATGCATGATGCAGCGGCATCAACTTGTCCTGCAATCTGAGAGCAGTGGCGTAATCGCCCTTCAGACAGGCACGCTGCAATTCGGCGCAAAGCCGCGGCGCCACGTTAGACGTCACGGAGATGCAGCCATGGCCGCCATGCGCCATGAAGCCGAGGGCGGAGGCATCTTCGCCCGAGAGCTGGTTGAAGTCGGGGCCGAGCGCCGCCCGCTGCTGCGAAACTCGGATCACGTTGGCGGTGGCGTCCTTCACGCCGGCGATGTTTTTCAGCGCAAACAGCCGCTTCATCGTCTCCACGGACATGTCGACCACTGACCGCGCCGGGATGTTGTAAATGATGATCGGAATGCCGATGGCGTCGTTGATCGCCTTATAGTGCTCGTACAGGCCTTCCTGCGTCGGCTTGTTGTAATAGGGTGTCACGATCAACACCGCGTCCGCCCCCGCCTTCTCCGCGTGGCGCGACAATTCGATCGCCTCCTGGGTGGAATTCGACCCCGCAGCCGGCGATTACCGGCACGCGCCCCTTGGCCTGGTGCACGCACCATTCCACCGCCTGCATGTGCTCACGATGGGACAGCGTCGGGCTTTCGCCCGTGGTGCCCACGGGCACGAGGCCGCTGGTGCCTTCGCTGATCTGCCAATCGACCAGGGCACGAAAGGCGCTTTCGTCGAGCGATCCGTTTTTGAACGGCGTGACGAGAGCGGTGAACGAGCCCCTGAAGCTCGTCTTGGCGGTCATGAGCAATCCCCGATTTTGGCGCGCGCTGGGCAGCCTGAGCCCATTGATATCGGGTCGGACGGACGGAAGAAAGAGGGGCCGGCGCGGCGACAGGCCGCGGCTGCATTCATCGATATAGCCGCAAAAAGACCCCCGAATCGCGGATTTTAAAAGGCATCAACCAAGGTCAGCGAAAAAATCCTCTGTAGCTGGAGGCGTGGACAAGGTATGACCGGAGCGATGAATCGACCCCTGAGGTTCCCGATTACGCATCTGGCGGCGGCCACCGGACTGGCCCTGCTTCTGGGCCTGGGTAGCGGTGCGGTGAATGCCGCGCCGGCAAAGACCAGCGCCAAAGCGGCGGTGAAACCTGCAGCCAAGGCAAAGCCGAAATCCGCTGCCAAGCCGGCGGCAACGCCTGCCGCAACGAAAACAGTCGCGCGCAAATACGCGCGTTCCTCTGCCCCGCGCGCGCCCGGCAGCGGCGAGCACCAAGACCGCGGCGCTGGCGCCGGCGATGCCGTTACCCGATACGCGACCTTTGCCACAAGTGGCGCCTCCCGCCCCGGTTGCCGCGCCTGCGCCGGACATGCCTGCCCCCAAAGCCGCCTCTCCAATTTCTTCTTCCGACCTCACCACCACGAAACAGGCCATGGCTCTCGTCAGCCGTGGCAAAATCGACGAAGCCAGTTCGATGACGCGCGGCATCAGCGAGCGTGCCGCCGCCAAGCTGGTAGAATGGGCGATCCTGCGCTCGCCCTATAACGACGGCATCAGTTTCGAGCGCTACGTCGCCTTCATCGACGAGAATCCCAGCTGGCCCAGCCTGGAACTTTTCCGCCGTCGCGCTGAGGGCGCCCTGTGGGAAGACAAGCGCGAAGCGAGGACCGTTCGCAATTATTTTGCCAGCCGCGCGCCGGTGAGCGCGAAGGGCCGCCTGGTATTGGCGCGCGCCATGGTGGCGCAAGGCGACCGCAAATCCGCCGAGCCGCTGGTGCGCCACGTTTGGCGGCACGAGAACCTCCCGCCCACCCTCGAGATCATGGTCACCAATGCCTTTGGAGACATGCTGACGGCGGCGGACCATAAGATCCGAATGGACGAACGGCTTTACGACGAGGATGTCGAAGCCGCGATGCGCATGGCGCAGCAGCTGGGTCCCACGCAGCTTGCCATCGCCAAGGCCCGCATCGCCATGATTAAGAAGGCAAGCAACGTCAAGGCAATGCTCGACGCGGTTCCGGCGGAGGGACGCCGCGACCCCGTCTACCTGTTCACGCTGGCGCAGTATTTGCGGCGGGCCGACCAGATTGCAGAAGCGGGACAAGGCGATGCTTGCCGTGCCGCGCGACCCGGCCGTGCTCGGCGATCTTGACCAATGGTGGATGGAGCGGCGCTATCTCGCGCGCAAACTGCTCGATATCGGAGATCCAAAGACCGCTTATCTCGTCGCGCGCGATGCCTCGCCGCCGCCGAAGGAAAATTACCGGGTCGATCACCAGTTCACCGCCGGCTGGATCGCGTTGCGCTTCCTCAACGATCCGGCAACGGCGCTGACTCATTTCTCTCGCATTCCGGAAAGCCTCACGGCCTCCAACCCGCATGCGCTTGCACGTGCGCGACTACTGGATAGGGCGGGCGTTGGAAGCGCAGGGCCGGCGCGAGGAGGCACGCAAATATTACGACGACGCCGGCCGGCATTCCACGGTCTATTACGGACAGCTTGCGCGCGCAAAGCTCGGCCTTCCCGATCTGCCGCTGCGCCCGCCGCCACGGCGCACGGGCGCGGCAGCCGGATGTGGTCCGGGCGGCGGAGATCCTTTATGCGCTGGATGAGCGCGACCTCGCAAACATCATGCTGGCGGATATCGGCGAGCACAGTGACGACCTCAACGTCCTCGCTGGGTTGGGCGAAGCCGCCAACCGTGCCAATGACGCGCGTGGCATGCTGCTGCTCGGCAAGGCCGCGCTCGGCCGCGGTCATCCGTTCGACTACTACGCGCATCCGACCGTCGGCCTGCCCGGTTATATCCCGATCGGACCCGCCATTGATCCGAGCGTGGCCTATTCGATCGCCCGCACCGAAAGCCACTTCAATCAACGCGTCGTCTCCACCGCCAAGGCGGTCGGCCTGATGCAGGTGACGCCGGATGCCGGCAAATACATCGCCAAGAAATTCAAGGCGATCTTCGACTGGGGCCGCATGCAGAAGGATCCGGTCTACAATACGCAGATGGGCGCGGCGGAGCTCGGCGACCTGTTTCAGTTTTATCGCGGTTCCTACATTCTGACCTTTGCCGGCTATAACGCCGGCCGCGGGCGGGTAAAGGACTGGATCGAGCGGTTCGGCGATCCGCGCGATCCCAAGGTCGATCCGGTCGACTGGGTGGAACGCATCCCGTTCGCGGAGACGCGCAATTACGTTCCGCGCATCCTGGAAGCCTTGCAGGTCTATCGCATCCGCTTCGGCGGCAATAGCAAACTGCAGATCGAAGCCGACCTGCAGCGCGGCGGGACCCGCACGCAATAGCCGCGCATTTGCGCGCGCTATTCGGTTATCCTATCCAGACGCCGTATGTCCGACTATGTCAGCCAGTTTCGTCAGCACGCCGGACGGCTTGAATCTGCACGTGCGGCTTTATGGCCCGCCTACCGACCGCGGCGCTGCCGGTGGTGTGCCTTCCTGGCCTGGCGCGCACCAGCGCGGATTTTCATCACTTGGCGCTCGCGCTGTCTGAGCAACCTGCTCAATCGTCGGCAGGTTATTGCCCTCGATTATCGCGGGCGCGGGCGATCCGACTACGATCCCAATCCTGCCAACTACAATGTCGGCACCGAGCTCAATGATGTGCTGACGGTACTGTCGACGCTCGATATCCGACCGGCAGTATTCATCGGCACCTCACGCGGCGGCATCCTCACGATGCTGCTGGCCCCGATCCGCCCGCAAGCTATCGTGGGAGCCGTGCTCAACGATATCGGTCCGGTGATCGAGCCGATTGGGCTCATGCGTATCAAGGGCTATGTCGGCAAGCTATCCCAGCCCACCAGTTTCGAGCACGGCGGCGAGATGCTGCGCCAACTGCTCGGCGCACAATTTCCCTAGCCTCACGGTCGACGACTGGACGGCTTTTGCCCGGCGCACGTTCGAGGAGCGCGACGGCAAGCTCGTGGCCTCCTATGATCTCGCGCTGGCGCACACCCTCGCGGATTTCGATATCGACCAGCCGCTGCCGCCGCTGTGGCAGCAATTCGAGGCGCTGGCGCGTGTGCCGGTGATGGTGTTGCGGGGGGAGAATTCTGACTTGCTCTCGCGCGCGACGGTCGCCGCTATGCGTCAGCGAAAAGCCGACCTGCAGGTGGTGGAGGTGCCCGGCCAAGGCCATGCGCCGCTCTTGACGGAAGACGGTATCATCGCCCGGCTCGGCCAATTCATTGCCGACTGCGAGCGTTCCTTGGCCTAATCCGCCAGGGCTTTGGCGTAAGCCTCTTCGAACCACTTGATCCGTTCTTCCGCATAGCCCACCCGCGGCCAGCCGCCCTGCTGCGAGGCGAACCTCTGCAGCCGCTCGACCACGTTATTGTCCTCGGAATGGACCTTGCGGATGAAATATTCCACCACCTTTGCCCTTCCCGGCTCCGTGGCAGCATCAAGCCACCGCCCCAGCGTTCCTTGATCCGTTGCGAATGGCGCCCGGTAATACCACGAGCGCATGAAGGAACGGCCCGGCGCCACCGGCACATATTGCTGGAGGTTGATGTACCAGTACTGCTGAGCACGAAACAGCGCGATCAGCAGATTCGGGAAGATCTGAAAGATGCGATAGCGCACCGGACTGTAGGTTCCGTTCCTGCAGGCTTCGATCATGGCTTGCAGTGCGTTTTCGTCCGCGCCCGGAAAGAAGGCGTTGTGCGAACCAAAGCGGAAATATTGCAACGCGTCGCGATGCAGATACCCACCCTTTCCGAACGTGGTCGGGTGGACGGCGGGCGAGTGATAGTCGTCGAGACTGATGTGATAGCAGAGCTTCCAGTTGGCCTCGACCATCAGACTGACCGAACGCGGGTGGCGTTGCAGCGTACACATGGCCTCTATGATCGGCACCGCGTCGCCCAAAAACTGCTGCAGGGATTTCGCTGGCACGCGGATGCTGGAAGCGGCCAAAGATCAGCGAGCCGCAGGTCGCAATCTCGATCGGAGCGATTCGCGCGTTTAGTTCTTTCGGCGTGGCACCGAATAATTCCTTACAGCGGGGAATTTGGACCGCACGGCCCTGCTGGTTATAGGTCCAGTGGTGGAAGCCGCATTTGATCGGACCGTTGCCCTTTTCTTTCGTCCGCAAGGGATAGAAGCGATGTGCGCAGCGGTTCTCAAAGCCATTCAAATCGTTGCCGAAGCGTTGCACGAAGACCGAACGCCCGCCGAGTTCCGCGGTGAACCAGTCGCCGTCCTTGGCCACATCCAAGGTAAGCCCCAGGAATGTCCAAATATGCCCGAGCCGTGCCTGTTCCTGCTGAAAAGCGTCCTGGTCGCTTAGCGCCGCGGCCCATTTGGGAAAGCGAGCTTCTCTGGCATTTTCTGTTGGCGCGTCCATCGGCAGTCTCACTTGGCGGAATGAGGGGAGTATGCCGCCCAGCCAGCCTTTATAACGCCAGGTAACACCCCTGGCACTATGGCTCCCCTCACATGAGAGGATCCATAATGCCTTCTTGGTTTTAGCACTGCCTGAAAGATGAAGCGACAAGGGGCCGCTAGTTTCAACCGATGCCGCTATGCCGGCTTTCTAAAAGGCAGGGACCTGCGTTATGCCTGCCCTAGGAAGCGTGAATTTTCACATCGGCCCTCACCGCTTGGTTACCCGAGGTCTAAGCCATGGTTGAGCAGATCGACTGGTCGATCAAGCGAGGGTTGCTGCTGGCAGATCAGGAGATCGAAGCCTTCCGTTCTGCCGTCCTCGGAAAGAATGTCACCTCAGTCGAACCTCTGACTTCCGCAACTCAACAAGTTTTTCGCGCCGAGGTCGGCGGGGTCCTGAGCGCGTTACGCGTCGTCACTCACGTGAGACCGGTGGCGTCCGAGCGCCACACCAATGCCTTTCACCGCCTGGCGCGCGCCCTAAGCCCCGATCGGATGAGTTCGCCTGCCGCCCTCACTCGTTTCGCGCGTAGCCATTCCGGCGTGCCGGCGAACACCGACATTGTGGTGACAGAATATGCTCCATCGACTTACATGCAGGGGGACAAAGTCGCTCGCCAGGTGCTGCGCGGAGTTTGCGCCGAACATCGGCATTTGGGGGCGATCTTGTCGTATATCGCCCACCTTGCCGATCATGGATTGCGACGAAATCTTTTGTTCAGCACTGACCAAAGCCGCGACTTCCCCTTCTGGTTCATCGACCTCGATTTTGCTTTTGGGACGACGATGCCGTGGGGCCATGGCAAACCCCTATTTTATCCAGACCGCCCACTGAATTATCAGGCCAATGGTTACGCTGCCCCCCTCCCGGCGCGTGCGGTTGAACTCCTGGATTGGATAGCGGGACTCCCGCGGCAAGAGGTCGCTCGGATTTTTGGCCTGTCCGCAGCGGAAGCAAATGATTTGCAGGCGCGCTGTTCAAAGGTAAGGCAGCTTGGTCTGGCTGCGGCTATAGCACGTGAAAGATTTTGGCAGCGCAAGGATGGATTTTTTATTCGCTGGAGAGAGAGAGCTTACGCACAATTCGCGAAGTCGCTGATCTCACTACGCTCTTGAGAAGTAAACTCCTGCGGGCAGGTCGAAACGACGGATGAGCGGCACGTTCGCCCCTTCGTGTATGTCGCAAATGAGCGGTTGTTTCTTTCTGCCGAGCGTGGGCTGAACGGGTAAAGGCCCTCACCTTCCTGCCACTTTGACAGCGACCCTTGGGCCGCGGCGGCTGCCGCGCCGCCTTGGCGAGAACCGCACGCTGCGTGACGCTTTTGGGGTCCCGCCAAGACTGACCCTTCGCGCGGCGGGCGCGCCGCGCGCGGGTCCGAACGCTGGGTACCAAATCCAACACCGATGTTTAGGTCAACCAACCGAACACTAGGCTGCGGGATTCTCCGGCACCATTTGAATTTTCTTAGGCGGAGGTAAGTAGAATGCCGTTTCTTCAACTACATTTTTGATCAGCGAGTTCTCCGACAGATATCTGTGATACTGCGAGATCACTGCCTTCGCTTCCTTCAGCGTGGCAAGCCTCCATTGTATCTCAAGATTCTCCAGACCGGTGACGCTCTCTACAACACGGCGCTCTTCCACGAGCAACTTGAATTCACTGGGTTCATCGGCATCTGCGGCGTTGGCGTCAAGCAGCGTCGCGAAATCGATACGGCCGGTAGTCACCCAGTTCCGTTTTATAACACCTGGAGACGGTTGGGTTTTCCAGCGTTTCCAGCCTCGCGGTTTTGTCATGGATATCAGCACATGATGAGTTATCGATCTGTCCTTTCTACTGCACAAGCGGTAGGGGATTAGGACGTACACGGAGTTCCCCCAGCGCTCACACGATACGCAACTGCCCGAGCGGGTTTTAATCACTTTTTAGAAATCGCCGGCTTTGGTCATCGCCAGCGGCACGGGTAGAGGTCCCACCTTCCCCTCCCCACCTTGACGAGCACCTGTGCCCGGGCCGGCTTCCGCGCCGCCTACCGACACATTTTTGCCACGGTTTGCGATTGTGGCCCGAAAAGGCTGACTGGGAAGAATACGGTGCGGCGCCAAATCGGCCCGGCGTTCTCGGGCTCACGTTCGGATCAATCGGGAGCGCAATCTTCAGCGCCGCACGACAACTTTGCTGAGGCACCGGCTCTGACCCGCAGGGACCGTTCCCCGCCTGTAAAGATGTTGCGGTGGCCCGCTGCGGAGCCTCGGTGCTGGGAGCGTAAAGGCAAGAACGGCCTATCTGCCTCAAGAACCTGATCGGGCGAGCACACTGCCGCATGACCTTCCATGCGGGTTATGAGCGGGACGTCGTTATTCCTGGAGACCTGGCGGAGACGGAGGGATTCGAACCCTCGATACGCCTTGAGAGCGTATAACGGTTTAGCAAACCGCCGCCTTCAGCCACTCGGCCACGTCTCCGTCCCGGTCGGATATGCCCGAGCGACGGAGGCTTGGCAAGCGAACGGAAAGGACCTTCCGGCTAGCCAGCAACCGAAAGCGGCTGGGCGCCGACGCAGGCCTTGAGCTGCGGTTGCGACCCTGTAGTTGCGACCCTGTGGTGCAACCCGCTGCCACGGAGCAGCGTTTATTGCACAGGTCTTTCACGTGACGCCGGAGCCTTCTGCGTGGTTCCGCAACCCCGGCACCCGCTCATGCGGGACGAGCGGACGCCTTTGTTCACGATCTAGAGTGCTCAGTCGCGCCCCGGATTTAGCGGCGAACTACTTCCGCGGACGCGACGCCGGCCATTCCACCAGCTGCTGGCCGGCGCTTAGCCCGCAGCGCCAGCTTGAAGAGCTCCATGCCGATGAGCAGAACGGAGGCGACGCCAGTGGCGACGAGCCAGTCTCTTCCCGACAGCGCCACGGTGTGGAACGCGACCTGGAGGAATGGCACGTAGATCACCAGCGCGTGCGTGAACAGCGACAGGGCAACCGCCGCCAGCAGCCACTTGTTGTCGAAGAAACCGCTGAACGCGCTGCGCCAGCTCGATCGGCAATTGTACACGTTGAAGAGCTGGAACATCATCAGCGTGGTGAACGCCATGGTGCGCGCGTAGGTCTCGTCGGCCGCGTTCGGTGCGGTGCCGGTCGCGAACAGCGTGAACAGCCCGCCGGGATAGTAGGCGTCGAGCACGGCGAGCGTACCGACCATCATCACCGTGCCGATCGCGGCGAGCCGCCACCAGTCTTCGGCGGTCAGGATGCCGGCGCCGCGCGCACGGGGTTCGCGCTCCATGACATCGGGGTCTCGCGGGTCGATGCCGAGCGCGAGCGCGGGCGGGCCGTCGGTGACGAGGTTGATCCAGAGCAGCTGCGCGGCGAGCAGCGGCAGGAACAGCCCGGCCTCCACCGAAGTGAGCCCGAGCAATCCTGCGAGCATCACGCCCGCGAACATGGTGAGCAGTTCGCCGGCATTCGACGACAGCAGGTAGAGCAGATACTTGCGGATGTTGTCGAAGATGCCGCGGCCTTCCTCGATCGCCTTCACGATGCTGGCGAAATTGTCGTCGGTCAGCACCATGTCGGCCGCTTCCTTGGACACGTCGGTGCCGGTGATGCCCATGGCGACGCCGATGTTGGCGGACTTGAGCGCGGGTGCGTCGTTGATGCCGTCGCCGGTCATGGCGACGATGTGGCCCTTGCGCTGGAGCGCGGCGACGATCTGGAGCTTGTGCTCGGGATCGACGCGGGCGAACACGCGCACCTGCTCGACGATTTGGTCGAGTTCGCCTTCGGCCATGGCGCGCAGCTCGGATCCGGTCACCAGCCGCGCGCCCGGCTCGAAAATCGTCAGTTCGCGGGCGATCGCCTCGGCGGTCGCGGGATGGTCGCCGGTGATCATCACGGTGCGGATGTGTGCCCGCTTGGCCGTGATGACCGCTTCTCTTGCTTCGGTGCGCGGCGGATCGATCATGCCGACCAGGCCCAGCAGCACGAGGTCGTCCTCCACGCTCTCGGGAAGATTGATCTCGACATTGCCCTTGGCGGCCGCCTGCGGGTCCACGCCGAGCGACTTGGCGGGCATGGTGCGCGTGGCGATGGCGAGCGTGCGCAGCGCCTGCTTGGCGAGCCCTTCGTTGCGTTGCAGAAGGTTGGCGCGTCCTTCTTCCGTGAGCGGGACGGCCTTGCCGTTCTGCCAAAGGAAGCGGCACTTCGCCAGCAGCACCTCCGGCGCGCCCTTGACGAAGACGCGCAGGTCGTCGGGGTTTTCGCGGTCGACATGGACCGTGGCGTGGCGCTTGCGCTCGGACGTGAAGGGGATTTCGGCGAAACGCGGAAACCGCTCCAGCTTGCCGGCGTCGATGCCGAACTTGCGCGCGGCGACGACCAGCGCGCCTTCGGTGGGGTCGCCCTGCACCATCCACCGGCCCTCGCGTTGCACCAGCGCCGCGTCGTTGGCGAGCGCTGCGGCCTGCAGCAGTTCCGCGACGGCGTCGCGGTGCGGCGAGCGCTCGTCGATCGTCTTGCCCTCGATCGTGAAGTCGCCCTCGGGGATGTAGCCGCTGCCGCCGATGTCGATCAGCGTGTCGGCGGTGGCGATGGCGCGCAACGTCATCTCGTTGCGGGTCAGCGTGCCGGTCTTGTCCGAGCAGATCACGGTTGCGGCGCCGAGGGTTTCGACCGCCGGCAGCTTGCGAACAATGGCGTTGGCCGCCGCCATCCGCCGCACGCCGAGGCTCAGGCCCACTGTGACGATGGCGGGCAGTGCCTCGGGGATCGCGGCGACGGCGAGCGCCACGGCGAACAGGAACAGCCCGAGCACGACGTTGAGCGTGAACGTGGTGGTGCTGAACAGGCCGGCCGCGAACACCACGGCGCAGATTCCAAGCATGATGACGCTGAGCCGCTTGCCGGTGCGGTCGAGTTCCTGTTGCAGCGGCGTCGGCTCCTTCTCGGCCGCCTCCAGCAGGCCTGCGATGCGGCCGACTTCCGTCGACATGCCGGTGGCGACCACCACGGCGCGGCCGCGGCCATAGGTGGCGACCGTGCCGGAGAACAGCATGTTGCGGCGATCGCCGAGCCCGGTGTCGCCCACGATCGGCTTGAGTTCCTTCGAGACCGGCACGCTTTCGCCGGTCAGCGGCGCCTCGTCGGTCTGAAGGTTGGCCACCTCGACAAGACGGGAATCCGCCGGAATCTTGTCACCGGCTTCGATCAGCACGATGTCGCCGGGGACGATGTCATGTGTCGCAACGCGCTGCCGATCGCCGTCGCGAACGACCGTTGCTTCCGGCGCGGCGAGCGCCATCAGTGCGCGGACTGATTTCTCCGCGCGGGACTCCTGGATGAACCCAAGCATGGCGTTGAGCACGACGATTGCCATGATGACGATCGCCTCGTAGGGCAACGCGCTTTCGCGCGGATCTTGCAACACCCATTCGATCACCGAAATCACAACGGCGACCAGCAGGATGATGACCAGGAAGTTTTCGAACTGCTCCAGCAGCCGCTTCCACCACGGCGTTTCCGGCGCGCTTTTGAGCCGGTTGGGCCCATATTGCTGCAGGCGCCGTTGCGCCTCGGACATACTCAGCCCGCGTGTGGCGTTGCTCCCGAGCGCCAACACAACGGCGTCGGCAGCCTTGGCATGCGGCGCGGAGGTATCCACGGAAGAGGGTTGAGCGCGATCAAGCTGTGACGCGACTGGGGTTTGGATCCGTTTGTAGGTTCATGGGGCCACTCCTTGGTTATCCCAGTCCGACATCGCAGCGTTGGGTGCTGCCAGAGGGGCCCGGTCTGGTGTTCAATGCGCTGGGTTCTGTGCCGGGTGCGGTTCCGTTCTGTCAGGGCGTGCCGCGCAATGCGCGTGAGGCGGTCACGGCCGTGCTGAATCCCTCGCGAAGATGCGCAGCCATTTGCTCGGGCTCGATCGTTGCCGCAATGCACACGCCGATCAGAGTGATTGCCCCGGCGACGTCGGCGTAGGTGACACAGGCCGGGTTCTCGCCGCCGCGCAGCGAAGCCACGACAGCCAGCGCGGCTGCGAACACGAACGAGAGTGTCGCCATGATCGGCACGACGAGGTCCGCCGTCAGGGTCATGCTCAGGCCGGTCCATGACGGCAAGGCCGGCAAAAATTGCGGCCGCAAACGTGAGTTGAGGACCAATGCCGACCGCGTTACTTCGCTGGACATGGAAGTTTTTGGTTGTTCGCATAGGCTTTCGCCGTCGTGAATTGTGCTATATTCCGTCTAGTAGGCGTGCGTTTATGTATCAGATAGTTTAGTAAATACGAAACATACCTGCAAAGCAAGCTGGTTCCGTCGTAAGACGCGGGCACGCATGAAAATTGCAAAGGTCGAGTCGCAGTCGAAACAACTGCGCAAGCAGGCTGGGGACTGGCTCAAGGAGCTAAGGGGCCGGGCTGGTTTGTCGCAGGTCCAACTCGCTGACGAGCTGGGCTTTAAATACTACACTTTCATTTCCCAGGTGGAGAACGGCTTTGGCCGACTTCCGGTCGAGAGCATGGAGGCGTGGGCAAAAGCGCTGAACGTGGAACCCTCGGAATTCGCTAAGCGGCTGTTGTCGTTCTACGAGCCTGAGTTGTACCGGCTGCTGTACGAGGTGAAGAAATGAACGTGGTTCGGTTTCCACGTATGCCCGCGCCTTTCACGCGCGGTTGGCAAACGAACGAACTCACCACGCTCGCAGAGGCCTGCGCGGCTGCCATCCCCAGTGGCGAAATCAGTGGGTGGGAGATCGGCACCACCGAGCGCGGCGATCCGCAGCTTTATCTCATCGGTCCAGCGCCCGAGCATGATTGCATCCTGAGTATTTCTCGGCTCGACCGCCTTTACATACTGGAGGACGGCAAGGGCCAGGTGCTGTTCGAGAACCACAACATCATGCTGTTGGCGGAGCAGACCTACCGTGCGCTGCGCAAAGGCAAGGCCGAGATCATAGCGAGGCTCACGGTGTGCTGGTGCGCGGTGCGTGAGTTCTTCGAGGAAAAGATCGAGCCAGTCGTTGTCGAGCCGATCGAAGTTATGACCCATTTTGCTCCGCACTTTTGCGGTACTGGCATAAGGCTGGCCGCGCGTCCCGGGGACGGCAGGTTGGTCGATTTTGGCCACCGAACGTAAAGCCCGCTGAGTGCCGCACGATTTGCCGATTACGTAACGGCACGGGTCGGCATGGCCACTCGTTGTCTGGATCGCTCTAAACGGATGTTGCTGTCTGCCTGACACCACTTGCAAGGGCTCGGCATCGCCACAAACGAATTAGCAAGCCGCCGCCTTCAGCCACTCGGCCACGTCTCCGTCCCGGTCGGATAGGCCCGAGCGACGGAGGCTTGGCAAGCGAACGGAAAGAACCTTTCCGCTAGGCGGCAACCGAAAGCGGCGCGGCGCCGACGCAGGCCTTGACCTGCGGTTCCGGATGCAGCTTCAGCCATTCGCGGGCAGCAAGCTGGGCCTTGCCGATTTCGGCGTCGGTCATCTCAGCGGCAATTTCTCGGCGCAGGCGCACCGCATCGGCATAGCCTTTCATCGCCGCGAGATTGAACCACATGTGCGCGGACACGAGATCCACCGGCACCGAGTTGCCCGACGAGTACATCATACCGAGCTCAAACAGCGCTTCCCCGCCCACCGGCGCAGCCCCTGCGACCGCCATCTCGATCTCTGGAAGTTGGTAGCGTCCCATCTCACTCTCCCTGTCGGCGCGCGCCGCGGTCCGCCGCGGACTTCACGCCATGTACGCGACGGGTTCGCCGTCGTACGGGGGAATACTCAAGCGAAAATTTGAACGGCTGTTTAATTATCGCGATGAATCTAAAGGTAACGATCAAAGGCCTCGGATCGCGGCAAGGCTCAATTTATCGACTAAAGCCCCGATAGTAGTGGGGTTTTTTTCATTTGCGCTTATTTTTGGTAATCTGGCGAGTAATTGCTAACCGTGCTGGTTGGCGACCCGCTAACCACTTTCAGAAGCTGATTCAGCGCGCGCGTTGATTGAACAGGATGCTGCGGACCTGCGGGTCTTTCATATCCACCTTCTCGGCCTCTTGCATCTTCAAGTGAATACCGCGGTCGACTGCCGGACGCGCCAGCATCCTTTCAAGCCAGCGCTTCACATGCGGGAATTGCTCGATGTCCTGGCCTTGCCGCGGCCACCGGGTTACCCAGCCTACACAGGCGATGTCGGCGATGGAGTATTTGCCGGCAAGGAATTCGCGGTTGGCGAGGCGTTTGTTCATCGCTCCGTAGAGGCGATTGCATTCGTTGGTATAGCGCTCGATCGCATAGGGTAATTTTTCCGGGGCGTAGAGGCGAAAGTGATGCGCTTGCCCCGCCATGGGCCCGAGCCCGCCAACTTGCCAGAACAGCCACTGGTCCACCTCGACCCGGGCCCGCTCGGAGGAGGGATAGAATTTTCCGGTCTTGCGCCCGAGATATTGCAGGATCGCGCCTGACTCAAAAATCGAGATCGGTTTGCCGCCTGGACCCTGATAATCGACAATTGCAGGGATCCGGTTATTTGGCGAGATCGCCAGAAATTCCGGTTTGAATTGATCGCCTTTGGCGATGTTTACCGGGATCACCCGGTAAGGAAGCCGGCATTCTTCCAGCATGATGGAAATCTTGAACCCGTTCGGCGTCGACCAGTAATACAGGTCGATCGGCTTCTGCGTTGCGCGCGCAGGCCGCACGGTCTTGGACTGACGTTTGATTTTCGACTTGCTGGCGCGGGCCATGGCGAACACCGGCTCCTGTTGCGAAGGTGTCCGCAAGAGCTAGGCTGCCCACTGGCAAACCGCAACCGAACCTTTGTCCCGGCCGGTTCGCCCAAGTCCTTCGGAAAGCTAAAGAACCGCGCCCGGACTATTCCGTCCCGCGGATGCACTGAGGGCGTCGGCGAGATCGCGGGACCAAGCTGGCCGGCTTTCGCCGGGTGGAACGCGGATTTCTCCGCCCTCCTGTTCTCAGACAATGATGCCTGGAAGCTTGAACCCTGTCTCGCCGACGCCCTCGTGTCGACTAGAGCCGGCGTCGCTTTCGGGGGGTGACGTCACCGCCTCCTGCCCTGTGGCATCGCCGGCTCGTGTGACACAGTCTGTCGACTGTCTCGAAGCCGATCGACCGAGCGGCCTTACTTCTTCTTCCTAGCGGATTTGCGCTTCGTCTTCTTGGCTGTCTTCTTCGCCGCTGACTTGGTCTTCGATTTGGCTCTCTTAGCCATGCTGCCCTCCTAGCCACGATTAAATGGCGCTGTAGTAACAGTGCAGTCGCAAATCGACGTGCACTGCACTTTGATTACTACAGCACAATGCAAAAAACAGCAACTCCGCTTAACGAACTGTGTATGCGGCGGTGGAAAGATGTCGCGCGGCGGACACAACGCGCACGGCACGGTAGGGAGAGCGCACGATTGTCTCGCCAACAGAAACTTTTCTCACGACTTTGCTGAGAAAGCGATAAAGCCTGATGAAATAAGGACTTCTCGCGCGTGAAAAGTTTTCTCCGGAACGCGTCTTAAGCGCGGAAAATCGCGGCAGCGCAGGGAAGCCCGCCCAAAATCGGTCCGTCTGCGACCATTTACCCTTCACAATTTTTTTTCACAGGCTGGCGCCGTCCAGCGCATTTTGGGGCGCCCAACGGCTCTCACTCGCTCGAATCGGGCCTTCGTGATTCGGCTGCGAGGGTCGCGCGCGTGCTCGCCGGGTGGGGTTCAAGCGGCAATCTTCGGCGGCGAAAACCATTTGCATTGCGCCTCGAGGGTAGTGTCGCCTGCGCATCGCGGCAGGATGAAGGTGCGTTACGTTTGTC
This sequence comes from uncultured Alphaproteobacteria bacterium, assembly GCA_963728585.1. Taxonomy (GTDB): domain Bacteria; phylum Pseudomonadota; class Alphaproteobacteria; order Rhizobiales; family Xanthobacteraceae; genus CANKHA01. The sequence continues at coordinate 67,640 of CAVSLB010000026.1, forward strand.
GGTTTCAGTCTGCGTTCGGATGAGCGTTACAGTCCAAGCTTGCGCTTGAGCAGCTCATTGACCACTTGCGGGCTCGCTTTTCCGCCCGAGGATTTCATCACCTGACCGACAAACCAGCCAACAACGGCAGGCTTTTCCTTCGCCTGCGCGGCCTTGTCGGGATTGCCGGCGAGGAGCTCGTCGACCATCTTCTCAATGGCGCCGGTATCGGTCACCTGTTTCAGTCCGCGGGCTTCCACCAGCGCGCGCGGATCGCCGCCTTCGTTCCACACGATCTCGAACAGGTCCTTCGCGATCTTGCCCGAGATGGTCCCTTGCGCCACCAAGTCGAGAATCGCGCCAAGTTGATCGGCCGAGACCGGCGAGGCGGCGATGTCCTTGCCTTCCTTATTGAGCCGGCCGGTCATCTCGTTGATCACCCAGTTAGCTGCCGCCTTGGGATCACGCCCCCTCGCCACAGTCTCGAAGAATTCGGCAGTTGCGCGTTCGGCCACCAGCACGCCAGCGTCATAGCTGGATAGGGCGAAGTCGCGCATGAAGCGTGCCTTCTTCTCATCCGGCAGCTCCGGCAGATGCGCTCTCAGTTCATCGACGTAAGCCTGATCCAGTTCCAGCGGCAGCAGATCGGGATCGGGAAAATAGCGATAGTCATGCGCCTCTTCCTTGCTGCGCATGGAACGGGTGATCCCCCGGCCAGGGTCGAACAGGCGGGTTTCCTGATCGATGCGGCCGCCCTCCTCCAGGATCTCGATCTGCCGGCGCGCCTCGTGCTCGATAGCCTGGCCGATGAAGCGGATGGAATTGACGTTCTTGATCTCGCAGCGGGTGCCGAGCGGATCGCCTTGCCGGCGCACCGAGACGTTGACGTCTGCGCGCAAGGATCCCTTTTCCATGTCGCCGTCGCAGGTACCGAGATAGCGCAGGATAGTACGCAGCTTTGCGACAAAGGCTTTGGCGTCGTCCGAGGAACGCAGGTCCGGCTTTGAGACGATCTCCATAAGCGCGACGCCGGAGCGGTTAAGATCGACATAGGACATCGAAGGATGCTGATCGTGCAGCGATTTGCCGGCGTCCTGCTCCAGATGCACGCGCTCAATCCCGACCGTAACGCTGTCGCCTTCCGGCACGTCAACGACAACTTCGCCCTCGCCGACGATTGGCGATTTGTATTGGCTGATCTGGTAACCCTGCGGCAGGTCCGGATAAAAATAATTCTTCCGGTCAAAAACCGATTTCAGATTAATTTGGGCCTTGAGGCCGAGGCCGGTGCGGACCGCCTGCTTGACGCATTCGTCATTGATCACCGGCAGCATGCCGGGCATTGCCGCATCGACCAACGACACATGCGAGTTGGGTGCGCCGCCGAATTCGGTTGAGGCGCCGGAAAACAGCTTGGCATTGGACGTTACCTGGGCATGCACTTCCATGCCGATAACGACTTCCCAGTCGCCGGTGGCGCCTTTGATCAGCTTGGTCTTTGTCGGAGCATCCATAAGGTACCCTCGTGCCATTCGATAGAGGGTCCGACCGCCGCCTTCAAGGGCAGCTTGAGTTACCATGTCGCGGCGGCAATTGGTCACTAGGACCGGTCACGACTTTGCCAATAGTATCGAATGTAATTCGGGCGAACGGGAGCCCACGATGGCCAAAAATGGCGGCAAAAAAACATTCCTCGCCATCGTGCTGGGCGGCATCGGGCTGCTGGCGGTGCTCGTGGGTTTCGTCGTCTATGGCATGCCGGCCGGCGGCAATACAGAAAACCTGACGGTGGGAATGCCCAAGCCGACGGTGCCGAAAAAGCACTGACGCGAGCCTTGCATCCTGCCGGACCTTCAACTTGCCCTTTGCAGTGTGGGCCGGCAGACGAACTCGATCGTCATCCGCGCGCCCTCGCCCGGCCCCGACATCAGCTGAAAACTCAATTCTCGCGTATTCTCGCGCAGCGTCTGCAGGATCAGCGCGCCGAGCTTGCCGGGCGTCGGCCAGGTCGTCCCGCGGGCAAAGCCCACGCCGTCATCGGCGTAGACGATTCGATAGCGTTCCTCGTCCTCGCGCAGGCACTCGAGACTGATAGCGCCCGTCTCGCGCCCCTCGAAGGCATATTTGAAGGTGTTCGCCAGGAGTTCGTTGACCAGGAGTCCGACCGGCATCGCAACATTGATAGAAACCGGGCAATAACCCATCTTCAGATCCAGCGTAACGCCGCTGCTCGAATGGGCGCGCACCGAGGCGGAGGCGATCTCGCTGAGATAAGGCCCGAGGTCTACCGTCGGCCCCCAGTGGTCGGTGGATAGCGCCTGATAGAGCAGCGACAGCGTATCGATGCGGCCCGCGAGCCGATTGAGATCAACCTTGTCGCCACGCTGCGCGGCGCGCCCCTCGAGTCGGATCAGCGCAGTGATGAGCTGGAGATTGTTTTTGACACGATGCTGCAACTCCTTAAGCAGCATATCTTTATCGCGGATCTCTTTTTCGAATTCTTCGCGCTGCGAGCGCTCGCGGTCGGTGACATCAACGAGAGCCGCGATCCGGTAGCTCTCTCTGCCGTTTTCATCCTCGATGACGCTGGCATAGGCCTGCGCCAAAACCTGCCTCCCATCCGCCAGTGCGGCCCGGAACGTGCCGAGAAAATCCTCGCCACTTGCCACCGCTTTGCCCAGACTGAGGGAGGCATCATCCTCATGGGTGAAATTATCTAGGATCGACAACGGTTTTCCGTCAACTTCCAATGCAGGTTGGCCGGTCAGGGCCGCAAAAGCCAGGTTGGCATAGACAATGCGCTGCTGATCCTTGATGCACCAGGAAATCACAATCGCGATCGGCACATGGTCGAGGAAGCGCTTGAATTCGTCGCTCTCCACCGCCTTCGCCATCTCCGGCGAGGTCAGAAGCTCTCCCACCTGCTCCGCATTCGGTGCTGGCGCAGCGGAAGATTGAGCGGACGGCTCTGGAGGCTCACTTGGTATCGTCATAAATCACATTTCGTAATTTATTGGTGATGAACGCGAAAAACGTACACGCTACCGGCGAGACCGCAGATTAACGCCGCGCACAGGTATCCAGTTCCCCTGCGAATATTTTTTGCAGAACCGCCTACCACCAGGTTTTGGGCGAAAAAATACCTGCCGCTTTTTCAATCACCTGGCCGAGCGCAAGCAGGCTCTCCTCGCCAAAAGGGCGGCCGATAAGCTGTAATCCGAGGGGGAGGCCTTGCGCGTCAAGTCCCGCCGGTACCGAGATGCCTGGAAGGCCTGCCATGTTCACGGTCACCGTGAAGACGTCGTTGAGATACATTTCTATCGGGTCGGCTGTGCCCTTCTCGCCAATGCCGAATGCCGCCGAGGGCGTGGCCGGCGTCAGCATGGCGTGAACCCCAGCCCTGAAGCAGTTGTCGAAATCTTGCTTGATCAGCGTCCGCACCTTTTGCGCACGCAGGTAATAAGCGTCGTAATAGCCAGCCGACAGCACGTAAGTGCCGATCATGATGCGCCGGCGCACCTCCGAGCCGAAACCTTCGGCACGGGTCTTCTCATACATTCCGATCACGTCCTTCCCGGGCACGCGCAGCCCATAGCGTACGCCATCGTAGCGGGCGAGATTGGAGGAAGCTTCCGCCGGGGCGACAATGTAATAGGCTGGCAGTGCGTATCGCGTGTGCGGGAGCGACACCTCCACCAGCTCGGCGCCCGCCGCCTTCAGCCATTCGCCGCCCTGCTGCCATAACTTCTCGATCTCCGCAGGCATGCCTTCGATGCGGTATTCCTTGGGAATGCCGATGCGCATGCCCCTGATCGACTTGCCGACCGCGGCCTCATAGTCGGGCACGGGTGTGTCGACTGATGTCGCATCCTTCGGATCGTATCCTGCCATGGAGCGCAGCAGGATGGCGCTATCGCGCACCGTCCGCGCAAAGGGACCGGCCTGGTCGAGCGAAGATGCGAAGGCGACAATGCCCCGGCGTGAGCAGCGGCCATAGGTCGGCTTCATGCCGACGATGCCGGTAAAGGAAGCGGGCTGCCGGATCGACCCGCCGGTATCGGTGCCGGTCGCGCCAAGCGCAAGATGCGCAGCCACCGCCGCGGCCGACCCTCCGGAGGAACCGCCGGGGACGAGCGGCGTATTCGTCCCCTTCCGCCGCCAGGGTGACACGACCGGCCCGAAGGCCGATGTCTCGTTCGATGAGCCCATGGCGAATTCGTCGCAGTTGGTCTTTCCCAACAGCACCGCGCCATCACGCCACAAATTCTCGGTGACGCTCGACTCGTAGGCCGGAGAGAAGTTTCCGAGGATGCGGCTACAGGCCGTGGTGCGGACGCTTTCGGTCGCGAACAGATCCTTCACCGCCAAGGGAATGCCTTCGAGCGGCCCGGCTGCGCCTTTAGCAATCCGCGCGTCTGCAGCTCTGGCCATGGCGCTGGCGCGCTCCGGCGTCTCCAGCACAAAGGCGTTGAGCGCGCGCGCGCGTTCCATGGCCGCCAGATGCGCGTCAGCCAACTCGGAGGCGGTGAAATCCTTCTTTGCCAGTCCGATCCGCGCTTGGGCGATGGTCAGGGAGGTAAGCTCGTCCGCCATCGCCTATTCGACCACTTTGGGGACGACAAAAAAATTCCCCTCGCGCGCCGGCGCATTTCGCAACACCGAATCCGGGTCGCCACCCGCAGTGACCCGGTCGGGACGGCGCTTCATCTGCATGGGTGTCACCGAGGTCATCGGTTCGACCCCGTGCACATCGACCTCGGAAAGTTGCTCGACGAAGGCGAGTATGGCGTTGATCTCGCCACCCAGGTGCTCGACCTCTTCCTCAGCGACGGCTATACGCGCCAGATGCGCGATGCGCCGGACAGTAGCGGCATCCACGGACATGCGATCCTCGTCAGGAAACCGTCGGCATATAGCAGGGTGGCATTTCTCCGGGCAACCTTAGAGACCTAAAATCCTCTACCCAAGCCGCCCCCGCGCGGTTAAATAAGCCAACCCCACTCGAATATGACAGGAAAGCCGCCTCATGCGTCGACATCTACAAATTCTGACGGCTATCGCCGCGCTGACGGCGCCTTACGGCATGGCCGAGGCGCAGACGCTGGATGCCGCGAGGATCGCAAATATCAATACGGCCACCGAGTCCTTCCTCGCGCTGGCAAAGGATTCGCACACAACGGGCCAGCCTCCGCGCTATTCCGATCCGGCCGCCAAGCCGTTGCTCGATACTGTGCTTGATACCAAGCAGATCGAAAGCGACAAGCCACTGCCATGGTCGGACGTCCAGAAACTCAACGACTGGAGCAAGGCGGCGACAAAAATTGGGCTGGTTTACTACCTGGCGGGCACCGGCACAAAGGACCTGAACGTGGTCGCCAATGACCAGAATTTGACCGTAAAGGCCAACCAGAACACCGTAACTTTCGCTCCGGAATTCGGCCGCTACTACGATGCCCAAATCAATCTGCAATCCGCACTGATCGATACAGCGTTGGCGCAGGTCCTCGCCTCCACACCGGAACAGCGGAAGGATCCTGAATTCAGAAAGACGCTAAACAACATCAGTGATAGCGCTGCCAAGTCCGTGGTCGGACTGCTTCATACCTTCGTGCTCGAAGGCTTGCCTGATGAATGGCAATTCCTGCGGGTAGCTCTTTTGCTCAAAATGACGCCCAAGGCGGCAAAATTCATGGCTCCGGATGATCGCAAACTGCTAAGGAATGCAGCAGCCGAGGCTGCCACTGAAATAAAAAATCCCGACGTGAAAAGCGGCGTGAACGCGATGGCCCGTGCCTTTGCAGGGTTCTAGACGGCAATCTTCGTCAGCCCGCGAGATTCCGCAACCGGTCCAGCGCCTCGGCAGCAAACTTGTGCGTCAGCGCTGCCGCGCCAAGCTCGCGGCCCAGCGCCACCGCCTGACCGGACCAGAGCGGCGAGAAATCGCCCGAGCCTTGCGCCTCGGCCTTGGCCCGCAATGGCTGCACCGCCCCCGCCGCGAGCGGGAAACTGCGGGGCCGCATCCGATATCGGTCCCTGCTCGCGGATGATGCGATTGACGAAGCCGCGTGCCGGGCGGCCGGTCAAGACGTTGGTGAGCACGGTGGCGTCGTCGCGCGCGGTATTGAGCGCGGCCCTATGCGGCGCAGAGATTTTGGCCTCCGGCGTGCGCAGATAGGCGCTGCCGATCTGGACGCCGTCGGCTCCAAGCGCAAAGCACGCCGCAATGCCACGGGCGTCGGCGATGCCGCCGGCCGCAATGACCGGCACGGATACGGCGTCCCGCACCTGCGGCACCAGCGCGAGCGTGCCAACTTGCGCGGCCACATTCTCGGTCAGAAACATGCCGCGATGGCCGCCGGCTTCGAAGCCCTGCGCGATAATCGCATCGACCCCGCGCTCGGCCAGCCAGCGCGCCTCCGCCACCGTGGTAGCCGAGCTGATGACCAGAAAACCTTCGCGCTTGAGTCTGTCGTGGAGCGGGGCCGCGGGCAGCCCGAAATGAAAAGTCACCGCTTCCGGCCTGGTTTCCAGCACCGCCGCCAGGAGGGCCTCGTCAAAAGGCGCGCGATTGAAAAACGGCACCGGCGCCGCCGGATCGATACTAAGCTCCTGGTAATAACGAGCGAGCCGCTCCCGCCAGGCTGCCTCGCGTGCGTTATTGGGCACGGGAGCAGTGTGACAGAAAAAATTCAGTCCGATCGGTTTTTTCGTGCGGGCACGGATTTTTCCGACCTCCTCGCGCAGCTTTTCAGCATTGAGCATCGCGCAAGGCAGGCAGCCGAACCCACCTGCCTCGGAAACAGCGGCCACAAGATCACCATCCATGGCGCCCGCCATGGGCGCCTGGATGATGGGATGCTCAATGCGCAAGAGGTCGAGCAGACGGCGGCTTGGCCACATGGAGAGCCTCGCGGTAATTTAAGGGCACCATTCGCAAGGATCGCGCGTCCAACGGCAACGCACGACACGTGGCGCTTCTACTCCTTCGGTACGACACTCACAAATTGCTTGTGCAGATGAATTCGTTCTCGTGCCGAGATGGCCGAGAATGGCGGGGGCGAAAGGCTGGAAACCGAGGGCGTCAGGCGGCGTCCGGCACCACACGATTACGGCCGTCGCGTTTGGCACGATAGAGCGCGGCATCCGCCCGTTTGAGGATATTCGCGGCGGTGTCGTCCCTACCCAGCGCCGAAATTCCGATGGAGATAGTGACCTCGATCGAGCGTGAGCCGTCCTGGATCGGGAAAGGCTCCGTCGCAACGCGCCGGCGCAGCCGCTCGGCCACCATGGTCGCTACAGTTATATCGGTTTCCGGCATCACCACAACGAATTCCTCCCCGCCGTAGCGGCAGGCCAGATCGATGCCGCGGATCGACTTTTTGATGCGGAAAGAGAATTCACGCAGCACGTCATCGCCGGCGTCATGGCCGTGGGTGTCGTTGATTGCTTTGAAATAATCGATGTCGAGGACGAGCACCGTGAGCGGCTTTTTGCGCGAGACTGCCTGCTCCAGCAGCGAGCCGAGATGGCTCTCCATGTACCGGCGGTTATATAGCCCGGTCAGCGGATCGGTGATCGCCATTTCGATTGACAGCTGCACATTGTCGCGCAGGCGCTCGGTGTAGCGCTTCTTGCGGATCTGGGTGCGCACGCGCGCAAGCAGCTCGTTTTTGTCGATGGGACGCATCAGATAGTCGTTGATGCCGATCTCCAAACCGCGCACCAGGCGTGCATTGCTGTCGCCCTCGGAAATCGCGAGGATCGGAACATTGCGGGTGCGGTCAAGCGAACGCAGTTGGCTGCATAACCTTAACCCGTCGAAATTCTTCAGGGATAGCGAGACAATGACGAGATCGTAGTCGCCCTCGGCGGCGCGAAACAACGCATCGTTTGGATCGCTGTCAATCTCGACCGCATGCTCATCGTTGAGCATCGCGGCCATGCGTTCATACGAGGCCGAGCGGTCATCGATCAGCAGAATGCGGCCCTGCCGCCCACGGTCGGATACCGCCTCGTGCTCGGGATTCTGAATGCCGATCTCTTTCGACGTGACAGCGCGCATGCGCAGCTCGTCAGTCATCAACTTCAGCCGCGCGAGTGAGCGCACGCGCGCAACCAGCGCCACATCAGACACCGGCTTGGTGAGAAAGTCGTCGGCGCCGGCATCAAGCCCGCGCACGCGGTCCGACGCCTGATCGAGAGCCGTCACCATCACCACGGGGATATGATGGGTCGCAGGATTGGTCTTGAGTTGGCGGCAGACCTCGAAGCCGTCCAGCCCCGGCATCATGACGTCGAGCAGCACCACGTCGCACTCCCCGCGCTCACAGATTGCCAGCGCGTCGCGGCCGTTCCTGGCGGTGAGAACGTCGAAATATTCCGCCGAAAGCCGAGCATCGAGCAGCTTGACGTTGGCAGCGATGTCGTCGACGACGAGGATGCGTGCGGTCATTGCCGCTCTCCTTCGGCGGTGCCGAGAAAATGCCGGATGGTCTCGATGAACTTGCCGACCGAAATTGGCTTCGACAAGTAGGCTTCGCAACCACCTTCACGGATGCGTTCCTCGTCGCCCTTCATCGCGAAGGCTGTGACCGCCACTACCGGTATATTCTTGAGCTCGGCGTCATCCTTCAGCCATTTGGTGACCTCCAGCCCGGACACCTCCGGCAGCTGGATATCCATCAGGATGAGGTCAGGGTGATGCTTGCGCGCAAGATCAAGCGCCTCAATTCCATTGCGCGTGCCTACGGTTTGGTAACCATGGGCCTCCAACAGATCGTGGAAGAGCTTCATATTGAGCTCGTTGTCTTCCACGATCATGACAGTCTTGGGCATTCCCGTGCCTTCCCGGCTGTAGCCGCGCTCCCCGACGTATGATCCGGCGACATGACATCGGCTCGCCGAGAAGATCATGCGCCTAAATAACGCGCGATCGGACGCAAAACCGGTACCCACTTTGCTGTTGGCGAGTTAGGCAACGGATGCATGGCAAACGGGTGGGCCGTCCGCCATGGTTCTCTCCAAGTTTATTTTGGATTTGTTACGGAAACGCAAACAGATGCCCCGTTTCAGACAAGAACCGTTGGCCGCTGAAGTAGCAGAAGTCTTGGCCATTCAGGCCCTTGGCTTCATTGCCCAGGACGAAGAGCGGCTGGGGCGTTTCCTGGCCCTGACCGGCATGGGACCCAGCGAGATTCGGCAGGCCGCCAGCGACCGCCATTTCCTGGTCGGCGTCCTGGATTACCTGAGCGGCGATGAGCATCTCCTGCTGGCATTCGCCGGCCACGCCAGCCTCGACCCGGGAACCGTTGCGATCGCGCGGCGCGCGCTGGCGGAGACAGGCGGTGAAAACGGCGGCGAGGCCTGAACCTGCCTCACTGGCAGGGTTTGCTGTCCTTAATCTCCAGCACGCTCATCTCGCCGCGCAGCACGAAGTCGTTGTAGTCGAGCGTGAGCGCGCGCGAGATACCGTTGTCATAGAGCTCAAAAGCGATGGAATAGATCGGCGTCTGCTCGCCGCCTTTTGCATCCCTCTCGAAATAACTGATAGTTACCGGCCAGCGTGTCATGCCGTCGAGTGCCTGCTGCCCGGCAGCCGCGTCCGTCGGCACACGCTGATCTGGCGGGATCGGCGCGCCGATGATGGTGAGTGTGTTGAATATCTTTTCGCCATTCTCCGAGCCGTCATAGACCGGCAGCTCCAACATCGCTTTGCCGGCGCGCGCCGCTGCGATGACGCGGCGCATGTGTTCGGTCGGAAATACCACCCCCGCGTCAGCATCGAACTTCTTCCGGCCCGGCTTGGTCAGATTCACCGCCACACCGTCGGAGCGGCGGTCAGCCTGTCCGTCAACTGTTTCCACCTGATTCTCGTCGATCAGGTTCTGCGACTGGAAGCGGTAACTCGTTGCGGTGCCGTCTTCCCAGGTGATGGTGCGCAAATCGCTTACCGCCGACTTTCCCTCGCCGGTATTCAGCTCGGAAACTTGGCGGAACTGCAACGCGTACCCATCGCAGGAATTGCCCGAGAAATCATACAGAATGCGTCCCGTTATCGCCTCGGCCGAACGGCTGTTGCGCGAATGGGAAAGACGCAAGTCATAAATCGCCAGGTGGGGCACCAGTTCGACCTTCGCCACGTCGATGTCGGGATTGCCCGCAGGCGCCGCGCAGGCCACGCCGGCGGCTACCACTGCGCCGAAAAACAGCAAGCCTATTCTCGCCGCAAAGATCATGAGAATCCTTCTTCCTTTAGCGGGAAAAACATAGGGTCATTGCCGTTGGGCCGCAAGCGACGTTGTGCCGGCCGCTTGCCAGCCGCCGCCTGATCGGCGAAGACAATAGGATTAAGGTTATCGCGCGGCGCAGACCAAATTGTGACGGAGGATTGAATGCCGGGAACGGTGGAAAAGAAGCTCGGGGAACTTGGGATTGTGCTGCATACGGCTGCCTCGCCCGTCGCCAACTATGTCGGCTTCGTACGCACCGGAAATTTTCTCGTCGTATCCGGCCAGCTTTGTCTCGACGCCGAAGGCCAGCTCATTGCCAAAGGCAAGCTCGGCGGCGAAGTTTCCATCGAGGACGGTCAGAAGGCGGCGCGCGCCTGCGCGGTCAATCTGCTTGTGCAATTGAAGGCCGCGCTCGGCGACCTCGACAAGGTCACGCGCGTCGTGCGGCTCGGCGGCTTCATCAACTGCATGCCGGATTTCCTCGATGGCCCAAAGGTGATGAATGGCGCCTCCGATCTCATGGTCACGGCGTTTGCCGAAAAAGGCCGGCATGCGCGCACCACGATCGGCGTGGCGGCCCTGCCGATGGATGCCGCGGTTGAGGTCGAGGGCGCCTTCGAAGTCTCCTGAGCCTAGTGCCGCCGATTCGAAGTTCCTACACCACCTGCGGTAAGCTCAGTTAGGAACTTCAAATCGAAAGCGGCACTAGAATCATAAAGTTGCTAGTGCCCCCTTTTGCTTCCGAAGTTCATGTCAGAGGGAGCGGCGCCGTATAACGAACTTCGGAAGCGGGGGCACTGTCATGCGCGCGCCCGACTGGCTGACGGCCCGCCCCGTGGCGCACCGCGGATTGCATGACGCCGCGCGCGGAGTGATCGAAAACACCCCCTCTTCCGTGACCGCTGCCATCGCGGCGAACTATGCCATTGAAGTTGATCTGCAGATCACCGCTGACGGCGAGGCGATGGTCCACCACGACGAGGCGCTGGGGCGGCTGACTGACGGCCGCGGGGCGCTGAACGCGATTGACGCGGCAGAGCTGCGGCGCGTTGCCTTCAAAACGACCTCCGACCACATGATCAGCCTCGGTGAGTTGTGCGAGCTTGTCGCCGGGCGCGTCACGCTGGTGCTGGAATTGAAAAGTCATTTCGATGCCGACCGGCGGCTGCCGATGCGAGTCGTGGAAGTGCTGCGCGGATATGGCGGCCCCGTCGCTGTCATGTCGTTCGATCCCGGCCAGATCGCGGCAATTCGGCATGCGGCTCCCGGATTGCGGCGTGGTCTGGTTGCCGAGAACCGCTTTCGGCCGCAACACCAGGACTTGAGCTGGTTCCGCAGCAGCGCCGCCTATCTCGGCGCCGTGTTGGATGCCCGCCCGCAGTTCTTGGCCTATTCGGTTCGCGACCTGCCCTCGCCGGTCCCGCTTTTCAGCCGCCATCTTTTCACGCTTCCCCTGCTGACCTGGACGGTCCGCAGCGAGGAAGACCGCGCCCGCGCGGCGCGCTGGGCAGACCAGATGATTTTCGAGGGATTTCGGCCATAAAGCTCACTAGATTGACGTTCGGCATGAGCGACAGCCTCCGCCTCCGTATGGTTTCGTCCATCGGCGATATTCCCGCCGAGCGCTGGAACGCCTGCGCTTTGGATTTACTCGTTATGCCGGAATCTGAGCCAGGCCTCAGCGATCTTCCACGGGACACGAGGATATCGTCTCAATCCTTTCATATCTCACGAATTTCTACATTCATTGGAGTTGTCGAAATCGGTTGGCCGCCGCACTGGCTGGGACCCGCGGCATATGGTGGCGGAAAACGCGCAAGGTGAAATCGTCGGTGCCGTGCCCTGCTATCTGAAATCGCATTCGCGCGGCGAATATGTCTTCGATCGTGGCTGGGCCGAGGCCTATGAGCGCGTCGGTGGCAGCTATTATCCCAAACTGCAGGTCTCCGTGCCCTTTACACCCGCGACCGGGCCGCGGCTGCTGGCCCGTCGCAGACCAGCGGCCGGAACGGGTGCGGGCGGCCCTCGCCGGCGGACTGGTCACGCTGTGCCAAGAGCTGACGACTTCATCGGTCCACCTCACCTTCCTGCCCGAGACGCAAGCGCGCTTCCTCGCCACGCGGGGATTTCTTCTGCGCACCGACCAGCAGTTCCACTGGAGCAATGCCGGCTACGGCTCATTCCAGGATTTCCTCGCCGTGCTCGCCTCGCGCAAGCGCAAGACGATCCGGCGCGAACGTGCCGAGGCGCTTGCGAACGGCATCACCGTGCACTGGCTGAGCGGAAAGGACCTGAGCGAAGACGTGTGGGATGCCTTCTTCGCTTTCTATATGGAAACCGGCTCGCGCAAATGGGGCCGGCCGTATCTGACCCGCGAATTCTATTCACTCGTCGGCGAGCGCATGGCCGACCGCATCCTGCTGGTGATGGCCAAGCGCGCCGGCAGGTGGATCGCAGGCGCGATCAATTTCATCGGCCCCGACGCCGCTCTATGGCCGCCACTGGGGTGCGATCGAGCATCACCCGATGCTGCATTTCGAGGTCTGCTATTATCAGGCGATCGACTATGCCATCGCCCACGGCCTCGCCCGGGTCGAGGCGGGCGCCCAAGGCGAACACAAACTTGCCCGCGGTTACCTGCCCGCAACCACCTATTCCGCGCATTTCATCGCCGATCCCTGCCCTGCGCCGCGCCGTTGCCGATTATCTGGTCCGGGAGCGCGCCTATGTGGCGGCGGAAGGCGCGGAACTCGCCGCACTTGCCCCGTTCCGCAAGGACTTCGCCGCGGGACAGTCGTGATAGGATGCGAGAGTATTTCTCAGCATAAATTGGGGGCGGAGAGCGCGATGCCGAGTTACGACCCGAACAATATCTTTGCCAAAATCCTGCGCGGTGAATTGCCGGCCTACAAAGTCTATGAGGACGACAAGGCGGTCGTTTTTCTCGATATCATGCCGCGGGCGCCCGGCCATGCCCTGGTCTTGCCGAAGACGGCGGCGCGCAACATCCTCGACATCAATCCCGATGATCTCGCTCATGTCATGAAAGTGGCACAGAAGGTTGCGCAAGCCTCAATTCAGGCTTTCGGCGCCCAAGGGGTTACCATCCAGCAGTTCAACGAGGGCGCCGGCGGCCAAGTCGTGTTCCATCTGCATGTGCACGTCGATTCCGCGCCACGACGGCGTGCCGATGAAGCCACCCGCCACGCACAAAGAGAGGCCGGAAGTGCTGGCGGAGCATGCCAGGAAGCTTACCGGCGCACTCAAGGGCTGAGCAGCATCGCGCCCGCAATCAGCGCCATTTCACCTGCGACCACGCCGGCGAAAACCGAGCGGCGGACCAGCACGAAGGCGACAAGACCGAGCATGATCGCGCCGATCCGCACCGACAGCGGCACGCTCTCAAGCGCGCCGGGCGGAAAGAAGATCAACTTGCCGACCACGCCCGCCAGGATTGCGGTAGCGACCGCCTTCACCCAAATCAGAACTTCCGCGCCTTCATGCAACCGCCACGCCAGCACGAGGCCCAGCAGTCGCCAGATCTCATTGGGCAGGAAGCCCGCGAAGATGAGCACCAGATAAGGCCAGAATTCCTGCAGTACCGGATTCATCGCCCGGCCCTTCGCAAGCGATACAGCAGATAGGCAAGCGTGCCGCCGATAGCGCCGGACCAGAGCAGATCGAGATCGATATTCAAAGTTGCGAGAACTGGCGCGAGCACCAGGCCGAAGGCAAATGCCAGCCGATCCACTAACAGGTGGCTGTTGCGCAGCACTGAGACGGTGAAGGATAGCGGTGTAAGAAACAGCAAGGCGGCCGCATAAACCGGCGGCAGGCTGCTGGCGAGATAAAAACCTACCGCGGTCGCAAGCGCCGCCGACAGCACCAGCCCGACGCTCAGCCCGTTGCAGAAGGCGATGCGCTGATCGCGCGGGACCGATGGCAGAAGCCGTAAGCTTTCCACCCACATGCTGATGGCGGTGAAATGTGCCGGCAGCAACAGATCGCGCGTGCGAGTGGTTTCCATGCGCAACATGGGCACAAGCGCAACCACCATCGGCAAGAGCCGCACCCCGCTCAGCGTCACCGCGATCGCGGCCTCGATGGCGCTGGCGCCGGTGCCGAGCGCGGAGATCAGGATGACCTGTGCCGGCCCCGCCCAGATCAGAACGGTCGACAGCACCATCCAGAGCAGGGAGAAACCAAAATCGTGCCCGAGGGCGCCTATGCCGACGAAAGTACCGAACAGCACATAGGCGAAGACGGAGCGCCAAGCGACGGCAAATCCGCGCAGGAAGGCCGAAGGCGCGGATGGGGAGGCAGGCGGCGCAGACATGCGCGAGATGTTTCACACAAGCGCGGGCGCCACAATCTCCCTTCCGCCTCGGGTTCACCTGGGTGGCACTCTTGAGTGGCACAAGTCGGATATCCGACTTGTGCTGCGGCGTTGTCGGCTTCGCGGCGGACGTGGCCAAAGCTCGGGAGCCGTAGGGTCGCCTCACCCACTGGCGCGCAAGTTCACCTCCCCCCGTAACGGGGAGAGGTGAAAGAAGCCCGAGCTAGACCTTGACCAGCGGCACTTTCGGCACGGAGCCGCGGGGTCCGTCATCGCCACCACGCGGCGGCTTGCGTTTCGGCGCCGCCCGCTTCTTCGGCTTTGCCGGCACCGGGATTTTTTCCGGTTTCGGAGTCACTGGCCCATCAAGATATTCAAAGTCGAGTTTGTCGCGGGCGTCCTCGTCCTTGACCAGTACGACACGCACATGTCCGCCGGCCTTTAGCTTGCCGAACAGCACCTCATCGGCCAGCGGCTTCTTGATGTGCTCCTGGATGATGCGGGCCATCGGCCGCGCGCCCATCTGCTGATCGTAGCCGTGCTCGATCAGCCACTTCGAGGCATCCTCCGACAGCTCGATTGTGACATCCCGGTCGGCAAGCTGCGCCTCGAGTTGCAGCACGAACTTTTCCACCACCTTGGCGATGATTTCCTGCGAGAGATGCGCGAAGGTGATGACCGCGTCGAGCCGGTTGCGGAATTCCGGCGCGAACATCCGGTTGATCGCCTCGAGATCGTCGCCTTCCCGCTTGCTGCGGGTGAAACCATAGGCCGCCTTGGCCAGTTCGGAGGCGCCCGCGTTCGTGGTCATGATCAGGATCACGTTGCGGAAATCGACCTGCTTGCCGTTGTGATCGGTCAGCTTGCCGTGATCCATGATCTGCAGCAGCACGTTAAACAAATCCGGATGCGCCTTCTCGATCTCGTCCAGCAACAGCACGCTGTGCGGATGCTGGTCGATGCCATCGGTGAGCAAGCCGCCCTGATCGAAGCCGACATAACCGGGCGGCGCGCCAATCAGGCGCGAGACGGTATGCCGCTCCATGTATTCCGACATATCGAAGCGGATGATCTCCACGCCGAGGGTCGCAGCGAGCTGCTTAGCCACCTCGGTCTTGCCGACGCCGGTGGGACCGGAGAACAAGTAGCAGCCGATCGGCTTTTCCGGCTCGCGCAGGCCGGCGCGGGCGAGCTTGATCGATGACGCAAGCGCGTCAATCGCCTTGTCCTGGCCGTAGACCACCTGCTTCAGCGTGGTCTCCAGGTGACGCAGGACTTCCGCGTCGTTCTTGGATACGGCCTTTGGCGGAATCCGAGCCATGGTGGCAATGGTGGTCTCGATCTCCTTCAGGCCGATGGTCTTTTTGCGTCGGCTTTCAGGCAGCAGCATCTGCGCCGCGCCCAACTCGTCGATCACGTCGATCGCCTTGTCCGGCAGCTTGCGGTCATGAATATATTTCGCGCTGAGCTCCACCGCGGCCTTGATCGCCTCATTGGTGTATTTCAGCTTGTGATAATCCTCGAAATACGGCTTCAGGCCCTTGAGGATGCCGATCGCGTCCGGAACCGTCGGTTCGTTGACATCGATCTTCTGAAAGCGGCGAACGAGCGCGCGATCCTTCTCGAAATACTGCCGGTATTCCTTGTAGGTGGTGGAGCCGATGCAGCGCACGGTGCCCGCGGCCAGCGCCGGCTTGAGCAGGTTCGATGCGTCCATAGCGCCGCCGGAAGTCGCACCGGCGCCGATTACCGTATGGATCTCGTCGATGAACATGATGGCGCCGGGATACGCCTCAAGTTCCTTGATGACCTGCTTCAGCCGCTCCTCGAAGTCGCCGCGGTAACGCGTGCCCGCGAGCAATGTGCCCATGTCGAGCGCGAAGACCGTGGCCTTCTTCAGCACGTCCGGCACCTCGCCATGCACAATGCGGCGCGCGAGGCCCTCCGCGATCGCGGTTTTGCCTACCCCGGCATCGCCGACGAAGAGCGGATTGTTCTTTTGCCGCCGGCACAGCACCTGGATGCAGCGGCTGATTTCGATGTCGCGGCCGATCAGCGGATCGATCTTGCCGTCCTTGGCCTTTTTGTTGAGATTCACGCAATAAGCCTCGAGCGCATCGCCTTTTTTCTTCGGCTCGTCGCCCGTCTTGGTTTCGGTTTCTTCCTCCACGCCGCGCACCGGGCGGGATTCGGAAAGGCCGGGCCGCTTGGCGATCCCGTGGCTGATATAATTTACCGCGTCGTAGCGGGTCATGTCCTGCTCTTGCAGGAAGTAAGCGGCATGGCTCTCGCGTTCGGCAAAAATCGCGACCAGCACGTTGGCGCCGGTCACCTCCTCACGGCCGGAGGACTGCACATGGATCACGGCGCGCTGGATCACGCGCTGGAAACCGGCCGTGGGCTTGGAATCCTCTGCTCCGTCGGCAACCAAATTTTCCAACTCGGATTCGAGATAAGCGATCAGGCTGCGGCGCAGCTTTTCAAGATCGACGTTGCAGGCGCGCATTACCGCGGCAGCGTCCTGATCGTCGATCAGCGCCAGCAGCAGGTGTTCCAGCGTCGCGTATTCGTGATGGCGCTCATTGGCGAGCGCCAAGGCCCGATGCAGAGACTGCTCAAGGCTGCGGGAAAAACTTGGCATTAACGTCCCTTCACTTTCCTTGCCCCCGTCTTTTAGAACAACTTAACTCCGCTCACTTCTTTTCCATCACGCATTGCAGAGGATGCTGGTGTTTGCGCGAGAAGTCCATCACCTGCGTGACCTTTGTCTCAGCCACTTCATAAGTATAGACCCCGCATTCGCCCACGCCATGGTTATGTACATGCATCATAATGCGGTGCGCCAATTCGCTATCCTTGTTGAAAAAGCGCTCGAGCACGTGAACGACGAACTCCATCGGCGTGTAGTCGTCATTGAGGATGAGCACCCGATACATACTCGGACGCTTGGTCTGTGGCTTTGTCTTGGTGATGATCGCCGTGCCGGGACCGGCATCTCCGCGGCGTTTCCGCTCGTCCCCTGCCATTTGCGGCCGCCCAAGCGGGTCACCCCCAGGACCGGACGTTTTATTGTTCGTGATTCCCATGGACGTGGCGGCGAATACGCTTCCCTGGCGTGGCGTCAAAGAGCCTGGGTTAATAATCCGGGCCTAAAGATCATAAGGTCCGGACCGGCGCGGTTCCAGTTCCTTTCCGGGCGGTGCGGCAACCTCCATTTTTTTGGCCTTCGCCTGCCCATTTGGGTACTGGCCGAACGAACTCAAGCCAATCACCGGCTATTAAGGCAAATTTGGCGCAAATTTTCGCCGTGATCCTCACAATTTTTCAAGTCGCCGCCCCCATGATGGGCGGAAAGCAGGAAACAGGGGTTGCGCAGGGGCTTTTTTATGTTGCTGGCCCGTTTTTTCCAGGACCGCAAGGGCGGCGTTGCGCCGCTACTTGCGCTTTCAATCGTGCCGATCGTAAGCATCGTTGGCGCTGGCGTGGATTATTCCCGCGCGAATGCCGCCCGCGTCGGGCTCCAGGCCGCCCTGGATTCGGCCCTCCTCTACGCGGCCAAAGAAGATAGCACGACTTGGAAGGAGACGGCGAAAACCGCCTTCACGTCCATGGTTGCGTTGAAAGATGCAACGGTCGCGACACCGGTATTTACAACGGATGGCAACGGAAACTATGTCGGCCAGGCTTCGGCGGATGTGCCGACGAAGATATCGGGCCTCTTGGGCAAGTCATCTATTCAGATCGGCGCGAAATCTGCGGTCAAGCCGGGCGGCGACGCCGACAATTCTTGCCTGCTGACCTTGGACAAGGGGGCGGCGCTTTCGCATGTTTCAATGCTTTTCGGCGGCTCCCCGAATATCAAACTTGAAGGATGCTCCACCCGCTCGAATAGCAGCCTCAATTGCAACGGCCATGGAAGCGGCGCCGCCGCCTCGATCGCTGCCGGTTCAGCGAGCGGCTGCAGTAATACACGGTCCTACGCCCGCGTCTTACCGGACATCTACGAGCGCCTTGCGACCGAGATCACCAAACTCTGCGGTGGAACCAGCTCGAACGTGACCTGGAACCTTACAGGTCCGCTTCCCTCGGTAGTGGAGACGGTGGCAAAAGCTACCCACACCGAATATCACGTCTGTGGAAATCTGACTGTTTCGGGAAGCGGTTTCCTGACAGGGAACAGCCCAAGTTCCGACACCGTGATCATCATTGAGAATGGTAGCCTCAAGCTTGCCCCCGATGCTGTGGTCAATGGGGTTCGCACGGCCATTGTTCTGACTGGCAACAACACTGTCGCCAGCGCGATAGACTTTCCGAACGGCAACGGCCAGAGCGCGAAACTTACCTTGTCGCCGCCCACCAATCCGGACAATCCCTGGAAGGGCATCGCGATTTACCAGGATCCCACGTTGACCTTTAAGGTCGACAATAACTGGGGGCCCGGCGCCACTTTGAATGCGGATGGCGTGGTCTACCTTCCGAACTCGGCCGTCGAGCTGCAGGGAGTTGCCGCCAGCAACAATCACAAATGCAGCAAGATCGTCACCAAGACTTTCACCACCAAGGGCTCGGTCAGTTTGGATTTCTCCCAGGTTACGGCCGGTTGCAAGCTCATTGGCATGCAACAGTGGTCGGACACTCCAATTCACCTGGTGCGCTGATCGTAGTCTCAACGACGCCTTGAAGGCGACGCGCATTCACCTTTTCGAGCACATCGCAAAGTAACGCAGCCCGCAGCGAGCGAGCCGCGCCTATGAAGTCAACTGATCAACACTGAAATCGGCTGCCCAAACCGGGCTTACTCTCTTGGCCGGGAGGGCAAAAGCCTGGCTTGTTGGCACCGCGCGTGCGCACGACATCGCGGTCCTTCACTCCGCGCTTGACCGTGACCTTGTCGGCGCGGGCCAAGCTCGTTGCGCCTTCCGCCTCGACAAGCGTTCTGGAGCCGGCCTGCGCGGATGCGGAACCCGAAAGATGCATGCCGCCACCGCCAGTAGCCTGAGCCAACGCGACGGTCGAACCCAAGGCGGTCGCCAGCGCGAAGACGCCACCGATCACAAATGCATTTTTCATTTTCATCTCCGTTATGGGCCTGGGGAATGACTGTCGGAAGGAAGCAATGCTCATGCGACAGCTCGGTCCAAGCCTGGAGATAATTAAAACGGCGTCCTGCAAATGCCAGCCATGCGGGCTCAAACGCACCGCGCGGGGTTAACAATGGTCCTCATTGGCATCGAAAATTCGCCGACCAAAGTTAAGCTATTTATAGGGAATGCAATCGGGAGACATGTCTTTCGAAGTTGCAATCAATAACTACACAGTTTCATCCAATGACTTTACATGGTTTTCACATCTGTCGTTCACGATCAGCATCAGGGACGAACCAGATTTTGGATGATGGCTATGGCGATGAAACTGATCGCTTCGCAACTGCGCAATCATATCCGCAACTTTGCCGCCGCGCGCCATGGCAGCATTGCGGTGATCTTCGGGCTCGCGGCCATCCCGATTATGACCGCGGTCGGTGCGGCCGTTGATTTCAGCCGAGGCGGGGCCACCAAGGCGGCCATGCAGGGCGCGGCCGATAGCGCGGCTCTACAGCTCGTCCAAGATGCCGGAACGCTTCCGGAGGCAGACCTCACCTCCAAAGCGACCGCATTGTTTACGGCAATGTTCAACAGTCCGGAAGCGCAGAACGTCGCAGTTACCGCGCAGTTCGACCCAGCGGCGGGCATTCTGACGGTCACTGGTTCGGCGGGCGTCCCGACGACTTTCATGGGAATGGTCGGCATCGAAACCATGGAGGTAGCTGTTGTCGCAAAGGCGCGCGAGGCATCCAGACCAGCTTGCGTTATTGCGCTAGATGCTTCTGCGAACGCCGCCTTCAAGGTATCGGGACAAGGCACGGTGAACATTCCGAATTGCGGGATGCATGTAAATTCGAGCCACACCAACGCTCTTACGAACTCGGGTACTGGTTGGATCAAAGCAAAATCGATCACCGTCGTGGGCGGTTTCACCTCCGGGAACTACACACCGACGCCACAAAAGAAACCGGTCGTCGCCGATCCTCTCAGCAGCATCGCAGAGCCGACAGTCCCCGGCTCGTGTACGTATACGAAAATCACGACCTTCGATACGGCGATGACCTTTCCGGGAGGAACCGTGTATTGCGGCAAGATTACTTTCAACGCCAGCGCGACGTTCGGACCTGGAATACACTATTTCAAAGACGCACAAGTCTCGACGGCTTCAAACATAATCCTGACCGCAGACAAGGCGATGCTTCACTTCAGCGCCAACAGCAAATGGGATTCGTCCGGCGCGGGCAAAATCATATTCAGCCCAATGGAGAGCGGAACCCATGCCGGGATCGCGATTTTTGGATCCAGAAGTGACACCAAAGCGCCGGCTTTTAAACTAACGGGCAACAAGGACTATTTCGTCAGTGGGACTGTTTACTTGCCGAAGCAAGACTTGCAGCTTACCGGGGGCGCCGATCTGAGTGTGACCTCCAAGTCGGGCTACGTTATCACGCTGCGCTTCTCATACTCGGGCAATTCGAACTTTACCTTCGACGCATATGGCGGCAGCGGGAACACTGCATTTACGTCTTTCGGCAGCACGCTTGTGCAGTAGCCGGACGCCGCAGCGAACGTCACCTGGATAATTCGGAAGTGTTTTGCAGCGATGAACCGTCGCCGGTGGGCAGCCGGGGGCAATGGCGGCGCATAAAGGTTTCCCCCATGGCCGCGCGGCACTTTGCCGCCCGTCTGATGATTCATGACGGCGCGCCCTGGCTTCATGGGTCACGGCCGAGTTCAAGTTGTGGCGGGCTGCACATATGGGCCTCGGCCGCGGAAACCCGGGTGCCGGGGCAGCGCCCCCCGATACCCGGAAAGGCCCATATCCGGATAGGCCCCGCCGTTTACCACGCCCCCTACTGCCGCCAGTTCCGCCGGAAAATCCCCTCCCAGAGCGCGACCTTGTGTCATAATGACCCCGGTTTAGGGTTGCGAGAGGGGGATTGCTGATTTAACGCTTTGGCAAGGGCATCCGCCTAGGCTCACCGACTGTGCCGTCGGGACGGGCGGCCGATCCGGTCGTGGTGAGGGGTTAAAGCCGTTTCGAGTGCCGAGGTCGGCGTTCTCGCCTGCATAGGCGCGCTGCTTCAGGCACATCGTCCGACCCCTTCCCCGGATCAGGACAAGACAGGGATTTGGCGCCTTCACCGGCGCCAGCGGAGTGGGGGCAGGGGAATCGATGCAGAAAAAGGCTGGCAAAGCCTGTTACAGGCTGCGGTGGGGCATTTTCAGTTTAATCACCGCTGTCGCTGTCGTTTCGGCCACCGCCGACCCGGCGGACGCGCGCGCAAAACGTAAGCGCGGCGCCAAAACCGCAGCCGTCCTCTCCTATACGCCGCCCTATGCGGACATCGTGGTAGACGCCAATACGGGCGCCGTCCTTCATTCCGACAATCCCGATGCCCCGCGTCACCCTGCTTCGCTCACCAAGATCATGACGCTCTATTTGCTCTTTGAGCGATTGGAAGCGGGCAAGATCACTTTCAAAACTGAACTGCCGGTCTCGGTTCACGCGGCGTCTCAGGCCCCGTCGAAGCTGGCGCTAAAACCAGGCCAGCGCATCACGGTCGAAGAGGCGATCAACGCAACCGTTACCAAATCGGCCAACGACGTGGCGGCGGTGATCGCTGAGGCGTTGGGCGGCGACGAAGATACTTTCAGCAAACTGATGACCGCCAAGGCGCGCAGTCTAGGCATGCAGAATACCGTTTATAAGAATGCTTCGGGTCTGCCCAATGATGCGCAAATTACCACGGCGCGCGATCAGGCCCTGCTCGGCCGCGCGATCCACGACCATTTTCCGCAATATTACCGCTTCTTCTCCACCACCCGCTTCTCGTTCCGCGGCAAGAGCATTTCCGGTCACAACCGTCTCTTGGGGCGGGTCGAAGGCGTCGATGGCATCAAGACCGGCTATACTAACGCCTCCGGGTTCAATCTCGTGACGTCAATGAAACGCTCCGGCCGTCATGTCGTCGGCGTCGTTCTTGGCGGACGCAGCGCCAGCTCGCGCGATGCGAAAATGCGCGAGTTGATTACGGATTATGTCCGGGTCGCCTCCGCCACGCGCACCGCCGCTCCGGTACTCGCGGAAGCAACGCCGGCAGCGCCGAAGCGCAACGTGGTGCAGCGGATTGCCGCCGCCGTCATTACGCCGGCCCGCGCGGAAACCTTGCCTGAGGCCGCTCTTCCACGCCCTCGTCCTACCCCGGCTGCCAGCGTCCCGGTCCAGGTTGCCTCCGCATCGGTTGATTCGCTGCTGGCCGCCAGTTCTTCGGCCGCCGCAGTGCCCGGCTCCAGCCAGCCGCTCGAGCCGATTGCCGTCAAAACCTTATCGGTCAAGCCCGGGGTGTCGGTTTCGCTCGCGGCTCCGACGGCGGCGCCCGGCATTTCGTCCGCCGAGGTGAACGGACAGGCATTCGCATTCGCCGATCCCAGCCGCGATCGTCAGCCGGATGTCCTCAGCACGGTCCATGCCAAGACCGCATCCGCCATGCCGATGCAGCCGGTCGATCGAGAGCCCGCCGTAACCCCGCAGCCGCCGCCTCACCGGCCCGGCTGGGTGATCCAGGTAGGAGCCTTCGACAAGGAGGACGAAGCGAAAATGCGCCTGAACGCCGCGCAGGCGCGCGCTAAATCCCTACTCGGGGAGGCGGACGGCTTCACCGAACGCGTTGTGAAAGGCGATAAGACGCTCTACCGCGCCCGCTTTGCCGGTCTCGACAAGGAGCAGGCCGAGGCAGCCTGTCAGCATCTGAAGAAAAACGAAATTGCCTGCATGGCCCTAAAAAATTAGGCACGCATGATCCCGGCGAAGTCAGAACCGATCCGCCGAAGAGATCATACGCAATAAGAAAATTCTCGCGTCAACGACAGGAGCCGCTCGCTGTAATGTTGCTTACGGAGTTCAGCGATGGCGGCGAAGAAGAATGTCCTTGGCCTCGTTCACGCGCGCGGCGAGGTACGTCGAGCCCCCTTGATCGGGATGAAGTTTTTTCATGAGCGCGCGATGGGCCCGGCCGATTTCGGCGGCGCTCGCCCCCGGCTCCACGCCAAGGATCTGATAAGCCTCCTCTGGCGTCATTTTCCCCGAGCGAGACGGCGCGCCCTGCCCCGCTGTCGCATCACCATCCGCGTTCTCACGCCAGCGGGGCTCCCGGCGGTCGAGATAAGCGGCCAGTAACGCGCGGCTTTCCTCATCGATACCGGCAAGCAGGCCGACCAGCGTCGCGACGTCCAACGCCTCCAGCGGGACGCCCTCATGCGCGCCCGCAAGGATGCGCCCGCGCATTCCGCCCGTATCGTGATCGAGCTCCATTTCCAGGAAAGCCGAGCGCACCCGGGAAACCTGCCGCGGTGTCTTGCTGGTGCGGGCGCCGAAACCCGCAGGCCCGAACGGCAGCCACCCGAGCAAACTGAGGCCGGCAAAGCCCAAAGGCACTGCGACAGCAAACTCGCCGCGTGCGCCGAGAAAAACAGCTAATGCCAACGCTCCGATGCCGCCAGCGGGACGCACAACCCGCACAATCTTACTGGTATCAGCCTTGGCGAAAACATTGGCCGCCCACAGCAGCAGGACCAATACCACCACGCCGAAAATTAGCGTCGGCATGACTTATCTCAATTGTTGCAGCAATTTTTGGGTAGCACCGGAGCGGCGCGAGGCATCGGACAATGCCTTGAGGCCGCCGGCGGCATAGACCGCGACCGCCCGCAACAGCTCGGCCAGCTCTTGCGCGGCGCCGGGTGCGAAGCGGCAATAGGCGCCGCGGGTAAGCCGTGCGATCTCGCGGAATGCCGGCTCGGCGACCGGGTCGTCACCCTCCTGGAACATGAAAACCGGCACACCCAGCAGCGCGAGCTCGCCCGCGGCCTTGCACAGGTCGTCGACCGCTTCCTCCATCGCGTCGCCGACGAAGACCATTGCCTGCACCTTCCTCGCCTGGGTTTCGCGCCGCGCATGGCCGAGGATTTTTTCGATCTGGGTGTGGCCACCCAGGCAGTTGATGCGTTCCATCAAGCCGGCGAGTTTTTCCGGTTGGGAAACCCAGCCAGAGGCGCGGCACTCGCCAAAGCCGCGATAATAGACAAGCTGGATGTCTAGGCCGCCGATCCCGGCGGCTTCGCGGAACATCTCGCCTTGCAGGCGGCGCGCGGAATTCCAGGTTGGTTGCCGGCTCATGGTCGCGTCGAGCGCAAAAATCAGACGGCCACGCTGGCCGGAGCGCGCTACGCGGGCCAAGCGTCTTCACTTGCGCAAGAAACGATTCGATTTCGTTGCGCGCAGCCACGGTAGCCGGGTCGCTGCGGGTTTCGCTGCCTTTGGGCGAGAGCGGACGGTCCTTATTATTCATTCCGAGGCCCTGGGGAGATATCCTCCCACGCCTTTAACTTGGCGAGCCGACGGCTCGGAAGCAATGGGTTCCTTTGCGCGCCTGCCACCAATAGTAAACGGCCCGGCACAGGCGCCCGCCGGCGTTCTTTGCGGCGCCGGGCTGATTTCTATGCTTCCGGCTGCGGATGGGCGATGCGGGGGCTCATGCCGCCGTTCTTCCGGCCCCGCGTTTAGCCATTGAGGCGGGACCGGCCCTTCCCGCGATCAAGTCAACAGGTCATGAACCTCAAGCGGCTCTGTGGCGACTGAGCGCCATTCCGCGCGGGCGGCCGCGCGCTTTTGTCCGCGTTCATCCAACGGCAGTTTCAACTGGCCAAGCAGCTGCATGACTTCTTCGCGCGCGGTCACGTGCGACATATTGGGCCGGGTGCCAAGCGTATTTTCATCGAGATCGTCGAGCGCAGTAAGCCCGCGTGGGAAGAATTCGCGGTAGATCACGCGTTCGGCGAAGCCGTCGGTGAACCGGAAGCCCAGCCGCAGCGCCAGCTCGTTCAAGCCTTCGCCGACAAGGCGGCGGTTGCGCGAACCCAGCATGGAAAGACGATTGCGCACCACGATCCAATCGGGCAGCGCGCCGTCGATCAGCCGACGATGCCGGCGGCTCTCCGACACCATCTCCGCATATTGGCTCTGGCCGGTAACGGTAAAGGTGGTGGGATCGATCGTGCCGAGCACATCGAAATCGAGAAAACTGTCATTAAGCGGCGTGACCAGCGTATCGGCCATGGAATGCGCGAGCCGCATCAGATAATTGTCGGTGCCCGGTGTATCCACCACGATGAAGTCGTGCGCCTTCTCCACCGTGGTTACCGCTTCCGCAAAACCGGCGAATTCCACCGCCTCGTTCTCGTCCAGCTTGATGCTGGTGCCGCGCGCGATGCAATAATGCGCCGGCACTTCGAGCTGGATGTTCGCGCGCTTCGCCCAGTCGCGGCGATTTTCGATGTAATGCGTGAAGCTCTTTTGCCGGGAGTTGAGATCGATAGTGGCGACCCGCTGACCGCTCTTCATCAGCGCGACAGCAATATGCATGGCAGTCGTTGATTTCCCCGACCCGCCCTTTTCATTACCAAGTACGATGACGTGAGCAGACTTGGCCCGCGCAGCAGCCTGGATACCCATTGCATTCCCCGAGGCAATTTGATTGTCGATTCTTTTTCAGGGTCGGGTCAAGTTCGTTTCGTTTGGCAGTTCATAACTCAGCGATCGATGGTCACTTGATCGCAATTTTGCTAGCCTTTCGTGCAGTCACGAAATCATCTCGCCAAGGCTCGTCCCGATGCCGTCCACAATACCTGTCGCGCGGTCCATCCCGGCCCTGCGCCGGGTGATCGCCGGCTTCCGCTCCGCCGGAGACACGGTGGCACTGGTCCCTACGATGGGCGCCTTGCATGCGGGACATCAGGCGCTGGTGCGCCGCGCCGGGCGCCAAGCCGACCGGGTCGTGGTTTCGATTTTCGTAAACCCGGCACAATTTGCGCCGCACGAGGACCTGGCGAGCTATCCGCGACGTATGCGGCAAGATATCGCCGCTTTGGCCCAAGACCGCGTCGACCTGGTCTGGGCGCCGCCCTTAAACATCATGTATCCCGAGGGCTTCGCGACCCGGATCGTGCCGCAGGGAGCCGCCAGCGTGGGCCTGGAAGATGCGTTCCGCCCGCATTTCTTTTCCGGCGTCGCCACCGTAGTGACTAAGCTCCTCACACAGTGCATGCCGGATGTGGCGGTCTTTGGAGAAAAGGACTACCAGCAGCTCCAGGTGGTCACGCAACTGGCACGCGATCTCAACATCCCGGTAAAAATCATTGGCGCGCCCATTGTCCGGGAGCAAGACGGCCTCGCCTTGTCCTCGCGCAACGTCTTCTTGTCGCCCAAGGAGCGGTCGCTCGCACCCATGCTGCATCGGGTGCTGAAAGATTGCGCGGGGAAAATCCGTAAGGGCCGCCCGATCCAAGGCATATTGGCCGAGGGACGCGATGCTCTCAAGCGCGCCGGCTTCGCGCTCGATTACCTGGAGGCCCGACATGTGGAAACCTTGCAGCCGGTGGCTTTGCGGCGGAAAGGCCCCCTGCGCCTGCTGGTGGCGGCGAAGATCGGCAAGACCCGGCTTATCGACAATGTGGCGGTCTAGCTAGCGCATGATCCTGAAAGTGGGAACCGGTTTTCGGATCAGATCATGCGCCACTTTTAAAGTTAGCGCGCGAACCGCAGATAAGTCTACGCAATCTGCGCAAGCTTGATTGCTTGCGCAAAACCGGCACGCACTTTTGCTGATCGCGGGCTAAAGCAGCCCCAGTTCGCGCAATTCCCGCCGGAGTTGTTCCGGCATGGCAGCGGCGCCCGGCGCGGCGCGGTCGAGATCGCGTGGCGCGCTCTCAGCCTCAAGATAGCGCCAGCCCTGGAAGGCGCGAAACGGTCGTGGTTCGACCAACACCACCTTGAGCTCAAGCGCGAGCCGGCAGCGGCTGACGCCTTCCTTGTCGAGGAAAGGACGCATGGCAATCAGCCGTTGACGACACATGATCTGGCCCCGGATCACCCAATAGAGCGAGCCGCCGTCCAAAAGCTCGTCCGCGCGTTTCGGCGTCATGCGTGTGGTGTGGATATGCTCGCGCGCACGCGCGCTCTTTTTTGTGCGCTTGAGCTTCTCGCGGATCCAGTCCTCGTGATCCTTGACGGAATCGCAGCCGACGCAAAGTTTGATCAGATGCAGCGCCATGATAGCCCTATTGCGGACGCGAAGCGGCCGAAGCCGGCGCCGGCTGACGGCGGGCGGGCGCGGCTTCCGCCGGCGCTGAAGCGGGAGCAGCCGGCGGTTCGGTCATGATGCTCACCGGCGGGATGGAGGCGGCAGTGGGAAAGTCGATCGGCTTGGTCGTGACCGGCCCCGACATGATGGCCGCGAGGGCGGGCGGCAATTCCGGCGGCGGTGCCGCTGCGACCGGCGAAGATCTCTGTCCGGGCCAAGTGCCGGCATAGCGCTGGATATGATTTTCGAGCGTTCGCGCATTGATATTAGCCTTCACCGGCCCGGAGTCGCCCAGCAACCAGCCGACCACGGCACAGGAATCAACACTGCAGCCGTCGCGCATCATCAACACATGCGCGACGAAACCATAGCGGTCGGCCTCCAGGCTGCTCCGCAACAGGGCAAGCGCATCCCAATAATGTCTGTCGACTCGATCCACATAGTCGTAACCATCCGCCAGCAGGCGCAGCCTCGCTTCGACATAAGCGACAGCCGCGGCGACGGTCTCCGGCGACCGGAAGATGGCGGCCTCACAGGAGGCATTCACCGCTTCACCGGCCACGCCATCAAGGCAGGCGAGCGGTGATCCCGGCACCAGGGCGGCGGCGGTGAGCTGCAGCGCGCGCGCATTGAGCGCTTCGCGCTCCGCCGCCCGCTGCCGCAGGATGGAATGATCGGCGAACTTCCAGGCCGAAAAGGCAATGACCACCAGCGCGGCGACGCCGAACAGAGCGCCGACAGACGCAAACGAGCCGGAACGGCGCACCGCCAGAAAAAAAATAACCAGCAACAGCACCAGAAGAGCAGCTGCCATCCACAGAGGCAGCGGCAGCGCCTGAATCGTAGTCACAGCCAAATCCGGCATTCAGTCGTCATTCCCATTCATGGCAGGAAAATCCGGTCCTCATTCTATCTTGGCGCCGGATACTTTGACCACCTGCGCCCATTTTTCTATGTCCGCGCGAATGTATTTATCGAACTCGGCCGGGCTCATGGACATCGGTACCGCACCCTGCTTGGCCCAGGCTTCTTTCACATCCGATCGGGCCATGATCTTTACTATCTCGGCGTTGAGCTTGTCGATGACCGGTTTGGGCGTCTTCGCCGGGGCAAGGATGCCGAGCCAGATCGTAGCCTCGTAGCCGGGCACGCCGGCTTCCGCCACCGTTGGCACATTGGGCATAACTGAGGAGCGTTGCTTACCGGTCGTCCCGAGGGCAATCAGCTGGCCCGACTGCACGCCCTGCGCCATCACCGTGATGGCGTCGAACATCATCTGCACATGACCGCCGATAACGCTGCTGCGCATGTCGCCGGAGCTTTTATGCGGGACGTGAATAATATTAGTGCCGCTCATCGCTTTGAAAAGCTCACCCGCCATATGATACGGCGTCCCGGGCCCCGAGGAGGCGTAATTGAGTTTGCCCGGATCTTTTTTTGCTAATGCGATAAAATCCTGCAGATTTTTTACGCCCGTCGATGGATGCGCGACCATCAGCAGATCGGAATAGTTGATCGGTGACACCGGCGCGAAATCTCGCATCAACTCATATGGCCTGTTCGGAATCAGCAATTCATTCGTTGTATGCGTGTTCGACATCAAGAGCAGGGTGTAACCGTCAGGCTCGGCCTTCGCCACCGCATCCGTGCCGATGATCGCGCCCGCGCCCGGCCGGTTCTCCACGACGAAAGACTGCTTGAATGCGTCGCCCAGATGCTGGGCCAGAACGCGTGCGTAGACGTCAGCCGGCCCGCCCGCACCGAAGGGAACGATGATCCGCACGGGCTTGTTTGGATAATCCTGCGCCCCGGCGCCGGTCCAGGGCATCACGGCCAGAATGGAAATAACCGCAAGTGTGCCAACACGCAGTAAGACGTGCATCGATCCCTCCCGCAAACGGATAAGGCAGATCCGCCGCTGTTGCCCCGGCGGTTGCCCGCAGGCTCCATTCAACACGCTGGCGACAAGTGGCCGCAAGCCCCCTGCCAACGGCTAAGCGGGACAAGCGTAAATTGGCAAAAAACTCCGTGGCCCGGCCACCGGCCCCAGCGCGCCCGCCACGCCAATGGCTCTTTTGCTTCGATCGACCTAATCACCAAGGAAGATGCGCGGATCGGCGGCGGCGCCGCTTCCCACCGCCACAGGACGCGCCTCGGCGTCTTGCTCTGCGTATGCCCCAATGAGGTAAACTACCAAGGTCAGCAGCCGGTCATGTCAGACAAGACCTTGCTTGCACTGAGGCTAGTTCATCGGCGAAGCGGGACTTCTGCCGGCCAAACACGGGTTGGCGCGCAATTACAGAAAAGCTTAGCCGATCTGCGGAAGCTTGATCTTTATCACACAGGAACGCGATGTCAGCGATCGCGGTCGAGCTGGCTTTCCTTGGCCACGCGCTCGAAGGCCTCGCCGGGACTCTTAATCCGGTACTGATGTTCGTCACCTTCGGAGGGCAGCAGCTTCACGATCTTGTAGCTACCACTGGCCCCGGGACGTCCCATCGTGCCGGCGGTAAAATAAACCGCTTGGCCCACATGAAATTTGTGCGACCTCGGTCCCGTTTCACGCGCGGGAGGGGGTGCGGCGACACTTTCGCGAATGGCTTTCTTGGCTGAATTTTTCATGGTGGCGGACTATAGCAGCTTAATTTTGCGGCGGGGACCGAAAAGTGACATCAAAATGACAGGTTGCCCGCTGCCAGATTTCCCAAAGATCAGCAAGAATCAATGGGTTGGGGCCAACATTAGCCTGGAATACTACGACCAAGGTACTGCCCTGCCCTATCTGCATAACGGGCCTTCAAGACCCAACGCAGGTTGTCGAAAAACGCCCTCGTCTCGCCTTTGCGAGGCCAAATGAGCTCGCCAGCCTGCGCGGGTCGAACTAATATCGTCGGCTCGCATTGAGAGAGGGGCCGTCCCAATCGGGAGACACGTTATGGAACGCTTGGTCTTCACTTGCCCGCGGACGGGAAAAAACGTCGACGCAGGTATTCAGGGGGAATTGCAGACCTTTCTTCGCATCCGAGCCAACAAAGTGGTGGTGGCGCGTTGCCCTGCTTGCGCCCAGCGGCATGAATGGCTGGTGCGGGATGCGCAACTCGCCAAAGCCGCCTAACGGCCGCTAGCACCGGAACTCCCTTCACTTATCCGGGTTTCCTTGGGTCTGCAGGCTTCGACTGAGAAACGCGAGAAAGGGATGGGACATGCGCTTTCTGCTGGGAGTTATCGTCGGTATCATTCTTACGATCGGAGGCGCCTATCTGTATGACAGGACGGCAGCGGATGCCTCCCCTGCTTCGGCCACGGCGGCCCGACCGATGGTCAATTGGGACGTTGTCGACGCGAATTGGGGACGCGCAACCTCACGTCTGCGTCGCGAATGGGACAGGCTTGCTGCCAAATAATCACCGGTTATCGAAACCCGTAAATGGCAGAGCCCCGAGTTACCCCCGGGGCTCTCCTTGCCTGAATTCTTGGATGGAGAAAGAGCTCCGCCTGCTTTGAAGTCCCCATCCGAAGAGATTCGCAAAACAAAAGCCCGTCCGGATTTCCGGACGGGCTTTCGCACCAAGTAGTGTTTTTACTCGATGATCTGAATGATCTTGCGGGTCCTCGGCTCCACGATTACGCGCCGATCGTTGACCACCGCAAAGCTGTATTCAGCATGGTTCGGAACCGGCCGTAAGGTCACGGTGGCGGGAAGCGGCTCGCCGACCACAATCTTTTCAGTTACGCGTACGGACGGGACCTGCTCACGAGTGACATAGGTGCGTACCTCAGCCGGCGGCTCACCCGCCGCACCGACCGCCGCACCGACCGTGCCACCGACAACGGCGCCGACCGGGCCACCGACGACCGCTCCGGCCGCCGCGCCACCCACCGCACCGGTGGCAGTGGACGCTTGGGCCCATGCAAGAGTCGGCGCCATGACGGCAATAGCTACTGCTGAAGCGAGCATGTGATTGCGCATTAGAATTCTCCTCTGTGGCACTCCAAATTAAACGCTGGCGGTGCACAATGGTTCCTGTGGTTACGTGACACAGGGCTGCAAAAGCTCAATCTTTCTAGGGTGAACAGCCGTTAATCGGATCAATTTTTCGCAAGAAGCCATTACTGGTAGGAACGTCCACCATCGTGGTCGCGTTGCACCTTACGCGTTGAAATTCTTGGCAACAGCAAACGGTATCTCATTCCCGACAACGCAGTTCAGGAGAACACGATGAAACGAGCACTTATGATCGGAGTCGCCGCCGGCGCGCTTCTGGCGGGCGTCAATATTGCGGCCTCACAAGGCACGATGGAGCGTCAGCAGCCCGGAGCCTCGGGCGGTGGCGCCAGCATGGAACAGAAGAGCGGGGAACAGAAGAGCGGTAGCGGCGCACAGCAGCAACAGAAGGCGCAGGACGCTCAGAAGCAGGGCGACCAGAAAGCCACCTCAGGGCAGGCTCAGCAGGGCCAGCAAGGCCAGCGGGCGCAGGACGCCCAGAAGCAGGGTGACCAGAAGCAGGACGCTCAGAAGCAGGGTGACCAGCAGAAGCAGGACGCTCAGAAGCAGGGTGACCGGCAGAAGCAGGACGCTCAGAAGCAGGGTGACCAGAAGCAAGATGCCCAGAAACAAGACGCCCAGAAGAGCGGCGACGGTGGCAAAACCTTGTCGGCGGAGCAGAAGACCAAGGTCCGCGAGACGGTCATTCGCTCGAGCAACGCTCCCCGCGTGACCAACGTGAACTTCTCGGTCTCGGTCGGGACCGTTATTCCGCGCGAAACGCGGCTCGCTCCGCTGCCGCCCATTCTCGTGGAGATCTATCCGCAATGGCGCAGCTATCAATACGTCATCGTGGAAGAGCGGATCATCATCATCGAGCCGAGCAGCTTCAAGATCATGGCGATCGTCGTGGTGTAAAACAATAAACACCTGCAGCGGAAAAGGGCGGTCGGGCGACCGCCCTTTTTCATTTCGGCGGAAAGGCTAGATTGGTCGCGTTCAGTTCGGAACGCCCAGGAGCCTCAACATGATCGTCCGTCTTTCGGGCAAGCGGCCGACCCGCTGCCGTGCCGTCATCCATGGCCAGCTCGTATTCGCGGTCGCGGTTGCGGGCGAGAAAGTCGGCTCGATGTATGAACAAACGAGGATGGCGCTGGCGGACGCGGACGCCACGCTTGCCGAAGCGGGAACCGACAAGTCGCGCATCCTTTCCGCCATGGTCTATGTCGCGGACATGAAACAAAAGCCGGAGATGAACCGGGCGTGGGACGAATGGGCTGATGTGGAAAATCCGCCCATGCGCGCCTGCGTCGGCGCGGCGCTGGAGGGCGCAAGCCTGGTGGAAATTGTCTTTATTGCTGCAATATAATCGCACGCGTCAGCAATCATGCGAGAAGTCTGCTCCCTTCTGATCATCGGCACTTTCGATCCATGTCGCGTAGATCGCAGATCAGTGCAGGATTGCTGGCATTCCGCCAAAGTGACGGACTTCAGGTGTTGCTCGCCCATCCGGGCGGGCCGTTCTGGACGAAGAAGGATGACGGCGCCTGGACCATCCCAAAAGGCGACGCCGAAGCAGATGTCGACGCGCTCACTGCCGCGCGGCGGGAATTTACCGAGGAAACCGGGTTCGTCGCAGCCGGCGACATGCTGCCGCTGAAGGCAGTGCGGCAGCGAAGCGGCAAAACAGTGATCGCCTGGGCTTTCGAAGCCGATTTTGACCTCGCCCAGTTCAGCAGCAACGAATTCGAGATGGAATGGCCGCCGCGGTCGGGCCGACGCCAAAGCTTTCCGGAAATCGATCGGCTGGCCTGGTTCGATTACGACACTGCCTTAAAAAAAATTATCGCTTACCAGAAGCCCTTCCTTCTGCAGTTGCACTCAACCATTCAGAGCTGATGAGAGCGGAACGAAAGCATCACGTCATACGTTTGATTTGTTCATAACTCTTCGTAGGAGCAACGCAATGGACAAAGACCGCATTGAGGGTTCTGCCAAGCAAGTAAAAGGGTCCGTGAAGGAAAAGGCCGGCCAGGCTCTCGGCGACGCGAAGCTCGAGGGCGAAGGCAAAACCGACAAGGCGGCCGGTAAGGTGCAAAACACGATCGGCGGCCTGAAGGATAGTTTGCGCGGCAAATAGTCCGCGCCGAAGACGCGCAGTTTATTTTTTCGGCAGATCAAGCCGGATATGCAGTTCACGCAGCTGCTTGGGCGCGACCTCCGAGGGAGCGCCCATCAGCAAGTCCTCCGCACGCTGATTCATCGGGAACAGCACCACCTCGCGCAGGTTCTCCTCCCCGCATAACAGCATGACGATGCGGTCCACGCCCGGAGCAATGCCGCCGTGCGGCGGGGCGCCGTATTGCAACGCGCGCAGCATGCCGCCGAATTTCTTTTCCAGCACGTCCTCGCCATAGCCCGCGATGGCGAAGGCCTTTTTCATCACATCGGGCCGGTGATTGCGGATGGCGCCGGACGACAGCTCCACGCCGTTGCAGACGATGTCATACTGGATCGCCTTCATGCCCAAAATCTTATCCTGGTCATTGACGTCCAGCGCAAGGAACTCGTCGGGCGGCATGTTCGGCATCGAGAAAGGATTGTGGGAAAAGTCGATTCGCTTTTCCTCCTCGTTCCATTCATACATCGGGAAATCGACGATCCAGCACATGGCGAACTGGTCCTTGTCGGTCAGACCGAGTTCTTCGCCGACTTTGGTGCGCGCGGGACCCGCGAATTTCACGAAATTCTTCGGATTCCCGGCGACGAAGAAAACGGCATCGCCCACGCCGAGACCGAGCTGATCGGCAATCTGTTTGGTGCGTTCCGGCCCGATATTTTTAGCAAGTGGACCAGCACCGCTTTCATCGCCTTCGCGCCAGAAAATATAGCCGAGGCCCGGTTGCCCTTCGCCCTGCGCCCAGGAATTCATCCGGTCGCAGAAAGCACGGTTGCCGCCGTTCGGTGCGGGGATCGCCCAGATCTCGACCTCCGGATCGGCGGCCAGCATGGTGGCGAAGATCTTGAAGCCCGAGCCGCGAAAGGCCTCGCTGACATTCTGCATCTTGATCGGGTTGCGCAGGTCCGGCTTGTCGGTGCCGTATTCGCGGATCGCGTTGGCATAGGGAATCAGCGGGAATTTCGGCGTCACCGGCTTGCCCTCGCCGAATTCCTCGAATACCCCGCGCAGCACCGGCTCCACCGCGTCGAACACGTCCTGCTGGGTGACGAAGCTCATCTCGATATCGAGCTGATAGAATTCGCCCGGCGAGCGGTCGGCGCGCGCGTCCTCATCGCGAAAACAAGGCGCGATCTGAAAATAGCGGTCGAAGCCCGCGATCATGATCAGCTGCTTGAACTGCTGGGGCGCCTGCGGCAGCGCGTAGAACTTGCCGGGGTGGATGCGCGAGGGCACCAGATAATCGCGGGCGCCCTCCGGCGAGGAAGCGGTCAGGATCGGCGTCTGGAATTCGAAAAAGCCCTGCTCCTTCATCCGCCGCCGTAGCGAGTCGATGACGGCGCCGCGCTTCATGATATTGCGGTGCAAGCCCTCGCGCCGCAGGTCGAGGAAGCGGTATTTCAGTCGCAGCTCTTCGGGATATTCCTGCTCGCCGAAAACCGGCACCGGCAGTTCCGCGGCCGCGCCGAGCACCTCGATTTCCTTGACGAAGACTTCGACCATTCCAGTCGGCAAGTCAGGATTTTCGGTGCCGGCAGGACGGTAGCGAACCAATCCGTCGATGCGCACCACCCATTCCGCGCGCAGCTTTTCGGCATCCTTGAAGGCCGGACTGTCCGGGTCGGCGACCACCTGCGTCACCCCATAATGGTCACGCAGGTCGATGAACAGCAAGCCACCATGATCGCGGATGCGGTGACACCAGCCGGCCAGGCGCGCATCCTTGCCCACATCACTTTCGCGAAGCGCGCCGCAAGTATGGGTGCGGTAGCGATGCATGGACGGTCCTGGAAGGTGGGTTGCTCGGGTTTTAAAGTGGCGGGAGAAGCACATTTATGACCTTGTTTGTCAAGGTAAAGTCCGCTTTGCCCGGGCGGAAAGCTGAGCTATCTAGGCGCTATGCAGCCGATCACGACAACCGAAGAACTGGCGGCGGCCTGCGCCCGACTCGCCTGTTATCCCTACATCACGGTCGATACCGAATTCCTGCGCGAGACGACCTATTATCCCATCCTCTGCGTCATTCAGATGGCCGGCGCGGATGAGGCGGTAGTAATCGACGCAATCGCTCCCGGCCTCGACCTCGCCCCCTTCTTTGATTTGATGAACGACGAGAAGGTGCTGAAGGTTTTCCATGCGGCGCGCCAAGACATCGAAATCTGCTGGCACCGCGCGGGAAAGCTGCCGCATCCGATCTTCGACACCCAGGTCGCCGCCATGGTGCTCGGCTACGGCAACTCGATCTCCTATGATCAGCTGGTGCAGCGGATTACCGGAGACGTGCTCGACAAATCGAGCCGCTTCACAGACTGGACGCGGCGGCCGATGAGCGAGGCCCAGCTGAATTACGCCGTGTCCGACGTTACGCATTTGCGTGACGTCTATCGCGCGCTCTCGGCCGACCTGGAAAAGCGCGGGCGCACCGAATGGGTCAGCGCCGAGATGGATGTGCTGACCTCGCCCGATACCTACCGCGCGGACCCGGAAAATG
Organism: uncultured Alphaproteobacteria bacterium; assembly: GCA_963728585.1. Classification (GTDB taxonomy): domain Bacteria; phylum Pseudomonadota; class Alphaproteobacteria; order Rhizobiales; family Xanthobacteraceae; genus CANKHA01. The sequence goes on from CAVSLB010000026.1 coordinate 104,064, forward strand.
CGTGGCAAAGGCTGAAAAGCAGAGTGCGGAAACCGAAAGAGCTTGCGGTGCTGATGGAAATTGCCGCCTGGCGCGAGCGCGAGGCGCAAAGCCGCGATATTCCGCGCGGGCGCGTATTAAAGGATGACGTATTGGGCGACATCGCCGTTCAGGCACCGACGACGGTGGAACGGCTCAGTCATCTGCGCTCGCTGCCGAAAGGTTTTGAACGCTCAAAATGGGGAGACGCTATTGTCGAAGCGGTCAACCGCGGCATTGCGCGCGATCCAAAAACATTGCCGCGGCTGGAGCGTTCGCGCGGCGTGGCCAATGGCGGCGCTACCGTCGAACTGCTGAAAGTGTTGCTGCGCATGACCGCCGAGCGTCATGCGGTCGCTGCCAAGGTGATCGCCACGGTCGATGACCTCGAGACAATCGCAGGCGACGACGATGCGGACGTACCGGCGCTCAAGGGCTGGCGGCGCGAATTATTCGGCAACAAGGCGCTCGCCTTGAAGCAGGGCAAATTAGCGCTGGCGGTGGAGAAGGGCCGCGTGGTTCCGGTGGAGCGCAGTTAGGCAATCCTGAGCCACAATTGAAACAAACTGTCGCGTCTGACTAACGCACTCTTCACGCCGCCGCGATATCACGCGGCAACCGCCGGCTATTCTTTAGACGGAAGCCTCGAAGCATGGCCTATGCTGAAACACGCTCCCTGCGCGCCATAGTCTGTGCCCTCGGTATCGCGTCGCTCTGCGGGACTGCCTCCGCGCAACCGACCAGTCATCCAATCCCCGGCACTTCCTGTCCTAACTTTCCCGCCAATTCCTGGTGGCATGCGGACGTAAGTAAACTGCCAGTGCATGTGCGCAGTGCGCAATGGATGGCGCGTATGTCGCCGAGCCAGAAGCTGCATCCAGATTTTGGTCCTTCCTTCGGCGCGCAACCGGCGCCCTACGGCATTCCGATTACGGTGGTGGCCGGCTCGCATGCCAAGCTGCGCGTGCATTTCCAATATGCCAGCGAGAGCGACCGCGTTCCCTATCCGCTCGGCTCGGATACAAAGGTCGAAGGCGGCCAATGGACATCCGGTGATCGCCATACGGTTGTAGTGGACCGCGACACTTGTCGACTTTATGAAACATGGCAGACGCGACGCGCCAGCGGAGGATGGTACGCGGGCAGCGGCGCCACGTGGGACCTGCGCAGCAATCGATTGCGCACACGAGGCTGGACATCTGCCGACGCAGCTGGCCTGCCGATCCTACCTGGCCTCTTGCGCTACGAGGAAGTTGCGGCACGCAATATCGATCATGCGATCCGCTTCACCACCGACATCACCGACAAACGTTTTCTGTGGCCGGCGAGACATGAGGCAGGCTCTATCGACGACCCGCGTTTTCCACCTATGGGGGCGCGCTTCCGACTTAAGGCCTCCTATGTAATCGCGGGATCGCTACGCGCGGACACGAGGGCGGTTCTGCTGGCGATGAAAAAACACGGCTTGGTCCTCGCCGATAACGGCTCGCCCTGGTACTTCCAGGGCACCGCCGATATTCGCTGGCCGGTCGCGCTACTGGAGCAGTTGAAGCAGGTACCTGCTTCGGCATTCGAAGCGGTGGATACTTCATCGCTGATGATCGAGCCCAACAGCATGAAAGTGTGGCCGTAACTTGAGCGTCATCAAGCCAAGCTTATCTGGCGCAAGCCGCGGGGGGTTCGAGACGGCGCCCGCCTTCGCGCGGCGTGCCTGATCGCAGTTGTAAGCCAAGGCTACTCCCCTCGCCGATCGACAGCGCTGCAACATCTTTGCCGTCTGCTCACCACGGCGTCGCGTTAATCATGGGGGTTAAGGTTTATTTTCTTTCGTCATGGCGCGCTCTGCCAGCTTTGGGCTTGATGTGGCTCCAGAGATGGCGCCATGGAAAAAAAGATGGACACGGGCTCTGCTGATCCACAGTACGGCAAAGAATTTATCCTCACCCTGTTCGTAGTAATTCTCACACTTGGTTCGGCGATTTTCCTAAGCGCTGCGTGGTTGACGCTGATCGGCTACTGGGCTTGGGCGGTTCTTCATTGGATTGCGGCCTGAGCCTTGAAGACGCAGAAACTCACGCCCTCACCCCGACGCGCCGCCTGATCGATCAGCACCCCGGCTCCGCCTCAGCCTCTGCTCCCCGCCAAGATACGATGGAGCCGCCTCCCGGGAAAGTGAGCAAGGCGCCGGAGCGGCCGCGGCAATGGTGAGTTTTCACTGGTCCTTCGGTGATCGACGTCGCCGCAAGGTCTTCCCACTTCGGCGGCTCGGACGCAGTTGCGACTTGCGTACGTTCCGACCCGGCGGGCAACCGCATCAGACAACCGAAAGGCTGAGGCGGCGGGCAGCTATTTAAGCGGCGCTGTGCAGATTGACACGCGCGTATTTGATGCAAAGGCAATTTCTTTACCTTGCGAATCGCATTCCTTCGATTTAACGGCACCAACTCCTGACGGAGGCCGTTCCCTGTTTGCTCACGAGGCAGCAATGGGTACTCACCTGCGCGCCGCCCGAGGAGTAACCGCAGGAGAAAGCGCCATGTTTCGTCAGCTGTTCGCTGCTTCGACCAATCCATCCCGCGGGGCAGTTCGCCCGCTAATTGCAACCGGATCTCTGCTCGCCGCCCTGGCCATCGCGAGCCCAGTCTGGGCCGCGCCGCCGGAAGGATCCTATCGCGGCAATGCCTTCGGCACCTTCGCGAGCGCTGACGCCGGCCCGGTCGCCGCCACGCTGGGACGGTCGGCATACTTGCCTTGTAGCTGCCGGGGCACCGATGGCAAGCTTTTGCGAAGCCAGGTCGACGCCATCTCCGCAGGTGAAAACGGCAGAGTGTTGCGGCTCGATGGAGTTGTGACCACGGCCTTGACAGACGAAGTCGCTGACCAAGCCCTCTTAACAACGACCGCCAGGGTCGAGGGGCTCAATATGTTCAATGGCATGATCAGGGCCGCTGAGCTCACGGCGGCCGCAAACGTAACCGCCACGGCCGCAGACATTAGCACCGATGCGAAGGGAACGCAGTTCGTTGGATTGCGGGTGGCCGGTAAAGCCGTCAATCGCAACGTCGAGCCGAACACAAAGCTTGCGCTCCCCGGGATCGGCTCCGTCATCGTGAACAGTGTGAGACGAGGGGGCGGAAGCATAACGGTAGAAGGCCTTATCGTGAGAGTTGAGGTCGACAACGATTTCGACCTGCCGGTCGGCGCGAGAATCATCGTGGCGCACGCACAGGCCGGCTTTTCCCGCAAGGTGCATGACGTGGTCGTTGGCGGCGGTGCTTGGGCCGCGGAGGGAGAAGGCAAAATTGGCAACCAGCTCGCCAATCGCATCGGCAAGTCTTCTCTCATTCACATAGATTGTGAAGGAACGAACGGAAAGACCAAATCCAGCAATATCACCGAACTGGATGTCGGATCCATCCTGTCGCTCGGGACCGGCGTCACCACGGCGTTCGGCGGCAAGAAGCCGAGCGGCACCGTGGCGAAGACGACCGCCACGGTGGAAGACGTTATGCTGCTCAAGGGTGCCGTGCGGGCCGATGCCGTGACCGCCGTGGCGCAGGAGAGAATCGACAACGGTTCGAAATTCCGCTCGACGCAAGGGTCAAGTCTGGTCGGCGTGAGGGTGCTGGGCGTTCTGCAGCCCGTCAATGTTCCGCCCAATACCGTCGTCCCGCTCCCGTTCGGCCGCGTCATCCTCAACCAGCAAATAATTCCTCCTGCAGGCTCGAACGCCCCGACCGAGGTCAACGGGATTGTGGTCATCATCACCCAGGCAAACGCTCTCAACCTGCCGATTGGTTCCCGGATTGTCGTGGCCCACGCTCACGCGAGGGCTCATCTCTTCGATGAGGAGCCGGCTGGGACCACTCAACAGGAGCTGAACATGGCGGAGACTACAAACTGAGTTCCGCCGGCCGGCAGCCCTGAACTGCGGCACCGTCTCGTTGCTGGTTAGAGCCGGCGCCCGGTGGACGGAAGATGCAAATAAGCCATTCGGAAAGGCTGCCTCGTTTGAGGGTCCCATCAACCGAGGCACCAAGTGTAATGGTCCCTTGTGATGACGCGCTCTTTATTCGGAGCCGTCGCCGTGGCACTCGGAATTAGATGCGGGCCAACCGGAGCATTGGTGGGGATAATCGCAGGTGCGATCGGAATATTGCTGGCGGGAGTTTGGCGAGCATTAGCGCACATACCGTGGGTCGCAAAAGATCCGAAATGTCTTTAGGACAATCAACAAGTCCATGTTAGGGCCATAGAACTTGACGTATTCCAAGTCGTAGCCGAGTTCTCGGCTGTCTCCGAAACATCAGCGGCATATCCGAAATTGACCTGCGCCCAGCCCCGTAAGGCCGGGGCTGGCCCTGTGCCTTAGATCGTAGTTCGGAAGTCTTTGCCGATATTGCGCCACCAGGCCGGGCTGTTCCGGCCGCGGGGGCCGCGCGGGCTGCTAACGGCTCCGCGGACCGGAAGGTATGCCGGGAACCAGGCGTGCCACACCGTTTTTGAAGAAAGAGGCCGTGGGCTGAGACGCCCTAATCGCAGTCCGCTTTTAGGCCGAATGAAGCGAGCGCTTCTGCGCAAAGCTTGGTCGGATCGCGCATGCCCTTTTGGGCCGCGGCGATAATCCGGCTGACGAGAACTTCTTTAATAATGTCGGGCTGCCCCGTGTCCTGCAGAGCTTTGCAGGCTCTGTCGAAGGCTTCTCTTAACACGTGAATGACATCCGGCCCAAAGGGCGCGTCCTTAAACAAATTGCCTGACATCGCATTCCCCTACGGCACCTACCTTATCAGCACCGGAGCGGGCGGCAATCCGAATTAGGACAAATGAGAAAAAGTAAATCAGGACGACCGAGGGATTAGGATAACACGCCCGGCGTCCATTTCGCTGCCAAGGCTGCAGGGACCTACTTTTGCACCTTGGTCTTCGGAACGTAAGTTGCCAGCGTTCGATAGCTGCGGGCGAGTTCTTCATAAGTCTTCTTCATCAGCGGGTCTTCGGCCTGCTTCGCCTTCGCCTCGTAATCGATGGCGCGTTCCAGATATTCGTTAGCGTGGTTCTGCATCCGGCTTCCCCGCCTTTGCACGAAGCTAACCTTTAGGTGTTGACGCCAACACACAAGAATTAGTGAATGGGATCACTATAATTATCAGCCTTCTAAAGGCCTGAGCGCCACATTGGCATCGACTCCGCCGCTAAAACCTGCGGCAGATGCGGAACACTTTGCACGGCACTCGTAAACAAGAGCGACGCGGGGCTAATTGTTGCGCAGTTCGCGGCGGCAATTGCACAGAAATTGCCGGCATGCTCGCCAACCATCCCGCGTCGCCGGCTACAGATCGCGACCGTTAGGTTGACGGGTTCGTGTCTTGTTTACTCAAAATCGCACGTTACCGTTGTCGACCGATGCTTAGGGGTCAATGGATGAGACTTAGAGCGGCAATCGGCTGGGGGGAAATGCCTATGCGTGTTGAACCTGCTCTCTCGACTTCAATGGCTTGGCGTGAGTAAGGGCGGCGACAACGCGTGTTGCCGGGCCGCGATCATGAGCGCGGGTAGGTTCATTCGATGATGATTACCGGTTCGCGCCCAATCAGGCGTGCGAGCTGTTTCAGTCGGCCGAATACGCGCTCGCCTGCCAGCATACGGTATTTGCCTTGCAACACCAGCGTCAGCTTGCGCCGGCGCACCTGCAGCGGGGTGTCTGGCAACACGCCCGGCATCGAGGCGGAAACCAGGTAAGCCACGCGCATGGCGAGGCCCAGAATGCGGGCATGATCGAGCATACGGCTGGAAGCCAGCTCGCGCAGACGCGGCGACAGATCTTCCTCGATCAGACCCATGTGCCGGAAATAAACCGTCAGCGCGAGAAACGCGCGCCCGGCATGGTCGGTAGCGAAGAACCCGTTATTGGCGATGATGTTGAGCGATTGCTGACCGCGATAATCCGGATGCGTTCGCCAGCCGATATCCGCCAAAAGGCAGGCCGCATGGCGCAGCCGGCGTTCCTCGGCGTTCTCCTCCACGCCGGTGGAAGCCATGAACCGGTCGGTCCAATGAATCAATTCTTCGCCGTGCTGCGGTGAGCGCGAGCGCAGGATGTTGAGATCGGAAGCCGCGGCAATCAAGGCGTCCTGTTTGCGCTGCTTGACCTTCAGCTGCGAGAACAGCAGCCCCTCGCGCACTCCGAGCACGGATATCACGATGTCTTGCGGCTTGCCGATCCGGATCAGATGCTCGAGCACCAGCGCGGCATAGGGCAACAAAGGCCGGCGCGCCTTGGCCACTACCTCAATCCGCGACAGTGATTCCGGATTCACCCTGTGCACGAGCCGGGCGAATTCCAACGCTTCCTTCGCCGGTAAGATATAATTGTGCATCACATGCAGCGGATAGCCAGTCTGAAACATGTGCAACCGCGCAAGCGCGCGCCAGGTCCCGCCGACGGCGTAGAAGGAGCGGCCTCGCATCGATTTCAGATGAGGAACATGGCCCAAGGCTTTGCTGACGATCTTTTCCGCTTTCTTCAGCGATTTCGACGCGGTGTCCTGCAGCGCCAGCCCGCCAAGCGGCAGGGTAACGCGGGCGCCGATATGTGAGCCGCGGACAAGGGTGCATTCGAGTGAACCGCCGCCCAAATCGCCGACGATTCCGTCGGGATGGTGGATGCCGGAAACCACCCCCAAGGCGGACAATTGCGCTTCGCGCGGGCCTGACAACACGTCGATCTTAGCCCGGCAGATGCGTTCCGCTGCGGCGATAAACGCAGGTCCGTTGGTGGCGTCGCGACAGGCGGCGGTGGCGATCACCCACAGCCGCCTCACCAATAAGGTGTCGCAGAGTGCGCGAAAGCGTCTTAACGCCCGCAACGCCTCCATGACCGCGTCCCTGGCGAGCAAACCCGTGGATTGCACCTGACGCCCAAGCCCGCACAGCTCTTTTTCGTTGAAGATCGGCGTTGGCGCGCGCGTCAGCCCTTCGTACACCACGAGGCGCACCGAATTGGAGCCGATATCGATGACCGCAATCGGCGGACCCGCATCGAGCCTGCCCTGGGCGACTTTGTTCCCAGCCGGCAACCGGCTACGCCCGGTCGGGGCGACGCGAGAGACGGGGCGACGATTCCTTGAGCGATTTGCCACGGCCGGAAAGACTCGGATTGGTCATGAAATATTTTTGCGCATTGAACGGCTCTTCACCCGCCGCCGCCTTTATGCGCGTCGAGCTGCCGTCCGGCAAGAGCCTCCAGCTCTGCTCATTATCCTTGAGGTTCGCGATCATGATCTGATCGAGAACCTGCTCATGCACGGTCGGATTAAGAATTGGGCATAAAACTTCGACGCGTCGGTCGAGGTTTCGCGGCATCAAATCGGCAGACGAAATGTAGACTGCCGCCTTGGGATGCGGCAGGCCAAAGCCAGCGCCGAAACAATAGATGCGACCGTGTTCGAGGAAGCGGCCGACGATTGATTTCACCCGGATATTGTCGGAAAGCCCGGGGACCTGCGGCCGAAGGCAGCAGATGCCGCGCACGATAAGCTCGATCTGCACGCCCGCTTGCGAGGCCCGATAGAGTGCATCGATGACGTCGGGATCGACAAGCGCATTCATCTTCATCCAGATCGCGCCGCGCCGCCCGGCCTTGGCATGCGCGATTTCGTCGGCGATGTGTTTCTGGATGCGCTTACGCAGCGTGAGCGGCGACACCGCCATTTTTTCCAATTCTGCAGGCTCAGCATAGCCGGTGATGAAGTTAAACACGCGCGCAACATCGCGCGCGATCACGGGATCGGCGCTGAAGAAAGACAGGTCCGTGTAAACCCGTGCTGTCACGGGATGATAATTACCGGTTCCGACGTGAACATAGGTCGCGAGCGATGCACCTTCACGCCGAACCACCAGCGACAATTTGCTGTGGGTCTTCAGCTCGATGAAACCAAACACCACTTGCACGCCCGCGCGCTCCAGGTCGCGAGACCAGCGGATGTTGGCCTCCTCGTCGAAGCGCGCCTTCAATTCCACCAGCGCGGTTACGGATTTTCCCGCTTCCGCAGCTTCCGCCAGCGCCTTGATAATCGGGGAATCGGCCGAGGTGCGGTACAGGGTCTGCTTGATCGCGACGACATTCGGATCGCGCGCGGCCTGCTGCAGGAACTGCACCACCACGTCGAAGGACTCGTATGGGTGGTGAACGATAAGATCCTTCTGCCGGATGGCGGCGAAGCAGTCGCCGCCCTGCTCGCGGATGCGCTCAGGATAGCGGGGATTGTAAGGCACGAAGTGCAAGTCGGGCCGGTCGACATTCGTGAGCTGCGCCAGCTCGTTCAGCGCCAGTACCCCGTCAATCAGCACCAGTTCGTCGTCGGCTACCGCGAGCGCGCGCTGGACGAAACGCCGCAGCTCTTCGGGCATCGCCGCCTCTACCTCCAGGCGGATCACTGATCCGCGGCGGCGGCGCTTGAGCACGGTTTCGAACAGCCGGACCAGGTCCTCGGCTTCTTCTTCGACTTCAAGTTCGGAATCACGGATCACGCGGAAGGCGCCCTGCCCCTTCACCGCGTAGCCGGGAAAAAGCCGGCCAATAAACAGGCTGGTGGCCTGCTCGATGGTCACCATGCGAACGGCATCGCTCTCGCTTCCCGTCAGCCGGATGAAGCGGTCGATCTTGTTCGGCATGCGAATGAGTGCATTCATCCCTTTGCCATCGCTGGCGCGGGTGAGCTGTAGCGCGATGGAAAAGTTGAGATTCGAAATAAAGGGAAACGGATGGGCTGGATCGACAGCAAGCGGCGTCAGCAAGGGAAAGACGTGAACCAGAAAATGCGATTCCAGCGCGGCACGCTCCTGTTTGGTGATATCCGCACTGTCGACCAGGACTATCCGCTGTTCGGCAAGTTCCTTGCGCAATGCTTTCCAGCGTTGCTGCTGATCGAAAGCAAGGCGCGAGGCCATCTCGTTGATGCGCGCGAGCTGTTCGCTGGGCGTCAAACCCTCCGGGCTCTTGGTAGTAATGCCCGCGCGCACATGGCCCTTAAGACCGGCGACGCGGACCATGAAGAATTCATCCAGATTGTTGGCCGAGATCGAAAGAAAGCGTACCCGCTCAAGCAGGGGATGGCTCTGGTTCTCCGCCTCTTCCAGAACCCTGCGATTAAACTGCAACCAGGACAATTCCCGGTTGATAAACCGATCCCCGCTGCCGGCTTCGAACAGCGGCGTGGGCGCTGCCGGTTCTGGGGCTGAAGCCGGAGTTCTGCTTTTTTTCTCTGCTAAAACAGTAGCTTGTGAAATGTCGGTCATGACCGGAAGTATAGCATTAAAAGGTTACTTAGCCGCGCATCGTGTCGTCTCGATGACATGATCGCGCTTGGGGGGCTTCCCATCGTCAAGCGCCGGCATCGCGAAAAAGGTCCGCAGCAAGCGCACGGTTGACCGCCCTTTTCTGCCGCAAGGCCTCCCGGTCGAGCCGTTCCACCGCGGAGCGGGCAGCGCCGAATGACCGTTCGATCCGGCTGGTCAAATAGCCCACCACTGCTTCATCCACGGTGAGTTGGCGGTCGGCGCAGAGCTTGACAATGACCGAGCGCAGCAAGGTGTCGTCCGGAGCCGTGAGTGCAACGACCGGCACGGCCCGCAGCCGCGACGCCAAATCGCGCAACCCGACATCCCAGTTGGCCGGCGACATGCGCGCCGTGATCAGGATAAAGGCCCGCTCTTCGCGCGCGAGGTTGAGCACATGGAAAAGCGAGGCTTCGTCGAATTCCCCCGCCCCGAGATCCTCGATCACCAGTGCGCCGGTTGCAAGCGCCGTCGGCGGCGAAGTCTCCGTCAGCGTGCGTGCGGCGATCACGCGTGCGCCCGAAGCCGCAGCCCAAATCGCGGCGAGATGACTCTTTCCGCTGCCTTCCGGCCCCGTCAGCATGACCACCGGGGCCGGCCAATCGGGCCAAGCTTCCAGCAACTTCAGCGCCGTCGCATTAGAAGGGCCTTCCAGGAAGTCTTCGCGCGCCAGGCTCTCTTCATGCCCGAGCGCAAGCGCAAGTTGCCGCGGCCGTGCACTCCGGTTGGGCTCCCCGCCGCGCATTAGCGCGCGCCGTTCTTGTAGATCGGGCTGTCCAGATAACGCCCGACACCGAAGCGCGCCAAGACACCGACCGCCGCCGCCAACGGAACCGCGAGCAGCAAGCCGAGGAAGCCGAAGAGATAACCGAAGGCGAACAAGGCGAACATCAACCAGAGCGGATGCAGGCCGACGCTATCGCCGACCAGTTTCGGCACGAGAATATTACCTTCGATGAACTGCCCGAACAGGAATATGCCCATCACAGCGACGATCCAGATCCATTCCGGCCAGAATTGTGCCAGCGCGATGCCCGTCGCCAGGACGAAGCCGGTGACGGAGCCGACATAGGGAATGAAACTGATCAGGCCCGACAATAGCCCAATCAGCAGGCCGAAATTCAGCCCCACCACGGACAGCGCGACGGCGTAAAAAATACCGAGGAGAACGCAAACCACCGTCTGGCCGCGCACAAATCCGGCAATCGCCGCGTCGGTCTGCCGCGCGAGCTTCACCACCGTGTCGTGCTGCGAGCGCGGCACCAGCCGCTCCAGACTTTTGACGATGCGCTCCCAATCGACGATGAAATAGAAGGCAACGACCGGAGTTATGACGAGGAGCGAGAAGAGCGAGAGCACCGCGGTGCCGCCCGACCAGATCTTGCCGAGAAAAGCCGTTCCCAGCGCGGCGGCTTGGGTCATCAGCTCACCACTGGATTTGTCCGCGCCGGCAAAGCGCTCGCCAACAAAGCGGCTCAGCCAGGGGCGGCTCGGGTCGCTGATCAGCGCCTGCAGCCTGCGCCCGTAACCCGGCAGGTCCTCGATGAAGGCCGCAAGCTGCGCGCCGATCACCGGCACGATCAGCAGGATCAGCAGCACACAGAACAGGACGACCAGCGTGATGACAATCAGCGCCGCGATCCAGCGCGGGAGCAAGCGTTCCAGCCGGTTGGTCAGCGGATTGCACAGATAGGCAATCGTGGCTCCCGCCACAAAAGGCAACAGCACGTCGCCCAACAGCCACATCACGACGATGGTGAGGGCGAAGACCGATGCCCAGAAAACGATCTGTCGCCGGAAATTCATCGCCCTCGCGTCTGCGCGCATGCTGCGTTGCCTTTGTTCAATTTCGGGCTTCCGCGGAATTCATGTGGCGGACCCATTCGCGCAGATAGAAGCCGATTGAAAGCAGGGTCAAGATAACGACCAGCCCCATCATCACGGTGAGCAGTGGCTCCGCGTTTATGCTTAAGGCCAGCGAGGCCAGCGTGAGCGTCGCGAAGACGATCTGTGCAGCGGTATTCACTTTTGAGACGAGCGCCGGCTTCATCGCCACCGGGTTATCCACCAGCCATGACAACAGCACGGCGCCGACGATCATCATGTCGCGCGAGACTACCAGAATCACCAGCCAAGCGGGCAGCACGCCGGTGATGCCAAGCGCCACATAGATGGAGACAATGAGCACCTTATCGGCCAGTGGATCGAGATAGGCTCCGAGTTCGGTCGCCATCCCGAACCGCTTGGCCAAAAAACCATCAACTGCATCGCTGATACCGGCAACGAGAAAAAGCAGAAAGGCCAGCCGCATCTCGCCGGCGATGATGGCCCAGACCAGAACAGGAACCAGCAAGATGCGGGCAAGGGTAATAAGGTTTGGGATACTCATGGATCTGGAGTTTTGCGGGTCCCGGTAACAGCCGCCCTGCCCTTACGCCGGGAAGCGCGCCGCACAAGCATTCAGTATAGCCACGATCCTGCCATTGCACAGCGCATGATTCCCAAGTACCGAATTTGCAGATTAGTGTCCCGAATCCGAAGTTCGCACAAACCGTGCTGCGAACCCTCTTTGCGACCTTCGGATTCATAGGGGACACTAAAAATCATAGAGTTTGCTAGTGTGGCTTGGTTCAGAAGTTCCCTCCCGAACCCAGTCGCAAGGAATGAGGGAACTTCTGAACCGCCACACTAGCCTGCGTAAGCCAAGGAAATATCATGGGCGACAAAGTGTCCGGCCTCACCTATGCCGAGGCCGGTGTCGATATTGACGCCGGCAATCGCATGGTGGAGCTGATCAAGCCGCTCGTTCGGGCGACGGCGCGGCGGGGCGCGGACGGGGAAATCGGCGGCTTCGGCGGCATTTTCGATTTGAAAAGCGCCGGCTTTAGCGATCCGGTGCTGGTGGCTTCCACCGATGGCGTCGGCACCAAGGTCAAGATTGCCTGCGAAACGGGCCGTCACGCCACTATCGGCATCGATCTGGTCGCCATGTCCGTCAATGACCTCGTTGTGCAAGGTGCCGAGCCGCTGTTTTTTCTGGATTATTTTGCCTGCAGCAAGCTCGATCCGGAAATCGGTGCGGCGGTCGTCGCAGGTATCGCCGAAGGTTGCCGCCAAGCCGGTTGCGCGCTGATCGGCGGCGAGACCGCCGAAATGCCCGGAATTTATCAACCCGGAGACTATGACTTGGCGGGCTTCGCCGTTGGCGCAGCGGAGCGCGGGACATTGCTGCCGCGCACCGACATCGCGGTCGGGGATATCATGCTTGGGCTTAAATCGTCCGGCGTGCATTCCAACGGCTTTTCGCTCGTGCGCAAAGTCGCGAGCCATGCCGGGCTGGACTGGCACGCGCCGGCGCCGTTCGATCCTGCCAAGACCCTGGGCGAAGCGGTGCTCACGCCGACGCGCATTTATGTAAAATCCTGCCTCACAGCGATTGGCGAAAGCAAAGCCGTGAAGGCGCTGGCGCATATCACCGGCGGCGGATTTCCCGACAATATCCCGCGCGTGCTGCCGAAAGGCCTCGGCGCCACGGTGAACCTCACCCGCGTGCCGGTGCTGCCGGTATTCCAATGGCTCGCGCGCGCGGGCAACGTCGCACAGGAAGAAATGCTGCGCACCTTTAATTGCGGTGTCGGCATGGTGCTGGTGGCGGCGCCAAAAGACGCCCGGGCGATCACTGCAGTTCTCCAACGCGAGGGTGAAAGCGTGGTCGAGCTGGGAGAGATCGTTCCGGCCGCGAGCGGCCCGCAAGTCCGTTATACTGGAAGCCTTGAGCTCCAACGGTGACGTGGATGGCGCGCAAGCGTGTGGCAGTTTTGATCTCAGGCCGGGGTTCCAACCTGGCCGCGCTGATTGAAGCCGCCAAAGACAGCAGTTATCCCGCCGAGATCGTGCTGGTCGTTTCCAATCGCCCGCAGGCGGAAGGCATCGCCTTTGCGCGCGGCGCCGGCATCGCCACGACAGTCATCAACCACACCGACTATGGAAAAAATCGCAAAGCCTTCGAGCAGGCGCTGCAAGCCGTGCTCGAGGGCAGCGGCATCGAGATCGTCTGCCTTGCCGGCTTCATGCGCCTATTGACGCCATGGTTCATCGCACGTTGGGAAGGCCGCCTGCTCAACATCCACCCCGCCCTGCTTCCGAAATTCAAGGGATTGGGCACCCACGAGCAGGCGCTTGCCGCAGGCGCGACGTCGCATGGCGCAACCGTGCACTTCGTGACTGCGGACATGGATGCGGGGCCGATCGTTTGCCAGGCTTCAGTGCCGGTGCATAAGGATGACACCGCAGAAACGCTCGCCCAGCGCGTGCTCGCGGTCGAGCACAAGATTTATCCGCTGGCGCTGAAGTGGCTGGCGGAAGGAAGCCTGCGCTTAAACGAAGGGACATGCCGCCTGCACGGCGCGCATGTCCCCGATGGCGTCACAATGCCGACCGCTTAGTGTCCGCGCGCTCGGTCGGCCGCGGCCTGCTTCTGCGCGGCCGTGGAATGCGGAAATTCTTCCGGGCCCGGCGGATCGACGATCAGCGGTTCCTCCAGCATCGCCTTATGCTTGCTGCGGCGAATGAGCCAGCCGATCCCGAGCACAAAAACCACGCCGGCGGCCGCCGACCAGAGCTCCAAGCGGTGTACCAATTCCTCGCCCAGATAGCCGGCGACCGCGGCATCCTTGATGATGATCTCGCCCGCAACCCAGCCGAGCAGACCGGCGCCGGCCCAGACCAGGACCGGGTAACGGTCGAGCATTGCCATCAGCAGCGCGCTGCCGGCGATGATCAGCGGCACACTGGTGGCAAGGCCGAAGGTGATGAGCGAGATCTTGACGTAATAGGCCAGATCGACCGCCTGTTGCCCGGTATACAGCACGGCCATCTTCACCGCGGCGGAATCGGCCGCGCCGGCGATGGCGATCACGTTGTCGAGGCTCATCACGATGTCGGCGATGGCGATGATGCGCACGGCCGGCCACAAGCTGTCCGCGGCTTTGACTTTGCCTTCGGCGTGGTCCTCTTCCGGAACCAGCAGCTTGATCGCGATCCACAGGAGCAGCAGGCCGCCGACCAGCTTGAGGAATGGGAAGGCCATGATCTGCGCGACCACAGCGGTGAAGATGATACGCAGCAGCACTGCGACGCCCGCGCCGAGGATCATGCCCCAGAACCGCTGACGCGGCTCCAGCATGCGGCAGGCCAGCGCGATTACCACGGCGTTATCGCCGGAAAGCAGCACGTTGATCCAGATGATCTGCAGCGCCGCAAGCCAATAGGCCGGATGCGTAAGCTCTTCCAACAGCAGTTCCACGTGACTCCCCGTCCTTTGCTAGCGTGCGGACCCGTCCGCCTGGGAATTACCGATCAAGACGCCGCAATCTATCGATACCGATGCGAGTCTTGCCACCGAAACCGGACAGGCCCGCGCGCGGCGCGGCGGTCTGTCGCATATTGCGGCGTCAGCCGACGATGTCCTCCTCCGAGAAGAATTGCGCGACCTCCTGGGCCGCTGTTTCCGGCGCGTCAGAACCGTGCACCGAATTTTCCCCGACCGAGCGCGCATGTACCTTGCGGATCGTGGCCGGTGCCGCCTTCGCTGGATCGGTCGCCCCCATCACCTCGCGATACTTTGCCACCGCGTTATCGCCCTCGAGCACCTGCACGACCACCGGACCGGAGGTCATGAAATCCACCAGCTCGCCGTAGAATGGGCGCTCCTTATGAACTTCGTAGAATTTTTCGGCTTGTTGGCGGCTCATGCGGATGCGCCGCTGCGCGACGATGCGCAGCCCCGCCGCCTCGATCATGGCATTGATGGCACCGGTCAGATTTCGCGCGGTCGCGTCGGGCTTGATGATAGAAAAAGTGCGTTCGACCGCCATCACGTCGTCCTTCGATAAAAAACCCCGGGCACGCGCGCGATCAGCAAAAGTGGGCACCGGTTTTGCGCTGCAATCAAGCTCGCGCAGATTGCGTAAACTTATCTGCGCCGCGCGCTAACCATTAACTTGGGCGCATGATCTCGTCGGCAAACCGGGTTCCACTTCGCCGGATCGTACGCCGGCGCGAGGATCCGGGGCTTATAGCGGCAGGTCCCCTAAGCGGCAAGGCTGTTTGAACCTGATCTGAACGGCCGGCCGCGGCAGGGTTCATCTGCCTGAAGCGGTTATGAATTCGCCCTTCAGAACGCGTTCAGCGCTGCTGCCTATGATGGTGACACTGAACGCTTGGATGTCCGGCCGCAGCCAATGCGGCGGCATTCAAAAACCGGGAGACTCCCATGTTCCGCAAGATCACTTTCTCGCTTGCCGCCGCGACCCTCGTAGCCACCGCAGCGATCCCGACCACAGCCTCGGCGCATTGGCGCGACGGCTGGCGTCATCACCATCGCCCCCACTATGGCGTCACTGTGCGCTACGCCGCGCCGTATTACGCCTATTCCCGATACTGCTTCACGAAGAAGCGCTGGGTTCGCACCCATTGGGGCTGGCGGGCGCAGCGCGTCCGGGTCTGCCGCTAAGCGATCGGTTGAATAAATGCGTAGGCCCCGGCCTCGCTTCCGCGAGGCCGGGGCTTTGAATTCGGTGAACAGCGCGGAGGTCGTCCAAATTGCCCGAGGAAAGCTTGGGCAGAGACGCAGGCCGCCAAAGGACACCGCGCAGGGGCGAGTCTGGCAAAAAAGGGCGGCCCTTGCGGCCGCCCTGGCGCTTTTCGTGGCGGGGAAATTTGTTGCGCGCTACTGCACAGTCACGGCAGCCGGCAGATCGGCTCCCGAGATCCCGCCTTTCGGCCTGTCGAGGTCGAAGCGATCGAGGTTCATCACCTTCGTCCACGCCGCCACAAAGTCCTTCACGAACTTCTCCTTTGAGTTGGCGCAGGCATAGACTTCCGCAAACGCGCGAAGCTGTGAATGCGAGCCAAAGATCAGGTCGACGCTCGTGGCGGTCCACTTGGCCCCGTTCGTCTTGCGATCGCGGCCCTCATACACATTGTCGCCGGCCTGGTGCCACTGCGTGCTCATGTCGAGGAGGTTGATGAAGAAGTCATTCGTCAGCTTCCCCAACTGCTTGGTGAGGACGCCGTGCTTGGGGTCGCCGAAGTTGGCGCCGAGCACCCGCAGGCCACCGATGAGCACCGTCGTTTCGGGCGCCGTTAGCCGCAGCAACGCAGCCCGATCCACCAGCGCCTCCGTGGGCGCCATGAACTGGAGCTTCTTGCTATTGACGTAGTTCCGGAAGCCATCGGCGCGCGGTTCTAGCGGCGCGAAGGACTCAACGTCGGTCTGCTCCTGGGACGCGTCCATGCGTCCCGGTGCGAAGGGCACCTTTATGTCTACACCGGCGTCCTTCGCGGCCTTTTCGACCGCCGCGCAGCCGCCAAGAACGATCAGGTCGGCCAGCGAAACCTTCTTGCCGAACTCCTTCTGGATCGCTTCGAGCTTCTGCAGGACGGTCTTCAGCTGGGCAGGCTGATTGACCTCCCAGTCCTTCTGCGGCGCGAGACGGATGCGCGCGCCGTTCGCACCACCGCGCTTGTCGGAGCCGCGGAACGTCGAAGCCGACGCCCAGGCGGTCGAGACCAGCTGCGACACCGTCAGACCCGACGACAGGATCTTCGCCTTCAGCGTGGCAGCATCCTTGTCATCGATCAGCGGATGATTCACCGCGGGGATTGGATCCTGCCAGATCAGCGTCTCCTTCGGCACGAGCGGACCGAGATAACGCTGGATCGGGCCCATGTCGCGATGCGTAAGCTTGAACCACGCCCGCGCAAATGCATCCGCGAACTGCTCCGGATGCTCGTGGAAGCGCCGCGAGATCTTCTCGTAGGCCGGGTCCATCCGCAGCGACAGGTCGGTGGTCAGCATCATCGGCACATGTTTCTTCGACTTGTCGAAGGCATCGGGAATCGTGGCAGCGGCGGTTTTTGCTTTCCACTGCGGCACACCGGCCGGGCTCTTCGTCAACTCCCATTCGTTTTCGAACAGGTTCTTGAAGAAGTGGTTGCTCCACTGCGTCGGCGTCTGCGACCAGGTGACTTCCGGGCCGCCGGTGATCGCGTCGCACCCCACGCCCGTGTTATGTTTGCTCTTCCAGCCGAGACCCTGATCCTCGAGGGCGCCGCTTTCCGGGTCCGGTCCGACCAGCGACGGATCGCCCGCGCCGTGGGCCTTGCCGAAAGTGTGGCCGCCCGCAATCAGCGCGACCGTCTCTTCGTCGTTCATTGCCATGCGGAAGAACGTTTCGCGGATGTCCTTCGCCGCGGCGATGGGGTCAGGATTGCCGTTCGGCCCCGCCGGATTCACGTAGATCAGGCCCATTTGCACTGCGCCGAGCGGTTCCGAAAGCTGGCGTTCGCCACTGTAGCGTTCATCACCCAGCCACGTTCCTTCAGGACCCCAAAAGAGCTCTTCAGGCTCCCAGACATCGGCGCGGCCACCGGCGAAACCGAACGTCTTGAAGCCCATCGACTCGAGCGCAACGTTGCCGACGAGAACCATCAGGTCGGCCCAGGAGATTTTCCGGCCGTACTTCTGCTTGATCGGCCACAAGAGCCGGCGTGCCTTGTCGAGGTTCGCGTTATCCGGCCAAGAGTTGAGTGGAGCGAAGCGCTGCTGGCCGGTGCCGGCGCCGCCGCGGCCGTCGGTGATGCGGTAGGTGCCGGCGGCATGCCACGCCAAGCGGATGAACAATCCACCATAGTGGCCGAAGTCGGCCGGCCACCACTCCTGCGAATCCGTCATCAGGGCATGCAGGTCCTTGATTACGGCGTTGAGATCGAGAGTCTTAAATTCCTTGGCGTAGTCGAAATCCTTCCCCATCGGATCGGACAGCGACGAGTTCCGATGCAGCATCTCGAGGTCCAGCGCGTCCGGCCACCAGTCGCGATTCCTGTGTCCGCGGGCGCCTGTGAACGGGCATTTGCCCGGGCCTTGGTCGTCGGTCTTTGCATCCATGGAAAATCCTCCCTTTTTGGAGACGCGGGGTTAGCCGCGAGTTTCCCGCGCCGAATAGATAAGGTCTAATCGAATTGCCTATTGGCTCCGATAAGGCTATCTTATCGGCGTGGTCACGTTGAAGCAGTTGCGTTACTTCGAGGCGCTCGCCCGGCATCGGCATTTCGGCAAGGCGGCTGAGGATTGCGCGATCAGCCAGCCCGCCCTCTCCATGCAAATCCGCGAGTTGGAACAGTCGCTTGGCGCCCCCCTGGTGGAGCGCCGGCCGAACGAAGTTGTGCTGACTGAACTCGGGCGCGAGGTCGCGGGCCGCGCGCAACAAGTGCTGACCGGCGCCAATGATCTTGTCGACTTCGCGCGGCATCAACAGAAAGTGTTGTCGGGGCCGTTGCGGCTGGGCGTGATTCCGACGATCGCGCCTTATCTGCTCCCGCGCCTCTTGCCGGCGCTCCAGAAACAATACCCCGACCTGAGGCTGGAGCTACGCGAGACCCAGACCGCCGTGCTGCTGGATGAACTCGCGCGCGGAAGTCTGCATCTGCTCATCCTTGCCTTGCCTGTCGGCAACGGCGAGATCGAGACACTCAAGTTGTTTGACGATCCGTTCCTGCTGGCGGTGCCGGCGGACGATCCGCTGCCGGCGAAAGCGCGGGTGAATGCGCGCGACGTCAGCCAGCGCCAGCTGATCCTGCTGGAGGAAGGCCACTGCCTGCGCGACCAGGCGCTCGCCTTCTGCGCGATGCAGAATTCCGAGCCGACCGCCGGTCTCGGCGCCACCAGTCTCGCGACGGTGACGCAAATGGTCGCCAATGGCTACGGCGCAACTTTGCTGCCACGCATCGCGCTCGACGCCAAGCTTGCGGACCGGCGCGTGAAGCTTTTGCGTTTCACGGATCCGGAACCGTGCCGCAGCATCGGTCTGGCTTGGCGGCGCACCTCGCCGCGCAAAGCAGATTTTCTCGCGCTCGGGCAAGTCATCGCACAGACGCTCGGCCTCGGCACGCAAGCACAAAAAGGGCAGCCCCCAAGCCGCCGTTGATCTCGCCTGGTGAACGAAAGTGCCCAGCCGCGCCCGGGGGCAAGATCGCAGACGCCGCCGGAATGCAAACTGGCAGCGCGTTATAAACACTTGCATCCGGCCGAGGTGATAGCCACAAAGCGCCCCATGCTTCTCATCAGAGACCTATCCATCCGCGTGGCCGGACGCCTGTTGATTGACCATACGTCGGTCCAGCTTCCCGCGAATTCCCGAGTCGGTTTCGTGGGGCGCAACGGAACCGGCAAGACCACGCTGTTTCGCGCCATCGCGGGAGAACTGTCGCCGGAAACCGGCAGCATCGTCCTGCCCGCACGCACGCGTATCGGCCGACTGGCGCAGGAAGCCCCGGATGGGCCGCAGAGTCTGGTCGAGGTGGTGCTTTCGGCAGATGCCGAGCGCGCGCAGCTGCTGGCCGAGGCAGATACCGCGCGCGATCCGCACCGGATCGCGGAAATCCATGCGCGTCTCGTGGACATCGATGCACATTCCGCCCCGGCGCGTGCGGCTTCCATCCTGGCGGGGCTTGGCTTCTCTACCGAGGCGCAGCAGCGCCCCGTCGGCGAATTTTCCGGCGGCTGGCGCATGCGCGTGGCGCTCGCTGCCGTGCTGTTCTCCGAGCCCGACCTGCTGCTGCTGGACGAACCGACCAACTATCTCGACCTCGAAGGCACGCTCTGGCTAGAGGATCACCTCGCCCGCTATCCAAAAAGTCTGATCGTCATCAGCCACGACCGCGACCTGCTCGACAATTCGGTCGATCACATCCTGCATCTCGGAAACGAAAAGCTGACGCTCTACCGCGGCGGCTATTCGTCTTTCGCGCGCCAGCGTGCCGAGCGTCAGCAGCTCGATGCCAAAGCGGCGAAGAAGCAGGAGGCCCAGCGCAAACATTTGCAGGCCTTCGTCGACCGCTTCAAAGCCAAGGCCAGCAAGGCGAAACAGGCGCAGTCACGCGTCAAGCTGCTCGCCAAGCTGGTGCCGATCGAGGCCATGATCGATCGCGACGTTCTCCCAATTTCTTTCCCGGCACCGGCAAGACTGTTGTCGCCGCCGATCATCGCCATGGAGGGCGTTGCCGCCGGCTATGAACCGGGACGTCCGGTGTTGCGCGATCTCAGCTTGCGCATCGACAACGACGACCGCATCGCCCTGCTTGGCTCAAACGGCAACGGCAAATCGACCTTGTCCAAGATCCTTGCCGAGCGGCTTTCTCCGCTGGGTGGACAGATTACCCGCGCCTCCAAGCTCAAGATTGGCTATTTCGCGCAGCACCAGCTCGACGAGTTGCATCTCAACGAAAGCGCTTACGACCATGTGCGCGCCCTGATGCCGAAAGCGAGCGAGGCGCAGGTGCGGGCGCGGGCGGGCGCCATCGGCTTTTCCGCTGACAAGGCCGACACGTCAGTCTCCAGTCTCTCCGGTGGCGAGAAAGCACGGCTGTTGCTCGGGCTTGCAACTTTCGATCATCCGCATCTCATCATTCTGGATGAGCCGACCAACCATCTCGATATCGACAGCCGCGCCGCGCTGGTGGATGCGATCAACGACTACCCCGGCGCGGTGATTCTAGTGTCGCATGACCGCTATCTGCTCGAGGCCTGCGTCGACCGGCTTTGGCTGGTTGAGAACGGCTCGGTCGCGGCCTTTGACGGCGATCTCGAGCAATACCGGCGGATGGTGCTTCGCGGCGACCGCGCCCGCTCCGGCAACGGCGCGGCCAAGGCGGAGCCGCAACTCTCAAAGGTCGAAGCCAGGCGCGCCGCCGCCGACAGACGGGCCGAGCTTGCGCCCTTGCGTCACAAAATCACCACGGCGGAAAAAGCGATCACCAGGCACAAGGCTGAGATCGAACGGCTGGAAGCCGCGCTGGCCGGCGGGTTGTTCACGCAGGACCCGCAGAAAGCGGCAGGTGTCGCCAAGGCGCGCGCAGATGCCGCCGTTGCGCTGGCGCGTGCCGAAGAGGAATGGCTAGAAGCGAGCGCCGCCTTCGAGGCGGTCACGGCGTGACTTTAGGTGGCTGCGCGGCGCGGTTTCGCCGCGGGCTTTTGCGGTTTTTGCGGCGGCGGTTCAGCCACGCGTGCGATCTCGGTCAATTGGCCGGCCGTAAAGGAATACAGGCCCGGACGTTCGCCGCGGCTATACAGCAGCTTGGTCAAGCGCTCGCCGCGTTCATTGGTACCGATATCAACCCTTTCCGGCGCGCCCAGCACCCGCACAACCGCGCATTCGCTCATCTGCAACGCAACCGCGCCCGCAACCTTCGGTTCGGAGCTGTCTTCGGCGGCCGCCGCCTCGGCGCAGCTGCCGTCGGCGCTGATGTAATCCGCCGCCGTAAGGGGAGTGCGTTTGAATGTTGATTGGACTGACATCGACGCCTTGGAATATGGATTCCATTCGAAGCCGGTGACGCTGAAGTCCGAAGCCTTCGGCATCAGCTCTGAGGCGCGCTCCATCGAGCCGCAGGCGCCAAGCGTCAGCGCCAGCATCGCAACCGGCAGCGCCAAGCCCCGCATCCGATTCCGCCCAAAATATTGCATCTGTTGGGAAATCCCTGTGTCCGGCCGAACCGGAAACGACCAAACCTAATTTTGCGACACGATCATGACGGCTTCAATGCCTTAGACAACCCGAAAAAACCATCCTCCGGCGCACAATTAATTAATCCGGTCAGGCCCTTTTTACCCACCGGCCCTGCTCATCCGGCTGCCAGTAAGTGGCCTCGAAACCCTGCGCCTTGACCTCCGTCCAGCGCTCGCGCGCGGCGGCAATAGCATCCGGATCATCGCCGTCGAACAGGAGGACCACGCGTTCATATGCCGCCGTATCGACGGGAAACGGCGCCCCATCAACCAGAAAACGAACCTGGGCGCTGTTAGCATTTTCGTGCCCGCTGGTGATCAGGACAGGCTGTTGCGCGGCCTCCGTCTCCTTGGGCGTGCCGTGCGGCAGGAAAGCGTCATCGCGGTAGGTCCACAGATGCGCATCAAGCGCCTCAACGCGCTCATCCGACGATGCCTGCACCACGACACGCCAACCGCGCTCCAATGATTTTTCCAACAACGTCGGCAGCACCCGTTCCAGCGGCTGGCGTTGCAAATGGTAGAAAAGGATCTCAGTCATCGCTCCGCCGTGCGGTTATTTCTCGTAATAATCCGCTACCAGCCGGTCAAGCAACCGTACGCCGAAGCCGGAGCCCCAGCTCTTATTGATGTCGGTCTGGGGCGATCCCATGCCGGTGCCGGCGATGTCGAGATGGGCCCAGGGGGTTTTATCGACGAAACGCTGCAGGAACTGTGCGGCGGTGATCGAGCCCGCGTTACGGCCGCCGGTGTTCTTCACGTCGGCGAATTTGGAATCGATCAGCTTGTCGTATTCGGGACCGAGCGGCATGCGCCAGACGCGCTCGCCGGTGGCTTCGCCGGCCTTGGTCAGGCGTTCGGACAGCTTGTCGTCATTGGAGAACAGCCCGGCATATTCATGCCCGAGCGCGACGATGATCGCGCCGGTTAGCGTGGCCAGATTGACCATGAATTTCGGCTTGAAGCGCTTGTTGACGTAATGCAGCACGTCGGCCAGCACCAGTCGGCCTTCCGCATCAGTGTTAATGATCTCGATGGTCTGGCCGGACATGGAGGTGACGATGTCGCCCGGACGCTGGGCCTTGCCGTCCGGCATGTTCTCGACCAGCCCGATCGCACCGACCACGTTGACCCTGGCCTTGCGCGCGGCCAGCGCATGCATAAGGCCGACGACGCAGGCCGCGCCCGCCATGTCGCCCTTCATATCCTCCATGCTGCCCGCCGGCTTGATGGAAATGCCGCCGGTATCGAAGCACACACCTTTGCCAATGAAGGCGACCGGCGGCGTCCCCGGCTTGCCGCCGTTCCAGCGCATCACCACGAGGCGGCTGTCGCGCACCGACCCCTGCCCCACGCCGAGCAAGGCATTCATCCCGAGCTTCCGCATCGCCTTGACGTCGAGCAACTCGACCGCAACACCCTGTTTTTTCAATGCAGCCGCGCGGCGGGCGAACTCCTCCGGATAGAGGACATTCGGCGGCTCATTGACGAGGTCACGCGCGATCACGGTGCCTTCAGTAATTGCCGCGCGCGATGCCCAGGCCTTGCGGGTCGCACCTGCGTCTTCTACCGCCACCGTCATCTTGGTGAGGGCTGGCTTTTCCTCGCCTTCTTTACGTTTGGTTTTGTAACGCTCGAATGCATAGGCGCGCAGCTGCGCGCCCAGGGCTAGATCGGCGGCTTGATCCGGCTTCATCGCGCCAGCTGGCAGGTCGGCAACAATGGTGACCTCGGTGCAGGATTGCGGAAGTTTGCCTACTGCCTTGCCGCCGAGCTTGACGATGTCGAGCGGCTTCAAATCTTTCGCCTTGCCTAGGCCCATGACCACCAGCCGGGAAACCGGCAAGCCGGGCGGCGCGATAATGTCGAGCGTCCCGCCAGTTTTGCCGGTGAAGCTGTCTGCGGTTGCCGCGCGCTTGATGAAGTCAACTGCTCGCCCGAGCAACCGTTTCGAGGCTGCGCCGAAGGCGAGCTTATCGTCGCAGAAGACCACCAGTGCGCCCTTGGCGGGCGTGGCAAAACCAGAAAATCCGAGCTTGCTGGCTCCGGACATGTTCAGAAAGCCTCTTAACTGCGCTTGCAAAGCGGGAGGGTTACGGGAAGTTCTTGCGGGCCCATATGAACCGCCTGGGTGGCCTCTGCAAAGCGCTAAAACTGGGGAAGGCCGAGCGGGGCTAGGGAATGCAGGGTTAGACCTGCGTTCGCTCCCGACGCCCCAAATTGGCCTTGCCGAAGCCATTTTGTGGAGAAATCAACAGAATCCTGCAAAAGTAACAAGGCCGTGGCGGGTATCGGACCGCAAGGAGCGTCAGGCAAAATGGGGTCGATCGGGCGCTATATTTTTCGCACCACCTTGGGTGCCTTTCTCGCTGTCATGGTCTGCCTCACCGCTCTGATATGGGTTACCCAGGCGCTGCGCGAGATCGAGCTGATGACCGACCAGGGCCAGACCGCCCTGGTCTTCCTGCAGATCACCGCACTCATCATCCCGCATCTGGTGGTGTTGCTTGCGCCGGTCGCGTTGTTGATGGCGACTGCCTATGTGCTCAACAAGCTGGGCACGGACTCCGAGATCATCGTGATGAACGCCTCGGGCATGTCGCCCTGGCGCCTGTTTCGACCTTTTCTCGCGGCAGCCGCGATCGTCTCCGCACTGGTGGCTATTCTGAGTTTCTATATCGCGCCCCAAAGTCTGCACGCCTTTCGCAGCTGGTTCATGGAAGTACGCACTGATCTTGTGACTTACGTCGTCCGTCCCGGCCGGTTCATCAATGTTCAGAAAGGCGTCACCTTCCACATCCGTGAACGGCAGAGCAACGGCGAGCTGCTCGGCGTGTTGATCGACGACAAACGCAACCCGAAGGAACACCTTTCCGTCCTGGCCGAACGGGGCGAGATTCTGAAGAACGAGCATGGCACTTTCCTCGTCCTGCAAGGGGGCACCGTGCAACGGCACCAGTCCACCGAGACCGAGCCGAACATTGTCGAATTCGACCGCTATGCCTTCGATCTGTCGCAGTTCGCTTCGTCGGCGACGCTCAATCAGTCGGTGCGCGAACGTTATCTCTGGCAATTGTTATGGCCGGATCCGAAGGACCCGCTGGTGAAATCGCAACCAGGGCAGTTACGCGCGGAACTGCATGATCGCCTGTCCGCCCCGCTTTATCCGCTGGTTTTCGTGCTGGTTGCCTACGCCTATCTCGGAGCCCCGCGGACGACGCGGCAAAGCCGCAACCTCTCGCTGCTCGGGACCATTGGCGTGCTGGCGCTGCTGCGATTTTCCGGTTTCGCTACCACGGTGATCTCGGTCAATGCACCACTTATGATCGTGTTTCACTATTTTCTGTTAGCCACGGCGGCGGCGCTGAGCATCTGGGCGATCGGACGCGGGATCATCATCGAGCCTCCCGCCGTGATCACGAATACCTTGAGCGCGCTGCAAGAGCGCTTTGCGCCGCGTCCGGCAACAGCGTGATTTCCATGCGCAGGGTCACCACGTTGCATCGCTACTTCGCCGCGCGTTTTGTCAATGCGGCGCTGGCGATTTTTCTCGGCGTCTTTGCGCTGGTGGCGATGGTGGACTATGTCGAGCTTGTGCGCCGCACCGCGGACGTGCCGAATATCTCAGGCTGGACGGTAGCCAAAGCCTCACTCTATCGCGTGCCGCAGATAACCGAGCGCCTTCTACCCTTCTGCATATTGCTGGCGGGCATGGTCTGCTTCCTCAATCTCTCGCGCCGGCTGGAACTGGTGATCGCCCGCGCCGCAGGCATGTCGGCGTGGCAATTCATCAGTCCCGCACTCCTGATGGCGCTGCTGATCGGCATCGCCGCAACAACCGTGTACAATCCGGTTTCGGCATTCCTGCAGGAACAATCGAAACGGCTGCAGGCAGAGCTGCTCGGCGAAGACCTCGGAGGCTTGCGTTCCAGTTCCGGTAGCGGATTCTGGGTGCGCCAGCGCAGCGTCGATGGCCAATCGATCATCAATGCGCAGACCAGCCGTGAACAAGGCGTGCGCCTCGGCGGCATCACCGCCTTCACGTTCGACAACAGCGGAAAATTCCAGGAGCGCATCGAGGCCAAAACCGCCGTGCTGGAGCGCGGCAACTGGCGCCTGGAAGACGCGCGCATCTATGTCACAGGCACTCCCGCTGTTCCCACGCGGACCTATCTGCTCAGCACCAACCTGACACCCGAGCAGGTGCGGGAAAGCTTCGCCACCCCGGAAACCGTGCCATTCTGGAGCCTTCCGCTCTTTATCGAGCTGGCGGATAGTGCCGGGCTTGGCGCTGCCGGCTACCGCGTGCAGTACCAGAAGCTGCTCGCCCTGCCGTTCCTGTTCGTTTCCATGGTGCTTCTGGCGGGGGCCGTATCGTTACGTTTTTTTCGTTTCGGCGGCGTCCAGAAGATGGTTTTAGCTGGAGTGGCGGCAGGCTTTTTGTTGTATGTTCTGTCGAAGTTTTTCGAAGATTTCAGCAAGGCCGGATTGCTCGATCCGGTAGCGGCAGCCTGGCTTCCAGTGCTGTTCGGGGGCCTGATCGGCGTCCTCACCTTGCTTCACCAGGAAGACGGCTGACCTCAGAATGATGTCGCGGCGAAACAATGGATTTTGCATGATGCGTGATCGGATTGGGCGTATTTGCGCAGCGGTGATGATGGCCGCAAGCCTTGCTACGGCTTCTCCGGCCGCGGCCCAACAAGTCGCTGCGATGGTGAACGGAACCCCGATCACGACCTATGACATCGAACAGCGCTCGAAATTCATGCAACTCTCCACCCAGAAAACGCCGCCGCGGCAGGAAGTTCTGGAGACGCTGATTGAGGAAAGGATCAAGGTCCAGGAAGCGGGCCGCTACAACATGGATGCGCCAAAAGCCGATGTGGACCGGGCCGTCAGCAACATGGCCAGCCGCACAGGTCTGAACGTCGAGCAATTCACGCAGGCATTGGTCGGACGGGGCGTCAATATCGATACGATCAGATCGCGTTTGCGGGCGGAGATTGCCTGGAACCAACTGCTGCGCGCCCGCTTTCCCGCCACCCTGGCGATTGAGGAAAAAGAGGTCAGGGATGCTGTAGAGAAAAAGGGCGGAGAAGGCGAAGCCGTGGCTTACGACTACCGGCTGCGCCAAATTCTTTTCATCGTACCGAAAGGCTCGCCGCAATCAGTGATCGAGGGCCGGATGCGCGAAGCGGAAGCGCTTCGCAGCCGGTTCGCGAACTGCGAGGATGGCGTGGCTTTCGCGCGCTCGCTGCGCGACGTCGCTGTGCGCGATCCAGTCCGACGCAGCTCGGCCGATTTGCCGGATAATTTGCGCGAGGTTCTCAACAGCACACCGGTCGGCAAACTCACAAAGCCCGAAGTCAGTGCCCAGGGCGTGGCGGTCTTCGCCTTGTGCGAGAAGGTGGCAAACACGACCGACACGCCGCAGAAGCGCGCCGCTAGGACCGCGCTTTTCAACTCGCGCTTCGAGGCGCAGTCCAAGCGTTACCTGAGCGAGCTGCGCCGCCAGGCCATGATCGAAATGAAATAGTCCGTGATGTCCAAATCGCTGGCGCTGACCCTAGGCGAGCCGGCGGGCATCGGACCGGATCTGACGCTCGCGATCTGGCAACAGCGATCGCAACTGTCGCTTCCGCCTTTCTATGTGCTCGGCGACGCGCAATTCCTGGCAAGACGCGCGAAACTGCTCGGGCTCGACGTGCCGGTGGCCACGGTCGCGGCGTCAAAGGCGGCCGACACCTTCCCGACCGCCCTGCCCGTTGTTTCGATCGATCGGGAGATCACAGCGGAACCAGGGCGCCCCGACGCCTCGAGCGCACCGGCGGCCATCGAGGCGATCCGCCGCGGGGTTGCCGACGTCCTGCGCGGCGCCGCGGCGGCGGTCGTCACCAATCCGATTGCCAAGAACGTGCTTTATCAATCGGGATTCGAGGAGCCGGGGCATACCGAATATCTGGCCAAGCTGGTCGAAGAAATGACCGGGCGGGCGGTGCAGCCTGTGATGCTGTTGTGGTGTCCAGATCTGGCGGTGGTTCCTGTCACCATCCACCTGCCGCTGAAGGAGGTGCCTGGCGCGCTAACAACCGATCTGCTGGTCCGCACCGGCCGCATCGTGGCGCGCGATTTTAAAACGCGCTTCGGCATTGCGCGCCCGCGCATTGCGGTCGCCGGACTTAATCCGCATGCGGGCGAAGAAGGCGCGATGGGCAGTGAAGATGATGCAGTGGTGCGGCCTGCGGTCCAACAACTGCAGACGGAAGGCATCGACGCGCGTGGCCCATTACCCGCTGACAGCATGTTCCACCCGGCCGCCCGCGCGCAATACGACGTTGCCTTGTGCACCTATCACGATCAGGCGCTGATCCCGATCAAGACGCTGGCATTTGATAATGCGGTGAACGTCACGCTTGGTCTGCCTTTGGTGCGCACCTCGCCCGATCACGGTACCGCCTTCGACATCGCCGGCAGCGGCGGCGCCGACCCTTCCAGCCTGATCGCCGCACTTAGGCTTGCTGCACGCCTTTCGGAACAGGCGGCGGCCGCTGCGGCTGCAGGCGCATGAGCGCGATAGATACGCTGCCGCCGCTCAGGGAGGTCATCCGCCGTCACGGGCTTGCCGCGAAAAAATCGCTTGGCCAGAATTTCCTGCTCGATCTTAATCTCACCGCCCGGATCGCGCGCGCCGCGGGACCGTTGGAACAGGTGACCGTGGTGGAGGTCGGCCCCGGGCCCGGCGGACTGACGCGGGCCCTGCTGGCGCAGGGCGCGCGCCGCGTCATTGCCGTTGAGCGCGATGAGCGCGCGGTCGCCGCGCTTGCAGAAGTCGCGGCGTATTATCCAGGACGTCTCGATGTGATCGCAGGCGACGCGCTGGGATTCGAACCGGAGCCCCAGCTGAACGGCGAGCCGGCGCGCGTCGTCGCGAATCTTCCCTACAATATCGCGACGCCGCTTCTCATCCGCTGGCTGTCGGCCGAGCCCTGGCCGCCCTGGTATGACTCGCTGGTGCTGATGTTCCAGCGCGAAGTGGCCGAGCGCATCGTCGCCCAGCCGGGATCGAAGACCTATGGCCGGCTCTCGGTGCTGACCGCATGGCGCGCAGAGAGCCGCATCCTGTTTGATATTGCGCCTTCGGCATTCGTGCCGCCGCCGAAGGTGAGGTCTTCACTGGTACAGCTCGTGCCCCGCCGCGCGCCGCTGACCTGCGACCGCCGGATGCTGGAGCGCGTCACCGAAGCAGCCTTCGGCCAGCGCCGGAAAATGCTGCGGCAAAGCCTTAGATCCCTTGGCGCCGATCCCGCTGCATTGCTGGCGGAAGCGGGAATCGAGGCAACCGAGCGCGCCGAACAGATTTCGGTGGAAGGTTTCGTCGCGCTGGCGCGCGCGTTTCAGCGGGCCGGCGCTACAACTTAGCCTGCAGCCCGCGCACGAAGTCGGATAAACCCGGCTGGCGCTCGCGCTTGAGCCGCTCGGCCAGCAGAATCGCCTGCATCTGAGCGAATGTTTCGTCGATATCGCGATTGATCAGCACGTAATCGTACTCCGCCCAATGGCTCATCTCGTCCCATGCCTTGGCCATACGTCCATGGATCACTTCGTCGGAATCCTGTGCGCGGGTCGTCAGCCGCCGCTCCAGCTCGGGGATGGATGGCGGCAGCAGAAAGACACTGACAAAATCCTTTGCCACCTTGTCGCGGAGCTGCTGCGTACCCTGCCAGTCGATATCAAAAAGAACGTCATGCCCTCGCGCCAGCGCTGCTTCCACTGGAGCGCGTGGTGTACCATAGCGATTGCCGAAAACTTCCGCCCATTCCAGCAACTCGTCGTTGCCTATCATCTCATCGAAGCGAGCCCGCGTGACAAAATGATAGTCCCGCCCATCCACTTCCGCCGGCCGCTGCGGCCGCGTCGTGGCGGAGACCGATAGTTCCACCGACGCGTCGGCCTCCAACAGCATGCGTGAGAGTGTGCTTTTTCCCGCGCCCGAAGGGGACGACAGCACCAGCATCAAGCCTCGGCGCGCGACCGGCTCCCCTTCGCCCCCTGTCATCCCCCCTACTCCAGATTCTGCACCTGTTCGCGGAACTGCTCGACGACGCCCTTGAGCCCGAGTCCAATATTGGTCAGCTCAAGATCGTTAGCCTTGGCGCAGAGCGTATTTGATTCGCGATGCAGTTCCTGTGCCAGAAAATCCAGCCGGCGCCCCACCGCGCCCCCTTCCCTGAGGAGGCTGCGGGCCTGGGCCACATGTGCCACCAACCGATCCAGCTCTTCACGGATATCGGCCTTGCTGGCCATCACCAGCGCTTCCTGGTGCAGGCGGTCGGCATCGAAGCGGTCGGAGCTGCCGAGGACGGTAGCGATCTGCTCGGCGAGGCGTGCCTTGATCGCTTCCGGGCGCCGGCCCGGCGCAGCTTCGGCGCGCGCCGTAAGGGTCGCGATTTCGTCCAGGCGGATGTTCAACAGAGTTCCGAGCGCAACGCCCTCGTGCCGGCGCATCTCCGCGAGCGCCTCGAGCGTCCTGCCGCAGCCCGCGACCACCGCGGCCTCGGCAACCAGGCGCTCCTCCTCGCGGTCCTCCTGCTCGGTAACCTCGACCACGCCCTTCATTGCAAGAATGCCATCAAGCGTCGGCGGCGAAGCTTCGATACGCTCCGCCAAATCGCGCATGGTTTCGATCACTGCCGACAGCACTGCTTCGTTCACCCGCACAACGGGGGCGACGCCTTCGCGCGTAACCGTCAGCGTCCCCTGCACTGTGCCGCGGGACAGCAACTCGGCGGCTTTCGCACGCACAGGAGTTTCGACGGCATCCCAGCCAGCCGGAAGCCGCAGCCGGAACTCAAGACCCTTGGCGTTGACCGACTTCAGCTCCCAGGCCCAGGCATAGGGGCCGCTGACGCCGTGGCTTCGGGCGAAGCCGGTCATGCTCGAAAGCGCCATGGGTAAGCTCCGCCCCTTTAGCTGTCAGTGTCGTGGTTCAGAAATTCGCTTCATTCTTGCTGCGAGTCAGTCAAGCGAATTTCTGAACCAAACGACACTGGAACTCTTAAGTTTGCTAGTGTCCTTCGAATCCGAAGTTCGCTCCGGAAGTCGCCGCAAGATAAGCGAACTTCGGATTCGGGACACTAGCGGGTGCGCGATCCGTTCAGGACAGGCTTCGGCAATGTGCGGGCGGCGTCCGGTACCACCACTGCTTCGCCGGCGGGCACCACATCGACCGGCGCCTTTTGTTGCTGCTCGATGACGCGCAGGCGCGCGACATTCTTCTGGTGCTGCTCGTAATTCTCGGAGAACACGTGTCCGCCGTTACCGTCGGCGACGAAATAGAGCTCCTTGGTGCGCGCCGGCTTGGCGGCCGCCTCGAGCGACGCGCGGCCCGGATTGGCAATCGGCGCCGGCGGCAGGCCATCGATCACATAGGTGTTGTAAGGGGTGGGCTGCTCGATTTCGCTGCGCATGATCGGGCGTCCCAGCGTCCCTTTGCCGCCGACGAGACCATAGATAATGGTCGGATCGGATTGCAGTTTCATCCTCTGTTTCAGGCGATTGACGAAGACAGAGGCGACCCGCGTGCGCTCCTCTGGCCGCCCGGTTTCCTTCTCAATGATGGAAGCAAGGATGACCAATTGCTCCGGCGACCGCAGCGGCAGGTCGGGCTGGCGATAGTCCCATGCGTCTTTCAACACGCGCTGCTGCCCCTGCTGCATCAGGGCAATCACGCGCTCACGAAGAAAGCCACGCGGGAAGTGATAGGTGTCAGGCAAGAGTGTGCCTTCGCGCGGGATTTCCTTGATGTTGCCCGTCAGCACCGGG
This sequence comes from uncultured Alphaproteobacteria bacterium, assembly GCA_963728585.1. Lineage (GTDB taxonomy): Bacteria > Pseudomonadota > Alphaproteobacteria > Rhizobiales > Xanthobacteraceae > CANKHA01. Next base: position 135,811 of record CAVSLB010000026.1, read on the forward strand.
TTTTCCAGTAACCGCTGGACTATCTGCTCGGAGGTGAGACCTTCAGGAACCGTGATGGCATGCTGAACAACCCGGTTCTCGATCAATATGTCGACGACCTGGCGCAGGCTGGCCTGTCTGGGGAATTGATATTCGCCGTATTTTAGTTCATCGCGCGCTTTCAGCGCCAGCACACCCGCCATGAACACATAGGGCTGATCGATCACGCCTTCGCGCTCGAGCTGGTCGGCGATGTCGCGGATGCCGCTTCGCGGGAGGATATTGACGATCTTTTCGCTGGCGAGAGGACCCGGCGCGTCGAAGCGCTGCTTGCCGATCAACAGAGCGGCGCCCGCGCCGACGGCAAGCAGGATCACGAAGGTAAGAATGGCATTGCCGGCGACCACGAGCGGATGGCGTGCGCGCTTGGATGGGCGCGTGGGTACCGGCACATGTTCCGGCTCGAGCGCGACGCGTGGACTGCGCGGGTTGATCCTTTTCTGCTCCATTAGCGATATGCCAATTCCATTGAGTGGCCGCCCGGATTAGAGCGCATAAGCGTCGTGGAAAAGCGGCCGCCGCTCCCGGTCACCGGAAACCGCAAGCCTGTCCCATTCGGCGCCGGCCCCGACCCCATATATAGCCCGATAGAGGCGTCCGACTGCAATGCCGGAGATTGCACCCGAGATACCGGCGGGTACCGGCATCATGGCCTTGGCAGCCCAGGCCTCCCGGGCAGGCCCAGGCGGAGCGCCTTTTCCGTTTCACCCGGCGGTAGATTCAACACCTTCACCGTCAGCACCCAGTCACGATCCATCTTTCGACATCACCGTCAGTTCTGATCGCCCTGATTACAGCCGCCGGCTAGAGTCGTGGCCAGAGACGACGGAAGCTAGCACGACTGTGAAGGAGATCGTCGGCGGCGCCCAGCTAATCAACGACCCGTCGGAACACGAGGGATGCATTGGTGCCGCCGAATCCGAAGGAATTGGACAGAACCACGTCGATATCACGCTCCCGCGCCGTATTGGGCACGAGATCGATCGGCGTCTCGACCGACGGATGGTCCAGATTGATCGTCGGCGGCGCCACCTTGTCGCGGATCGCCAGCACCGAGAAGATCGCCTCCACTGCACCCGCCGCGCCAAGCAGATGACCGATGCTGGATTTAGTCGACGACATGGAGATCTGGCTGGCGGCGTTGCCGACGAGCCGCTGCACCGCGCCAAGTTCGATCTCGTCGCCGAGCGGCGTCGAGGTACCATGCGCATTGATATAATCGATGTCGCTCGGCGTAATCTTCGCGCTGCGCAGCGCCGCCTGCATGCTGCGGAACGCGCCGTTGCCGTCCGGCGTCGGGGCGGTGATGTGATAGGCGTCGCCTGACATGCCGTAGCCGATCAATTCGGCATAGATCTTGGCGCCACGCTTTTTCGCATGCTCGTATTCTTCGAGCACGACCAGACCGGCGCCCTCACCCATTACGAAGCCGTCGCGGTCCTTATCGTAGGGCCGCGACGCCTTCTCAGGCGTGTCGTTGAAATGCGTCGAGAGCGCGCGCGCGGCGGCAAATCCAGCAAGCGAGATCCGATTGATCGGCGACTCTGTGCCGCCCGCCAGCATCACATCGGCATCGCCCAAGGCGATCAGGCGGCCGGCATCGCCGATCGCATGCGAGCCGGTGGAGCAAGCCGTCACCACCGAATGGTTGGGGCCCTTGAAGCCATATTCGATGGAGACGTAGCCGGAAGCGAGATTGATCAGGCGGCCGGGAATGAAGAAAGGCGAGACCCGCCGAGGTCCCTTTTCCTTCAGCGTCAGCGACGTCTCGGCGATGCCCTCAACACCACCGATGCCGGATCCGATCATGACGCCGGTAGCCCACTGGTCTTCATCCGTTGTGGGGCTCCAGCCGGAATCTTCTACCGCCTGCTTAGCAGCGGCCATCGCATAGACGATGAAGTGATCGACCTTGCGCTGTTCCTTTGGCTCCATCCATTGGTCTGGATTATAGGTGCCGTCGGTGCCGTCGCCGCGCGGGATGCTGCCGGCGATCTTGCATGGAAGGTCCGATACCTCGAATGCATCGACGCGCTTGATGCCGCTCTTGCCCGTGACGATGCGCTGCCACGTCGCTTCGACGCCGCAAGCCAGCGGCGTAACCATGCCGAGCCCGGTAATAACAACGCGTCTCATAGTCTAGATCTCAAGCCCAGCGCGAACCGGGCCTTTCCGGATGCACAAGCACCGGAAGCCATGCTTGTCCACGCAATTGCTGGAGCGGCGGCGTTAGCTTTTGGCGTTCTTTTCAAGAAATTTTACGGCGTCGCCCACCGTTAGAATGGTCTCAGCGGCGTCATCGGGAATCTCGCAGCCGAATTCCTCTTCGAAGGCCATGACCAGTTCGACCGTGTCAAGGCTGTCGGCGCCGAGATCATCGATAAAGCTCGCGCCTTCGGTCACCTTTTCAGGCTCAACACCCAGGTGTTCCACGACGATCTTCTTAACCCGCTCGCCAATGTCACTCATCGTTCAAACCTCATGCCTTTCGGATGGGGCTCTATCGGCAAAGCGATACGAGCCGTGCGTGGCCTCGTCGTGGTGACGCAGGCGGAAAGCACCGGCCCCGCGCGGAATGCGCGATGCCACGTTCCGCCCTTCCGGTTGCCCCCGGCCGAGCCAGTGGTGTCGGTTACCATACTTCATTTGGCTTGGCCAGCGCGGTTATCCAAGTCATATCATGGCCATCCCGCCGTTCACATGCAGGGTTTGGCCCGTTATGTAATTGGCCTCATTGGAGGCCAGAAAGACCACCGCCGCGGCCACGTCTTCCGAGCTGCCGAGCCGTCCCGCCGGCACGCGACCAAGGATGGCCTCGCGCTGTTTCTCATTCAGTTTGTCGGTCATCGGCGTTGAGATAAATCCGGGCGCAACGCAGTTTGCGGTAACCCCGCGGCGGGCATATTCCGCCGCCACCGATTTTACCAAGCCAATCATACCAGCCTTGCTGGCGGCATAATTCCCCTGGCCCGGATTGCCTGTCACGCCGACAACCGAAGTGATGCCGATTACGCGGCCAAAGCGTCGGCGCATCATCCCGCGGACCGCAGCGCGCGCCAGCCGGAAGGTGGCGGTCAAATTCACGTCAATGACCTGATCCCACTCTTCGTCTTTCAATTGAACGAAGAGGTTGTCGCGGGTGATGCCGGCATTGGCGACCAGGATATCGAGCTGTCCCATCGCCTGTTCCGCCTTTGGCACCAGCGCTTCCACCTCATTCTTATCGGCAAGATTGCAGGGCAGCACATGAACGCGCTCGCCGATCTCGGCGGCAAGTGCGTCCAAGACCTCGCGCCGTGTGCCGGACAGCGCCACGGTGGCGCCCTGCACCTGCAGCGCCTTGGCGATCGCGCCGCCGAGGCCGCCGGTCGCGCCGGTCACGAGCGCTGTCTTCCCCGAGAGATCAAACATGTTAGATCCTTCGCGCTCTGATGAATGCGTCTACGTCAGCGGGAGCACCCACAGCGATACCAGTGGCGCCCCCAGCAATACGCTTGACCAGGCCGCTGAGCACCTTGCCCGCACCCAGCTCGTAAAAAGCCGTAGCACCCTCCCCGGCCATGAAGGACACGCATTCGCGCCAACGTACGGTGCCGGTGACCTGTTCGACCAGCCGCCGCACGATTTCAGAGGGATCACTGATCGGCCGCGCCAGTACATTGGCGACCAGCGGAGCCGTCGGTGCCTTGACGGTCACCGCCGCAAGCGCTTGCGCCATCACTTCGGCCGCCGGCTGCATCAACGCGCAATGGAAAGGCGCAGAGACCGGCAGAATGATCGCGCGCTTGGCGCCTTTGGCCTTGGCGATTTCCGCTGCGCGTTCCACCGCCGCTTTGTCGCCCGAGACGACCACCTGCCCGCCGCCGTTATCGTTGGCCGCCTGACAAACCTGGCCTCGTGCCGCTTCCGCCGCGATCGCCGCGACCTGCTCCAGCTCCAGCCCGATCAGCGCCGCCATGGCGCCGGTGCCCACCGGAACTGCCTTTTGCATCGCACGCCCGCGGGTGCGCAAAAGCCGCGCGGCATCGGCGAGCGAAAAAGCGCCGGCCGCAGCAAGCGCCGAATATTCACCAAGCGAATGTCCGGCCACGAATTTCGTATCGCGCTGCAGATCAAGCCCGGCTTCCCCCTCCAGCACGCGCACGACCGCGAGCGATACCGCCATCAACGCGGGCTGCGCGTTTTCTGTCAGCGTCAGCGCATCGGCCGGTCCCTCCCAGATCGTGGTACTGAGCCTTTCATCCAGCGCGTCGTCGACTTCGTCGAAGACCTGCCGCGCCGGCGCAAAAGCATCGGCAAGCGCTTTGCCCATACCGACCGACTGGCTGCCTTGACCGGGAAAAACAAACGCGACGGACATTGTCATACCTTGGGAAAACGCGCCGTAAGACACCGCGTTCCGCACGATGTCAAGCGTGCCGGGGAACTCCTCAGGAATGCGCGTCGGGATTTTCGCGCGTGCGCGGATTGCCGATGCCTAGCGGCTTGGCGTCGATCAGCACGAAAGCGATGCGCGCCGGCTGCGTGCTTCGATTGACCCAGGAATGATTGGTGCCGCGTTGTATCACCACGTCGCCGGCCCGCAAGGTCACACTCGAGTCATCCATCACCATGTCGATCTCGCCAGCCAACACGATCGCATAGTCGAGCGTCTCGGTCCGATGCATGAGGCCCGGCCGGCCTGGCGGAATATCGTTGATCGTAAAGCGTGTGCCGTTGGCGGGCGGCGCCGTGCCGAGCGTGCGGGCTCCGAGGTCTTCGACATCCTCGCCGATTGCGATATCGGCCGGCGTCTCGTCCGTCGACCACATCAATGTCGATGCCGAGCCGGGGCGCGAGGACCGCACATTGCTTGCGGGTCCGTCTATCAGGACCTTGGCGACGCCATTGGCGTCGTGACCGGTCACAACGCGGCGGACGGGCGGCAACCCTGCGGACATAGCTTCACTCCACTGCGTCATGCGGACATTTTGCCTGAGCGGCACGAACACTGACAGCCGTGTCAGGCTTTAACCATATTGCACGCAATAGCCCCTAACAAATTGAATATTCGTATAAAAAACATTCGCTAGATGTTATGCCGCTGACGTAACGAAACGACAAGGTGCAAGGCCTAACATCTCGCCCAAGCAGGTAGCGCTATGGTCGACTTCGCCGCGGTCACCGATGAGGATTTGGAGCGGGCCCGACAGGATCCCGCCTTCCGGCAGAAGCTTCTCTCCAACCATCTCGAAGTGCTGCTGTTGACCCTCAACAAGATGCGCTCGGCCAGTAATGCCTGGGATAAAACCTCCGCCCGCCAAATCCGCGACGGCGTTGATCTGGCGGTAAAACTCGCCGATATGCTGCAGGCAGCGAAGCGAAAAAACGCGCCTCCAAAAGCAGCCTAAGCCGCCCCTAAAGTCTTGCCTTTTCGGCGCAATCGCGTATAAGCCCGCACTTCGCACGATCCCGGTTGGGAACCGAACGGACGGCCGCTTGCGGCATGGGCCACTCGCCCGGCGTCCCGGAGTTTCCGCCTTCTGAGCATCGAGCCTTTCCGAAAGGCTCGAAGGGCTAGGCGCCGGGGCGTTGGATTGAAACAGGAAAGGCACTGCATGCCGCTTTACGAGCACGTATTCCTTGCGCGCCAGGACCTTGGCCCGCAACAGGTGGATGAATTCACCAACCAGTACAAAGCCGTCATCGAAGGGATGGGTGGCAAGGTCGCCAAGACCGAATACTGGGGCGTGAAGTCACTGTCCTATCGCATCCGCAAGAACCGCAAGGCTCATATGACCTTGCTCAATATCGACGCTCCAGCTCCGGCACTTGCCGAAATGGAGCGGCAGATGCGCTTGAGCGAAGACATCATCCGTTATCTCACCATTCGCGTCGATGAGCTGGAAGAAGGCCCATCCGCGATGATGCGCAAAGTAGACCGCGACCGCGAGCGCGATGACGGTCGCGCCGGAGGCGGTGGCCCGCGTGGCGATCGTGGTGATCGCGGCGGTTTCCGCGACCGTGAGCGGCGCCCGCGCGACGGCGACGATAGCCCGGCAGCAGAGGAGTAATAACCCATGGCATTCTCTCCTCAAGGCGGCGGTGGCGGTGGCGGCGGCGCGCGTCGGCCGTTCTTTCGCCGGCGCAAGACCTGCCCCTTCTCGGGCACGGGCGCACCGAAGATCGATTACAAGGATGCGCGTCTGTTGCAGCGCTATGTTTCGGAACGCGGCAAGATCGTGCCGAGCCGCATCACCGCGGTCTCTGCCAAGAAGCAGCGCGAGCTGGCCAAGGCGATCAAGCGCGCCCGCTTCCTGGGCCTCTTGCCTTACGTGATCCGCTGACGACAGTGCCCGGCTTCCGAAGTTCGTAATGCATCGCGGCATCCTCTGACACGAACTTCGAAGCAAGGGGCACTGTAACCTTTTAAACGGTCCTAGTGCCGCTTTTCGATTTGAAGTTCCTATAAGAGCTTGCCCAGGTGGTGTAGGAACTTGAAGAAATCCAGGCCGGCGGAATGGTCCGGCGGCCGATGGTTGGGGCGGACATCGATCCGCCTCTAACCGCCCCTGACGGAGCGGGACAGCTGGAATGACCCAGATCGTTCTCATTGGTATTGGCGCGGGTGCCGCGGCGGCGTTGCTCTTCGCATCGCTGGCGTCCGGCTCGCTGTTTGCGCTTGTGCTTTTCTACCTCTCGCCTTTGCCGGTTCTGATTGCAAGTATCGGATGGAACTACCTGGCGGGGCTGATCGCAGCCCTATTCGCCACGGCCTGCCTTGCCCTCGTGCTCGATGGTCATTTCGCGCTCGCCTTCGTTGTGGGCGTCGGCCTGCCGGCCTGGTGGCTTGGCTATCTCGTGCTGCTTGCGCGCCCCGCCGACGGCACCGGCACGCTCGAATGGTACCCCGTCGGGAGGATCGTGCTTTGGACTGCGGTTGTCGGAGCCGCAGCCATCGTGATCGCGATCCCGTATTTCGGCACCGACGCGGAGAGCTTCCATAGCAATCTGCGATCCGCCATCGAAGTTGCGCTCGGGCTGCGCGGCCGCGCCGGCAGCGAACTCAATCAAGAAAAGCTCATCGATACCGACATGCTGACGAAACTGGCGCCGCCGATGGTGGCCTCGCTCACCACGGTCGTATTGCTGATCAATACCTGGCTTGCCGCGCGCATCGTGAAGCTGTCAGGACAACTGCGCAGGCCTTGGCCGGAATTGCCGGCGATCAGTTTCCCCCGGTTTGCACCCCTGCTGCTTGCCGTTGCCCTGGCTGGGGTCTTTTTGCCCGGCCTGCTCGGCATTGTCTCCGATGTTTTCGCCGCCGCATTAATCATGGCTTTTGCCGTTCTCGGCTTCGCCGTGCTGCATGTGGTCACACGCGGCACCAGCGGCCGCCCACTCGTTCTGGGCGGCGTTTACACCGCGGTTGTCATCTTCGGATGGCCGGCGATCATTCTCGCGCTGCTCGGCCTCGTCGACACCGCGCTCGACCTGCGCGGGCGGACGGCCCGCACCCGCGGCCCACCCACGCTGCCTTGAATATTCCGACCAACACATTGAACGAAACGGAGAAGGACCATGGAAGTAATTCTGCTTGAACGTGTCGCCAAGCTCGGCCAAATGGGAGAGGTCGTGCGCGTGAAGAACGGTTTTGCGCGCAACTATCTGCTGCCGAACGGCAAGGCGCTGCGTGCCACCAAAGAAAACCGCGACCGATTCGAAGGCATGAAGGTCGAGCTCGAGGCTCGCAACACGCAGCTTCGAGGCGAAGCCGAGACCGCCTCGAAAAAAATCGCCGGCAAAAGCGTCGTCGTCCTGCGCCAGGCTGGTGAAGCCGGCCACCTCTACGGCTCGGTTTCCGCCCGCGACATCGCCACCCTGCTGAGCGACAATGCCATTACCGTCAATCGCTCGCAGATTGTGCTGAATGCACCAATCAAGACGCTCGGTATGTACAAGATCCCGGTCGCGCTGCATCCGGAAGTCGAGGTCACCGTCACCGTCACCGTGGCACGCAGCCAGGACGAAGCCGAGCGGCTACAGCGCGGGGAAGATGTGACGCAGCGCCGTGAAGCGGCGGAGGAAGAAATGCCCGTCGTCGCGGAAGAGGCTTTCTTCGAGCCCGAAGCGGTCGAAGCCCGTCACGCCCGCGAGGCAACGGAAGAGGAAACCGGCAAGGAAGAGGAAAAGAAATAAGCCGGATGCACCCCGCCTGCCCGCAGCTATTGCGGGTCGGCAGGCGCCGCAGGGGTTGGCTCGTTGGCCGGCTCGGGGGCAGGCGCAGCAGCCGGCGCTGGTGGCACCGTCTCAGGCGGCACCGGCGGGTCAGGCTCGGCAGGCAGCGTCGCGGGTCGGGTCTGGTGGGACTTGCTCTGGTCTTGGGATGCCGCCGGTCTGGGGCGCTGCGTTGTTGGCCGCCCCGATCCGCTCCGCGGATCAGGACCGAGCGAAACCAGATAGGCCGCGATCGCGGCGGCGCTTTCCCGGCTCGCGGTGTAATGCACGCGTAAAAAGTCGGCGAGCGCACCGGCATTCTCGCGCTTGGCCAAGGTGCGAGGGTTGCGGTGACAGTCGGCGCAGTCGGACGCAAAAAGCTGCGCAGGCGTTTTTCCGCGGTTGAGGTCTTCCTGGGTCAGCGCGGACTGCGCGCTCAACCCGGCGCCCGCCACGATAAACACCGCCACAAGCCTGCTTGCAAACAAAGCCGCCTCCTCCTATCCGGCATGCGCCGAGTCGCATATCGCACCAACCATTAGCTTTACAATACTGCAGGCGAGCCGTTTCCTTCCTGATAAGGCATCGGCGGCGTGATCAAAATCTCGTTTTTTGATGTGTCCCTGTTTTTTCCTGCTCCGTAATTTAGTATTTTCTGCGGGAAACTGTTTGCTCACCTATGGCGTTTAGCGGGTGCTTCGCTCCGAGGGGCATAACGGGAGTGGAGGCGGCCAATGCATTGGTTGCTTCAGGATGTTGCGAGACGATATATTCATCGCGGCAATTTCCGGGTAACGATTCCGGACGGTCAGGTTTTCACCTTCGGCGACGGCACCGGCAAGCCGGTCGCCGTGCGCTTTGCCACCCGCTCGGCGTTGCGTGAGGTGCTAATCGATCCCGAACTGAAATTCGGCGAAGCCTATATGGACGGCACGCTGGTCGTCGAAGAAGGCACCATCGCCGATGTGCTCCATGTCCTCTGCCAGAACGACGGCGAGGCGAAACGCTGGGGCCGTCCTCTTTATCTCTTGCGCTATCTCAAGCGCCGCTGGCAGCAGCGCAATCCGAAGCCCAAGGCGCAGCGCAATGTCGCGCATCACTATGATCTGGACGAGCGTCTCTATTCGCTGTTCCTCGACGCCGATCGGCAATATAGCTGCGGCTATTTTGAATCGCCGGGCCAATCGCTCGACGACGCCCAGCTTGCGAAGAAGCGGCATCTCGCCGCCAAGCTGTTGATGCAACGGGATCAGTGCGTTCTAGATATTGGCTGCGGTTGGGGCGGCCTCGCGCTTTATCTGGCCGAATTCTGCGGCGCGCGGGTCAAGGGCATCACGCTTTCCAGAGAGCAGCATACGCTGGCGCAGCAGCGCGCGGCCGAAAAGCAGCTTTCCGGCCAGGTTGATTTCCAGCTGGAAGATTATCGCGACGTGAAGGGCCCATTCGACCGCATCGTCTCGGTCGGCATGTTCGAGCATGTCGGTGTGACCTTCTACGACACCTTCTTCCACAAATGCGCGGATCTGCTGAGCGACGACGGCGTTTTCCTGCTGCATTCCATCGGGCGTTCGGAAGGGCCCGGCATCACCAATCCCTGGGTGGCGAAATATATTTTTCCTGGCGGCTATATCCCGGCCCTCTCGGAGGTGCTGCCCTATATCGAGCGTGCCGGACTGCTGGTAACCGATATTGAAATCCTCCGCCTGCATTACGCCGAGACGCTGAAGGCGTGGCGGGAGCGCTTCCTCGCTCACAAGAACGAAGTTGAGCGGCTTTACGACCCCCGCTTCGTGCGTATGTGGGAATTTTATCTTGCCGCGGCGGAAGTGAATTTCCGCGACCACGCTGCCATGGTGTTCCAGATCCAGCTCACCAAGCGGCAGGGCGTCGTGCCAATGACGCGCGACTATATCTTGCATGAAGAGCGGCGCCTGCGTGCCGCCGAAGGCGGGCAGCGCACGCCGCTGCGGCTGGCCGGCGAGTAGTCAAGCACAAACAGGCCCGGAGGTGACTGTCATTTAACAGTGTGAATTGCGGGATAAGTCCGAAGTGACCGCGCCTTCGCGTCACGCGCCATGCTACGTCCACATTCCGCTAGGCTAGCATTGGTCCCATGGCACCCGTTGATTCGACCGTCCGAAAGCTTCCGGAACCTGCCGCTCCGATTTATCGGACCGCGCCGCATAATATCGAAGCGGAGCAGGCGCTGCTGGGAGCCATTCTGGTCAACAACGAAGCGCTTTACCGGGTCGGCGACTTCCTCGAACCGCAGCATTTCTTCGAGCCGATCCACCAGAAAATTTTCGAACTCGCGCGCAGCCTGATCCGCGCCAACAAGCTCGCCACCCCGGTGACGCTAAAAACCTTCCTGCCCGGCGACATCGACATCGCCGGCATGAATGTCAGCCAATATCTCGCGCGGCTCGCCGCCGAGGCCACCACCGTCATCAACGCCGAAGATTATGGCCGCACCGATCTACGACCTCTCGATCCGCCGCCTGCTGATCCTGATTGGCGAGGATATGGTCAATGTCGCCTTCGACGCCCCGGTGGATTTCGCCCCGCGCAGCCAGATCGAGGACGCCGAGCGCCGGCTGTTCGAGCTGGCGGAAACGGGACGTTATGACGGCGGCTTCCAGCGCTTCGCCCAGGCGCTCACCACCGCCGTGGATATGGCCGCGCATGCCTTCCAGCGCGACGGCAAACTGTCGGGACTGGCGACCGGCCTGGAAGATTTCGACCGCATGATGGGCGGGCTGCAGCAGTCGGACCTCATCATCCTCGCCGGCCGCCCGGGCATGGGCAAAACCGCCCTCGCCACCAACATCGCGTATAACGTGGCCAAGGCCTGGCAGGGCGAAGTAAAGGCCGACGGGCATATGGTCAGCATCAATGGTGGCATTGTCGGCTTCTTCTCTTTGGAAATGTCAGCCGAGCAGCTCGCCACCCGTATCATCGCCGAACAAACGGGAATCCCTTCTAACAAGATCCGCCGCGGCGGCATTACCGAGGCCGACTTCGAGAAGATCAAGGACATCTCAATCGAATTGCAGAACCTGCCCTTCTATGTGGACGAGACCGGCGGGCTCTCGATCGCGCAACTGGCGGCCCGCGCGCGGCGGCTGAAGCGCCAGCGCGGACTGGATCTTCTCGTCATCGATTATATTCAGCTTCTGCAAGGCTCGACGCGGCGCTCTTCCGAAAACCGGGTGCAGGAAGTCACCGAAATCACCACCAAGCTGAAGGCGCTGGCCAAGGAGCTGAATGTGCCCGTGCTTGCCCTGTCGCAGCTCTCGCGGCAGGTCGAAAGCCGCGACGACAAGCGGCCGCAACTTTCGGACCTGCGCGAATCCGGTTCGATCGAACAGGACGCCGACGTGGTGATCTTCGTCTTCCGCGAAGAATACTACCATCAGATGCGCAAGCCCTCGGAATCGCAGGCCGACAAATTCGCCGAATGGCTGGCGGAGGGCGAGAAGGTGCATGGCAAGGCTGAGGCTATCATTGGTAAACAGCGCCACGGCCCGACCGGCACGGTGGAATTGCAGTTCGATGCGGAAGTCACCCGCTTCTCGAACCTCGTCAAAATCGAGCGGCTGCCGGATCGCTTCTAGCTCGTGACCGGGAAGGCCTGTCCCGGATCGGTACCTTCGGCCATGCCCGGAGGCTTGTGGCGCGGCGGCATCCCCACCATGATGCGCTGCCCCGCAATCGTGATCCCCCAATGCCTTTGCGCATCACCCCTGCCTCTCCTTCCCCCGAACCGCTTGCTGCTGGTCCTTCCGAGACCGAAGCGGGCGGACTGCTCACGATTGATCTTGCGGCATTGCAGGAAAATTGGCGGCGGCTCGGGCAGCAGGCGCTGCCGGTGGAATGTGCGGCCGTGGTGAAGGCTGACGGCTACGGCTGCGGCATCGAACAGGTCGGCACCGCGCTTGTCAGAGCCGGCTGCAAGACGTTTTTCGTCGCCGATCTCTCCGAGGCGCGCCGGCTGCGTCCGGCAGTGCAGGATGCCGCGATCTATGTGCTGGATGGAGCGCTGCCGGGCAGCGGCCCGGCCTTTGCGGAGGTCAACGCGCGGCCGGTGATCAGCAGCCTGGTAGAACTCGCCGAATGGGACCGTTTTATCGCCGGCTCGAAGTGGCACGGCAGCGCGGCCATCCATGTTGATACCGGCATAAACCGTCTCGGCATGAGCGTCGACGAGCTGCTCGCGCTCACCCCGCGCCTGCAAAGGGAAAATCACGGATTCACGCTGCTGATGAGTCACCTCGCCTGTGCGGAAACGCCCGAGCACCCGCTCAACGAAAAACAGATCACGCTATTCCGTGAAATTCGCGTGCAATTCCGCGGCGTGCCGGCATCGCTTGCGAATTCTTCCGGCATCTTTCTGGGCGATGGAGCGCATTGCGACCTGGTGCGGCCAGGCGTCGCGCTCTATGGCGTCAATCCGACACCAGGCAAGCCCAATCCGATGCTTCCCGTCGTCGGCCTGCAGGCGCGCATCATCCAGGTGCGGCCGGTGGCGAAGGGCGAGACCGTCGGCTATGGCGGCGTCTGGACCGCCAAGCGCGCCGCGCGCATCGCCATCGTCGCCGTCGGCTATGCGGATGGATATCCGCGCGCCGCGAGCAGCGCGGACGATGCCGCAGGCGGCGAAGCGATCGTCGCCGGAAAGCGCTGCCAGATCGCCGGCCGCGTCTCAATGGATCTGATGGCGATCGATGTGACCGATCTGGCGGAAGGCGAGGCCCGGCGCGGCGAATATGCCACCCTGATCGGCGGCGATATTGACGTCGATGACGTGGCGCGTTTCAGCGGCACCATCGGCTATGAAGTGCTCACGCGGCTCGGCCGCCGCTATCACCGCGTCTACCGCGGCGCGTAAGGTCGACGCGGTTGCTGTTGACCACCTTATTACACTAGCCTCCGACTCAACCATGGCCCGGCGCACTCCCACATTTGTCTGCCAGAATTGCGGAGCGACTTCTTCGCGCTGGCAAGGCAAATGCGAAGCTTGCGGCGAGTGGAACACGCTGGTGGAGGAAGGCCCAGGGGCAGCAGGACCGATGCCCGGCCGCGCTCCGCGCAAAGGCCGCCTATTCGCGCTCGAACCGCTCGCCGGCGAAGCTCATGAGGCGCCGCGGCTTCCTTCCGGCATCGCTGAATTCGATCGCGTCACCGGAGGTGGTTTTGTGCGCGGCTCGGTGTTGCTGATGGCGGGCGACCCCGGCATCGGCAAATCAACGCTGCTGATCCAGGTGGCCGCCGCCCTGGCGCGGGCGGGGCAGCGCGCGATTTACATCTCGGGCGAGGAAGCGGTGGCGCAGGTGCGGTTGCGGGCGGAAAGGCTGGGGCTCAGCGATGCCTCCGTGGAACTCGCCGCCGAGACTTCGGTCGAGGACATCATCGCCACCTTGTCGGAAGGCAAGACCCCTCGCCTCGTCGTGGTGGATTCGATCCAGACCATGTGGACCGACGTGGTGGATTCCGCCCCGGGTACCGTCACCCAGGTGCGGGGCGCTGCCCAGCTGCTGATCCGTTTCGCCAAGCGATCGGGCGCCGCGGTAATTTTGGTGGGCCATGTGACCAAGGAAGGCACAATTGCCGGCCCGCGCGTCGTCGAGCATATGGTGGACGCGGTGCTCTCCTTCGAAGGCGAAGGCTCGCACCAGTTCCGCATCCTGCGTGCGGCGAAGAATCGTTTCGGGCCGACCGACGAGATCGGCGTCTTCGAAATGACCGGCGGCGGGTTGCGTGAAGTCGCCAACCCATCCGAGCTGTTCTTGTCCGAGCGGGATCTGGGCAGCCCGGGCACGGCGGTCTTTGCCGGTATCGAGGGCACACGGCCCCTGCTGGTGGAAATTCAGGCACTGGTGGCTCCGACAACCTTGGGAACCCCGCGCCGAGCGGTGGTTGGCTGGGATCAGAGCCGGCTCTCCATGGTGCTGGCGGTGCTGGAGGCGCATTGCGGAGTGCGGCTGTCGGCCCACGACGTCTATCTCAATGTGGCGGGCGGGCTGCGCATCAATGAGCCTGCGGCCGATATGGCTGCCGCGGCGGCGCTGGTCTCTTCGCTGGTCAATGCGCCCCTCTCGGCGGAGGCGGTATATTTCGGCGAAGTATCCCTTTCCGGGGCGATTCGGCCCGTGGCCCAGACCGCGGCCCGACTGAAAGAGGCGGTCAAGCTCGGCTTCAAGCGGGCCGTCATGCCGGAGGCCGCCCGGGCGGACGCGCCCGCCGATGGCGGTCTGCAAACGACCCAGGTCGCGACCCTTGCCGGCCTCGTCGCCGATATTGCCGCAGAAGGCGTCCCGGCGCGCAAAACCGGTCCTCCGAAAGACGGGCTGAAAATCGGGCTGAAAACGGGCTGAAAAACGGGTGACGGCGGCGCCCCGGGCGGCTATACAGCGCGGGCGAAATTCTGGCTGTCCAGGCGACCAAAACAGCCGGAAAAAGTCACAAAATTAATCTGTTGGCTCGATGCTGGGCGGGCCTTGCCGCCGCCGCTTGCGTACGTCAGGTAATGGCTCGCCTGCTGTGCGATTCGATGCCGCCCGCGGATACCGCGGAAACGATGAGCAGTGAATGCCGATTACGTTTCTCGATCTCATCCTGCTTGTTGTGATGCTGATTTCGGCGATGCTTGCCATGATCCGCGGCTTTATGCGGGAGGTCCTGTCGATCGCCGCCTGGGCGCTTGCCGCCATCGCCACCGTCTATTCCTATGCCCGCCTCCTGCCGCTGGCGAAGCAATATTTCAATAACGATATCGTGGCCGCGGGCGCGGTCATCGGCGGCGTTTTCCTCGGCACTTTGCTGATTGTTTCGGTGCTGACGGTCCGGATCTCGGACATGATCCTGGACAGCCGGGTGGGCGCGCTCGACCGTACCCTCGGCTTCCTGTTCGGCCTGGGACGCGGGCTAATTATCGTGGTGGTGGCCTTCCTGTTCTTCGACTGGCTGGTGCCCTCGAAATCCCAGCCGGACTGGGTGCAAAGCGCCAAATCCAAGGTTGTGCTGCAAAGCACGGGGGATTGGCTGAAAGGCATGTTGCCGGATGACCCGGAAAGCACCATCTTGAAGAGACTGAAGCGTCCCAGGGGCGACGAAACCGATGCGCCCGATGGTCCGCCGCCGGAAACGCGGTCCGACCTGGGGACCATAACCGGCAGCGTGACGCGCGGCGTTGATCCGAGCGGTTACGGACGAAACGACCGCGACGGTATGCGGCAGTTGATCGAAAATAAGGCGGCAACCGCGCGATAGCGCTCAGAGGGCCTATGAGCCAGTCGATGGACGTTTCCGGCGACAATCTTCTCGATCTCGAGGAAGATCGGCTGCGGGAAGAATGCGGGGTCTTCGGCATCTATAACCATCCGGATGCCGCGGCGATCACGGCACTCGGGCTGCACGCGCTTCAACATCGCGGCCAGGAAGCCGCCGGGATCGTCACCTTTGACGGCACGCGCTTCCATTCCGAACGCCGCATGGGGCTGGTCGGCGATACTTTCTCCCGGCGCGAAGTGATCGACCGCCTGCCCGGCCAGGTCGCGATCGGCCATGTGCGCTATTCCACCACCGGCGAAACCATCATCCGCAACGTGCAGCCGCTGTTCGCCGAACTGAACGCCGGCGGTTTTGCCATCGGCCACAACGGCAATCTGACCAATGGCCTGACGCTGCGCCGCCAACTGGTGCGCGAAGGCGCGATGATGCAGTCCACCACCGACACCGAAGTCATCCTGCATCTGGTCGCCCGCTCGCATAAAAAGCGCTTCGTCGACCGTTTTGTCGATGCCTTACGGGATATTGAAGGCGCCTTTTCACTTGTTGGCATGACAAACAAGAAACTCGTCGGCGCGCGCGATCCGCTCGGCATCCGCCCGCTGGTGCTCGGCAGGCTCGACGGCTGCCCGATCCTTGCCTCGGAAACCTGCGCGCTCGATATCATCGGCGCGCAATATGTGCGCGACGTCGAGAACGGCGAAGTCGTGGTGTTCGACGAAGAAGGCATGCATTCATACAAGCCGTTCCCGCCGATGGCGCCGCGGCCCTGCATCTTCGAATACATCTATTTCTCCCGGCCTGACTCCATCGTCGGCGGACGCTCGGTCTATGACGTGCGCAAGACGATGGGCGCCGAGCTGGCGCGCGAAGCGCCCGCTGCCGCCGACGTCATCATCCCGGTTCCCGACTCCGGTGTGCCCGCCGCCATCGGCTATTCTCAGGCTTCCGGCATTCCGTTCGAGATGGGCATCATCCGCAATCATTATGTCGGCCGCACATTCATTCAGCCGACGCAGTCGATCCGCGAGCTCGGCGTGCGGCTGAAGCATTCCGCCAACCGCGCCGTGGTCAAGGGCAAGCGCATCGTACTGCTCGACGACTCGCTCGTGCGCGGCACCACCTCAATGAAGATCGTGCAGATGATGCGCGACGCAGGTGCCAAAGAGGTGCATTTCCGCATCTCTTCCCCGCCCATCACCCATCCGGATTACTACGGCATCGATACGCCGGAGAAGGAAAAGCTGCTCGCAGCGAACCATGACATCGAAGGAATCCGCGCCATCATCGGAGCGGATACGCTGGCTTTCCTCTCGGTGGAAGGCATTTATCGCGCGATGGGCGAGGAGAAGCGCGATCCGCTCAAGCCGCAGTTCACCGATCATTGCTTCACCGGCGACTACCCGACCCCGCTCACCGACCGCGCCGCGCAGGAAAGCCCTCCGCGCCAGCTCTCGCTGTTGGCTGAAGCCAGCTGACCGCTTCGGGGCGTCATGGCCGGGCTTGTCCCGGCCATCTACGCCTTTAAAAAGCGCCTTGCAGAAGCTGGATGCCGGATCGCAGACACGACTGCATTTGCTGGGCCATGACCCAAGAAGAGACTATGGATAAACCCCTCTCCAACCGCATCGCGCTGGTGACCGGCGCCTCGCGCGGCATCGGCGCGGCGACCGCACTCGCTCTGGCCAAGGCCGGTGCGCATGTGGTGGCGATCGCGCGCACCACTGGCGCCCTGGAGGAACTCGACGACGAGATCCGCGCTGCGGGCGGCAGCGCCACGCTGGTACCGCTCGACGTCACCGATACTGGCGGCATCGCCCGGCTCGCGGCAGCGCTGGACAAGCGCTATGGCCGGCTTGATGTGCTGATCGGCAACGCAGCCATCGTCGGCGATATCTCTCCGCTGGGCCATGTCGAGCCGAAGAGTTGGGACCAGGTGATGGCGATCAACGTCACCGCCAACTGGCACCTCATCCGCTTCCTCGATCCGCTGCTGCAGAAATCGGACGCCGGGCGTGCGGTGTTCATCACCTCCGGCGCCGCCAGCAATGCGCGCGCCTATCGCGGACCTTACTCAGTTTCGAAGGCGGCGCTCGACGCGCTGGCGCGCACCTATGCCGCTGAAACCGCCACCACCAAGGTGCGGGTGAATTTGTTCAACCCGGGCGCGACACGCACCCGCATGCGCGCGACCGTGATGCCGGGCGAAGATCCGGCCACCCTGCCAAAGCCCGCGCAGGTGGCAGAAAGCATCGTGCCGCTTTGCCTTCCCGACTTCACCGAGAGCGGCAAGCTCTACGATTTCCGTTCGCGTAGCCTGCAGTCTTTTCGCGAGCCGGCGTGAACCGATGGCCGCGGCGGGTGTTAACTCGCCGTGCCCTGCGACGCGGCTGGAGCGATGGAAACTTCCGATCTCGACTGCCTGATCATCGGCGGCGGCCCCGCCGGGCTGACCGCCGCAAATTATCTCGCGCGCTTCCGCCGCAACGCGTTGCTGGTGGACGAGGGCCAAAGCCGGGCGCGGCTTATCCCGGAAACGCACAACTATCCCGGGTTCCTCGGCATATCGGGCATGGACCTGTTGGCGACCTTGCGGGAGCAGGCGGAAGAAAACGGCGCGCGCCTGCAAAAGGGCCGTGTCGAGGAGTTGCGCAAAGCCGATGGCGTCTTTATCGCGCGCGTTGGAAATACCGAAATCCGTGCCAAACGTCTGCTGCTCGCGACCGGCATCATCGATGAAAGCCCCGATCTGCCCGGGTTGAAAGATGCGATTTATCGTGGCGCGTTGCGGTTCTGCCCGATCTGCGATGCTTTTGAGGCCATGGACATGCGCGTCGGCGTGCTCGGCCCGGCGCACTCTGCCGCCGGCAAGGCGCAGTTTCTTCGTACCTATAGCCGCGACGTGGTGGTGCTGCCGATCGACGAGCCGGCATAAAGCAGACGAGGAAGCGCGCGCCTTGGCGCAAGGCGGCATCATCGCTTGAGCAACGCGTCGTGGATGTCGAGCGCAGCGGAGATAAGGTCGTCGCCGTCTTTGCCGACGGGCGCCGGCTGCGCGTGGATGTGCTCTACCCCGCCATGGGCTGTGACGTGCGCTCGCAGCTCGCGCTCGCACTCGGCGCCCGCTGCAACGATATCGGCAACCTGCATGTCGACGACCAGCAGCGCACCTCGGTGGAAGGCCTCTATGCCGGTGGCGACGTCGTCACCGACCTGCACCAGATCAGCGTCGCCACCGGCCATGCCGCGGTGGCGGCCACCGCCATTCACAACAGCCTGCCACGGAATTACCGGTAATTCCTCATCCTGATCCTGAGGAGGCGCGCCCGACCTCGGGTCTACCCGAGATCGGCACGATTTATGTGTCCAAGTCGGCTATAGCCCGACTTGGATGCGCCGTCCCGAAGGATAGGCAACGACACGGGCCTGCCGATCCCGGGTTTACCCGGAGATCGTGCGCAACTCGGTTATAGCCGAGTTGCGATGTTCGAGACGCGTTGCTCCGCAGCGCTCCTCACCATGAGGATGAAGATTGCCTACGCCGCCTTATCGGCTTTCACGTCCTTGATGTCGGTGAAGGCGATGTCGGGCGCGCGCTCGCGCGTATAGTCGAGATAGAACTGGTTCTTGGCGAGATAGACCACGTCGCCGTCGAGGTCCTCGGCGATGCTGGAGCCGTTGGCGGAAACAAAATCGTCCAGCTTCTTGCGCTCGTCCGCGGCGATCCAGCGTGCCATCTGGAATTCCGACGGCTCGAAATCGACCGGCAGGCCGTATTCGTCCTTCAGCCGCACCTTCAGCACGTCGAGCTGCAACGGTCCCACCACGCCGACTAAAGCGGGCGAGCCGTCGAGCGGGCGAAATACCTGCACCACGCCCTCCTCCGCCATTTCCTGCAAGGCCTGTTTCAGCTTCTTCGCCTTCATGGCATCCATCAGCCGCACGCGGCGCAGGATTTCCGGCGCGAAATGCGGCACGCCGACGAAAGTCATCTCCTCGCCTTCGGTCAGCGTGTCGCCGATGCGCAGCGTGCCGTGATTGGGAATCCCGACCACGTCCCCGGCAAAGGCCTCATCGGCGATGGCGCGGTCCTGCGCGAAGAAGAACACCGGCGAACTCAGGGTCATCGGCTTGCCGGTGCGCACCTGCTTCACTTTCATGCCGCGCGCCAGCTTGCCGGAACAAAGACGCGCGAAGGCGATGCGATCGCGGTGGTTGGGATCCATGTTGGCCTGGATCTTGAAAACGAAAGCGCTCATGCGCGGCTCTTCGGCCTCGACCCGGCGGTTGCCGGCAGCCTGCGAGCGCGGCGGCGGCGCATAAGCGGCAATTGCGTCGAGCAGGTCCTTCACGCCGAAATTCTTCAGCGCGGAGCCGAAGAACACCGGCGTCAGATGACCTTCCCGGAAGGAAGCCAAATCGAACTCGCCGCAAGCGTCCTGCGCCAGCGCCAGTTCTTCGGCGAGCGCGGGCGGATCGAAAGTCGGATCTGAGCGCGGCGATTTCCGCCAGCGTCATGTCGCACAAGTCGCCGGTCTTGCCGTCGGCATCGAGCAGCCGCACTTTGCCGGAAGCAATATCAAAGGTGCCGACGAAATCGCGCCCCTGCCCGATCGGCCAGGTCACCGGGGCGGTATCGAGCGCCAGCGTCTTTTCGATCTCGTCCAGCAGGTGGAAGGGATCGCGGCTTTCACGATCCATCTTGTTGATGAAAGTGATGATCGGGATGTCGCGCAGCCGGCAGACCTCGAACAGCTTGCGGGTGCGCGCCTCGATGCCCTTGGCGGCGTCGATCACCATCACCGCGGAATCGACGGCGGTGAGCGTGCGATAGGTGTCCTCGGAGAAGTCCTCATGGCCCGGCGTATCCAGAAGGTTGAACACCCGGCCGTCGTATTCGAAGGTCATCACCGAGGTGGCGACGGAAATCCCGCGCTCGCGCTCGATCGCCATCCAGTCGGACCGCGTGGAGCGGCGGTCGCGCTTGGCCTTCACCTGCCCGGCAAGCTGGATGGCGCCGCCGAACAGCAGCAGCTTTTCGGTCAGCGTGGTCTTGCCCGCGTCGGGGTGCGAGATGATGGCGAAGGTGCGCCGGCGCCGCACTTCAGCCGCCAGCGGCGAGGTTTTGGCGCTGATTTCCGCGGCGCTGAGGGGCTGATTCATGCGCTGGATGTGGCAAAGAAACGGCGGCTGGATCAAGGGCTTCCTCCTGGTTTTTCATGTGAAGATCACTTCAAGCGCGACATAGTCCTCCGGCCTGAAACCGATCAGGAGCTTGCCGCCACTAAGCTCAAGCACCGGGCGCTTGATCATCGAGGGCTGCGCCAGCATCAGCGCAATCGCCTTTTTCTCGCGTGAGGCCTTCTTTGTCCTTGTCGGGCAGTTTCCGGAACGTGGTGCCGGCTTTGTTGAGCAGCGTTTCCCAGCCCGTCTTCTTCGCCCAGCCCTCCAGCTTGCCGCGCTCGATGCCTTGCGTCTTGTAATCGTGAAAATCGTAGGCGACGCCCTTTTTGTCGAGAAAGGCACGCGCCTTCTTCATGGTGTCGCAATTCTTGATGCCGTAGATGGTGATTGGCATTGCCTGATTTCCTCAAAAATCATCTCTATCATAATCGTTAGCGCATGGACCTGACCGAACGCCACGACCTCAGGAGCGGTGCAGCCCCGTGGGACGATGGCGTTCCCGAATTTCCGCCGAGCGACAGGCTGCCCGGTCGTCCGGTGGACGTGGCGATCTGCGGCGCCGGCATCATGGGCGCGATGCTGGCGGACCGGCTGTCTGCCGCCGGCCTTGCGGTCGCGGTGCTGGACCGCCGCCGGCCCGGACAGGGCAGCACCTCGGCCTCCACCGCCCTCGTTCTCTGGGAAGCGGATGTTCCGCTCACGCATCTCGCCCGCAGGCTGGGCGAACAGGAGGCGGTGCGACGGTGGCGGCGCGTCCATCGTGCGGCGACTGGACTGTGGGAAAGATTGGAGCGGGAGGATTTGGCGTCGGAACACAAAGCCCGCCCGAGTCTCTATCTCGACGGCGACGTGCTCGATGGCGAAGGACTGCGGGCGGAGGCAGAACTGCGCGCCCGGCATGGGCTGCCCTCCGTTTTCCTGCAGGCCGAAGCGACGGCCGAACGCTTCGGAATCACGCCGCGCCCGGCGATTGTCTCGAGCGAAAGCTTCGAGGCCAATCCGCTCGGGCTGACGCTGGCGCTGCTCGCCAATGCGCGTCGACGCGGCACGGCGGTAACCTACCCCGCCGACGCGCTTCGTATCGCCCACCATGCGGACGCCGTTGTGCTGGTAAGCGATCAGGGCGAGGTACGGGCACGCCACGTCATCCTCGCCAGCGGTTACGAGCGCCCGCGCCTTTTTCTTCCCGCCGCCTTCGCGCTGAGGTCGACTTACGCCGTCGCGACTGCCCCGGGCACCGCGCCGCTCTGGCGCGAGAACGCGATGATCTGGCAAGCCGCGCACGGCTATCTTTACGCCCGCGTCGATCCCGACGGCCGGATTATCGCCGGCGGCGGCGATGAGAGTTTCGACAACGCGCGGCAGCGTGACGCGCTAATCCCGGAAAAAGCCCAGGCGCTCGCAGCCAGTCTTGCGGGATTGGTCGGTGCGCCGATCGAGCCTTGCGAGCGTTGGGCGGCGGTGTTTGGGGCCTCGCCCGACGGTCTGCCGGCCATCGGCCGCGCCGCCAACAGCGATCGGGTTTGGCTCGCCAGCGGATTTGGTGGGAATGGCATCACCTTTGCGGCGCTGGCAGCCGAATTGCTGACCGCCGAGCTGACCGGATCGCCCGACCCGGACCTGCCGTGTTTTGATCCGTATCGGTTTGTAACAGGCGACTGAGACCATTGCTCAATACCGCTCGTCCCCGCGAAAGCGGGGACCAGCTTTATATTCATTTCTGGATTCCCGCTTTCGCGGGAATGAGCGGACTGACATGCGGCCCGAAGCGCCCTCGGCGGTTGATGCACACCTGGCAACCAATTCTCTTCCAACTATATTGCACGAAGGGCGCGACATATCGCCGTCCGTAGACGGCCATTTAATCGGACCTATGATCTCAAGGAGAAAATCTATGGCCAAATCATGCATCTATCGTGCCCTAAATAGAGGCAGATTACTCGGCGCTGTTCTTATTGCCGCGGTTGCTGTTCCAAGCCTGCCGGCGCTGGCTCACCACGGCTGGGACTGGGCGCAAGCCGAACAGACCGAGATGAAAGGCACGGTGCAAAAGGTTTCCATGGCGCCGCCGCATCCCTCGCTGCAGGTGAAGGCGGCGGACGGCGTGGTCTGGCAGGTCGACCTCTCCAATCCCGGCCAGACCGAGCGCTCCGGATTCACCGGCACCTCCGCCAAGCCCGGCGACTTCATCGTCGTCCTTGGCAACACGCACAAAGACAAAGCCAAGCGGGTGATGAAGGCGGTGCGCGTCACCATCGGCGGCAAGAGCTACGATCTCTATCCGGAGCGGATCGGCGCCAAGAGATAGCAGCGCCGATGCAGATCACCGAATGGATCGGCGCCTGGCCGGGAGCGGTACTCCTGCAGGAATCAGGCACCGCCTATCTGTTCGTCAATGCGGCGCACATTCTTGGAATAGGCCTGCTGCTCGGCAGCATCCTGCCGCTCGACCTGCGGCTGGCCGGATGTTTTCGCAGCGTGCCGATCGTCGTGATCGGGCCGTTTCTTCTGCGTGTAGCCGCCGTTGGCGCGGCGACGGCGATCCTGATGGGACTATGGCTGTTCTCGGTCAAGCCATCCGAGTACATCGCCAACCCGGCCTTTCTCTGGAAGATGGCCCTGCTCGCCGCCGCGCTCGGCAATGTCGCCCTGCAGCACCGCAGTCGCGATTTCGTGCTGGCGATGGAAGGCGGCAGCATCGGCGCCGCGGTCCGCGTCCGGGCGATCCTGTCCGCCCTGCTTTGGCTGTCCGTGCTCCTGGCCGGCCGGTGGATCGGATTTTTGTGACAGCTCCTCACGGTAATACATTGGCATAACAGCATAAAACAATTATTCAACCAACAGGTTGACTATCTGCGAATTCGCAGCTTATATTCAACCACATGGTTGAATTACAGACGCCCCAGCTCGACACGATTTTTCACGCCCTCGGCGACGCGACGCGCCGGCGGATGCTGCGCGAGCTCGCCGACGGCGAGCGGACGGTCGGCGAACTGGCGAAACCCTTCGCGATCTCGCTCGCCGCCGCCTCGAAGCACATCAAGGCGCTGGAGAGCGCCGGGCTGATCCGTCGCGAGGTGCGCGGCCGCACCCATCTTTGCCGCCTCGACCCCGGGCCGCTCGCCAGCGCCCACCAGTGGCTGAACTTCTACGAGCGCTTCTGGATCGACCGTCTGGACGTCCTCGAACGGCTCCTCCGCGAGGAGGACGCACGCAAAGCCCGCACCCCCAAAAGGAGACGACCAATGACCGAACGCGCGACCCTCGGACGCCTATGGCGCGCTGACCGAGCCTGCCACGTTGAAGATCGAGCGCCTTCTGCCCGGCCCGATCGAGCGCGTCTGGGCCTATCTCACGCGAGAGCGACCTGCGCCGCCAGTGGCTGGCGGCGGGCGAGATGGAGATGAAGGTCGGCGCGCCCTTCGAGCTGGTCTGGCGAAACGACGAGCTCACCGACCCGCCCGGCCAGCGGCCGCCCGGCTTCTCCGACGAGCACCGGATGCAGAGCCGGATCACCGAGCTCGATCCGCCCCGCAGGCTCGCCTTCACCTGGGGCAACACCGGCGGCGTCTCCTTCGAGCTGGAGCCGCAGGGCGACGAGGTGCTGCTCACCGTGATCCATCGCCGCCTGCCCGACCGCGCGACCATGCTGAAGGTCAGCGCCGGCTGGCACATGCATCTCGACATCCTGGCCGCCCGCGCGAGCGGCAAGGAGCCGGAGCCGTTCTGGGACGGCTGGAGCCGCCTGCAGAAGGAATACGACCGGCGGCTGCCCGCCTAACGAACCAACGCAACAAGCGTCTCAACAAACAGGAGGCTAACGATGCAACAGGTTGCGATGACCACGGGTACATCACCTGAGATCGGCCGGAAAAATGGACAGCACGCCATGAACACGCCGCCGATCGTGTCGCCGCAAGAGTGGGAGGCTGCGCGCCAGCAGATGCTCGTGAAGGAGAAGGCGCTGACCCGCGCCCGCGACGCGCTGGCCGCCGAGCGCCGGCGGATGCCGTGGATGGCCGTGGAGAAGGAGTACGAGTTCGACGGGCCCGAGGGCAAGGTGAGCCTGCTCGACCTGTTCGAGGGCCGCCGGCAGCTGATCGTCTACCGCGCCTTCTTCGAGCCCGGCGTGTTCGGCTGGCCCGAGCACGCCTGCCGCGGCTGCTCCATGGTGCGCCGACCAGGTCGCCCACCTGGCCCATCTGAACGCCCGCGACACCACCCTCGTCTTCGCCTCGCGGGCGCCGCAGGCGGACATCGCGCGCCTGAAGGCGCGGATGGGCTGGGAGATGCCCTGGTACACCATCACCGACAGCTTCGACGCGGACTTCGGCGTCGACGAGTGGCACGGCCACAACGTGTTCTTCCGCGACGGCGAGCGGGTGTTCCGCACATACTTCATCAACAGCCGCGGCGACGAGGCGATGGGGAGCACCTGGAGCTACCTCGACATCACGCCGCTCGGCCGCCAGGAGACTTGGGAGGACTCGCCAGAGGGCTACCCCCAGACCCCGCCGTACAAGTGGTGGAACTGGCACGACAACTACGACGCCGAGGCCGCGCCTGACCCGAAATGGGTCGAGGTGTCCGACGCTGGAGAAGCCGCCTTCCGAAAGCACGAAACACAGAACCCAAATCCTGTGTAGCAAGGGCGAGCACGATGGAAGATGTGTTGAGAGATGAACTTGGATCGCCCAAAGGCGATGCCAACGCGGCCGCCCTCCGCATAGCCGATTGGCTGTGCTGGCGTCAGCACCCACCTTCGCCATCATGGCGGGGCTTACGGCCCTGTTTGGTGGCCCCTCGGACATGCTCTGCTCGACCATGCACGACCGGTCTTCGCTTAACGGAACGGCCGTGATGTATTTGCTGATGAGCGCATTCCACTCGGGGCCTTGGCTGAAGCTGATGGCGTACCAGCGCGACAATGCCCGGCGGCGGGTCTGATCCGCCGCTCGCCAAGGCACTCAAACGTCCATGAAGATCACCTCGCAGTGCCGTGGAGCTTTGACGGCGATGGCCGCTTTCCACGTCGTCCACCATGTAACGTACGTTGACGGTATCGGATGCCATCTGCGCCTCGTAACCGCCCCGACAGCGCAAGCCGAACTCGACACCAAACGGAGAAAAACCATGTCCCAAACTGCATCGACCTTGTTACTTCGCAATCTCCACGACGTGTTCGGTGAGATCGACCCCGTGCGTCGACGCGCAGCGATCGATGATATCTTCCACGAAGACGCTGTGTTCTACGAACCCAACGGCGCTTACCGCGGCCGTGACGAGATCGACCGCATCGCGGGCGTGATCAAGGCAACTCATCCTGACTTTCAATATCAGCCGATCTCTCCGCCTGAGGAGACGGGCAATGGCGGTCGGGTCCGTTGGGTGTCGGGCAGCCCTGGCAAGCCGCCAGCTTACGCCGGAACTGATTTCGTTATCGTCCGGGACGGCAAGATTGCCGCCGTCTATCTCTTCTTTGACGAGCTTCCTTGAGCTGGACGAAACTCACCGCCAGCCCACTCTATCCCTACTCCCACTCGATCGTGCCCGGCGGCTTGATGTCACGTCGTAGACCACGCGGTTGACGCCCTTCACCTCGTTGATGATGCGGGTCGCGACATGGCCGAGGAAGGCCATGTCGAAGGGATAGAAATCCGCGGTCATGCCGTCGGTGGAGGTCACCGCGCGCAGGCCGACGACGTGCTCATAGGTGCGGTAGTCGCCCATCACGCCGACGGTCTTCACCGGCAGGATCACGGCGAAAGCCTGCCAGATCTGGTCGTAGAGCCCGGTGCGGCGGATCTCCTCGATATAGATCTCGTCGGCGAGCCGCAGGATCTCGAGCTTCTCCCGGGTGATCTCGCCCGGGCAGCGGATGGCGAGGCCCGGGCCCGGGAAACGGATGGCGGCCGACAAAGGCATCGGGCAGCCCGAGCTCGCGGCCGAGCGCCCTCACCTCGTCCTTGAACAATTCGCGCAGCGGCTCGACCAGCTTCATGTTCATGCGTTCGGGCAAGCCGCCGACATTGTGGTGCGACTTGATGGTGACCGACGGCCCGCCGGTGAAGGAGACGCTTTCGATCACGTCGGGATAGAGCGTGCCTTGCGCGAGGAATTCGGCGCCGCCGATCTTCTTCGCCTCCTGCTCGAACACGTCGATGAACAGCTTGCCGATGGTCTTGCGCTTGGTCTCCGGGTCCTCGACGCCGGCGAGCGCATCCAGGAACAGATCTTCCGCCTGCACATGCACCAGCGGGATGTTGTAGTGCTCGCGGAACAGCGCCACCACCTTTTCCGCTTCCGCCAGCCGCAGCAGGCCGTGATCGACGAAGACGCAGGTGAGCTGCTCGCCGATCGCTTCGTGGATCAGCACGGCGGCGACCGCGTGAATCGACGCCGCCGGACAAGCCGCAGATCACCCGGCCCTTGCCGACCTGCTTGCGGATTTTCTCGATCGCCTCATGCTTGAAGGCGCCCATGGTCCAGTCGCCTTTGGCGCCGGCGATCTTGCGCACGAAATTGCGCAGCAGCGCGGCGCCCTGCGGCGTGTGCACGACCTCGAGATGGAATTGCGTGGCGTAGAATTTGCGCTTGTCGTCGGCGATCAGCGCGATCGGCGCATTCGGCGAGGTGCCGACCACGCGAAAGCCTTCCGGCAGTTTCGTCACGCGGTCGCCGTGGCTCATCCAGACCGGATATTTCTCGCCCTTCTTCCACACGCCCTCGAACAGCGGCGTGTCCTCGGTCACCGTCACTTCGGCGCGGCCGAATTCGCGGTGATGCCCGCCCTCCACCTTGCCGCCGAGCTGATGCGCCATCGCCTGCTCGCCGTAGCAGATGCCGAGCACCGGCACGCCGGCCTTGAAGATCGACATCGGCGCGAGCGGCGCGCCCGGCTCGAGCACCGAGGCCGGTCCGCCGGACAGGATCACGGCCTTCGGCTTCATCGCGGCGAAGGCTTCCTCCGCCTTCTGATACGGCACGATCTCGGAATAGACCTTTTCCTCGCGCACCCGCCGCGCGATCAGCTGGGTCACCTGCGAGCCGAAATCGACGATCAGAATTTTGTCGTGGGGGGTGCGCCATGGCGGCTTCTAAACCGTCATGCGCGAGTCTGTCGAGATGCGCCGGAAAATCATGGCGGATCGCGCCGCAATATACTGACATAAAAGCCGTCGGTATCGGTGCGCCGCGGCGTCATCAACAGGCCTTCGTCGGAGATCAGCACCGCGCGGCGGAACAGAAAGGCGCGCTCGCCCAGCGCGCTTGATCACCTCGCCCGGCGGCAGCGGCTGAAGTCCGGATTGGCGGGCGAGAAAACCGCGGATCTGCGCGCCGTTCTCCTCGTCCAGCACCGAGCAGGTGACATAGGCGATGCGGCCTTTCGGCTTCAGCAGGCCGCACTGCGCGGTCCAGAATGGCCGCCTGCTCCTTCATCCGCAGCTCGAGCGCGCCCGGCCGCATCCGCCATTTCGCGTCCGGATTGCGCCGCCAGGAGCCGGTGCCGGTGCAGGGCGCGTCGATCAGCACCAGGTCGATGCGGCCTTCGAGATCGGCGAGTTCGTTGCCCACCGACTTGGGCGGGCGCACCTGCACATTGCGCGCGCCGGAGCGATCAAGCCGCTCATGGATCGGCGCGAGGCGGCGCTTGTCGGTATCGGTGGCGTAAATCTGGCCGTGGTTCTGCATCGCAGCCGCCAGCGCCAGGGTCTTGCCGCCGCCCCCGGCGCAGAGATCGACCACCTGCTCGCCCGGCTTGCGCGCCCGCCAACAGCGCGGCGAGCTGCGAGCCTTCGTCCTGGATTTCGATCAGCCCTTTGATGAAGGCATGCTCGGCATGGATCGCCGGACTTTTGGCGCCGGCGTCGAGCTTGATGCGCAGCCCGACCGGCGACCAGCGCGTCGGCTCTGCCTGAGATCGGCAAGCGCGCGGACGGCGTCATCGCGACTGGCCTTCAGCGTGTTGACGCGCAGATCGACCGGCGCGCGGGAGGCGAGCGCGGCGCCCTCCTCCGCGCGCTCGTCGCCGAACACGCGGGCGAAATGCGGATCGAGCCATTCCGGATAATCGCCCGCGACGTAAGGCGGCGCGCCGGCAAGCGAAGCGCTTTCCAGCGCGGCGGCCTCGGCTTCCGTCAGCGGTTCGGGCGCAAAACGCGATCCATCGAACAACTTGGCGATGGTGTCGCGGTCGAAGCCGCGCTCCAGCTTCAGCATGCCGAGCAGGATCGCGCGCGGGGTCGCTTCGCCCATGACATGAGCGCTGGAGGCGCGGCGGCGCAGCGCGTCGTAGACAAGACCCGCAATCCCCGCGCGGTCGCCCGATCCGGCAAAGCGGTGCGACAGGCCCCAGTCCTTCAGCGCGTCGCTGGCGGGCCGGCGGCGCGACTCGATATCGGCAAGCACTTCGATGGCGGCGGAAAGCCGCGCGGCCGGCGTCATGGCAGGCGAGCAGGATGCGCGACGATGAAGACGACCCACATGATCGTCAGCACGATCGCGCTCGCGCCGAACCAGAACGCGCCGCGGTAGCGGACGTGATTGCTGGTGACATGCACGAAGGCCTGCAGGATGCGCAGCACCACGAAGACCCAGGCCATCAGCACGAAAAGCAGATCGGCCTGCCTGGTGATGATGACGAGGATGGTCAGCACATAGAACAGGACCGGCAGCTCGAACTGGTTGCTGATAGGAATATGCGGCCTGCAAGGCGCTCGGCGGCCAGTTCGGCTCGCGCAAGGCGATACCGGTCTCGCGCACCTCGCCGCGCCGCGCAGGCGCCGGCGCGCCGCACCGCCATCAGGACCATCAGCCCGAGCGTGAGCAGCACCTGCACGAATAGCGGCGCGAGGATCATCTGGATCGACATGAGGTGAACCCTTCAATGAAACGTGTGGCGCAGATAGTCATATTTCCACAAGCTTCGCCAGTGAAATACTGTTGCGCCTTGCGGCGCTCAACCTGTTAGCATTGCGAAATTAGGCGCATGGGAGGTGATGGCGATGCGTATTTTCTCCGTTTTGCGCAGTCCTTGTTCTAACGCCTAATTGCAGTCAGCCCGGCAAATGCAAAGATCGAAAAATTCCCCTCCGGCATGCGCGATCCCAACACATCAAGGTCGATGGTGCGACGTATTTATGTCCGCGCCGGCGGGCAAGGGCCGGCCGTGCTGCTGCTGCACGGCTTCGCCGACACCGGCGACATGTGGGCGCCGGTCGCGAAAGCTCTGATCAAAGACCACACCGTTGTCGTCCCCGACCTGCGCGGCATCGGCCTGTCGTCCTACCCGGAGAAGGGCTACGACAAGAAAACACAGGCCGCCGATATGGTCCGCGTCCTCGACGCCCTCAAGATCCAGAAGGTCGACCTCGTCACCCACGACATCGGCAATATGGTGGGCTACGCGCTGGCCGCGTTACATCCCGACCGCATCACCCGGTGGGTTATCATCGACGCGCCGATTCCGGGCATCGGCCCTTGGGACGAGATTCTGAAAAGCCCGCTGCTATGGCATTTCAATTTCCGCGGCCCGGACGTGGACCGGCTGGTGAAAGGCCGCGAGCGCATCTATCTCGATCGCTTCTGGAACGAACTGTCGGCCAATCCGAAATCGATCGACGAGGCGACGCGCCGCCACTATGCCAGGCTCTATGCACGACCGGGCGCGATGCATGCCGCATTCGAGCAGTTCGCCGCATTTTCGCAGGACGCGACCGACAACAAGGCGTTGGAGGCGAAGGGCAAGCTGCCGATGCCGATCCTCGCGCTCGGCGGCGAAAAGTCTTTCGGCACGCAGCAGGCCGACATTATGCGCATCATCGCCGCCAATGTCGAAGGCGGCATCATCGCGAATTCGGGACACTGGATCATGGAGGAACAGCCCGACGCAACCGTGAAGGCGATCCGGACCTTCCTGGACAAGAAGTAAAGCTACCCTCGTCCCGGATAGTTCGGGCTTTCGCGCGTGATTGTCACGTCATGCACGTGGCTTTCGCGCAGGCCGGCGCTGGAGATGCGCACGAACTCCGCCTTTTGATGCAGCTCCTCGAGATTCTTCGCCCCGACATAGCCCATGGCCGCGCGCAAGCCACCCGCCAGCTGGTGCAGCACGGTAGAGGCCGCGCCCTTGTATGGCACCTGCCCTTCCACGCCTTCCGGCACCAGTTTCAGACTGTCCTTGATGTCCTGCTGGAAGTAGCGATCGGCGGAGCCGCGCGCCATCGCGCTCACCGAGCCCATGCCGCGATAGGTCTTGTAGGAGCGGCCCTGATAAAGAAACACCTCGCCCGGCGTTTCGTCGGTTCCGGCGAGCAGCGAGCCGATCATCGCGCAATCCGCCCCCGCTGCGAGCGCCTTGGCCAGATCGCCGGAATATTTGATGCCGCCGTCGGCGATCACCGGCGTGTTGCTGGCGCGCGCGGCTTCTACCGCGTCCATCACCGCTGTGAGCTGCGGCACGCCGACGCCGGCGACGATGCGCGTGGTGCAGATCGAGCCCGGGCCGATGCCGACCTTGATGGCGTCCGCGCCGGAATCGATCAACGCCTTGGCGCCCTCGCTGGTGGCGATATTGCCGGCCACCACCTGCACGGCATTGGACTGCCGCTTGATGCGCTCGACGGCGGCAAGCACATGCTTGGAATGGCCGTGGGCGGTATCGACCACGACCAGGTCCACGCCGGCTTCGATCAGTCGCTCGGTCCGCTCAAAACCTTTGTCGCCGACGGTGGTGGCGGCGGCGACCCGCAAGCGGCCTTGATCGTCCTTGCAGGCATTGGGATTGGCGACCGCCTTTTCGATGTCCTTCACAGTGACCAGCCCGACGCAGCGGTATTGCGCGTCAACCACCAGAAGCTTCTCGATCCGGTGCTGATGCAGCAAGCGCTTGGCTTCATCTTGCCCGACGCCCTCGCGCACGGTGATCAGCCCGTCCTTGGTCATCAGCTCGGAAATCTTCTGGCGCGGATCGGTGGCGAAGCGCACGTCGCGGTTGGTGAGAATGCCGACGAGCTTGCCGGGCGCGCCATTCGTGCCGCGCTCAACCACCGGAATGCCGGAGATGCGGTTGTCCTTCATCAGCGCGAGCGCGTCCGCCAGCGTCGCCTCGGGATGAATGGTGACCGGGTTGACCACCATCCCGGATTCGAACTTCTTCACCTGCCGCACCTGCGCGGCCTGTTGCTCCGGATCCATGTTGCGGTGGACGACGCCGAGGCCGCCGCCTTGCGCCATGGCGATGGCCATCTGCGCTTCCGTCACGGTGTCCATGGCGGAGGCGATGATCGGAACATTCAGTGCAATCGTGCGGGTGATGCGCGAGCGGATATCGGCTTCGGACGGCAGCGTGTCCGACAGCCCCGGCTTCAACAGCACGTCGTCGAAAGTCAGCGCCTCGCGCGGTGGTTCTTTGGATTTCGCGGCCATGGCCAACTCCGCTCCCCGCGCCCCGGACGGGCGCCCCGCTATGCGGGCTCGACGGAAGGGGGATAATGCCCCTTATGCGGCGGAAACGATATTCCCGCCCCGGTCGAAACCCGCTTTTGGGTTGGCGGAGGTCGTTAGCATGGCGGCGCGATGATTCCTAGAGCGTTCAGCTCCGGAGCTCGCGAAAGCCCATGTTTTCCGGCATGACCTGCCATAACTGGCGGGATCGTCCGCTGCCGCCTAGATTGCAAATAATGCCGCCTTTGACGATTCTCCTCACTCCGCCCGGCTGCCCGTCCGCTCGCCCTTCTGGCCGTGGCGTTCTTTGCCTTGGGGTCGGGAATGGCGGCTCTGCCCGCACAGGCGCAGAAAGCCTCCGAACCGGCGTCCGAACAGCAGCAGTGTCTCGGCGAGGTCGCGGCCGGCGTCGATAAGCGGATTGAAGCCTGCTCGGCCCTCATTGGCAAATCCGGCGCGCGCAAGGACGATCTCATCGGCTTTTATCTGGCGCGCGGCGACGCACAGCGCGAAAAGCGGGACCTCCAGGCGGCCATCGACGACTACGGTCAGGTGCTGAAGCTCGACGGCCGGCATCTCGGAGCGCTGAACCGACGCGGTTTGACCCATGCCGCAGAAAGGCGACCGCGAGCGCGCTCTGGCCGATTTCGACAGCGCGATACAAGCCCATCCGAAGGATGCCGCGAGCTACAACAACCGCGGCGGCATTTGGCGCGATCGCGGCACGCCGGATCGCGCGCTGACGGATTTCGACAAGGCCATCCAGCTCGATCCGAATTTTGCGCCGGCCCATAATAACCGTGGCCTGGCCTGGTACGAGAAGAAGAATTACGAACGCGCCATCGCCAGCTTCGATCAGGCTATCAAGTTGAGCCCTGCTTTCGCGCGCGCCTTCGTCAATCGCGGCAATGCTTATGACGATAGCGGCGACAACAAGCGCGCGCTGCAAGACTATGCCGAGGCGATCAAGCTGGATCCGAAAGACGCGCTGGCTTATCTCAACCGCGGCATCGCGCTGCGGCGGCAGGGCGAGACCGATCGCGCGCTCGCCGATTTCGAACAGGCGGTCAACCATGACCCCGCTCACATCCAGGCCCGTGAGGAACGCGGCGTTATGCTCTACCGCAAGGGCGATTATGCGCGCGCCATTGCCGATCTCAGCGAGGTGATCCGGCTCGATGCCAATCGCGCGACGGCTTACAACAACCGCGGCAACGCCCATGACGAAAAAGGCGACCGCGGCCGCGCACTGGCCGACTATGATCAGGCGATCCGGCTGGATCCGAAATACGCAGCAGCCTTTTATAACCGCGGCATGGCGCTACGCCGGCGCGGCGATCTCGAACGCGCCATTGCCGACTTCGACCGGGCCATCGGGCTCGATCGCAACAACGCCGCAGCCTTTAACAACCGCGGCAATGCTTTTGCGGAAAAGGGTAACTATGACCGCGCCATCGCGGATTACGAACAGGCGCTGAAACTCGATCCGGGATACTTCCAGGCCTTCAATAATCGCGGCAACGCCTTTCTGGAAAAAAAAGATTACGAGCGCGCCATCGCCGATTATAGCAAGGCGGCGGAGCTGGCGCCTGAAAATGCGCTGCCGCTGTTTAACCGCGCCTCGGCGCTTCACTTCGCAGGCCGCGACAAGGACGCGCTTGCCGACATCGAAAAGTCGATCCAGCTCGACGGCAAGAAGGCGCCGGCCTTCAGCGCGCGCGGCTTGATCTACGAGAAGCTCGGCGAGCGCGACAAGGCCATCGCTGATTTCCGCCGGGCGCTAGCGCTCGAGCCAAACCTGAAGGAGCCGGCGGAAGGGCTAGTCCGCCTCGGCGCGCGCCCGCGCCGATGAACCGTCATCGCCTCGTTTCGCTGATCGTGGCCGTGGCCCTGTTCATGGAGAATATGGATTCTACCGTGATCGCCACTGCGTTGCCGGCGATCGCGGCTGATATCGGCGCCAATCCGCTGGCGCTGAAGCTCGCGATTACATCCTATCTTCTCTCGCTCGCGATCTTCATTCCAGCCAGCGGCTGGGTGGCGGACCGTTTCGGCACCCGGACGGTTTTCCGCGCCGCCATCGCCGTCTTCGTTCTCGGCTCCGTCGCCTGCGCCATGGCGAATTCACTTGCCGATTTCGTCGGCGCGCGCATGGTGCAGGGCATCGGCGGGGCGATGATGACACCGGTGGGCCGCCTCATCCTTCTTCGCACCATTGACCGCCGCGCGCTGCTCAGCGCCATGGCCTGGGTCACCATGCCGGCACTGATCGGGCCGATGGTCGGCCCGCCGATCGGCGGCTTCATCACCACCTATGCTTCCTGGCACTGGATCTTTCTGATCAACCTGCCGATCGGAATCATCGGCATCGTGCTGGTGACGCTTTACATCGATGAAATTCGCGGCGACACCCGTGAACGCTTCGATTTCATCGGCATGGCGCTGGCCGGGCTCGGCATGGGCGGGGTGGCGTTCGGTCTCTCCGTGGCAGGCCTCGATCTCCTGCCGCTGGTTCTCGTGCTCGCGGTAACCGCGCTCGGCGCCGTGTTTCTGGTGTTGTATGTGATCTATGCGAAGCGCGCGCCGGCGCCGGTGCTCGATTTATCGCTTTTGTCGATCCCGACATTCCGCGCCAGCGTGACCGGCGGTTTTCTGTTCCGGCTCGGCATCGGCGCCTGGCCCTTCCTGATGCCGCTGATGCTGCAGCTCGGGCTGAAGATGAATCCATTCCACTCCGGCCTGATCACCTTCGCGGGCTCGTTCGGCGCGCTGCTGATGAAACCGGCCATCGCGCCGCTGCTCAAGCGTTTCGGCTTCAAGAAGATCCTGGTGCCGAACGCGGTGATCAGCGGCGCGTTGCTGGCGGCCTGCGCCAGCTTTACCGAAACCACGCCGATCTGCGGTGATGTTCTATCATCCTGGTGCGTAGGGGGCTTTTTCCGCTCTCTGGAATTCACCAGCCTCAATACGCTCGCCTATGCCGACGTGCCGCCGCAGCGCATGAGCAAGGCAACGTCTCTCGTGAGCGTTTTGCAGCAGGTCTCGATTTCTTCCGGCGTGGCGGTCGGTGCACTGGCGGTGGAGCTGACTTTCCGCTTTAGCGATCGTGCTGCATTGACCACGGAAGATTTCCGTCCCGCTTTCCTGTTTGTCGGCGCGATTTCCGCCTTCGCGGCCTTCATCTTCCTGCAGCTGGACAGGGATGCCGGCGCCGAGATGGCCAACCGCAAGTCGAGCTCCAGCGTGACGCCCGATGACCGGGTGACCTAAATCGGGGCGGCGCTCGGCTATTGCCCGTTGTGGCCTGCCGATGCAGCATGGGCGGAAATTACAGAAACGAGTCGATGCTCGGATTCTCCACCCTGGATTACATTGCCGTTTTCTGGTTCGCCGGCGCTTGGGCCGCCTATGCGATTGCGCTCGATCATACGCTCTACGGCCAGCGCGCCCTCAACCGGCGCATGAACTTTTATCGGGAGCGCTGGATGCAGCAGATGCTGCGGCGGGACATGCGGATGATCGACGGCCAGGTGTCGGCTTCGCTGCAGAATGGCACCGCATTCTTCGCTTCCACCTCGCTGCTCGCGATCGGCGGCTCGCTTACGCTGTTTCATTCCAGCGGCGATATCATTTCGCTGGTTGCCGCCCTGCCCTTCGGCTTGGTGCCGACGCGCCTGCAATGGGAAGCCAAGACGCTCGGGTTTGCTACCATCCTGGTCTATGCTTTTTTCAAGTTCGCCTGGTCCTACCGGCTGTACAATTACGTGGCGATCATGCTGGGCGCGGCCCCGCCGGCATCGGAACAGGACACGCCGCAAGCGCAGGAATATGTGCATACCGCCGCGCAGGTGCTGGCCGACGCCGGCCGGCAATTCAACCGCGGACAGCGCGCCTTTTTCTTCGCGCTCGGTTATCTCGGTTGGTTCGTGGGGCCATTGCCGTTCATCGTCACCACCGCCGGAGTCGTCGTCGTGATGTGGCGGCGGCAATTCAACTCGGCGGCGCAGCACGCCATCGCTAAAGATTGATGCGAAGGCTAATAGCGTCCTAATCGCGCTTAATCAGCCCTTTCAATTACTTATTCCACTATGGTGCCGCCAGGCCCCGCCGCCGATGCGGGTTATTTAAAATGCCGCATTTGGTTACAGCAGCCTTTTAGATTCTTTTGCTTCTTATCCGCCCGGATGTCGGGGGAGCAAAAAAACGTCCTTCTATCGGCCTGCGGCGGCTGACCGCCGCGGCTTCCGTTATTGCGATTCTCCTAACCGTCCTTACCGGCACAAGCGGCACCGCTGTAGCCGCTGGACTGTTTGATCCGGCGACGGCAATCGAGATGCGGGCGGCTGCGCGGTCCTCCCTGCCCCAAGGCGCGCTGCGTAACCGGCTGGTTCGCCTCAACAGCGCTGAACTTGCCAACATCGTCCCCGCCGGCGCCGACAATGCGGCCGACCGCCTCGACCGCGCGAGAGCCTTGAGCGGCGCGGTGGCCTTGGACCTGTTTCCCGGCGTGAGCGTGACGGCGCGCCGAACGGATATGCAGGCTCCGGAAGAAGGCGGCTACGTCTGGGTGGGCCGCGGCGGCGGCGCGGGCCCAGCCTGGGTAACGCTGGTGATCAATGACAATGAAGTTCTCGGTCATGTTCAAACCGGTGGACGGCTTTACCGCATCGAACCGGTTTCGGGCAGTCTGCACCAAATCATAGAGGTGAATCAGGACAGGATCCGCGATGATCTGCACCTGGCGCCCCCTGACGAGCTGCAAAAGCAAGCGGAAGCCGACGCGCCGGCGGTGCTCGGCACCACGACCACGACCACGATCAGCGTCATGGTGGCTCACACGGTAACCGCCAGGGAGGAAATCGGCACGGCTACGAAAATGCAGGCCCGGATCAATTTGGCCATCTCGCTCGCGAACCAGGCATTCACAAACAGCGGCGTGAAGATCAGATTTAAGCGTGTCGGTGGGACGAATGAAATCAACTATAATGAGGCGAACTACTACGGCGGGATGAGCACCTCAGACAATTATGTGGGTACTCTTTGTGACCTCACCGGGGTAGGTTGCTCAAGTCTCGGTGTGTCCAACAGTCGTAGCAACGTGTTTTCTGCCTTGCGCAACAAACGCAACGCTGTCGACGCCGACCTTGTGATTTTGATGCGCAAGCGAGGATCATACTGTGGCGTTGCCTGGGTTCTCGACCCGCCGAAGTCATCCGACGCCAACCGGGGCTTTTCCGTCGTCACATCAAGTAGCGACTACTTTTGCATCGAGGGAAATACGCTGGCGCATGAAGCCGGACATAACATGGGTCTGCACCACGATCGGGCCCAGCATAAAGCCGAAACCGGTAACATGCCCTCTTCGTCCAAGATCAATTTCGGCCACGTCGACAAGACGGGTAAGTTCTTCGACATTATGGCCTACCGGTCGAGCTGCGGGTCAGGCTGCACGCGCGCACCTTACTTCAGCACGCCGTTGAAGAAGTATCCCGATCCAAACACGGGCCGCCGGCTCGGCATCCCACAAAATTTTTCGGGAGCCGCCGATGCGACGCGTACACTGAACTCCACCCGGACGACCGTCAGGGGTTTCCGCTGAAGGTGACATCTTGGAAGCGAACTCGGCACCGCCCGAACTCTTTCGCCTACGGCAACAGCTTTGCGGTCCTACCTGTCAGGCGATAAGCCAGCAGGCCCAGCCATTCATGCAAGGCGGCGTCGGTGCGGCCGAGCCCAGCCGACATGGCGCCAAAAGGCCTGACCGCATCCGCAGCACCGGCGGTTCGCCAATCGACCGGATAGGCATCGACGGCAAAACCCTCGTTGCGGAAGACCCCGATTGAGCGCGGCATGTGATAAGCCGAGGTCACCAGCAGCCAGCGCTCGCCGGCTTTTGGTTGCACCAGTTCTTTTGTGAAGCGCGCGTTCTCCGCGGTGTTGCGCGAGCGTCCTTCCAGCGTGATGCGCTCGCGCGCGATGCCGAAGCTCTCGAACAGCGGCAGGACAAAATCGGCCTCCGCCGCGCCGCCAAAAAGTTGTCCGCTGCCGCCGGAAAACACGATGCGGGCCACCGGATAACGCCGGGCAAGATCGGCAGCCGCGGTCATGCGCTCGGCGGCTTCATTGAGCGCGACGCTGCCGCGCGCCCCGGACACCTCCGGCGAGATCGCGCCGCCAAGAATGATAATGCCGTTGATGCTGTCCTGCGCGTCTGCGGCTCGCCCCGCCGGAAAACGATCCTCCAGCGGCGCCATCAGCCAGTTGCCGAGCGGCGACCACCCGGCAATGGCCAGCATGAGAAGGCTCGCGATCATCATCCCCTGCCCGAGGCGCTTGCGGCGCGTGAAGAGCAAGGCCGCGCCGACAAGGCCGACCAGGATCATGAGGTTAGAGGGAAGCGCGACGAAGCCAAAGATCTTGGAGAGCGGGAAGAACATGACGTGTCAGCTCCCGCGGGCAGCAAGGAAGCTGGCAAAACCTTCCGCCCGCAGCCTGCAGGCCGGACAGTCGCCGCAGCCATAGCCCCAGGCATGCCGCTGCGTGCGCTCGCCGCGATAACAGCTATGGGTTTCCTCGATCACCAGATCGAGGAGAGATTGGCCGCCGATTTCTTCAGCCAACGCGAAGGTCGCCGCCTTGTCGATCCACATCAGCGGCGTATGAATGACAAAACGACGCTCCATGCCCAGCCCAAGCGCCACCTGCATGGCCTTGATGGTGTCGTCGCGGCAGTCGGGATAACCGGAATAATCGGTCTCGCACATGCCGGCGACAAGATGTCGAAT
Organism: uncultured Alphaproteobacteria bacterium; assembly: GCA_963728585.1. Taxonomy (GTDB): domain Bacteria; phylum Pseudomonadota; class Alphaproteobacteria; order Rhizobiales; family Xanthobacteraceae; genus CANKHA01. The sequence goes on from CAVSLB010000026.1 coordinate 174,747, forward strand.
CCCGCGACGATAGGCGAGCGCACCGGCAAGCGTCAGAAATGCAAGATTGCGTCCGGGAACGAAAGTGGTCGGCAGGCCGGATGCAGCAATCTCGATCGTAGTCTTGCGCGTCAGCGCGGTATCGGAGATCGCGCCGAGCGCGTCGAGCTTGAGCACATGATCTTCGTGGAGCCGCGACGCCCAATCTGCGCGCAAGGCGGCAAGCTTCTGCCGCAGGCGCGGCCGCACCGTTAGTTCCACCGCATGCCGCTGGCCATAATCGAAGCCGATGGTCTCCACGCGCGCAAAGCGTTGCAGCGCCCAGGCGAGACAGACGGTGGAGTCCTGGCCGCCGGAGAACAGCACGAGCGCAGCTTCAGGGCTTGGCTCTGCGATCATGACGTCAATACGCTGCCGGTAGGCCGGGCGAGCTTTTGGATCTCTTGCATCTCCTGCGCCGATAATGCGAAATCGAAGATAGCGAAGTTTTCCGCCAGCCGCTCCACTTTGCTGCTGCGGGGGATCACCACGAAATCCTGTTGCAGCAGAAAGCGCAGACTCACCTGCGCCGCGGTCTTGCCATGCGCCCTGCCGATACGCACGAGTACGGCATTCTTGCCGACCGAGCCCTTGGCGATTGGGCTATAGGCAACCACCGTCATGCCATGCGCTTTGCTCGCCGCGACAGTCGCGGATTGATCGAGAAAGGGATGGAGCTCGATCTGGTTGCAGATCAGTGGCTCGGTACTCAGCTTGACCGCCTCCTCAAGGAGCTGGCCAGTGAAATTCGACAGCCCGATATGGCGCGCCAAGCCCGCGCGCTTGACTTTGCACAATGCGCCGATGGTGTCGGAGAGCGGAATCGTCGAACTCGGCCAATGCAGCAGCAGGAGGTCGACGTCGGCCAGACGCAGGCGCTTCAAGCTGGCATTGGCTGCGTGCTCAAGTTTTGGCGGAGAAAAATGTGTGGGCCAGACTTTGGTGGTCACGAAGACATCGTCGCGCCTCACACCGGAGCCGCGTAAACCCTCTCCGACTTCTCGTTCATTGTCATACATTTGCGCGGTGTCGATGTGGCGATAGCCCAGCCGCAGCGCCTGCTCGACGATGTGGCTGCAGACGCGGCCGCGCAGCTCCCAGGTTCCGAGACCGATGGCAGGAATAACCGTATTTTGTATTTTCACGGCAGGCATGGTCGCTTCCTTGGCAGCTGGTGCAGAATGCCGGGGCCGGCATCGCTTGCCAATCCGCGGACCGCGGCGTGTCGCGGCAACCCTCTAATGATCTCAAGAGGCCAGTGCGGCGAAGGCGAGATCAGGCGCGCGCTCGATCACCTTGAGCAGCGCCCGCGCCGGCCCGCGCGGTGCGCGCTTCCCCTGCTCCCAATTACGTACCGTTTCAACCGGAACGCCGAGTTGGGCGGCGAAATCCGCCTGCGTCAGGCTGGTGGCCGCACGCACGCGCCGTGCATAAGCCGCCTGGCTTTCGGCCGGCGCCATCGCCCGAACGCCGGCGGCAATGGCCCGCTCGCTCCCGTCTGCCATGATCTCAACCAAACGCCCGTCCGCCTTCAGCCGCACCCTCATGGGGATGGTCCCTTTCGCTATGGTTCACTGGCCGAATTCTTGGCGGCGTATGGTTAATTCCGGGTTAACGGGAGTGGGCCGTTGGCCTAGTCGGTCATAGGCCCAGTCGTGCGAAGGCACTCTGCCAGAGCTGATGTCCCGCCACGCTGCCGCCTATCGCGGAACAGCTGGCGGTCTCACGGTTCCGGATCAGGAGACTTGCGCCTTACCCTTTTGGGACCGCGCGGTTTCCAGCTTCGCTTCCAACAGCATCGCGTCGATCGTCCGCGGCGGGCCCGGCCGGGCGAACAGGAAGCCCTGCATTTCGTTGCAGCCAGCGAGTTGCAACAATACACGCTGCTCCTCGGTTTCCACCCCCTCGACCAGCACGCTGAGATTGAGCGCGCGGCCCAGCGCCACAATCGCCTGGATTATGAAGCCGCTGTTTTCGGATTTACCCAAGGGAGCGACGAAGCTGCCGTCGATCTTCAGCTTGTCGAACGGAAGGCGCTGCAGGTAGCTGAGGCTTGAATAGCCGGCACCGAAATCATCCAGCGCGACACGCACTCCCAGCCCGCGGATTTCCTCCAAGCGCTTGCGGCTCTCTTCCGGGTCGTCGATCAGCATGCCTTCGGTGATTTCAAGCACCACACGCGATCCCTGGATGCCGGTTTCTTCCAGCATCGCAGAAACGAGCACAAACAACGCGCGGTCCTTCAGCTGGATCGGCGAAAGATTGATCGCCACATAGAGATCCGGCCAGCGCTTCGCATCGTTGAGCGCGCGGTAGAGCACGTATTCGCCGAGCCGGCTCATGATGCCGGTTTGTTCTGCCACTGAGACGAAAACCATGGGAGGGATGTTACCCCGCGTCGGATGCGACCAGCGCAGCAATGCCTCGACGCCGACGACCTGTGAGCCTTCCGCCGAGACGATCGGCTGGTAATGCACTTCGAGCGCGTCCTCGTCGAGAGCGCGCTTGAGCTCGCGTTCGAGAAAGCGCCGTTCGTGGAGATCGGCCTCCATCGTGGACTCGAATGCGACGATTTGGCCGCGGCCGGCGCGCTTAGCTGCGCGCATGGCGAGGGTCGCATGGCGAAATAGATCATCAGAGGTCACGCCGTCGCGCGGCGCATAAGTCAGGCCGATATTGGCTCTGACGTGAACAATCTGGCCTTGCACAGTCATCGGCCTAGTAAGGAGCTTGTCCACGTCCCGTGCCATTCGCATGCCTGCTTCGGCATCCTTGGAGCGCAATATTAAAATGAAGCGATGGCGGCCTAATCGGCCCAGCGCAGAGCCCGGCCAATCCAGCTCACGCAGGCGGTCGGCGGCGACGCGCACGAGCTGGTTGCTCCACGGCCGCCCAAAGGCGTCGCTTAGCTCGCGGAAGCCGGTGAGATCCAGATAACACAAGGTAACGAATTCATCCGGCTCACGCCTTGCCAACGTCTGCTCAAGCGTTTCCAGAATGGTGCTGGCCTCGGGCAGACCGGTGATCGGATCCTCACTTGCGATCCGGCGGGTGCGCTCGTTCGCCGCTTCCAGTTCACGCGTGAGTTCGCGCACATACCACATCGAAAGCGCGGCAAGCAGCAGCAAGCCGGCGCCGATGATGGCCCATAACGGCATGAAGCGCATGGCCGCCGCGGTCGTCGAGCGTTCGGATTCCCAAGTGAACCAGCCGATGATGCGTCCATTCGCATCCTGCACGGACTGGACCTCGCGGCCGCGATGATCGGGCTCGGCGTCCCATCTCAGATTTTTGACGCCGGATAGGTCCTGCAGGAACCGCAACGTCTGCGTATCGACGACGCCGGTGTCCTGCGCCACCCGCAATTGTTCGATGCCGCTGCGCAGCGCGGTGTGATGGTGCGCATTGTCGCGGTCGTCGGCGACGCGGGCGTGAGCAAGGAAAACGAGACCGCCGACGATCAACGCCACGAGCAAGGCGATCGACAGTGGCGGAATTAATCGCGACGCAATCTTTAATGCACCGGGAAGCGCCAGCGAAGGAGCCGGCATCGTCGGCGTCAAGTAGCCGGAGTCTTCCAGGTACTTTTCGTCAGGGACAAGCCCCATGCAACACCCGCAGACCACGCGCAGCGCAAGTCACTGATGCAACGCTAAGCGGGAATGGTTAATGCCGGATGGGGAAACAGGGTTAATGCCTTATTCTCGGGTCGCCCCATCCGGACGCTTTCGCTAGCGCAATCCGAACCAGAGGGTGGCGATGCCCAAAAAGGCAAAGAAGCCGACTACATCGGTGACGGTGGTGACAAAGGGGCCGGACGAAACGGCGGGATCGATCCCCAGTCGCGACAGTAGCAGTGGAATAACGATGCCGCCGAACGCCGCCGCGGTCAGCACGCAGATCATGGCCAGCCCGATCACCATTCCGAGGTCGCGGACCTGAAACCAAGCCACCGCCACGACACCCAAGATAACTGCGAAGCAGAGCCCGTTGATTAGCCCGACGAGCACTTCGCGCCGCACCACCCGCCCCACATTGGCGCTGCTCAGTTCGCGGGTGGCGAGCGCGCGCACCGCCACGGTCATGGTCTGGGTGCCGGCGTTGCCGCCCATGCTGGCCACGATCGGCATCAGCACGGCGAGCGACACCATCTTCTCGATCGAGCCTTGGAAGCGGGAGATTACCCACGAGGCGGCAAGCGCCGTCAGCAGATTGGCAAACAGCCAGAGAAACCGTCCCTTGGCGATGGTGGCGACAGTGTCAGACAATTCTTCTTCACCGCTGACTCCGCCAAGCGCCTTAATGTCCTCCTCGGCCTCCTCCTCAATCACGTCCACAATATCGTCGTGCGTGATGACGCCGACCAACCGGTCGCCAGCATCGACGACCGGCACCGCGGCAAGATTGTAACGCTCGAACAGGCGCGCAACCGCCTCTTGGTCGTCATTGGCATGGACCAGGCGGCGGTCTTCCTCCATCAACTCCGTTACAAGCACGGGGCGCTTGGCGCGCAGCAGCCGGTCAAGCGGGACGGCGCCGAGAAAACGATGCGCAGCATCGACAACATACACATCGAAAAAACGGTCCGGCAGATCGGGCGTCTCGCGCATGTGATCGATGGTTTGTCCGACGGTCCAGAATGGCGGTACCGAGATGATCTCGGTCTGCATCCGCCGGCCCGCTGAAATCCTCCGGATAATCAAGGCCGCGCGCAATCGCGACACGCTCGCTGGCCGGCAGTTGCTCCAGGATCTCGGCCTGGTCTTCCTTTGGAAGGTCCTGCAGGATCTCGACGGCATCGTCAGAATCCAGATCGCGCATGCCCTCGGCGACGGTCTCCGCCGGCAATTCCTCAAGAATGTCCTCGCGTACCGTGACGTCGACTTCCGTCAGCGCGGTAAAGTCGAACTCAGACCCCATCAGTTCAATCAGAAGCGGGCGATGCTCAGCGTCGAGCGCTTCCAGCAGATCGCCCATGTCGGCTTCATGCAGATCGCCCGCGAGTGCGCGGAGCGCGGGCGCATCTGATGCCTCGATCGCCGCTTTGACCTGCTCGACGAATTCGGGACGGATCTCGCCGCGTTCGTTGCGTAGCGCGTCGGTCGGCATGACTGTGATGTCAGGCTTCTCATCCATGCCGCGCGTCCCAAAAATGCAGGCCCCCCGCGGTTTGTACGCTCCGGCCTATATGGGTGCAATCAGGAATGCGCTCTTGCGCGGCGGAGCGGTCCGGGGTCAATTGCCGTCATTGCGAGGGGCAAGGGAATGACCCGAAACGTCTGGCGAAGCTTGTCTCGAAGCTTCTTGCCGCTTGCGTTTTTCGCTGCGACAAGCGTTGCCGCGGCAGCGGCGCCCTGCCCCGGCAACCCGGATGCGCTCGGCACCGAACGCGTGCTGGCGGTTAACGCGGCGACCACGCCGCAAGTCGGCCACAAGCATTTCGCCACCACCTTGCCGCTCGCGCGCAAGGAGGTTGTACTTACTTTTGATGATGGCCCCTGGCCCGGCCCCACCGATCGCGTGCTCGACGCGTTACGGCACGAATGCGTCAAGGCGACGTTCTTCCTTCTCGGACGCAACGCGGTGAGCTTCCCGAAACTGGTGCGCCGCGAGGCTGCGGAAGGCCACACGGTGGCGCATCACAGCTTTTCTCATCCCTTGCTGGCTCGGCTTCCGTTCGGCGCCGCCGAGGCGGACATCGACCGCGGCATCGCGGCGGTGGAAACGGCGGTTTCCGGCGGGACCGTATTGTACCCGGCAACGCCCTTCTTCCGCTTTCCCGGCTTTGCCTCGTCTCCAGCGCTGCTTGGCCGGCTGAAGCAACGCGGGATCGTGGTCTTTGGGGCCGACCTCTGGGCCAGCGACTGGAATCCCATGACCCCTGCCGACGAGCTTGCGCTGGTGATGGGGCGGCTTAACGCGAACGGCGGCGGTATCTTGCTGTTTCACGACACCAAGGCGCAGACCGCGGCAATGCTGCCAGCCTTTTTGCGCGAGCTAAAGCGCCATGGTTACCGCGTGGTGCATGTGGTGCCAGGTGCCGCAATTTATTGACTTATTTGCAACACCGCCCGGCAAAAATCGGTTCGCAATCAACAGGCCGCGCCGGGGCTCTGCGTCTAACCCGCCGTTAAGATGCTAGTTTGTAATTTAGGGGATTGAGGGCACGGGGAACGTCTCCCGGGTCCGTCGCAGGGGGGTGACGATATGCGCCGGCTCACGGCCATTGGGTATACGTTTGCGTTTTGCTTGACCGTTTCCTCCGCTTTGGCGGCCGAATGCACAAGACCAAATGTTTTGGGAACCAGCCGCACGTTGGTGATCGATAATACGTCGCATCCGCGGCTCGGCGCTCAGCAATATGGCGAGACGCTGCCGCTGGCGGACCGCGAGGTGGTGCTCACCTTCGACGATGGTCCGCTCGGGCCTTACACCAACCGGATCCTTGATCTGCTTGCGGCCGAATGCGTGAAGGCGACCTATTTCCTTGTGGGAAGGATGGCGCAGAGCAATCCCGAGCTCACCCGCCGGATCCAGAGAGAAGGCCACACCATCGGTACCCACAGCCGCAGCCATCCGCTCACCTTCGATAGTATGCCGCTGGCAAACGCGGAGCGTGAGATCGACGGCGGCATCGACCTGGTGAAAGCCGCGCTCGGGGAGCAAGGCCAGCTCGCCCCGTTTTTCCGTATTCCCGGCCTCATGCGCTCTAGTCCGGTTGAGAACGCGCTGGCGTCGCGTGCGCTGGTGACCTGGAGCGTCGATCTGGTTGCCGACGACTGGCATCGCGGCATCACCGCCGACGATATCGCTACCCGTGCACTGCGCCGACTCGAAGCACGAGGCCGGGGCATCCTGCTGCTGCACGACATTCATCCCGCCACCGCGCTGGCGATGCCCAAGATATTGAAGGGACTCAAGGAGCGCGGCTTCCGTGTGGTGCATGTGGTGCCTGCCGCGGCCGGGCGGCCGAAGACCTATAGCGAGCCGCAGCAATGGGCCGCCCATGGTTACAAACGTTCGCCCGTCGTCATCGCGGAGGGCGGCATCGATCCGAAACGGGCCGTGCCGAGCCGGCTCAGCCTTGATTTGGCTGCAAAACCGATCGCGCATTTCACGCCGGCACCTGCAGCGCGGCATGTGGTAGCGGCGGCCGGCGAGGATTTCCATTTGCCACACGGCATCTGGTCAGAAGAAGACAGCGCCACAATACCGGATGATATGACGCAACTCGCGGCCGGCATGGACCGGGACTGGCCGGGCCAGATTCGCCTTGCGTCGCTCACTTCAGCGGAGGATGCGGACTGGCCGGTGGTGACGCCCCAGCGTGGGACCGAACCGACTAACAGGAAGAGCGTTGCGGCTGGCAAAACTGTCAAGCGCAGTGCAAATGTATGCCGCGCTGGTGACTCGAGCGGGTACTATCCGCGATGCAAAAAGCCGCAGGCGGGGCACCAATTGAGTCTGACCGATAAAGCCTCACCGGACAGACTGCACTCGCTTTACTCGTTCTAATTTGCCAGCGGATTCGGGCGCACCTGGAAATGGACGATCAAGGGCTTATTGCCCTTTCCGCCCTCGATATGCCACGGCGTGCGGTCGCCGCTCGTCACCCACAAGCCCCTTCCCTTCCAGCCGGCATTAGCATCATCGATGCGGCCTTCCAGCCCTTTGGCATAGAAGCCGAGCGGATAGGGAATCCGCAGCGTGACGAATTTGCCATTAACGAGCGCATGCACGCCATCGAACAAGTTGGCGGTGGCGATCGGCACGTCCTCGCCGAGGCCGCCGGTGTTCCACTGATCGACCCAGGTGTAGTAGCTCGACTCCACGCTGTTCTCACCGATGCCTTTAAATCCAGGCCCGGGAAACTGGAAAAATGACCAGCCTTCGGGACAGTGATTTCCGGTGGCAGTCGGCCCGTTGAGTGGCCCCTTGCACTTGCTGCGATCGAAGCTCCCCAGGTGCCCGCTGGCGAGGGATGACCAGACCACGCCCTTGCGGTCGACATCCGCGCCGCGAATGCCGAAACCGGGCATCGGCACGTTATAGATTTCCGTCAGCGTCGTTGCCGGCGGATTGTCGCCAGGAACAACACGCAGCACCGCGCCGGGATGGGCGCGATAAGAGCCCCAGACTGAATTGTCGATCGGGCTCGGCATCACGGCATAGAAGCCGGTGGTGATACGCCGGTCCTTGGTCGGATCGATCGGCGTATTGCCCTCGGTATATCCCTCGTCGCGCTTGCCGTTACCGTTGGTGTCGAGGATAAGCGCGCTCCAGCCCTGCGACTTCGCTGCGTCGCCCGTCTCCAGGAACATCTTGGTGTTCAGCCAGCCGATGACGGCGCCACCGCCGCTCGTCCACAGCATGTTGTTGGGATCGTTATAGGCGAACTGCAGATGATGCGTTGAGTAGCAGGTGTCGACGAATTTGTACTCTTTGGTTTTCGGATCGAATACAGAGAGGTGACGGTTGGCGCTCGTCGTCGGCGTGAGCTTTGCGGACGGGTGATCGGATCCTTCCTTGCAATAATCCGGATGTTTGCCGCGCACGCGCGCGGCCAGCCAGACAAGCCCTTTGTCATCCAGCATCGGATTATGGACGTTCGCCTTGCTGTCCCAGATGCGTTCATTGCCCCAATAGGGTGAAGGCTGCGCCGGAGCGGTGCGGTCCTCACTAGGCGTGTCGGCGTCGCGTACCGGCAATTTGTGGATCGTCGCGGTGTTGGTCTTCGGATCGAAGATCGGCATATTGTCGGTAGAGAGTTCGGGCGCGCCATACCACGGGCCATAGCCGTTCACCGTCGGTTTGCGCCGGTCGGTGCCGCTCAAATCGTGCAGATAATGTTTTTCATCGAGCCAGTCGCGCACGGTGGCGACCACGTTGCGCTCGACGCCCTGCGGCCGCTGCGGCTTCGTCTCCGGCACCTCGCCGGCGGCAATACGGTCGCTCCAGTCGGCGAAGAATCGGAACGGTACGCCGCCAAGCTCGCCGGCGATCGCATTGACCATCTGCGCGCCGGCCTGGCCTGACGCGAGGCGCCGCATCCAGGCCTCTTCCGATGATTTGAATTCGCCCAGGGCGGACGGGATCGTGCGCGTGGCGAGATTGCCCATTTGATGGCAGCCGATGCAGCCGTTGTTCTTCATGCCGTTGAGGTAACGCTCCATCGTCACCTTTTCCGGCAGCTCTTCTTTGCCCGGCAGCCGCATCATCGAGTACCAATAGGCGGCAGGATAGACTTTCGCCTCCGTGGTCGGGTTCGGCGCCTTGGCCGCGGTGATATTGACAGTCTTGCCCGGCTCGCCGGCAGTCTTGTCCGAATCCACAAGCCCATAGCCGCGCATCCAGACGCGGTAATTCGCCTTCGGCAGATCGGGAATGAGGTAGCGGCCTTGGTCGTCGGTAACGACGATCTTGGCATAGCGTGTCGGCAGATCGCTGGTTTCCGCGATCACCCAGACCCCGGCTTCCGGTCCGCTGGGTCCGGTAACGATGCCACCGATGTCTTTCTCGCCTACCTGTTGCGCATCGGCGAGCGAAGGCAGGAACGCGGCCAGGCCGGAGGCCACCACCGACGCAAGCGAGAGCTGGGACATGTTGCGCATCGAACCGTTCCTCCGGTAACACCGTGGCGCGTCGTTTGTGTTGTTCTACGCCGATTTGCCGATTTTCGGCCCCCCGTCCCGCACAGTCAACGGGCCCTGCTTCACGCATGCGTCAGCGCCAGACTGGAGAGGTCGTCGATTTTGAGTGCTGCTCCGGATCCATGAACCAGAGCGAGCCGCGCTTCCATTTCGCGCCGTCGAGCACCTCGGGCAATATCAAGAGCGGCTTGATCGGCTCCAGCACCCCTTCGCGATGGAAGATCTGCGCCATGCTCTGGATGCCGGCGAGCGTGACGTCGAAGCTGTAGATGCCCGACGCGCGTTCGGCCTTCATCTTGGCGACCATCGCGCTGGCCGGTCCGCCGATATATTCCAGGTTGACGCCGAAGCGCGCCTTGAAAGCCGCCGGCACCGCCTGCCGCACTGCGGGATGGGCAGGGCCGATGACCACCAAGGTTCCTCGCGCCGGGCGGCGGCAATCATCTCGTCCCATCCGTGCGGTGTTATCTGCGCTGCCGCAGCGCTCGCCCATAGCCCAAGCAGAAGGCGCATCACCGCCACGGTTAAGACTAAATCTCCAGTGCAGAATTGTTCAAGCTACCGACCGGTAAATGAAGGCGGCAATAAATCTGATCAGATAGTGTAGCGCGTAGGGAGGATTGATCAGAGAGTAGCGCGTAGGGAGGGGATCATGAGTGATGAAGGTCGGAATGACGACGCATCCGATTATATGAAATACGCCCCCAAACGGTTGCGCGATCCGGCGCCATCGTCTTCAGCCGAAAAACCGACCGAAAGGCAGTATGTGCCTTCGGGGCCAACTGTTCCGGTGCCCAGCAGGGAGCATCAGGATCGGCGGACCACATCCGATTTTGCTTCATGGTCAGAACCCGTCCGGCCGCCTCGGCCGCCGCAACGGTTAGAGACTGGGACGTCAACGTTGATCGGCCGGTCCGAACCCGTCCGGCCGCCTCCGCCTCCGCACCGGTTAGAGAATGGGACGTCAAGGTTGATTGGCCGGATTGCACTTGTTATCGCATTTACGGCCGTCGGCGCATCGGCGCTCATTTTCGCAAAACCGATATCGCAATACGTCCACGCGCTATTCGATACAAATTCACGACCAGTCCAAACTTCTAAATCTGATTCGGTGACGCGGAACAGCGTGCCGTCGAATGATCCGGTCTATCCGGCCCCGCAAGTTGCGGCAGCTTCTGTTCCGGCGCTAGTACCGACCCCCGTTGCACCGCCAGCAGCGGCTTCTGTTGGGCAACCCGCAGACGCTACTGTTGGGCAGTCTTTCGCAAGCTGGCCAATGCAACAGCAAGCGGCGGTGGGGCCAGAACCGAGGGCCGTCAAGAATTTCGTTCGGGGCGTCACCGACAGTGAAATTCGGTTTGGGATTTCCGCAGCATTCAGTGGTCCGGCCAAGGAACTTGGACAGAATATGAAGCTGGGCATCGAGGCTGCGTTCAAAATGGCCAACGCTGATGGCGGGGTGCACGGCCGGCAGCTCCGGCTCATTGCGGCAGACGACGGCTACGAGCCCTCCCGGACAGCCGTAACAATGAAGCAGCTCTACGAAAAAGACCAAGTTTTCGGAATAATCGGCAACGTGGGAACGCCCACGGCGACGGTCGGGTTGCCCTACGCCCTTGAGCGGAAGATGCTGTTTTTCGGTGCATTTACCGGCGCCGGCTTGCTTAGGAACGATCCACCTGACCGCTATGTTTTCAACTACCGCGCCAGCTACGCTGAAGAGACCGCCGCCACGGTGCACTATTTGGTCAAGGTTAAGCGGCTAAGGACCGACCAGATCGCGGTGTTTGCTCAACAGGATCCTTACGGCAACTCGGGTTTTTCCGGCGTCGCCAAAGCTATCCGTTCGCTCGGGGGCAAAGACAACGCAATTTTGCGGCTCAATTACCAGCGCAACACCGTGGACGTGGATGCCGCCGTCGAGCAACTCCGAAAGAGCCGCATCCCGATAAAAGCGGTGATCATGGTGCCCACTTATCGAGCCGCGGCTAAATTCATTGAGAAGACGCGCGATTCCTACCCTGATATGATTTATGCGAGCGTTTCTTTCGTGGGCAGCACCGCGTTAGCCAACGAGCTGATGCTTCTGGGCAAAAGGTTTGCAAAAGGAGTCATCGTGACGCAGGTGGTGCCGGCCGTCGAGGGCCACTCATCGTTGGTCCTCGATTACAAATCTGCACTCACCAAATACTTACCTGGGGAGGCAGCGGACTACGTGTCTCTCGAAGGCTACGTGGCGGCCAACGTGTTGATCGAAGCGCTGAAACGAAATGGCCCTGAGCTCGACACCGAAAAACTGGTCGAAACTCTCGAGAATCTCCGGGACCTCGACATCGGGCTCGGGACGCCCGTGAGCTTCAGTCGTTCGGAGCACCAGGGCGTACACAAAGTGTGGGGCACGCAACTCGACGAGAACGGTCGTTATCAACCGATTGACCTGCAGTAATTGCTTGATCAGCGTCCGCGCCGCGCGGCGGCGATCAGGTCATCCCATCCGGGCGGGGTCGCCTGTGCGGATGGCGCGCTGGCCCAGAGGGCTACCCCCATTGCGATCAAAGCCGCCGGCTCATTCCCTTGCTTCTTGTGCAAAGCTCCAACTGTCAGGGCTTTGGCCCGCTTTATTTGGTGTCGTCCTTGTAGGAAATCGCATCGTTAAGCCTATCGATGTCCGACTTCGAGGCCGAACTGATTGTCGCGATCATCCGTTGGATTTCGTCGCCGTCCACGGGATTGATTTCGCTCTGGCTCTTTTCCGCGTCAACCAGGAACTCCGGATCTCGTAGGACAGCGAGAAAGGCCTCCCGCAGGGCTTTGACACGAGCCGCCGGCACATCCGGTCCGACCGCGAAAGGCCGACCCATCGCCTTTTAAATCAGCATGATCCGCCACACGGTTTCAGCCTGCTCAACCGTCAATCCCGGCTTGAGAAATTCCGGCTTCAGATACTCAAAGATCAACGGGATGTCCGGCATTTCCGGATGCTTGTTGAACGAAAGCTGCACAAGAACATGCGTCTTCTGCCGCCAGTCCGGCGCAAATTTTTTCAGCGCGGTGTAAGAGTTGGATTGGCCTTGGACCTCGCCTCGCAGCATGGCGAGATCAACGCCGCCGCTGCCCTCATAGCCTCGAACAATTTTGAATTTGGTCTCGAGGGTATTGTTCATCAGGGCGGGATAGATATCGCCGTCACCGCCGGTGCTCGCGCTGCCAAAGATCACCGGAATCCTGCGGGCTTCTTCGACGGTCTTGACCGGCGTGGTGTGCCACACCGCCATTACGCCGACCTCGTTGTTCATGCTGCCCAACCAATTGAATTTGGTGGCGAGGTAACGCGTTCCCGGCTGACCCAGAAGCTGCGCAAATGCCGCCGTGCGGGTGGCGGCCAGAAGGACGGTGCCGTCTTGCGGCGCCACTTCATAGACGTAGTTTGCGGCAATGACCGAGCCGGCTCCCGGCTTGTTCTGAACGATGATCGTGGGATTGCCGGGGATGTGTTTGGCCAGATGCCGTACCAGCAGACGGGCATAGATATCGTAGCCGCCGCCGGCTGGCGTACCAACCACCATGGTGACGGTTTTGCCGCGATAGAAGTCGGCGACGTTGTCGGCGCTCGCCGCGCCGGCAGGCCAAACCAGCAAGCCAAAAGCCAACGTAAGCAAGCGCATTTGCCACCTCCCTCCGGATAGGACCGCCGCTACTGCTCTCGAAATGGCCGATCGTATCGGGTCGCTACTGAGCGCGCCCCTAAATAATTACATGTTGCTAATGCCTTCAGATCCCGCTGAACACGATATTTGCCACTTCAAACTCCTTCGCGGGTGCCCTAAATCTCTTTGGTCACAGCGGTAAAAGCGCATTCCAAGTGCCGCTTCAGGTAAAGCGAGGACAAGCACATGTCCGATTTCTTCACTGGGCAAGCGCCGCTAAGGAGCCATTCGGACGCGGGGCGGGCCGGCGTTCGCACCAGATTGGCCATCGCCGGTATGGGAACGGTCGGCACCACCATCGCGAGGGCGGTCGCAAGTGGCGTGCTCCCGGAAACTGAAATCACCGCAGTTGCAGCCCGCGACGCGGACAAATGCCGTCGCACGCTGGATCAAATCGGCTGCGACGCGCCCGTAACGTCTCTGAAGGACTTGCATCGAAATGCCGACGTCGTGTTGGAGTGCGCCCCTGCAGCGATCTTTGAGCAGATCGTGAGGCCTACTGTTTCTGCAGGAAAGAAGGCGGTCGTTCTCAGCGCGGGGGCCTTACTGTCGCATTTTGATCTCGTCGACGTCGCCAAGAAGAATGGCGGACAGATCATTGTTCCAACGGGCGCGTTGTTGGGCCTGGATGCGGTTGGCGCCGCCGCGCAAGCCAAAATCTATTCTGTCATCATGACGACGCGAAAGCCGGTCGAAGGATTGCTCGGCGCACCGTATTTGGTGGAAAATAAAATCGACATCGTGGGTTTGACCGAACCTCTGTGCGTATTCCGTGGTACCGCCAGGGAGGCGGCGATCGGCTTTCCGGCGAATCTGAACGTTGCGGTTGCGCTGTCACTCGCCGGCATCGGCCCGGATTTGACCAAACTGGAAATCTGGGCGGATCCGGGCGCCGTGAGAAATATGCATCATATCGTGGTTGAGTCCGACTCCGCCCGATTGGATATGTCCATCGAGAATATACCGACCGAGAATCCGAAGACCGGCCGGATCACGGCGCTTAGCGTGATCTCGCTGTTGAAAAAGATGAATGCTCCTCTCCGCGTCGGCTGATCCGGGAAGCAATAAACCTTGGTGTAGAAAAGAAAGTCGTGCTGGTTTTCGCAGCGAATCCCCTACTAGGCGGTTTAGAAATGCAAATTGAAAACCTGGCATATAGCTCACGCAGCGCGTCCGAGAGAGAGCAGATCAGGCGGCGGTTCCTGGCTGTGGATGTTTCCAATGTTGCCGACGTCCTCGATAAAATTGGGTTGCCGGATCAGGGCCTCCACGCAAGTTTCACCCCATTTCCATCAACCGCAGGCAAGCTGGCGGGTTGGGCCTACACGATCCGCGGGCAAATGGTGCCTTACACGGGAAGCGGCGATGCGAAGAAGATGGAGGCCTGCCACGGGATCGGGCAGGGCGAGATCAGCGTTTGGAGCGGAGACGCCGAGGGGATTTGCTATTTTGGCGAGCTCATAGCGCTGGGAATGATGGAACGGGGGTCGATGGGCGCGCTCGTTGACGGCGGGATCCGTGACGTGCGCTGGCTCGGAGAGCACGGTTTTCCCGTTTTTGCGCGCTACCGCACGGCAATCCAATCGATCGGCCGCTGGCGCGTAACTGGATGGCAGGAGCCGGTTTACCTGCGGGGCGCGACAACGGATCGGGTAACAATAAATCCCGGGGATTTTGTATTTGCCGACGACGATGGGGGCCTTGTTATTCCCAATGACGCCATCGCCCGGGTGCTTCCCGAAGCCGAACGCCTTACGTCGCTCGAAGCGGAAATCAGAAGAGAAATATCTGCGGGTCTCACACTGCAGCAAGCCTTGAAGAGATACGGTCACATTTAGCCAAACGGTCACCGGCCCAATCAAACAAGACCCCCGCTCAACTGCGTGCCCGGGCGGTGTAAGGAGGCCTGCTCTTGGCTGAGTAATGGCTGGATTGATACCTGGTAATCCGACCATTATTCCGCAGAAACTTCCTGGAGGGTTTGCCGCCGGGACACGCGGGGTGAACGATACGTGTTGTGACAAATGACAAAGTTTCTGTTCGACGGCCCTGACGACGCAGAGGTGAGCATTCTCCTGGCCCACGGTGCAGGCGCGCCGATGGATTCCGCCTCGCTGAACGCCAGCACAAAGGCCCTCGCGGCCGCTGGCCTGCGCGTAGCTCGCTTCGAGTTCGATTACATGGCGTCGCGCCGGACCTCGCAGGCGAAACGGCCGCCCCCGCGGGCGGAAAAGCTCGTATCCGAGTACATCGCTGTGATCGAAGAGCTTGATGCTACGGGCCCGCTCGTCATCGGTGGAAAATCGTTGGGCGGGCGCGTCGCGAGCATGACCGCCGACCAGCTCCACCCATCTGGCCGGATCGCCGGACTGCTGTGTCTTGGCTATCCGTTTCATCCAATCGGCAAACCGGATCAGCTGCGCACCGCGCATCTCGCCGACATGCAGACGCCGACCCTCATCGTGCAGGGAACGCGCGACGTGTTTGGCACACGCGAAGAGGTTGCTACCTACAAGCTCTCGAACCTGATCGAGATTCTCTGGCTTGAAGACGGTGATCATGACCTGAAGCCTCGCAAGGCTGTCTCCGGCTTCACCGTGGCTGATCATATGCTTGCTATGGCAGTTCGCGTCAGCAGCTGGACCAGGAAGCTGACACGTCAGGGCAACAGATGAGAATCGCACTCGTGACTTGCGATTGCACTTGTTCTGGGAAGTATAATAGGCGACCTTAACGCACCGAAAGAAGCGCATGCTGGCATTGCCATGATCCTGCTTTATGGCCTTGCTCTCTATGTCTTGGCCGGCTTGGTCACGGCCGTCGTCTTCGTGATTTTCGGCGTCACGCAGGTGTTGCCTCATTCCGCCACGGTAACGGCGGGCGCGCGGATTTTATTGCTCCCCGGCGCCGCCGCGCTGTGGCCTTACGTGCTCTTCCGCTGGCTGAAATCCCGCAGGGTTCGATGAGACGATCTCACCGATCAGTCCATCGCATGCTTTGGCCGCTGTTGGCGCTGGCGGTGACGCTGGGCTTTATGCTGGCGCTGCTGCTGCGAGCGCCACCTCCTGCCTGAGCATCCTCACAAGGAGGAGAAAACTGATGAGCCTCGGCTTCCGCGCGGTGCAATGGAACAGGGAAAAACTCGTCTATGACGGCATTCTGCTCGCTGCCGTCGCGCTCTATATTGGTGGTTTTGCCGCAATCTATTGGTGGCTCCACCCGCCGAAGAATTTGCCGGACGCGATCGATATCTGGATTCGCGCCTTTGGGACTTGCGCGTTCCTCATGCTGACGGCGATCTTGTCGATCGGCCCGCTGGCGCGGCTCAACCGCCGCTTCCTTCCGCTTCTGTATAATCGCCGTCATTTCGGAGTGCTGACATTCTTCGTCGCGGCGCTGCATGTCTGGTTCATGTTGGACTGGTACATGGTGCAGAACAATTTGCCGAACCTGGCCACGGAACTGACGACGTGGAGCGATTACGGCAAATTCATCGGCTTCCCCTTCAAGGTGCTTGGCATCGCCGCTCTGCTGATCCTGTTCCTGATGGCGGCTACCAGCCATGATTTCTGGCTGATCTTCCTCACGCCGCGCATCTGGAAAGCGCTGCACATGGCGCTCTACATCGCCTATGGGCTGGTGGTGATGCATGTCGCGCTCGGCATCATGCAATATGAACGCACCCCGCTCATCCCGCTGATGCTGGTGGGCGGCTTCGCCACCGTGGCCGCGCTCCACCTCATAGCCGGCTGGCGCGAGCGGGCGATCGACAACGGGATCACTGCCAGTGAGGAAGGCTGGATTGCAGTGGGGCCGCCGCGATCCATCCCGGACAAGGGCGCGCGCATTATCGCGGCGCCGGGCGGCGAGCGTATCGCCGTCTTCCGTGATGGCGATCAAATCGGCGCGCTCACAAATCTATGCGCCCATCAAAATGGTCCGCTTGGGGAAGGCCGTATCGTTGATGGATGCATTGTTTGCCCCTGGCACGGCTACGAATACCGGCTCGCGGACGGTTGCGCGCCCGCCCCTTTCACAGAAAAACTCGCCACCTACCGTGCGCGAATCAATTACGGCATCGTGGAGGTGGACCCGCGCCCACTGCCTCCGGGCACTCCTGCCGCGATCACCTGCCCGCCCTAAGCGGCATCGGCGAAAGCCCGTTCAACTCGATCCCAGGGGTGAAAAAGCCCGGCGGCGCGCTCACGCGCGATGCTTGTCGCGCTGCCAGGGCCACCGGCCTTCTATTTCCAGCACGAGGGTCCAGCTCAGAAAGGTACGTATCAATACCAAGCCAGCCAGCAGAGCAAGACTCGTGAATGTGAGGTCGAGGGCAATCGTCTTCACAATGTCGGCGGCTACGAGCACCTCAAGGCCGAGCAACAGGGATCTGCCGATGCGGATCTTGTAGGTTCCGTAGTGCTGCTCTGCCAGCCGGTGGCTAACATAAAGAAACGTCGACCAGCCAATGCCCAGCACTATGACCAGCACACCGAAAATTTCGATCCCGATGCCAACAATATGGATCCAATACCCGACCGCGGCATCGAGATCATGCATGAACGTATCTGCCCGGGAACTGTCACGTTGATCGAAAAGTCGCTTGGCGCCACGTTAGCATAGCCTGACTATAAAACACGCGCAGGGTTCGGCGGGCATCCGCTAGTAGTCACGCATCCGACGACCCGGTAAGCGGATAGATTCAGCAGATGGCCGGCGCGCGTCGCTTTCGCCGTCAGGTATCGCTGGTTTTCGGAGTTGATGGGAGCCTCCAGCGGCATTCGTCCCATGATCTCAATCCCTGACTTGGCAAGGCCTTCGGGTTTGGCCGGATTATTGGTCAACAGAACTACGCGATTGCAGTTGAGCATCTGCAGCATGCGGGCAGCGATGCCGTAGTCGCGCTCGTCGTTCTCGAATCCAAGCGTCGTGTTGGCATCAACAGTGTCGAGCCCATCATCCTGCATCTGGTAGGTCCGCATCTTGTTGGAGAGGCCAAGTCCGCGGCCTTCCTGCGCCAGATAGAGCACGATGCCTCCGCCCGCTTCTTCAAGCTGCTTGAGAGCAAGCTTGAGCTGGTCGCCACAGTCGCAGCGCCGTGAACCGAATACGTCACCGGTAAGACAAGCCGAATGCAGGCGGACTAGAACCGGTTCGGAGAAATCAGGCGCGCCGACGACGACGGCAACCTGGCTGCCGCCCATCGCATCGCGAAAAACATAAAAGCACGCGCGCTGGCCGGAACTGAGCGGCACCGAAGCCTTGTTGGCAATCGTCAGGGATTCGATGATTTCATCGCCAAAACGGGCGACGGCCTCGACCTCGACGGTGATAATGCCGGAATCGGATGTTACCGCGTCACGCCCGGCGACATCGGCGACCAACACCGCCGGCAACCCTTGCGATAATTTTACCAGCTGGATGGCGGCCGTGGCCGCGGGGCCGACCGACTTCGCTTCAATCTCCCGATCGACTTTCGCATCGGCCACGAGCGCAAGAATGATATCCACGTCGAAGTCTGCGGTCAGAGGCAGCGCCACCGGCGTCGTGGCACCAAATCCGAGCGCAAGCGCGCGGCGCGCGGTGATGACCAGCTGCGGCAGGACCGGCGCGCAGAGCGCCATAAATTCTGCGAGCCGTCGAGCGTCGAGTCCCTCGACCGGCAACGTAAGAAGAGTTTCGCCTCCCCCGGTGATCAGGACCGGCCTTCCGGCGTGAAATTCGGCTATCCCGCGATTGACGCCAACCTGCCCTTTCGTTCCGAACAAGCTGGAAACAGCGTTATTCCTGACTGCCGTCATTAAACCAATTTCCTACAGAGACTTTGGAATAGCCCCCCGGGCTCCAATGTAGAACACCACGGGCGCCATGCCCATTCCGCCGCATTTGTTTTTGTGCGAGCGTGGCTGAAAAGCTGTTTTCTATAGGGAAAGTCCGGTGCCATTGAAAACAACCTACACGCCTCTAGCGAAAGCCAAGCTGGACGGCAATATCAGCCGGGAATTTCTGAGAAACGATGCCGATCCATCGGATTCGTGGGCCGATTTTGCGCGCGTTTTTCGCAGCACGGCGCATCCCTTGCCCTCAGCCTGGGGGGAGCTGTTCGGGCCGCTTCGAACCGGAGGGGCCGACGGTTTGGTGGTCATCGGCCAAATCGGCCAATCGCTCGACGGGCGCATCGCCACCACATCCGGACACTCGCAATATATCAATGGACCGGCCGGCATCACCCATTTGCACAGGCTGCGCTCGCTGGTCGATGCGGTTGTCATCGGCGTTGGCACCGCACTCGCCGATGATCCTCAGCTGACAGTGAGGCGGGTTGCCGGGCCACATCCCGCCCGCGTCGTGCTCGACCCCAGCGGTCGGCTCGCCGCCGGCGCCAAGGTTTTCACCGCCGATGGCGTCCGTCGCCTGCTGATGACAGCGGAAGGAACGCGATGCTCCCTGCCCTCGGACGTAGAGGTTGTAGCCCTGCCCGTCACCGACGGACGGATCGCTCCATCCGCCATTCTCGCTGCGCTAGCCGAGCGCGGGCTGCACCGTATCCTGATCGAGGGGGGAGCCCACACCGTGTCGCGCTTTATGACTGCTGGTTGTCTGGACCGCCTGCACGTAACCGTCGCGCCGATCATCTTCGGTAGCGGACGTCCGGGGTTCATCTTGCCGCCGGTGGAACGCGCCGATCAGGCGTTGCGTGCACCGATGCGAATTTATCAACTCGACGATGAAGTCTTGTTCGACTGCGACCTGTCGGCTCAGCGGGTGCCGATCGGCCGCGCGAAAATGTCGACATGACCGACGCGGATTGACGAACGCCCGACCGCGACAGTATCGCGGCGGCGTTCCAACCATCCCACTATCTCTGCCAACGGCAGATCTCCTGTTTCACGTGCAGCCGCGGCCCAGCCGGAAAGAATTTCCGTCTGCATCGCGCTGTCATCCGGGCCGAGTGTCCAGTCCGCAGTGCCGTGATCGACGGAATAGCCCACGGTCTTGAGGCGCGCGATGGCGGTCGCTGCGGCGGCCGGCCCGAGCGCGGGGCCAAAACCCTTGTCTCTCTGCTGATGTCTGTTAACCGCCGCGACGATGCCGGCATCGCCAGAATCGGAAGGATCGAACTACGATCCGGCCATCGTAGGTCAGAGCCGCGTAGAGCGGGACTTTGCGCGCGGCGATCTCCATGACGAGCCGTGCAAGCCAATCCTCTGATACGAGATCGAGCAACGCCGAAGCGGTGACTAGGTCCACCGGGCCGTCGAGCGCGGCCTCGAGGTCGCGGTTAAGATCGAGCACCGTCGGCAGCAGGCTCACACCGGGGGACGCGCCAGCCGAAGCGCGGGCGAGCAGACCCAGATCGTTGTCGATCAGCCGCCAGTTTTGCCGCCCTTCCAGGCGCGGCGAGAGCGCGCGGAGAGTCGATCCGGTGCCGCAGCCGAGATCGGCGATGGTGATCGATGGATGACCGGCGAGCGATGCGACAACCGCATCCAGGATAGCCGGATCGCGCGCCCGCGCGGTCATAAGGCTCACGCAGCGCCAGCCATTCCGCTGCGAACCCGCTCATGCGACCGCCTCGAGCGCGCGCGCAAACAGCTTTGCGGAATCTTGCCAGGCGGGAAACCGCGCCGACGCTGCGCGGGCAGCCGCGGCCAGACGGCTCCTCTCGCCAGGATTTTCGATCAGTCGACGCAGTACAAGGGCGAGCGCCGCGACGTTATCCGGCGCGACCAGAATCCCCGCGCCGGTTGGCACCGTTTCAGGAATGGCGCCGGCGGTCGTTCCCACCACCGGCAGGCCGCGCATCATCGCTTCGGAGTAGACCATCCCATAGCCTTCGAAGCGCGAAGCGAGAACAAACAGATCGGCGGCGGCATAGAGTTCGCTGACGCGCTCGGGAGACACGGCGCCCAATACGGCAACCCGGTCACCAAGTTTGCCGCGCAGGAGATCGGCATCAAGCCGCGCCGCAGCGGCCGGATCGCGTGTTCGGTCCCCGGCGATGGTAAGACGCCAAGGCAGATCGGAGAGCATGGCAAGCGCCGCGATCAGCACATCGTAGCCTTTGCGCGGCACGACCGAGCCGATGGCAAGCAGCCGGACGATCCCGTCGCTGCTGCCACGCGCAGCCGCCGCCCGGTCGGTGCCTGGTGGGGCGACGGTGATGCGGTCGGCCGGAACGCCGTAATCGGCGACAAGGCCGCGCGCAGTGGCCGCGCTCGATGTAACGATGCGGACAGCAGCGCCGAGCGCCGCCTGCTCGCTTGCATGCAGGGCGGCGGCCTCCGCCGGGCTAAGGCCGGTTTCCAACGCCAGCGGATGATGCACGATGGCAACCAGCGGATGACGTAAGCGAAGCTGCGCGGCAAGGTCCGGCAGCACGCCAAAGGCCAGTCCGTCGATCACGATGGGTTGACCCTTCGGCACCGCCGCAAGACGCGTCTGCGCCGTGGTTCGCGTCTCCTCGCTGGGCCGTGGGAAGCCCTCGCCGAGATCGATCACGTTGACCTTCCAGCCGAGATGCTCAAGTTCGGCAATCATGCGGCGGTCATAGGCATAACCGCCTGTCGGTGTAGCAAGATCGCCCGGCACCGCGAAGGTGACGCTTCTCACCACAATGGCGCCTCGTACCACGCGCGCGCGACATGCAATTCCGAGATGGTGACACGGATGGCGTTGAGCTCGCGTCCGTCGCGGCCGAGATCGCCGGCGCGCGCCGCCTGCGCCAGCCGATCGAAAATATGCTTGGTCATGAACTCGGTGGTGCTGTTGGCGCCTTTGAATTCCGTAACCTCATCGAGATTGCGATAGTTGAGCGGCGCCAGGATCGCTTTCAGCGCCTCATGCGCACGGCCGATATCCACCACGACGCCATTGCCGTCGAGTCGCTCCGCGATAAATGCCGCATCGACCACAAAGGTCGCGCCATGCAAAGCCTGCGCGGGACCGAACAGGGCGCCGCGGAAAGAATGAGCGATCATGATGTGGTCGCGGACTTCGACGGCAAACAAGAGCGCTCTCCCCGTTCAAGGATAATCAATACGTTGGCACAGAATACCGCTCAAGGGCGCGAGAATGGTTGGCAGCCGGGCGGGCAAATCCTGGAACGCGACGGGGAGCTCCATCAGCACATCCAGCTCCGGCGCGCCGGTAAGCTTCAACGCGAGTTCAAGCCGCGCGCGGTGGGTCCAATCTTTGCGATGCGACGGCGCGATTTTACCAACCTGACTGGATACCAGCCGCAGGCGGCGGCTGTGGAAAGCGCCGCCGAGCGGCACAGGCACCGCCCCTGTCCCATACCAACTGAGCTCTAACACCGTGGCCTCATCGGCCGCGAGGTTCAGCGCGGTGGCAAGACCCGAGGCGGTGGCGCTCGTATGCACCACGAGATCGCAGTCGGGTGGCGCGGCCTCGGGCGTAGCAAAATGCACGCCGAATGCCTGCGCAAGTTTGGCGCGGGACGGATTAATGTCCACCAAGCGTGACGTTCGTGCAACCAACAAGCCGCTTGAGGGCGAAAGCAACCAAGGCCCCGACGACGCCCGCGCCGACGACGGCAATGCGATCGGCCGGTCCGGGCGCCGCATCCCACACCGCGTTGATCGCGGTCTCCATATTGGCCGCGAGCACGGCGCGTTCGGGCGGCACCCCATCAGGGACCGGCACCATGGATTCGCCCGGGACATCGAACAGGGTCTGGTGCGGATGCAGTGCGAAGACGATGTGACCGACGAGGTGATCAAGCCCGGCCTCGACCCGGCCGACGATGGCATAGCCGTATTTCACCGGGAACGGGAAAGCGCCATCCATGAAGGGCGCGCGCATGCGCTCGAATTCGCTTTCGGGAACGCGGCCGGCCAGAACCAAGGCCTCAGTGCCGCGGCTGAGCGCGCCATGCAGCGCGCGCACGCGGATGTGGTGAGGGATCAATGGCGCCAGCTTTTCCTCGCGGATTTCCGCTCTTCCCGGACCGACATACCAAAGCGCCTCCGCAGTCTTGAGCGTTTCATCAGGCACTTTTTTCTGGTCCCGGTTGGACTTTGCGATCGTCCCACTGCTATATCCTGAACAGGGGAAAAAAGCAGGAACAAGCGGTGGATGCTCGACCGTCCGGCCACTCTTTCCGTTGCAGCGGGGGAGCAAGCGGCGACGCTTACCCGGCGCCGCGCGCTATTCGCGGTGCTTGTCGCCAGCACCATGGCTGCAGTCCTTTGGCTTGCCGCGGTTGCGGTCCCGCCTCACAGCTTCGGGGCCATCGCTTTTCTGGTGCTTTTCACCGTGACCTTGCCCTGGTCCGTGATCGGGTTCTGGAATGCCGTGATCGGGTTCTTGATCATGCGCTTGTGCCGCGATCCGGCCACGGCGGTGAACCCGCTCGCGGCGAGCATCCGCGGCGACGAGCCGGTGACGGCTTCGACCGCGATCCTAATGTGCATCCGCAATGAAAGCCCGGACCAGGTCGTCCGCAATCTCCAGCCTTTGCTGGATGGACTCGTGCAGGCGGATGTCGCGCACCTGTTCCAGGTCTATCTGCTCAGCGACAGCAGCGATCCGGACATCATCTTGGCGGAAACATCCCGCTTCGACGCATTTATCGCGAACTGGAGCGGCAGGATCCCGGTCACGTATCGCCGCCGCGCGGTGAACACCGCTTTCAAGGCCGGCAACATCCGCGATTTCTGCGATCGCTGGGGCGGCAACCACACATTCGCCGTCACACTCGATGCCGACAGCTTCATGCCGGCCGATGCCGTGCTGCGTCTTGTGCGGATCATGCAGGCAAATCCCACCCTCGGGATTTTGCAGACCCTCGTTATCGGTCTGCCGTCGGTAAGCCCCTTCGCACGGCTGTTTCAGTTCGGCATGCGGCTGGGCATGCGCTCTTACACCCTCGGGGCCACCTGGTGGCAGGGCGACTGCGGACCTTATTGGGGCCATAACGCCATCTTGCGGCTGGAGCCTTTCATCGCGCATTGCCGCCTGCCGATGTTGCCCGGCAATGGCCCGCTCGCCGGTCCCAT
The DNA here is from genome assembly GCA_963728585.1 of uncultured Alphaproteobacteria bacterium. Lineage (GTDB taxonomy): Bacteria > Pseudomonadota > Alphaproteobacteria > Rhizobiales > Xanthobacteraceae > CANKHA01. The sequence goes on from CAVSLB010000026.1 coordinate 199,143, forward strand.
TCTCAGCCACGACCAGGTCGAGGCCGTGCTCATGCGTCGGGCCGGCTACGAGGTCCGGGTGCTGGTGCAAGAAGGACTCGGCTGGGAGGAAAATCCTCCGACGCTGATGGAATTCAGCCGCCGCGACCTGCGCTGGTGCCATGGCAACATGCAGTATTGGCGGCTGCTAACAATACCGGGCTTGAAACCGGTCAGCAGGTTTCAGCTGCTCTTCGCAATCCAGATGTATCTCGGTTCTCCGGCCTGGATGGCGATGACGGCGATCGGCATCGTTCTGCTTGCTCTCTCCGATACGCCGTCCGGGCCCTATGTACCCGTCGAGGTCGGCGCCGGCACAGTGCTGTTCGCCATCATGATGCTGATGACGTTTGCTCCGAAGATCGCGAGCATCATCGACGTCCTCATGACGCCGCCTGCGCGCCGCTCCTACGGCGGCACCATCGTCTTTGCCTTGAACATCCTGGCTGAAGCCTTGTTCATGGCTCTGCTGTTTCCGGTCATCGCGCTCTCCCATACTATTTTCCTGGCCCGCCTCTTCGTGCTTCGGAACGCCGGCACCTGGACCGGTCAGCTGCGCCAAAGCCATGCGGTGCCATGGCGGCTCGCCTTCACAAAGCTCTGGCCGCAGATGGTAGCCGGCTGCACCATATTGGCCGTCGTCGCCACCAAGGCGCCAAACGATATCGGCTTCGCCTTGTTGGGCTCGACTGGACTCATCCTGGCCGTGCCGTTTGCCGTGGCCACTGCCTCGCCTCTCATCGGCGCATTGTTCGCGCGGATCGGTATCGGCCGTATTCCCGAAGAAAACGAGCCGCCGATAGTACTGCTGCCGCTGCGCTTGCCGGCGATCGCTGCGAGTGCGCCGGCGGTGGTGCCAATGGAGCCTCAGCCGCGGAATGTTTGAATTCCTCCGGACGCTACGAGGAATTATCCGATCGCTGCGCATCTATTACGGCAACCGGCAGCATGGCCCCGCCATGGACCGGCTGTATCGGCAGTTCGTGCAACCGAACGATCTTGTTTTCGACATCGGCGCGCATGTGGGCGATCGCGTCGCCGCCTTCCGGCGGCTGGGAGCCAGCGTTGTCGCCGTCGAACCGCAGCCGGCGTTGGTGAAGACATTACGCCTGCTCTATGGCCGCGACCCGAAGGTGATAATCGAGGAAACCGCGGTCGGCCGTCAGTCAGGCGCTGTCGAGCTCAGTCTGAATATCGATAACCCGACCGTCTCCACTGCGTCGTCGGATTTCATTGCGGCGGCGGCTCGCGCACCCGGCTGGCAGGGCCAAGCATGGACCAAGTGCCTGCGCGTTCCGCTCACTACCCTCGACGCCTTGATCGCGCGGCACGGCGTTCCGGCTTTCATCAAGATCGACGTCGAAGGTTTTGAGGCCGAGGCCTTGGCCGGTCTCGGTCAGCTGGTTCACGCATTTTCTTTTGAGTTCACGCTGATCCAGCGCGATATCGCGCACGCCTGCATCGAACGTTGCACCGCTCTGGGCTACGCCCAATTCAACGCATCATTGGGAGAGAGCCAGACGCTGGTGCATGGCGATTGGATCGATGCCGATGCCATCACGCGCTGGCTTGCCGCGCTGCCGCCCGAGGCCAATTCCGGGGACATCTATGCGCGTCTGGCCTGACGCCTCCCGCACGGCCTTGCTGATCACCGCAATGACAGCCGCGGGTTTCGTGCTGACGCTCTACGTCTTCTACCCGGGCATCATGACCTTCGATGCCCGCTACGTTTATCAGGACATCGCCAAGGGTTTCTTCGGTGACTGGCAGTCTCCGGTGATGACTTACCTATGGTCGCTGATCGACCCCATCGCGCCGGGGGCCGCAAGCCTGTTGTTGCTGACGGCGGCGCTCTATTGGTTGGCCTTCGGTCTGCTGGCGCTGACAATGGCGCGGCGCTCGCCGCGGCTGGCGCTCCTGCTGCCGCTTCTCGCGCTGTCGCCGCCTGCCTTTATCTTTGTCGGCATCATCTGGCGGGACGTTTTGTTCGCCATCGCATGGCTGCTGGCTGCCGCATCGACCTTTGCGATGGCCGGTCACGGCTGGAAGGTGCGGGCGCCGGCCCAGGCTATCGGACTCGTGCTGCTCGCCTTTGGGGTGCTGCTGCGCCCAAATGCCATCGCGGCGGCGCCCGTCCTTGCGGCCTATATCTTGTGGCCCTCGCATTTTTCCTGGAAGCGAACGGCGATTCTCTATCTGCCCGTGGCGCTTGGGCTCTACGGACTGGTGCAAGTCATTTACTACGGCGTCCTGGGAGCCACACGACAACACCCACAGCACTCGATCATGGTCTTCGATCTCGGCGGCATTTCCCATTTCGCCAAAGACAACAGGTTTCCCGGCTCCTGGAGCGCGCAGGAAACCAGGCTCATTACCGAGGGCTGCTACAAACCGATCGCTTGGGACGTCTATTGGACGCAAGAGCCCTGCAGATTCGTGATGGCTCGCCTCGAAGGCGATAAAATCTTCGGCACACCGGCGCTCGCGCACGCCTGGAAGCGCGCGATCACCACGCATCCGATCGCCTACCTGCAGCATCGCGTCGCGTTCATGCGGGCGTTCCTGGCCGATGCAAGCCTCACCATGTGGACGATGGATCTCGACGACACCTCGAAGACGGCGTTTTCCGATAACCCGCGGTTGATGGCGCTGAAGACGCTGCATGATGCGCTCAAGCCGACGCCGTTGTTCCGGGCGGGCACGTGGCTCCTGCTCGACATCGTGTGGTGCTTCTTCGCCTGGCGCCGCCGCGACACGCCCGCCGGCGCATTTGTCATTGGCATTTGCGGCTCGGCCGTCATCTATATGATGACGTTCTTCGCGATCGGCGTTGCCACGGATTTCCGCTACGCCCTATGGGCGGTACTCGCCGGCTTGGCCGGGATCGTCGCCATCGCGCAGCGCCCGAACGATGCCGCCGGGGCCGCTGATCGCACGAGGCTTGCCACCGAGGATTTCCGCACCCGGTAAGGAGGTGCGAGCCGCATCCCGAAAAACCAGGGGCAACGGTAGCCACTTAATTTTTTGATGGTGCGGCCAAGAGGACTCGAACCTCCACGGGTTGCCCCACTAGCACCTCAAGCTAGCGCGTCTACCAATTCCGCCATGGCCGCATGCTGGGATGAACGCTGGCCTGTGAGGCTCGCGTCTCGGTGACTGGCACGATGTAACAAATCGCCCAGCGCCGGACAAGGCCGGCGAAATGCCGGATTTACCTGCATATATGGCATTCCAGCGGGTTCAGCGCAGCTTGGCCGGCGCGGCAGCAAGTCCTTCACCTCGACCGCGATCCGGTGCCCTCGACGGCGCGTTCAGCATTGAAACCGCTTTAGCTCCCTATGGTATGGTCAGCGGGTGGTGGACGCGCGCAACGATCTGGCTTTGGGCCTGAAAACCGGCCCGCAATCGCCTTCCGGCCGAATGGCGGCTGAGCGCGGGACTCGTCTCCTATGAGGCCGCGCTGGCGGCCATGGAGGCCCGAGCTGCGGCGGTTCTGGCCGGCCAGGCGCCGGAGCTGGTCTGGCTGCTCGAGCATCCTCCTCTTTATACATCGGGCACCAGCGCGCGGCCGGAGGAGCTGATCGAGCCCCGCTTCCCGGTGCACGCCACCGGCCGCGGCGGGCAGTTCACCTATCACGGGCCTGGGCAGCGGGTGGCCTACCTGATGCTCGACCTCAACCGGCGCGCGCCCGACGTGCGGCGCTATGTGGCGACTTTGGAAGAATGGATCATCCGCGCGCTGGCTCGCTTCGGTGTGCAAGGCGAGCGGCGCGAAGATCGCGTCGGCGTCTGGGTGCCCAGGCCCGATAAGGGCGAAGGCTTTGAGGACAAGATCGCCGCCATCGGCATCCGGCTGAAACGGTGGGTTAGCCTGCATGGCATCGCACTCAATGTCGCGCCCGACCTGACGCATTACTCCGGCATTCTGGCTTGCGGCGTCTCCGACAGGCGCTACGGCGTCACCAGCCTGCGCGACCTCGGCTTGACCGCGAGCATGACCGAGGTGGATGAGGCGCTGCGGCGGGAATTCGAGCCACTGTTCGGACCACTGAGCGACTCACATCGCTCATTCCCGCGGAAGCGGAAATCCAAACTTAATTCGTCAAGCGCGATCGGTCCCTTTCCTTTCGCGGGACGAGCGAGATTGCCTAAACCGTCGGCAGCACCGAAAATTCTTCGCCGGTCCGGCGCATCGCCAGATCCTCCGATGTGCCGGGGCGCTGATCGATGCCGGTGACATGCGCGCCATAGGGCCCTTGCCGGCAGGCCTCGATCATTTTCGCGACGTCTTCGCCGGAACCGGCGAAGACCGCCTCTACCGCTCCGTCGCGGCGGTTGCGCACCCAGCCTTGCAGGCCGAGCTCACGCGCGGTGTCTTCCGTCCAGGCGCGGTAGCCGACACCCTGCACCCGGCCGTGGATCAGCACATGCCTAAGATCGAGCAAGCTCATGCGCGACTTCCCCGGCTGCGCCGCAGCCCAAAGAGAAAATGCGGGCGGAATGAGCGGCGCCAAGCAGGCGACGACCCCAGAATCGTGAGCAAGTCGCCAAGGCCGGGGGTGCCGACCGCCTTCGGTCACCTTTCCACCTGTCAAAAATACGTCAAAGGTCTTTTTTCGATTGCCGCACCGGAATAATCGCAGGATGCTAGCACCCAACCGACGATGGAAACACGTCGCTCCAACGCTCCCGTTTAGAAGGAGCACCGATCGAGGGAGGTATTCATGAAAGCTTCAGAGACCAAAGTCGACCGGCGCAAATTTCTCGCCGGCGTTGCGGTAGCAGGCGCCACCGCGGCATCCATCAAAACCGCCAAGGCGGCGCCAACGCCTGCCAACGCCGGCCGGCTGCCGGCCGTTCTGCCGCCGACCGCGCATGAGATCGCGGTGGAAACCGGCGCGGTGCACGAACTCCACCGCAAAGAGCCATGGCCGGCCCGGCTCCGATTTCATGGTCGACGTGATCAAATCGCTGAAGATCGATTACGTTTATTCCAACCCGGCCTCGAGCTTCCGCGGCTTGCATGAATCGCTGATCAACTACGGCAAGAACACGCATGCCGGAGTTCATCACCTGCATGCATGAAGAATCCTCGGTGGCGATGTGCCACGGTTATTTCAAGGCCACCGGCAAGCCGCAGATGATGCTGTGCCACGGCACGGTCGGCCTGATGCATGCGACCATGGCGGTCTACAACGCCTGGTGCTGATCGCGTACCGCTGATGATCATCGGCGGCAACGACCTCGATGCCGCCAAGCGCCCGCCCGGGACGCCGACCTACCATTCCGCGCAGGACATCGGCGTTCTGGTGCGCGACTACACCAAATGGGACGACGCGCCGGTCTCGCAACAGCATTTCGCGCAATCCTTCGTGCGCGCCTATAAGGCGATGATGACGCCGCCTTACGGGCCGGTGCTGATTTCGCTCGATGCCGGCATTCAGCAGACGCCGGTGGAAAGCCCCGACCTCTTCATCCCGAAATACACCACGCCCACGCCGGCGCAGGCGGATGTCGGCGCGCTGCGCGAAGCCGCAAAGCTTCTCGTCAATGCCGAACGTCCGGTCATCGTCGTCGACCGCATGGCGCGCAACCAGGAAGGCGTGAACAACCTGGTTACGCTTGCGGAGCTGATCCAGGTTCCGGTGGTCGACCAGGGCGGCCGCATGAACATGCCCAATCGGCATTACCTGAATCAAAGTCAGGGCGGCCAGCAGCTGATCCGCAATGCCGACGTGATCCTCGGGCTGGAATGCTCCGACTTCTGGAATACCGTCAACCAGTGGATCGACAATGGCGAAAATCATGGCCACGGCCTGCAGGAAAAGCGGATCAGGCCCAACGCCAAGCTGATCACCATCAGCGGCGTCGACCTCCTGACCAAATCCAATTTCCAGGACTTCCAGCGCTATCAGCCGGTCGACATCGCCATGGCGGGCGACTCGCAGACCTCGCTGCCTGCATTGATCGAGGCAGTACGGGCGGCGATCCCGGCCGACAAGAAAGATGCCTTCGAGAAGCGTGGGCAGGCCATGAAGGATGCGTGGAAAAAGGACCGCGAGCGGACTGCGGGAGCAGGCGGCGCTCGGCTGGGACGCGAGCCCGATCAACACCTCGCGGCTGTGTGCGGAGACCTGGGCGGCGATCAAGGACCAGGACTGGTCACTCGTGCAGGGCGGCAATATCCGCCAATGGGCTGCGCGGATTTTCGACATGGACAAGCATTATCGCTTCTTGGGCACCTCCGGCGGTTCCGGCCTCGGCTATGGTCTGCCAGCTTCCGTCGGCGCCGCGCATGGCAACAAGGCGCTTGGCCGGCTTCTCGGTCTCGTTCCAGGGCGACGGCGACATGATGTACGCGCCGGGCGCGCTGTGGACCGCCGCGCATCATGAAATCCCGCTGCTGACGATCATGCACAATAACCGCGGCTACCATCAGGAAGTCATGCACGTGCAGCGCATGTCCAACCGGCGCAACCGCGTGGCCAATCTCGGCAAGACCATGGGCCCGGTCGGATGCTAGCATCGAGAACCCGAACATCGATTACGCCAGCCTCGCGAAATCGATGGGCGTGTGGGCGATGGGGCCGATCACCGATCCGAAGGAGCTTGGGCCGGCCTTGAAGAAGGCGGTCGACGTTGTGAAGAGCGGCCAGCCGGCTCTCCTCGACACCGTCACCCAGCCGCGTTGAGGGAGACAGCCATGAACTATTCTTTCCTCCGTCACTTTGGCGCTGGCGGCAACCGCCGCCGGCGTCTGCTCCGGCAGCGCGGTCGCGGGCGATGCCGCCAAGGGCAAAATCGCCTACGTCAAGAACGGCTGCTACCAGTGCCATGGCTTTATGGGGCAAGGCGGGCAGGCTGGCTCAAAGCTGGCCCCGAAGCCGATGCCGGAAGAAGCCTTCGTGAACTTCGTGCGCACGACCAACCGCGCGATGCCGCCTTACTCGGAGCAGATCCTGTCCAACAACGACCTCGCCGACATCTATGCCTATGTGGCGTCGATACCGGCGGGCCCCGACTACAAGAGCATCCCGCTGCTCAATCAGTAAGGCGGCTATTGCTGCAAACTTTCTCGTCATGCCCGGCACGCAGTCAAGCGTGCGCAGACTGCGTAAACTGGTCTGCGGTGCCGGGCATCTCGCTTAGGGGAGCAGTGCCCAGTATTTCGGGATGGCCGGGACATCAGGGCGTTTACGCCCGTCTTCGCGGGCTATGCCCGGCCATGACAAGGTCGGTTACGAGCCGACCACGGTGCCGCCATTCGGGTGCAGCACCTGGCCGGTGATGTAGGACGCGTCGTCGCTGGCGAGGAACACGTAGCAGGGCGCGACTTCGTTCGGCTGGCCGGCGCGCTTCATCGGCGTCGCCGCGCCATGCTTGGCGACATGCTCGGCTTCGAACGACGCGGGAATAAGCGGGGTCCAGATCGGCCCCGGCGCCACCGCGTTCACGCGGATACCCTTTCCCACCAGGGCTTCCGAGAGCGAATAGGTCATGGTCACGATCGCTCCCTTGGTGGCGGAATAGTCCAGCAGCGTCTTGTGCCCCTTGTAGGCGGTGACCGAGGTGCTGTTGATGATACTCGCCCCTTCCTTCAGATGCGGTAGCGCCGCTTTCATCATGAAGAAGAAGCTGAACACATTAGTGCGAAACGTGCGCTCAAGCTGCGCCTCGGTGAGTTCGCTGAGATCATCCACCTCGTGCTGTTCGGCGGCATTGTTAACCAGGATGTCGAGACCGCCGAATTCCTTCACCGTTTTCTCCACCGCTTCGCGGCAGAACTTTTCGCTGCCGACGTCGCCCGCAATCTTGATGCCCCGGCTCTTCTCCCCTTTGATCGCGCTCAACGTCTCGTCCGCGTCCTTGTGCTCTTCGAGATAGACGATGGCGATCTTCGCGCCCTCGCGCGCCATCGCCACTGCCACCGCGCGGCCGATGCCGCTGTCGCCGCCGGTGATCAACACCACCTTGTCCTTCAGCTTGCCGGCCCCGGGGTATTTCGGCGCGTAATCCGGACGCGGATGCATCTCCGTTTCGCGACCCGGCTGGTGCTCCTGTTGCTGTGGGGGCTGGAGGCGATCGCTCATGGCTGGCTCCTGAAAATCTCCTGGAGCGAACGCTTCCCTGGTGGGCCGGTTCCCCACCTAGGAAGGCCATGCTACGATCAGCGTTCGGGGCGTAACGTCTCTTCCAATGTCCGCTATTTCTTTGAAATGTCGGCCATCTTACGTTCCGGCACTTCGTCCTCTACTTTAAGGACATGCCCGGTTCCGCGCGGAGCCGGCCGATTTTTCGCGTAGTTCGAGGAGGTTTAGATGACTCTCGCGATTGGTGATACCGCTCCGGATTTCGAGGCGGAAACCACAGAAGGCAAGATCCGCTTTCATGAGTGGATCGGCGATAAATGGGCGGTGCTGTTCTCTCACCCCAAGGATTTCACCCCCGTCTGCACGACAGAGCTCGGCTACATGGCCAAGATCAAGCCGGAATTCGACAAGCGCGGCGTCAAGATCATCGGCCTGTCGGTCGATCCAGTCGACAAGCATTCCAAATGGGCTGACGACATCAAGGAAACCCAGGGCTTCGCGCCGAATTACCCGATGATCGGCGATGTGGACTACAACGTGTCGAAGCTCTACGGCATGCTGCCGGCCGCGGTGAGCGGCGACCCCGCCCAGCGCACGCCGGCGGACAATCAGACTGTCCGCAATGTCTTCGTCATCGGCCCGGACAAGAAGGTCAAGCTGATCCTGGTCTATCCGATGACCACGGGCCGCAACTTCGACGAAGTGCTCCGCGTGATCGACTCGCTGCAATTGACCGCGAAGCACAAGGTCTCGACGCCGGTTAACTGGAAGCAGGGCGAAGAAGTCATCATCGCCGGCTCGGTTTCCGACGACGACGCCAAAAAGACTTATCCGCAGGGCTGGAAATCACCCAAGCCCTATATCCGTATCGTCCCGCAGCCTCGGTAAGGCTCAGATGGATACTGAACGGGGCGCGGCGCCACCGCGTCCCGTTTTGTTATGAGGATACGATGAGCGCGCTGCCCGACCTCGGTTTCATCCACACTTACATTCCGGGGTCCGACCGTACACGGCCTCCCCTGCTGCTGCTGCACGGCACCGGCGGCGACGAAAACGATCTCGTGCCGTTCGGACACCGGCTTGCGCCGGGCGCGGCGCTGCTGTCGCCGCGCGGCAAGGTGTCGGAACGCGGCGCGGCGCGTTTCTTCCGCCGCCTGGCTGAAGGCGTCTTCGACCTGGAGGATCTCGCCGCACGCACCGGGGAGCTGGCAGAATTTATAGAACGCGCAGGCAAGGCGTATGGGCTTGCGAAACCGATCGCCTTCGGCTTCTCCAACGGCGCCAACATTGCCGCATCGCTGTTGCTGACTCGGCCAGACGTTCTGGCCGGCGCCGTACTGCTGCGGGCAATGATGCCGTTCGAGCCGAAGACGCTGCCCGATCTCAGCGGCATACCGGTGCTGATGTTGTCCGGTGCGGCTGATCCCCTGGTGGAACCTGAAAACCGCGAGAAGTTGGCGGATATGCTCAGCGCCGCCGGCGCCGAGGTAACGCATGAGATCGTGCCAGCCGGGCATAATCTCTCCCCGCGTGACATCGTGGCGGCAGAGGCGTGGCTGGCCCGTCGTTGATGCGATTATCGGCCGAGCGGCGATGCCGGTTATGAGGATATTCCTAAACCGCCGCCGAAGAGATCTTGAACGGGAACTGTGCTTTCCGCTGCTCGTTGACCCGTAGGACCCATCCCTGACGGAGGTATATTATGACCTACCAAGATCCCGATCCCTTGCGCGACAGCGACCTCGATCGCGATGCGCGGATCGACCGTAACTATGGCTCGAACGCCATGTGGGGCTGGATTGCCGGCGCCGTGGTTCTGGTGCTGATGCTGGTATTCCTGTTCGGCGGCCCCAGCGATAATGCAAATACTGCGTCCAACCAGTCGAACGCGCCGGTGGTCAATACCCCGCCGGCAAATAACATTGCGAACGCCCCGCGCGGCACCGTCAATCCGCCTGCCGCCTCGGAAACGACTGGCCAAAACTCAAGCCCGTCCCAGGGCCAGAAGCAGTAGCGAACACAGATAGCTCACCAATCCATGGCTCGCCCCCAGCGGCGCGCCATGGATTTTTTCTTGTCCCTGTCCCGGCCGCATGTTTCGATCCGCGCGAATACACGTCTTGGACAGCACGCCGTGAATCTACATACCCTCCTACTGCAGCGCCACGCTGCCGGGCGGCCGGTCATCGTCGGCCTGATCGGCGCGGGTAAATTCGGCGCCATGTTTCTCGCCCAGGCGCGCGTAACGCCCGGTTTGCACATAGCTGGTCTTGCCGATCTCGACATGGCGCGGGCGCGCCGCCAGCTGAAGGACGTGGGTTGGCCGCCGGAAGCTTGTTCCGCCGCGTCGCTCGATGAGGCGGTGAAGACCGGGGCGCTCCATGTCGGCGACGACAGCGAGACGCTGATCGTTGATCCGCGGGTCGAGGTGATCATTGAAGCAACCGGCGTTCCCGCCGCGGGTATCCGGCATGCCCTCGCGGCCATCGCGCATGGCAAGCACATCATCATGGTCAATGTGGAGGCCGACGCGGTGGCCGGGCCGCTGCTGGTGCGCAAGGCCAAAGCCGCCGGCGTGGTCTATAGCCTCGCCTGGGGCGATCAGCCGGCATTAATCTGCGAACATGTGGATTGGGCTCGCGCCTGCGGCTTCGAAGTGATCGCCGCCGGCAAGGGCACACGCTACGAGCCGCATTATCACCAGTCCACGCCCGAGACGCTGTGGAACATCCTTGACCGTTATTTGCAGATAACGGACCGCGCCTCGATCAATCCAAAGATGTTCAACAGCTTCATCGACGGCAGCAAATCCGCCATCGAAATGACTGCCGTCTGCAATGCGACCGGGCTAGTGCCGCAGAGCAATGGGCTTGGCTTCCCGCCCGCATCACGCTTTGAACTAGCCGATATATGCAAGCCCAGCAGCGAGGGCGGCGCGTTGGAGAAGGCTGGCGTCACGGAGGTGGTGTCGTCGGTTTACCGCGACGGCCGTGACGTGCCGCATCACCTCGCGCTTGGCACTTATGTCGTGATCAGAGCCGAATCCGACTATGCGCGCCGCTGCTTCAAGGAATACGCGATGCTGCCGGACCAGAGCGGCCGCTATGCCGCGCTTTATCGCCCGATCCACATGATCGGACTGGAACTGGGCATTTCAGTCGCCAGCGTCGCGCTGCGCAAGGAGCCTACCGGCGCACCGACCGGCTTCCGTTCTGACGCCATCGCCACCGCCAAGCGCCCCCTGAAGAGAGGTGAAATGCTTGACGGCGAAGGCGGCTTCTGCGTCTGGGGCAAGCAGACACCTGCCACCGCATTCCTTGCGGGCAAAGCCTGCTGCCGCTCGGCCTTGCGCATGAGGTCAAGCTCGTGCGCGATGTCGCGCAAGGGCGTCAACTTACCTGGGATGACGTGGCCTATGATGCGGACAATATCGCGGTTAAGATCCGGCGCGAGATGGAAGCGATGTTCGGTGCACAAGCGCCGCTGCCGGCGTGAATTCAGCTGCGCCGCCAGCGGCCATTCCAGTTCACCAGAAACACACCTGCGACGCAGACCGCCATGCCGACGAGCGCCAGCGGCGCCAATCTTTCGTCAAATATCAGCCATGCCATCAGCGCGGTGACCGGTGGCGTCAGATAGAACAGGCTGGTCACCCGCATCGCCGCCGACCTGCGGATCATGAAATAAAACAGCCAGATCGCGCCGAGCGACAGCACGAAGACCAGCCAGCCGAGCGCCAGGATGAATTGCGGCGTCCATTCCACCACCCGGGTCTCGAATAGCGAAGGCCGCTAGCGACGAACAACGCGCCCGAAGCGGCATATTGCACCAGCAGCCCGATGCGCCAATCCACGCCGCCGGCGAAGCGCTTCTGATAGAGCGTGCCGAGGGTGATCCCGATCAATGCAATGAAGATGGCGATCCAGCCCGACGAGCGTGGCGTCGCCGCCTGCCCGCTCTCGTGCACCACCAGCCAAACCCCGGCCAAGCCAAGAGCACAGTCCCGCCCATTGATGCAAAGCGACGCGCTCGCCCAGCCAGCGATTGGCAAGGGTCGAGGTCAGGATCGGCTGCAGCGCCACGATCAGCGCCGCCAGGCCGGCGGGCAAGCCCTGATCGATCGAAATGAAACGCCGCCGAGATAGAGCCCGTGCACGCCTAAGCCCGCGACCACGTTATGCAGGCACAGGCGCGGCGACGGCCAAGCCGGGCGGGCGATCGCAGGACCAGCGCGCCGAGCATCAGCACCAGCGCAACCCATGCGCAGCGACAGAAAGGTCATCGGCTCGGCATAGGGCAGCGCCCGCCTTGCGTGCCGATGAAGCCCGAACTCCACAGCACGACGAAAACGGCCGGTGCCGCGATGACGACGATGTCTTCAAGCGAGCGGAGTTTCATGCGGTGGCCTGGCAATTTCTAGCCGCCAAGGGCTCTCGCCTGATTCGGCCAAGGCATTGTGGAGAATGGCATTTTCGGCAGGTCCGCGACACCGAGACTTTGGAACTAAAGAGCCCTGCCCCGCATTGGCGTTGCCTGCGGCAAGGAATGTTGAATGACCGATTTTATTACCGCCGACCTTCTGATTTTCATCGGCGATTGGTTTTGCCGCGCAGCTGGTCGACGGCGCGCTTGGCATGGCCTATGGCCTGATCGCAACCACCGTGCTGCTCTCGCTCGGCACAGCCGCCGGCTTTCGCCAGCGCGAGCGTGCATGCAGCGGAAGTGGTGACCACCGGCCTCGCCGGATCGTCGCATGTCTGGCACAAGAATGTCGACTGGCAGCTGTTCAAGCGTCTCGCTCCGGCAGGAGTCGCGGGAGGAATTGTCGGGGCTTATATCCTCACCGGCCTGCCGGAGACTTTCGTCAAGGTCATGATTACTTTCTATTTGATCGGCATGACGCTGATGATCACGCGCCGCATCTTTGCGAGCAAGAAAGCGCAGGAAGGCACCAAGGCACAGCGCGAGCGCAAGATTGCGACTCCGGTGGTCGGAGCCGGCGGCGGGTTTCTCGACGCCATCGGCGGCGGCGGCTGGGGACCCGTGGTGGCATCGACGCTGCTCGCGCGCGGCGATCACCCGCGATCGACCATCGGCTCGGTGTCGCTGGCAGAATTTTTCCTGACGGTTGCCATCTCGATAACGTTCATCCTGGCGCTGGATTTCAGCAGATATTGGCAAGTGGTGCTGGGCCTGGTGATCGGCGGCGCCATAGCCGCGCCGCTCGCCGGCTATCTGAGCAAGATCCTGGCGCCACGCACACTCATGATCCTGGTCGCTATCGTGATTTCGATCCTGAGCGTTTACAATCTGGTGCGCCTGGCGATTGCAGCCGCGGAAGCGATGGCCTAGCGCATGATCGGAAAAGTGGACAGCGGGCTTTGGGACAAATCCCGCGCCCTACGCAATCAGCCGGCGCAAATGGTTCACTTGCTGATCGGCATTAGCCAGCCGGCGCCAGACGCAGCACTTCCGCCGCTGCAAGCATTTCCGCAAAACGAAAGGCCCGCCGCTCCAGCGCGCGCTCGTCGCGGCCCCAGAATTCCATATTCCAGTCTTCGTCCACATGCGCCGCTGCCCAGGCTTCCTCCACCGACATCCTTCCGCGCAGCATCGCGAGCGCCAGCAGCGCGGAGCCGGTCAGCGTCGTGATGGAAGACACCGCGCCCAGCCGCCATGCATCCGCGGGAATAGCGGCCGTCGCCGCGGCAACAGCTTGCTGCCGGCTGCTCGACAAACATCACGCCGGTCGCCAATGCGAAACGCGCCCCGAGAACGTCGCGCGCCCAGGCGAGGACGGGGTCCCACTGCCGCTCTTGCCGCTCCACCAGCCCCCGCGGTCCCTCGGCGCGATAAAACAGAAGATCGGAGCGGAGATATTGCGCGATCTCCTCCGCCACCGGCAGCGGGGTCTGCGCCACGCCGTCGATGATGGAATTGGCGAGCCGCGTGAGCGGCATGGCGGCGGGGTCGACCACTTCCTTCTGGGCGTTCCATTCCGCCGCGAGCGCTTCAGCCAACCCGGACGCAGGCGCGGTCAGTGGCCGCCGCGCCGGGGTCCGCACCGGCTTGCCGTCGAGCAGGACCGCGAAACCTGAGGGTCCGCTCTCCACCGTCGCTCTGTCATAAAAGCGGCGGCGCAGGACGGGCCGCATGGAGCGGCGGGCGGCCTCCATGGCGTCAAGCGGGTCTTTGGCGAAGATTTCCTCGAAAATATCGCGCATGCGGCCTTTTACGTCCTGGGGCAAGCGCCGTCACCCTATTGTGCACCGCAACAGCGCCCAATTACCGCCTTCTTTCATGGCCTTGCGCCGGTCCGTAATATTAATCGACAAAGCGCCTTGGCGCCTCGTCCTTTTGTCCGCTTTTGATAGCTTTCGTAACCCTCCTCCCCTAAAATCGCAGCCGGATTCGACGTTGAAAACAAGCCGATACGGCAGGGGATGAATGCGAAGCGGTCCTCTTTGCTGGTGGCGTTTTTTGGGGGGCGTGCGAGGCGTAAATGAAAGACACTGACGTCGCCGCGCCCGAATTACTTCCATAAAGTAGTCGATTGCCAATGGGCCTGTCCGGCGCATACGCCGGTCCCTGAATACATCCGATTGATCGCCGCGGGCCGCTACAGCGACGCCTACATGATCAATTGGAAGTCCAACGTGTTTCCCGGGATTTTGGGACGCACCTGCGACCGGCCGTGCGAGCCGGCCTGCCGCCGCGTGCGGGTGGAGAAGGAGCCGGTGGCGATCTGCCGCCTGAAAAGAGTGGCGGCCGACTACAAGGACGACATTCGCGCCCGCCTGCCCCAGCCCGCAGCCACGAAAAACGGAAAACGTATCGCCCTCATCGGGGCCGGCCCGGCGTCACTGACGGTCGCGCGCGGCCTGGCGCCGCTCGGCTATCACTGCGTGGTCTTCGATCAGGATCCGAAGGCCGGCGGCATGATGCGCACGCAGATCCCGAAATTCCGCCTGCCGGATTCCGTCATCGATGAGGAATGCGATTACGTCCTCAATCTCGGCATTGAATTCCGCGGCGGGCAACGCATCGACAGCCTGAAGGCGCTGCTGGCGGAAGACTGGGATGCGATCTTTGTCGGGTCCGGCGCGCCGCGCGGCCGCGATCTCGACCTGCCCGGCCGCCAGGAAGCGGCGAAGAACATCCATATCGGCATCGACTGGCTCTCCAGCGTCTCCTTCGGCCACATCAGCAAGATCGGCAAACGCGTCGATCGTGCTCGGCGGCGGCAATACCGCGATGGACTGCTGCCGTTCCTCGCGCCGGCTCGGCGGCGAAGACGTCAAGGTGATCGTGCGCTCGGGCTTCGAGGAGATGAAAGCCTCGCCGTGGGAAAAAGAAGACGCGATTCATGAAGGTATCCCGATCCTCAATTTCATGGTGCCGAAGGAATTCACCCACGAGAACGGCAAGCTCACGGGCGTCCTGTTTGAGAAGGTGAAGGCACAATACGACGACAAGGGCCGGCGCAATCTGGTGCCCAGCGGCGAGCCGGACGAGCACGTGTCCTGCGACGACGTGCTGATCGCGGTCGGCCAGGAAAATTCCTTCCCTTGGATCGAACGCGACGCCGGCATCGAGTTCGACAAATGGGGCATGCCGAAGGTCGATCCCAAGACCATGCGCTCCAGCAATCCGCGCGTTTTCTTTGGCGGGGACAGCGCTTTTGGACCGAAGAACATCATCTGGGCCGTGGCCCATGGGCACGAAGCCGCGGTGTCCATCGATAAGATGCTCAACGGCGAGGACATTCACGATCGGCCCATCCCGGCGGTGGAGTTGATGAGCCAGAAGATGGGCATTCACGAATGGAGCTATGACAACGAGATCGCGCTCGATCTGCGCTACAAGGTGCCGCATCGCGAGAAGGAAATCGCGCTGAAGGACATCAAGGCCGAAGTCGAGCTCGGCTTCGATCCGCAGCTTGCGCTCGCGGAAGCCGGGCGCTGCCTGAATTGCGACGTGCAGACGATCTTCACCTCCTCGCTCTGCATCGAATGCGATGCCTGCGTCGATATCTGCCCGATGGATTGCATCACCTTCACCGAGAACGGCGAGGAAGCCGAGTTGCGCCAGCGGCTGAAGGCGCCGGCCAACAATCTCGCGCAGGACCTCTATGTGGCCAATGAGCTCAAGACCGGGCGGGTGATGGTCAAGGACGAAGACGTCTGCCTGCATTGCGGCTTATGCGCGGAGCGCTGCCCCACCGGGGCATGGGATATGAAGAAGTTCTTCCTGGAAATGGCCCAGGCGGGAGAGACATGCCGATCCAGAGCATAAACGATTTCGTCGTCAGGTTCGCCAACGTCAACGGCTCGGGCTCGGCCAGCGCCAACGAGATGTTCGCCCGCGCGGTGATGCGCATGGGCGTTCCGGTCGCGCCGCGCAACATCTTTCCCTCCAATATCCAGGGCCTGCCGACCTGGTACGAAGTGCGCGTGAGCGAAGCCGGCCATCTGGGCGCCCGCGGCGGCACCGATCTGATGGTGGCGATGAACCCGCAGACCTGGGACGACGATGTCGCCTCCATCGATCCCGGCGGCTATCTGTTTTACGATTCTACCAAGCCGATGCCGTCGACGAAATTCCGCGACGACATCAGCGTCATCGGCGTCCCGCTTACCGCGATTTGCAACAGCCAGTATAGCGATCCGCGCCAGCGTCAGTTGTTCAAGAACATCATCTATATCGGCGCGCTATCGGCGCTGATCGATATCGACGCCGCGGTGCTGGAGAAGCTGATCGGCGAGCAGTACAAGGGCAAGGAAAAGCTGATCCAGCCCAACATCCATGCGCTGCATCTAGGCCGCGACTATGCGCTGCAGCATCTCTCCTGCCCGATCGGTTTGCGGCTGCGCCGCTCGCAAGGCGTCGGCGACCGCATCCTGATCGAGGGCAATTCGGCGGCGGCGCTCGGCGCAGTCTATGGCGGCGCCACGGTCTGCGCCTGGTATCCGATCACGCCCTCTTCCTCGTTGGCCGAGGCATTTACCAGCCACTGCAAGCGGCTGCGGGTCGATTCCGAGACGAAGAAGAACCGCTATGCCATCGTGCAGGCCGAGGATGAGCTGGCGTCCATCGGCATGGTGATCGGCGCTGCCTGGAATGGCGCGCGCGCCTTCACTTCCACTGCCGGCCCGGGCATTTCGCTGATGCAGGAATTCATCGGGCTGGCTTATTTCGCCGAGGTCCCGGCGGTGATTTTCGATGTGCAGCGTGCGGGTCCTTCCACCGGCATGCCGACGCGCACCCAGCAATGCGACTTGATCAGCTGCGCCTATGCCTCTCATGGCGACACCAAGCATGTGCTGCTGCTGCCGGAAGACCCGGCCGAGGCATTCGAATTCGGCGCCGCTTCCTTCGACCTCGCCGACCGCATGCAGACGCCGATCTTCGTGATGCTCGACCTCGATATCGGCATGAACCAACGCCTTTCGCGGCCGCTGCGCTGGGACGACTCGAAGGTCTATGACCGCGGGAAGGTGATGACTGCGGCTGAGCTGGAAAGCGGCAAGGATTTCGGCCGCTATCTCGATGTGGACAGCGACGGCATCACCTATCGCACCTATCCGGGAACCCATCCGACGAAGGGCTCGTTCTTCACCCGCGGCACCTCGCGCGATCGTTATGCGCGTTACACCGAGGACGGCAGAGCTTACGTCGACAACATGCAGCGGCTGCTGCGCAAGTTCGAGACCGCCAAGGATCTGGTGCCGCGCCCGCTGCGCGCCAATTCGGAGCGGCCGACGCGCTACGGCGTGATCTATTTCGGCTCCACCAGCCCGGCCATGGACGAGGCGATCTCGATGTTGACCGCCCAAGGGCATAACCTCGACCGGCTGCGCCTGCGCGCCTTTCCCTTCCATCACACCGTCGACGATTTCATCAGCGAGCACGATTTCGTCTTCGTGGTGGAGCAGAATCGCGACGCGCAGATGCGCTCCTTGATCGTCAACGAATGCGGCATCGACCCGGCCCGCCTGATCCCGGTGCTGCATTACGACGGCACGCCGATCACAGCGCGCTTCATCGCCGGCGCTATCGGCGACCGTCTCGACACCTTGAAGATCACGCCGCTGCGGAGAGTTGGGGCATGATCGGCGCGAACAGACTGCGCAGCACCTGGCAGGCCCTGTCACAGGCGACGGGTCTCAACCAGCTCGCCGGGAATGATCCCCCACCCGGCGCGGCGAGCGAACTCGGCCGCCTGCTCTGGACCGATCCGCGCCCGCTGATTTATCCGCGCAAACGGATGATCGTTGTCTTTTCCCCGAAGTCGGCCTGCACCAGCGTGGTCATTTGGTTCTTTCATCAGCTCGGGCATTCGGCAGCGGCGCGGGATTACAGCTCCTGGCCGCACCGCTACCGGACCGAGGTCTATTACAAGTCCACGCTCTATCGGCGTGCCTATGAGCGCGACCTGTCAAAATTCTCGCTTGTGCGCGTCGTCCGCGATCCGCTCGAGCGTGCCGTCAGCAGCTTTCGGCATGTGCAGAAGGGGGGCCTGGCGGACAAGGAGATTGCCAGGGCTTTGGGCCGCACCGACATGAGCACCGCGGGCCTGTCGTTTTCGGAATTCCTGGATTTTCTGGAACGCTGCGATCTCAACACCTGCGATCCGCATTTCCGCGTCCAGCGGCACCCGATCGAAGACCGCCTGCCGACGCGGCACCTGATCAATGCCTCTGCCGAAGACCTTTTCAGCCGGCTCAATGAGGTCGAGGCCGACTTCAATCTGCCGATCACCGACTTCAGCACGCTTGAATGGCTGCAAAAGATCAACCGCAAGCACCGCCATATGGAGACGCCTGCCGCCCCTGCCGACGTCTACAATCACCGCTTCGATCGCGAGGCGGCGCGCAACGGCTCCTGGCCGCCATACGGCGCTTTCCTGGTTCCGGTTGCGCGGGAACGTCTTGCTCGTCTCTATGCCCGCGACATCGAGGCTTACGGCGGCGCAGCTGCGACCCATAAGCAGCGGACCAAGCTGGCGCTCGTCGGCGATACTCACCTGGATTCCCGCCCATGACCTACCTGGCCAAACCTAAATTCCATCATCCGGAGCTGCCGAAAAACGCGCTCGGCTATACCCACCGCGATTATGAAGGCAAGATTTCCACGCTCTGCGCCGGCTGCGGCCATGACTCGATCACCGCTTCCATCGTCGAGGCCTGTTACGAGCTGTCGATTGAGCCGCACCGGGTGGCAAAGATTTCCGGCATCGGCTGTTCGTCGAAGACGCCGGATTATTTTCTCGGCAACTCACACGGCTTCAACTCGGTGCACGGGCGCATGCCGTCGGTGCTGACCGGGGCCAATCTCGCCAATCGCGAGCTGATCTATCTCGGCGTTTCTGGCGACGGCGACAGTGCCTCCATCGGGCTGGGCCAGTTCGCCCACTGCATCCGCCGCGGCGTCAACATGGTCTACATCGTGGAGAACAACGGCGTTTACGGCCTGACCAAGGGTCAGTTTTCCGCTACTGCCGACCGCGGCTCCAAGAGCAAGCGCGGCGTGACCAATAGCGACAGCGCGATCGACCTCGCCGCACTGGCGCTGCAACTCGGCGCCAGCTTCGTCGCGCGTAGTTTCTCCGGCGACAAGACGCAGCTGGTTCCGTTAGTCAAGGCGGCGATCGAGCACCAAGGCGCCGCTTTCATCGATTGCATCTCGCCCTGCGTCGCCTTCAACAATCACGCCGGCTCAACCAAGAGCTTCGACTATGTGCGTGAGCATAATGAGGCGGTGAACCGGCTCGATTTCATCACCGGCCGCGAGCAGATCGAGGTCGATTACGAGCCGGGCACTCTCGAGATGGTGAAGCAGCACGACGGCTCGACCTTGGCCTTGCGCAAGCTCGCCAAGGATTACGACGTCAATGACCGGCTGGCGGCGATGAATTATCTGCTGGAACGCGGTGCGGCGGGAGAAGTCGTCACCGGCCTGCTCTATGTCGAGCCGGAGGCGAACGATTTGCACGGCAGCATCAACACCGTGGATCAGCCGCTCAATGCGCTGGGCGAAAAGGAGCTGTGCCCGGGCTCCGCGGCGCTCGACAAGATCAACGCCGCGCTGCGGTAGTTAGTGCACTCATCACTCTCTGTCGTCATGCGCGGGCTTGACCCGCGCATCCATCTTCCTTCGCGAAGATGATGGATTGCCGGGTCAAGCCCGGCAATGACGAACAACAAACTACGTGCCGTTAAAACGCGCAATTGTGGATGTAAGTGCCCTGCTGGCCGGGCGTGAGGCCGCCAAGCGAGCCCTGATGGGTGCAACGCGCGATCCGATCCTGCGAGGTCTCTATCCCGGCACCCCCGGTCGACCCGCGCGGGATGACGGGAACGGTCGGCACATCGGGATAGCGCGGATCGCGGTTCGGCATCACCACCGTGCGAGTGCCGGTCGTGGCGATGCGGGGCGGCTCGATCGGCTGCATCGGATGCAAGCCCGGCTGGTTGCTGGTGACGATCCCGCCCGAGCCGACCCGCGCCGGCGGGCTCTTTTTCTTGGCGGCTGTCTTCTTGCTGGGCTTCTTCGCCTTGGCAGGCTCCTGCACCATAATCCCGCGGAATTCCTCAGCCGTCGCCGGCGGCGCTCCGACTTCCAGCCAGCCGGAGTCAGGCAGCTGCAAGCTCGGGCTCGCCAGGAGCCAGGCCATGGTCGTCAGCGCGATTAGCAATATTCTGCGCATGTTGAATCAAATGAATATGTTGCGGAGAACCACGCACCACCCGTAACAAGCAAAAGTGAACGCTTTATTCCTCAGAAGGAGCCTGTTCGATCGGGTCGTAGCGGCTGAGATCGAAGCCGAGCAGGTTCCAGGACTGGGTCATGTGCGGGGGTAACGGCGCGGTAACATCGATAGTTCCGCCCCGGGGGTGCGGTATCACGATACGGCGGGCCAGCAAATGCAGCCGGTTCTGAATGCCCCCAGGCAACTCCCAATTCTCTTTGGCAAAATACTTAGGATCCCCAACGATCGGGTGGCCGATATGGTCAAGATGGGCGCGCAATTGATGGGTGCGGCCGGTCACCGGCTTCAGTGACAGCCAAGCCAGGCGGGACGCCGCGGTCTCCACCACCGCGTAATAGGTCACGGCGTGGCTCGCGCCTTCGTCGCCATGCTGGGCAACGCGCATGAAGGAATCCTCCTCCATCTGCTCCTTCGCCAGAAAAGTGGAGATGCGTCCCTGCTTCGGCTTCGGCACGCCTACCGCCAAGGCCCAATAGATCTTGCGGGCCGAGCGGGCGCGGAAATTCTTCGCTAGCGCGGCGGCAGCAAAGCGCGTCTTCGCCACCAGGAGGCAGCCGGAGGTATCCTTGTCGAGCCGATGCACCAGGCGCGGACGCTGGCCGTCGCGACTGCGCAGCACGCCAAGCATGCCGTCGATGTGCCGCGTGGTGCCGGAGCCGCCTTGCACTGCCAGGCCATAAGGTTTGTCGAGCACCATCACATCGTCGTCCTCGTGGAGCGTGATGGATTTCAGAAATGCGCGGGTCTTCACATCCTCGCTCGCGCCCTCGCGCGGTTTTGGCGGCTCATGCTTGAACGGCGGGATGCGCACTTTTTGTCCCGCCTGCAGGCGGTCCTTCGGCTGCACGCGCTTGCCGTCGACGCGCAGCTCGCCCTTGCGGATCACGCGCTGAATGTGGCTGAACGACAGCCCGGGAAATTTCGCCTCAAGGAAGCGGTCGACGCGCATTTCGGCTTCGTCGGCGGAGACGGCGACGTTCTGCACGGCCGTTGTTTGCAATGGCGCGCGTTGTTGCACACCCTCCCCCCGCGTAGCGGCGGGGAGGGTCGGCGCCGCCTTAGACGCCGGGGTGGCGGGACGTTCCCGCTTCTTTCCAAAGCGCCCCCCGCCCCCGACCCCTCCCCGCCGCTTGGCTTCGCCTCGCGGGTGGAGGGGAGAGGATTTGCTGCGGCCGCCGTCTTTCTGTCGCCGGTCTTCGCCGCGCGAACGAGACGAAGGCTTGCCTCTCCCTTGATGGCGCGGCCCGGAAATCTGTTTGCCTCCGCCCGGCTGGCGCGGACCGCGGCCACGCCCTCTCATTCGCCGCTCCGCTCGCGACGCAGCTTGGCCCAGTATTCCAGCCGCTTGCGGATCTCGCGCTCAAAACCGCGGTCGGGCGGATCATAGAAATTTTGCCGCGGCAGCGCGTCGGGGAAATAATTCTGCCCGGAGAAAGCATCCTCCTGGTCGTGGTCATAGGCATAGCCGCGGCCATAGCCTTCCGACTTCATCAGATTGGTCGGCGCATTGAGGATGTGCTTGGGCGGCAGCAGCGAGCCAGCCGCTTTGGCGGTCTGCATCGCCTCGCCATAAGCCGTATAAGCCGCGTTCGATTTCGGTGCGGTGGCGACATAAATCACCGCCTGGGCGATGGCCAATTCGCCTTCCGGACTGCCGAGGAAGTCGTAGGCTTCCTTCGCCGCATTGGCGATCACCAGCGCCTGTGGATCGGCCAGGCCGATATCCTCCACCGCCATGCGCACGATGCGGCGCGCGAGATAGAGCGGATCCTCGCCGGCATCGACCATACGGCAGAAATAATACAAGGCGGCATCGGGATCGGAGCCGCGCACTGACTTATGCAGTGCCGAGATCAGGTTGTAATGTCCGTCTTGCGATTTGTCATAGATCGGGGCACGCCGCTGCACGACTTCCTGCAAGGCGGCTGCATCGAACATCTCATCCGCGCGCGCGGCGCGCCAGACTTCTTCCGCCAGCGTCAGCGCGGCGCGGCCGTCACCGTCCGCCATGCGGATCAACGCGGCACGGGCTTCGTCATCGACCGGCAGCTTCTTGCCTTCGATCTCTTCGGCGCGGGCATAGAGCCTTTCGATCGCCTCGGCATCGAGGGATTTGAACACCAGCACCCGGGCGCGCGAAAGCAGCGGCGCATTGAGCTCGAAGGAGGGATTTTCCGTGGTGGCGCCGACCAGCACGATGGTGCCGTCTTCCATCACCGGCAAAAAAGAATCCTGCTGCGCGCGATTGAAACGGTGGATCTCGTCGACAAAGAGCAGCGTGCCCTGCCCGGTCTCGCGCCGCGCGCGCGCCTCCTCGAAGACCTTCTTCAGGTCGGCGACGCCGGTGAAGATCGCGGAAATCTGTTCGAAATGCAGGTCGGTCGCCTGCGCCAGCAAGCGCGCGACTGTGGTCTTGCCGGTGCCGGGGGGTCCCCAAAAAACCAGCGAGCCGAGCGAGCGCGTCTCCAGCATGCGGGTGAGCGCGCCGTCGGTTCCCAGCAGATGATCCTGCCCGACCACTTCCGTCAGCTTGCCGGGGCGGAGCTTGTCGGCAAGCGGACGCGGTGCGTCCTGTTCCAGGCCCGCGGCGGAGAACAACGTCGGTCCAGCGGATTTCCGGCGGGCAACCATATTCAACCTCCGTGTCCCGGACGCGGTGCGGCGTGCAACGCTGCACCGCTGATCCGGGACCGTTCCGTATTTTGACGGTCCCGGGTCTGCAGCGCATCATTGCATGCTGCGCTGCGCCCGGGACACATTCATACAAACTCTCATCCGCCCAGAGTGACGGAGCGCTGGCGGCCGTCGCGCGTGAGCGTGATGCGCCAGACGCGCGCAGATTGACTGGAGACACGGTCGAGGTCGCGCGTCTTGCCAATCTTCTCGCCGTTCACTGCATTGATCAGATCGCCGCGCTGGAAGCCGAGCCGATGCGCGGGTGACCCAACCGCCACATCCAGGATGATGACGCCCTGCAAGCCGGCATCGACGCGCAATTCTTCCGCCAGCGCGGGCGAAAGATTGCTGACCTTAGCGCCCATGAAGGGGGAAGTCGCGGTGATCACAAGCTCATCGCGCGGCGTATCCGGGCGGAATCTGCAGAGCAATCGCCACCGGCACTTCCTTGCCGCCACGCACCACCTTCACCTGCGCCTGTCCGCCCAGCGGCTTGGTCGCGAAGCGGTAGTCGAAAGTGTTGGGATCATCGACCGGCTGCCCATCGATCCCGACGATCAGATCGCCGGTGCGCAGGCCGGCCTTGGCCGCCGGGCTGTTGGCGGTGACGGAGGCCACAAGCGCGCCAGCCGGCCGCTTGAGCGCGAGGCTCTCAGCGATGTCCGAGGTTACCACCTGCAACTTGGCACCAAGCCAGGGCCGCTTCACGCTGCTGCCGCCGCCGATCGCGGAGGCAACCACCACCCGCACCATATTCACCGGAATGGCGAAGCCGATGCCTTGCGAGCCGCCCGAGCGGGAAAAGATCGCCGTGTTGACGCCCACCAACCGACCGTTGAGATCGACCAGGGCGCCGCCGGAATTGCCCGGATTAATCGCGGCATCGGTCTGGATGAAGAACTGATAATCGGTGATGCCGACCTGCGTGCGTGCCACCGCCGAGACGATGCCGTGGGTGACGGTCTGGCCGACGGCGAAAGGATTGCCGATCGCCAGCACCAGGTCGCCCACATGCAGGCCGTCAGAGTCTCCGAGTTCGATGACCGGAAAACGCTCGCGCGAATCCTTGATGCGCAGCACGGCGAGATCAGTGCGCGAATCCTTCAGCACGATCTCCGCCTCGAATTCACGCTTGTCGGCGAGCGCCACCTTCACCTCGTCGGCGCCCTCGATCACGTGATTGTTGGTCACGACCAGACCGCCGGGATCGACGATGACGCCGGAGCCGAGGGAGCTTTGCCGACGCTCCCGCGGCAGCCCGCCTTCACCACCGAAGAAGCGGCGGAAGAAAGGGTCGTCGAAAAACGGGTTGCGGTTCTCGACCAGCTTGGCGGCGTAGACATTGACCACTGCCGGGGCCGCCTTCTCCACCACCGGGGCATAGGACAGCTTCACCTCGGCCGGCGAGGTCGGCACGCGCCGCTCCTGCGCGGCCGCGGACCAGGCCGCCAACCAGACTGCCGGCAGCATCAGGATGAAAAGTCGAGCCAGGCGCATACGGGAATCCCTCGTCGCAGCAAAGATATAGGCCGCCATCAGCGGCAATGAAAGACGCGCCTTGTCTGGCAGGTCAGCGCGCGCCGGCGGTTTCCAGGATGCGCGCGATGGTTGCGAAGCCGCGCCGGCGGGCATGCGCCAGCGGCGTCACGCCGTCGCGATCGGCAAGATTTACATTGGCGCCGGCGGCTGTCAGCAACCGCACGATTTCGGTATGCGCGGGACCGCCGTCTCCCAAAATCACCGCCTCCAGTAATGCGGTCCATCCCAGCTTGTTGACATGGTCCTTATCGATTGGGGTGGCGAGCAGGATCTTCACTGTTTCCACATGGCCGTGATGCGCGGCCGGGATCAGCGCGGTACCGCCATAACGGTTGGTGCTCTTGAGATCTGCGCCGGCGGCAAGTGTCATTTTCAGGATCTCGTTGCGCCCCTCCGCGCCGGCATAAAGGAACGGGCTGTCAGCGATGGCGTCTTTGGCATTAACGTCGGCGCCGGCAGCGATAAGAAGACGGGCGGCCTCGATCCGGTCGGCCTGGGTGGCGGCGAGCAGCGCGGTGCGGCCCCGTGCGTCGCGAGCATCGATGCTGGCGCCTTCGCGCAGCAATTTTTGAACAGCAGCGCTGTCGCCGCGTTCGGCGGCCGCGGTCAGCGCTAAGTCCTGCGCTCGAGCGGGCTGCTGTGGAAGCGGGATCAGAATGAGAGTGCAGAGAAAAAAGGCGACGCCGAGCGCCGCCTTTTGAAACTTTCGGCCTGTGGCCAGCATTACGCCGCGGCGGTAGCTTCTTCGCCTGCCTTTTCCTGCACCGGACCGGAATCCATGCCCTTGGCATCGACATCGCGATCGACGAACTCGATTACGGCGCGCGCGGCATTATCGCCATAGCGGAAGCCGGCCTTCACCACGCGCGTATAGCCGCCGTTACGATCCTTGTAGCGCGGGCCGATCACCTCGAAGAGCTTCTTGACCATGGCGACGTCGCGGATTTCCGCAACCGCCTGGCGGCGTGCATGCAGGCCGCCGCGCTTGCCGAGCGTTACCAGCTTCTCGACGATCGGCCGCAAATCCTTGGCCTTCGGCAGGGTGGTGACGATCTGCTCGTGCTTGATCAGCGCGGCCACCATATTGCCGAACATGGCGCGGCGATGCTCCGCCGTGCGGTTGAACTTGCGGTGAACCTTGCCATGACGCATCGCGGTACCTCGTCGCTTGTCTTCTTCGTCATGCCCGGGCGCGTCCCGGGCATCCCGCTGAGGCGGGCTTGATCCGTGCGCCCCTTATCGAGATGGCCGGGACGAGCCCGGCCATGACAAGGGAGGCGATTAGTAATGGTCCTCGAAGCGCTTGGCCAGCTCGTCGATATTTTCCGGCGGCCAGCCCGGCACTTCCATGCCGAGATGCAGGCCCATCTGAGCCAGCACTTCCTTGATCTCGTTGAGCGACTTGCGCCCGAAGTTCGGCGTGCGAAGCATCTCCGCTTCGGTCTTCTGCACCAGGTCGCCGATATAAACGATGTTGTCGTTCTTCAGGCAATTGGCCGAGCGCACCGACAGCTCGAGCTCGTCCACCTTCTTGAGGAAGGCCGGATTGAAAGCGAGATCGGGGATGGCTTCCGCGGCGGCTTCCTTGCGCGGCTCTTCGAAGTTGACGAAGACATTGAGCTGGTCCTGCAGGATGCGCGCGGCATAGGCCAGCGCATCGTCCGGCGAGATCGCGCCGTTGGTCTCGATCTGCAGCGTCAGCTTGTCATAGTCGAGGATCTGGCCTTCGCGGGTATTCTCGACCTTGTAGGAAACCTTGCGCACCGGCGAATAGAGGCTGTCGACCGGGATCAGGCCGATCGGAGCATCCTCCGGACGGTTGCGGTCGGCGGCGACATAGCCCTTGCCGGTATTGACGGTGAACTCCATGCGGATCTCGGCGCCTTCGTCGAGATGGCAGAGCACGAGCTCCGGATTGAGGATCACGACATCGCCGACGGTCTGGATGTCGCCGGCGGTGACGACGCCAGGACCCTGCTTCTTCACCACCATGCGCTTGGGGCCATCGCCCTGCATCTTGATGGAGATGTCCTTGATGTTGAGCACGATATCGGTGACGTCCTCGCGCACGCCGGCGATCGAGGAGAATTCGTGCAACACGCCATCGATATGCACCGACTGCACCGCCGCGCCTTGCAGCGACGACAGCAGAACGCGGCGCAGCGCATTGCCCAGCGTCACGCCGAAGCCGCGCTCGAGCGGCTCGGCCACCAGCGTCGCGACGCGCTTGGCATCGGGGCCCGCGGCGACCTGGAGCTTGTTGGGTCGGATCAGTTCCTGCCAGTTTTTCTGAATCACATCATCACCCGTCATCATATGGCGCGCGGTTCGGTCCGCGCATCCCACCCCGCCGGTAGAAACATCGGCGGCGGCGGACGCCCTGGCGTCCGCCGGATATTCAATCAAACACGCCGGCGCTTGCGCGGCCGGCAGCCGTTATGCGGTATCGGCGTCACGTCCCGGATCGAGGTGATCGTGAAGCCGGCCGATTGCAACGCCCGCAATGCCGATTCGCGACCCGAACCGGGGCCGGCAACTTCGACCTCAAGCGTGCGCATGCCGTGCTCCATGGCCTTCTTCGCCGCGTCCTCGGCGGCAACCTGCGCCGCATAAGGCGTGGACTTGCGCGAGCCCTTGAAGCCCATGGTGCCCGCCGACGACCAGGCAATCGCATTGCCTTGCGCGTCGGTAATCGTAATCATCGTATTGTTGAACGTCGCACTGACATGCGCGACACCCGAAGCGATATTCTTGCGTTCACGTTTACGGACGCGGGCTTCCTTACCCATCATCAATCCTTTCACGGATCGGCACCGGAAGCCGGCACCGTCGCTCTCTCCTGCTCAGGCGGCCAAGTAGCGGCCGCCGCGAGAATTATTTCTTCTTGCCGGCAATCGCCTTCGCCGGACCCTTGCGGGTGCGAGCGTTGGTGTGGGTGCGCTGGCCGCGGACCGGCAATCCACGACGATGACGCAGCCCGCGATAGCAGCCGAGATCCATCAGCCGCTTGATGTTCATCGAGATCTCGCGACGAAGATCGCCTTCCACGACATAGTCGCGGTCGATCACTTCGCGCATCTGCAGCACTTCCTGGTCGGTGAGCTGCGACACGCGGCGCTCTTCCGGAATGCCGACCTTGGCCATGATGTCCTTGGCGGACCTCTGGCCGATGCCGTGGATGTATTGAAGCGCAATCACCACGCGCTTGTTGGTCGGAATATTCACACCGGCAATACGAGCCACCGCAGCACTCCTGTTAGCTGGCCAAAAGCCACGCCGTTTGTCCGTCAGCCCATATGGGAGGAACGCAAACGTTAAGACGACGCCCTTCCCCCTGCCTCAGGGGCCCGGCATCGTTCTGCAGTTCTCCGACTGATGGCCTTTATTAAAGGATTCCAAAGCGTTTCGTCAACTCCGCTCACGATTCTGTTTGCCTATTTATCGGCGGCCGGAGCGCTTTTTCGGGGCGGACCGCCCGACGGCCGTTTTTTGCGCTTGGCCGCCACTGATTTTACTGCCTTTTTTGCCTTCCGGGCTTGGAGGCGGTCTTCGCCTTGGACCGCGCCTTAGCCCGGGCGCCTTGACCGGCGAGGGCCTTCGAGCGGCCTTCGCGGGGCCTTCGTTACGGTCCTTGGCCTCCAGAACCTGGTCGATCGCCTGCGCCACCTGCTCAATCGAGGCCATGCCATCGAGGCTCGAAAGCCTGCCCTTCTGCGCATAATAGGCCGTCAGCGGGGCGGTCTGCGCGTAATAGGCATTGAGACGCTTTTTCAGCGTCTCCGGATTGTCGTCGGCCCGCACCGGTTCGCCGCGCGCGAGCGTTTCATGCACCCGCTTCTCGATGCGATCCAGCAGCATGGCGTCATCGACCTTGAGCTCGATCACGCCGTCGAGCGCCAGGCCCTTTTCCTCAAGCATGCGGTCGAGCGCTTCGGCCTGCGGCACGGTGCGGGGAAATCCGTCGAGGATGAAACCCTTCTTCGCATCCGGCTCCTCGATGCGATCGGCCACGATGCCGACGACCACCTCGTCCGGCACCAGCTCGCCGCGATCCATGATATCTTTTGCTTTGAGTCCGATGGGAGTTCCGGCCTTCGCTGCGGCCCGAAGCATGTCGCCGGTCGAGAGCTGCACAATCTTGTGCTTGTTCACGAGACGTTGCGCCTGCGTGCCCTTCCCCGCCCCCGGGGGTCCGAGCAGGATCAACCTCATCTACGACGACCCCGCAGCTTGGATCGTTTGATCAGACCTTCGTATTGATGCGCCAACAGATAGCCCTGGACCTGCGCCACGGTATCCATGGTCACGCTCACCACGATCAGGAGCGAGGTGCCGCCGAAATAGAACGGCACGGCCGCATAGGAAATCAGGATTTCCGGGATCAAGCACACGATGGCGAGATAGAGCGCGCCGACGGCGGTGATGCGCGTGAGCACATAGTCGATGTATTCCGCCGTACGCTCGCCCGGCCGGATGCCGGGAATGAAGCCGCCGTGCTTCTTCAGGTTGTCGGCGGTCTCGGTCGGATTGAACACGATCGCGGTGTAGAAAAAGGCGAAGAACACGATCAGCGCGATGTAGGAGATGAGAAACAGCGGGCGGCCGTGGCTGAAATTCGGTCACGATCCATTGCAGCCAGCCCGGGCCTTCGCCGGCGTTGAAATTGGCGACGGTGGTCGGCAGCAGCAGCAGCGACGAAGCGAAGATCGGCGGGATCACGCCCGATGTATTGAGCTTGAGCGGCAGATGCGAGGATTGCCCCTCGAACATGCGGTTGCCGACCTGCCGCTTGGGATACTGGATCAGCAGGCGGCGCTGCGCGCGCTCCATGAAGACGATGAAGGCGATGACCACCACCGCCATGACCAGCACCACCAAGATCAAGCCGGTGGACAGCGCGCCCTGGCGGCCGAGTTCGAGGGTGCCGGCGATCGCCGAAGGCAGTTCCGCCACGATGCCCGCCATGATGATCAGCGAAATGCCATTGCCGATGCCGCGCGCGGTGATCTGCTCGCCCAGCCACATCAGGAACATGGTGCCGCCGGTCAGCGAGATGACGGTCGCGATGCGGAAGAACCAGCCTGGATCGCTGATGACGTTGCCAGCGCCTTCAAGCCCGATGGCGATGCCGTAGGCCTGGAACATCGCCAGCACCACGGTGAGATAACGCGTGTATTGGTTGATGACCTTGCGGCCGCTCTCGCCTTCCTTCTTCAGCGCCTCGAGCGTGGGAGACACCGTCGTCATCAGCTGGATGATGATGGAGGCGGAGATATAGGGCATGATGTTCAGCGCGAAGATCGCCATCCGCTGGATGCCGCCTCCGGCGAACATGTTGAACATGCCGAGGATGCCGCCTGCCTGACTGCGGAAGATCTGGTCCCAGGCCGAAGGGTCGATGCCGGGCAGCGGTATATAGGTGCCGAAGCGATAGACGATGAGCGCGCCGAGCGTGAACCAGATGCGCTTCTTCAGCTCATCGGCCTTGGCCAGCGCCGAGAAATTGAGGTTTGCCGCTAGTTGTTCTGCAGCAGAGACCATGCCCGGCTCCGATCCGTTTCTTCGTCAGGCCGGGTAAGCCGGCCATTCCCCTGCCCGAAGGTAAAGACGCCGATGGCCACTACAAGGCCGGCCACGGCGGCGCTGCAAAAAATCAGGCCGCGGTTCCGCCCTGCTCGCCCTCGGCAGCCTTGCCCTCGGCAGCCTTGCCCTCGGCAGCCTTGCCCTCGGCAGCCTTGCCCTCGGCAGCCTTGCCCTTGGACTTGCCTTTGCCGAGCGCGGCCAGGGCATTCTTGCCCTTCGGCTCCGACGGTTCCTTTTTCGGCGCCAGGATTTTCACCGAGCCGCCGGCCTTCTCGACCGCCGCTTGCGCCGATTTGGACGCGCCATAGACCTCGATATTGATTTTGGCCTTCAGCTCACCGGTGCCGAGCAGCCGCACGCCGCCGCGCGCGCGGCGCATCACGCCGGCCTTGACCAGTGCCTCGGCATTGATCGTCGACTTGGCATCGAGCTTTCCGGCATCGATCGCCGCCTGCAGACGGCCGAGATTGACCTCATTCAGTTTCACCGCGAACGGCGAATTGTCGAAGCCGCGCTTCGGCAAGCGGCGATGCAGCGGCATCTGACCGCCTTCAAAGCCCTTGATGCGCACGCCCGAGCGCGCGGTCTGGCCCTTGCCGCCGCGGCCGCCGGTCTTGCCCTTGCCCGAGCCGATGCCGCGGCCGATGCGCATGCGCGCTTTGTGCGCGCCCGCGTTGTCGGAGAGTTCGTGCAGCTTCATAACAAAGTCCTCGATCTTGCAATTCGCCATGCCGGAATCACGCCGGCCGGACGTTTCCGATTACTGCCCGTCGACCACGCTCACCAGATGCCTGACCTTGGCGACCATGCCGCGGGTCTGCGCGGTGTCGGGCAATTCCGATACGCGGCCGATACGGTTGAGGCCGAGGCCAATCAAGGTCTCGCGCTGGGTATGGTGACGGCGGATCGGGCTGCCGATCTGCTTCACCTTGATCATCTTGGGGGTCTTGCTCATGTCAGAACTCACTCGCTCGCCGCTTCCGCGTCGCCGCCCTGGCGGCGCGCCTGCAGCGCGGATACCTTGATGTTGCGGCGCGCCGCAACCGAACGCGGCGAGTCCTGGTGCTTGAGCGCGTCGAAAGTCGCGCGCACCATGTTGTAGGGATTGGACGAGCCGAGCGACTTCGCCACGACGTCCTGCATGCCGAGCGTCTCGAACACGGCGCGCATCGGACCGCCGGCGATGATGCCGGTTCCCGGAGGCGCCGCGCGCAGGAAAACCTTGCCGGCGCCGTGGCGGCCCGCCACGTCGTGATGCAGCGTGCGGCCCTCGCGCAGCGGGACGCGGATCAGGCTGCGCTTGGCGGAATCGGTTGCCTTGCGGATCGCTTCCGGCACTTCGCGCGCCTTGCCGTGGCCGAAACCGACCCGGCCTTTTTGGTCGCCGACGATGACGAGCGCGGCGAAGCCGAAGCGGCGTCCGCCCTTCACCACCTTGGCTACCCGGTTGATATGGACGAGCTTGTCGACGAACTCGCTGTCGCGCTCTTCCCGGTGCCCATGTTCACGTGCCATTTTTCGTTCCAATCAAATCAGAAATTGAGGCCGCCCTCGCGGGCAGCGTCAGCCAGCGCCTTCACGCGCCCGTGGTAGAGATAGCCGCCGCGGTCGAACACGACGTCCTTCAGTCCCTTCGCCAGCGCGCGCTCGGCGATCAGCTTGCCGACCGCCTTGGCCGCATCGACATTGCCGCCGGCCTTGAGGCTTTCGCGCATCGGCTTTTCCAGCGACGAGGCCGCGACCAGGGTCTCGCCTTTCACGTCGTCGATGATCTGCGCATAGATGTGCTGCGACGAGCGGAACACCGACAGCCGCTTGCGCGCGCCGGCCGCCTGCTTGACCTTCCTGCGGACGCTCGCCGTGCGCCGCTCGGTCGGGCTTTTGAACTTCGCCATCGCCTGCTCCGTTACTACTTCTTCTTGCCTTCCTTGCGGAAGATGTATTCGCCGGCATATTTCACGCCCTTGCCCTTGTAGGGCTCAGGCGGGCGGAAGCCGCGGATTTCCGCCGCAACCTGCCCGACCTTCTGGCTGTCGATGCCGGTGATGGTGATTTCGGTCGGCTTCGGCGTCGCGATCTGGATCCCCTCGGGGATCGGATAGATCACGTCGTGGCTATAGCCGAGCGCCAGCTGCAGGTTCTTGCCCTGCACCGCGGCGCGATAGCCGACGCCGGTGATTTCGAGCTTGCGCTCGAAGCCCTTGGTCACGCCGGTAACCAGATTGGCCACCAGCGTACGCGAAGTGCCCCACATCGAGCGCGCGCGCTTGCTCTCGTTGCGCGGATCCACCTGCACCTTGCCGTCTTCCAGCTTCACCGACACCTCTTCAGGCACCACGAACTGAAGCGCGCCTTTCGGGCCCTTCATCTTCACGGTCTGCCCTTCGACGTTGGCGGTGACGCCGGACGGAACGGGAACTGGCTTTTTTCCGATACGAGACATGATCAGAACACCGTGAACAGGATTTCGCCGCCGACATTGGCGTCGCGCGCGGCGTGGTCCGCCATCACGCCCTTCGGCGTCGACAGAATCGATACGCCGAGGCCGTTATTGATGCGCGGCAGGGCCTTCACCGAGGCATAGACGCGCCGGCCGGGCTTGGAGACCCGGGAGATCTCGCGGATCACCGGCTCCCCGTCGAAATATTTCAGCTCGATCTCGAGCTCGCTGCGGCCGCCGGTATGCTCCACCGAGGCATAGCCACGGATATAGCCTTCGCTCTTGAGCACTTCGAGCACGCTTTCGCGCAGTTTCGAGCCCGGGCTGGAGACCTTGGGCTTGTTGCGCATCTGCGCGTTGCGGATGCGGGTGATCAAATCGCCGATCGGATCGTTCAATGACATGTGCCGATCCCCCTCACCAGCTCGACTTCAACAGGCCGGGGATCAGGCCCTTGGAGCCTAGTTCCCGCAGCGCGATACGGCTGAGCTTGTGCTTGCGATAATAAGCGCGCGGCCGGCCGGTCAGCTCGCAGCGATTGCGAATGCGCGTCGCCGACGAGTTGCGCGGCATCTCGGCGAGCTTCAGCGTCGCCGCAAAGCGTTCTTCCATCGGCTTCGCCTTGTCGCGTGCGATCGCCTTCAGCTTGGCGCGCTTAGGCGCCATCTGCTTCGACATCTTCCGACGCCGATTATTCTTCTCTATCGAACTCTTCTTCGCCATTCGTATCTCCTAGGTTTCCGCGTCTGAGGGACCGTTGTCCCTCACTGCCGGAACGGGAAGTTGAATGCCGCAAGCAAGGCGCGCGCTTCGTCGTCGGTGCGCGCGGTCGTGCAAACGGTGATGTCCATGCCCCAGACCTCGGCTGCCTTGTCGTAGTCGATCTCCGGGAAAATGATGTGTTCCTTCACGCCCATCGAATAATTGCCGCGGCCGTCGAAGCTCTTGGGATTGAGCCCGCGAAAGTCGCGCACGCGCGGCAGCGCGATGTTGATCAGCCGGTCGATGAACTCGTACATGCGAGCGCGGCGCAGCGTGACCTTGCAGCCGATCGCCTGGCCGTCGCGCAGCTTGAAGTTGGCGACCGATTTACGCGACTTGGTGATGACCGGCTTCTGACCGGCAATCAGCGCGAGGTCGGAGGCGGCCTGGTCGACCTTCTTGCGGTCGTTCACGCCCTCGCCAATGCCCATGTTGAGCACGATCTTGTCGAGCGTCGGGACCTGCATGCGGTTGGTATAGCCGAACTGCTCGGTGAGCTTGGCCCGCACGGTTTCTTCGTAAAAGCCCACCAGCCGCGGCGGCACGCGCTCTTCGCGCAGCTTCTTGCCGCCGCCTTCAGCCTTCGCACCCGCGGCCTTCTGGGCCTTCTTGGCGCGATCGGCCTTTTCGGCCTGCTGGGCCTTCTTGGCTTCGGCCTTCGCCGCCTGGGTTTTGTCTGTCTCAGCCATCGATCTCAACTCCTGAACGCTTCGCCACGCGGACGCGCTGGCCGTCCTTCATCAGCTTGAAACCAACGCGCGTTGGCTTGCCCGACTTCGGATCAGCGACCGCCAGATTGGACAGATGGATCGTTCCCTCCTTGGAGATGATGCCGCCGTCCTGGTTGGCCGTCTGGCGCTGATGGCGCTTGACCATATTAATTCCACGCACAAGCGCGCGGCCCTCACTGGGGCGCACTTCGAGTACTTCACCTGACCGGCCCTTATCGCGCCCGGTCAACACAACCACCTTGTCGCCCTTGCGGATCTTGGCAGCCATCACAGCACCTCCGGGGCAAGCGAGATGATCTTCATATGGTTCTTCGCGCGCAGTTCGCGCGGCACGGGCCCGAAGATGCGGGTGCCGACCGGCTCCGACTGGGCGTTGATCAGCACCGCGGCGTTGCGGTCGAAACGGATGGTCGAGCCGTCGGGACGCTTGATGTCCTTGGACACGCGCACCACCACCGCCTTCATCACCTCCCCCTTCTTCACGCGCCCGCGCGGGATCGCTTCCTTGACAGACACAACGATGATGTCGCCGATCGTCGCGTAACGCCGCTTCGAGCCGCCCAGCACCTTGATGCACATGACGCGGCGCGCGCCGGAATTGTCCGCCACGTCGAGATTGGTTTGCATCTAAATCATGCCGCGCCTCGTCTACTTTCCTTCGCGCCTTGCGCGATTACTTCGCCGTTTTCTTCTTTTCGCCGCGGACCACGGTCCAGCGCTTGAGCTTGGAGATCGGACGATGTTCCTCGATCCATACGACATCGCCGGCGCCGTATTCATTGCTCTCGTCGTGAGCATGATATTTCTTCGACCGCCGGATGGTCTTTTTCAGCGTCGGATGGGTGAAGCGGCGATCCACGCGCACCACCACCGTCTTCTGCTGCTTGTCGCTCACCACGACGCCTTGGAGCGTACGCTTCGGCATCCTATTCCCCTTACTTCGACTTCGACTTCGATTTCGTCGGCCTTCTTCGGCCGCGCTGCCGCCGCACGCTTCGCCTTCGGCGCAGCTGCAGGCTTCTGTTTCGGTTCCGCGGCGCGCTGCGGGGCCGCCTGGCCCAGACGCTTCTGCCGCGCGATGGTTTTGATGCGGGCGATATCGCGCCGGATCACGCGCACCCGCGAGGTATTCTCGAGCTGACCGGTGGCGCGCTGAAAGCGCAGGTTGAACTGCTCCTTCTTCAGCTTCAGCACCTCGTCGTCGAGCTGATCGACCGTCATCGCCCTGGCGTCGGCAGTTTTCATATCGTTCCTCCTGCCCTACTCGGCGATGCGCTCGATGAAGCGGGTCTTGACGGACAGCTTCGCCGCGGCAAGGGCCAAGGCTTCCTTGGCGACCTGCACCGAGACGCCATCTACTTCAAACATGATGCGGCCGGGCTTGACGCGGCAGACCCAGAATTCCGGCGTGCCCTTGCCCTTACCCATACGCACTTCGATCGGCTTTTTTGAGACCGGCACGTCCGGATAGATGCGAATCCAGACACGGCCCGCGCGTTTCATGTGCCGGGTCAGCGCACGGCGCGCGGCCTCGATCTGCCGCGCGGTGACGCGGTCCGGCTCCAGCGCCTTGAGGCCGAATTGCCCGAAATTGAGTTCGGTGCCGGCCTTCGAGGTGCCGTGGATACGGCCCTTGTGCGCCTTGCGGAACTTGGTGCGCATCGGTTGCAGCATGGTCTTGCTCTCGTTTCCTGAATTCCGTTGGCGTTAGGCCGTATCGCGGCGCGGACGCCCCGCCTCGCCCTCGGCCATCTTCTTGTCCTGCGCCATCGGGTCGTGCTCCATGATCTCGCCCTTGAAGATCCAGACCTTGACGCCGCAGGTGCCGTAAGTCGTGAAGCCGGTGGCGACGCCGTAGTCGACGTCGGCGCGCAGCGTGTGCAGCGGCACGCGGCCTTCGCGGTACCACTCCATGCGCGCGATCTCGGCGCCGCCGAGCCGGCCGGAGCAGTTGATGCGGATGCCTTCGGCGCCAAGCCGCATGGCGGACTGCACCGCCCGCTTCATGGCGCGACGGAAGGCAACACGCCGCTCGAGCTGCTGCGCGATCAATTCACCGACCAGCTGGGCGTCGAGCTCCGGCTTGCGGATTTCGACGATGTTGATCACCACGTCCGACTGGGTGAGCGCGGCAACGACCCTGCGCAGCTTCTCGATGTCGGCGCCCTTCTTGCCGATCACCACGCCGGGGCGCGCCGAATGGATCGTCACCCGGCACTTCTTGTGCGGGCGCTCGATCACGATCTTGGACACTGCCGCCTGCTTGAGAAGCTTCAGAAGCTCCTTGCGGATCTTCATATCTTCATGCAGCAGCGTGCCGTATTCGCTCTTGCCGGCATACCAGCGCGAATCCCAGGTGCGATTCACGCCGAGACGCAGCCCGATCGGATTGACCTTTTGACCCATGGGTCGTGCTCTCCTTAAGCGCCCGCCTCGACCTCACGCACCACGATGGTGAGGTTCGAAAAAGGCTTCAAAATTCCGCCAGCCCGGCCGCGGCCGCGCGCATGGAAGCGCTTCATGACCAGAGCCTTGCCGACGTAAGCCTCGGCGACGACGAGATCGTCGACGTCGAGATCGTGATTGTTCTCGGCGTTGGCGATCGCCAACTCCAGGCATTTGCGAACGTCCCGCGCGATCCGCTTGCGGGAAAATTCCAGATCGGCGAGCGCGCTCGAAACCTTCTTGCCGCGGATCAGCCCGGCGACAAGATTGAGCTTCTGCGGTGAGATCCGCAGCAGGCGGGCGACCGCCTTGGCTTCGTTTTCCGAGAGCGCTCTCTCGCGTGCGCGCTTGCCCATTGTCGTCCTCGTGCCTTACGCAGGTGCCGCGCCGCCGGCGCGCGCTTGGCCTTCCGGTCGGCCGAATGGCCATGGAAGGTGCGCGTCGGCGCGAACTCGCCAAACTTGTGTCCAACCATTTCCTCGGTGACGCTCACCGGGATATGTTTTTGCCCGTTATAGACGCCGAAGGTCAGTCCGACGAATTGCGGCAGGATCGTCGAACGCCGGCTCCACATCTTGATGATTTCATGCCGGCCGGACGAACGAGATACGTCCGCCTTCTTCAGCAGATAGCCATCAACGAACGGGCCTTTCCAAACGGAACGCGTCATGTGCTCGTCCTATTTCTTCTTCTTCCGCGCATGGCGGCTGGCAATGATGAATTTACCGGTGACCTTATTCTTGCGGGTCTTCTTGCCCTTGGTGGGGAAGCCCCAAGGGGTGACCGGGTGACGGCCGCCGGAGGTGCGGCCTTCGCCGCCGCCATGCGGATGGTCGATCGGGTTCATGGTGACGCCGCGGTTATGCGGGCGGCGGCCCAGCCAGCGCTTGCGCCCGGCCTTGCCGATCGAGGTGTTCATCTCATCCGGGTTGGACACCGCGCCGATGGTGGCCATGCAGCGGCCGTGCACCAGGCGCTGCTCGCCGGAATTCAGGCGCAGGATCACGTAGTCCTGGTCGCGGCCTACGATCTGCGCGTAGGTACCCGCCGAACGCGCGATCTGTCCGCCTTTGCCGATCTTGATCTCGACATTGTGCACGATGGTGCCAACCGGGATATTGCCGGCCGGCATCGCGTTGCCCGGCTTCACGTCCACGTTTTCGCCCGCGACCACGCTGTCGCCGGCGCTCAGGCGCTGCGGCGCCAGGATGTAAGCAAGTTCGCCGTCCTGGTATTTCACCAGCGCGATAAAGGCGGTGCGGTTCGGATCATATTCCAGCCGCTCGACAACCGCCGGCGCGTCGAACTTCGTGCGCTTGAAGTCGATGACGCGATAGGCCTGCTTGTGTCCGCCGCCGCGGAAACGCACGGTGACGCGGCCGTTATTGTTACGGCCGCCGGCGGAAGATTTGCCTTCGGTCAGCGCCTTCACCGGCTTGCCCTTGTAGAGCGCAGACCGGTCGACGAGCACCAGCTGACGCTGGCTCGGCGTGACGGGATTAAATGTTTTAAGCGCCATCGCTTACGTTCCTTACAAACCCGTCGTCACGTCGATCCGGTGACCTTCCTCGAGAGTCACGATCGCGCGCTTGACGTCCGACTGCACACCAAGGCTTCCGCGCGCGGCCTTCACCTTGCCCTTGCGGACGTGGGTGTTGACGCTCAGGACCTTGACGTCGAAGAGCTTCTCCACCGCTTCCTTGATCTGCGGCTTGGTCGCCGTGCGGGCGACCTTGAATACGACCTGGTTTCTTTCCGACGCCATGGTCGCTTTCTCGGTGATCACCGGAGAAAGGATGACGTCGTAGTGGCGCGGATCCTTGGTTGTCATTTGAAGCGCGCCTCCAACGCATCGAGCGCGGCCTTGGTGAGAACCAGCTTCTGACGCCGCAGAATGTCGTAGACGTTGATGCCCTGCACCGGCAGCACATCGATATTCGGAATGTTGCGCGCGGCATTGGCGAAAGTGGCTTCGACCTGGGTGCCGTCGATGATCAGCGCGTTCTCCAGTCCGAGCTTGCCGAAGCGCGTGCGCAGTTCCTTGGTCTTGCCGTCCTTCACCGTCGCCGTTTCCAAGATGATGATGCCGCCGTCCTTGGCCTTGGCCGAGAGCGCGTGGCGCAGTGCGAGCGCGCGGACCTTCTTCGGCAGATCATGCTCATGGCTGCGCACGACCGGACCGAAAGAACGGCCGCCGCCGCGGAACAGGTTGACGCGGTGGGAACCGTGACGCGCGGTGCCGCCGCCCTTCTGGCGCGATATTTTCTTGCCGGTGCGCCAGATTTCCGCGCGGCCCTTCACCTTGTGGGTGCCGGCCCGGCGCTTGGCGAGTTGCCAGTTGATGCAGCGGTGAATGAGATCCTTGCGCGGCTCGAGCCCGAAAATCTCATCGGACAGCGTAACCGAACCGGCCGCCTTGCCCTCGAGCGTGGTCATTTTGAGTTCCATCACGCGCCCTCCGCCGTTTCAGCAGGAGCCGCGTTCTGCTCGGCGGGCGTCTCAGCCGGAGCCTTGTCGCCGCCTTCCGTCAAGCCGGAATTTTCCGGGCTTCGGAGCATCCTTCGGGAGCGTCTTCTTCACCGCGTCGCGCACGGTGATCCAGCCGCCCTTGGCGCCCGGCACGGCGCCCTCGACCAGGATGAGACCGCGCTCAACGTCGGTCTGCACGACCTTGAGATTGAGCGTGGTGATCTGATCGACGCCCATGTGGCCCGGCATCTTCTTGTTCTTGAAGGTCTTGCCGGGATCCTGACGGCCGCCGGTGGAGCCGATGGAGCGGTGCGAGATCGACACGCCGTGCGAAGCGCGCAGGCCGCCGAAATTCCAGCGCTTCATGCCGCCGGCAAAGCCTTTGCCGATCGAGGTGCCGGTAACGTCGACAAACTGGCCGACGATGAAATGATCGGCGGTGATTTCCGCGCCGACCGGGATCACCGCGTCATCGCTGACGCGGAACTCAGCCAGCTTGCGCTTCGGCTCGACCTTGGCCACGGCGAAATGACCGCGCTGAGCCTTGCTGAGCGTCGCAGGCCGGCGCGCGCCGGCGCCGAGTTGCAGCGCCACGTAGCCATTCGAATCCTTGGTGCGGTGCGCCACGACCTGGCACTGCGCGAGGCGCAGCACCGTCACCGGCACATGCTCGCCGGCCTCGGTGAAGACCCGCGTCATTCCGACCTTCTGTGCGATCACTCCGGAACGCATCGGCATTGTCCTGTCTTCTCTCTGTCCCGCTCTTACAACTTGATCTCGACGTCCACGCCGGCGGCCAGGTCGAGCTTCATCAGCGCGTCCACTGTCTGCGGGGTCGGATCGACGATATCGAGCAGGCGCTTGTGTGTGCGCATCTCGAACTGCTCGCGGCTCTTCTTGTCGATGTGCGGCGAGCGGTTAACCGTGAATTTCTCGATCTTGGTCGGCAGCGGGATCGGGCCACGCACCTGCGCGCCCGTGCGCTTCGCCGTGTTGACGATCTCGCGCGTCGACGCATCGAGGATGCGGTGATCGAAGGCTTTGAGCCGGATCCGGATATTCTGGCCGTTCATGAACGATTGCTCCACGAAGAGAGGGGCGCGCTCGGCGCCCCCCGCCTCTGTCCTTTACTCGATGATGCTCGCCACTACGCCGGCGCCGACGGTGCGTCCGCCTTCACGGATGGCGAAGCGCAGCTTCTCCTCCATGGCGATCGGAACGATGAGGTGAACTTCCATGGCGATATTGTCGCCCGG
Source organism: uncultured Alphaproteobacteria bacterium (assembly GCA_963728585.1). Lineage (GTDB taxonomy): Bacteria > Pseudomonadota > Alphaproteobacteria > Rhizobiales > Xanthobacteraceae > CANKHA01. The sequence goes on from CAVSLB010000026.1 coordinate 239,924, forward strand.
CATCACCATCTCGGTGCCTTCCGGCAGGTGCACGACGCCGGTCACGTCCGTCGTGCGGAAGTAGAACTGCGGGCGATAGTTGGTGAAGAACGGCGTGTGCCGGCCACCCTCTTCCTTGGTGAGGATGTAGGCTTCCGCCTTGAACTTGGTGTGCGGCTTGACCGAGCCGGGCTTGCAGAGCACCTGACCGCGCTCGACGTCCTCGCGCTTGGTGCCGCGCAGCAGCGCGCCGATGTTGTCGCCCGCCTGGCCCTGATCGAGCAGCTTGCGGAACATCTCGACGCCGGTGACGGTCGTCTTGGTCGTGGGCCGGATGCCAACGATCTCGACTTCCTCACCGACCTTGACGACACCGCGCTCGACGCGGCCGGTGCAGACCGTGCCACGGCCGGAGATCGAGAACACGTCTTCGACCGGCATCAGGAACGGCTGGTCAATCGGACGCTCGGGCTGCGGAATATACTCGTCTACCGCCTTCATCAGCTCGAGGACGGAGTCGTGGCCGAGCTTGGGATCCTTGTCTTCCAGCGCCATCAGCGCGGAGCCCTTGATCACCGGGATCTTGTCGCCGGGGAAATTATACTTCGACAGCAGCTCGCGAACCTCGAGTTCAACCAGCTCGAGCAGCTCCGGATCGTCCACCATGTCGACCTTGTTCAGATAGACAACCAGCGCCGGAACGCCGACCTGACGGGCAAGCAGGATGTGCTCGCGGGTCTGCGGCATCGGGCCGTCGGCGGCGGACACGACGAGAATCGCGCCGTCCATCTGTGCCGCGCCGGTGATCATGTTCTTCACATAGTCGGCGTGGCCGGGACAATCGACGTGGGCGTAGTGGCGGTTCTTGGTCTCGTATTCCACATGAGCGGTCGAGATCGTGATGCCGCGCGCCTTCTCTTCCGGCGCCTTGTCGATCTGATCATAGGCGGTGAATGTCGCGCCGCCAGTCTCCGCCAATATCTTCGTAATCGCCGCGGTAAGCGACGTCTTGCCATGGTCGACGTGACCAATGGTGCCGATATTGCAATGCGGCTTCGTGCGCTGGAATTTCTCTTTCGCCATGTCGCTCTCCCGTGCGGGTCTCTAGTAGGTCAAACCGTTAGTCTTCAGTAAGCGCCGAAGCTCAGGCGAATTTCGCCTGGACTTCCTGCGCGACGTTCTGGGGCACTTGCTCGTAGTGATCGAATTGCATCGTGAAGGTGGCGCGCCCCTGGCTCATTGAGCGCAACGTGTTCACGTAACCGAACATGTTGGCGAGCGGCACCATCGCGTTGATCACGTTGGCGTTGCCGCGCATGTCCTGGCCCTGGATCTGGCCGCGCCGCGAATTCAGGTCGCCGATGACCGAGCCGGTGTAATCCTCCGGCGTCACCACCTCGACCTTCATGATCGGCTCAAGCAGCACCGAGCCGCCTTTCTGCAAGGCTTCACGCAAGGCGGCGCGCGAGGCGATTTCGAACGCCAGCGCCGAGGAGTCGACGTCGTGGTAGCGGCCGTCGATCAGCGAGACCTTCAGATCCACCACCGGGAAGCCGGCCAGGATGCCCCCGCCGAGCACGGACTGCAGGCCCTTCTCGACACCGGGGATGTATTCCTTCGGCACCGCGCCGCCGACGATCTCGTTTTCGAACACAAAACCGGTGCCGGGCGGCAGCGGCTCGGCGACGATCTTCACCTGGGCGAATTGCCCGGTGCCGCCGGTCTGCTTCTTGTGCTGGTAATCGACCGTAACCGGCTTGGTGATCTTCTCGCGGTAAGCCACCTGCGGGGCGCCGATATTGGCATCCACCTTATAGGTGCGCTTGAGGATATCGACCTTGATGTCGAGATGCAGTTCGCCCATCCCTTTCAGGATGGTCTGGCCGGATTCCTGATCGGTCGAAACCCGGAACGACGGATCCTCTGCCGCGAGCTTGGCCAAGGCGACGCCGAGCTTCTCCTGGTCGGCCTTCGACTTCGGCTCGATCGCAATCTCGATGACCGGATCGGGGAATTCCATCTTTTCCAGAATCACCGGCTTCTTCGGGTCGCACAGGGTGTCGCCCGTGCGCACTTCCTTCAGCCCGGCCAGAGCGACGATGTCGCCGGCATAAGCTTCCTTGATGTCTTCGCGGTTATTCGCATGCATCAACAGCATGCGGCCGACGCGCTCTTTGCGCTCCTTGGTCGAGTTGACCACGCCGGTGCCGCTCTCGAGCTTGCCCGAATAGATGCGGCAGAAGGTGATGGTGCCGACGAAGGGGTCGTCCATGATCTTGAAGGCGAGCAACGACATGGGCTCGTTGTCGTCGGCCTTGCGGACAACTTCCTCGCCACTGTCGGGATCAATGCCCTTGATCGGCGGCACTTCCGCCGGCGACGGCAGATAATCGACCACCGCATCAAGCAGCGGCTGCACGCCCTTGTTCTTGAAGGCGGAGCCGCAGAGCACGGGCACGAATTTGCGCTGGACCACCGCCTTGCGGATCAGCCGCTTCAGGGTGGCCTCGTCCGGCTCCTTGCCGTCGAGATAGGCGGACATCGCCTCGTCATCGAGATCGACGGCGGCCTCAATCAGCTTGATGCGGTATTCGACGGCCTTGTCCTTGAGACCGGCCGGAATCTCTTCGTCGTGATACTTGGCGCCGAGCCCCTCGTCATCCCAGACGACGGCTTTCATGCGCACCAGGTCGATGATGCCTTTGAAGGTATTCTCCGCACCGATCGGGAGCTGGATGCAGACCGGGTTGCCGGCAACGCGGGTGACGAGATCGTCGACGCATTTGTCGAAATCGGCGCCGATCTTGTCCATCTTATTGACGAAAACAATGCGGGGAACTTCGTATTTGTCGGCTTGACGCCAAACGGTCTCGGTCTGCGGCTCCACGCCCTGATTGCCGTCCAGCACGCAAACGCAGCCGTCAAGCACGCGCAGCGAGCGCTCCACTTCGATGGTGAAGTCCACGTGGCCGGGGGTGTCGATGATGTTGAGGCGCTTGTCCCGCCAGAATGCGGTGGTGGCGGCCGACGTGATGGTGATGCCGCGCTCCTGCTCCTGCTCCATGAAATCCATGGTCGCAGCGCCGTCATGCACTTCGCCGATCTTGTGGCTCTTGCCGGTGTAATAAAGAATCCGCTCGGTGGTCGTGGTCTTGCCGGCATCGATATGCGCCATGATGCCGAAATTGCGGTAGTCCTCGATGGGATGGGCGCGGGGCATGGGGGTTTGTCCTCTTCTTTCCGTTCGCCGTTACCAGCGATAATGCGAGAACGCGCGATTGGCTTCCGCCATCCGGTGCGTGTCTTCGCGCTTCTTGACGGCATTCCCCCGATTATTCGACGCATCCAGCAGCTCAGCCGAGAGCCGCTCCGTCATCGTCTTTTCATTGCGCTCGCGCGCGGCCGAAATGATCCAGCGAATGCCCAGCGCCTGGCGGCGCGAGGAGCGCACTTCCACCGGCACCTGATATGTCGCGCCGCCGACGCGGCGGGAGCGCACTTCGATCGACGGCATCACATTGTCGAGCGCTTGCTGGAATACGCCCAGCGGCTGCTGCTTGGTCTTAGACTCGATCAAATCGAGCGCGCCATAAACGATGGATTCGGCCACGGACTTCTTGCCCGCATACATCACCGAATTCATGAATTTCGTGACCACCGCGTTCCCGTATTTCGGGTCCGGCATGATCTCTCGCTTTTCCGCACTGTGGCGACGGGACATCGATCTTCTCTCTCTTCGTCATGGCCGGGTACGATCCCCGGACATCTACGGTTTCCCCTCTTTCGTCATGCCCGGGCTCGACCCGGGCATCCATCTTCTTGCGAAAAAACTGGATTGCCGGGTCAAGCCCGGCAATGACGAGAAACTATTTCGGCCTCTTTGCTCCGTATTTCGAACGGCGCTGTTTGCGGTTCTTGACGCCTTGGGTGTCGAGCACGCCGCGCAGGATGTGGTAGCGCACGCCCGGCAGATCCTTCACACGGCCGCCGCGGATCATCACCACCGAGTGCTCCTGCAGGTTATGGCCTTCACCCGGTATGTAGCCGATCACCTCGAAGCCGTTGGTGAGCCGCACCTTCGCCACCTTGCGCAGCGCCGAGTTCGGCTTCTTCGGGGTGGTGGTGTAGACGCGCGTGCAAACGCCGCGCTTCTGCGGGCTCGCCTGCAGGGCCGGCACCTTGTTGCGGGCCTTCACCAGGCGCCGCGGCTTGGCGATCAACTGATTAATCGTCGGCATTCTTCGCCTTCACTTGCGTTTTGGGCTTGCGCCCCGGCATCGTTACGTTTCGCCGGCAGACCGTCGCGCAAAACGAAATCGCGCCATCCGCCTTGGTGTGCGGAAGAGCGCCTTTCGTTCCAGAGGACCGCATCGCGAAAACGCGCGGTCTTGCGCCGGTTGTATCTGACATCAGGCTGTCAGAGGCAGCGTTTGAGCTTTTTTGGATCGAGACGCTTGGACGCGTCTTGATCCGGTCGTCTAAAAGCTCACCGCCTGCCGGAAAGTAGGCGGTTTGTACGGGCCCGCCCCCCGGGTGTCAAGGAAGAAAAGCCCGCAAAATCAGGCAGGAATGAGGTTTGCGCGAATCGGCGGCTGCACGCGGCAGGGAGCTCCGCAAAGCGTCGCTCCGGCTCTTTTTGAGCCCTCGACCTGCAGGGCCGCGCCCCCTCCTCCAGCGTGCCAGCCAACGCCGCATCCTGCCAAGACGCCGGTTAGATTCGTCCGGCCGGATGGCCGCGACAACAATAAAAGAGGCCAAATGTGCTGCGGTTTTGCCGGCGGGCGGCAGGACGGGCGCCACGCCGGCAAGGTGAGGTTGAAGGACCGGCTTATTTCGCCTCTTTACCCATCATGGCACGGGCCTTGGCCACCACCTCCGGCGAGGCATTGACCACGTCGCGGACGATATTGGTGACCTCTTCCGCGCTCATCGGCTCGATGTCCAGCTTCAGCTTTTCGGCCTCTTCGAGGAAAGCTTTGTCCTTCAATGTATCCGCGAAGGCCTGGCGCAGGAGCGCGAGCCGGTCCGCGGGCACATCGGGCGGTGCCGTAAAGGGGCGGCCGAGGCTGGGCGGCGAGGATATCAGCGCTGAGGATCGCCCGCTCCTCCTCATTCTTGGCGAGTTCGATGAGAAGCGGCACATCCGGCAGCTCATGCGCGCGATGAACACCGGCCTGCGCGATAAAGTTGATCTTCTTCTCCTTCACCCAATCGGAGCGCTGACCTTTTACCGAGGTCAGGCTGAAGGCACGGGCCTCGACCTCTCCGCGCTGCAAAGCCAGGTTTAGGTCCTCCGAGCTCTTGTAGCCCATCACCATCTTGAATTTGGTGCCGAGCAGATTGTTCATCGCGGTCGGGATGATCACGATGCCGGATCCGGCGCCGGTGCCGCCGAGGATGACTTCTTTTTTCTTGGCCTCCTCGATGTTGGTGACGCCGGTGGTGTGCCAGGTGAAGACCACCTCGTTTTCCGATCCGGTTGAGCCAAGCCAGTTGAACTTGCTCGCGTCATACCGCACGCCGTGGCCGTCCAGCACCTGGTGCAGCGGAATGGCGTTATGCAGCGTTGCGATCGCGGTGCCGTCCTTCGGCGCGATGGTGTACAGGTGATTGGTGGCCAGCACATTGCCGCCGCCCGGCATGTTCTGCACGATCATCGTCGGATTGCCGGGGATGAAGCGCGGCATGTGCCGCGCGACCAGCCGGGCGGTGACGTCGTAGCCTCCGCCGGAGCCCGTGCTGGTGATGATGGTAATGGTTTTACCTTCGAAGAAAGGTTGCGCCTGCGCCGACACCGCGACGAGCCAGGCAGCCAGAACGACGATCATGCGGAGCATGTGTTTCTCCCTATTTAGCTCGGCCTTGGCGGTTTGTTTGGTTCGGCACTTGCCGGCCTAATTTCGTTAATCGCGCGATCCGTAACGCGAGAAATCATATCCCTCCTTGGCGATGATCTCGAGCAGGAACGGCTTGCCACTCTCGGTCGTTTTGATCGCCTGTTTGATCGCCGGCACGATATCCGCGGGTTTTTCCACCCGCATCGCCGGCACATTCAGTCCCTCGGCGACCTTGGTGTAATTCCCGCCGACTGTCAGCGCGCCGTATTTCCGCGTCGAGGTTTCGAGCACATGACGCTCGCAAGCCATCACGCCGTTATTGAAGACGACCGTGAGAATGCCGATGTCGTTACGCGATGCGGTTTCGATATCCATTCCGCTCATGCCGAAGGAACTGTCGCCCATGACATTGATGCAGAGTTTTTCCGGCGCCGCCAGCTTGGCGCCCATGGCGAGGCCCAGGCCGTAGCCCAATTGCGTCGATTTGCCCCAACCCATGTAGGAGTGCGGCACGGTGGTTTCCCAAAACGGCAGCAGCTGCTCGCGCGGACTGCCCGAATCATGGGTGATGATCACGTTATCCCGGTCGACGGTGCGCAGAAGGTCACGGATAACCCGGTACTGGTTGATCGGCACTTCGTCAGAATCGAGGAACTTCGCCCATTCCTGCAGCCAGGCTTTCTTGATTCGCGCGATTTCCTCTTTCAGCGCCGTGAGCGCGTCGGCCGCGCCGCGGCCACCCTGCTTCTGCCGACCGATCTCTTCAATCAACGCATCGATCACCAGGGCCGCGTCGCCGACCAACCCAAGCTCGGCGCGATGATCCTTGTTGATGTCGGAGGGATCGTTGGTGGAGTGAATGATCTTTTTGCCTTTCGGCATCGCAGGGCCGAAGGACGTCTTGGTCAGGCTGGAGCCGATCGCGAGTACGAGATCCGCGCGGTCAAGAAACTCGTAATACATTTTCGGACTGGACCGCGTCGACGCGCCGAGCGCAAGTGGATGGCTTTCGGCGATCGCGCTCTTGCCCGGGTTGGTCGCGGCCACCGGCGCAGGGATTAATTCAGCCAGCGCCGCCAGCCGCTCGCCCGCTTCGGCGTAATGCACGCCCTGCCCCGCCCAGATCACCGGGTGCTTGGCCGCGAGCAGCAAACGCGCTGCGCCCTTCACCGCTTCTGGATCGGGCGCGCTGCGCATCACCGGCACCGGCTCGTAATCGAGCGTGCCCTCGAAACTCGCATCGAACACGGGGTTCGGAACCTCCACCAGAACCGGACCCGGTTTGCCGCTGCGCATCGCCTGATAGGCCCGCCGCATCACATGCGGCAGTTCCTGCACCGAGGACGCCATCGCCGAATATTTGGTTACCGGCGCATAGACTTCGGCGGCGCGAAATGTCGGCGTGATGTACTGGCGTTCGCCGGGAAACCCGGCCGGTATCACCAGCACCGGCACATTTTCCGAATAGGCCTGCGCCACGCCGGCGAAGGCATTCTCAATGCCAGGGCCATGCTGGGCGGCGAAGACACCATTCTGCTTGCCCGCGCGGATGCGGCTGAAGCCGTCGGCCATGCCGACGCCGATACGTTCCTGCCGGCAAAGAATGGGGCGGATGTCGAGCTCGGCGCAGGCGTCGATCAGCGGATTGCGCGGGTAGCAGGCGAGGAACTCGGTTCCTTCGCGCTTGAGGATTTCTGCGACGACATCGGCGCCCTTCATTTGTGCTCTTTCGATTGGGGATTAACAGGAAGGCAGGTGGGCGCGCCGGCGAAGCCGACGCCGGCACACGACAGCTTATTCTGCAGCGACCGGCGTATCGAGCCGGACGCTGCGCTCCACCGCCTCGGCGACCGGCGCGCCTTTTGGCAGTTCAACCCGGGCCGAGCGCACGCGATAGCTTTCCGGTTTCATGCCGGGCAATGGCTTGCCGTCGGCATGATCCTTCAATGCCTGCAGCAGCAACTTGCGGATCTTCACGATCGCCGCGTCGCTCGGAACGAGATGTTCCAGCGTGCGTTCCGCGATCGGCCCCATGGATTCCTGGATCGCGCAATCCTGGGTGCCGAGACCTTTCATGCCGGTATAGGACTGCTTGCTCGCCTGCAATTCGCGATCGATCAGGTAATCATTGGCCTTGTTGCGGATGGCGTGATCGGTGCCCGGAATGTTTTCGGTATGGATGCCGCGCCAGCTCTTTTCCCGCGCCAGGTCCTCGTCGGTGAGCGCCCGGGAGGGATGGAAATTGATGCTGTACAGCATCGTGGTTTCGTCATCGATCGGCGCCCAGACATGCGCGGCGTGCGGAATCGACGAGATGATCTTGTGGAACGGCATCAGCATCACGTTCATGTTCCACATGACCGGGCCGTTCTCGGGCTCGCGGCCGGTGGCGACGACAAAACCGAAATCGGTCGGCATGACTTCATAGAGCGTGGCTACGATGCGCCGGCTGTGCTCGGCATCGCCGCCATGCAGGAAGGTCAGGTGCGTGGCGTCGAAGCCGCCTTCCAGTCCCTGCAGCCAGTTGCATTCCTGGATGTGGCGGGTGGCGAAGCGCTGCGCGGCCGGCACGGCGGTCCATTCCAGATCGGGGAATGCCGGCTTGAGCTCCGGCGGGCCCATATAGGTCCAGATCACGTCCCCGCGCTCGACGCAGGGATAGGCTTTCGCCTTCATGTAGGATTTGACGCTCTGGTGCTGCACAACCGGAATCTGCGGGACGCAAGGCAGGTCGACGCAATTGCCCGCCACGTCGAACTTGATGCCGTGATAGACGCAGCGCAGCCCATTCTCTTCGTTGCGGCCGTAGAACAAAGACGCGGTGCGGTGCGGACAGCGCTCGTCGAGCAGGCCCAGGCGCCCCTGCGTGTCGCGGAAGAGAACGAGGTTCTCGCCCATAAGCCGGACGCGGATCGGCGGAGCATCGGGCTTAGGCACCTGATGTGAAAACGCCGCCGGAATCCAGTAGCGACGCATGAGCTCGCCCATCGGCGTGCCCGGCCCGACGCGGGTGAGCGAATCGTTGTCTTCCTTCGAAAGCATCGCGAACTCCTCAGTTTTTCCTTCCCGGCTTTTGTTTTGCCGCACGTTGAGTTCGGGCTTGTCTTGCCGCCGACTTATTGTCGCGCGGCGGGAAAGAGATTGCAAATTCACGCCAGCGGTGAAGCTTCCGCGTGCCAAAGCAAAAGGGCCGCCCCGGGGCGGCCCTTTCCATTTTCATTTTGCCCGAAAGCGGGAGACTTATTCCGCCGGTGTCGGCAAGGCAGCCTGTTCGGGCTGAGCGGCCGCGGCGGCAGCTTTCGCCGCGTCCTTTTCCCGCTCTTCCAGGATCAGAGCATCGCGTTTGACCGCGACTTCGCGCAGCCGGTTCATCATGGCGCCGGTGCCGGCGGGAATTAGCCGGCCGACGATGACGTTTTCCTTCAGGCCGTCGAGGGTGTCGATCTTGCCGCTGACCGCAGCTTCGGTCAGCACCCGCGTGGTCTCCTGGAAGGAGGCCGCCGAGATGAAGGAACGCGTCTGCAGTGAGGCCTTGGTGATGCCGAGCAGCACCGGGTGTCCGCTCGCCGGCTTCTTACCCGCTTCCTTGGCCGCCAAGTTAACCTCATCGAGCTCCAGCTTGTCGACCTGATCGCCCACGATCAGATCGGTCTCGCCGGCGTCGGTGACTTCCACTTTCTGCAGCATCTGACGGACAATCACCTCGATATGCTTGTCGTTGATCAGCACGCCTTGCAGCCGATAGACGTCCTGGATCTCGTTGACGAGATAGGCGGCGAGTTCCTCGACGCCTTTGATGGCCAGGATGTCGTGCGGCGCCGGATTGCCGTCGACGATGTATTCGCCCTTCTCAATGACGTCGCCATCCTGCAGATGGATGTGCTTGCCCTTCGGGATCAGGTATTCGCGTGCCTCTTCGCCCTTTGCCGTGGGCTCGATGGTAAGGCGCCGCTTGTTCTTGTAGTCCTTGCCAAAGCGGATGGTGCCGGAGATTTCGGCGATGATCGCCGCTTCCTTCGGCCGCCGCGCCTCGAACAGTTCCGCCACCCGCGGCAGGCCGCCGGTGATGTCGCGTGTCTTGGCGCTCTCGGTCGGGATTCGCGCGATCACGTCGCCCGCCTTCACCTTGCTGCCCGGATCGACCGAGAGGATCGCGTCCACCGCCAGGGTATAGCGAGCCTCGCCGCCGCGGGCGACTTTCATCACCTTGCCGTCCTTGCCCTTGACGACGATGGCCGGACGCAAGTCGGCGCCACGGCCGGACGTGCGCCAGTCGATGACAACGCGCTTGGCGATGCCGGTCGAACTCGTCGAGCGCTTCCGACATCGACTGACCTTCCACCAAGTCCTCGAAGGCGACCGTGCCTTCTGCTTCGGTGATGATCGGGCGGGTGTAGGGATCCCACTCGGCCATCCGCTGGCCGCGCTTGACCTTGTCGCCGTCGTCGACTCGCAGCCGCGCGCCGTGCGGCAGACGGTGCACCGCACGTTCGGTGCCGTCGGCGTCCAGCACCGCGATGGAGATGTTACGGCCCATCGCGATCAGGTCGCCGTCGGTGTTGCGGGCGATGTTCTTGTTCTTGATCTTGATCGTGCCTTCAAAGTTCGACTCGATGAAGGACTGCTCGTTGATCTGTGCCGCGCCGCCGATATGGAAGGTGCGCATGGTGAGCTGGGTGCCCGGTTCACCGATCGACTGGGCGGCGATGACGCCCACCGCCTCACCCATGTTGACCGGAGTGCCGCGGGCCAGATCGCGGCCGTAGCAGTGACCGCACACGCCATTGGTATTCTCGCAGGTCAGCACCGAGCGGATGCGCAGTTCCTGCACGCCCGCCTGGTTGATCAGCTCGACCTGCGGCTCCTCGAGCAGCGTGTTCTTCTTCACGACGATCTTGTTGGTGGCAGGGTCGCGCACGTCCTCGGCCGTGGTGCGGCCCAGGATGCGGCTGCCGAGCGAGGCAACCACCTGTCCGGAGTCGATAATGGCGCGCACCTTGATGCCGGCAGCGGTGCCGCAGTCTTCGCTCGTGATGATGCAGTCCTGCGCCACGTCGACCAGACGCCGCGTCAGGTAACCAGAGTTGGCGGTCTTCAACGCGGTGTCGGCGAGGCCTTTGCGCGCGCCGTGGGTCGAGTTGAAGTATTCGAGAACCGAGAGCCCCTCCTTGAAGTTGGAGATGATCGGCGTCTCGATGATCTCGCCCGAAGGCTTGGCCATCAGGCCGCGCATGCCGGCGAGCTGACGCATCTGCGCGGGCGAGCCGCGCGCGCCGGAATGGGCCATCATGTAGATCGAGTTGACCTGGACCTCGCGGCCGTCCGCACCCTTCTTCACGGACGAGATCTCACGCATCATCTCGTCGGCGATCTGGTCAGTGGATTTCGACCAGGCGTCGACCACCTTGTTATACTTCTCGCCCTGGGTGATCAGGCCGTCGTTGTATTGCTGCTCGAACTCCTTTGCGAGCTCGCGCGTCTGATCGACGATCTTCCATTTGCCGCCAGGCACCACCATGTCGTCCTTGCCGAAGGAAATGCCGGCCTTGAACGCGTGGTAGAATCCGAGCGCCATGATGCGGTCGCAGAAGATGACCGTGTCCTTCTGACCGCAATGGCGGTAGACGGCATCGATCATGTTCGACACTTCGCGCTTGGTCATCAGCTTATTGACGACGTCGAACGGCACCTTGGCGTTGCGCGGCAGTACCTGACCGAGCAACAGGCGACCCGGCGTGGTGTCATAGCGTTGCACCACCGGCTTGCCCTTGTCGTCGACATTGGTCCAGCGGTACTTGATCTTGCTATGCAAGCTGACGGTGCGGGCATGCAGCGCATGCTCGACCTCAGCCATGTCGCCGTAGACCTTGCCTTCGCCCGGCTCGCCCTCGCGCATCAGCGAGAGATAGTAGAGGCCGAGCACGATGTCCTGCGACGGCACGATGATCGGCGAACCGTTGGCCGGATGCAGAATGTTGTTGGTCGACATCATCAGGACGCGCGCTTCCAGCTGCGCTTCCAGCGACAGCGGAACGTGCACGGCCATCTGGTCGCCGTCGAAGTCTGCGTTGAACGCGGCGCAGACCAGCGGATGCAGCTGGATCGCCTTGCCTTCGATCAGCACCGGCTCGAAAGCCTGAATGCCGAGACGATGCAAAGTCGGCGCGCGGTTGAGCAACACCGGGTGCTCGCGAATAACCTCGTCGAGGATATCCCAGACCTCGGGCTTCTCCTTCTCGACCAGCTTCTTCGCCTGCTTCACGGTGGTGGACAGGCCCTTGGCGTCAAGCCGGGAATAGATGAAAGGCTTGAACAGCTCGAGCGCCATCTTCTTCGGCAGGCCGCACTGATGCAACTTCAGCTCGGGGCCGACCACGATGACCGAACGGCCGGAATAGTCGACGCGCTTGCCGAGCAGGTTCTGGCGGAACCGGCCCTGCTTGCCCTTGAGCATGTCGGCGAGCGACTTCAGCGGGCGCTTGTTGGCGCCGGTGATGACGCGGCCGCGGCGACCGTTGTCGAACAGCGCATCGACTGCTTCCTGCAGCATGCGCTTTTCGTTGCGGATGATGATGTCCGGCGCGCGCAGCTCGATCAGCCGCTTCAGACGGTTGTTGCGGTTGATGACGCGGCGATAGAGGTCATTGAGGTCGGAGGTGGCGAAGCGGCCGCCGTCAAGCGGCACCAGCGGCCGCAGGTCGGGCGGGATCACCGGCACCTGGGTGAGGATCATCCATTCCGGCTTGTTGCCGGATTGCAGGAAGGCCTCGATCAGCTTCAGGCGCTTGGCCAGCTTCTTCGGCTTCAGCTCAGTGGTGGCTTCCGAAATTTCCACGCGGATGTCGGCCGCCATCTTCTCCAGGTCGAGTGCCTTGAGCATCTCGCGGATGGCTTCCGCGCCGATCGCGGCGGTGAAGCTGTCGGCGCCGAATTCCTCCTGCGCCCGCAGGTATTCGTCCTCGGACAACAGCTGACGGTCCTTCAGCGGGGTGAGGCCCGGCTCAAGCACCACGTAATACTCGAAGTACAGAATCCGCTCGAGATCCTTCAGCGTCATGTCGAGCAACAGCCCGATGCGCGAGGGCAGCGACTTCAGGAACCAGATATGCGCCACCGGCGCCGCGAGCTCGATATGGCCCATGCGCTCGCGCCGCACGCGGCTGAGCGTCACCTCGACCGAGCACTTCTCGCAGATGATGCCCTTATACTTCATGCGCTTGTACTTGCCGCACAAGCACTCGTAATCCTTAATCGGCCCGAAGATGCGCGCGCAGAACAGGCCGTCGCGCTCGGGCTTGAAGGTACGATAGTTGATAGTCTCCGGCTTTTTGATCTCGCCGTATGACCAGGACAGAATCTTTTCCGGACTCGCGATGGAAATCCGGATCTGGTCGAAGACCTGAGCCGGGACCTGCGGACTGAAAAAATTCATGATCTCTTGATTCATTGCCATCTCCGCTTGGCCGCCTCGGCGGCCGGAAAATTCGTCTTCTGTCGTCAGCCCGCCGCTGCGGGCAGAAACGGGGAGCGGCGCCCTCGCCGCTCCCGACGAATCCGCTATTCGGCCGCTTCCGCGGTGCCGGCGCCACGCTCCAGCTTGGAGTTGTGGAGGTCGACATTGAGGCCGAGCGAACGCATTTCCTTGACCAGCACGTTGAACGACTCGGGAATACCCGCCTCGAAGGTGTCGTCGCCGCGCACGATCGCCTCGTAGACCTTGGTGCGGCCGGCCACGTCGTCCGACTTCACCGTCAGCATTTCCTGCAAGGTGTAGGCGGCGCCATAAGCCTCCAGCGCCCAGACCTCCATCTCGCCGAAACGCTGACCGCCGAACTGCGCCTTGCCGCCCAACGGTTGCTGGGTGACGAGCGAGTAGGGACCGATCGAACGGGCGTGGATCTTGTCGTCCACGAGATGGTGGAGCTTGAGCATATAGATGTAGCCCACCGTCACCTTGCGGTCGAAGGTCTCGCCGGTGCGGCCGTCATAGACCGTCGACTGGCCGGAGTGATCGAGGCCGGCGAGATCGAGCATGTGCTCGATGTCGGCTTCCTTCGCGCCGTCGAACACCGGGGTCGCGATCGGCACGCCGTGCCGAAGATTGGTGCCGAGCTCGACCAGGTCCTTGTCGCCGAGCGACTTGATAGTCTCCTCGTCGCCATAGACCCTCTTCAGGATGTCCTTCAGCGGCTTGATCTCTTTCTTGCCGTTGTAGACCTCAACCGCGTGGCCGATCTTCAAACCAAGACCGGCGCAGGCCCAACCGAGATGGGTTTCCAGGATCTGGCCGACATTCATGCGGCTCGGCACGCCGAGCGGATTGAGCACGACGTCAACCGGGGTGCCGTCGGCGAGGAACGGCATGTCTTCTGCCGGCACGATCCGTGACACCACGCCCTTGTTGCCGTGGCGGCCGGCCATCTTGTCGCCGGGCTGGATCTTGCGCTTTACCGCGACGAAGACCTTGACCATCTTCATCACGCCGGGCGGCAGCTCGTCGCCGCGCTGCAGCTTCTCGACCTTGTCGAGGAAGCGCTGTTCCAGCCGCTTCTTGCTCTCGTCGTATTGTTTGCGGATGGCTTCGATCTCGGCCATCAGCTTGTCGTTCGGCGAGGCAAACTGCCACCACTGCGAGCGCGGATATTCCTCGAGCACCGCGCGGGTGATCTTGGAGTCCTTCTTGAAGCCTTTCGGGCCGGCAATGCCCTGACGGCCTTCCAGCAGCTCGGCGAGACGGCCATAGACGTTGCGGTCGAGGATCGCTTGTTCGTCGTCGCGGTCCTTGGCGAGACGCTCGATCTCCTCGCGTTCGATGGCGAGCGCGCGCTCGTCCTTGTCGACGCCATGCCGGTTGAACACCCGCACTTCGACGACCGTGCCCTGCACTCCCGGCGGCACGCGCAACGAGGTGTCGCGCACGTCGGAAGCCTTTTCGCCGAAGATGGCGCGCAGGAGCTTTTCTTCCGGCGTCATCGGGCTTTCGCCCTTGGGCGTGATCTTGCCCACCAGGATGTCGCCGGCGCGCACTTCCGCGCCGATATAGACGATGCCGGCTTCGTCGAGATTCTTCAGCGCCTCTTCCGACACGTTCGGAATGTCGCGCGTGATTTCCTCCGGCCCGAGCTTGGTGTCGCGCGCCATCACTTCGAATTCCTCGATATGGATCGAAGTGAAGACGTCGTCCTTGACGATGCGTTCGGAAAGAAGGATCGAGTCCTCGAAGTTGTAGCCGTTCCACGGCATGAAAGCGACCAGCACGTTGCGGCCGAGCGCCAGCTCGCCAAGATCCGTCGAAGGACCGTCAGCGATGATGTCGCCCTTCTTTACCTGATCGCCCACCTTCACCAGCGGACGCTGGTTGATGCAGGTATTCTGGTTGGAGCGCTGGTATTTCATCAGCCGGTAGATATCGACGCCCGACTTTGACGGATCGGTCTCTTCGGTCGCACGCACCACGATACGGGTGGCGTCGACCTGATCGATCACGCCGGTGCGGCGGGCCGCGATAGCGGCGCCGGAGTCGCGCGCGACAATGCCCTCCATGCCGGTGCCGACGAACGGCGCCTCGGCACGAACGAGCGGCACCGCTTGCCGCTGCATGTTGGAGCCCATCAGCGCGCGGTTGGCGTCGTCATTCTCCAGGAAGGGGATGAGCGCCGCGGCGACCGAAACGAGCTGCTTCGGCGACACATCCATGAACTCGACCTTATCGCGCGGCACCATATGGACGTCGCGATTGCCGCCGTCACGGCATACGATCAAATCCTCGGTGAAGCGGCCCCTGCCGTCGAGCGGCACATTGGCCTGCGCGACCGAATAGCGGCCTTCCTCCATCGCCGAGAGATAGACCACCTCGTCGGTGACGCGGCCATCCTTCACCTTGCGATAGGGCGTTTCCACGAAGCCGTATTTGTTCACGCGCGCATAGGTCGCGAGCGAATTGATCAGGCCGATATTCGGCCCTTCCGGCGTTTCGATCGGGCAGATACGGCCGTAATGCGTCGGATGCACGTCGCGCACCTCGAAGCCCGCGCGCTCGCGGGTGAGACCGCCCGGCCCGAGCGCGGAGAGACGCCGCTTGTGCGTGATCTCCGACAGCGGATTGGTCTGGTCCATGAACTGCGAGAGCTGGGACGAACCGAAGAACTCGCGCACCGCAGCCGCCGCCGGCTTGGCGTTGATCAAATCCTGCGGCATCACCGTGTCGATATCGACCGATGACATGCGCTCCTTGATCGCCCGCTCCATGCGCAGCAGGCCGATGCGGTACTGGTTCTCCATCAGCTCGCCGACCGAGCGCACCCGGCGGTTGCCGAGGTGGTCGATATCGTCGATCTCGCCCTTGCCGTCGCGCAGATCGACCAGCGTGCGGATGACCGCGATAATGTCTTCCTTGCGCAGGATGCGAACGGTATCCTCGGCGTCGAGGTCGAGCCGCATGTTCATCTTGACGCGGCCGACCGCAGACAGATCGTAGCGCTCGCTGTCGAAGAACAGCGACTGGAACATCGCCTGCGCGGTGTCGAGCGTCGGCGGTTCGCCCGGACGCATCACGCGATAGATGTCGAACAGCGCTTCCTCGCGCGAGGAGTTCTTGTCGACCATCAGCGTGTTGCGAATATAGGCGCCGATATTGACGTGATCGATGTCGAGCACGGGCAGCTCTTTCAGCCCGGCCTCGTTGATCACCTTCAGCGTCTTCTCGGTGATCTCCTCACCCGCCTCGGCATAGATCTCGCCGGTCTTCGGGTTCACCAGGTCTTCCGCGATGTAGTGGCTGATCAGCTCTTCGTCCGCCATGCGCAGCGCCTTCAGCCCCTTCTCAGAGAGCTGACGCGCGTGACGCACGGTGATCTTCTTGCCGGCCTCCACCACCACCTTGCCGGTGTCGGCGTCGACCAGATCGTTGACGGCCTTGTAGCCGCGCAGACGGTTGGCGTCGAACGGCACGCGCCAGCCTTCCTTGGCGCGCTTATAGACAACGTGCTTGTAGAAAGTGCGCAGGATCTCCTCGGCGTCGAGGCCGAGCGCCTGCAACAGCGAGGTCACCGGAATCTTGCGGCGGCGGTCGATGCGCGCATGCACAATGTCCTTGGCGTCGAATTCGATGTCGAGCCAGGAGCCGCGATACGGGATGATGCGGGCGGCGAACAGCAGCTTGCCGGACGAATGCGTCTTGCCCTTATCGTGATCGAAGAACACGCCGGGCGAACGGTGCATCTGCGACACGATTACGCGCTCGGTGCCGTTCACCACGAAGGTGCCGTTCATCGTCATGAGCGGGATGTCGCCCATGTAGACGTCCTGCTCCTTAATGTCCTTGACGGAACGCGCGCCGGTCTCTTCGTCGATATCGAACACGATCAGCCGCAGCGTCACCTTCAGCGGCGCGGCATAGGTCATGCCGCGCTGACGGCATTCGTCGACGTCATATTTCGGCGGCTCGAATTCGTAGCGGACGAATTCCAGCATGGAGGAATTTGAAAAATCGGAGATCGGGAATACCGACCGGAACACGGCCTGCAATCCTTCGTCGGGACGGCCGCCGGCGAGGCTCCTGGACGAGCAGGAACTGGTCGTAGGACGCCTTTTGAACCTCAATGAGGTTCGGCATCTCTGCGACTTCCTGAATTTTTCCGAAGAACTTCCGAACTCTCTTGCGACCGGTAAAAGTCTGCGCCATCGTGGCCTCTCGCTTCGCCATGCCGTCTCGGCAGGAACTGCCGGGACCCGGGGACCCTTTGACGGCGGAGCGGCTTCCGACGTCCGGGTAAAGCGCAATTTCGGGGGAATCCGAATTGCGCGGCGCTTTTGTTACGCCATCACTCGAGTGGCCCGCCCGTCCGCGAAATCAACTTCAGGAATGCGGCGGATCACCCATCAGAACGTGGCGATCCCGGGGCGATAGCCCCGAGATCACAACACTTTGAACCCTTACTTGAGCTCGACCTTGGCACCCACCTTTTCAAGCTGGGCCTTGATCTTGGCGGCGTCATCCTTGTTGGCGCCTTCCTTGACGGTCTTCGGCGCGCCTTCGACCAGATCCTTGGCTTCCTTCAAGCCGAGGCCGGTGATCGCACGCACCTCCTTGATGACTTCGATCTTCTTGTCACCGGCGGCGGTCAGCACGACGGTGAAATCGGTCTTCTCTTCAGCCGGAGCGGCGGCAGCGCCACCGGGCGCAGCGGCAACGGCCACAGCGGCCGCGGCAGTCACGCCCCACTTCTCTTCGAGCATCTTGGCAAGCTCGGCGGCCTCCATAACGGTGAGGCCCGACAGGTCGTCTACGATCTTGGACAAATCAGCCATTGGAACACAGTCCTTTTAGGTTCGAACCATTCGAGATTGCGAAGGGCCTCACGCCGCTTCGCTCTTTGAGGCATAAGCCTGAACAACACGCGCGACCTTCGCGGCCGGAGCGTTGATAACCTGGGCGATCTTGGTCGCCGGGGCCTGGATGAGCCCGACGATCTTCGCCCGCAGTTCATCCAGCGACGGCAACGCGGCCAGAGCCTTGACGCCGTCCGGATTCAGGGAGGTCTTGCCCATCGATCCGCCGAGGATGACGAACCGTTCGTTCGTCTTGGCGAAATCGACGGCGACCTTCGGCGCAGCCACCGGATCGCCCGAGAAGGCAATCACTGTCGGCCCCTTCAGCAAGGGCGCGATGGAGGCAACGTCCGTACCCTCAAGAGCAATCTTGGCGAGGCGGTTCTTCGCGACTTTCACCGAGGCGCCGGCCTGCTTCATCTGCTTACGCAGAATCTGCATCTGGGCTACGGTGAGGCCGGAATAGTGAGCGACGACGACGACGTTCGTGGCCTTGAAAGCCTCGTTTAACGCCGCGACGGTCTCTTTTTTTTCCGCTCGATCCACAGCAAGCTCTTTCCGGTTGGCGGTCTACCGTGCACAGCACGAGCAACCGCCGGGTTGCACATGCCGTCCGCCTGTTTCTGACGAATCAGGGCAGGACGACGCTCACATGCCCTGCCCGGACGCGACTAAGCCGCGCCGGATTCCGTTCGAGGTTCGAACCGTCTATGGGCGCGCCGAAGGCATCCCGAATTCGGTCTCACCCGTCTGTGCAGGAAATTAAGCCTGAGAAGTCAGGCACCTGCAGTCTCGGACAGGACGATGACCGGAGGCGAAAACCCCCGGTCTTTCCGGACCAGCGGCAGCCGGACCGGATCTCTTTAAGCTTCATCTCCTTCCGGCAAACCACCGGTCGTGTGAAGGCCTCTCTTTCGTGATCGCCCCTATATAGGAGGAATTTTCCGCCGCGTCAGCCCCCAAATAACGACGAAAGCTCAATTTTTACGCCAGGGCCCTGAGAGGAGGAGATCGCCACCCGGTTGATGTAGTGGCCCTTCGCCCCCGGCGGCTTGGCCTTCTGCACCGCATCAGCCAAAGCCTTAATGTTCTCAACCAGTTGGTTCTCCTGGAAGGAGGCCTTGCCGACGCCGGCCTGCACGATGCCGGCCTTCTCGACGCGGAATTCTACCGAACCGCCCTTGGCCCCCTTCACCGCATTGGTGATGTCCATGGTCACGGTGCCCACTTTCGGGTTGGGCATCATGCCGCGCGGACCGAGCACCTTACCCAGGCGGCCGACCAGAGGCATCATGTCGGGCGTGGCAATGCAGCGGTCGAAATTGATCTCCCCGCCGCTAACCTTCTCCACCAGATCCTCAGCGCCGACGACATCGGCGCCGGCTGCCCGGGCCTCGTCCGCCTTGGCGCCGCGGGCGAACACGCCGACGCGCACCGTGCGGCCGGAGCCGTTCGGCAGGCTGACGACGCCGCGGACCATCTGGTCGGAGTGACGCGGATCGACACCGAGATTCATCGCGACTTCGATCGTCTCATCGAACTTCGCGGTCGCGCGCGCCTTCACCAGTTTCACCGCCTCCGCGAGGGGATAAAGCTTGGTGCGGTCAATGCCTTCGCGGGCCTTCTTCAAACGCTTTCCGAGCTTTGCCATGGCCCTTACTCCCTCACCTCAAGGCCCATGGAACGGGCGGAACCCTCGATCATGCGCATGGCCGCTTCGACCGTGCCGCAGTTCAGGTCCTTCATCTTTTTCTCCGCGATCTCGCGCACCTGCGCCTTGGTCACGGCGCCGGCCTTGTCGCGGCCCGGCGTTTTCGAGCCCGCCGTGAGACCCGCTGCCTTCTTCAGGAAGTGGGACACCGGCGGCGTCTTCATCTCGAAGGTGAACGAACGGTCGGCATAAATGGTGATCACGACGGGGGTCGGCGCCCCCTTTTCCAGCTGCTGGCTCTGCGCGTTAAACGCCTTGCAGAATTCCATGATGTTGAGACCGCGCTGACCGAGCGCGGGACCGATGGGCGGCGAGGGATTAGCGGCTCCCGCCGGCACCTGTAGCTTGAGATAACCGGTGACTTTCTTTGCCATAACTCACTCCTGTGCCGGCCCTAAAGGCCGGCGGTTGCAGGGTCCGTGGTGCGGATCTTGGCGGCTGGCGGCCGCCCTCACCTCCCACGTTCGCTTTTCCTCCTCGTCATTGCCGGGCTTGACCCGGCAATCCATCATCTTCGCGAAGGAAGATGGATGCCCGGATCAAGTCCGGGCATGACGAAAGAGAAACCTTATAGCTTCTCGACCTGACCGAATTCCAGTTCAACCGGGGTGGCGCGGCCGAAGATGGACACCGCCACTTTCAGGCGCGAGCGCGCTTCGTCGACTTCCTCCACCACGCCGTTGAACGAGGCGAAGGGGCCGTCGGAAACGCGGACCTGCTCGCCGGTTTCGAAGGAAATCGACGGCTTCGGCCGCTCAATGCCTTCCTGCACCTGATGCAGAATGCGCTGCGCCTCTGCCTCCGAGATCGCTTGCGGCTTGTTGTCGGAACCGAGAAAGCCGGTGACCTTCGGCGTGTTCTTGATGAGGTGATAGGCCTCGTCGGTGAGGTCCATCTTCACCAGTACATAACCAGGGAAGAACTTGCGCTCAGCGTCGACCTTACGTCCGCGGCGCACTTCCACGACTTTTTCCTTCGGAACCATGATCTCGTCGAACAGGTCCGACAGCCCGCGCTGCTTGGCCTGCTCACGAATAGAATCCGCGACCTTGTTCTCAAAATTCGAGTAGGCGTGGACGATGTACCAGCGCTTAGCCATGGCGGAAATTCCGGAAACTCCTGTCAATTCGCGATACCCAGGATCAATGTAATGATGTTGCGCGCGAACAGGTCCACTACCAGAAAGAAGACGGATGCGACCGCCACCATCACGAACACCATGACGGTGGTAACGAAGGTTTCACGCCGCGACGGCCAGGTGACCTTCTCGGTCTCCTCCCGCACTTCCTGCAAAAACTTGAATGGGCTGCTTTTAGCCATAACCTGTTCTGTCGCTCTATTATCGCCTTTTCACGGCGCCGTATCCGGAGGGGGTGTCGGCGGCCAAGCCGCGCCCTAAGTTAGCAAAACTCGCGACCGAGCCTGATCACCCTGGCAGGAGTGGAGGGACTCGAACCCCCAACCCCCGGTTTTGGAGACCGGTGCTCTACCAATTGAGCTACACTCCTCCAGAAGCGGAAGCGGCGGCCCAAAGGTCCGCCGCGGCCTGTTCATGCATGATCGCGCGCACCATTGCAAGCCCGGAACCTTTTTCCGCAGCTGATCCCGGGTGACCCAAGATCAGCACGAGGATGGCCACGAGTTTACCCTCCGCCGTGTTCGGGATGAAGCCGCGGGCCGGCTATCCCTTCGGCTGAATCACCCCGTCAAAGCGGTCAGCGGTGTGCACCTGGTAGCGCTGCGGAGCGGAATCGGTGCGGCCGCTGCTGTCCGTGCTGGCGTCGGCATACGCGCCCACCTGCAGGATTTCCAGGTCCTCGTCGCCCACATTTTCGAACCAATAACGCGCATAGCGCGGCGTGATGGTGCCCTCATGCGGGCCGAATTCGCCGATCAGCACGTCATCAGGTCCGTAGAAGCGCACACGTCCCTTCAGCACCATCCAGAAGCTGGCGGCGTTGGTATGGTAATGCAGATTGTTTTCACCGCCGTTCTTTTTCACGATCTGCACGACACCGCGGATGATGTCCGACTTGCCGAGATTGACCCGGCCCTTCGCGCTGTTGACGCCGCTCGGCTTCTCATAATGAAAGCTCTTCACGGTGGCTTCGGCCGCCAGATGGCGTTTGAGCAAGTCCTCATCCGGCGCGGCGATTTGGGTGTCCGACATCGATTCCTCCGTTTCGGTTTGCGTTCTATCTTATCTGCCGCCAAGCGCTTCGCGAGCGGTCGCGATAACGTCGGGCGGCGACGCGAAAGCCTTGGCCAGCGTCGCCGTCATCTCTTCGCCGAAGACCGGGTCGAGACCCATATTCCTGCGCTTGATTTCGGCAACAAAATCCGGATCCGCCAGGGTTGCCCTAAAGGCGTCGCGGATCTCCTTCACCCGGGCCGGCGGCGTATTGGGCGGCATCAGCACCGGGCGGTCGAGACCCTGTGAGACGGTTATCAATTCCAGCGTCTGGCGCGTCGCCTCGTCCTTGGCGAATTCCAGCACCGTCGGCGTGTCGGGGAAATCGGGATGGCGCTGCATGGCAATGACGATCGGTGCAATGATCTTCTTTTCGGTCAGCCAATCGGGCCGCGTCGCCCGGATGGCCGACATCTGACCGCCGCAGCGGCCGTCCACTTCGCCGCGCTCCATGGCGAGATAGATCGAGGTGCCGTCTTTGTATCCGGCGATCACCTTCATCTTGGCGCCGAATAATTTGTTGAGCAGCGCGGGATAGGCATCCATCTGCGAGCCCGCGCCGGAACTGCCGACGGTTGCGCCTTTCTCCAGCAATGTCCTGCCAGGTCTTCACCGGTGAGGTCGCCCACATCAGGCAGACGCCGGGCGCACGGTCGAAGGCGCCGATCCAGTGGAACTTCAGCGTCTCGTAGCGCACCCCCTGCATGCCCCAGAGCGGCGCGAGTGGGATGGTCGAATGCACGATGCCGATCGTCGTGCCGTCCTGCGGCGCCTGCGTGTAGAGATAATTGGTGGCATTGAGGCCGCCGGCTCCCGGCATGCTCTGCACGATAAAGCTTGGATTGCCGGCGATATGCTTGCCCATGTGATCGGCAAGCGTGCGGGCATATTCCATATAGCCCCCGGCCACGCCGGCGCTGATGATGATGCGGATCTGCTTGTCTTTATAGAAGGGGGTGGCGTCTTGCGCCTGCACTGAAGCCGGCGCAGCCACGGCCAACAGGAACGCCAACAGGAGCCCGGAACGAAGTCGCATGCCGGCGGCCTCCTCGTCCAAACGAGGAGCTATCTTAAGCACGCCGAAAGCTTCGGCAACCTAAAGATTTGCAGCGGATGCCAAGTGCCAGCCAACTGAGCGGTGCTGTGAAGCGGTTCTTGCCTATTCTGGTAGGTCTACCAAATCGAGCTCGCAGCTGCCCGGAAATCGCGACGGATCTGGCTCGTAACAATGGTAACCCGGGCGACCTCCGCATCGTGGCGAGAACGTAGGCGAAGTTTCACTGATGGCGGTTCTGCACGCAAAATAAAACTATTCCCTCGGGCTGCGATTCACATCCAGCCTTCCAGCTGCAGCGCGCGACAGAGCTGATCGGTTGCGGCGCGGGTGTCTGCTGCATTGCCACCTTTTTGCGCCTGCATCAGCAGCTCGGCGGCCTGCTGCCACACCCGCTTCAATTTCCGAGTTTCCGGCAGCCCCATCATCAGCGCTGCAGCCTGCCGCAAGGTCGCGATCTGGGTCCCGTCGCGCAGCGTGAGCGGATAGGCAAGCGGGCAATTCCAGCCGCTAGGCTTGCGTGCTTTTTTCGCGGTCACGATCTCGCTGTAGTCCGGCCGCCTGAATTCCTTGGGGCGCGGGGCGATGGTTTCCGGTAGTTCCGGACCAGGCCACCATCGTGGGTCGTCGAAGGCGCTATTCGGTTGTCCCTCCCATCGCGCGGCGGCAATCCAGCACACCACTGCGGCCGCCAGCACGCATAGCGCGACGATCACAAGTGGCGACCAAGCTGTGTGAGAAGCATTCTTGTATAAGGCGACGAAGAGTAGGACGACGCCACTCGCAAACAGGACGGCGCCCAAGCCGCTAATTGTGGATCGATGTTTAAGCCGTTCCATCGCCTGCGCTCGCCACCAGCCGTTGCAATCGCGGGTTTTTCTTTGGCCTCGCCAGCCCGTTGAAATAAGCCCCTGAGAATGCTGGAGCGGGTGAAGGGAATCGAACCCTCGTATTCAGCTTGGAAGGCTGCTGCTCTACCATTGAGCTACACCCGCATCAGGTCTCAGCAACCGGACGCATGTTCGATAACAGCTACCGGTTACCAGAACCTGGAGAGAGATGGTGGATGGGGTTGGATTTGAACCAACGTAGGCTAAGCCAACGGATTTACAGTCCGTCCCCTTTAACCACTCGGGCACCCATCCGAACCAGGGAAATCTACGCGAGTTTTCCGGCGCAATGCAGCTGAAAACACACCGCCAAGGCCATGACCCGTCAGTCGGGTTATGGTGTCCGACCCCTTGAGAGTCAATGGGAAACCGGCGAAACGGGCGCAGCACAAATTGCCAAGGCCGCCCCGGCGTGACAAGAACCGGCGATGCGCAAAGGCGAATGGGATCGGCGGCCCCAAAAATCCCCCGGCCGCGCGGCAAACGCGGACCCGCGCGGCCGCCGTCCGCCACCGCGCGGCAAATTCCATGGCGGCAGCACCCCCGACGGCCCGGCGATCCTCTATGGCATCCACACGGTCAAGGCGGCGCTGGAAAATCCGGCAAGGCGCATCCGCCGGCTGCTGACGACGGAAAACGCACTCCGCCGCCTGCGGGAAGATGGCGCGCCGATTTCGCTCGAGCCGGAAATGGTGCGGCCCGACGCCCTCGCGGCCCGGCTCGGCCCGGAAGCGGTGCATCAGGGCGTATTGGCGGAAGCCGATCCCCTGCCCTCACCCGACATCGAAGACATACCTGCGCAAGGCGTGGTGCTGGTGCTCGACCAGATCACCGATCCGCATAATGTCGGGGCGATTTTCCGTTCCGCCGCTGCTTTCGCTGTGTCGGCGATCGTCACCACCGCGCGCCACTCACCGGAAGCAACCGGGGTACTGGCAAAATCCGCCTCCGGCGCGCTCGAACTGGTGCCGCTGGTGACGGTACAAAATCTGTCGCGCGGCCTCGCGGCACTCAAGGAGCGCGGCTTCCTGCTGGTCGGCCTCAATTCCAGCGGCGAGAGCGACCTCGCGGGGGCGGCCTTGCGCGCGCCGCTCGCGCTCGTGCTCGGCGCCGAAGGCAAAGGTCTGCGCCAGCTTACGCGCGAGACCTGCGATCAGGTCGCGCGGCTCGACCTGCCGGGCGCAGATCAAGAGCCTGAATGTGTCGAATGCCGCCGCGCTCGCGCTTTATATCGCCACCACGCGGCTGAAATAGAACATCGCAACGTCGTTCGGGGCTTTTCCTCCTCGTCATTGCCGGGCTTGACCCGGCAATCCATCATCTTCGCGAAGGAAGATGGATGCCCGGATCAAGTCCGGGCATGACGAAAGAGAAACCTTCTACTTGTCGTCATGCCCGCACTTGTTGCGGGCATCTCGCTTAGGAAAGCAGTGCATGCGTCACCGGGATGGCCGGGACATAAAGGGCGTTTACGCCCGTCTTCGCGGGCTATGCCCGGCCATGACGGAAAAATTCGTCAGCGTCGGTAGAGACGGATATCCATCCGCTCCGGGCCGTAGATGCGCACTTCGGCATTCGCGCGCACGACCTGCGGCTTTCCTTTCGCCGGCGACACGTCGCCCTCCACATTCACCGTAGTCCGCTTCACCGCCGGGGTGCGGCGCATCACCGTGCGGCGAACCGCCGGCGCGTACGCGGCATTGACGGTCGGGCTCGGCGCGTAGGTCGGCTGCGGCGCGACGATCGCCGGGCCGTCATAGACCGGGCCCTGCTGCGCAATGCGGTCGCCCTGGTAAACGCACGGTCCGGCGGGCCGGACAGCGGCGAGCATGCCCGGCGACAAATAGGTACAGGCGATCGGCTGCGCCGCCGCCGGCGACGTCATGGCGAAAGCGGCGGCGAGCGCACCGCCAGCAAGAACAACAAGTCCAGAGTTTCTGCATTTTCATTTTTTCCATCCCAAATACATCTCGGTTCAGGCTGCGCACGCGCGGCGCCGCAACGATTGCGCGCGGGCGCGACGCAGAGAAGGGATCCACACAAAGCGACGATAACCCCAGAGAAGCCGAGCGCATCAGAGCCTGCCGTTTGCTCCTCAATACGCCAGCATTTTAAATGAAAGCCACCCCCACAGCAGACGCATTCGCCTAGTAATATTAATCAGTCATCAGCCATGACGCTTTCGCGACGCGCCGAAGACAGGCTTCCGGGTCAAAACAGAAGGTCGCGCGTCAAATCGTCCAGCGGGGCGACGGCCTGAAGCGCCGCGCGCAGCCGTTCCCGGTCGCGCGCCGAAAGACTCTTAACCACAACCGTGTTGTCGGCGGGCCGCCCAGCGGAGATGTCCGCGATCTGCTGGGCAAGGATGAGATCGAGAAACACTTCTTGGGCATCGCAAAGCGCGTCGAGATCGCTTTCGGCACCGATGCCCAGCGCCTTGACGCCCATGAGCCGCGCGGGCGTTGAGCGTTCGCGCACGTTGTGGCGGATCGCCAAGGCGCGTGCCGCGCTGACAGATGCCGAACAGCCCAGCCTTCTTCAGATCGATGCGCCCCTGATCGGTTTTGAAACCGCCGAACCAGTTGAGCCCGCGCTCGCTCTTGCCCGCCGCTTCGGCGAGCAGCTTGGCAAAATCGGCCCGCCCTTGGCAATGTCGAAGGCATCCTCCCAGAGCGCATTGGCCATGCCCAATTCGCCGTGCACGCCGCGCAGGTCGAAAAAGATGTCGACCGAGAGAAGATCGTCTGGATTCGAGCGTGTCACCCAATCGCGCACGCGTTCGCGCCAGGTTGCGACCGAGCCGCGCCAAGCCGCATTCCTGGCCATCACGCCACCCTTGCAATAAGGCACGCCCGCCTCATGCAAAATATCGGCGACATGAGTGCCTAAGCTTTCGAACCAGCGGTCCTCCGTTCCGCCGGGCTCGCCCTTGGCGAACACCAGAGCATTGTCCTGGTCCATCGCCAGCAAGCTCTCGCCGCGGCCGGCCGAGCCAAGAACCGTCAGCGCATAGGCGCAGGGCGGCCGGCCCGCGCCCGGACTCGCTGCATTCTTTGCTCCGCGATCATGGCGGCGCGTTCTGTCAGCGCGCAGAGCCGCCGCGAAATCACAGCCGCGACCTCGCGGCCGAACATGCGGTCGGCCTGCAGCGCCCGCTGCGATCTGCGGCAGCTTGGCCCAGGCGCGCGCCAGCTCCGGCACCTCGGCCGCCTCCTCGATCTGGTCGCCGAGCGCGATCGCTTCCTGAAACCGCAGCCGCAGCAGGTCGCGCGCCGAGAGCGCGCCGATCACGCCGCCATGCTCGCCGGTCACGCCGAGATGGCGGATCTTCAGCCGGTTCATGCGGGCCATGGCGAGATAAGCGAAGGCGTCGTCCGGCACGGTCGCCAGCGGGCGGCTCGCAATCTCTCCGACCGGAATGTCGAGCGCCTGCGCGCCATGCCGCGCGAGCGCGCGCAGGATGTCGCGCTCGGTCACGATTCCGACCTGCCCAGGCGGCGCGCTGCCGCCTTTCACCGCATAGACGAAAAGCGACGACACGCGCGTCGCGCGTCATGCGATCCAGCGCCACTTTCAGCGAAATGTCCGGAGCAACGAATTTCGCCGGCGCGGTCATGAGTCGCCGACGCGATAGCGGTAAGGGAAAGTATCGACCCTGGCGGCGGCAATTCCTGCTCGACGCTTTTCGAGCCGACCGGCTCGACCCAACCGGCGCGGTGCTGCTCGTTCAAGGCGGCGGTCAGCCGCGCGGCAGGCCTCCTCGGCTTCCGCCAAGGTGCGGATGTCGCGCTCGCGCAATTTCGGAACAAGCGCGGAGAAAATCCGCGCCGCCGTGACCGCGTCGCCGAGCGCGGAATGGCGGCCGCTCGACCTCGACGCCGAGCCGCGCGGCCAGCGTGTCCAGCGAATAATCCGCCAGCTCCGGCTCGGCCAGTTCGGCCAGCATGCGGGTGTCAGAGCATGCGCGGCCGCGGCCAGGGGATGCCGGCGCGCCCGCATTCTTTTTTCAGGACCGCGAGGTCGAAACCAATCGAATGCCCGATCAGGACGGGGCTCTGCAGAAGCGACGAGACTTCCGGCCAAAGCTCGCGAAATTCAGGGGCATCCGCCACGGCCGCGTCGTCGATGCCGTGGATGCGGGCGGCGACGGCCGGGATGGGTTCGCCCGGATTCACCAGCCGGCGGAAAGAAGCGTCGTCCTGTAACCGGCCGCCGACCAGCGAAATGGCGCCGATCTCGACAAGGCGCGCCTTGCGCGGATCGAGGCCGGTGGTTTCCGTATCGAAGACCACCGCATCCAGCGCGATCAGGGGTGTGGCACTGCCTGCATTAGCCACCGGACAATTCTCCGAACCGCAGGAAAAGGCAATCACCTCGCGCAGGACCGCAAGCCCGCTACCAGAGCCAGCGATATCCGCGCGTTTCTCGAACTCCGCGTGGATGTTGCAGGCCGTGACGCGCAAATAGTTCCGGATGGCCTGGTAATCGTGCCCGCGCAGCTTTTCATGGATCGGCATCAGCGCGAAATAGCTCTCGGCAAAAGGCTCCGGCACATCCTTGGCGAATTTCACCGCATGGATGCCGATCAGGTCGAGCCGGCGCGCCAGCTCGCGCCTGGCTTCCAGCCATTCCGCCTTCGCCAGCTGCGCCGGAAACGGATAGCGGTCGAATATCGACAGCACGAGAGCGGTCAGGGCAGTCGAGCACGGCGCGGCGGTCATCGCCCGCGTGCGGGCGCAAAATGCCTTCCACGATCTCCGCCACCATGGCGAGGCCGAGCGGAAAGGCACGCCAGCGCGACTGCTCGACCGCGTGCTGGAAGCCGACCTCGGCAAATAACACTTTCGCATAATGTCCGGCGCGGGCGCGGGAATATTCGAAGATGCCCTTCTGCGCCAGGAACGCGGCCTGCGCGTCAATGAAATCCGCGAGTTCGTCCAAGGTCGCGGAGCGGCGGCCGGCGGCGAAAAATCTCCCAAAAACCCATCGCCACATCCCACGGCCATCGGTCTTACGACCGTCTCAAGATTATGTACGTTACGCACGGCAAAAACGGAACCTTCGCCCAAAGTCTTATAAGGCCCTGCTTACATCCAGTGCTAGCTTTTCGTTGCCCCCATCCGGCCAACAGAATCGGAGGCGGGCGGCGCAGGGCGACTCGTCGATGGGCTGGTCGTCCCCTCGTTGAATCAATGCAGCCCGCGTGCGCGGGCGATGTCTGGAGGAGGACGCGGCCAATGGCTCGAACCCAGACCAAGCCAATACCGATGCACACTGGGAGAAGACCACCCGATTGATGTTCACGCATCTCGGCGTCTGGTTCTTCTTCGGCTACGTCATCCACATGTTCGTGGTCCCACTTAACAAGATCGTCATCCCGGTGCTCGGCTTCCCGCTCGGCTTCTACATGGCCGCGCAAGGGTCGCTGATCGTGTTCGTGGTCATGCTGTTCATGTTCGCCAAGCAGCAGGACAGGATCGATCGCGAATTCGGCATGGCAGAAGACGACTGAGGGGGAACACGATCATGGCAACCCAGACAACTACCAGCGCAGACGCCTTTTATAAGCAGCTCGGGCGGATGTACGGCACCTACACGGGTGGCTTCCTGGCCTTCATCGTTCTGCTTGCCATTCTCGAGCAGGTCGGCGTGCCGAACAAAATCCTCGGCTATCTGTTCGTGGGCTTCACGATCGTGGTTTATGCCGTCATCGGCGTGATGACGCGCACCGCGCAAGTTTCCGAATATTACGTCGCCGGGCGCCGTGTTCCGGCCTTCTACAACGGCATGGCGACCGGCGCCGACTGGATGTCGGCGGCCTCCTTCGTCGGCATGGCGGGCACGCTTGTTCCTGCTCGGCTATGACGGCCTCGCCTGGGTGCTCGGCTGGACCGGCGGCTTCGTGCTGGTGTCGATCCTGATCGGACCCTACCTGCGCAAGTTCGGCGCTTATACCGTGCCGGACTTCCTGTCGTTCCGCTTCGGCGGCAATTTTGCGCGCTTCCTCGGGGTGATCGTGCTCGTCTGTTGCTCCTTCACTTATGTGACGGCGCAGGTCTACGGCACCGGGCTCATTGCCTCGCGCTTCCTCGGCATGCCGTTCGAGCTTGCGGTGTTCGCCGGGCTTGCCGGCATTCTGCTGTGCTCGATGCTCGGCGGCATGCGGGCGGTGACCTGGACGCAGATCGCGCAATACATCGTGCTGATCGTCGCCTACCTGACGCCGATCATCATCCTGTCGACCAGAAGTACGGCATTCCGATCCCGGAACTGACCTACGGAGCGGCGATCGCGGAGATCACGGCGCGCGAAGGGCAGATGCTGAAGGACGGTCTCGCGATCGCTATGCACGGCCGCGAGCTGCCCGGCGGGTGCGCTCAAGCCGCACATCGAGCCCTTCATCAACTACAGCCCGTTGAACTTCTTCGGCATCATCTTCTGCATGATGGTCGGCACGGCTTCGCTGCCGCACATCCTGATGCGCTACTTCACCACCCCGTCGGTGCGTGAGGCGCGGCAGTCGGTGGCGTGGTCGCTGCTGTTCATCTTCCTGCTGTACTTCTCGGCGCCGGCCTATGCGGCGTTCTCGAAGCTGGAGGTCTATACCAACATCATCGGCCGGGACCTCACGCGCATCCGGCCGTGGCTGTTCACCTGGGGCGAACTCGGGCTGATCCAGATCTGCGGCAAGAATGCCGCCAGTCTGCATGCCGTCATCGACGCCTGTAAGGCGATTGCCGGACATCCTGGTGTGCGTCCGGCTGCAGGACTTCGTGATCAATACGGACGTGATCGTGCTCTCCACCCCGGAGATCGCGGGCCTTCCCTATGTGATCTCGGGCCTGGTCGCGGCCGGCGGCCTTGCGGCGGCGCTCTCTACCGCCGACGGGCTCCTGCTCGCCATCGCCAACGCGCTCAGCCACGACATCTACTACAAGATGCTCGACCCAAAGGCGCCGACCATTCGCCGGCTCACGGTAGCGCGGGTGCTGTTGTTCCTGGTGGCGGTGATCGCGGCCTATCTGGCCTCGACCAAGCCGGGTGACATCCTGGCGATGGTGGGGTGGGCGTTCTCGCTGGCGATGGCCGGCAACTTCCCCGCCCTCGTCATGGGCATCTGGTGGAAGCGCGCGACGACCACAGGCGCCATCGCCGGCATCATTGCCGGGTTCGGTCTGTGCCTGTTCTATCTGGTGGTCAGCCGTTACTTCCCAGGCTTCGGCGTGAAATACGCCGGCATGACCTCGTTGCTCAACCCGGTGACCGGCAAGCCGGTGATCGCGGACCTGGCAGCGGCCATGGCGCTGCCCAATGCCATGGAATCCTGGCCGACGCTGGCGCATCCGCTGGCCAACAAAGTCGGCTGGTTCAACCTCAACAACATCAACTGCGGGTTGCTGGGAATGCCGCTCGGCTTCCTGGTGATCTACGTCGTCAGCCTCATGACCAAGGAGCCGTCGAGGGAGATGCAAGCCTTCATCGACGAAATCCGCAAGCCGCGCGGCCGGACGGTGCTTGAAGAGAAGGTCTAATCGATCTTTCTCCTCGGGTTAGTAGCGGGGTCCTCACGGACCCCGCTTCTTTTCTGTTCCGAGCCGCACCTGTTTTGATCGTCGAGCGTGGTAGAATTCGAGCGCATGACCACCGCATCGCTCGCCACCTATTGGTACTACCACCTGCCGAATTTCCTTCTGGCGGCGCTGATGTACACGCTGCTCGGGCGCGCCGTGCTTGGCCTGATCGTTGAGCCTGATTCCAAAAATTACATCTGGCGCTTCTTTTGCCGCATCACCGATCCCGTCGTGGCGGCAGTCGCTCTGGTCACGCCCAAGGCGGCGGCGCCGGTGATCATCTGGTTGTTCGGCGTGGTCTGGCTGTTCTGGCTGCGCGTCGGCTTCCTGATCCTCATCACGATGTACGGCCTGGCCCCCAGGGTGAATTGAGACACGCCATGGACCGCAACTTCTATTACATCGGGATCGCCTTCTTCGGGATGGTCAACGGTCTGTTCAATCAGGCCCTAGTGCCTTTCGCCTATCTGTTCGCCAAAGTTCTGGCCCCCGCCCTGCTGTTCGGCTCGGAATCGCTCACCCTGCTTTTCGCCTCGCTGATGGCCTCGACCGCCACGATCATCGTCGGCGGCATTCCCGCGGCGATCTATGAGCACGTCATCGGCGCCAAGGAATTCGACCGACACTTCGCTCTGGATATGGCTGGCCGGAACCGCGCTGCTGACGCTGTCGGCGGCCGGAAATTTTTTGGCGATCGGCCTTTAGCCCCGAACGTTTTTGCCATTTCCGGGGTTATGATCCGGGTGACTTCCCGCCGCGGTGGGGCGCGTCGTTGTCATGGAAGAAATGCGGCGTATTGCATTCGAAATCGGTGGCCCGGGCCTGCGGTTTCGGCTCGCTCGGCATTTTCTGCTTCATGGTAGGTTTGTCGTTCGAGCCGGTGATCGCCTTCCAGTCCGGCGGCACGCTCACCCTCCTGATGGCTCTGGTGCTGATCTTCAAGGCCTATGAGGCGCGCACCAAGGACCACCGGCGCACCGAAATGTGGCTCTATCTCCCCGAAGAATCCCGGCCGCCCCAGGCCTATGCCCAATGGGCGAGCGCCACCGTCCTGCGCGAAACCTATTTGAAATTCGCGCAATGGACGGCCGGCATCGCTATCGGTATGTGGGTGCTCGCGCTGTTGTTTTCGCTGGCAACTCGTTGATCTTTCACCCCCTGGCGAGGCGGCTGCCTTTCCCCGGCATAGCGCGCTGGCAGCTCTGGCGTAGCGCCATCGGGCGAAGTAGAAACAGGTTCGCCAGAAAGTTGCGTGGCGCGCGCCTCAATCTCAGGCCGGCTTAGCTCAGTTGGTAGAGCACCTGATTTGTAATCAGGGGGTCGGGGGTTGAAGTCCCTCAGCCGGCACCACAAAATAAATGGTTTCTTTCATTTCATCTTCCCAGCCAAGCCATTGGGCAGATCATGGGAAGATAAGATGTTGCCCCGCGTTGCGTCCAGAGTCTTAGCCCCCGGCTTGCGCGTCAGTCATCCGCCCGGAGTTCGGCAATTTCCTCATCCACAGCTTTTGCAAGGTGGGGGCAATCAACCTTGTGAAACATTTGTAACCCGCCCGGCGTGCTCGCCCGCTTCTGAAAGAACCGGCATTCCAATTCGGGGTAGGTGTAGGTGTGCTTGTTGTCGCTGGTTATCGCTACATCAGCCTCAAGGCCGCAATAATCGCAAGTCGCCATAAGCAGTGTAGTCGAGCTTACGGCTCCGCTTACTGTGACCACTCAGCGATGCCAACAACCGTCATGACAAGACCCACCGCGAGAAGGCCGATCATCGCAACCACCGCATAGGCCTCCCATTCGGTACCTACAAATCGCGCGCGCCTACCGCCGCGCGGCAGTGAATAAATGAAAGCCGTCACAGCCAGCGCAGCACAAGCCAATCCTATGATTATGGTCATTGGCAGCCTCGTATTTAGACGACCACAATAAGAGCCCTACGCACCGT
The DNA here is from genome assembly GCA_963728585.1 of uncultured Alphaproteobacteria bacterium. GTDB lineage: Bacteria > Pseudomonadota > Alphaproteobacteria > Rhizobiales > Xanthobacteraceae > CANKHA01. Next base: position 273,428 of record CAVSLB010000026.1, read on the forward strand.
TGGAACGTGACTATTGGTCGCTTAGCGCCTGGCCGCGTGTCGATTAGATTAGGGCCGGTTGCAATCGTGGCAAGGCAATGAAACCACGAAAAGGTCCAGATTGGATTACCATTCTTGCCGTCGGCGTGTTGGCGGGGTTTTTTCTTTTGGGCCTGTTGACCAACTACCTCAACACGAAATCGATCGATTAGTGCGCATTCCCATAGGCGGGCAATGGATTTATTATTGGAAGGTATTTTGGTGTTATCGGCAGCCGGTGCGGTGCTTTGGTTCTGCATGCCGAAGAAGGACGGGACCCCATCTGTTAGTGCGGCGATAGCACCCTACATCGCCGTTGCAATAACTTTGAGTTCGGTTGTCGGTTTGGGCGCGATGTTCTTGGGCTTGATTAGGTTAGTCTCTAACGCATAGTCCTCCAATGGGAGGAGCTATCAGACTTGGTCTGTGCCGAACGACCGCGCGACGGTTTAGAGGCCGCCAAGCTGTTTCAAGCGGAAGTTCATGGCCTATTTAGACATAAACATTTTGTTGGTTGGCGGATTGGGATTGGCTCTTCTTGCCATTGGCTCTGGCATGGTGGCGTGGGAAGTTGCGGCCTTGAGATCAGGCCGGACCGTCTTCCGAAACTGGTACACAAGGCAAATGTATTGGTTGACATATTTCTGCGCTTTTGTGCTCGGAGCCACGATGATGCTCAAGGCAGTAATTTGGATGATTTAAGCACTGCGCGCCACGAAGTAACTCGATCCTGAAGGGTTACACCATGCCTGTCATCGAGAGCGGCCAGAACCGTCTCGTGTTAAAATCAGGGTCCAGTACGCTGACGCTGGATAAACAAACCGGGCGAGCTGTTTTTCAGCGTAAGCTGGTGATCTGGCGGCTTAAGCCTTCGGAAGCCTCCCTATCTCAAATTTCGGACGTGAGCACTGACAGGTCTGTAGATCGGGCGTCCGGCGTCGAAATCTGGCACACGATGCTGGTCCTCAGCACCGGAGAGGGATGGGCATTTCCGGCTGCGCACAAGGAGGAAGCTCAAGCCAACGTCACAGCGATCCGACAATTCCTAAATCTGTCCTAGGCAGCACTTGCCAAAGATCAAGATGCCCATGAGGTATGGCCAGTCGCGACCGCTATGTGCAGAATGTTTTCGGCGCGCCGAACCCACTACCAGCGGGTGTGATGCCCCGGCTTGTCCAGGGTTCCTGAGCGAGTGATGCCAGCACGAGGAAGCAAAACATGAAAAATCAACAAGACATAGAGAAAGAGGCTGACCGCGTCGCCGCAAAGCGACTGGCCACGAGCCGCGGCAAGAAATGGGAAGAACTGTCGCGCGACGAGAAGTCAGCCGAGTTACGCTCTGCTCGCGGGCAGGCCACCGAAGACGATCGTGCAAAGGCCGTCAACGTACTCGCCAGGCGGGAAGCCAAGAAGGCCAATCGCGACTGGAAGACACTTGAAAAAGAAGAACGTCGCTCCTTCATCAAACGCGTCCGTTCCGGGCAGTAATTCACCGCGGCTCCGGCCTTTTGGGCGGAGCGCTGGCCGGAAATGGTCAACCTTGACCCTTCGATCTGATCTGCCGTTGCGCTGCTAGCCCGCCACCTTGGCGAGAAAGGTTTCGACCTCGCCACGAAGCCTGTCGATGGTATTTTGCACCGACTTCAGATGCGCCCAGCACGATCTGCGACGCGTCTTGAGTTTGCGTGGTGGCCGTAGCGACCTCGGTCAGTCCGGTCACGGCCAATTTCGCGCTCTCAGCTGCGCTCGCCACATTTTTCAGAATCTCGGCGGTTGCCGCGTCCTGCTGCTGTACGGATTCGGCAACAGCGTTCGAAAGCTCATCAATGTCCTGCATGCGGTTGGCGATCAGCTTGATGGCCTCAACCGCTTTGCTGGTGGAGTTCTGCATATTGGTGATCTGGCTGGAAATATCCTCGGTCGCCTTGGCGGTCTGCACGGCAAGCGACTTGACTTCGGAAGCCACCACGGCAAAGCCCCGCCCCGCCTCACCTGCGCGCGCCGCCTCAATTGTTGCGTTCAGCGCCAGTAGATTGGTTTGGCCCGCGATACTGTGAATCAACTTGATGACGTCACCTACGTTCTGCGCGGAATGCGCCAGCTCGTCGATGTCCTGGTTGGTCAACTTCGCTTCCTTGGCAGCGGATCGGACCACTTCAGCCGTCTGATCAAGCCGTTGTCCGATTTCCTTGATGGAAGCCCACAGTTCGTTCGCCGCGGATTCCGCTTTTCCTACGTTGAACGAAGCTTGGTTCGACATCTTTAACGCGTTTCCAGAATGCTGGGACGCGTGGCTAAAAGCCTCAAAAAGGCCAACGCGCGGTCGAGCGCACACCGCTTGCGCTGTCGGAAACCATCTTCAGCAGAGAACTTGAGTGCTCGCGGAAGGCGACGATGGCGCTTTCTATTACGGCGCGGCGCTCCTCCTGCTGCTCCATGGTAGCGCGTTCCTGCTCAGCCTTCCGCAAGGCAGTGATGTCCTGATGCGTTCCCACCCAGCCGCCGCCAGGCACCGGATGATTCATCACCAGCAATTGTCTTCCTTGCGAAGGCGTCACCTCATGCGTGGTGGTCTCCCCATTTCTGACGTGGCTCACCAGTTCCTGCCGGTATTGGACAGGATCGCGCGAGAAGGTGCCTTTCGCCACGCGTCGCGCCAGCACCTGCGACAATGTGGATCCCGGCCGGGCATCTTCGGGCGTTAGGCCATACATTTCGTAATATTTCGAGTTGCAGATGACCAGCCGTTCTGAAGCATCGAACATGCAAACGCCCTGCGACATGGCGTCGAGTGCCGTGCGCATCTGCTTCTTTTCCTCAACCAGAGACAGGATAAAGGCGGTGCTCATGGCAAAGCCGGCGGCTGAGGCCGCAAATGTGGCGACGAGAAAAGTCGGAGAAACCTGACCGAGGAGATTGCCGAGACGGTCACCTGCCACGACGAGCAGGATGCCGAAACTCAGGAAAAATGAGCTGATGCCCACAAGGAGCGTCAACCCAAGGCCGCGGTTCAGAGTCATAGGGAGTCGAATTCGATAATCTCGTGTGAAATTTCCGCCGGACAATGATAGCGCCTCCTTTTTTATGTTTAGTTACTTTCAACGCCGAGAAGTGGAGCCTTGGCTCCCCATTACCGTAAGCGGTGGATCCGCCACGGTTTTTTTGCCCTGCAGCGCGCAAAATATTCCCGATACGGGCAACCGTTAATTAACGGTCCGGCGGTAGAGCATGCAGCGGCAGATTGCTGCCCGGCCAAGGAATCTTTTCAGGAATGGATCGTGGCAGCGAACAGCCGACGTCGCCGGGATTCGGCGCAGCCAAGCCGATTTGGCTTCTCATTCTGGCCTGCGCCGTCGCGGACACATTGGCAAAGCTCGGCGCGGGCATCAAATTCCAGCTCTATGACATCGCCGCGGTCGTTCTGATCGTCATCGCCGGTCTCGGCTTGTCGGCCTTTTACACCGTCAGGCGACCAGACGATCGCATTGCGCGGCTGTTCCGCGCCGCCGTCGAATTGTTCCTGCTGAGCTTTCTTCTTGGCAGTCTTTCCTATTCGGCCACAAGTCTTGCTCGTCCGCTCTGGGATGCGGCCTTTCTTGCCTGGGATGAGGCCATCGGGTTCGACTGGCGATATTGGCTCGCTGTCCTCGATGCTCATCCCAGAGTGAATTGGCTGCTCGTGCTCGCCTATCACTCGATGTGGCCGCAGCTGGCGCTGGTGTTGATCGCGCTGGTCGCCGTCCGCGACTACCGGCGGCTCGATATCCTGCTGCTGGCTTTTGGCTTCGGCGCGATCCTGACTGTCGTCATCGCCGGTTTCATGCCGGCAATCAGCCCGCTTGCGTATCTTGGGATTACGCCGAGCGATCATCCTCACATCAACCTGGCGGTGCCGCGCGAATTTGAGATGCAGGCGCTGGCGCTCCGATCCGGTGCCATGCGCGTGGTAGAGCTCGGGAGCGCCCAGGGTCTCGTGACCTTTCCGAGCTTCCATACGGTCACGGCCGCCCTGCTGCTGCTCGGCTTTCGGAATGTGCCCTATCTGCGTTGGGTAAGCCTGGTACTGAACAGTCTGATGCTGATCGCCATCCCGATCGAGGGCAGCCACTATCTTGTGGACGTGATCGCCGGGATCCCCTGGCGTTGCTGGCCTGGGCGGCGGCCGCCGCCGCCGTTGACGCCTACGCACGGCGACGCATGTCGTGGCTGGGCAATCGACAGCCGAACCAAATCGCGGTGCCCTCATCCTGATCGGGTTGGCCCCCTCAGGCGGCGCCAGCGTAGCCGGCGTAAACGATCGCGCCGTACACCGCGGCTACGATGAATAGCAGTCGGTAAGCGCTGAACTTCGTCAAGTAGAGGATCGCCGCGCACACCGCCAGCGTGGCGAACTGCAGCAAGTCCATCCGAGCTGCCTGCACCAGCACCAGCAGACCGGCGAAGATCAGCCCGATCGCCACCGGCGCCAGGCCGCGTTCGATCGCGATGCGCAGCGGCGAAGCCGCGCTGCGCTGCCACCAGCTCGCCGCGCCATACACCAGAATCGAGGATGGGATATAAATCGCCAGCACCGCGACCAGTGCGCCGGGAAATCCGTCCACCTGCCAGCCGATCAGCGCAGCGATCAGTGTACTTGGCCCCGGCGAGGCACGCGAGATCGCAAACATGTCGACGAATTCGGAATTCGTCAGCCACTTGTGAACCTCGACGGTCTGATACTGGATGTCGGCGACGATCGCCTGCCCGCCGCCGAAGGACAAAAGCGACAGCGGTGCGAAGACAAGAATAAGTCCGAGGAGGCGGCTATCGTACATGCCGCCGGTCCATCAGATAAAAAATCAGAATGCTGGCTGGTACGACGACGCCAACCACCGGCACCATCGGCAGGCGCAGCACGCCGACGGCACCGAAGGTCACCAGCGCAATGAGTATCGTCGCCCAATTGCGATCGAGCCGCTGGGCGATCTTGATCCCCATGGCCAGCGTCGCCGCCACGCCGACCGCGGCCGCGCCAAGCAAAATGAAATGCGTGGCGGGGTAATGCGCGAGCTGGCGATAGGCATAGCCGGCCATGAGAATGATGCAGAAGGCCGGCACCACCATGCCGAAGACCGCCGCCGTGGCGCCCAAACCGCCATGCAGCTTTTGTCCGAAATAGAGCGCCAGATTCACCGGGTTGGCGCCCGGCAATACCTGCGCAATCGCGAGCCCGGTAACAAAGGCCTTGTCGTCGATCCAGCGCTTCACCTCCACCAGGTCGCGATACATGAAGGCCTGCGACCCGCCGCCGATGGCGAGGGTGCCGAGCTTGAGGAAGACAAGGAACAGCTCGAACAGCGGCACACGCGCAGGCGGCATGGAAGCGTCGGGCGTCGGTGCGGCGTCAGACATATTTTCTGAAGCGTCTTAAGACCAAAGATGGGATATAGCGCGCTATACGGCGATTCAACCGGTCAGACAATCGGTCTTTTGCCGTTGCCGCGCGGGGCCTCGGAAGGCGCTTTACCCGCCGGCCAGTGCCGTGGTTTTGTGGCGCTGCCCGTCTCGTAGCTCAACCGGATAGAGCACCAGACTTCGAATCTGGGGGTTGGGGGTTCGAATCCCTCCGAGACGGCCATGTCTTGCATCCTGGCGGAAGGTCGTCTTTCGAGCCCAATGTCATCTCTCCCATCTGCAATCACGGATTCGGGCCGGTGGCTGCGGCGGACGCAGCATACGGTGACGCATGGGATGGCCTACGCGGCTCTGCGGTTTTACATGAGCTCGCCCACGCCGCTCGATCCCAAATTCACCTGGCAGTATTTCACCCGCAAGCAAGCGCCCTTCATCCAGTCGCTGATCGATGCTTACCCGTTTCCGTTTCAACGTCGGCTGCTGATGGCGCGCTTACTCAACCAGAGCCATGCCAAGGGGATCGAATATCACTACGACGTCTCCAACGAATTCTACAAATTATTCCTCGACCGCGATTTCATGTTCTATTCCTGCGCGGATTTTGCGTCGGAGCAGGACAGCCTGGAGACCGCTCAGCGACGCAAGGCCGACCACCTGCTCAGCCTGATCGCGCCGGTCGCCGGCGAGCGCATCCTCGAGCTCGGATGCGGCTGGGGTTCGATGCTCCGTCACATTCATGAAGCCACAGGTGACAAGGAGTCGCTCACGGGAATGACCCTGTCGAAAGAGCAGGCACGTCATATCGAGGAAAAATTCGGTTTCAACGTGCGGATCGAGGACTTCATTACCACCGACTACGCGTCGGGTTCGTACGACAAGATTTATTCCATCGGTGCCATGGAGCACGTGCGGCCCAACGAGATATTGCCGCTGCTGCGCAAGCTGCATGGCGCGCTGAAGCCGAACGGCAGGATGGTGCACCATTTCTTTTCGCTCAATGCCGGATGGAGGCCGACCAGCACGATCGCCGGCCAGCTCATCTTTCCGGGATCTGAACTGGCTCCACATACGCATCATCTCTGGGCGGCGCGCGAGGCCGGGTTCGACGTGGTGCACGATTCCACCCACGATTACCGGCCGACGCTGAAAGCCTGGTTCAATCGTCTGGCCAAGAACCGCGATAAGGCAGTGGAACTGGTCGGGGTTGAGACTTACAATCGCTATCTGGTTTTCTTCCCGTCAGCCTGGGTGATGTTCGATCGAAAGCAGGTGACCTTGCATCGGCTGGTGATGGTCAAAGCAGTGAACCAGATAAAGCAGACCCGTCGTGATTACGTTTAGCCGCCGCGACGTATTGGCCGGCGCCGCCTTTGCAGCGAGCGCCCTCTCCAGCGACGCGCAGTCTTGCCGCCGCTCCCTTCGCAAGCATGCAGGCGCCAACGCTTTATCGCTACAAGATCGGCAGTTACGAACTCACAGCTCTCAGCGACGGCCTATGGGAGCGGCCGATCGACGACAAATTCGTGCGCAACGCGGATCCCGCCGATGTTCGCAAGGCATTGGCCGATGCCTTCCTGCCGGCAACCGACAAGCTGCCGATCCCCTTCACCGCGCTGCTCGTCAACACCGGCTCGAAGCTCGTGCTGATCGACACCGGCTCGGGCGGGCAGATCGCGGCCACCGCCGGCACGTTCAACGCCAATCTCGCCGCGGCGGGCGTCACGCCGGCGGAAATTGACATCATCCTGATCTCGCATTTCCATCCCGACCATATCAACGGCATCAAGACCAAGGATGACGAGCGCTATTTCCCCAATGCGGAGATCAAGGTGCCGCAGGCGGAATGGGATTTCTGGATGGACGAGAGCCTGCCCGGCCGCGCGGCGCCGGAAATTAAGGGCTATGTGCTGAATGCCCGACGCATCTTCCGCAACCTAGCTCATGACGTGACGCGCTTTTCGCCCGGCGCCGAGCTGGCGCCCGGCATCAGCGCCATCGGCGCAGCGGGACACACGCCCGGCCACACCGCTTTCTCGGTGGCATCGGGTAGCGATTCGGTGCTGGTGCTCAGCGACACCAGCAATCATCCAAAACTGTTCGTGCGATATCCGGAATGGCAGCCGGTGCTAGACATGGACGGCGAGACCGCCGTGGCCACGCGCAAGAAGCTTCTGGATCGCGCGGCCTCCGACCGGATGCTGGTGCAGGGCTATCACTTCCCCTTCCCGGGCTCCGGGCATATCGTCAGAAGCGGCAGCGGCTTCGAACTGGTGCCGGTGGAATGGCGGCCGCTGTGACACGTCTTCATTGACCGCTGGTAGTTATTTGGAGCACGAGAACAGGAAGGGAATATAGCGCCCAAACGACGCTTTCCTTGCCTGCCTACGTGGTAACTTTGTCTAACCTCAACGCGGGAGGGGCTCATGCAAACGTCTCTGAAACGCTGGAAACTGTTGCCGTTGATCGCCTTCGTTATGCTGGGTGGGCACGCGGGCCTTGCTGATGACCAGGGGCGCCACGACGCTGTCCAGAGATTTGCGACCCTGCCAGACGGCGTCCGGTTTCCCGAAGGCATCACCGCCAACCCCGCAACGCGCCAGATCTATGTCGGTACATTCGATTTCGGTCCGAACCCGAACAAGCTCCTGCGCTTCGATCACAACGGGCGCCTCATCGCACAGCGGGATTTCGGGGCCACGCCGCTGCTCGGGCTTGCGTTCCATGCCGCGACCGGAAAAATATATATCGGCAATTTCGGCGCTGGGAAAATCCAACGGATTTCCGCAAACTTCTTTGCCGGGACGCCGATCGAGGACGTCGCCAACCTGCCCCACATCGGCCCGCCGGCTCCCCGGAGCGTAGGAAATCCAGACGGCAGCACCGACAGCATCATCTTCGGCTCGAACTCCGTTCCGGCGCCAAACGGCTTGGTTTTCGACAGCACCGGCAGCAGGCTCTACGTGTCCGACTCCTTTCAGGGAGCAATCTTTCGCATCAACAATCCGGCCGCATGCGCCCCGTCATGCCCAATGACCACGGTTTCTCACGATCCCCTGTTGGCAACTGCAGGATTTCCACCTTTTGGCGCCAATGGCCTCGCGCTTAACAGCGGCGGGACCACATTATTCATCGCGAATACGGGCGATGACCGTGTGCTCAAGCTCGACCTAACGTCGAACGCCATCAGCGTCTTCGCCGAGAGCATCAACGGCGCCGACGGCCTGGCCTTCGACGAGGACGGCCGTCTGTGGGTGGCGGCTAATCAGAACGATGAGCTCGTCGCGCTGAACGCGCAGGGCCGTGTCGTTGAACGCCTCGGCGAATTCCAGGGTATTCGCAACGGCAAACCCGACGGGCTGTTGTTCCCCGCGAGTCCGGTCATCCTCAAAGACAAGATATTCGTGACCAATCTGGCGCTGCCCCTGACGCCGGCGGTCGGCGACGAGCCCGAGGAAGACGTCACGCGTTGGACAGTGTCGCGAGTCAAAGTGCCCTCGCCGTGACCGGAGCCTGAAACGGCTTCTTGTCGGCACCGCCACCCGCATACGAGTGGCCCTGAAACGACCCTCGAAGGATGATGCGTCATCCTTCGAGCTTCGCACGTCAGAGCGACTGGCTACATCTTGGACAATTTGTTGACGTCGATGGCCTGCGCGTAAGCCAGCTTGGCGTCAGCCTTGCCTGATCCCTGGACCACAACCAAAAATTTGTTGTTGACCACCATCTGCACGTCGCCTTCCTTGGTGACAATGGCGCGCTGGTTGCCGACACGAACAATTTTTCCCATGGCGCCGGCGAATTGCGGATTAGCAAAAACAGCAGCCAACGGCGCGATCATCGCCGAGTCGCCGGTGATTTGGATTTCGATGTCCTCGCCTTGGGCATTGGTGTAACGGCCCGTAGCCATGGACGCGCCGAACATGCTCGTTCCCATCGCGGTGGCGTCGGTCTTGTCCTGTTTCCAGCCAGGCAAGGCCTTCGGCAACAGCGCAGCAAAACCTTCGGCGTTTTTCTGCCCAATCAGCTGCGAAGCCAGATCGAGCGATTGCTTCGCCTCGCCGAAATTTCCAGACTGATAGGCCTTGCGCGCCTGGTCGATGGCTTCAATCACCTCATCGGCAGCGGCCGCCGGACAGACGGCAACAGCCAGTACCGCGACCGCGGCAAGCATACGAATGACAGCCATGAAGTTCCCCCTGTCGAATCTCAGGCAAAGTGTAATGCAGCTCGTGGCAAACCGGAACGTGGACATTTTTGCTGCAGCCCAAGTTTTTTTGATCGGCGCCGCGCCGGGTCGTTGACAAGTTCAGCGCCGCCGGTTTCACTTGCCCCGCTTGTGTAGGTGTGCCGGCTCAGGCCGGCCAAAAGGGAATTCGGTGCGGCCCGCTGTACGGTGTAATAGGGCCTAATCCGAAGCTGCCCCCGCAACTGTCAGCGGCGAGCCCTGTTCCAGATGCCACTGGGTGAAAACCCGGGAAGGCGGAATAAGGGCGGCGACCCGCGAGCCAGGAGACCTGCCTACACAGTCATCCTTCCGACGCGCGGGGCGCGCGTTCGGGGCGGGTCTTTCCGCAGCGATGACGTGTGTAAACCGTCGCGGGGGACCGGCCTATGGCCTGTTGTCTCAACCCTTTGTCTTGGACAGGTGCGTGCCTGCTGGCCCGCGTCTCCGCGATCCGTTTCAGCCAACGCCGCGGAGGCACGTCATGTCGTCAACCTTTGTTTCCTGCTTGTTTAGCCTGAAATACTCTTGGCCGGGCGGCAACGCTCGGCTGGATTGCCGCCGGTCTTGCCGGCACCGCCGCGCAGGCGCAGCCGATGGAGATTCCCCGCATCGTGATTTACGCCAACCAGGCACCGACCGAGGGCTCGAAAGTAGGCGCGTCGGCCACGGTCATCACCGGCGAAGATCTGCGTGAGAAAGGCTTCACCACCGTTGCGGACGCGCTGCGTACCGTTCCCGGCGTAGCGGTGAGCCAAAGCGGCACGCGCGGCTCGATTACCCAAGTGCGCATCCGCGGCGCGGAAGCCAACCACCTGCTGGTCATGATTGACGGCGTGCCGGTGAACTCCATCGACGGCGGCGATTTTAACTTTGCCGATTTCGCCATCGAAGACGTCGAACGCATCGAAGTGATCCGCGGTCCGCAATCCGGCCTTTACGGCGCCAACGCCCATGCCGGCGTAATCTCGCTGGTGACCAAGAGTGGACGGGGCATCGCCAAGCCGGAAGCGAGCGTCCGTTTTGAAGGCGGTTCGATGAATACCGCGGCTGGCGGCGCGAGCGCGCGCGGCTCTCATGGTCCGTTCTATGGCGCAGTGAGCGTCGATCACAACACCACGTCAGGCTACAACGTCTCCCGATTCGGCCATGAGCGCGATGGCAGCCATGCCACCACCGTCACCGGGAAATTCGGCGCCGATCTCTTCCCGAATTTCAATGTCGAAGCCGCCGTGCGTTACGCCGAGCGGCATGCGCAGCTCGACGCGCAGCCTTTCTTTGGCCCGTTCGAGGGCCTCGCCGCCGACCAGGAGTTCGACTTCAACCACTTCCGCGCGTTCAACGGCCGCGTCGCCGCCACCTGGTCGCTGTTCGATGGCGCCTTCGTGCAGCGTTTCGGCGCCAGTCGCTATGAGGAAAAGCGGCACGACGACGACGTGGTCTTCGGCTTTTTCAATTCCGACGGTCACCGCGACAATTTCGACTACAAGGCGACGCTGAAGCATCACACGCAGCTGTTCGGCGGCGAGACCCACACGCTCTCATTCTTGGCCGACCATCAGAAGGAATTCCTCACCATGGATTCCGCCTCCCTCTCCGGACCGTTCGGCGATCCCGCCGCCGCGGCATTCTGGGCGAGAGGCGCGGAGCGCACGCGGAACGGGCTGGCGGGCGAATACGCGCTTGATTTGCCGTTCGGCCTGACGCTGACCTCGGCCTTGCGTCACGATGACAATAGCGGCTTCGCCGACGTCACCACCTGGCGTGAAACGATCTCGCAGCGCTTTCCCTCGGCGGGCACGCGGCTGCATGCCAGCATCGGCACCGGCGTCACCAATCCGACCTTCACCGAGCAATTTGGCTTCTTTGTCGGCAGCTTCATCGGCAATCCCGACCTAAGGCCGGAACGCTCGCTTGGTTGGGACGCTGGCGTCGAACAGGCCTTCTTCGACCGGCGGCTGGTAGTCGACGCGACCTATTTCGCGTCCGAGTTTGACGACAAAATCGTCACCGTCTCGGCCGGCGGCGGCTTTCTTTCTACGGTAGTGAACGATGAAGGCACCAGCCCCCGCCACGGCGTGGAGATCTCCGCCAAGGCGACGCTGACCGATTGGCTCGCGCTCTCCGGCACCTACACCTACACCATCGCCAAGCTCGCGGACGGCACCCCCGAGATCCGCCGGCCCAGGCACGCCGCCGCGGGATCGGCAACGATCAACCTGCCCGACCAACGCACGCGGCTAACGGTCAACGTCGTCTACAATGGCAGCATGCCCGATACCTGGTTTCGTTTCCCGCTGACGCCGGTGACACTCGACGCCTATACGACCGTGGGCGGCATCCTGTCCTACGACCTTACGCCGACGACCACCGCCTATATACGGGCTGAAAACATCTTCGACAGCCACCATGAGGAGGTGTTTTCCTATCGAGCGCAGGGTTTTGCCGCCTATGCAGGGTTGCGGGCGCAATTCCGGTGACGCGAAACGTCCCTCTTCTCGGAAGCGGAAGAGTGACAGGGACCCAGGCCCCCTGTTCACATTCCTTTGTTAGGTCATGGTATTGCATGGCCTTGCGGTGTTTAATCGGGCAAGCTATCACGCGCGCAGTTGGCTGTTTTCCTTCGGGCATTTTTCGAGCGAGGAAACGTCATGACAACCCGCAAGCATAAGATCCTTCTCCTTGGCGCGGCCGCCCTGCTCGGCTTCGCGCTGGCAGCAGGTCCGGCTCTCGCGGACATGAAAGACAATCCCACGCCGCCGCCGGCGCCCGCTGCCGACAAGAAGAAAACCGACGCCAAGAAAAAAACCAATGCGCCCGCGACCGGACAGCAGAAGAAAGACAAGCAGTCGCAATTCCTCGATGGCTACAAGATCGCCTATGACCTGATCAAGTCTGAGAAATATGAGGATGGTATAGCCGCCATGCTGGCGCTCGGACAGGATGATCATCCCGACGTCGCGACCAGCGTCGGCTTCGCCTGGCGCAAGCTCGGCGATTATGACAAGGCAAAATTCTGGTATGACCGCGCGCTGAAGTCTGACCCGGTGCATGTCGTCACCCTGTCCTATTACGGCATGTGGCATGCCGAGCAGGGTAACGTGCTCAAGGCCGAGGACTTCCTGCAGAAGATCAGCATGGTCTGTGGTGGGAACGACTGCGAGCCCTACAAGAATCTCAGGGGCGTGATCGAAGGCAAGTTCACTTACTGATCGGTTTCGAAGATTCTCCAGTTCGTCATGCCCGGCAGCGCAGTCAAGCTTGCGCAGACTGCGTAAACTTGTCTGCGGTGCCGGGCATCTCGCTTAGATAGGCACTGCGTCCCTTATCGGGGTGGCCGGGACATAAGGGTGTTTACGCCCGTCTTCGCGGGCTATGCCCGGCCATGACGACTGTTACGCTGGGGGCTTCTCGGTTTCCGCCATCACCCAGGCCAGATAGGTCTGATCCACGCTTTCGATCGGCAGCACCAGGATGGCCGGCGTTTCGTAGGAATGACGGGCTTTGACCCGCACGCGCACCTCCTCCGCCAGCGAGGCGCGGGTCTTGATCAGCATCACCACTTCCTCGGCGCGCTCGATTGTTCCCTGCCAGCGGTAATGCGATATCATGCCGGGCAGGATGTTCACGCAGGCCGCCAGATGCTGCTCGACCAGCGCCCGGCCCGCGTCCTGTGCCTCGACAATGGATGGGTAGGTCGTATAGACGAAAACCGCGCGTTCCATTCGGTCATCCTCGATGCGATGGGCCCGCCTCGCCGATCTCGGTGTCTAACCGATGTCGGCAATCCACCGATGTCGGTCTAGCCGATACCGGGCATTCATTTGCGTGGTAACGTATCGCGTTCGCAAGGCTCACCCCATGCCCGGCCCCAATCCCAGCTACGAACGAATCGCGTTTGTCGCCAGTTCCAGCCCGGAAGCCGCCGAGGCACGCGAGGCGCTCACCCGACGCTACGGTGACGTCGATCCCGATTCCGCCGACGTCGTCGTCGCCCTGGGCGGCGATGGCTTGATGCTGCAAACCCTGCATCGCTTCATGCAGGCCGGCAAGCCGATCTACGGCATGCATCGCGGTACCGTCGGATTCCTGATGAATGAATTCTCCGACGACAAGCTGAAGGAACGGCTGGCGGCGGCAAAAACCGCGGTGATCCATCCGCTGCTGATGTGCGCCCGCGACATGCAGGGAAAGCCGCATGAATCCTATGCCATCAACGAGGTTTCGCTGTTTCGCGAGAGCTATCAGGCGGCGCGGCTGCGGATCCTGATCGACGGCAAGGAACGCCTGCCCGAACTCGTCGCCGACGGCGTGCTGGTGTCCACGCCGGCGGGATCGACCGCCTATAATCTCTCCGCCCAGGGGCCGATCATTCCGATCAACGCACCGCTGCTGGCGCTGACCCCGATCAGTCCGTTCCGTCCCAGGCGCTGGCACGGCGCCTTGTTGCCGGACGCGGCCCAGGTGACCGTCGAGGTGCTGGAAGCCGACAAGCGCCCTTGCGCGGCGGTCGCCGACCATACCGAGGTGCGGTCGGTAAAATCGGTCGATATCCGAATGGACCACGATATTTCCATGCATATGCTGTTTGACCCCGGCCATAGCCTGGACGAGCGGATCATCCGCGAACAGTTCGGATATTGATGCATCGCCGTCCAGCGTCGGGAATAGGACGTCGTAATCTGAACTGGGGAACACCCAGGAGGCGCGGCGCATTAGCGTTGGCTCACCGTCGAGTGGTCGCCATGTCTCAGGAGAAGCGCATCAGGGTGGCCGTGCTCCTCAACAACGCGGCAGGCAATATTGTATGCCGTGACGGCCGGACGCTGAGCGAAACGCTTGCCGCAGCCTTCACGAGGTATGGGATCACGGGCAGCCTGGATTTTCTTTCGGGTACGGAGCTGAAAGCAGGCGCCAAGCGCGCCTTGCGGCAGGCCGAGAATAACCAGATCGACGCTGTCGTGGTCGGCGGCGGCGACGGCAGCATCGCATCCGTCGCGAGCGTATTTGCCGGCAGCGACGTTCCCATCGGTATCTTGCCGCTCGGCACGCTTAATCATTTCGCCAAGGATCTCGGCATCCCGCTTGCGCTCGAGCAGGCGGTGGCGCTCATTGCCGCCGGTCAGGTGCAATCAGTCGATCTCGGCGAGGTCAATGGCGAGATCTTCGTCAACAACTCCTCCATCGGGATCTATCCGTATCTCGTGCTCGACCGGCAGCGTCTGCGGGAACGACGTGGCATGCGCAAATGGACGGCGATGGCTTTCGCGATCTGGCGCACGCTGCGGTATTTTCCGCTGCGGCGGCTTCGCATTCGCGCCGGCGGTCTGGCGGAGCCGTATCGAAGCCCCTGCGTCTTCATCGGCAACAACGAATATTGCCTAACCGGCCGGACCGCCGGGAAACGCGAACGACTGGATGCGGGCGAATTATGCGTCTATGTCGCCAACCGGCAGAGCCGCCTGGCATTGTTCTGGCTCGCTTGCCGCTCGCTGCTTGGCTTCATGGACCAATCGCGCGACCTGCGCGCGGTGAAGGTGCCTGACTTGGAAATCAGCTCGCGCACCAGCCGGCTCCTGGTCGCGCTTGACGGCGAAGTGACGATCCTGCGCCCGCCCCTGCGCTACCGGGCAAGGCCGAATGCGCTGCGGGTGTTTGCGCCATAGTGACAGCCGTGAAATTCAGCCAGACGGCCTCTCACAATGACCGAAGCGAGCTATTACATATGATGTTCACCCTGGGATTTTGAAAAGGAACGAGTTTTTATGGCGACGAAGAAAATCAACATGCCTGCCAAGGAAGCAGTTATCGAAGAGGCGCCCGTTCGAAAGGGGCAACTGCGCCCCACACAGGAGCGTTATTTGCTTCAGGTAGACCGGCAGACCAAAAAGAGCTTCGCCGAAGTCGAGGAAGCGCAAAAGGCGGGCGAGGCGGTTAAAAAAGCTTACCCCATGGTCATGGTGAGCATCTATGACACCGCGGAATTGGTTAGTACGCCGATTACCTGAGCCGCGCTAAGCCGCGACCAGCCGTTCGCCGGGGACGAAATCGTAATCCGCCGGCGGTTGGGGATCGGGCATGTCGAGAAGTTCGTCACACAACATGCGTGCTTCTTCGCGCGCGGCTTCGGTGGCGAACCGGCGCAGCAGAGTCATCAGCGGTTCAATGTCACCGAGCATATTGCTCTCACAACGGGTGAGCACGCGCTCGACCATGCGCCGCTTCAGCCGGGATGCGTCGCCGGTTTCGCCCAGCAGCACGTCCTCGTGCATGGCTTCGATCGCCTCGCGGAAGGCCGGATAGGTCAAAGCTGGAAGACCGGCCTTGTCATAGAGCGCGCGGAAACCCGCATTGCCTTTACCGTGGACGAGCCCGTAGACGCGTTCGAGCGACACACCGGACAGCTCGGCCAGCAACTCCTCGAACAAGGCGCAGTTGCCGCAAAGCAGCGCGCGCAGCATGAGGCCGGCGGTGAGCTGGCCGGTTTCGCGCAGATGCCGAACCAGCGGGCGCACTTCCGCGGTGTTGGCGGCGAGCGTGACGGTGGCCTTCTCGCAAGCTTCGCTGACGACCCGCAGCGCCCGATCCTTGGCAAGCCAGGCGCGTGATGCGACGAAATCAGCCAAAGTCTGCGAGAGTTTCGCAACCAGCGCCTGACGCGTCCCTACCGGCAGATTGTCGGCAGCAAGAAGCGATTCACGGATGGCGGCGAGATGTCCATAGCGCGCGACGATGCGGTCAATGGAAAACGGCGCGATGTCGGCATCCGGATTTTCGATCAGCTCAAGGCAAGCCTCGGCGGGACCGACTTCCGCGATGGCGGCGGCAACCGAACGCTGCAGCATCGGACGCCGCGCTATCGCCGCGACAATCTCGTGATGACCGGTGGCGACGATGTCAACGAGATCAGCATCGACGAACAGCGGGGAACGCTCCAGGATCGGCACGGCTACAAAGGGCTGATCGGCGGCAAGCCCATGCACCACCGCGGGCGGCGCGGCCTGGCTTGAGGCAAGAGCCTCCGCCAGCGCGCGGCGGACCAGCGGCGACGGATCGTCGAGCAGCATAAGCATCGCACCCTCGCCGGCGGCTCGGTCATCCAGCGAAAGCGGAGAGAAAAGATAGGCCCGCGCCAGTGCCGTAGCGCCGTCGGCGCGCTCGCCGGCGGACGCGGTACGCAGCCATTGCAGGAACACGCGGACGATCATGGGATCACTTACGCGCCATACGGGACAACCGCTCCTCACGGCGCCGGCGCCACGCCAGCAAGGTCATCCTACGGACGGGGCGTTAACAAAGAGTTCAGCATAACTCTTTACGAGTGTTGCCAATTCGTTAACGCAGGTGGGCTCCCCGCGGCCGGGGAAAATCTGACCACATCCGCGGCATATCCTGGAAAGATGAAGCGGATGGCCATTTGCTGCCGCCAAGAAGTAACGCCGCGGCGGGCGGGATCTGCACCGACCAGCAGCGTGCCAAATATCATGGTTAAGGCGCGGACCCACCGCCTCCGGCGGGACGCGGATATAAACAGACCATGCACGGACCCCACTCGCCCCTGAGAAGGAAGGCGCTGAACAGGGCCGAAAAGGCCCCGCCGGATCAGGCATTGCGGGGGTACCGACCGCCCTGGTGACCAGCTGGGCGCTGCCACCGGCATGGCCGTGCGGCACGACGGTGGCCCGCCTGCCCCAGCAGGGGGGCAATATGGTAACGAGTGCTGGAGCCGATTTTGCGAAGCGCCGGAACCGGTTGGGGAGGGGCGGAATGCAGCAGGAAAATGGTCGGCGACACCCTCGCGGCGGGCTTTATTTCGAGGATTTCATCGTCGGCAACAAATACGACCACCGGCTCACCCGCACGGTGACGCAAATGGACAACATCCTTTTCTCCAATATGACGCTAAATCCCCAGCCGCTCCATATCGACCGGCATTTCTGCGAGACCGAAACCGAATGGGGCCAGCCGCTGATGAATTCGCTGTTCACGCTCGGGCTGATGATCGGCATTTCCGTCAACGATCTCACCGTCGGCACCACCATCGCCAATCTCGGCATGACCGAAGTGAAATTCCCGAATCCTTTGTTCGAGGGCGACACCGTGCATTGCACGACGGAGATCGTTGGCAAGCGGGAATCCAAATCGCATCCCGGCGCAGGCATCGTCGAGCTGCATCACCGCGCCTACAAGCAGGATGGCACCATGGTCGCGGAATGCCGCCGGCAGGCCTTCATGCGCATGCGTTCAGCGGAGGATTGATGCGCTCTCTTCTGTTTGTTCCGGCCGACAGTGCGCGCAAGCTGGAAAAGTCACTCACCAGCGGCGCCGATGCCGTCATCATCGATCTGGAAGACGCCATCGCAGCGGACCAGAAAGAAGCCGCGCGCGCCAATGCGGCTGACTTCATCAAGGGACTTCCCTCTTCACCGGGCCGTCCACCGATATTCGTGCGGGTGAATGGCCTCGAAAGCGGGCTGACCGACGCCGATCTCGATGCGGTGCTGCCGGCCAGGCCGCATGCCGTGGTGTTGCCGAAGGGCGAAGGCGGCGCCTCCATCATCCATCTCGACGCCAAGCTCACGGCGCGCGAAGCGATGCACGGCCTCAATGAGGGCGCCACCAAGATCTTCGCCTTCGCCATCGAAAGCGCCACTGCGCTATTCCTTGCCGGGACCTATGCCGGCGCAAGTCCGCGGCTGATCGGACTGACATGGGGAAGCGAAGATCTGAGCTACGAATTCGGCGGCACCAGCAGCCGTGACGCGCAGGGGCGTTTCTTCGAACCTTATCGCCTCGCGCGCACGCTCTGCCTCGCCGCTTCAGCGGCGGCACGCGTGGCGGCGATCGACACCGTCTTTCCCGACTTCCGCAATCCGGACGGGCTGCGCCGCGAGGCCGAAGATGCCGCGCGGCAAGGCTTTACCGGCAAGATGGCAATCCATCCCGCGCAGATCCCGATCATCAACGAAGTGTTCGCGCCTTCGCCGGAGAAGATCGCATGGGCCCGGGCGGTAGCCGAAGCCTTTGCCGCGGCGCCGGACAAAGGCGCGGTGGCGGTCAATGGCGTGATGTATGACCGCCCGCATTTGCTGCATGCCGAAGCAATTGCTGACGCAGGTAAAAGCCTAACATCATTCGTCATGCCCGGCCTCGTGCCGGGCATCCACGTTCTGTCTGTTGCAAAGACGTGGATGGCCGGGACGAGCCCGGCCATGACGGCGCTATGCTTTGTCGCCGTAGACCTTCGCCGGGTCGAAAGCGCGGTCGCCTCGCGAAATTCCAGCGTCGCACCAGCCTTGCCGAGCGGCAGCGCGCGATAGAAACATGAGCGCCGGCCGGTGTGACAGGCGCCCGGCCCCTGTTGCTCGACCTTCAGCCAGAGCGCGTCCTGATCGCAGTCTACGCGCAGTTCGACGACGCGCTGGGCGTGGCCGGAGCTTTCGCCTTTGCGCCACAGCTGCTTGCGCGAGCGGCTGAAATACCAGGCGTCGCCGCTTTCAATGGTCTTGCGCAGCGCTTCGGCGTTCATGTGCGCCACCATCAACAGCTCGCCGGATCCCGCGTCGGTGACGACGCAGGTCATTAACCCGTCGGCATCGAATTTGGGCTGGAAGGCCAGCCCTTCTTCGACTTGGGCGGTAGAGCCACGTGAGGCAAATGCATTGGTTTGATCGGACACGAAAGGCTCCAGCATCGTCATTGCCGGGCGGCATTTTAGCTTACGCAGACTGCGTAAACTTGTCTGCGCTCCCGGCAATTCCTGTGAAATGATGGATGCGCGGGGTTAAACCCGTGCCTAAGCGTCCATCAATCATCTCGCATGCAAATTTGCTCGGCCACAGACTTCTTGTCCGGCAGGGGCAGTCTATATAGTTGTTTGGGCTGGCGAGGCAAATCGGCCTACCGACTGCGGATAGCGATGCTGAACGACATCTATAACAACCGTATTCTAGAGCTGGCCGGGAATATCCCCCGAATCGGCCGCTTGCCCGCGGCCGATGCCACCGCGACCGCCCATTCCAAGCTGTGCGGATCGACCGTCACCGTCGACTTGAGGATGCAGGACGACACCGTCACCGATTTCGCGCATGAGGTGAAAGCCTGCGCGCTGGGGCAGGCATCGTCATCCATCATGGCGCGCAATGTGGTTGGCGCCAAAGCCGCCGAACTGCGCGATCTGCGGGAAACTGTTCGCCGTATGTTGAAGGAAAACGGGGCGCCGCCCTCGGGCAAATGGGCGGACATCGCGGTGCTCGAGCCGGTGCGGGATTACAAGGCGCGCCACGCCTCTACGATGCTGACCTTTGATGCCGTGGTTTCGGCGATCGATCAGATCGAAAGCAAGCGCCGCAGCGCCTGACGCTATTTCGGAGCGCCCGCGACCGCCGGCTTCGATTGCCTTGGCCGGAACAAGCTCGGCATGAGTGTCACCGCGCGGCCCCGGTTGTTCCGCGCAGCTCGCGGCAAACTGCGGCAGATTTTGCGGCACGCCGCTGTTGCCAACGCGGATCGTGGTGGCGACATCGACACCGTTGGAGGTTGTCACCATCAGCGAGCGGCTGCCCGATCGCGATAGCGTCTCCACCACGCTAATCGGCATCACGCCGCGTGCGAGTGAAGCGAGCTCCGTCTCCTTGATTTCCGAGGTGATGATATTCAGCGGAACCGAGCGCCGCCCGACGGCAATCTCCACCTGCTTGAGCGGTTCGGCCGACCGGCGCCGCTCCACATAAGTCACGTCGTAATTGTCCTTGCCGCCGCAGGCCAGGATGATGTCGAAGCTGCCGATCTCGTCGCCTTCCACAGTGAGCGGATGCCGTCGCCGCAGCGAAGCCTGACCCGGCTTGCCCTTCATCACCCAGCCGCGCTCGCTTGGCGGCACACGCGGCATCGGCTGTGCCGACATCGAGACCGAGATCGGCTCCGAGCCGCTCGTCTGCAGGCTGGTGGACGTGTCCAATCCCATGCTGCGGATTTCGGACTGCTGCAGACGTCGCATCGGCTCCCAGGGCGGAATCCGCAGCGAGGTTTCAAGCAGGTCGATCGAGCCGCCCATTTCGATGGTGTATTGCGCGAGCCGGCCGATGTCGCGCTGAACGATCACAAGATCCTCGGCGCTATAGCTCGCAGCGGCGGCATCTTCACGCCGGTCGCCGAGCCAGATCTCATGCACCAGCACCTGTGCTTCTGGCGGCACATAGCGCTGTTTGCCCGCCAGCAGCAGGTAAGCGCACATCGATTCGCAATCGGCGCGGGGAGAAAGCATGGCGCGGACGGCCCCGGCGCCGCCCGGGGGAATCTTGTTCAACCTGCCTACGGTCGTATTGATGCCCAGCCGGCGTACGCTGCGGCCAAGCGCCAAGGTGCCGAGCACGGAGCCGCCGCTTGAATCGAGCACCAGCGTTGCGCCCGTAACGTCACGGCCGCGAGTGAAGGTGGCGAAGTCGCTGGGGGTTTCTTTGGTAATGGCGCCGACGGCAGAGATGAAGGTGCGGCATTCCGCGCCGCAGGCGCTGGCGGGACCCTCCTGCACCAGCTCAAACCGCATAGGTAAAGTCCGCACATCACCTGCGGACGTGGCCGATGTCAGGCCCCCGACGGCCAAGACGGTTAAGACAAACGCCGTTACGCCAGCCTGGCGTGGCAGCATTATCAATCCCCCTCGCCGCTTCCTGCGTGAAGTTCTTCCTCACGTCCCGGAAACGGCAGTACACTCACCCCGGCCATTATTTTTATGAGCGATAGAGATTCGGGTCTACTGCAAAAATGCCACAGGCATCAGGCAGTGGGGGACCTGTTGCACAATGACCACAAAAAGTAGGGGGTGTTGGCATTGGACCCGCGCTTTTTACGCATGGCGTGGTGGAATTTCCCCGAAATAAGGCAATGGCCGCGGCGGGCGGCGCGCGCAGCGGTGGCAGCATACCGTTACGTTTTGTCACCTCTTATCGGACCCCGTTGCCGGCATCTGCCAGGCTGCTCGGATTATGCCGAGGAGGCTTTTGGCCGATTTGGATTGTGGGCCGGCGGGTGGATGACCTTAGCGCGCGTGCTGCGCTGCCAGCCTTGGGGAACATCCGGCCTCGATTTTGTCCCGCGCGAGGCGCCCCCCTCTGCGCGATGGTGGCTGCCCTGGCGCTATGGCACCTGGCGCGGGACCAATCCCGCGCCGCCCGAAGCTGGCGATCCCTGACTACAGCGCCGGGTCAGCGACGAAAGCGCGGAAGCGAGCCCAATGGTGGAGAGCCTGGTCACGCCCGGTTTGCCCTCGCCCTGGTCGGGCGCAAGCTCGATACGGTCCTCGGCGGCCGCGGACTCAAAGGCCCGCATCGGCACCGGCGCACGCCGAATGTCATAGCGCTTGCTGACATTGTTGCCGCTCACCGGTTCTGCCGGAGGCGCCAGCTTGAACTCCTGCTTGGCGGCGACGAACTTCAACGGAACGAACGAATTTTCCTTCGGGCCGACTTCGCGGGCATAGCCCACCATGAGCTGGTCGCTACCAAGGCAACTCACCCGCAGCATCGTCTTGCGGTATTCCGCCCCGCCTGGATCGGTCATGTCGATGGATTTGAAGATAATGCCGCGATCGTTGACACGCTCGTCGTAAATCCAGCTGCTCTCCACCACGCTGCGGGTATCGATATTGAACCGCACCATCTCCTCGCGGCTGAGCGCACGGATTGATTCGTGCGGTATTTTGTCGGCGGCGTCGAGCAAGCCCGGCTGGATGCCCATGTCGACCAGATAACGCCTGATCAACTGCTGATTCTGCGCCTTGAATCGCGCGCGCAGGTCCGCGGGTATGTGCGTGCCCTTCGGCAGATAGCCTACGACCACAGTCTTGGCTGCGTGGACGCCGAGATGCGCCTCCGGCGCGATCTCGCGCAGGCGTGCGCCGACGATGGCATAGACGCAGGCTGAGTTGCATTGCGCGGAGGTGCTGGTCAGCCGCGCCGCCAGCGGCCGGCCGGAGCGCTTGGCGCTGGCGCACTGTTTGGCGTTCGCCTTCGCAGGCCTGCGGGATGGTGCGGGCCACCCGGGCGGTCATCCCGCGCTCGCGCATCAGTCGGCCCATGGCGATGGATTCCGTGGTGATCCCGCCGGGCGAATTGAAATAAATCGGGAGGTTGCCGGCTTTGCTGCCCTGGCGCGTGAGGAAAGCGCGCATGCGCTCGGCAGTGCCGTGAGCGATGGCGCCTTCGGCGGCGATCCATTGATCGCAGCCCGGGCCGCAGGAATTCGGCTCGCCCTGCGCGAGATAGAAGACCATCGGATTTTTGAGCGGGATTGTAGCGAAGCGTTTGCCGGGACTTTTCGCCTGCGCAGCCGCGGCTGGCAGGCAGGCCGCCAGCAAAAACACCGCAGCGAAAAGAGATTGTCCGGCTATTTTCATGCCCCCTCCCACAAAAGGTATTCTACCCAGAAAGCTATCCCGGTGTCATGTCAGAGAATTGGAAAGCCTCGATGAAATCTTTTTGATTTCTGCGTGTCAGGCTTTGTCGCTCCAGGCGACAGCATCTTGAGCTAGCTCCTCCAATGTTGCACCGGGCCCGATATATGCTAGCCACGGGGGACAGGGTTCAGCTTTCATGCTGTTCCTGCAAGCGAGAATACCGCTTACCCGCGCCCGTTCGCGGGAGTGAGCAAAAGGAGAGAAGTAATGGTCGCCCTGACCTTTCCCGACGGCGCGCGCCGTGAATTCCCCGAGAACATCACCGGGCTTGAGATCGCCAAGGGCATTTCGCCCTCGCTGGCCAAGCGCACGGTCGCCATGGCGCTCGACGGCGTGGTCGTCGACCTCAATGACAAGATCGAGCGCGACGCCAAGATCGAATTCCTCACCCGCGAGGATCCCCGCAGCCTGGAGCTGATCCGGCACGACGCCGCGCATGTGCTGGCCGAGGCGGTGCAGACCTTGTGGCCGGGCACGCAGGTAACCATCGGCCCGGTGATCGAGAACGGATTTTATTACGACTTCTCCCGCAATGAGCCGTTCACGCCGGAGGACTTCCCCGCGATCGAGAAGAAGATGCGCGAGATCATCGCGCGCGACAAACCTTTCAGCAAGGAAGTTTGGTCGCGGGACGAAGCCAAGCGCGTGTTCCGCGATATGGGCGAGAATTTCAAGGTCGAACTGGTCGATGCGATCCCGGAAGATCAGCAGATCAAGATCTATAAACAGGGCGACTGGTTCGATCTCTGCCGCGGTCCGCACATGACCTCCACCGGCAAGGTCGGCAATGCCTTCAAACTGATGAAGGTGGCGGGCGCCTATTGGCGCGGAGATTCAAACAAGCCGATGCTCACCCGCATTTACGGGACGGCATTCGCCAAGCAGGAAGACCTCGACGCGCATCTGAAGCAGATCGAGGAAGCCGAGAAGCGCGACCACCGCAAGCTGGGCCGCGAGATGGACCTGTTTCATTTCCAGGAAGAAGGACCCGGCACTGTTTTTTGGCATGCCGCCGGTTGGACCATCTTCCAGGAAATCGTCGCTTATATGCGCCGGCGGTTGCGCGGAGATTATCGCGAGGTCAACGCGCCGCAGTTGCTCGACAAGTCGCTATGGGAGACGTCCGGCCACTGGGGATGGTTCCGCGAGAATATGTTCAAGGCACAGTCGGCGGGTGACGAGACGAAGGACGAACGCGTTTTCGCCATCAAGCCGATGAACTGCCCGGGCCACATCCAGATCTTCAAGCACGGGCTACGCTCTTATCGCGAACTGCCGCTGCGCATGGCGGAATTCGGCGTGGTGCATCGATACGAGCCTTCCGGCGCGTTGCATGGACTGCTGCGCGTGCGCGCCTTTACCCAGGACGACGCGCATGTGTTCTGCACGCAGGAGCAGATGGCGGAAGAATGCCTGAAGATCAACGATCTCATCCTGTCGACCTATACCGATTTCGGTTTTGAGGGTGAACTCACCGTCAAGCTCTCAACCCGGCCGGAAAAGCGTGTCGGCTCCGATGCGGCCTGGGATCACGCCGAGGGCATCATGCATGAAGTGCTTAAGCAGATCGCTGCGCAAGGCAGCAATCGCATCAAGACTTCGATCAATCCCGGCGAAGGCGCATTCTATGGCCCGAAATTCGAATATGTGCTGCGCGATGCGATCGGCCGCGACTGGCAATGCGGCACCACGCAGGTGGATTTCAACCTGCCGGAGCGCTTTCAGGCCTTCTATATCGCCGCGGATGGCTCCAAGCAGACGCCGGTGATGATCCACCGCGCCATCTGCGGATCGATGGAGCGTTTCCTCGGCGTCGTGCTCGAGCATTATGCCGGCCACCTGCCGCTCTGGCTCTCGCCGATGCAGGCTATGGTGACCACCATCACCTCCGACGCCGATGCCTATGCCACCGATGTGCTGGCGGCCGCGCGCCGCGCGGGACTGCGCGCCGACGTCGACCTGCGCAATGAGAAGATCAATTACAAGGTGCGCGAGCACTCACTGGCGAAGGTGCCGGTGATGCTGGTCGTGGGTAAGAAGGAATCGGCCGAGCGCCTGGTCTCCATCCGCCGCTTGGGCAGTGAGGGGCAGAAGGTGATGCCGCTCGATGACGCCGTGAAGATGCTGGTGGAGGAGGCCACTCCGCCGGACGTGAAGCGGATAAAGCCGGCGTCGTAACTCTGTTGATCTCCCAAGGAGGATCAACCCGCTAGCGCGCCATCACCTCGATTTCGCCATCGACGCCGGTGATGACTTTGAAGCCGCGCTCGTAAACCTTGCCCTCGTTGCGGGCAATGGCGCGGTAGTCGCCTTCCGCCAGGATGTAGCGCGGGAAAGCGCCGATTGATTCCTTGATCACGTCGCCCGAAGGCGTCATCACCGACCAGGCGGTATTCGCCAGCGCCTCGCCGCCCGGGGCGCTGACCAGCTTCAGCGTCACAATCGCTGCGCGGTGATTAACCGCCACATCGGTGAGCTTGCCCGACTGCACGCGGATATCCGAGCGCACGACGGCGTTGGCGTCGCCGTAATTGGAAACGATGTAATAGGTGCCCTCCGGCAAGGGCACCACGTCGCCGGTCACCACGTTCTGCGCGATCGGCCGCCGGTCAGTCGGCTCAAACTGACTGCCTTTGTAGATGTCGAAAGAGACTTGGCTCGGCGGGATGCGCGAGTCCCCTACCCGTCCTTCGACCCGCAATCCACCTGCCTTGATCTCGAAAACCTCGCGCACGGCTTCCGAGCGCAATTGCACCGGCTTCACCGCGCTGGCGAGCCCGAAGCTGACATGCACGACATAACCGCCCGGGGGCAGCAGCAAGGTCGGCGTGGCCGCCTTTTCTTCCTTTATAAGCTTGAACACGCCGTTTTGGTCCGGCTTGTCGGAATAGATCCGCCAGAGCAGCCCGCCGGTGATGCCCGGCGGCTCCGGGCCGAAACGTGCGGCCAACAAGAGGGGCACCTGACCGGCCGGAATGGCAGGCGCGCCCTGTGCGGGCGCGCTACCGATGGCGCGACACGGGGCCGGACGCATTGGGCGGCGAACTGATCACCCCGCCGCCCGGCGGCGCGAGGCTGATCGCCGGCGGCGGCGGAACAGAAGGGATGGGTGCGGGCGGAATTGGCGGGCCAAAAATCGAATTGCCCCACTGCGCCGACGCGGATTGCGGCATCCAAAGCGCACAAATGAATATGGCAGCCTGCATCATCCGGCAGGCACCGGTGGAAAGCCCCGAGGTCGTCATGCCCGCCATTTCGACTGCAATCGCGGCGATTTCAAGCCAGTGACCGGGTTTGTCACCCGTTGCGGCCTATGTTACCCGAACACGCCCTAGTGCCCCGCTTCCGAAGTTCGTGATACATCGCGGCCCCCTCTGTACACGAACTTCGGAAGCAAAGGGGCACTGGCAACTTTATGAATTTTAGTGCCGCTTTTCGATTTGAAGTTCCTAGAAGAGCTTGCCGCAGGTGGTATAGGAACTTCAAATCGGCGCCACTAGGAGCCCAAAATGCCGGAAGCACTCGATCTGCTCAAGACCCGCCGTTCCGTCAAGGCGATGGAACTGGCCGGACCGGGACCAGCCGCCTCCGAGATCGAGACCATCTTAACCATCGCCTCGCGGGTGCCCGACCATGGCAAGCTCACGCCCTGGCGCTTCATTGTATTTGAAGGCGATGCGCGCCTTGCGGCAGGCGACAAGATCGCCGCGGCCTTTGCCGCGAAATATCCCGATGCCACGCAGGATCAGGTGGACAAGGAACGCGAGCGGCTGGCGCGCGCGCCGTTGGTGATTGCAGTGGTCAGCCGGGCCGCCGAGCATAAGAAGATTCCGGAATGGGAACAGGTTCTTTCCGCCGGCGCCGCCGCGATGAGCCTCGTCTTGGCCGCTTATGCGCTCGGCTATGCCGCCAATTGGATCACCGAATGGTACGCTTACGACCGTCGCGTGCTTGATTTATTTGGAGTGGGTCCGCAGGAACGTCTCGCCGGGTTCATTCATATCGGCCGCGCCAAGGGTCCGGCTGAAGATCGCGACCGTCCCCCGCTGGGCGAGATCGTCACGCGATACGCGGGTTAACTCTCAGGTCGAAGAGGCTTACGCGCGTTAACTCTCAAGGCGAAGCGGCTTCGGATTTTCACCATAGTTACGTGCTC